>NZ_JADOUW010000002.1:0-1232302 GCF_015752175.1 Pedobacter sp. CAN_A7 | reverse complement strand
ACTCAACTCTTCAAATCAACCTCTTCTCTATCCTTTTCACTGTTTCCCTTCCTCCGAAGCGGGATGCAAAAGTAGGAAAATATTCTATCCCCGCAAAACAATTGTAGCTTATATTTGTATAGCATAGCTAAGTCGCTCTGTTACTGATAAAAAAATTACGGTTTTTATTTTATAGCCTAAGGTAGTTGCTTGAACGGTGGGTTAGGCAAGGTTGTTTTAGCCACCGGTCCAGCTTTGACAGCCGTTCTTTCGCATTAATTGTATTAATCACAATAACAAAGCAACAACACGGTATAAAAGTAAATATATGCAGTGATAGCAATGCCTGTAAAACGTATACAACAGAACCTCGGCACGACTAGCAACATTCAACCAGCGCAAATTGGCATAATAAAAAGTAGCAGTATATATATTGGCCAACAAAGCAAAATTTAATCAGCACAAATAGACATAGTAAATAGTAGCAGTATATATATTGGGCAGCACAAGCAACATTCAATTAGCACAAATGAGTTGAAGCAAATAGTAGTATATATATACTACCACTTTTATTACCGTAGGCTATAATCACATACCTTCTCCTAGATAAGAGATCAGGCGATAACCACATACCTTTTCTTATAGGTGAAATTAATAAGTAAGTGCATAACAACTGCCATTAAAACGAACGCTGACTCCCACACTTAATCATCAAAAATAATCTTTGGCAAACCCAACTAATTTATTCAGTAAAATCCCTTGCATCGGTCATAGCGTTTTTGCTAGGGCCACAGACAAGGTATGCCTGCATATAAGTTGAATATGAGGTCAATATGTAATGAATACGACTATTTGTAGAAAAACACGGATTCAATACGGATTCATGTCGTATTCATTATGGACTCAGGTGTACCCCATATCGACCTGATTTATGCGAAATCTGAAACTACCCACATGTGTCTGATCGGGATTTTGAAGAAGCATAATGATCACCAGCATCTTATTCAAGCTGAATATTTCATGTGCTTTATACCGAATTCTATACCCGTTTCTCCGCTAAGTAATGTTTCGAGGACCAGTATAATTGGAACTGGGATTTAACAGGCCACTTTATACAAGTTAACAGTCAATGCGCAAACCGAATGCCCGCCGTTTAGCTGCCAGCTCACAGACGTTAACCGGTTTAGCAAACAAACTCCCCCTAGTCAAAAATCCCGGCATACCTACAAGCCATAAAAATAAACCTAGACGATGTGTTAAATTATGTTAATGACTTGAAAGGATCAATGCCTTTATATAGATTAGCGCCTGATTATTTTTAATTGACGTTATCGTATTATTACTTATCTTTGCAGAATGTTTAAAATTAAACACGTATTTATATTAAGTTTCACTGTTATTACACTAAGCATAGCGGGTTGTAAAAGCCAGTTTGAGAAAATTAGGTTGAGCAATGATGTGGCTAAAAAGTATCAGGAGGCCATGAAACTGTATAACAATAAAAACTATTCGAAGGCTTTGATTCTTTTCGAAGATCTTTCTCAGAAATACAGGGGAAGAGCCGAAGCAGAAGAGTTGAATTACCACTATGCACTTACCTATTATCATTTAAAAGATTATACTACAGCAAGGTTTCAGTTTAAATACTTTGCTGATACCTACCCTACCAGTAAATATGCTGAAGAATGCCGCTATTTAGGCGCTTATTGTTATTACCTGGATTCACCAGAATACACACTGGACCAAGAGAATACATATAAAGCTATTGATGCCATGCAATTGTTCATCAACTTATACCCAAAAAGTGAACGTGCTGCTGATGCCAGTAAATTTATTGCTAACTTAAGGGGCAAATTAGAAGATAAAGCCTACGAAAACGCCAGGATGTACTATGACCTAGGCGGATATGATATTAGTAACTACAAATCTGCAGTAATTGCGTTGAAAAATGCACAGATTGATTTTCCTGACATTAAATATGCGGAAGAAATGAACATGCTGATTGTGAAATCGCAATACATGTATGCCAATGCCAGTTATGAATTCCGTCAGGAAGAAAGATTTACAGAAGCCATAGCTTATGCTGATGAGTTTTTTGAAGCACATCCGGAAAGTAAACTGACTCAAGAAGTAGAGAAATTAAAAAGTGATAGCCAGGCTGGTATTGAAAAAGCTAAAAACATTTTAGCTACACAAGCAGAGCAAATGGCGAGATACAAATCGACGCTTGAAAAAGAAGCGAAAATAGACAGTGCCAATAACTTGATTAAAACCCCAATAAAATAATGAATACTAATAAACCTGCTGTACCGAATACGACGGTAACGAGAAACATCAACGATTTAGATCAGAAAACTCATAACTTATATGAGTCTTTAGTCATTATTTCAAGAAGGGCTAACCAGATTTCTAACAATATGAAGGAAGAACTACACGGCAAATTGGCTGAGTTCGCTTCAGCAAACGATAACCTGGAAGAGATTTTTGAAAACAGAGAACAAATTGAAATCAGCAAGCACTATGAGCGTTTACCAAAACCAACATTAATTGCTATTGATGAATTTTTGAACGATAAAATTTACTACAGAAACCCCGTTAAAGATCAAGAATAAATAGATGCATAGCGTAATTTGCACATCGACTTGCATTAAAAACTATGCTTAATCAAAAAAACATTATCCTTGGCGTTTGTGGCAGTATTGCCGCTTATAAATCTGCAGTTTTAGTAAGGCTACTTATTAAAGCTGGCGCAAACGTCAAGGTTATATTAACCGCTGATGCGGCTAATTTCATTACCCCCCTTACCCTAGCTACCCTATCCAAACATCCGGTATATACGCAGTATTTTGAAGAAGAAACTGGCGTATGGAGTAACCATGTGGAGCTTGGCCTGTGGGCCGATTACCTGATCATTGCCCCTGCAAGTGCCAATACCATTTCCAAAATGGCTAATGGACTCTGCGATAACCTGCTCTCCGCGGTGTACCTCTCGGCAAAATGCCCGGTATTACTGGCGCCGGCCATGGACCTGGACATGTGGAAACACCAAAGTACACAAAACAACATTACACAACTTAAGGCATTTGGCAATACCATTATTGCCCCTAATAAAGGTGAACTGGCCAGCGGTTTATTTGGTGAAGGTCGCATGGCTGAACCAGAAGAAATAGTTGCCTTCCTCACCGCCTATATTAAAAAAGACCTTCCGCTTTGTGGACAAAAAGTATTGGTTACTGCAGGACCTACCTATGAGGCCATTGATCCGGTTAGGTTTATTGGGAATCATTCGTCAGGTAAAATGGGTTTCGCTATAGCCGATCGTTTTGCCGCAATGGGTGCTGAAGTAACGCTCATTACAGGCCCTACGGCTGAGAAAAGCCTGGCCAACGTGAATCGCATAGATGTGGTGAGTGCTGCCGATATGCTTAAGGCATGTGAAGCGCACTTTGGTGATAGCCAGGTGACCATTATGAGTGCCGCTGTTGCTGATTATACGCCGCAGACCGTTGCCAATCAGAAAATAAAGAAACACGAAAACGATCTATCTATAAATCTGGTAAAAACTACTGATATCCTGGCCAGCTTAGGCCGGCAGAAAAAGAACGGCCAGTTGCTCATTGGTTTCGCCCTGGAAACAGAAAATGAAGAAGAACATGCCAAAGCCAAGCTGCTAAAGAAAAACCTGGATTTGATTGTATTGAATTCCCTTAATGATCCAGGTGCAGGTTTTAAAACCAACACCAACAAAATTACCCTCTTTAACAAGACTTTTGAAAAGACCGTATTTGATGTTAAATCAAAAACTGAAGTCGCCAAAGACATCAGCGATGCCATCGTGGCCATGATGGGCAAATAGCCGCTACTCCTCTGCCCCTAAAGCACTTATCTTCGACAAAAAAATTATTCGAATTATTTTTTGTTTATACGAATATATTCGTAGATTAGTGTACGAAACAATTCGTATACACAGATGAAAGCAGATACTTTATTTAAACCTACCGAGAGCGAATTAGAGATTTTACAGATTTTATGGGAAAAAGGCGACTGTACGGTAAGGGATGTGCATGAAATTTTAGAAGTAAATAAAGATGCAGGCTACACAACCACCCTAAAGCTTATGCAGATTATGCATGAAAAAGGTTTGGTGTCGAGGGATACCTCGTCCAAGACCCATATTTACCGTTCGCTGGTCAATCAGCAAAAAACCCAACAACATCTGGTTAATAAAATGATCAACAATGTATTTAATGGATCTGCCACCCGCCTGGTGATGCAGGCTCTGGGTAACCATAAAGCCAGCACGGAGGAGATCAATTCTATAAAAGCTTATTTAGAAGAAATTAGTAAAAAATAAAATGATGGAAGCATTAGTAAATAACATCATCAAAGCCACGGGGTGGAGTATTTTCCATTCATTATGGCAAGGCACCTTATTATATGGGCTCTTGCTGATTACCCTTCTCCTGATCCCGAAGCTAAATGCAAGGATGAAACATAACCTGGCTTTTATCACCTTGAGTATGATTTTCAGTTGCTTTTGCCTGACTTTCTTTTCTGTATTTACCTGGCCGCCCCTAAGTTCGGTATCCAACTCGCTATCTTTAGGTAAGGTGATCCCAGTTTCACTTGGCAAACAAGCAGAGTTCTACTTCCCCATGCTGGTAAGCATTTATGGCATCGGTTTATTGATGCAGGTAGTCATATTGGCTGGCGGTTACCATAAACTATGGAAGTTAAAAACATCGCCAAAAGTGGCGGTACCAAAAGATTGGCAGGTTCTTTTTGAGCGTATTACTCAGGAACTGAAGATTAACAAAAATGTGATGTTTTATTTATCTGATCGGGTAAGTGTACCCCTGGTACTGGGATACTTAAAACCCATTGTTTTATTCCCTATCTCTTTTGCCAGTCAGCTGGAAATGGTGCATGTAGAGGCGATCCTCATCCATGAAATGGCACATATACGGAGAAACGATTTCATGCTTAACACGATGAAAACGGTAATGGAGACCATCCTGTTCTTTAATCCATTTACCTGGCTTTGCAGCAGCATGATTGAAAGAGAAAGAGAGCATGCCTGCGACGACATTGTGGTACAAAAAACACATACACCACTTACTTATGCACATGCCCTGTTACAAATTGAACTGATTAACGAGAAACAAACACCGGTATTTACCTTGGCCGCCAGCGGAAATAACCAAAATCTTTATCAACGCATCAAACGAATCACAGATATGAAGACGACCTACAACACCACGAAACAACAGCTATTAGCTATTTCCGTAACCGTGCTTACGCTGGTATCACTGGCCTGGATTAACCCGGTAACCTCGAAAACAACAGTTAAAAAGAAAATTATTGCTGTTAGGCAGGCCACCATAGCCTATACAACTTCTACAGATTGGGCACCAGCCCAGGACACCATAAAAAACAAGAAAAGTAAAACGATAACAAAAAATAAAAGCTTAAAAGTGAATGCACAGCCCATTCCTGCGCCGCCTGCACCAGCAGCTGGAGTGGAACTGCCAGCACCACCAGCCCCACCTGCACCCTTAAACTTACCTGCGCCGCCACCTCCACCGGTAGAACCTGATCAGGCATCTATAGAAAAGATGAGGAAACATGCAGAAGAAATTAGCCGTTACTACCAGTCGCCAGCCTGGAAAAAACACGAAGCCGAGATTAAAAAGGTTGCGGTTGACATGCAATTAGCTATAAAAAGCGACGCCTGGAAACAGCAGGTGGAGAAAGCAAAAAGTGAAGGACTAGCGATGGCCAAATTGGTGAACACGCCTGCTTTTAGAAAAGAGATGGAAGTGATGAAATTACATAGTCTGCAGCTTACAGTAGAAAGTAAAAAATTAGCAGATCACTTTAATTCGCCAGCGTTTAAGAAACAGATAAGAGAAGCGGCAGCAGCGGCTAAGGAAGCAGCAGCATGCGTGGAAGACACTATACACTCCGGTAACCATAATGAGGAAGACTGCGCAGATGCATCCTATTTTTAAAAAGCATCAGCAATTTTATTCGTAAAGGATGAACATCCATTGACTAAGTTTTTATAATTTAGCAAAGGATATGCTACAAAAACTTTCGATACGAAACTACGCTTTGATTGATAATGTTGAGATGGAACTTGATAAGGGCCTGAACATTATTACTGGTGAAACAGGAGCAGGTAAATCAATTATGTTAGGCGCGCTTTCCCTTATTTTAGGGCACAGGGCAGAGACTAAGTTTTTCTTTAACCAGGAGAAAAAGTGTATTATTGAGGGTGTATTCAAGCTTAAAGGCGACCGATTGAAACCTTTGTTTGAAGAGCATGATTTAGATTTTCAGGAAGAAAGTATACTGAGGCGCGAGATTTCCATCGATGGAAAATCCCGCGCCTTTATAAATGATACGCCGGTAACCCTATCGGTGATGAAACACCTTGGCGAAAGGTTTATTGACATCCATTCGCAACATGCCACCCTGGAGTTAAACGACCCTGGTTTCCAGCTTATGGTGGTGGATGGATTGGCCAATCATGAATCATTGCTGAACAACTACCGCGATAAATTCAAACTGTTTAAAAGAAACCAGGTTCGCTTAAGTGAATTACAAAAGATAGCCGATGAGGCACGTAATAAACAAGATTACGAACAATTCTTATTCAATGAGCTGGAGCAGGCTAATTTACAGGCCGATGAACAGGAAACCCTGGAAGCGGAACTTGAAACCCTCAATAATGCGGAGTCCATAAAAAGAAGTTTAGTGACCAGTTACCAGTTATTAAGTGACGACGAGGCATCGGCTTTGCCTATGCTTAAGGAAGCGGTGAGCCAACTGCATGGGGTTGAACAATTTAATCCGGCTTATGCCGAGCTGACCGAAAGATTGCGCTCTGCGCTGATTGAGTTGAAAGATATTAGCGGTGAACTGGCCACGCTGGAGGAGCATGTAATATTTGACCCAGCAAGAATTGATGAAATAAGTCACCGTTTAGATTTGCTGTATACACTACAACAAAAGCACCGTGTTAATTCTGTTCCTGAGCTTATGGCTATTCAGGATGAACTTTCCAATAACCTCAGTCTTATTTTAAGTGGTGAGGAAGAAATTGAACGGCTGCAACAAGAAACGGAACTGCTAAAGGTAGAACTAGAAAAAATGGCCGACCAGTTATCGGCAAACCGCAGCAAGTCTATCAAAGCAACAGAATCGCAAGTTGCAGCGATCCTCACGCAGGCAGGCATGCCTAATGCTAAAATTAAAATTAAACAAACGGTAGTCAAGGAACTGAACAAAGACGGTAAGGATAATATTGCCCTAATGTTTTCGGCAAATAGTGGTCAGCCGCCAGCGCCGGTTGCTAAAGTGGCTTCAGGGGGTGAGCTATCCAGAATTATGCTGGCCATTAAATCTATCCTGGCTAAACATAGCGACTTGCCTACCTTAATTTTTGATGAAATAGATACTGGTATTTCGGGTGAAATTGCGCTGCGTGTAGGTCAGGTCATTGGCCAGCTGGAACAAAACATGCAGGTGGTTTGCATTACACACTTGCCACAAATTGCTGCCAAAGGAAATGCACACTTCTTTGTGTATAAAAATGAGGATGCCGCAAGAAGTACGACGGGTATTAAAAGGTTGGACCGTGAGGGCCGTGTTTATGTGATTGCGGAGATGCTAAGTGGAAAACCTCCGGGTAAATCGGCCAAAGCTAATGCGCGCGAATTGCTGGATAAAGGACAATTATCATAACTTACAGATGAAAAAACACCTGGTAAGTCTCTGTATATTGTTGCTGTTTGCGGTAAATGTTTGGGCACAGGGCCTATCGATATCAGGTACCATAAAAGACAAAAGTGGTGAAACACTACCTGGCGCCGGAGTTTATTTGAGTGGTTATAAAACAGCCACGGTAACCAATATGGATGGCAAGTTTGTGTTAGGTAACCTGAAACCGGGAAACTATGATGTACTGGTGGAAATGATGGGCTATCTGCCTTACACTAAAAATGTAATTATTGCAGATAAAGCCGTAAGCATGAACATTGTGCTCAGCGAAAACACCATTCAGTTGCAAGAAGTTGTCATTAAGGTAGATCCCAATCGTGAGCGATACATTGAACTTTTTAAGGAGTTTTTTATTGGGAAATCACCAAATGCCAAGCAAAGTAAATTGCTTAACCCACAAGCTTTACGGGTAGACTATGACGACAAGGAAAAAACACTTGTGGTAAAATCAAATGAATTTTTAGTGATCGAAAATAAGGCCTTAGGTTATCGCCTGAAATACATGCTGCAGTTTTTCGAATACAATTACCAGACACGTATTGTCTATTATTCGGGTCTGCCCAATTTTGAAGAGTTGAAAGGTTCGGCATCGAAGAAAAAGCAATGGGTAAAAAATAGGGAGCTTGCCTATTATGGTTCTCCACAACACTTTTTTAAGTCGCTTTACCAGGGCAAAACCAAGGAAGAAGGATTTGTGATCAATAAGCTGGTGAAGCTGGATAACAGCAGCAGACCATCAGATAGCGTAATTGAAGCGCAAATTTCGCGGTTAAAGAAAGTGCTGGGTGGTGTGATCCGTATGAACTCGGCAGAAAGCGATTCCTTAACGCATTGGTATAAAATAAAACAAATGCCTAAGCAAATCAGCACGCTCCACCGCAGCGATGTGCTGACAGACACCTTGGTTAAACAGCAATACTCAGATTTAAAAACCTTGAACTTCAAAGATGATCTTTACCTGATCTATACCAAAGAACGGGAAACAAATGCCTACACCAATACCTCAGGCCATTCGATCAATCGCCCTTTGGATATGCCAAACTACCAGATTTCCATTGTCCACCTGTTGGAAGGGCCAGTACATTTTTATGCTTCGGGCGGTATTTTCCAGCCTAAATCTTTCCTTTTTGAAGGTTTTTGGGCTTTTGAGAAAATAGCCGACATGGTACCTATGGATTATATGCCCTTACCAAAAAAATAACACTTGCTAATTTACTAATATATTTAGTAAATTAGCAGTATGAATGGTCAGGAAGAAAACCCGGACACTTATGTTAAAGGCCGTGGCGCACAGTTAAATCCTCATAATCATTTCCAAAAAAACGATTATGTGCAGGAACATGTGGAGGGTATAGACGATTGGGAGGTGGAGCAGCGCAAAACTTCCTTTATTATGGGTGCAGCCAAATCAATCGTTAATAAGGTGGAGAGCCCTGATGTTGGCATGGCGTATTCGCTGAACCCCTATCAGGGCTGTGAACATGGTTGTACTTATTGTTATGCACGCAATGCACATGAGTACTGGGGTTATAGTGCCGGCCTCGATTTTGAACGTAAAATCATTGTTAAACAAGATGCCCCTGCCCTCTTTAAAAAGTTTTTGGAAAAGAAAGGCTGGGACGCCAGCGTCATCTCCCTCTCTGGAAATACAGATTGTTACCAACCCGCAGAAAGGAAGTTCAGGCTTACGCGACAGCTATTGGAAATTGCCCTGGCATATAAACAACCTATTGGTATCATTACTAAGAATGCGCTGGTTTTACGCGATAAAGATATATTGCAGGACATGGCCAGACAAAACCTGTGCAGGGTGTACGTTTCGATTAACAGCTTGAATGAAGAGTTGCGCATGAAGATGGAACCACGGACCACTACCGCCAAACAAAGACTGAAAATTGTAGAAGAATTGAGTAAAGTGGGTATTTCTATGGGGGTAATGGTAGCGCCGCTGGTTCCAGGACTGAGTGACCATGAAGTTCCTAAAATATTAAAAACCATTGCAGACCATGGCGCACAACGTGCGGGATACACCGTAGTTCGGTTGAACGGTGCCATTGGACCAATCTTCGAAGACTGGTTAAAAAAGAATTACCCAGACCGTGCAGATAAAGTATGGCACATGATACAATCCTGCCATGGTGGCAGTGTAAACGATAGTCGGTTTGGCGACCGAATGCGTGGTGATGGAAATATTGCGAAAATGATCAAGGACACTTTTACGTTGCATTGCCGCATCAATAAGCTAAATATTGATGATACCACATTAGACTCCAGTCTTTTTCGCGTGCCACGGGCCCAGCTTGATTTATTTTAGTTCAAAAAAAACGCCTGCTGTAATTAAACAGCAGGCGTTTTGTAATTAAATATAAGATCAACCTATTCTGGGCTTTCGCCACCTTCTTTAATGGTTTTACTTGGGTTTTTGTTAACCACGGTAATTTTATCACCTTCTTTATCGTAATCAATTTCAAGAATGTCACCTTCCTGCATTTCACCTTTAAGGATCTCTTCTGCAATAGGGTCTTCCAGGTATTTTTGAATAGCACGTTTCAAAGGACGTGCACCGAAGTTAATGTCGAAACCTTTCTCGGCAATAAAGTCTTTAGCGACTTCCGTTAGTTTAATTTCATAACCTAACTTCTGTACCCTGTCAAACAACGATTTCAATTCGATGTCGATAATTTTGAAGATCTCCTCTTTACCTAAGGTATTGAATACGACAACATCATCTACCCTATTTAAAAACTCTGGTGCAAAAGCACGTTTCAAGGCATTTTCAATTACTCCTCTGGAGTGTGCATCGACCTGGTTTGTTTTAGCGATGGTTGAGAAACCTACACCTTGTCCGAAATCTTTTAACTGGCGTGCACCAATATTCGAAGTCATGATGATAATGGTATTCCTGAAATCTACCTTACGGCCTAAGCTATCGGTTAACTGACCTTCGTCTAATACTTGCAACAAGATGTTGAATACATCTGGGTGAGCTTTTTCAATCTCATCCAATAAGATTACTGCATAAGGTTTACGGCGAACTTTTTCTGTCAACTGGCCACCTTCTTCATAACCTACGTATCCTGGAGGCGCGCCCACTAAACGAGACACTGCAAATTTCTCCATGTATTCACTCATGTCAATTTGAATCAATGCATCATCACTGTCGAACATGAACCTTGCAAGTTCTTTAGCCAGCTCTGTTTTACCTACACCCGTTGGGCCTAAGAAAATAAAAGAACCGATTGGCTTTTTAGGATCTTTCAATCCCGCTCTGGTACGTTGAATGGCTTTTGTTAACTTTTTGATGGCATCATCCTGACCAATAATCTTGGTGGCTACGGTGTCGTACATGTTTAATAGCTTTTGGCTATCGGTTTGTCCAACCCTTTGCAAAGGAATACCTGTCATCATGGATACTACTTCAGCTACATTATCTTCAGAAACAGTATAACGTTTTGTTTTTGTTTCTGCTTCCCAACTTGCTTTAGCACGTTCCAACTCTTCTAAAAGATTTTTTTCTGTATCTCTTAGTTTAGCGGCTTCTTCATATTTCTGACTTTTAACCACCTTATTTTTCTCCACCTTGATGTCTTCAATGCGGGTTTCGATATCTATGATATCATCAGGAACATGAATATTAGTTAAATGCACACGTGATCCTGCTTCATCTAAAGCATCAATGGCTTTATCCGGTAAAAAGCGGTCCGTAATGTATCGTGAAGTTAAGGCCACACAAGCATTAATTGCTTCGTCTGTATACGTCACACCATGGTGGTCTTCATACTTCTCTTTAATTCTATTTAGAATCTCAATGGTCTCATCCGGTGTAGCTGGCTCAATCATTACCTTTTGGAAACGACGATCCAATGCACCATCCTTCTCGATATATTGGCGATACTCATCTAAGGTAGTGGCACCAATACATTGAATTTCTCCCCTCGCCAATGCCGGTTTGAACATATTTGACGCATCCAAAGAACCTGATGCACCACCAGCACCAACAATGGTGTGGATCTCATCAATGAATAGGATCACATCAGTAGATTTTTCAAGCTCATTCATCACCGCTTTCATACGTTCTTCAAACTGACCGCGGTATTTAGTACCTGCCACCAAAGAGGCCAGGTCTAAAGTAACCACACGTTTGTTAAACAATACACGAGATACTTTGCGTTGAACAATTCTTAAGGCAAGACCTTCGGCAATGGCCGATTTACCTACGCCGGGTTCACCGATAAGAATGGGGTTATTTTTTTTACGACGTGATAGTATTTGCGATACACGCTCGATTTCTTTTTCACGACCAACGATAGGATCTAAACGACCTTCTTCTGCAGCTTTAGTTAAATCTCTACCGAAATTATCCAGTACAGGTGTTTTAGATTTAATATCTGAAACTTTCTTCGGGCTGCTGAAGCTTTCCTCTTCACGGTAATCATCATCACCGGTTGAAGCACTTCCTTGCGGATCATCTCTGTATCCGTTTTTGTTTACTTCCACTTCCTGTTTGAAAATTTCATAATTAATGCTGTACTGCAATAAAATTTGTGAGGCGATATTATCATCATCACGCAGAATAGATAACAACAAGTGTTCTGTTCCGATCAGGTCGCTTTTAAAGATTTTAGCTTCCAAATAAGTGATTTTTAATACTTTCTCCGCCTGCTTAGTTAACGGGATATTTCCCAGATTAACAGTAACGCTGGACGTACCTCTAACGGCATCCTCAATAGAACGTCGTAATTTGGTGGTGTCCACACCTAAAGATTTTAATATCTTAATAGCCATACCATCGCCTTCGCGAATTAGGCCTAATAAAAGATGCTCAGCGCCTATGTAGTCGTGTCCTAATCTCAGGGCTTCTTCCCTGCTAAACGAAATCACGTCTTTAACTTGTGGTGAAAATTTAGCTTCCATATATACCTTTCTTAACCAGATTGTCCTAAACTATTAAAATGTTTTGAATAAGACGTGCCGGATATAAATTTTTATCAACAATTACGCCATTAGATTAAAAAAATTGTTACTCCTGCCTATATTTCATAAAACTTACTGAGTTCTGACTTTATTGGCGATATTTGAAATTTAAGAAGTAATTATGTCAGACGAAAAGATAATATTCTCAATGGCGGGAGTGAATAAGATTTATCCCCCTCAAAAGCAAGTGCTAAAAAACATATACCTGTCTTTTTTCTATGGAGCAAAGATAGGAGTTATTGGTCTAAATGGATCAGGAAAATCGTCACTTTTAAAGATAATTGCTGGACTTGATAAATCGTTTCAGGGAGAGGTAGTTTTCTCGCCAGGATATACGGTTGGCTACCTTGCCCAGGAGCCGGAACTTGATGAGAACAAGACGGTTAGGGAGGTTGTAGAAGAAGGCGTTGCGGAGATTACCGCTATACTGAAAGAATACGAAGAAATCAATGAAAAGTTCGGCTTACCAGAGGTTTACGAAAACCCTGATGAGATGGACAAGCTGATGACTAAACAGGGCGAATTACAGGACAAAATTGATGCTGTAAACGCCTGGGAACTGGACAATAAATTGGAACGTGCCATGGACGCTTTACGCTGTCCGGAACCTGACACAAAAATAGCTGTACTCTCTGGGGGTGAACGTCGCCGGGTGGCCATGTGTCGCTTGTTGTTACAAGAACCAGATGTATTGTTATTAGATGAGCCAACCAATCACCTTGATGCGGAGAGCATCGACTGGCTGGAGCAATTTCTGAAAAACTATAAAGGAACTGTAATTGCGGTTACCCACGATAGGTATTTCCTTGATAACGTGGCGGGCTGGATCCTTGAATTAGACCGAGGTGAAGGTATTCCATGGAAAGGAAACTATTCATCCTGGTTAGAACAAAAAGCAAAACGTTTAGCGCAGGAGGAAAAAACCGAAAGTAAACGTCAGAAAACGCTGGAAAGAGAATTGGAATGGGTACGCATGGCACCAAAAGCCAGACATGCCAAGTCAAAAGCACGTTTGTCAAATTATGATAAACTAGCCTCTGAAGATTCGAAAGAACGTGAAGATAAACTGGAACTCTTTATTCCAGCGGGACCAAGATTGGGTAACGTGGTTATTGAAGCTAACAATGTAACTAAAGCTTATGGCGATAAAATATTGTTTGAAAACCTAAGCTTCTCGCTACCGCCAGCAGGCATTGTGGGTATCATTGGACCCAATGGTGCTGGTAAAACAACTTTATTCAGGTTAATTACCCAACAGGAAACAGCAGATAGCGGCGACTTCCGTGTTGGAGAAACTGTAGAGCTTGGCTATGTGGACCAGATGCACAATGACCTTGATCCTGCAAAAACAGTTTACGAAAATATTACTGACGGACTCGATAACATCCAACTGGGTAATAAAGCAGTAAGTGGACGTGCCTATGTATCCAAGTTTAACTTTAATGGTGGCGATCAGCAAAAGAAAGTCGGCATTCTCTCTGGTGGAGAACGCAACCGGGTGCATTTAGCCATTACGCTGAAAAAAGGCGCCAATGTGCTGCTACTAGATGAGCCAACCAACGATATTGATGTAAACACCTTAAGGGCACTGGAAGAAGCATTAGAAAACTTTGGGGGTTGCGCCGTTGTGATTAGTCACGATAGGTGGTTCCTTGACCGTATCTGTACTCATATTCTTGCTTTTGAAGGAGATTCGCAAGTCTATTTCTTTGAGGGGAATTATAGCGATTACGAAGAAAATCGTAAGAAAAGACTGGGTGATGTTACACCACACCGCATAAAATACAGAAAAATAGTATAACTAGTTTTATCATTAACCTCCAAATTGCTGGAGGTTAATGATAAAACTTAATTGTAGAAAATGTGTCGATTGACTGTTTTTACTATCGATGATGGAATTATCTGAAAGGCTCCGGATCAGGCTATTGCCTTCATTAAACAAATCATAAGCTTGTAACTTAAACATGGCTTGCTCCTTTCTTAGGAATGTCTTTTGGAGACTGATGTTCATTAGAAAAGGATTATTGGCATACAGCGAGTAACCTTCATTAATCCTTTTTGAAGCATCTAGCGTAATGGCGAGTGTAGGGTTTATATAAGCCCTGGCATTCAGGTTAAGCTCATACACCTGTATATCCCTTAAATTTGATAAAGCCAGGGAGTACCGATTGCTATTATAAGTATAATTTACATCTGAACTAATGGTAAACCCTTTCTGGTTGTACCTCAACATGATGGACTGCGAGAGGTTAAAACCCTTATTATTATTCAGCACATTATCTGCATAGGAGACATGGTTTGCAAAACCTACGCTGCCTCTGAATTCCAGGTTAACCTGGTTTTGCATAAATGGCCTTGACCAGGAGTACAAGGCATCGATCCCATATCCCCCATTTGCATTCTCAAATCTGGTTTCCTGCTTTAAACTGTTCAGCGTATCCTGAATTAACACAATATTGCTCACCACCTGATCCTGTATGTAATTTGAATTCAAACCAAGCATGAGTGCACGCCCATTATCAGGATTATTGTTTTGGTACGAAAAGCTGGCCCCGTGGGTGAAAGTAGATTTCAAATTAGGATTACCGATGACCACATTTTGCAAATTGCGGGTATTTGGCACCGGCTGTAATTGGGATAAATTCGGTGCATTGCTGTTACCATTGTAATTAAAACTAATGCTGCTGGCTGCAGAGAGCAACATGTTAAGACTAACCACAGGTGCAATGTTGAAGCCGGCATGATTGACACGACTTTGCGGAGATTCATTTTCAACCACCAATAAATTAGGCTGCGCCGTGATCCCCAGGCTATAACTGATATCTTCTGCACCATAACGGTAACTCAATCCAATAAGGTGCGAAAGGAACCTGGAAGTGTAATTGGTACTCAAGGAATCAACTAAACGACTATTAAAGAGGTTGTTGTTTACCCTGGTGGACAACTTATTATCATTTTCTTCCATTTGAAAATTGTAGTAAACATCCATGTTTCTGCTAACCGATGAATCACTGTCAACACCAACTGGTTCGCTAAAGCGAAAACTACCACCCAGATTTCTGGATTTATTACGGGTATCCACAATACGGTTTAGTAAAGAATCTCTTGGGATCTTATTCTGACTGGCATCATAATAACCGATGCTGCTGCTTAATGCCTCATCCATATGACTAATTCCATTTTTTGCGGTAACACCAATGGAAAAATTCCGACCAGGCTTTTTTAACCTGTAGGCCCAGGCTACATTCATATTAAATTCGGGTGAATATTGGGCAGATGCATTGTTATTACGCTGGTCTTGCCAAATTACACCTCTCTGAGTAGTATTACCTTGAAAATAGTTATCAGTGTTTAAAAATGAACCAACCACACCCGCCTGAAAATAACTCCTGTCCCCTATTGATTGTAAACCCCAGTTGAGGTTATGTTTATTGCTGTTCGCTGTTCGCTGACTACTATCTGTTGTTAAAATAGTACCCAGGTAGTTTATGGTTTCTATGTAATCGAGCTGGTTGATGTTATTATCCACATTATCGAAAGAATAGGCAAAGGTTCCGGTTACAGTATTGCTTAGCTTATCTCTATAATTAAACCCTGTATTAATATTCCTACTTACCCCGGCAGCATTATTTGTGCTCACCACATTCCCCTTAATACCAATCTGTTTTTTCTCGCGCCAGAGGTTTGCATTGGTCTGCAAACCATAACGTTCATTTGTTCCGCCATTAATAGCGCTGTTTCCAAAGTTCCCTTTGCTTCTGCCAGGTTTAGTAACCAGATTCAGCATTTTTTCCGAGCTTCCCGTTTTAACTCCTGTAAAATTAGCCTCATCGCCATAATCGTTTATCACTTGTACTTTAGCAACCATGTCTGCCGGCAACTGCGATATAAACTCTTTAACATTGTTTGTGAAGAAATCTTCACCATTAATGCGGAGTTTAGTCATGGGTTTACCCATAGCGCTTACTTTACCATCATTATCTATGGTTACACCAGGCAGCTGCTTCAGCAGATCTTCCACCCGGTCTGTTTCGGTCACTAAAAAAGCAGCAGCGTTATATTCTATGGTATCTATGGCAATCCGAATGGGATTGACATTAGCTTTGATCACCACCTCTTTCAAGGTATTGGCATCTGGATCCAGGAAAGGCTGAATGTTAAGGGTTCGTTGAACCGGACTAAATTTATACCTGCGTTGATACGACATAAAGCCCATGGCCGTAATACGTACAAACACTTCGGCGGTTCTGATGCCCGTAATGTTAAATTTACCGCGATAATCTGTGTTTCCAAATAAAGTATCCTGACCGGATACAATTTGGATACTGGCTTCGGGAATCGGACGATTCAGGGAATCTCTTACCGTACCATTCAATCTATTATTGCTTTGCCCAAATACAGAAACCACCGTAAGCAGGTTAACTACTGTAAAAAGAAGAAGAGAAATCCTATTCATCGGCAGCCAACAATTATGAATATAAAGGTACAATAGATTTATAATCCCGATGATTTTCTATCGCATCGTGTCCTTATGCGAACATAATAAAAAATCTCTGTAATAAGCGTCTATTCTTTAAACATCGTAGGCTTTGTCTTCCACAAAAACAAGGCCTTATATTGACTTTTCAGAAGAAGATTCTGGTTTAGCTAATTTTGGTTGCTCTGGCTTAGGTCCTCGTTTATAGATCACCAAACCGTTTAAAAAGTTGCGGAGAATCTGGTCGCCACAAGGCTTAAAGTTAGGATGGTCATCTGCACGAAAAAAAGATCCCAGCTCACTTTTGGTAATTTTGAAATTAACCAAGCCCATAATGTTTATAATATCATCGTTTGTTAACTGCAGCGCTACGCGCAATTTTTTGAAAATATCGTTATTGCTCATAATTTACAGTGCTACTTCTATCTTAACTTTTTTATTTTTAATCTTTTCATTGGCCAGGGCTGAAAGTACACGTCCAACCATTTTACGTTTTACCGCCACATAAGAGCTTTGGTCTTTCACCTCAATCAAGCCAACATCCTCTTTCTGCAGTCCGCCTTTCTTAAGCAATAAGCCAACCACATCAATTTTATTTACTTTATCTTTTTTACCCGCAGCAATGTAAAGGGTTTGCCATTGGCTGTCTTTTGGTAAATTGTATTTTCCTTTTAATTGCTCTACCTCCATATCATCGCTTAGAAATGGATATTTTTCTTCATCGGTAAGCATCAGGTAAGCGGTGCCTTTCGCATTCATTCTGGCAGTTCGACCGTTACGGTGCACAAATGCGTCAGCGGTATAAGGAAGCTGGTAATGGATAATACATTCAATTTCAGGAATGTCCAGTCCGCGGGAAGCCAGGTCTGTGGTGATCAGAATTTTTATGCTGCCATTTCTAAATTTTAGTAAAGCACGTTCACGTTCATCCTGTTCCATACCACCATGAAAGATATCGTGTGCTAGGTCTTTATCAATAAGTAAATCGCTAATCCGATCAACGGTTTCCCTATGATTACAGAAAATTAAAGTGGTTTTATCGCCAATTTTACATATCAGGTCAAACAAAGTAGACAGTTTATCTTCCGCCTGTGCTTTCACTTTCATTAGCTTCAAATCTGGAGCCGATTTAATGTCTTTTAAGAAATTAATCTCAACTGCATTTTTGACCCCTGTAAACCCAGGAATCGACTCCATGGCTGTAGCAGAGGTAAGAAAGCGCTGTTTTAGAGAAAGCAATTTTCGGATAATGAAGTCCATGTCTTCCTGGAAACCAAACTCTAGTGCCTTATCGAATTCGTCGAGTACTAAAGTAGTAATGACAGATTCATCAAAATTTTCATGTCTTAAGTGATAGGCTATCCGGCCGGGCGTACCAATTAGCAAGGCAGGTGGTTCTTCGAAATTATTACGTTCCGTTTTCACTGCATGCCCGCCGTAGCAGCAATTGGCTTTAAAGCCAGTACCCATTAATTTAAACACCTGCTCAATTTGCAGCGCCAGTTCCCGCGACGGTACAATAACTAAAGCCTGAACACCCTTAACTTTAGCATCCATACGTTGAAAAATAGGTAATAAAAAGGCAAGTGTTTTACCTGAACCCGTTGGGGCAAGCAACAACACATCGTTTCCTTTTTTAGCTGCAGCAACCGCAGCAACCTGCATCTCGTTTAAGGAAGCTATCTTTAAATTATCCAATATCTTTTCTACCGTCATGGCGCAAAGATAAGGTTATTCAGCTATTTAAATTCGGGAAATAAGGGTATTAAAAACGGAAGTACTTTTTCTTTAACCGTCTTACTGAACGGTTCAACGTATTTTCAAGGTGCATCAGCATCAAACCTCTGCCCTCCATCCAGGTAGAAACACGCATATTCACCTTTTTAACAGGCTCATACACCCGCTCATCTAAAACCTCTAAATATTTAGCATTTGACCTGCTTTGTTGCATCAGGTAAAATTCATTAATCAATTCTGTCTTCATGGGCATAAGTTTTGATAATAAATTAACGGTATATATACCTATATGTTATAAACACTATTAAAAACCGGTATAAACACCTTACCATACAACAAATCCACAATTATATTGTTCTTATTAAATAGATTTAAAACACTAAATGGAGAGACACACTTATCAAACAGGCATCATAGGAAACTGTGCTTTTCTTGCACATATTAATAAAAATACAAATGTAGATTGGCTTTGCTGGCCCAGATTCGATAGTTCTTTTGTTTTTGGAGGCTTACTCGACAGCGAAAAAGGTGGGGAGTTTTCTATTCGTCCTCATGGCGAATACAGCACCAAACAATATTACCTCGAGAATACCAACGTTTTATGTACAGAGGTAACCAATCCTGAGGGATGTTACCGCATTACCGACTTTGCACCTCGTTTTCGTCAATATGAACGGTATTACAAACCACTCATGTTTATACGTAAAATCGAAGTGATTAGTGGAAATCCGAGAATAAAAGTCAAATGCCGACCAGTGTATCACTATGGTGATACCCCATTAGTAGGAAGCCGCGGCAGTAATCATATCTTTTTTGAAGGTGGTGGCGAAAACATGCAGTTGAGCACCAACATTTCCTTAAGTTACCTGGAAGATGAGCGTTATTTTGCGCTTAATGAAACCAAATACCTGATAACCACTTTTGGCTACCGCCTGGAAGCACCGATTGAAAGTACTGCAGAGAAATTTCTAGAAAATACTATCAAATACTGGAGAACCTGGATCAAACACTCCACCATTGCGGGGTTTTATCAGGCCTTGGTTATCCGTTCCGCGCTGGTGCTTAAAATTCACCAATATGAAGATACGGGCGCCATCATTGCCGCCAGCACCACCAGTTTACCTGAATCACCAGGAAGCACCCGAAACTGGGATTATCGCTATTGCTGGATGCGCGACACCTATTATGTGATTACCGCGCTAAACCACATTGGTCATTTCGAAGAGATGGAGAAGTATTTCAATTACATCACTGACATCTCCTTCCGTAACGACACCCGTTACCAACCTTTATTTGGCATTGCCGGCGAACGGGTACTTACCGAACGAATTCTAGGTAACCTGGAAGGCTATATGGGCGAGCAACCGGTAAGGGTCGGAAATCAGGCTTATGAACATATTCAAAATGACATCTATGGTCAGGTACTTATTTCTATGCTGCCTTTATATAATGACAGGCGGTTTATTAACAATGAGCGTCAGGATTCCACCAAGTGGCTGGATTACCTGTTAAAGAAAATAGAGAATACCATCGATGAATTTGATGCCGGGATCTGGGAGTTTCGCAATATTGCTAATATGCATTGTTACACCAACCTTTTTCAATGGGCGGGCGCAAAAGCAGCTTTAAAAATGGCTAAAACCATTGGCAATGCGGCATATGAGGATCGCGCACAGAAGCTGATTGATAAAGCAGCTGCACACATTGAGGCTTGTTATGATCCGGAAAGGAAGGTATATAACCATGCCATTGGTAGTGAACATTTAGATGCCAGCACCTTACAACTCATCCTGATGAATTACCTGGATCCGAACTCGCAGCGTGCAAAAGACCATCTTATCGCTTTAGAAAATGAATTAAAGGCAGAGAACGGGTTATTTTACCGCTATAAACATAGTGACGACTTTGGGAAACCTAAAACTACTTTCCTCATCTGTGCTTTTTGGTATGTAGAGGCCTTAGCGTGTGTAGGCAGAATAGAGGATGCCATTCGAGAATTTAAATCATTAATAAAATATGGCAACCATTTAGAGTTGTTTAGTGAAGATGTTGATGAAAAAGACGGCAGTCAGTGGGGTAATTTCCCACAAGCATATAGCCATGTCGGCCTGATGAATGCGGCTCATCGCATTGCCATTAAATTAGACAGACCTATATTTTTATAACAGAAAAGGCCTCATCCGGAATATTCCAGATGAGGCCTTTCTAAATAATAATTGTTAAGCTAATTCTTGTAATAGCTGACGCACCTCTTCAGGATTTCTAAGGTAATATTTAGCAGCAGAAATATTGCTGCCCACCTTAATGGTGAAAGCTGTATCAGGCAAGGCCTTAAAAATATCTTCATCGGTATGGTCATCGCCCATGGCCAGGATAAAATCTACCTGTTGGTCGTGTAGCCAATTTTGAGCGGCCTTACCTTTGTTGACTTCAATATTCTTAATTTCAATCACCTTATTTCCAGGCATGATTTGCAGCCCCTTATCAGCTACGATCAAACGAAGGTGATTAATAATTTCATTTACCCGCAATTCGCCAAGGCCGGCTTCTACCCTGCGGTAGTGCCATACCATGGAATAACTTTTGTCCTCAATAAAAGATCCGGGCGTTCTGTCTGTATACCTATCCAGTACTTCCTTCACCTCTTGTTTCCATTGATCGGTAAGCAAGGGTAAACTTTTCCATTCCTCGCCTGAATTTTTTTGCCAGGCCCCATGCTCTGCAATCATGCCTACTTTTAAATGGCCAAACCACTGATCAAGCGTCTCGTACTTACGCCCGCTAATCAATACCACTTTATTTTTGGGATCAAGAATCAATTGGTTAAGCAGTTCATACAATTCCGGATCAGGAGAGGCTTTATCAATTACACTGTTAAAACCAACTAACGTTCCATCATAGTCAAGAAAAATATACCGTTCTGAAGTTTGTTGATAAGCGGCAAAGATTTGTTCTTTAATCTGTGGGGACAAGTATTTTGTTAATAATGACTGTTGTAATTCTTTCACTTCTTTTAGTTTAGATACAAAATTCTTCACCCAAAGGTGAATATTATATTTTTTCACCACGGATCGCATACTGCTCATTCTTGCAGTTTGTTCTTCAAGCGGCATTTCTAATGCGGTTACAATGGCGCGCATCACATCACCTATATTGTTAGGATTAACCAATAAGGCGTCATTCAACTCTTTTGATGCCCCGGCCATCTCACTTAAAATTAACACACCCGTATTAGCTGTTCTGGAGGCTATATATTCTTTACTCACCAGGTTCATTCCATCGCGCATGGGTGTAACCAAACAAACGTCGGCAGCAGAATAAAGTGCGGAAAGGAAATCAACGGAGAATGACCGATAAAAATAATGAATAGGCAACCAGTCCATCGTTCTGTAATGTGCATTGATGTTACCCACCATTTGATCAATATGGTCGCGCAGTTCCTTGTATTGTGGTACAGTGTCTCGGGAGGGTACTACCACCATACATAAAGATAATCTTCCAATATATTTAGGCATGGTTTGTAATAACAACTCATAGGCCTGTAAACGCTGGATAATTCCTTTACTGTAATCTAAACGGTCTATAGAAAGTATAATTTTTTCATTCTCGCGGTGTTCTTTAAAAGATTCAACATGTGCTTTAACCAGGGGCCGGTTACTCAGTGTTTCAAACTTCTGGTCGTCAATACCCATTGGAAAAGCTTCCACAACAATTTGCCGTTCCTTCCAGGTGATGACGTTGTTAGCTGATTTAGCGGAGGTGAGGCGGGTAGTGGTACTTAAAAAGTGTCTCACATCATCAAAAGTGTGGAAACCTATGAGGTCTGAGCCTATAATTCCATTCAGAAGTTCTTCACGCCAGGGAATTAGCCTGAAAATTTCATACGAAGGGAAGGGAATGTGCTGAAAAAAACCAATGGTTACGTGAGGTTCCACATCTCTGATCATTCCGGGTAACAGCAACAACTGGTAATCGTGCACCCATATGGTGTCACCTTCCTGAAGTTTGGTTGCTACTACTGATCGAAACTTATCATTTACACTTTTGTAGGATTCCCAATAATCTTGTTCAAAATGAGCATAGGTAACCAGGTAGTGAAACACCGGCCAAAGCACTTCATTGGAGAAGCCTTCATAATACAGGTTTATTTCATCCTGTGTTAAAAAAACCGGCACTAGATTTTGTAGCGCTAATTGTTTGGTCACTTCTTCCTGGCGCTCCACCGGAACCTCAATTCCAGGCCATCCTATCCAAATATTATCTCCTTTTTTGTAAACCGAACCCAATCCTGTGGCGAGTCCACCTTCACTAGGACTCAGGACATATTTTCCATTCTTTTCTGTAATTTTTACGGGTAATCGATTTGATACTATAATCGTCTTATTGTTCATCATATCTATTAATAAGAACTCTTAAAAAGCAATTTTGTTTTATATAGAAAAACTCGTGTCCCTCAAGTGACTGATAACTAATAAATAAACAATTTAATAATATTGCATTTCGAAATTTATACTTTAAATTTAATTAAACATTTTGGCGTTCCCTTAATTAAATTTAATTGACATGACCTGGAAAAGATTTAGCGGTGAAATCATTCACACGCCTATTATTCAAGAAATAGAAAAAGCCATTATCCAAGAAACGGAAAAAGGCTATCATCTTAAAGTGTGTATTGGAACTGATTCACAAGTAAAGGGCGCATTAACAGATTTCGCCACCGTTATTGTATTATTAAGAGAGCATCATGGAGGGTTTATGTATATCCATCAGGAAAAAACCACCCAGCGCATGAGCATTAAAGAGCGAATGCTCGTTGAAGTTCAGAAATCGATAGAAACAGCCTATTCCATCTGTGATTTATTAGACCTTTATGATGTTGATTTGGAAGTCCACGCCGACATCAATACCAATCCGATGTTTAAATCGAATAAGGCATTGAATGAAGCGATGGGGTATATTTTAAGCATGGGTTTTATATTCAAAGCCAAACCCGAAGCCTTTGCCAGTTCTACCTGTGCAGATAAAATGGTACATTAATTTTACTCAAAGGCATACACAGCGGCTAAAGAGTATTGCGAAGTTCTGTCTGTTGGAGATAAGTTAGATTTTAAAAACAAGTCTTCATCACGGTCGTCGAACCTAAATTCAGGAATGAAGGTAAGTCCGCCAGCTTTAAAATTACCCGATAAAGTAACAGACTTAATTCCTTCACCTTCAACCAAACCAACGGCCTTGGTTTTAAAGTATTCAGTCCTTAAACCCAGGGCGAATTTTTCAGAAAAGCCGTGCTGCAGGTATAAAGCAGCACCGCTATAGCCCCCATTGCCACCAGCCAGGTGATAATCAGCTGCATTGAATCCGACCTTCACTTTTTCCGAAATCTGGTAAGAGGTAGTTAAATCCAACAATGCACCATTAGCTACTGCACCCTGGTTTTTACCTGTCAGCACGTTAAAGTATGCCGACCAGCCTTCTACTGGGGTAATACCAAGTTGTGCCCCAAAATGCGATACGCCATTTAAATCCTTATATACATTCCAGTCATCAAACAAGCCCAGCATTAAACTTATGCCAGGGGTAAAAGCATAGGTGCCTTTAATACCCGCATTTTGAAAAGGCCCTGCAGAAAACAGGTAAGAAGTAGAATAGTTAAAGTTACCCGTTGGGGAGATCACCTCATAGCCAACAAAAGTACCCATAAACCCGGCGGTTAATGCCAGCTTTTCTGTAAATGCATAAGTAACATTCAAATTTTGAATAAAGAAGGAGTTATCGCCATTTGCAGGTGAATTATCCCCATTAATCAGACTCTGGTACTGACCTCTTGGTCCAAAGGAAACTTCCCCCACAAAAGAGGCTTTACCTGTTGTTTTTTTAATCCCAAAGTCAATCATACCTAATGATATCGAATTATGGTCGTTATCAAAGCTGGTGGTAATGTTTGGCTGTTTGTTAAAATCGTATTTATAATACGTGTCAACCGATCCATAAATCTGGAAAGCGGTATTGATGCTATCCTGTGCGCAGGCAAAAGTACTCAAGGCAAGTGCCGAAACTGTTAGTAGTGCAGTTAATTTCATATAGAGCGGGTTTAGGTTGGTTTAGGGTTGATTGTAATTTAACTTACTTTTAAGTTGGCTGGAATAGCATCAATATCTATTGTGGTGGTGGTTACGACCAGGGTTCCTTGTGAATATTTCTCATTATGTTGTGAGGCATCCAGACCTTCTTCCTCTTCTTCAGAGCTTACACGAATAGGCTGTATCAAATTGATCACTTTAAAAATGGCGAAAGACATGGTAAAGCTGAAGAGAATAACAATAGCTGCACCCTGTAATTGCGTAAAGAAAAACGCAGGATTACCATAGAACAAACCATCTACGCCTGCTGCATTAACCGTTTTTGTTGCAAAAACACCCGTTAATAACATACCTACAATACCACCTACGCCATGACAAGGAAAAACATCAAGGGTATCATCCAAGCTTGTTTTTGATTTCCATACCACAACAAGGTTCGAGATGACTGCTGCAATAGCACCGATAAAAATACTGGAAGGTATAGATACGAAGCCTGCCCCAGGTGTGATGGCTACCAAACCCACAACAGCACCAATACAAAAACCTAAAACTGATGGCTTTTTACCGCGTAACACGTCAAAAAACATCCATGACAAACCCGCAGCACCCGCAGCTATATTAGTGGTGGCAAAAGCTGACACCGCTAAACTGTTAGCGCCTAATGCTGAGCCACTATTAAATCCAAACCAGCCAAACCATAATAAACCTGTACCGATTAACACATAAGGTATATTGGCAGGTGGAATTTCCTGATGATCCTGGTGTACTTTTCTTCTTTTTAACACCAATGCTCCGGCTAAGGCAGCCATACCTGCAGAAATATGAACTACGGTACCACCAGCAAAGTCGAGCACACCCATTTTAAACAAGATGCCATCCGGATGCCAGGTCCAATGCGCTAATGGAGAGTACACAAATATGGCAAACAACACAATGAATAAAATGTAAGATGTAAAACGTATTCTTTCTGCAACCGCTCCAACCACTAAACCAGGGGTTATGATGGCAAACATCAATTGGAATAAAGCGAAAAGCGTAATGGGGATGGTGGGAGCTAAACTCCATGGGGCTCCTGAATTCACGTTTTGAAAAAATGCGAAAGTAGTAGGGTTTCCGATCAAACCGTTAACACTTTCACCAAAAGCAAGACTAAATCCAACTACCACCCATAACACGGTAATTACACCAGCAGCAACTACACTTTTAATCATTGTGGATAATACATTCTTCCGATGAACCATACCACCATAGAAAAAAGCAAGCCCCGGCGTCATCAAAAACACAAGGGCTGTTGCCACAAGTAAAAAAGCCACATCTGCTGCATTATAAGTGCCCAGATCAAAATTAGGTTTTAATGGAATAAATAGCGCAAATACTGCTACCAAGAGCAATATTACAAATGGCGCACTCTGTTTTAAGGATAATTTCATCATATTAGGTTTAATTTATAGAGGTTTCTGTTATTTTTAAAGATTAAAATAAATTTAAGGATAAAAAACACACATAAACAAATTTATTTTCAAACAAAAACCAAATTCATGGCGTTTATTGTCGAAATTAATTAAAATTAAAGACCTAAATCTCAAAATAAGCTTAAATAAAATACAATTAAGATGGTTTTTTTTATCATAATCAGTAAAAACACCTAATTATTAGGGGATATATATTTTATATACCTTTAAGAATGAAAGCATACCATTTAAAATTTAGCCAGAACATCCCCGTTTCTCTTCCTGAAGCATGGGACTTTTTCTCTTCGCCCTTGAATCTGGCAAAAATTACCCCAGCTGAAATGGCATTTACGGTAACCTCTGCATTAGCAGCAGATCAAAAAATGTATCCGGGAATGATTATCACATATAAAGTCTCTCCTATTTCAGGAGTAAAATTGAACTGGATGACAGAAATCACCCAGGTTGCTGAGCAGCAATATTTTATAGACGAACAACGCTTTGGCCCCTACCAGTTTTGGCATCACCAGCACCATTTTAAAGCCATTCATGGCGGCGTGCAAATGGATGACATTCTCACCTATGGCCTGCCCTTCGGAATTTTTGGTCAAGCGGCTAACAACCTGTTCGTCGCCAATAAGCTGCAGGAGATCTTCAGTTACAGAACCCAAAAGGTGAATGAATTATTTGGAAAAATGTAAAACGTTAAAGCGTGGAATAAGCAGAACCCTGAACTACGCCTCTGCGTTCAATCTCCTTATCAATATAGGTTTGAATGGCTGATTTATTTAATCCCCAATTCGGAGCAATTAATAAATCCCAATCAGAGATACCAAACAAACGTTGAATAACGATATCTGGACGCAACAAGGGGATCAGTTTACATAGCAGATCTGTGTATTCTTCTAGAGAAAATAGCTTAAAGGGTTCTTTTTTATACTTTGCCCCCATAATTGAACCTTCAACAATATGAAGGTGGTGAAATTTCACGAACTTTATTTGTGGGAAACGATTGATTTCATGAATATAACCTAACATCATATCCTCAGTTTCCCAGGGAAAACCAAATATGGTGTGAACACATAAGTCTAATTTAGAATTTTCAAGCAGTTTTACCGCTTCTACAAATTCACCATGGCTGCAGCCGCGGTTAATCTTCTCCAGGGTTTCATCATAAATAGACTCCATTCCCATTTCCAGATCTACGTCATAGCGGTCTGCATAACTTTCCAGCAGGGCTACTTTTTCGGCATCAATACAATCCGGGCGTGTGCCAACAGAAAAACCTACTACGTCTTCTGGGTTTACCGAAAGTGCTTCATCGTACATCATTTTCAAATAATGTACCGGTGCATAAGTATTTGTATTGGGTTGGAAATAAACAATAAATTTATCTGCTTTATAAAAGCTTTTGCCACGCACCATGCCTTGTTCCAGTTGTTCCTTAATATCAGGTAATTTTCTGGATAGCTCTGGGGTAAAAGAATCCACATTACAATAGGTACAACCACCATAACCTTTACTGCCGTCACGGTTAGGACAGGTAAAACCGCCATCAACGATAACTTTAAACACACGCTGACCAGCATACTTCTGCTTCAAGTGTGTGCCGTAATTATTATAACCTTTTATACCTAAATCTAATGGAGTTCCCAAATGCTATTTTTTTGGCAAAATTACGTAAAAATTCTAAGTTTAAGTCTATTGTTCAGCGCTTGACATGATTCAGACCTACAATATGACATTTGTTAAATTCTCCAATCATCGGCTTTTCACAGGAAAAATTGTATTTTCACCCATTAACCTTCACAGCAGCTTATAATGACCTTATAGGCTTTTAAACAATAACGCTAATGAAAAAATTAAATAGAAGAAACTTTATCGGCGCCACGGCGATGCTTTCTGTAGGCACCGTTGCCGCGTCGGCCATGCCCACCACCACCGCCACCACCATGAAAAAAAACTACCCGATTGTGCACCACGTGTTTTTTTGGATGAAGAACCCTGATTCCAAAACCGACCGCGATCAATTGATAGCTGGATTAAAAACACTATCAAAAATTAAAGAAATTAAAGGCCTGCATGTAGGTGTAGTTGCAGATACAGAAAAACGTGATGTGGTTGACCAAAGTTGGGGCGTATCAGAATTAATGTTTTTTGATGACCTTGTCGGTCAAAAAAGTTACCAAGACCATCCGATACACCAGGAGTTTATCAAAAATTGCAGTCACCTTTGGGATAAGGTCGTAGTTTATGACATTGTAGAAGCTTAAAAAAAAAGCGTGTAGAGATAAGCTCCACACGCTTTTTTTAATTACATCGTTTTTTCCCGTTCAGGAATCGCTTTTAGTACCTCCAGCAGGTATGACCAGAATTTCTCTACCGAAGAAATCTGCACCCTTTCATCAGGAGAATGTGCCCCACGAATGGTTGGTCCAAAGGAAATCATATCCATGCCTGGTAAGTGCCCTCCTAAAATACCGCATTCTAATCCGGCATGGCAAGCTTCCACTTTTGGCGCTTTTCCAAAACGATCGGTATACAAGGAAGCCATCAAACGTAGAATAGCCGAATCAGGATTCGGCTTCCAGCCCGGGTAATCACCACTAAGTGATACCTCGCAACCTATATTTTCAAAACCTGCACCTACTGCCTGGGCAACGTCGTCTTTCGTACTTTCCACGCTGCTGCGTTGTAAAGATTGGGTAACAAAACGCCCATCTTTAATCACCACCCTGGCCAGATTAGACGAAGCTTCCACCAGGCCTTCAATATCCGGACTCATCCGGTAAACGCCATTTGGTACCGCGTACAGTGCGTTCACAATGTTTACAAAATCAGCATCTGCCATCACCATCTCCGGTAATGGGCATTCGTTAATCAGAAACTGCAAACCAGGTTCCACGGTTTGGTTTTCTTCTTTTAATACCGCGGTGTAAATACCGAAAAAAGCTTGAAAAAGCAGTTTTTCCGCTTCCGGCACTACCACCACCGCGGTTGATTCCCTCGGTATGGCATTCCTTAAACTCCCACCATCAACACGGTGCAATTGTATCGCTATAGATTTCTTTGCCGCATGCAGTAAACGGTTCATTAATTTATTGGCATTGCCGCGCCCTTTGTGGATATCCATGCCTGAATGACCCCCCATTAAACCTTTAATATTGATTTCAAAAGCAATATGCCCCTCACTAACACCAACCTGCTCATAAGTATAGCTGGTATTGGTATCAATGCCGCCCGCACAACCAATGGTTAATTCATCATCTTCTTCGGTATCAAGATTTAACAGAATCTTTCCCTTAAAAGGGATAGGATCCAGCTCTTTAGCACCTGTCATACCCGTTTCTTCATCTATCGTAAAAAGTGCTTCTAAAGCAGGGTGTTCCACATCAGTAGCAGCCAGAAGCGCCATGATCGTTGCCACCCCTATGCCATTATCGGCACCTAAAGTTGTTCCTTTCGCTTTTACCCAATCGCCATCCACATACATGTTTATGCCCTGGGTATCGAAATCAAAATCTGTATCTCCGTTTTTTTGATGAACCATATCCAGGTGCGATTGCAACACGACCGTCTGGCGATTTTCCATCCCCGGCGTAGCCGGCTTTTTGATGACTACATTTCCAGCTGCATCCTGAAAAGTGTCGAGCCCCAGGGTTTCCCCAAAAGACCACATAAAATCAATTACTTGTTTCTCTTTTTTTGATGCGCGAGGTACAGCATTCAAACGTGCAAAGTTTTGCCACAAGGCACGAGGTGATAAGTCATTGACTTCCATTCTGGTATGTTTTTAGTCTTTTTATAAATATGAGTACAAAGTGAAAGTAAGCATTATTTATTTACCTTTGAAGCGCTTTTGGTTCCTCCCCTGTGCAAACAGAAAGGATTAAAAGGGAATCTGGTGTAAATCCAGAACTGTCCCGCAACTGTAAGCTCCATCAACTAAGGTATCATCTTTAGGTCACTGTTCCATAGAATGGGAAGGCCATACCAAAGGGAGTAAGTCAGAATACCTGCCATCGCATAATATAATTCATAGCTTTCGGGGATTGAAGCTGGAATGAAGATGCCGATGGTGTTTCCATTTTACCGTATTCCTATGCCTTAAGCTGTGCAAATGCGCAATTATGAAACAGCTTACGGTTACGGCCTTCCTTCTTTTTACCTGTGCCGCATCTTTTGCACAAAGAGATAGCACCAAACACTTAAAAGAAGTGCAGGTTATTGCTGTTCCAACCCCTCCTGTTCAAACCCTACTCCCCTCACAAACACTTAAAGCCAGGGATTTTAAACGCAATGGCGCTTACAATGTAGCTGATGCCATCAGAAATTTCTCTGGCGTTAACATCAAAGATTATGGCGGTATTGGTGGATTAAAAACCGTGTCCGTCCGCAGCCTCGGCGCCAACCATACCGGGGTACAGTTTGATGGCGTGCAGGTAACTGATGCACAAAACGGACAAATTGACCTCGGAAAGATCAACCTGGATAACGTGGCCTCCATTACCCTTTACAACGGACAAGCAGAAGATCTGTTGCAGCCAGCCAGGGCTTTCGCTTCAGCCAGCATGCTCGTCATCAAAAGCCTTGCCCCACAGTTCACCCCTGAAAAGAATTATCACCTGAACCTGGGTTTTAAAACAGGATCCTTTGGTTTAATACACCCATCTTTACGCTACCAGCAAAAAATAAGTAACAAATGGACCTTAAACTTCAGCAATTCCTGGCAAAAAGCGCATGGCCGTTACCGTTATCAGGTTGATGGCGATGGCTCCGATACACTTGCCATACGCAACAACGCCGATCTCGACGCCTTTCAAAGTGATGCAGCCGTGTATTGGAATGGTGCCGACAGTAACCGTTTCCAGTTTAGAATCAATTACGCCAATTCCAACCGGGGACTACCGGGTGCAGTAGTCTTTTACAATCCTTATTCCAACCAGCATTTATGGAACCGTGATCTTTTTCTACAAAGCAACTATACACACCAATGGAACAACGGCTTCCGCCTGTTGCTAAATGGCAAGGTTTCCAATAATTACGTACGTTACCTTGATCCCGATTACCTGAACATCGCCGGTATGCTCGAGCAGACTTTTAAACAGACCGAGCTTTATGAATCCATTGCCCTGTCGTACCAGGCTAGCAACAGCCTGGCATTTTCTCTGGCGAGTGACGTGGCCTATAATAAGCTGAACACCAACTTATATAATTATGCTTATCCCAGCAGGCTTACCTTTTTAACGACCATGGCGGCACAATTTAAGGTAGACAAGCTGCATATCCAGGCCAATTTGCTCAACACCACCATTAATGAGGTGGTCGAAGTTGGCAGCCCCGCACCATCAAAATCCATCTGGTCGCCTGCCATCTCTGCCAGTTACGAACCTTTTGAAGAGACTGGCTTACAGTTACGTGCCTTTTATAAAGATATTTTCCGTAACCCTACTTTTAACGACCTCTATTATACCCGCGCTGGAAAAAGAGATTTAAAACCCGAATACACCAAACAGTATAACCTGGGGATCACCTATAGCAAAAATTACACAAGCCCAATACAGTTCCTTACCCTAACTGCCGACGCTTATTATAACGAGGTGAACGATAAAATTATCGCCATTCCTAATAAGGATTTGTTCACCTGGACTATGATGAATCTGGGGAACGTAGACATCAGGGGGTTAGATTTATCCATGAAAACCGCGGTTTCACTAAGTAACGAATTCACCTTAAACCTGGCGGGAAATTACACCTATCAAAAAGCCATTGACGTTACCGATCCTGGTTCTACTTATTACCTCCACAACATTCCTTATACGCCAGAACACACATTGGCTATGAACCTAGGCCTGAGCAAAGGACCGCTAAGCCTGTATTACAACCACATCTATTCCTCCTCGCGTTATTACCTAAGCGAAAATCTTCCTGCGCACTATGTCAGTGGATTTAGTGTGAGCGATGCGTCGCTGAGTTACCAGATGACGGCAGCCAAGCTACCCATCCACCTGTCGCTCGAAGTCAACAACTTATTTAACCATAACTACGCCTTCATCAGGAGCTTCCCCATGCCAGGGCGCTCTTTCAGACTTTCTTTTCAAATCACTATTTAATATATATACAACATGAAACAATTTAAACAACACTATCTCTTTGCCTTATTACTTGCTTTAACCGTGCTTTCTGCCTGTAGAAAAGACAATAATGGCACCGGCGAGCCAGAAAAACCAACAGCAGAACGCAAAGGTATTTATGTACTGAGTGAAGGATTGATGAATGCCAATAACACTTCCCTTTCTTATTATAATTACGACAACCAGGAATTGATTGCCGACCAGTTTACCGCAGTAAACGGTCGCGGTTTAGGCGATACCGGCAATGACATTAAAATTTACGGCTCAAAAATGTATATCGTGGTTAACGTATCCAGCACCCTGGAAATTGTAAATCCAAAAACTGGTGTTGCGATCAAGAAACTAGACATTAAAGACAATAATGTAGGCCGTCAGCCGAGGTACATTGTATTTAACAAAAACAAAGCTTACTTATCCAGTTACGACGGAACAGTAGCGGTAATCGACACGGCCAGCTTAGCCATCGAAAAATACATTAAGGTAGGCCGTAACCCAGAAAAAATGGCCGTTGCCAATGGCAAATTATATGTGGCTAATAGCGGTGGATTGGATTACCCGAATTATGACAACACCGTTTCTGTGATCGATTTAAACACAAACACAGAAATCAAAAAGATCAGTGTAGTTATTAACCCAAGAGGTGTAGTGGCCGACCAATATGGTGATGTTTATGTATTGTCGACAGGTAACTACGGCAACATTAAATCGAGCATGGCTATCATCAACAGCAGAACAGATTTAGTGACTTCACAAAAAGACTTTAGTGGAGGCAACATGGTGATTAATGGCGACCTGGCTTATATAACAGCTTCAGGTGGAAAACTTAAAGTCTACAATGTGAAAACAGAAACGGTAGAGAAGGAAAACTTTATTGCCGACGATACTAAAATTACCGCGATGTATGGTGTAGCAGTTGATGAGTTAACAGGTGAAGTATTTATTACGGATGCAAAAAACTACTTCACCAGCGGCGAGGTTTTTTGCTTTGGTCAGAACGGGATGAAGAAGTATTCCATTGCAGTAGGCATTAGCCCTAACAACGTGGTATTTATCAACAAATAATTCAAACCTCCTTGCAGCCCCAGCAACCCCATCTTATGCTTAGCGAAATAGACATCCAACAAAAGATAGACGCCAAAACAAAACCTCTCGGCGCCTTAGGCCAACTGGAAGAACTGGCCTTACAGATGGCCAGGGTGCAAAACACACTTTGCCCTAAACTGATCAAACCCACCATGCTTGTTTTTGCTGCAGACCACGGCATAGCAGCATCAGGTGTGAGTGCCTATCCAGCTGCTGTAACTGTACAAATGGTCCGCAACTTTTTACAAGGTGGTGCGGCCATCAACGTTTTCTGCAAGCAACACCAGATTGACCTGCATATAGTAGACGCAGGTGTGAATTACGACTTCGGCAAAATGGAAGGACTAATCGACGCCAAGGTGGCTTATGGCACCCGCAATTTTCTGTATGAACCTGCCATGACCAGTAACCAGCTGCAACAATGTTTTAAACATGCCAGCCTACTGGTAGACCGCATCGCCCAGGATGGCTGTAACACCATTGGCTTTGGCGAAATGGGCATTGGTAACACCTCTTCTGCAAGTATGCTGATGAGCGCTTTGACTGGCATTCCCTTGCAACACTGTGTTGGAAAAGGAACTGGGTTAACAGAAACCGCGGTAAAACAAAAATTAGCCTTATTAAAACAAGCGCAAGTAAAACATCCTAAAATTACAGATCCCATAGGCGCACTGGTTACCTTTGGCGGATTGGAGATTGCGCAGATGTGTGGTGCCATGTTGTGTGCCTATAAAAACAACATGATCATCCTGGTTGATGGTTTTATAGCTACAGTGGCTTTCCTATGTGCAAAAATGATTAATGAAAACATTGGCAGTCATGCTATTTTTTGTCACCAAAGCAATGAACACGGCCACCAGCGTTTGTTGGAATACCTGCAAGCAAAACCATTAATCAGCTTAAACATGCGTGTTGGCGAAGGCACAGGTTGTGCAATAGCTTATCCTATCATTCAAAGTGCCCTGCTCTTCCTCAATGAAATGGCCAGTTTTGAAAGTGCTGGCATTTCCGGCTCTCTAAAACAACCTTCATAATGCCACACACACTTATATTTTCACCAATAACAATAGCTTACCAAAGCCTTACCATTTAATAGATAACTTTTAATGAAAAACGAAATCCAGGTATTTTTTACGGCCCTGATGTTTTACACCCGTATTCCATGCCCTTCCTGGGTAGACCATTCAGAAGAATACCTGAATAAAGCCACTCGCTATTTCCCACTTATCGGCTGGATTGTCGGTGCGGTGGCCTCCCTGGTTATTTTCACAGGATCCTTTATTTTCCCACCTACTATAGTGGTTACCCTGGCTTTAGCGGCAAGCGTACTGCTCACCGGTGCTTTTCATGAAGACGGCTTTGCCGATGTATGTGATGGATTTGGTGGCGGCTGGACGACCGATAAAATCCTGCTGATCATGAAGGACAGTCGCCTGGGCACTTACGGTGTGGTCGGCATGCTGCTCTTATTTGCTTTAAAAATATTTACACTCGCGGCATTATTGCGTTTAGACCTCTGGTTTTGTATTTACGCTTTAATGTTGGCCCACGTGGGCAGTCGTTTTACAGCCGTTACCGTGATGCGCAGCCATGAATACGCCCGTGAAGATGCAACGAGCAAAGTAAAACCATTGGCAAAAAAGCTGTCCATATCTGATTTTCTGATCAGCGCCATATGGGTAATTCCAGCATTTTTACTCTTTCCATCCTTGTTAATACTGGGTGTTTGTATACCCCTATTCCTTTTTAAAATATATCTGGCCGCTTACTTTCAAAAGTGGATCGGTGGTTATACCGGCGATTGTTTAGGTGCGGTGCAACAAATCAGTTTTGTAGTCATTCTTTTATATGCTTTAGCGATATGGAGATTTATTTAATCCGCCACACCAGCCCCTTAGTGGAAAAAGGGATTTGTTACGGACAGGCAGACCTGGCCCTTAACCTTGAGCTTTTTGAAAGTGAATATGACGGCATCTGCGCTAAAATACCTTTTAAAACACTTCATTTTTACAGTAGCCCTTTACAACGCTGTCTAACGCTGGCGCAGGCATTGTCCCCATCAGTAACTACCGATAAACGGCTAATGGAACTCAACTTCGGCGATTGGGAACTGGAAAACTGGACCGATATTCCAGCTGGTGGGCTCCAGGTATGGATGGATGATTTTGTAAACGAACAAGTGCCAGGTGGTGAAAATTACACCACTTTGTACCAACGCAGCGTTGAATTTATGCAAGAATTGTTACAACAAGACCAGGAAAGCGCCGCCATTGTGACCCATGCCGGTAACATCCGTAGCATCATCAGCTGGGCGATGGACCTTCCTTTAGCCAATTCCTTCCGCATAAAGCTGGATTACGGCGCGGTAGTGCAATTAGAAATCCATGAAAACAAACAACTTAATCAACTAAAATCCCTCGCCTAATGACAACTACAAATAAAATAACCTTACGCACCAGCGTAATTGCCTTTCTCATTTTATTGGCAGCATTTTCCAGGATCATCCCGCATATGCCTAATTTCTCTCCCCTGGGCGCAATCTGTTTATTCGGTGCTGCTCACTTACAGCAAAAATGGCAAGCCTTTCTTATTCCCCTTGCCGCAGCCTGGTTAAGCGATTTATTTATCAATAACGTGATTTATGGTGCTTATTACCCTGAATTTACCTGGTTTTATGGAGGCTTTTATTGGCAATACGGAACTTACCTGCTCATCATGTGTATGGCCATGCTCCTATTCAAAAAAGTAAACCTACAGCGCATGCTGGGTGGCAGCCTCATGGCTACTGCGGTGTTTTTCCTGGTCACCAATTTCGGCGTGTGGTTAGGTAGTCCTGCCTATACACAAAACATGGCCGGTTTAATGCAATGTTATGCCATGGGAATTCCGTTCTTAAAAGGAACACTCCTAGGCGATTTATTTTATGTTACTGCTTTATTTGGCGCATTCGCCTTGCTGCAGCGGAGATATGCCTATCTCAAAATCGCTTAGGAAAAAGATTTACATTTTTTTTAAGCCTTATACAATATTCTCCGATATCGGTCGTCTTATATACGAGAGCGTTAATTTAGATGACGGGGGGCAGGTTTCAATACTTGATCCCCGTCTCTTTTTTATAGCTTTTCAAGTCCCATTTAATTCCCCAGGCACTTAAATGCAGGCGCATACTATCTAAACCCATTGCTTTCCTTCTTGCATCGATCCGATCCGGATCTTCTATGGGGAATACGTAATAACGATTTGTCGTCACATCCTTCCCCAATTGCGTACCGTACAATTGTTTTTTTCCTTGTTCTAAAGCGAGCCTATCTTCTAATTTAGCCAGGTCAGCAGCATTTGCAGCCTTATTTCTAACGGCTTCCCTCATCAAAGGAACATACTCTTCCCAGGTTTTTAAATCAGCATGCTGAATGACTAAAAATAATGCAGCGTTTGCCTTTGCTCCTAGAACCTCCCCACTCAACCAACCGTATTGTTCGAGTAGTGCTTTTACCTTTACCAGGTTTTCAACATCATTACGTTGTATGACAGGCCAAATGTCCTTGACTTCTTTCGATGCAACGCCATGTTTGGCGATTAAAACCATTAATTGTTGACGTGGGTTTTGGTCAGCATCAAATATGGCTTCAAGCTGCTTAATAACGTCTGTTTTCTCTTTGCCCTCCAATGTTGTACTGACTGGTTTTGACGGCATACAAGAAAAGACAGTTAGCGACAAAAGAATTATGAGAGAATAAAGCATGGAAATGATGGCTTTCGCAGGTATATGCATTAGTTTCTTGGCGTGATCCTTACTCCAAGATATATAAAAGGCTTTAATTTATCGCTTATTATATCAGCTTTAAAGTAAGTTAAGAAAGAATATAGCGTATCGATTAATCGTACCCTATCGGGTATATTTCATCTGTTTTCTTCATTTTTACACCCTAAAGGGTATAATGTAGAAACAGTACTACAATTTATAAAGGCAAAGAGAAAACAGCTTGGTGTAACCGATTTACCACCATATAGCGATGATCCGGAGGCAAAAGGTTAGGCTTACAACATGCACCTTGTAATAATTGCAACTACTTCACTTGATCAGAACTTTAATCAATGCTCAACTGTTAATTCCTCTCTCCCGTTAAACCAAATAATATGAAATCGCTAATATCCATATTGCTGGTATTGTTGATGTCCAAACCTGGTTATTCACAAAACTATGAAGAGTTGCGACAAAGAATGGTGCGGGAACAAATTGAAAAGCGCGGCATCTACGATCGGGCTACCCTTAAATCCATGCGTAAAGTAGCACGACATCAGTTTGTGCCTCCAAAATATCGTCCACATGCATATGATGACTACCCTTTACTCATCGGATACAACCAAACCATATCACAGCCCTATATGGTTGCCTATATGACACAGTTGCTGCAGCCGAAGGAAGGCCACCGGATACTGGAAGTGGGCACCGGTTCAGGGTACCAGGCCGCAGTACTGGCAGAAATTGTTGATAAAGTTTACACTATCGAAATTGTAAAAGCGTTGAGCGAAAAGGCAAAAAGTGTATTGAATAAATTGGGTTATCATAACGTGGAGGTCATTATTGGAGATGGCTACCAGGGATTAGCTTCGAAAGCACCTTTTGATGGCATTATTGTTACTGCAGCAGCCGAACAAATTCCACCGCCGCTCCTCAACCAATTAAAAGAAGGAGGAAGGATGGTCATTCCCATCGGATCGCCCTCCACTGTACAAACGCTGATGCTAGTCACCAAAAGAAATGGAAAAATTACAACAAGAGAACTTTCTCCCGTTCGTTTTGTGCCTTTTACAAGAGATAAAGATCAGGAATAATTTCATTAAACAAATCTTTCCAAGATAATTAGAAATCTTCACTCCCGATTAACGAAAACCATATTTATGATTTTCGTTATTAACTCCACCGGCAGAGGGTGGTTGTGTAAAAAATGCAACGTGTCTTTGGTTCCCTTGGCCCTGTATTTAGCAAGATCCTCTTCTATTTCTTCCAATCCATATACGGGATAAAAACCGATGTGTTTTTTATAGGCTGCAAAGTAAAGGTATTTTTTTCCAACCCTGTAAGCAGGCATATTATAGCGAATCTGCTCTTCAATAGTAGGAGACAAATCAAAAAATAATTGCCTTAATTCGTTTAACCTCGCTTGAATTTCGGGTTCAAAATGCGATATGTATTTTTCAACTTCTTTCATGGTTTCAATTCGCCTATTAAAATTAATGATAAAACTCCTTACCTACTCCTTCCATGTAAAGCTATTTTGGCAATAAAAACGTGCAATTCTAGAACGCGACTACAACTACACATTGTCTTTGGATTGTTAGGGGCTCTCTAGGGGGTTGCTTCGCCCTCTCGTCGCCCTTGCGTCGCCCTTGCTTCGGCCATAGACGACGCGACCCCCTGGCAACGGCCATTCAACACCTCAATGACGGTAACCTACATGGAATCTCGTGTCAGCCTCAATCAATGTCCTGATCTGGCTTCAAACCCTAGCCATAATTACCTATCCCCTCAAACCACTCGCACAAAAAAGCCTGTGACCACACAAGGTGACACAGGCTATATTATTTAAACTAAAAAACTAGATTAGATAAACCCCAGATAACTAGGGCTAACCCAACAAAAAAACCTTATTCAACTGGCGGCGTGACCAATTCTTTCGGCTTAGTCAGGTAATACACCGGAATACCGGCCAACATAATCACCACCCCCCAGCCACAAGTACTGGTTTTGGTAATCAGCAGGGAGATACATATCGCACCTGCCACAATGATGTATAAAAATGGCAATACCGGATACCCAAAAGCTCTGTACGGGCGTTCGGCATCAGGCATTTTACGACGTAGAATAAAAATACCGTAGATGGTAAGGATATAGAATATAATCACGATGATCATCACGTAGTCCAGTAAGTCGCCATATTTACCGGTAAGGCATAAAGCCGAGGCCCAGATACATTGAAACCATAAGGCCCAGGCAGGAACACTGGCTTTGTTGAGCAAGGCTGCTTTTTTAAAGAACAAACCATCGTTAGCCATGGTGTAATACACGCGGGCACCTGCCATAATTAACCCATTGTTACAGGCAAAAGTGGAGATCATGATCATGATGGCAATAATTACCGTTCCCATAGATCCGAAGATATAACCGGCACCAACTACAGCCACACGGTCTGATTTGGCAAAAGCAATTTCATCTAAAGGCATTACCGCCACGTACATCACATTGGCCAGAATATAGATCACACTAACAATAAAAGTCCCAAGAAAAAGGCTTAGGCCCACGTTTCTTTTCGGGTTTTTAATCTCCCCTGCAATGAAAGTTACGCCGTTCCAGGCATCACTCGAAAACAAGGAGCCTACCATGGCGGCAGCGATTCCTGAAAGCAGGGCTGTACCTCCTATGCTTACCCAGGCATTGGCGTGGGTGTCGAAAGCACGGGTGTTCCAGGCATCGGCCCAGTTGGCATCCCATACTTCGGTACTGGCACCAAGCGTGAAACCGAAGATGATCAATCCGAACAGGGAAAGTATTTTAATAATGGTGAGTACCGTTTGTAGAAGTTTGCTGTTTTTTACGCCCCTGCTGTTGAGGTAGGTGAGCATCACAATGGTAACAATCGACACCAATTGTGCCGCATTTAAATTAAAAGCACCAAATTGGTATAAGATATTTTCATCGCTAAAGGGCTCGTACAGGTAGGAGGCAAATTTGGAAAAAGCTACGCCCACCGCTGCAATGGTACCGGTTTGGATGACGGCGAAAAAGCTCCAGCCGTACAAAAAAGCGATCAACTTATTATAAGCTTCTTTCAGGTAAACATACTGACCGCCGGCTTTGGGAAACATGGCACTTAACTCGCCATAACTTACTGCGGCAATGACAGTAATAATTCCGGTAAGTACCCATATTAAAATGAGCCATCCGGCAGCACCCACATGGCGGGTAATATCGGCACTGACAATAAAAATACCGGAGCCGATCATAGAGCCGACCACGAGCATGGTGCCGTCAAGTAAACCCAATTCTCTTTTAAAAGATTGGTCCTGCGTTTCTTTTTCCATTTAGCGTTTTTTTGAGATGAGGTTATTTGTTGAGGTCGACGAAGATATTAAAAAAAGATTTATATTAGTATACGGGGTTTTTCTTCTGCCTTTACACCTAACAACCAAATATTTAACTATGGAATTTTTACAAAACAATTTAATCTATTTGATACCGGTCTTCGGACTGGTAGGAATTCTGGTGATGGCCATTCAAAGTGCCTGGGTAACCAAGCAGCCTGCGGGCGATGCCACTATGACCGAACTTGCCGGCCATATAGCCGATGGCGCCATGGCTTTTTTAAAAGCCGAATGGAAGGTGCTTACCTATTTCGTTATCGTAGCCGGGGTATTACTAGCCTGGTCGGGAACCATGAAAGGTACACCAGAAAACCCCATTCATTCAAGTCCTGTTATTGCCATTGCCTTTTTAATTGGGGCGGTATTTTCTGCATTTGCAGGTTACCTGGGCATGCGTATTGCCACTAAAGCCAATGTTAGAACCACGCAGGCGGCAAGAACCAGCTTACCACATGCCCTTAAAGTTTCCTTTACTGGTGGTACGGTGATGGGTTTCGGGGTAGCCGGACTAGCCATATTTGGCCTGGGCAGCTTATTTATTATTTTGTATTACAGTTTTGTGCCTGCAGGGGCATCGGCCGCAGGCATGGAAATGAAAAAAACCATTGAAGTGTTAGCCGGATTTTCATTGGGTGCCGAAAGTATTGCTTTGTTTGCACGCGTAGGTGGCGGTATTTATACTAAAGCTGCCGATGTAGGTGCGGATTTGGTGGGGAAAGTGGAAGCTGGTATACCGGAAGATGATGTGCGTAACCCGGCGACCATTGCCGACAATGTGGGCGATAACGTGGGTGATGTAGCGGGTATGGGGGCCGATTTATTTGGCTCTTACGTAGCCACCATCCTTGCCACCATGGTATTAGGTCAGGAAATTACTTCGGTTGATAAATTTGGAGGTATGGCTCCCATCCTCTTGCCAATGTTGATTGCAGGCTTAGGTTTAATCTTATCGATCGTGTCTTCTTGGTTTGTAAAAATTAAAAACGAAACAGATAGTGTGCAGCGGGCTTTAAACCTGGGCAACTGGATGTCGATTATTTTAACGGCCATTGCTTCTTTCTTCGCCGTAGGCTGGCTGATGCCGGAAACCATGTCGATCAGAGGATTTGAATTTACTGCCCACGATGTATATCATTCCATCCTGGTAGGATTGGTAGTGGGTACTTTAATGAGTTTAATTACCGAATATTATACCGCCATGGGTAAAAGACCTGTGCAATCGATCATCAGGCAGTCGTCAACCGGACATGCCACCAACATCATCGGTGGTTTGTCGGTAGGCATGGAATCTACGGTAGCGCCCATCCTGGTGTTAGCCGCTGGAATTTATGGTTCCTACCATTTTGCCGGGTTTTACGGTGTAGCCATAGCCGCAGCGGGAATGATGGCCACTACGGCCATGCAACTGGCTATAGATGCTTTTGGCCCTATTGCCGATAATGCGGGTGGCATTGCCGAAATGAGTGGTTTACCTAAAGAAGTGCGGGAGCGGACCGACAACCTGGATGCGGTGGGTAATACCACAGCTGCTACAGGAAAAGGGTTTGCTATTGCTTCTGCGGCCTTAACCTCTTTAGCATTGTTTGCGGCCTTTGCTGGTATATCAGGCATTACGGCCATCGATATTTATAAAGCAGATGTGTTGGCCGGCTTATTTGTAGGCGGCATGATTCCTTTTATATTTTCGGCCCTGTGTATAGCTGCTGTTGGCCGTGCAGCCATGGCCATGGTAGAGGAAGTGAGAAGACAGTTTAAAGAGATTCCTGGCATTATGGAATATAAAGCCAAACCGGAGTATGAAAAGTGTGTAGCCATATCTACTGAAGCGTCGATTAGAGAGATGATGCTGCCAGGTGCCATCGCTTTAATTGTGCCGATCATCGTAGGTTTTATTTTCGGTCCAGAAGTATTAGGGGGCCTTTTGGCCGGGGTAACCGTATCAGGTGTGTTGATGGGTATTTTTCAATCCAATGCAGGTGGCGCTTGGGATAATGCCAAAAAGTCCTTTGAAAAAGGAGTAATGATCAACGGCACCATGCAATTTAAAGGATCTGACCCGCACAAAGCCTCTGTAACAGGAGATACCGTAGGTGATCCTTTCAAAGACACCTCCGGTCCGTCTATGAATATCCTGATCAAACTAATGTCTATTGTTTCGCTGATTATTGCCCCGCATATTGCTGTTGGGGTAACCGCAACTGTTAAAACTGCACCAATAAAAGAAAAAACGCTGCACATGAAGAAAGAACCCATCCAAGTTATTCGTATAGGTTAACTGAAGAATCATTACTAATGTTACTTATAAAAGGGATTTCCGCAAGAAAATCCCTTTTATTATTAAATTATTTTTAATTAGGTTTGGGTTTCAATTTTACAATTAACTAACAATCAACTAAAACTTTTATCTAACCCCCCATTTATGTTATTCAAAAAGTCGATAGATGCCTTGATTTTGGAATCTAATGAAACTGGTGAAGGCACCCTTAAGCGTACGCTTAGTGCAGGAAACCTTATCGCCTTAGGGATTGGTGCCATTATTGGTGCAGGTCTTTTCGTTAGAACAGCCGCCGCAGCAGCTGAACATTCCGGTCCGGCAGTAACTTTATCGTTTATCCTTGCCGCCTTGGGTTGCGCCTTAGCGGGTTTATGTTATGCAGAATTTGCATCCATGATTCCAATTGCAGGTAGTGCTTACACGTATTCTTATGCCACCATGGGCGAGGTAGTTGCCTGGATTATTGGTTGGGACTTAGTATTGGAATATGCCGTAGGTGCCGCTACGGTTGCCATTGCATGGTCTGAATACCTCAACAAACTCATTGAGAATTTTGGGGTCAGCATCCCCTACGAGTATTGCCACTCCCCTTTCCAAACTTCCATGGAGGGCGTGCAGGGGATTATTAACTTGCCAGCCTTATTCATTGTGATCTTATTAACCTTCGTATTGATCAGAGGAACGCAGGAATCGGCAACGATTAATGGGGTCATTGTGATCATGAAAGTAGCCATTGTATTGGTGTTTATTGCCATTGGATGGGGCTTTATGAACCCAGATAACCATATCCCATATATTCCAGAAAATATTGGTGAGGTGAAACTGCAGAAAGGTGAGCAGAGCTATTACGACTTCTTTGTGAACGACTTCGGTAATTTTGGTTTGAGTGGTATTATTGCTGGTGCTGGTGTAGTTTTCTTTGCCTTTATTGGTTTTGATGCCGTATCTACTGCAGCGCAGGAAGCAAAAAATCCAAAGAAAGATATGCCCATCGGTATATTAGTTTCTCTGGCCATCTGTACCGTATTATATGTATTATTCGGACACGTATTAACGGGTGTAGCCAACTATACGGAATTTAACATGGCCGGTAAAGAAGCTTCTGTAGCTTATGCCATCGAAACGTATATGCATGGCTACCATTGGTTATCGGTATTGGTTACTGTGGCTATTTTAGCCGGTTTCTCTTCCGTAATCTTAGTGATGTTGTTGGGCCAATCGCGCGTATTCTTCTCCATGTCTAAAGATGGATTGGTTCCAAAAGTTTTCTCTGCGGTACACCCTAAATACAAAACGCCTTATAAATCTAACCTGATTTTTTTAGTGTTTGTTGGTTTATTTGCGGCTTTTGTTCCAGGAGATGTAGTTGGTGATATGACCAGTATTGGAACTTTATTTGCCTTTACCCTGGTTTGTATTGGTGTACTGGTATTACGTCATACAGATCCATTACGTGAAAGACCATTTAAAACGCCATTTATGCCATTCGTGCCTATTTTAGGTGCAGCGGTATGTATTTTAATGATGGTTGGTTTAGGTGCCCATAACTGGGAGCGTTTACTGATCTGGATGATCTTAGGTATGGTAATTTACTATGCTTACAGTAAAAAACATTCCGTTGTACGTAGAAAACATAGGGAAGGCAAAAGTTAATTCCGGCTATTTCCGTTAACATAAACTTCATCAAGAGGCTACCTAAGCAGTAGCCTCTTTTTTGTTAAATGAACATATTTATTACTTATCTTCGCAAAAATAATTTAACTGCTATGGAATTTAATTTCAACCAAATTCTTTCGACCACGATGGTCATTTTTGCCATTGTTGATATCCTGGGTGCTATACCTGTCGTGATTCAATTGCGACAAAAAGCAGGGCATATTGAATCTGAAAAGGCTACACTTGTGGCTACAGCTTTAATGATCCTGTTTCTCTTTGTTGGTGAAGAATTGTTGAAAGTAATTGGCATCGATGTGGCATCCTTTGCCATAGCAGGCTCCTTTGTCATCTTTTTCATTGCTATGGAAATGGTGCTGGGCTTGACCCTTTTTAAAGAAGAAGCCACGGACACCGTATCTATTATTCCCTTGGCCTTTCCATTAATTGCCGGGGCAGGAACCATGACCACCTTACTTTCTCTAAAGTCTGAATATGCCACCCAAAACATTCTGGTGGCGATCATCATCAATATGATATTTGTATATTTCGTGTTAAAAAACACCAATAGGCTGGAGAAATTATTTGGGACGACCGGATTGCATGTGCTTAGAAAAGCATTTGGAATTATTCTGCTGGCGATTGCCATCAAGTTGTTTAGAACCAATACGGGACTGTAAGACAGTCCCATTTATTCGATAGCTTAAGATTTAAGTAGCCGCGCCACAAACATGGTGTCGGCTTTATCCTGATAACCTTTAATCACTTCCATGCTTTCCAGCGTTAAGCCAAGGGCTTCCTGAAGGTAGTGCACCACATCTTCATTCTCTTGTTTAAATACAGAGCAAGTAATGTATACTAAGGGTTTGCCAGGTTTAAGGTAGGGTACCACATTGGTGGCAATCTGCTGTTGCAGTTTGATAAAGAAGCTGATCTTATGTTCCTCAAAATAACTCAGCATTTCAGGCGTACGGCCCCAGGTACCAGAACCGGAACAAGGTGCATCGAGAATTAGGCCATCAAAAGTATAATGGTGCAGCACCTGTTCATTGTTTTCCAAAAGATCAAGCACCTTTTTCTGGTATTTTTTTAAGCCGGCAACCTCAAAGCGGTCATCGAGGTTACGTAAACTATTTTCCCGCACATCAGTCACCAACAGCTCTATTTTAGGCTGCAGGCCATGCAGCAGCAACGATTTCCCGCCTGATGCGGCGCAGCAGTCCCACCAGTAATCATGTGGTTGCGGCTGGAAGTATTGCCCGGTTTTCTGCGAGGAAAGATCCTGGATCTGGTAATGCTTCTGCTCGGGGATGATGGTTTCCAGCTTGGTACCATTGGGCAAGGCAAACGTAGTCTCACTAATTTCGTGTACGTTTACATCAGCCTCTTTTAAGGTGGTTAATAGTTTTTGTGCATGGTTCTTTTGCACCCGGATAAATAAATCAGGCTGAGTAAAGAAACTCATATAAAAAGCTTCCGGGTCGAGTGATTCGGAAAGTAGGTTGGCGGGAAAAGGAAATACAGCTTGAAGATCAAAACTCGGGTATCGGTCTTTGATCAGTGTAAATTTTGCCTGGACCGGCAGATTTACCTGTTCCATTAAATCAGACAGGTAATTTTCGATCACCAAACTGGGGGTATCATTACACAAGAAATCTGCGATGGCCAGTCGTTGTACCGGACTTTCCTGTAAAAGCGCTTTACCTAATCGGAAATAACTGTATACGTAACGTGTAGCCCACCTGCGGTCAGAAGAGCCCATCTTCTTGTTTTTCTTGTAATGGGCAAGCAGAAAACGGTGAAGCGGTAGTAAACCATCATAATGCGCTACAATTTGCTCAAAAGCCCTGATTTGATGCGTTACTTTCATTCTATGGTAATTAAATCAAAGTTCCTGTATTGCAACAAGTTCAAATTGGTATTGATATACCCATTTTGTTCATCAAGTATAAAAGAGAAAGAATTGTGCAACCCTTTGTATTTGTCTTTAGTTAAATTCTTAAGGAAGTCGTCGCCATGGCGTGTAAACTCCCTTCCGAAATAAAATCCTATGTCAAACCCTTTAAAAGCATATTCGCCAGGTTCGAATTGATATGCCCTTCTGTACTTTTTAATAAAATCAATCACTGCTGCACTTCTGTAATTTACTTTATGTGAAGCGGTAATCATGGTATTTAAAGCTTGCAATTTTTCGGTATTATAATTCTGTTTTAGCCAGTCGGGATGACCAAACAGGTCAATATCGAAACCAGCTTTCTTCATTTTACTTAGTTTATCAATTGTGGCTGTCACAAACTTAAAGTCTGAAGAGCTTAACATGACCACATATTTCTTGTTTTTTACCACTTTGGTCTCCATGGTGTAAACCGAAGCATATTCCGCTAATGGAATAGACTGTTCTTGTTTTGCCAGGAAGTAAGCCCTTAAAGGTTTGCCCAACACTTCATCATCTGGGCTTTTGGTGGAAATCAATACGGCTTCTGCTTGTTGGGATTTATATTTCCTGCTGATATAATCACCAATTTTAGCGGCGTGAAGATCGATATTGTTAACAATGGAGATCAGGTTTGGATTGGCGAACTCCGACGGCTGCGAGGCAGCAAGCGGCGACACGATGGGTATGTTGTGTTGCTTCGAATAGGCAGTCATATACTTTAGACCCTTAGGAAAAACAGGCCCTACCAGCAGGTGACTTCCAGTTAAGATATTGCTTCTAAATAAGTCGTCCAGCTGCTGTGTGGTTTCACGGGTATCATATACCAGTAATTTAAAATTTAAACCAAAAGAGGCGGCAGAGTCGATACCTAATTTAAAGCCCTGATAAAAATCAATGGCCATGGCATGTTTTTCAATTTCCGCTTTGGTGGTGGGTTTGGCCTTGTAGTCTTGTAAATTAAATGGCACTAACAAAGAAACCATGGCTTCTTTGAATTTTTTGGGTGGCTTAATCACTTCCTCCACCTTTTCCTTCTCTTCAGGAGCGGTACTTTTGTTCACGGTTTGTACCTTCGGCGAACATGCCGAAAGGTACAATGCCATGAAAATGACGATTAAATATTTATTCCCACTCAATGGTTGCAGGTGGTTTTGAACTGATATCATAGACTACCCGGTTAATTCCTTTAACTTTGTTAATTATTTCATTAGAGATCTTAGCCAATACTGGATAAGGTAAATGGCACCAATCGGCAGTCATTCCATCAACGGATTCTACTGCTCTGAGGCAGATAACATTTTCATAGGTACGCTCATCTCCCATTACCCCTACAGATTGTACAGGTAAAAAGATTGCGCCAGCCTGCCATACTTTGTCGTACAGCCCTGCTTCTTTCAGGTTGTTGATGTAAATGGCATCGGCTTCCTGTAAGATAGCTACTTTTTCTGCAGTAACATCGCCTAAAATACGAATGGCTAAACCTGGACCTGGGAAAGGGTGACGGCCAATAATGAAATCTTCAAGCCCTAAGGAACGGCCTACTCTTCTCACTTCATCTTTAAACAAAGTGTTCAGTGGTTCTACCACTTTAAGTTTCATAAAATCTGGCAAGCCACCAACGTTATGGTGTGACTTAATGGTAGCTGATGGGCCGTTTACAGATACGGACTCGATTACGTCAGGGTAAATAGTACCTTGTGCAAGCCATTTCACATCCTGTATCAGGTGAGCTTCGGCATCAAATACCTCGATAAATACGCGGCCTATGGCTTTACGCTTTAATTCAGGATCTTTAACACCGGCCAGCTGACTTAAGAAGCGGTCAGTAGCATCAACGCCTTTTATATTTAATCCAAGGTGTTTGTATTGTTCAAGTACCCCTTCGTACTCATCTTTACGTAAAAGGCCGTTGTTAACGAAAATACAGTGAAGGTTTTTACCAATGGCTTTATGCAATAAGATAGCGGCTACACTACTGTCTACACCGCCTGATAAACCTAAAACAACCTTGTCGTTACCTAATTTCGCTTGTAACTCAGCGATAGTGGTATCAACGAAAGCATCTGGGGTCCATTGTTGTGCACATCCGCAGATATCTACCAGGAAGTTTTCCAGCAATTGTTTACCGTCTAAACTGTGTGTTACCTCTGGGTGGAATTGTATAGCATAGGTATCCGTGTCTTTAACACGGTATGCTGCTACTTTTACACTATCGGTACTGGCAATCAGTTCAAAGGTTTCAGGTACCTGGGTAATAGTATCACCATGTGACATCCATACCTGTGAATCCTGTGCAATATTTTTAAACAGCTTACTTTCTGCTGCCACGAAGTTTAAATTTGCTCTGCCATATTCCCTGGTCGATGAAGGTTTTACTTCACCACCTGATTGCTGCGCAATGTATTGTGCACCATAACAAACGGCTAGAACGGGAAATTGCTGATGAATTTTGGTCAGGTCAATCTGAGGGGCATCGTCCTGGCGAACCGAAAAAGGACTACCGGAAAGAATAACACCTTTAACCTCTGGTGAAAACTCTGGAATATTATGGAAAGGATATATTTCGCAATAAACGTTTAATTCTCGAACTCTGCGTGCAATTAACTGTGTGTATTGGGATCCAAAATCGATAATGATGATTTTTTCTAGCATGGGCACAAAGTTAATATTTATTCACCTCAACGCCGAATCTTTTTAAGAAATCGACCCCTTCATCAGTGGGCAATCCTTTATAGGCGGCATAGGAGTGTTTGTAGACCACTGCTTTGATGCCTGAAGACAAGATTAAGCGGGCACAGGCGATGCAAGGCGACAGCGTGGTATAAAGTGTTGCACCGGCAATGTTGGAGCCGTTTTTAGTGGCATATAAGATGGCGTTTTCTTCGGCATGTAAAGCCAGGAGGCAACTTCCGCGGGAATCCTTTTCGCAACCTGTTTCCGGCCACTCTTCATCGCAGTTGTGTGTACCAGCGGGAGGGCCGTTATAACCGATGGAAATAATTCTAGTGTCTTTAGTTAATACGGCACCTACCTGTGCACGTACACAATGCGACCTAAAGGCCAGGTCGCTGGCCAGGTTCATGAAAATATCAGCAAAACTTTGCTTCATATATACGTTAGTTTAAATGATAAAGGCCGTCTTAAAATCAATTTAAGACGGCCTTTATAGATTTTAAATAAGATTAGTGACCGCCTTCTGAGGCAATCTGCTCTACGTCATAACCTTGTTTCTTTAATACGCCACTTACTTTCCAGGCAAAGAAAATCAGGTAAGCAAAACCAATGGCAGGAACTACATAAGAAAGGTGGATACCGCTGGTATCGGCAAGGAATCCTTGCACCGGTGGAATGATCGCACCACCTAAAATCATCATGATTAAAAATGAAGAACCCTGACTGGTGTATTTTCCTAAACCAGTAATGGATAAAGCGAAAATGGATGGCCACATGATGGAACAGCATAAACCGCCACTAATGAATGCAAACACAGATACATCGCCTGTGGTGAATAAACCAATAATCATGGCGATTACACCCAAGGTACTGAAAATGGCTAACGTTTTAGCTGGTTTTTCTTGTCCGATAAACACCGCTACTACCATGACAGCAATAGAAACAGCGTAAATATACATGTTGCCAATATCGGTACCTGTGAAATGATTCACAACCAGAATCACCCCAAAGGCGATAAATGGCACCACAACAGTTAATATTTGTTTAGTTGATTTTTGAAGGTTAAAGGCACTGATGGCACCTGTCCAACGACCAATCATCATACTTCCCCAATACAGAGAAATGTATTGTTTGATGTCTGATTCTGGCAAACCACCAAATTCTGACAGGTTTAACAAGGCACCCAGGTTACTTTGAATGGTTACTTCCACCCCTACGTAAATAAAGATGGCCAGCATGCCCAGAATCAATTGTGGGTATTGCATGGCACCCCACTGTGCAGGGTTTTCTTTTTTATTGCCGTAAACATACATGAGGGTAAGCACAATAATGGCCAACGAAGAATAAACAAAAAGCTCTTTGCTTAATCCGGTAAAGTCAACCAATGGATCAGCTGCCATCATCATAAAAAAGGCAACCAACATAATGATCAAAGGCCAATTTGATTTAGAGCTAGACTCCATCCTATCATGATTGATCACATCAGGAAGTTTGGACAGTGCAAAGAAAATGGCAACAGCCACAAATAAGCCAGCCAAAATTAAATAAAGGTTATTAATGGAAGTAATATCAATCTCTTTAGGAACAGCATCGTTTGCCGTACCAAATAACACCACACTCACAATAACAGGTCCCATTAAACCACCAAAGTTATTTACACCACCTGCAAGGTTTAAACGGTGGGTACCACTTTGTGGAGCACCTAAAGCAACCACAAAAGGGTTAGCTGCAGTTTGTTGTAAAGAGAAACCAATGGCGATAACAAAAAATGCAATCAGGATGAAGGCAAAACTTGCTGAGTTAACCGCGGGGATCATTAATAAGGCACCGGCAGCTGAAATAATCAAACCTGCGATGATACCTTTTTTATAGCCGATTTTATTTAAGATATCAATTTTGCTAGCCTGCGATGCAAAATACAAAATCAAAGATCCGATAAAATAACCTCCATAAAAGGTGAAATCGACTAATTGAGATTCGAATTGAGTAAGGTCAAAATGGGTTTTACAAAACGGAATAAATATCCCGTTTGATGCGGCCACAAATCCCCAAAAGAAGAACACTGTAATGATCGTATACAATGCAGTTCCATAATTTTTTTGCGATTGTTGTTCCATGTGTGTGGTTAGTGAAAAGTAATTTAGTTAATTGTTCAGTGGCTAAAACTAGTGAAAAAAATAGGAGTTTTTAGCCTTTAAAATCGCATATTGCATAAAAATACGTTTAGGTTAGATGTTAGAAACAATTTTACAAGGGATAGGTGCAGGTATTTTGTTTTCGTTTTTAACGGGTCCTGTATTCTTCTCGATGATAAAAACGAGCATAGAAAAAGGATTTAAAGCAGGTTTTTCTTTAGCAGTTGGCGTCATACTCAGTGATGTTATATTCATTTCTGCCACCATATTCAGTACACAGTTTGTTAGTTACAATAGCCAATATAGTCAGTATATTGGTATTGTTGGTGGTTTATTTCTCTTAGGAATAGGTTTGTTCTACCTGATAAAAAAAGTAAAGGTGGATTACTGTATTGAAGCCGAAATTAAAATACGAAAGCGCGGTTATGTGCTTAAAGGTTTCCTGATGTGCCTGTTATCACCTACCACACTCATGTTTTGGATTATGGTTGGTGGTGTGGTGTCTGTGCAGCTGCACTACGACATGAATGAGAAAGTGGTGTTCTTTGTGATTGCGATGATGACACAACTTACCATGGACTTTATTAAAACTTATTATGCGGCTAAACTCCGTTATAAAATCAAGGAACGAAGTATTCAACTGTTAAACCGCATAGCCGGAGCGGTCATTGTGCTTTTTGCACTGCGCCTGTTTTACGACGTGCTCTATAAATATTACAACGGATAGTTATGAATATAAAAAGCCCGCTTCACACAGTTTTGTGTAAAGCGGGCTTTTTCTGTTTTAGCGCTATTTAATAAGCTCTCTGGTTATTTCCTTCTTTCCAGTTAACAAAGGCTTTGTTGACGACCTTATTACCTCCTGGGGTCGGGTAATTACCTGAGAAATACCAATCGCCTTTATGGTTAGGACATGCTACATGTAAATTATCAAGGGTTTGATAGATCACCTGTACTTCTGCATGTGTATTCGCTGGTGTAATGATTTTTGTAATCTGTGCAGAAATCTCTTCCTGGGCAAATGGCCTGTAGATTTCTTTAACGTGATTAATGATTTGCTCTTTTGGTAACAGCAACGAAGCTTTACATTTCTGGTAAACATCTTCAATCACCTGTTCCATGCCGCGTGCTTTCAACAATTGAATAGCAGCTTCAAAGGCAACAAACTCGCCCATCTTAGACATATCAATACCATAACAATCCGGGTAACGGATTTGTGGTGCTGATGAAACAATGATAATCTTTTTAGGGTGTAACCTGTCGATGATTTTAATGATACTTTGTTTTAGGGTTGTTCCCCTTACAATGGAATCATCAATCGCCACCAGCGTGTCAGTATCGTTTTTAATTAAACCGTAAGTGGTATCATATACATGGGCAACCATATCGCCACGGTCTGCATCCTGTGTAATAAACGTTCTCAGCTTTACATCTTTAATGGCTAACTTTTCTACACGTGGTGAAATGGACAACAATTCATCCAGCTGCTCATCGTTAAGCTGATCCTTGCGGTTGATTAGCGCATCCTTTTGTAACGTGCGGATGTGTTCGTGTATTCCTTCCACCATACCATAGAAAGAAACTTCTGCAGTATTAGGAATGAAAGAGAAAACTGTATTTTTAAGATCGCCTTCTACTGCTTTTAGTATTTGTTTGCAAAGCAGGTGACCCAGGTGTTTTCTTTCTTTATAGATTTCAGCATCACTTCCCCTGGAGAAATAAATCCTTTCAAAGGAGCAGGCACGTTTTTCTTCAGGTTCTCTGAAAACTTCCATGCTCACTGTACCATTCTTTTTTACAATAAGGGCATGGCCGGGTTCAATTTCTTTAACATCGTTAAAGTGGATGTTAAAAGCAGTTTGAATAGCTGGTCTTTCTGAAGCTGCAACTACAATCTCGTCATCGGCATAATAGAATGCCGGGCGTATGCCTGCAGGATCACGTAAAACGAAAGCATCACCATTACCAACAATACCGGAAATGGCATAACCACCATCCCATGTTTTTGCAGAGCGGCGAAGGATATTTGCGATATTTAAAGCTTCAGAGATTTTATGTGTGATTTCAACATTATCAAATCCTTCTTTTTTATAAGCATCAAATAACTCCTGATTTTCATCATCCAGAAAATGTCCGATTTTCTCCAATACGGTAACCGTATCGGCCTGCTCTTTTGGATGCTGACCTAACTCATACAGCTGCTCCAATAATTCGTCCACGTTGGTCATGTTGAAATTACCGGCAATGACCAGGTTACGAGTCATCCAATTGTTCTGACGAAGGAAAGGGTGACAGTTCTCGATGCTGTTTTTACCATGTGTACCATAACGAAGGTGCCCTAACAACACTTCCCCAATGAAACTTACATTTGCTTTTAACCATTCGGTATCCTGCATCAGTTCTGGCGTTTCCGCTTCGATGTCTACAAATTTGCTCTGTACGTAACCAAATATGTCTGCTACAGCATTTTGAGCCATGGAACGGTAACGGCTAATGTAGCGGTGACCGGGTTTAACGTCCAGCTTAATGGTGGCAATTCCAGCGCCGTCCTGACCACGGTTATGCTGTTTTTCCATTAGCAAGTACAACTTGTTTAGTCCGTAAAGTGCTGTTCCGTATTTTTCCTGGTAGAAAGAGAGAGGTTTCAGAAGGCGAATAAAAGCAATTCCGCATTCATGTTTTATCTGGTCGCTCATGGGTGTGTTAATTGAGCCGCAAATTTACCGCTAAAAAAATTTAGAACCTAGTAAGAAAAATATAAAATGCAATGCAGATGACTATCGATCTTGAAGGGCTTTAATCTGTGTTGAAGCGACATTTTCCTCAAAAAACAGGGATGCCCTGGCGTTAAAAACAGTAGCATCACCAGAGGTAAAGAATTTGGGTGGTTCATTTCGGCCTAATTTAGCCTCAATTTCAGGATGATTCAACAGATAGGTATTCAAACTTGAGGCGACAATTTCTCCCTGTGATACCAACTGTATCCCTTCTGGTAGAAACTCCAATAGCTTGGGCACCAGTAAAGGGTAATGTGTACAGGCTAATAAGATGCAGTCGAGGTTTGGAGCCTGTGAGAGGAGCTCCTGCAGGTATTTTTGAACGAAGTGATCGGCACCCGGGGTAAGGTGCTCGTTATTCTCGATCAATGGCACCCACATGGGGCAACTTTGCTGCACTACGTTTACAGCCGGGAAAAACTTTTCTATTTCCAAAGGATACGACCGCGAATTAATGGTACCACGGGTACCCATTACACCAATGGTTTGTGATGTGGTATAATTACCTATTACTTCAGCCGTAGGGCGAATCACACCAAGTACCCGGTGGTTAGGATACTTAACAGGAAGCACCTTTTGCTGAATACTGCGCAGTGCTTTTGCCGATGCGGTATTGCAAGCTAAAATCACCAAAGAACAACCTTGTGCAAATAGCCATTCCACGCATTCCAGCGTATACTGGTAAACAATTTCATAGGGATGATCACCATAAGGTGCACGGGCATTATCGCCAAGATAGATGTAGTTATAATCAGGAAGTTCTTTAATAATTGATTTAAAAACGGTTAGCCCTCCGTAACCGGAATCAAACACCCCTATAGCATTGGAATTGTTCATAACAAAAAAAGCGGAATGAAGGTTTATCCTTCATTCCGCCAATTTAACTAATTTTTTATACTTATTTTTTTGCAGGTGCAGCTGAAGCTGAGATACCTAATTTTGCTTTAACCGCAGCAGTGATATCATCACCACCATCAGAGAATAACAAATTGTTTGCACCTTGTTGTGCAGCAATGTCAAACACATAGGCTAAACCTTTGTCTTTAGCTACAGCTTTAACCGCTGTTTCAAATTTCTGATTGATCGGTGTATACAATTCACCTTGTTTAGTGGCAATTTCTTGCTGAGCTTTTGTTTGCGCATCTTTAATGCGTTTTTCCATGCCCTGCAATTCTTCACCCATCACTTGCAATTCTTTTGTTACTGTTTCTTTATTGGCTTCGCTTAACGTTTTGTTTTTAGCGATTGCAGCTTCATACTTTGTTTGGTACTCCGTTTGCATTTTACCAATTTCTGCTTGTTTCACTTTAGCTAAGTTCTCAAGCGTAGTTTGTGCTGTCTTAGCATCGGCCAGGTTAGCGAAAACTTCTTCTGAATTTAAGTGCCCAATCTTCTGCTGTGCATTTGCTACGTTAGCCGAAAACAACAAAGCCGCTGCTACAAAAAATACATTAATTAACTTTCTCATTCTATTTTTCTAATTTATTGTTTTAAAATTTGTGTTGTGCGTTTATTTTACAAGAGCTCCGGGCTTGTATCCCAATTTAATGATCACATCTTTACTAAGGTCATAATTAGCGCTAGCATAGATCATCATTGTTGCCTCACTGCTTTTATCAAAGATAAAGTCTAAAGTTTTGCTTTTCGCAAATTCCGCAATCGTTGCACTTACTTTATCTTGAATAGGTTTTAGTAATTTGATTCGGGCCTTGAAAAGTTCTCCCTCAGGACCAAATTTCTGACGTTGAAATTCTTTTGCTTCTTTCTCTTTCTCAATGATATCGTTTTCTCTTTTCTTACGCATATCATCAGTTAACAAAACCTGATCTGCCTGGTAAGCTTTATAAAGTCCGTCTATCTGAGCGTACTTGCCATCTACCTGCACCTGAAATTGTTCAGAGGTAGCTGTTAACTGATCAACCGCTGCTTTATACTCCGGTAAATGCTTTAAGATATACTCCGTGTCTACATAAGCAAACTTCTGGGCAAAAGCACCTATTCCGGTGAAAAGTAAGAAGCTTAATAAGATGTATTTTTTCATAATCTATTTGTTAATTAAATCCGCCTAATTGTTGTGCAATACTAAAGGTAAAGGCTTGTTTACCACCATCGGTTACTCCAGGGATGGCATCAAACGCATGACCGTAATCAATACCTAACATACCAAATATCGGTAAAAATATCCTTGCGCCAATACCCGCTGATCTTCTCACGTTAAACGGGTTGTAATCTTTAAACGAGTTCCAGGTGTTACCTGCTTCACCGAAGCCTACAATATAAGCAGTTGCCTGCTGACTTGCAATAACCGGATACCTTAACTCTAAGACATACTTAGTGAAAATTGGGCTACCAGAGTTTTGCGCAATGTATGGATCTGCACCAACTGGAATAACCACATTGTTAGCATAACCACGCATCTTGATCAACTCAGATCCTTGTAGGAAGTCAAAACCTTGCATCCCATCACCACCTAATTTGAAACGCTCAAATGCAGATTGGCCAACAGCTTGATTATAGGTTCCTAAGAAACCGAATTGTGCTTGCGACATTAACACCAATTTACCTGCAATCCTTTGAAACCACTGTCCTTCTAACTTCCATTTATGATATTCTGTAAACTTATAACGCTCTTTATCGGGCGCTGTTGCGTAGTTGATATCATTAAATAATGAATATGGTGGTGTAGCCTGTACGGTAAACTTAAAATATGAACCTCCGGTAGGGAAAATAGGTGAATCTCTCGAATCTCTACTTAGTTCCTGTGTTAAGTTAAAGTTGTATGAAGTACCGGTGCTAAACTTGTATCCAGGGTAATTTTGCAGGATGTATTGTTGAGCATTAATGGAATGTGTTAATTGGAAATAGTTATCTGGCCAGTTCAAACGTTTACCTAAACTTACGGTTACCCCATTTAAACGGATCTTCATGAAACGTGAGTCAGCTTCATCAACACCATAATAACCAACTCCACCATTTGACGACAGGGAAGTAAAGGCACTAACCCCAAAACTGATTGGTTTTTTACCACCTAACCAAGGCTCAGAGAACGAGAAACTGTAAGATTGATACTGCTTACCATTTGTTTGTCCACGTAAACTTAATTTCTGCCCGTCACCTTTAGGAAGCGGTTTGTACGCTTTCAGGTTAAACAGGTTCCTTAACGAGAAGTTATTGAAAGTTAAACCTAATGTTCCGATGATACGGCCACCACCAAAACCACCTGATAATTCGATCTGGTCAGAAGGTTTCTCCTCCACAGCATATTCGATATCAACGGTACCATCCGAAGGATTTGGTTTTGGCGTAGGAACAGTTTTAGTCTCATCAAAGTTGCCTAACTGCCCAATCTCTCTAACCGTACGAACTAATAATTCTTTCGAAAATTTATCACCCGGTTTAGTCCTGATCTCTCTTAACACCACACGGTCGTTAGTAATGGTATTTCCTTTTACTGTAATTCTGTTATTCGTATACTGAGGCCCTTCATAAATACGCATTTCTAAATCAACCGTATCACCATGTATTTTAGTTTGAACAGGATCTACGTTGAATGTTAAATAACCATCATTTAAATAGATACTTGATACATCGTCGCTTCCGCCGTTACCTCTTAATCTTCGCTCTAGTTTTTCTTCACTGAAGACTTCCCCTTTTTCGATACCTAATACCCTGGTCAAATCTTTGGTTGCATACTTCGCATTTCCAGACCAGGTAATATCTCCAAAGAAATATTTAGGACCTTCAAAAACGTCCATGTGAATACCTACAGCTTTATCACTGTAACGGTATACACTATCGTTAATAATGGCTGCATCACGGTAACCCGCTTCATGCATTTTAGAAACCATTTTAAGCTTATCCTCGTCATATTTTGTCTGGTTGAATTTACCAGAACCAAATACTTTATAGAAAGCTTGTTGTTTCGTTTTCTTCAGGTACTTGCGCAATTTGGCATCTGAAAACACCTCGTTACCAGTAAAATTAATTTCATGGACTTTCACCTTACGGCCACGGTCTACATTTACCTGTAAAACCACACTATTATCCTGACTAGGATCAGGGATGGTTTTAAAATCTACTTTAGTAAAAAAGTAGCCTTTTTCACTCAGGTATTTTGTGATCGTATTGGTTGTGGTGTTATATAAGTTCTCATTAACAACAGTTTTACCTGTTCTGGCGTTAAGCATCTCGGTCAGGTCAGTCTTTTGCGACTTACTTACCCCAAGCAGCTCAAATGAACTCAGGCGCGAACGTTCTGTCACACCGATCTCAAAATAAACGGTATCACCATCCAGTTTACTCACGTCAAGTCTAACATCGTCAAACAAGCCCTGAGCCCACAGGTTTTTAATGGCATTTCCAGTAGCTTCACCAGGAAGAGTAATGGTTTCCCCTTTAATCAATTTAGATAAAGTGATAATCACTTCCTTATCTAAATGTTTAACCCCTACTAAGGTGGTTCCCCCAATGATATAATCTTTAGGGCTAAAATAATCCATGTTCAAACCTTGAACTTTCAACGTTGGTGTTGCGGGGTTGGAAGGTGGACGTGTGATCTGTGCCATTGTTGGTAACCCAAACAATAACAATAATATAAGTTGGTATATTCTTTTCATTACAATCTTAAAATCGTCGCTAAGTTAATTTAAACACATGTTAAAAAGTGTTAAAACTAAAATTAGTTCAACTGCTCACTAATTTTACCAAAGCGTCTTTCGCGTTTTTGATAGTCTACAATTGCTTCAAACAGGTCTTCCTGTCTGAAATCAGGCCATAGGGTTTCGGTGAAGTATAACTCCGTATAAGCCATTTGCCAAAGTAGGAAATTGCTAATTCGGTGCTCTCCACTGGTCCTGATAATTAGTTCCGGATCGGGCATATCGCTGGTTGTCAGCTGGGCAGAGAAATCTTCTTCTTTAATATCACTGATATTAATTTTTTGATCTACTGCTAATTGGGCAAGTTTTTTCGCTGCTTCTGTAATCTCCCATCGGGCACTATAACTTAACGCTAAGGTGAGGGTACATCGTGTGTTTTGTGCAGTTTTGTCCATCGCACTTTTTAAGTCGTCAATGCATTTTTGCGGCAATGAGGAGATATCACCGATAGCATTCAAGCGGATGTTATTTTTCGTTAATCTTGGTGTTTCCTGATTAATGGTTGATATAAATATCTCCATTAATGCATTTACTTCCTCCACCGGGCGGTTCCAGTTTTCGGTAGAAAAGGTATATATCGTCAGGTATTTAATACCGATATCTGCGCATCCTTCTACAATATCCTTCACCGACAGCACACCGTTCTCATGACCAAAAACCCTGAACTTTCCTTGATTTTTGGCCCACCGGCCGTTACCGTCCATGATGATGGCTATGTGTTCAGGTAAACGCGTAAGGTCAATTTGTTCTTTAAATCCCATCTAACATTATGAAAATGATCCTAAAAAGTAAAACATTTTAGGCCCACAAAGGTAAAATTTTCTATGATTAATAACTTATTTATATGCAATTCAATGCTAAAAGGTCCAACAGTCTTTGCATGGAAACGTATAAGATAGGCCCACCTGCGAAAACATGTAGGTATCAGACTTCCGAGAATCTCCTCGTTGTGCACCAAAGCTACGGTTATCCAGGGCTGGGTTAGCCAGATACTCCCGCATGAGGTTACCATCAGTGATGCCGTGATATACACCACTTACATCGTCCATATAGTCGGTAAAGGTAGATCGGTAGCCAATGTTGGCCAGGAGGGTAAGGTTGGACTTCAGTTTAAATTTCACACCGGCACCGTAAGGAATGGTAAAGGAGTAATTCCGGTAAGGAAAGTATTGATCTTCTGTCCGGTATAACCTTAAGTAATACACCTCATCATCAACTTTACGTTTAGGATTGAAAAGTACTCCTCCAATTCCGGCATAAACATATGGCGTAAACCTTTTTCTGCCCCCACCCGCAAAATATTCCATAAAATTAAAATCAACAATTGCTGCTATTTCATGAAGCGGGGTATAAAATTTTAAATTACGCTGTTGAAAATCTGCCTGACTTGATTTTGCATCGTCGGCAGTAATACGGCCATAAGTATAATGTATCCCTAGTGACCAGTATGGATCCAGATTTAGTTTGACGAAACCACCTGCGGCTTCACCACTTATTTTAAAAGGATGGTCAGGATTTAAATCTCCCATGTAAGCTGTGCCACCGGCAGTTAAGCCTATTTCCAGATTTTGTGCCTGGCTAACAGGCATACCCATAAAGTTCAGTCCGGTTAGCGCCAGCAAGAATAGCAGTCCGTTTCTTAATTTCATACTAATAGTTACGTGTGTCAATACCCCAGAGTAATTTGCTCCTTAAGGTAGTTAAATAACTTTCCTTATTCAAACGGATTAAATTTACACCGAAATTTGCTTTACGTAAGTGGATTTTAACCGTACGATCTACCGTTTCCGTGCGCGAATCGCAGGAAACCAGAAACTTGGAACTCCTGGCTTCCACCTCAAAAGTCAGGGAAACATTGTCGGGAATAATCAAGGGGCGAACATTCAAGTTATGCGGAGCGACTGGAGTGATGACAAAACTTTGAGAGCTTGGAAAAATAATTGGTCCACCGCAGCTTAAAGAATAGGCCGTAGACCCGGTGGGGGTGGCCATAATTAAACCATCGGCCCAATAAGAATTTACGAATTCATCATCCATATACGCATGGATAATCATCATGGCCGAATTATCACGACGGTGAATGGTGATGTCGTTTAAAGCGAAATTTTCGTCGCCAAATAAGTTATTTTCTGATTTCAGGCTTAGCAAACTGCGCCTATCCAGGGTATACTGGTTATTCAAAAGGGCCTGTATAGCCCCTTTAATTTCTTCTTTTTTAACACTGGCCAGAAAGCCCAGGCGCCCAAAATTAATTCCGATCACAGGTATGCCCGAATCCCGAACCAATGATAAGGTATCAAGCAAGGTGCCATCGCCACCCAGGCTAAGTAAAACATCTGCCTGGCCAACCAATTCTACATTGTTACTGAATGTAACATAGCCCGCAGGTAATTTAACCTTGTCGTTAATAAATTGATGGTACTTTTCGAAGATGATGGTTTGAACCTTAAAATGTTCCAGTACATTAAAAACTTCCTGAACATAAGGCAAAACGGTGTTATTAAACTCCCTACCGTAAATTGCAATTTTCATTTATACGTTTAAGTAATTCATAAAAGAATTAAACCTGTCTTCGGTTCCCTGATCTGTTGCGGTACTGTTAAAAACAGCTTTAACCTGATAATCATAGCGTTCAAAAGAAGCAATAATACCAGATAACTCCGTTTTATTAATTTTCAAGGTGACTTCCAGTTTAGTGGAATCTGGAAAGGACTGTATATAGGATGATAAGATCTGTGCATTGTCTGCTTCCACAATCTGCGCCATGTGCGACAAGGAATTGTTGCGGTTACTTATTTCCAGAACAATAATACCTCCGGGATCTTTTACGGCAAAAAGATCTGCTGTATAAGCCACAAGGCTATGTGAGGAGACAATGCCCAGGTAGTTTTTCTTATAATCCAACACTGGAACTATAGAAAGGTTCAATTGGTTAAACAAGCGTATCACATCGTAAACATGTGAATCAGGATAAACGAAAGAATTGAGAATGGTTAAAGATAACCCGCCCAAAAGCTGGTTACCATCACGAACTTCAATCAATTCATCTTCTGCAATCAACCCCAGGTATTGCTGATCTTCTAATATTGGCAAATGCGAAAGCTTAAAATCAGACAGACGCTCCAAGGCCCGCTGCACCGTGTCAGTGGTCCTTAATGGAGGGATCGTGTTCGATATTAAAGCAGATGCAAACATTATTTCAGTAAAATTCTATTTAAAAATTTATTCAGGTATTCGTTAAAAACCTCAGGCTGCTCCATCATCGGCGCATGCCCGCATTTATCTACCCAGTTCAATTCAGAGTTGGGTAGCAATTCATAAAATTCCTCCGCAACATCCGGCGGGGTTACTTTATCCTGTTTACCCCAAATTAAGGATACAGGTATGGTAATTCTGCTCAGGTCTTTAGACATGTTGTGGCGGATAGCAGACTTCGCCATGGCTAAGATTCTAATTACCCGGCTACGTTCATTAACCGTTTTAAAAACTTCATCTACCAATTCTTTAGTGGCCGTTGCCGGATCATAGAAGGTATCTGCGGTTTTTTCTTTTATGTATTCATAACTTCCACGTTTAGGGAAACTCCCACCAAACGCATTCTCATATAAACCAGAGCTGCCTGTTAACACCAACGCTTTTACATTTTCCTGGTGTGCAGCTGTTAATACTAATCCAACATGTCCACCCAGTGAATTTCCTATTAAAACCACTTGATTCAGTTTTTTAAACTTTAAAAACCGATGAACATATTTCGCTAAACTTTTCACCCCTAATGTTAATAAAGGCAATTCATATATTGGTAAAATTGGCACTAAAACACGATAGCGATCTTTAAAGTAATCTATCGTAGCTTCCCAATTGCTCAACTCACCCATTAAACCATGAAGTAATACCAGTGTTTCACCCTCGCCTGCCTCTATATATTTGTACCCATTATCTTCTATTACTTCGTATTTCATTTTATGTTTTTGGATGTGCTACTAAGTTAGTAGACATAAGTTAATTTAAGGCAGTTTAGCAGCACTTTTTTCAAAATAACAACTACTTACCTTATCAGCACAATTTATGCCAATTGCGATTTAACGATCTCAGCAATGAGTTTACCATCGGCCTTACCGGCAAGGTCTTTATTGGCCAGGCCAACAACTTTACCCATATCTTTCATCGAACTTGCTCCCGTTTCGGCAACGATCTTCGCAATGATTGCTTCCACTTCTGCTCTTTCCAATTGCTTAGGTAAAAAGTTCGAAATCACTTCAATTTCTTCCTCCTCCACCACGGCAAGATCTGCGCGGCCTTGCTGGTTATAAATATCTGCAGATTCCTTACGTTGTTTAATCAGCTTCTGCAAAATCTTCATTTCCGTATCTTCGGTCATTTCATCAGCAGAGCCTTTTTCAGTTTTCGCTAATAATAAAGCCGCTTTTATTGCTCTTAAACCTCTTAATTTACTTTGGTTTTTTGCAAGCATCGCTTGCTTTATTTCCTGATCTATAGTATTTGATATCATCATTTTAGTTTTTATTGGTAATTGTTGCTGTGGCTTGTGCACTTGGCATAATCAGCATGTCATTAATATTTACGTGTGCCGGACGGCTTACTACAAACCAAATCGCATCGGCTATATCTTCAGCCATTAAAGGCAATAGTCCCTGGTAAACTTTCTTTGCACGATCTTCATCGCCTTTAAAACGAACCAACGAAAACTCGGTTTCTACCATACCTGGATTAATGGCGGTCACCTTGATATGGTGCGGAAGTAAATCAATACGCATGCCTTTGTTTAATGCATCGACCGCATGTTTAGTGGCACAATATACATTTCCATTAGGGTAAACCTCTTTTCCGGCAATGGATCCAATGTTAATAATATGCCCACTTTGAAAAGGAATCATCCAGTTAGAAACAATTTTAGACACATACAGCAGTCCTTTAACATTGGTGTCAATCATGGTATCCCAATCGTCCGTATCTCCTTTATCAATAGGATCCAGGCCCTGACTCAGTCCGGCATTGTTAACCAACACATCAACTTTCTTCCATTCGGTTGGAATCCCTTCCAGTACAGCAGTTAAGGTGACTTTATCCCTTACATCTGCAACAAGTGGCAGCACCTGAATAGCATGAGTGGCGGTTAAGGTAGTAGAGAGTTTCTCCAGTCGTTCAGAACGCCTTCCCAGAAGAATAAGCTGGTATCCCTGCTGTGCAAAGAGATTGGCGCATGCTTCACCGATGCCGGAAGTTGCTCCTGTGATTAACGCAATTTTTGAGATCATGTGCTACAAAATTATCTCGCAAAAATAAGATTTTTTACCCGCTAACTTTACTGTATATATAAACTAAATGTAACGTTACGGAGCATTAATTTATCTATTGGCCTGGAGAAAGCCGTATTTTCATGTTTTAATACATCCCCAAAAGAGGACGCGTATTTCACTTCTGGCGACAATTTAAAATGCTCAAAATGAATGTCTATCCCTAAACCAGCCTCATAAGAAAAGAAAGCTTTTTTATTCCTTAACAACTTTTCAAAGGCCACTTTTTCTGCATCTTCCCCTTGTCCTGAAGAGTTTAGGTTGATGGAATATTTGCTGCCAGCCACAACATACATGGCAAAATTCTTGCGGCGATCTGACTGTAGTTTAACCGCCAAAGGCAAGTCGACCACAGCCGCGCGCACCATTTTTTTAATTTCATAAGCCGGAGGTACAAAACCACCTGATTGCTGATACTGGTAGGTTAACATGCGGTCGTTTAACACAAAAGTCGGACTTAGCCGAAGTTCCACCTGTTTGTGGAGACTGGTTAACAAAGCCAAACCCACGCCAAATCCAGGGTTAACCTCCGCCGTAATTCCATTTAATCCGGTAGTCACCTGCCCCTGCTGGTCAAAAAACGGAATTTGCCAATCCTGCATCTTAAACACCTTGTATTGCGAGGCATGGTATTGCAGGGTGTAAGCAAATTTAACGCCCTCCCCCTCCTGATCCCAGCCCCAGTTTTGTGCCTTTGCAGAAAATATTACGAAAAAGATGACACATACCAGGAGGAGCAGTTTTTTTATCATTTTTAGAGGTTTATTTAATACCCGTGTAAATGGAACAAATACCAAAGGTTAATGAAATATGCTTGGTGGTTTTAAAACCTACTTTGTTCATTAATGCTGTAAAAGCTGTTCCATCAGGAAAAGCTGCTACAGATTCTGGAAGATAAGTATAAGCCCTGGAATCTTTAGAAAATAGTTTTCCAAAAACCGGTAAAATATGTTGAAAATAAAAGTTATACCCTTGTTTAACCGGAAATTTCTGTGGCTTGGAGAACTCCAAAATCACGATTTTTCCTTTTGGTTTCAGTACGCGGAACATATCCGACAGACCTTTTTCCAAATTCTCATAGTTACGTACCCCAAAAGCTACCGTAACAGCGTCAAATTGGTTATCACTAAATTGTAATTTCTCTGAATCCCCTATTTTTACAGTAAAAACACCGCCAAGCTTTCGCTCATCGATCTTTTTTTGCGCCTCGGCCAGCATGCCTGCAGAAATATCAACCCCTACTATTTTTGTAGGCTGAAGTATTTTTATCGCCTCAAAGGCAAAGTCGCCTGTACCGGTCGCCACATCAAGTATCGACTGTGGCTTCATGGCTTTAAGCTCCCCTATGGCCTTCTTACGCCATATAATATCAATTCCTAAGGAAAGAAAATGGTTAAGAAAATCGTAAGTTTTAGAAATATTATTAAACATATCCGCTACTTGTTCTTTCTTAGTAGCCGATGCCGATTGGTATGGTGTTATTTTTTCATTCATGGTTGTGCCGCAAAGATAAGTATTGTTGAAAACTAATTTTCTACCTTTGCAAAATGATTATAAAATCAGCAACTTTTATTTGTAGCAATACAAAGCTTGCCCCTCTACCGGTAGCAAATATGCCGGAATATGCGTTTATCGGGCGTTCCAACGTCGGAAAGTCTTCTTTAATAAACATGTTGGTTAACCAGCATGGATTGGCTAAAACATCTCAAAGACCGGGTAAAACCCAGTTAATCAACCATTTTTTAATCAATGAGAAATGGTATATCGTCGATTTACCAGGATATGGTTATGCTAAGGTATCTAAAAGCAGCCGCGAGAAATGGGAGAAATTTATTCGTAACTACATCACCAAAAGAGAAAGTCTCCAATGCGTATTCGTATTAGTAGATAGCCGTCTGGAGCCTCAAAAGATCGATATTGAGTTCTGCTGCTGGCTTGGCGAGTGCCAGGTTCCCTTTGCATTGATCTTTACTAAGGCCGACAAACAATCGGCTGTAAAAACAGATCAAAATGTGGCGATGTTCAAAAAAGCTTTAGCAGGCTGGTTTGAAGAAATCCCTCCTTATGTCGTAAGTTCTGCTGAGAAAGGCCAGGGCCGTGATGAGGTATTGAAATTTATTGACGATGTAAATAAAGATTTCGTGATGCCTATCCTGCCACCGAAAGAAAAAGATACCCCTGAGTATTAATTACCTTCCTAGTAAAAATCAATGAAGAAATATTTTTCGCTCGTACTTTTTGCACATTCCATCTTTGCCATGCCCTTTGCCATGATTGGCTTTTTTCTGGGTGTAACCACTACCGATAAACCTTTTAACTGGTTGCTGTTGGTTTTAGTGGTGCTATGTATGGTGTTTGCTCGCAATGCCGCCATGGCCTTTAACCGCTATCTGGACCGGAACATTGACGCCAAAAACCCGCGAACGAGCATGCGGGATATTCCGGCTGGAAAAATATCCGCATCATCGGCCCTGACCTTTGTGGTCATTAACTGCCTATTGTTTGTGGCAACAACGGCCTTTATCAACAACCTGTGTTTATACCTGTCGCCAGTAGCCTTGTTCGTTGTCTTATTTTATAGTTACACCAAACGTTTCACCGCATTATGCCATATGGTGCTGGGCCTTGGCCTGGCGCTTGCCCCCATTGGGGCCTATATTGCAGTAACCGGGCAATTTGGTATTGTTCCTGTACTTTACTCTTTCGCTGTATTTTTCTGGTCAAGTGGTTTTGATATCATTTACGCCCTGCAAGATGAGGGTTTTGATAAAGAAGAAAAACTACATTCCATACCTGCTGCACTAGGCACAAAAGGTGCCTTAAATTTATCGGTATTCCTGCATGTACTGTCGGCTTTATGTGTCATCACCACCCTGTTTTTTATTCCATTTACCTGGATCTATTATCTGGGTATCGCTTTTTTCTGCGGCATGCTTACCTACCAGCATTTGTTGGTAAAACCTAACGACATTAGCAAGGTTAACAAAGCCTTTGCTACCACCAATGGTTATGCCTCGGTGGTTTTTGCCCTTTGTTTTTTAATAGACGCTTTATTCAGAACTCATTTTTAACTCAACACCCATGATCGATTTAACCATACCTAAAAAGAAAAGGAATTATATTCCTCAACAACTGGACATGAAATGGGACAATCTGGCCCCAATATTCGAAGAATTGCTGGCGCGTCAAATTGATGATGTAGCCGCTTTGGAAACCTGGTTAAAAGATAAAAGTGAACTGGAGTCAGCTCTGGAAGAAGATTTCGCCTGGCGCTATATAAAAATGACCTGTGATACGGCAAATGAACAGCTGGTTAAAGACTTCCAATATTTCGCGACAGAAATAGATCCTAAAACAGCACCCTTCAACAACCAGTTAAATCAAAAACTGGTTGCCAGTGCCTATATCGATCAATTAGATCAGGAAAAATACTTTGTTTACCTGCGTGGCATTAGAAAAGAACTGGAAATTTATCGCGAAGAAAACATCGAGTTATTTACCAAACTGCAGGTTACCCAACAGCGTTATCAATCCATTACCGGTGCGATGAGCGTGGTGATCAATGAGCAGGAATATACACTGGAGCAAGCGGCTAACTTTTTAAAAGACATTAACCGCTCTCTTCGCCAGGAGGCTTGGGAAACCATACAACAACGCCGTTTAGTCGATAAAGACAACCTGAACATCCTTTTTGATGAGTTAATTGTGATGAGAAACGAGGTTGCCTTAAACGCAGGTTTTGAAAATTACCGCGACTATATGTTCCAGGCCATGGGCAGGTTCGACTATACCCCACAAGATTGTTATGAATTCCATGAAGCGGTGGAAAAAGAAATTGTACCTATCTTAAAAGAGCAAGCCGATATCCGTGCCGAGCTTTTAGGACTGGAACTGCTAAAACCATGGGACCAGGAGGTAAGTACTACGGGCAAACCAGCATTAAAACCTTTTAAAAACGGTCAGGAACTCATTGATAAAAGCATCGCTTGTTTTAATGCCATTGATCCTAAACTAGGGCAAATGTTGGCCATTATGAAGGAAAATAACCTTTTTGATGTCGAAAGTCGTAAAGGCAAGGCCCCGGGTGGTTACAATTACCCCCTTGCTGAAACCGGAGCACCTTTTATTTTCATGAACTCGGCAAACTCACTCAGGGATTTGACCACCATGGTACACGAAGGTGGTCATGCGGTACACACCTTTTTAACTGCTAAATTAGAACTTAACGATTTTAAACACTGTCCCTCTGAAGTGGCTGAATTGGCCTCCATGAGTATGGAGCTCCTATCTATGGATCACTGGCACCTATATTTCGATAACGAAGAAGATTTAATACGTGCTAAAAAAGAACAGTTGTTTGATGTGTTGAAAACCTTACAGTGGGTAGCAGTGATCGACAAATTTCAACACTGGTTATACACGAATATTGGCCATAATGCGGCCGATAGAGAAGAAGCGTTTAAACAGATTTACACTTCTTTTGGGGCAGGTTTTTCTGACTGGGAAGGTCAGGAAGCTGAATTTGCCAACATCTGGCAAAAACAACTGCACCTTTTTGAAGTGCCTTTCTACTATATCGAATATGGTATTGCACAATTAGGTGCCATTGCCATTTGGAAAAACTTTAAAGAAAACCCTGATCAAGCCTTGCAACAATACCTGGATGCGCTTGCTTTAGGTTACACCAAACCTATTAATGAAATTTATAAAACTGCGGGAATTAAGTTTGATTTTAGCGTAGATTACATTAAAGAGCTTGCTGCCTTTGTAAAAAACGAATTGGACAAACTCGCATAGTTTGGCTACAATTTTTTATGTTTGATAAAACTAACTGAAAAAACTTATATATGCTCCAACAGCTATTCCGAAAAAAATCCATTTCCAAAATACTTGCGGATGCAGAAAAAGGATATGGAGACCACCACCCTTCGCTAAGTAAAACACTTGGTGTTAGAGATTTAACCGCTTTCGGTATAGCTGCAATCATTGGCGCCGGTATTTTTAGCACCATTGGTAAGGCAAGTGCAGACGGTGGTCCGGCAGTCATATTTTTATTCATCTTCACCGCTCTGGCCTGTAGCTTTGCAGCTTTTGCCTATGCAGAATTTGCATCCATGGTTCCCGTTTCCGGAAGTGCCTACACCTATTCTTATGTGGCTTTCGGCGAACTCGTAGCCTGGATTATCGGCTGGTCCCTCATCATGGAATACGCCATCGGTAACATTACGGTAGCCATTTCCTGGTCTGATTATTTTACGGGTCTGCTCTCCTCCATCCGGATTCCAGCATTAGACATCAACGGAATACATTTACCCGATTGGATGACGATGGATTACCTGACCGCCTTTAATGGCCATAAACATGCCGAAGCCCTGGTCAATGCAGGAAAAAGTTTTGCCAACCTTGACGAAGCTACCCGTATAGCCAATAACGCATGGATCACCGCACCAAAGATAGGTAACTTTCATGTGGTGGCCGATCTTCCTGCCCTGGGCATTATTATTTTTATTACCTGGCTGGTTTACCGCGGCATGAAAGAATCAAGAAATGCCAGTAATGCCATGGTCATCGTTAAATTAGCTGTTATTTTACTGGTCCTATCCGTAGGGATTTTTTATGTAGATACCGATAACTGGAACCCTTTTGCACCAAACGGGGTAAGTGGCGTGCTTAAAGGAGTTTCTGCGGTGTTTTTTGCGTATATCGGCTTCGATGCCATTTCTACAACGGCCGAAGAGTGTAAAGACCCTCAACGTGATTTACCAAGGGCCATGATGTGGGCCATTATTATCTGTACCATTTTATACGTATGTATTGCCCTGGTATTAACGGGTATGGTTAACTATAGCTTATTGGCAGTGGGTGACCCTCTGGCCTTTGTATTCGACCAGGTAGATTTGAAAATGATGAGTGGTATTATTGCCGTGAGTGCTGTTTTTGCCATGGCCAGTGTGTTATTGGTTTTCCAAATGGGACAACCGAGAATCTGGATGAGCATGAGCCGCGACGGACTTTTACCTAAATCCTTCTCCAAAATTCACCCAAAATACAAAACACCTTCTTTTGCAACTATTGTGGTGGGCTTTGTAGTAGCTGTACCTTCCTTGTTTATGAACCTGACCATCGTAACGGACCTTTGTTCCATAGGCACGCTGTTTGCCTTTGTATTGGTGTGTACTGGGGTATTGGTGTTGCAAAACAAACCTGATATACAACGTGGGAAATTTAAAATTCCTTATGCCAATTCAAAATACATCATCCCTTTATTATTTGTCATTTTACTGGTATTAGCCTTTACGAAGTACAAAACAGAAAGTACCAACTTTGTCTTTAACACCACTAAAATCTACGACCCGGTAAGTTTCCTGACTTCTTTAAATGATACGGAACTTAATGCAGTGCAAAATCAAATCACCGCAGAACAGCAGTTAGCCAATAGCACAGTGATTAACCCAGATGCGGAAGCTTATTTAGGCAGCCTGAGTGAAGCAGATTACCAAAAATTCATCGATAACAGCACCGTCGATGCAGAAAAGAAATACGATAGTGGCTGGAGCTTATTTGCACATAAAATACCCATGTGGATATTCCTGATCCTTTGTGTGGTAATTTGTTATTATTGTGTGGTCAAAAACCTCAGTCTGATTCCAGTACTAGGTTTACTGAGCTGTTTATACATGATGTGTGAACTGGGCATTTCCAACTGGGTAGGCTTTGGTATCTGGTTATTAATTGGCCTGGTCGTCTATTTCCTGTATGGTTATAAACACAGCAAGCTGAACGCCATCAATCAGCCAGACTATAAATAATTAACACAAATACTTAACTGCCGTATCTCGATGTTAAGAAAGTAATCGTTTCCTTCATCACCTCCATGAGTTTATCTTCATGGAGGTCTTGTAGTTTTTTAACGTAAATACAAGCCTTCCCCATTTTAAATTTCCCCATTCCTTCCAGCAAAGGCTTGTGTTCTTCCAGTCCGGTAAAAACGTATAACGAAATTGCTGTTTTGCGCGGCGAAAAACCTATTAAAGGGGCATCGCCTTCATGGCCGCTATCATATTTATAATGATAACTTCCAAAACCAATAATACTTGGTCCCCACATTTTAGGCTCCTGTGCCGTAACAGTTTTCATCATTTTGATGAGCTCGTCACTATCCTTACGCTGTTGTTCGTTTTCTACAGCCGCTATAAATTCGGCAACCGAAGCCGAAGTTTCCATTGTTTTGTTTGTTGCCATGTTTAACTTTTCTTGTATTTATCATGTAGCCCAACTCCTTGCAATATCAACGGGATCATTTTTTCCAGCCTGGCCTTTTTGGTGTCTTCGCGTTTCGCAGTATCCAGGTGTTCGATGTAGTCTTTTTGTTTATATGGCGTAAGCAGCTCAAAAGCATCCTTCAGCGCTTGATCTTCCACAAAAGCGGCCGATAATAATGCAGGAATCTGAGCAGGCTCCGCTTTCTGTGGTTTCCATATGCGCCCCTGTTCTTCGTTTTGTATGGCTTCACGCACATATTCTAATATCAGACTTTCATTAATCTGCTCTTTAACATAGAATTGCCATTTCCTTAGGGCCTTGGTTTTTCCTTCCTGCGAGCACAGGAGGACCTGGTGTACATCTTTCAGAAAAACGCCGTTATAAAACCATAAAGCAACAAAATTCTTGAATCCGGCAACGCCAACAATATTCTTTCCCTGGTGGGTATACACTTCCGTACCCCATTTAATGGTTTCAGTGAGGCCACTTTTTAAGATGATCGACTTCAGTAATGACAATTCTTCGGCAAATTTTGGTACTGTTTCTTTCATATGTGATTATACCCTCGGAGATTTATCCAGGGGCACCTGCCACCTGAAACCGACGAGCATAAATTTAAACAATATTCTGTTGCTTTAGAAGAATATCGTCTCCTACTTTTAAGTTACGGGTGCCTGATCATCAAACGTTATTAAAGTCAAAACCCCGGAACCAACTTTATAGGTTCCAGGGTTCATGACCAGGTAATTGTGTGTATTATTTTATAAATGGTTTTACAATAGCCAATACTGCTTCTGCCGTTAAGGGCTCATCAAAAGCTTCGGTTGCCGCATTTGTTGAAATTTTTCCCATCACTCCCATCAGTTGGGTAATATCAACACCCCCTTGCGTTTTATTATCCTCCCCTGCATAAATCGGATCAACCACAGCGCCAATTCCGCTGTCATTCGCACCAGTAATCCAGGGTTTCATGCTGGCAGCGCCTCCTCCTCTCGCACGTCGCATTTGTCGCAAGTGTGCGGCATGGCGTGCTTCAACAGAGTGAATATTTAAAGCGGCAGTCAACACATCTTTATTGCCTTTTAATCCACCAGCCTGACCTTTATATGCCCTTACACCGGTATCTTCAAAAGCCTGTGCTACGGCCAGGAAAGTATCATAGTTACTGAACACGTTAGCAAATGTACCACCAGCAGTAAAATCAAATGTAGGTTTAGCTACCGCACCTGCGCCAATGGCAGTTTTTAGAAAAGCAACATGCTGGTTTTCATGATCACGTATAGTAGTTATAGCCGTCAAAGCCGGACCCGAAGGAATCAAACCAGCAGTAGCCACGGCCATAGTATAAAATTCAGCTTCCAGGTATTCGAGCGTGAGTGCAAAATTCAGAATGCCTTTTACATCACTCGGTGCCTGCCCATAAGCTTTATTAAAAAAACTACCCAGGGCAAAGGGCATTGCCGCAACACTTACCTTGGTTCCAAAATTAAGGAATTGTTTTAATGCCGCCCGCCTAGGATTTAAACGATCGTGAATTTCCTGATCCACCGATTCAATATTATCAATAATGTTAAATAAATTCATTTTCGTAAGTTTAGTAGGTAGGTAAATCTTTTACGTTAATTTTGGTTTTAATATAAGTAGAAGCGATTTTTAGCACCGCAACAGGACTTCTGGAGGTATCAAGTCCATTGGCATCCACCACCGAATTGTCGGCAAAAGAGCCATTACTGATTAAATCGCGGATCAGGGCAGCATGCCTGGCTTCTACAGATACAATCTTTCCAGCTAAAGCAAGGTATTTAACATCCTCAATTAAACGCCCTGCACCATTATAGGCTGAAACCCCTAAATCCTCAAAAGCTTTAGCTGTTGCTAACACACTGTCTCTGCTTGAAAAGTTAATCGAAGAAAAGTCAACCTCCAAGGAAGTAATCGCCTTATCAGCAATCGCCGCCTTAAAAAACTCACGGTGTGCAATCTCATGGTCGCGGATATCGGTTAGGTAGCCCTGTTCCAGTGTTGACATGCCACTATAAGGCGATGCCATTACCTGCGTGTAAAATGCAGCTTCAAGCTGTTCCAACGCATAAGCATAGTTAAGTACAGCAATATCGCCTCTTCCAAAATAGACTCCATCATTATCGTGTAGTCCGTCATCATCTTTTTTACATCCAGCCATGGCTAAAGCAGTCACTGCAACGCCGGCTCCGGCATACCTTAAAAAGGAGCGTCTTTTAAAAACGCTATGCTCGGTGTCTTTCATCATTTTTTCCATTGTTAATCGAGTTTTTTGTAGATTGATATAGGTAGTTACGATCATAAATGAAGTTTGGATTTCAATTAATTGAATATTTAAGTTAATTAATTATATTCGCTTACATTTTGCAGGAAAAACAAACCTATACTGAGCTGGAACTTGTCCTTTTATTAAGGGCAAAGGACAGGCGTGCCTATAGTTACCTGTATGATAATTATGCTGCAGCATTGTACAGCATTGTGGTTAAAGTGCTTGGAGAAAGAGAAGAAAGTGTAGACATATTGCAGGAGTCTTTTATCAAAATCTGGAAAAACATTGAATCATACGACGCCACCAAAGGCCGACTTTTCACCTGGATGTTGCAGATTACTAGAAATACGGCCATTGATTTTACCCGATCGGGCCTGGTCAAAAAAGAAAAGCTAACCAATCGGCTGGCAACAGATTCACCCATTGCCGAACACAACAAATTCTCCTATATACCTGTCGATCATTTAGGTTTGGCAAAAGTTATAGAAGAGTTAGGTAAGGATGAAAAACTGATCGTAGATTTAGCTTATTTTAAAGGTTTTACACAACAGGAAATTGCCAGCCAATTATCAATACCATTAGGAACAGTGAAAACCAGGGCAAGAAACGCGCTGATTAAACTAAAGAAAATATTAAAAACAAGTTGAACATACAGGATTACATATCGTCGGGAATATTGGAAACCTATCTGTTAGGGTTAGCCGGAGAAGAAGAAGCTCGCGACCTGGAACAACTATGTTTAAAATATCCTGAGGTGCAAGCGGCTTTGGAAGAAGCAGAACGCACCATGGAAAAGTATGCGCAACTTCATGCGATTACTCCTCCTGCACCTGTAAAAGATCAAATCTGGTCGGCCATCCAACAATCTTCTGCCGTTAATCCACAGCTTGAAGAAAGTAGCCCGGTTCAACATAAGCGTTTTAAACTTTTCCCTTACTTCACTGCAGCGGCTATCCTTTTAATTGTAGCTGGTGTGCCTTACCATATTTACAAAATGAATAAATATGAGCAAGAAATATCCATTCTTGAACAGGAAAAACTTGAAATCTTAGTCGAAAATAAAAACTTTCAGGCAAGAGTAAAACAAGCTAGTGACCAGGTTGAAATGATGGCATCTGTAAAGACCATAAACATTAACCTGGCTGGTGTGGCGGGCCACGAAAAACAACAAGCTAATTTATTCCTCAGCAGCAGCGGCGAGCTATTTATCAATGCCAATACCCTTGAAAAACTCCCTTCAAACCAGCAGTACCAACTTTGGGGCATCGTAAAAGGCAAACCAGTAAGTGCAGGACTGATTGATCAGCAACGCGACAGTGTACTGCAGGAAATGCTACACATCGATAATGCTGAACTTTATGCCATTACCATTGAGAAACAAGGCGGTAGCACCGAACCTACGCTCAGTCAAATGGTGGTAGCGGGAAAACCTTAAACACTTTAAACCTTCTTTTCCTTTCTTTGAACCTGTAGACCACCTACAGGCATATTCCCATGTTTTTTTTCAAGAATGTAAACATCATTTAGGAACAAAAAATAAATGTAAACAATTAGTCGTAACAAATTTTTTTATGTAAACGTATTGTAGTATAAGACAAAATCAACTTTTATTGCTGTTCTGGCTATACAAAACTAGTTCCCTTGAAGAGGGAACACAAAAAAGCCTGTGTTACACGACGTAACACAGGCTGTGAAGATCTACACCGATCTTTTAAGTATGAGGCACCCTATTATACCGGCAGTCGATTTAACTCGATATCGTCGGGGGTAACAAAAATCAATGGAACCTTTTCTACATTCACATAACTGGAATCCAGGCCAAAACCACGTTCCAGCGAAAGACTAAACTTATTTAGCACAAAATAGTACTCCAAGATAGAACGTTCGTATAGACTCAGAGAAGTGAATTTCGACAAATGCTTTTCTAAGAGCACAAACCTGAAATCGCCGGCAATCTTATGTTTCTTTAAGGATGTATACTGACTGGTAATGTCAACTTCACCATTTTTAACCAATTCCTCCACCACTTTTCTGTAAAGCAGGTTTACTTTCTGCTCTACCCGGAATCCAAGTTTAAAGTCGATACGAATCAGTTTCCCTGGAATAAGGAATTCAACCTTATAATCGCTTGTAAACGGTTCATCCACCACATCAACATGAACCAACCAATAAATATCGGCACGTTTAGGTTCCTTTTGGATGATGGAATAAATAATCTTAGACTCAATCTCTGTTTTAAAATTAGCACTGGTTAAGTACACCAGTTGGGAGGAGAACTTAGGCACAGATTCATCCTTGCTCAACTCTTCAATGATGGAGTAATAATCATCGATTTCCACATATTTGACAAACCGGTTTTTGATTTTCCTGGATACATACCAGCTCCACATCACACTAAATAAAGCCGCGCCGATTAACAGGGTCACAAAACCACCGTGAAAGAACTTGGTCATGTTTCCCGCAAGGAAGACTAGTTCCAACAGTCCGTAAACTGCAACAAATATGGCAATAACGTATTTAGGAACTCTTTTAGTCCACATGTAAACGGCCACCAGAATGGTAGTTGCCAGGAAGGTTAAGTTGATGGCTAAACCATAAGCCCCTTCCATATTTACCGATTTTTTAAAGATGAGTACAATACCAATACAGCCTATACACAACAACCAGTTAATAGAGGGCACATAGATTTGTCCTTTTTGATTACTTGGGTAATTGATACGCACTTTTGGCCATAAGTTGAGGCGTACCGCCTCAGAGATGAGGGTAAAAGATCCTGTAATCATGGCCTGACTGGCAATAATAGCCGCAATGGTGGCCAGGGCAACCATGGCAATCAAATAGGGTTCGGGCACGATTTCATAAAATGGATTTAAGCTGCCATTATAATTTGGGTGTTTTAAAAGCCATACCCCTTGTCCCAGGTAGTTGATGATTAACATGGTTTTAACAAAAATCCAGCTGATCCTGATGTTTTTCCTGCCGCAGTGTCCCATATCTGAATAAAGTGCTTCGGCACCTGTGGTACACAAAAACACACCCCCTAAAATAAGCAGGGCTTCGGGGTTGGTAGTCAGCAAATGAAAGGCGTAATAAGGGTTTAAAGCTTTTAAGATACTAAGGTCCTGCAAAACATAGGAGAAGCCGAGGGCACCTAAAATACCGAACCAAAAAAACATAATTGGCCCGAATAATTTACCAACTAAACTGGTTCCAAATTGTTGTATTACAAAAAGGAACACAATGATACCGATGACGATAGGCGTGACTTGTACCCAGGGAAATTTTACCTGCAGCCCTTCTATGGCACTGGTTACGGTAATGCTGGGTGTGATGATCCCATCGGCGAGCATAGCGCAGCCACCCAGAATGGCGGGCACCACGAGCCATTTGGCCTTTTTTCGCACGAGCGAATACAGGGAAAAGATACCACCTTCACCTTTGTTGTCGGCTCTGAGTGTGATCAACACATATTTGATGGTGGTTTGTAAAGTAAGGGTCCAGATGATACAGGATAATGCCCCCAGTACAATTAAGGGCGTAACGGCCTGGCCTGAGTGGGCTACCGTGTTAAAAATTGCCCGAAGTGTGTATAAGGGGGAGGTACCAATATCACCATATACTATTCCTAAACTAATGAGTAAGCCTCCGGCTGTTAACTTATTAAAACTTTTATGGTCTGACACGTCCTAAATGGTGATTGATTGAGAATTTTTGTTAAATATTGTTAAATAACATCTTTTAAACAAAATGTTTGATTTCTTTGTTTTATAATTTATATTTTTGTCCCGAAGCCAAATGATGAAACGATCCAAAATAACGCTCTTCTTATCCTATCTATGCATCATCTGCATGGGTGTATTTGGTAGTGCTCATGTTTTGGCCCAAAATTCAAATCGTGTATATTATCAGAATGTTTCAAAAAGCGATAGTAAAACTCCGCAAATAAAAACAAATATACAGCCTTATCGTCCATTGTTAGGCTTTATCCCTTATAATAATTTTCTAGTAAGTCCGGCTAAAGCTACCCTCAGTAAATCTGATAAAATTTTAACGGTCATTAAGGTATCTCCAAATCCTGTTGATGATCAGATTAACATCACTTTAAAGTTAGAACGTGAAGCCCTGCTTTCCATTAAAATCATGGATCTGTTAGGAAACGAAGTGATCACTTTAGCCAATGAACGTTTCCCCGCAGGTGAATCCACTAAGAACTATATGATTCCCAACCGCTTAAACAGTGGCATCTATTTCCTTCGCATCGTTGCTGGGGGAGAAACAAATGTAAAACGCATCTCTGTTTTATAGTTTTAAACATTTTCTTTATTACTTTTACGAAAACGTACCCTCATCGGCACTGCTACTTTTTGCATGCCTCAGAATTAGGAATGCACGTTTATGTAGCTTTATAAGCAATCTAGAATAGCTTCATTACCGATAAAAACAAATAGAACATAGATGAAAATTATTGCCATTGGCCGCAACTACGCTGCGCACGCTGAAGAATTAAACAACCCCATCCCAACCAGCCCCGTAATTTTTATGAAACCAGATACGGCCGTGCTGAAAGATAATAAACCTTTTTACCTGCCCGATTTTTCCAGTGATATCCATTATGAGCTGGAAGTGGTACTCAAAGTGAGTAAGGAAGGTAAACACATACAGGAGAAATTTGCTGCTAATTATTACGAGGAAATCGGCTTGGGTGTCGACTTTACGGCACGTGATATTCAAAGTCGCCATAAAGAAAAAGGTTTACCCTGGGAACTGGCTAAATCATTTGACAATTCGGCCCCGGTTAGTCTGTTCGTGCCAAAATCAAAGTTTGAAGACCTATACCAATTAAACTTTGAACTACAAATCAATCAGCAGTCTCGACAAATAGGTAACACTAAAAACCTGCTGTTTTCGTTTGAGAAAATAATTGCTTTTGTATCACAATATATAACCCTTAAAAAAGGAGACCTCATTTTTACAGGAACACCGGAAGGTGTTGGCCAGGTTAAAGCCGGCGACCACCTGGAAGCCTGGCTGGAAGGCGAGAAAATGATGGACTTTCAAATAAAATAAATTTAATGTTTAAAACGTACACCCTACTCTTCCTATTTATCTGCCTTTCTACCTTAGTTAACGCACAACAAATATTTAGCACCTATAAATACCCGCTGGTTAATTTCAGATCTCCATTAGCCATACAACCACCGGCACTTTCTGGTTCCTTTGGCGAAATCAGGGGGAACCATTTCCACTCCGGACTGGATTACCGTACCAACCAGCGCGAAGGCTACCCGGTATATGCGATTGAAGATGGCTTTGTGTCTCGCGCAAGGGTGCAGAACAGTGGCTTTGGCTTGGCGGTGTACATTGATCACCCTAATGGTTTCACATCCGTATACGGGCACTTACAACGTTTTAATCCTAAAATTTCCACCTATGTGGAGACTTTACAGTACGAAAAACAGACTTTTGAGCTTGATGCCTTCCCCGGCGCAAGCATACTACCGGTACGCAAAGGCGATATTATTGGCTACTCGGGTAACCGCGGAAGCTCTGGTGGCCCTCACCTGCATTTCGAAATCAGGGATACCAAGACAGAAGCGACCTTAAACCCGCAGCTATTGGGCATGGAAGTGGCAGATAACATTCCCCCGGTCATATCTTCCATGTATGTTTACCGCTTAAACCACGAACCTTTCGATGAATTTGTACCTAAACAGTATTTCCAGCTAAGTGGCGGCGCTGGTGTTTACAAACTTAAAAATGTAAATACCATTAACCTGAGTGGCGAAGTAGGCTTTGGCATTACGGTGAACGACAAACATAACGGCGCTTCTGGTAATAATGGTGTTTATTCCATTCAATTGGAAGTTGACGGACAAGTGGTTTTTACTTCTGCATTGGAACAATTCAGGTTTGAAAACAGTAAAGCCATTAACTCACATATTGACTACCCAGCCTATGTAAAATCGAGAGTCAGCATTCAAAAAAGCTTTGTTGACCCCGGTAACCCTTTGCTCATTTATTATAACCTGGTCAATAATGGTCGCATCAACATTGTGGATAACGCCCTGCATGATGTGAAGTATACCGTAACAGATGCCAGTGGAAACCAAAGCAGCCTGACCTTTAAGGTGAAAGGAAACCCACAGGCCACGGTACCTGTACGCACAAAACCTCCTGGAATAATTTTCCCTTATCAACATCAAAATGAGTTCAATAAAAAAGACCTGAAGGTAGTGGTACCTAAGGGAAGTTTATATAGCGATTTATTCTTCACGTATGCTGTAAAACCGAAACCAGCAACAAATGCCTATTCGCAGATACACGTTATACACAATAACTTAACGCCCTTACACAGTGGATACGATTTATGGATAAAAGCTGATACAGCGCTGTTTCCTTTTAAAGATAAAGCAGTGATTGTAAATATTAACCGCGCCTCACAAGGTGGATACTTTGAAGATGGTTATGTGAAAGCTAAACCTCGAAATTTCGGTAGCTTTTTTATTGCCATTGATACCCTTGCCCCTACCATTACACCAATAAACATCAGTTTTGGGAAAAACATGGCCGGCATCAGCAAAATGAGTTTTAAACTCCGTGATAACCTGTCAGGCCTCAAGAGCTTTAACGGTTACCTGGATGGCAAATGGATCCTGATGGAATTTGATAGCAAAACCGCTACCCTGTGGCATACTTTTGATGAACGCACAAAACCCGGCAAACACAGTTTAAAACTGGTGGTTGACGATATGAAAAATAATGTAAAAACATTAAACCTGGATTTTTACAGGTAAACCTTTAAAATTGTAACACATGATCAACGAAGGCCAGAAAGCTCCTGATTTTACAGCAAACGATCAGGACGGAAATGAAATAAGCTTAAGTCAGTTCGCAGGACAAAAAGTAGTTCTTTATTTTTACCCTAAAGACAGCACCCCTGGCTGTACTACAGAAGCCTGTGATTTTAGGGACAATTACCAAAGTTTGGTTGCACAAGGCATTGTAGTATTGGGCGTAAGTGCCGACGACGAAGCTTCGCACCGGAAATTCATTGCTAAACATAACCTGCCTTTTCCACTGATAGCCGATACGGACAAAAAAATTGTGGAAAACTATGGCGTATGGGTGGAGAAGAACATGTATGGCAAGAAATACATGGGTATTGCACGTAAAACCTTCCTCATCGATGAGGCAGGAATACTTATCCACATTATTGATAAAGTAGATACAAAAAATGCAACAGCGCAGGTTTTAGCGCTTTTAAAATAAATGTCAATTCAACAAGTAAATAATTACATTTGCTAGTATAAACCAATTCCAAGTTAATGAAACAGACAATCAATGAATTAGAAGATATCGCTTCTCAAGTAAGAAGAGATATTGTAAGGATGGTTCATGGATGCCAATCCGGACATCCAGGAGGATCACTAGGCTGTGCAGATTTCTTGACCGCATTATATTTTGAGGTAATGAATCACAACACAGATTTTAACATGAACGGCGTAGGCGAAGATCTTTTCTTCCTGTCTAATGGTCATATATCTCCTGTATGGTATAGCGTATTGGCGAGAGCTGGTTATTTTGACCCGAGTGAATTAGCGACATTCAGAAAATTGAATACCCGTTTACAAGGTCACCCAACCACACACGAGCACCTTCCGGGCGTACGTATTGCCTCTGGCTCTTTAGGCCAGGGTTTATCGGTTGCCATCGGCGCGGCCTTAGCTAAAAAAGTAAACAAAGATACCTCACTGGTATTCACTTTAATGGGTGATGGTGAGTTACAGGAAGGACAAAACTGGGAAGCCATTATGTTCGCTCCACACAATAAAGTAGACAACCTGATCGCAACTGTGGACTATAACGGTCAACAGATTGATGGACCAACCGAAAAGGTATTGTCTATGGCTAACCTGCAGGCAAAGTTTGAAGCTTTTGGATGGCAAGTAGTAACTTCTAATGGTAATGATATGGAAGACCTGGTTAAGGCCTTGCATTATGCAAAATCACTGACCGGAAAAGGTAAACCTATTTTGAACTTAATGAGTACACAAATGGGTAGTGGTGTAGATTTCATGATGGGATCGCATAAATGGCATGGTGTTGCTCCAAATGATGAGCAACTGGAAGCCTCTCTTGTACAATTAACCAGCACTTTAAAAGACTATTAATCAGAACCCCGTGAGAAAAAAATATACATACACAGAAAAAAAAGATACTCGCTCTGGATTTGGCGCCGGACTTTTGGAAGCTGGAAAAAAGAATCCTGAAGTTGTTGCACTTTGTGCAGATCTTGTTGGTTCTTTGAAAATGGATGCTTTTATTAAAGAATTCCCAGAACGCTTTTTCCAGATCGGAATTGCCGAAGCCAATATGATTGGTATTGCTGCAGGTTTAACCATTGGTGGAAAAGTACCTTTTACAGGAACTTTCGCCAATTTCTCTACTGGCCGTGTTTACGACCAGATCCGTCAGTCGGTAGCTTACTCTAACAAAAATGTTAAAATCTGTGCTTCGCACGCTGGTTTAACTTTAGGTGAAGATGGTGCTACCCACCAGATTCTGGAAGATATTGGTTTAATGAAAATGCTTCCGGGTATGACCGTAATCAACACATGTGATTACAACCAGACCAAAGCAGCAACCATAGCTATCGCAGAATATGAAGGACCAGTTTACCTGCGTTTCGGCCGCCCGGTATTGCCTGTGTTTACAGCTGCAGACCAGAAGTTTGAAATTGGTAAAGCCTGGATGGTTGACGAAGGAACCGACGTAACCATTATTGCTACCGGCCACATGGTTTGGAAAGCAATTGAAGCAGGTGAGCAATTAGCGGAGATGGGTATAGAGGCAGAAATCATCAACATACACACCATTAAACCATTGGATGAAGAAGCGATTTTAAAATCGATCAGAAAGACAGGTTGCGTGGTAACCGCTGAGGAGCACAATAAATTTGGGGGCCTTGGAGAAAGTGTAGCACGACTTTTGTCTACAGAACTACCATCACCGCAAGAATTTGTTGCTGTTAATGACAGCTTCGGCGAAAGCGGTACGCCAGACCAATTAATGACCAAATATGGTTTAGACACCATTAACATTGTTGAAGCGGCACAAAAAGTGATTAAACGCAAAAAATAAATATGAAGCAGGTTGAAGATGCAGAAATCATTGAAAAATTCTCTCTGGAGAACACCAGGAATGAAGCCTTTAACCTGCTTTTAAACAAATATCAACAGAAGATCTACTGGCATGTACGCCGTCTGGTAATCGACCATGATGATGCTGACGACCTGGTACAAGAGGTTTTCATCAAAGTATGGAAGAACCTGGGAAAGTTTCGCAACGACTCTCAGTTATATACCTGGATCTACAGGATTGCCACCAATGAATCCATTACTTTTCTCAATAAGAAAAAGTTAAAAAACAATACGCCATTAGATGAAGTATCTGCAGAACTTGCAGAAAGCTTGGTGGAACCCTCCTATTTTAACGGCGATAAAGCCGCTTTAAAACTACAGCAAGCCATATTAACCTTACCCGAAAAACAACGGCTGGTTTTTAACATGAAGTATTATGACGACCTGAAGTACGAAGAAATATCGGCCGTTTTGGGGACCAGCGTAGGCGCTTTAAAGGCATCTTTCCATATTGCTGTTAAGAAAATTGAAACTTTTATGCTAAATGAAGACATTACCTTTTAAACCTTTTGCAATTTAATGTATCAATATACATGTTATGGATAATGAAATAGAAGATAACTTAAAGGGAAGATTTGGAGGAGCTGATTTTGCGGTGCCCGATAATTATTTTGAGCAGCTAAACCAGGAGATTCAAACGCGCATTGCAGTTGAACGGTTAAAGGCACTCCATATTAGCAATGGTTTTACTGTTCCAGAACTCTATTTCGAACAGCTGCACACTAAAATTAACAGTAAAATACAACAACCAGCTGTTAAACAAGCGAAAATAATTCGCTTATGGCAAACAGATCTATTTAAATATGCTACTGCAGCCTGTTTTATCTTGGTTGCTGCATCTGGGTTATATATAAACAACCAACAATCTATACCTGCTCAACCTGTGGCTACAGAACTAAGTTATGAACAAATCTTGTTCGAACTTAATGAAGACCAGGTTATTGATGCAGTAAACGATGACCAGCTGACGAATACCACCGCTGCTGCGAACGAAAAGGAACTGGAAGAATATATTTTAAACAACTACTCACAGTCCGATATTGTAACGAACCTGTAAGACCTATATGGCACAACGTTGCCTATTAATATAATCCTATGAAAAAATTAAGCTTATTAGTTGTTCTATTCTTCAGTATTACGCTTTATGCCTCTGCACAGCGTCCTGAAAACAGGAGTAATGAAATAGAAACTTATAAAGTGCAGTACCTAACCGATAAACTGGAGCTTTCTGCTGCAGAAGCAAAGATATTTTGGCCTATTTATAAAAATTGGCAGGCCGAACAAGCCGCATTAAGGAAAGAACGTGGCCAAAAAATGATCAGCTTTAGAAAAATTGAAGAAATAGAAGCTTTGTCTGATGTGCAAGTACAATCGCTAATTACCAATGAGCTTAACATTAAGCAAAAAGCGCTAAGCATCGATAAGAAATACTATAACCAGTTAAAATCGCAGCTACCCATTAAAACAGTAGGAAAGTATTATCGGGCACAGGAAACCTTTAAAAAGGAATTACTTAACCGATACCGGAATAACAGAAATAGAGATTAAACATAAAAAAAGGCCTCTGCGTTATGCAGAGGCCTTTTTTATAGGTCATTTAACTTACAATTGTTTATCTAGTTTCTGTGCTAACACAGATTTTGGAACGGCACCAACTTGTTTATCAACCACTTCACCATTTTTAAAGAACAATAAAGCAGGAATGTTACGGATACCAAATTGTGTAGAGATTTGAGGATTGTTGTCAACATTAACTTTACCAACAACTGCTTTTCCTTCATAGTCTTTGGAGATCTCATCTACAACAGGTCCTACCATGCGACATGGACCACACCATTCTGCCCAAAAGTCAACTAATACGGGTTTATCTGATTTTAATACAAGCTCTTCAAAGTTTGCATCGGTGATTTCTATTGCCATAATTTCTATTTTTATATAATTATTCTCGGTTTAATCCTTAATTCTTAACGGACACAAATATATAATCAATACTAATGCCATCATAATAGCAATGCCAAAATGACATTAGTTCAACTTATAATCCATGACCTGCATATTCTCTAACTGCTCCATAAAATGGTTATTAGGATTAATTTTTATCGACTTAGAAGGCATGCGCAGCAGGATATTCTGTTCCCGGTCGTATACCTCGAAATCTAACTTACAGTTTTGCTGCTCAGTGCTGACCTTATTATCTTCAATAATGGCATTTACCCCCTTAATGAAATCCTCATTAATCTGTTCTATAGGGATTTGGATAGTCATACATTTCGCCAGTTTATCCCTCAGGTCAGATAACAAGGCCATAGAAGTTACCTTAAATTCCCAGTCGCCTTCTTTACGGAAACGCTCTCCCACCATACCTGTAATTCGTAAAAAGTACCCGTCGGTAAGGAATTGTTTGAACTTGATAAAATCCTCACCAAACAAAGCCAGTTCACAACTGTCATCATAATCTTCAAATACCAGCGTACCGAAAGGCTTTCCTGTTTTTGTCATGCGCTGCTCTGCAAGCACCACTAAACCGCCAACCACCAGCTCCTTATTTTTCAATGATTCAAATTCCTGCAACACCTCTTCATTGGTATCACCCATTCTCACTTTATTTACCACAATAAGGTGTTTAACTTTCTGGCGGCAAAATTCCTTTAGTTCGAATTTATAATTATCTAGCGGGTGACCGCTTAAAAAGATACCAATGGCGTCTTTCTCGTATTTCAGTTTATCAATAATACTCCATTCGGGAGCTACCGGTAAAGAAGGTTCAAGAATCAAGTCGGCAATAGTGCCACCAAATAACGACGATTGTGATGAAGATTCATTATTCTGAAAGTCGTTTGCATATTTAATCAGCTTTTCTATGCCGTTCAACTTATCATTAATGCCGGTAAAGAAATATTGTGCGCGGTGAAAACCAAAACTATCAAAGGCACCACTGTGTACAAAACTCTCGTAGGCCTTTTTATTAACCGTCCTCGTGTTAGAGCGTTTGGCAAAGTCGTATATGCTGGTAAAAAATCCACTGGCATTCCTTTCTTCAATAATACTTTCTACAGCTTTTTCACCAACACCTTTTACACCCGACAGTCCGAAGCGAACCTCTCCCCTGTCGTTTACAGAGAACTTGATATCCGATTCATTCACATCTGGCCCTAGAACCTGCACATTCATTTGTCGGCATTCTTCCATAAAGAAAGCCACTTGTTTGATGTCACTCATATTGTTTGACAATACCGCCGCCATGTATTCCGCAGGGTAATGGGCCTTCAGGTAGGCGGTCTGGTAGGCAATCCAGGCATAACAGGTGGAGTGACTTTTATTAAAGGCATAGGAGGCAAAAGCTTCCCAATCTTTCCATATTTTCTCTAAAACTACTGGAGAATGGCCTTTTTCTGCTGCTTGCGCCACAAACTTAGGTTTCATTTTATCCAGTACTTCCTTTTGCTTTTTACCCATCGCCTTACGCAGTACGTCGGCTTCACCTTTGGTAAAACCAGCCAGCTTTTGCGACAGAAGCATCACCTGTTCCTGGTAAACGGTAATACCGTATGTTTCTTTCAGGTATTCTTCACAGGCATCAAGATCATATTTAATCTCCTCTTCACCATTTTTACGGCGAACGAAACTAGGGATGTACTCCATTGGTCCCGGTCGGTACAAGGCATTCATGGCAATTAAATCGTCGAAAACCGTCGGTTTTAACTCCTTCATGTACTTCTGCATCCCGTTAGACTCGTACTGGAAGATACCTATGGTTTCGCCACGCTGAAAGAGCTCGTAAGTCTTTACATCATCAATGGGGAAGGTATCAGGATCCAGCTCAATACCACTTCTAAGTTTCACCAGCTTAACGGTATCCTTAATAAGGGTAAGCGTTTTTAGTCCTAAAAAGTCCATCTTCAACAGTCCGGCACTTTCCACCACCGAGTTATCAAACTGGGTTACATAGAGGTCAGAATCTTTAGCGGTAGCTACAGGGACAAAATTGGTAATGTCTGAAGGGGTGATAATAACCCCGCAGGCATGGATACCCGTATTACGCAAGGAGCCTTCCAATATCTGCGCCTGGGTAATGGTTTCGGCACTTAAATCTCTGGCATTGGCAATGGATTTAAGTTCTGTTACCCTTTCATACTCATCAGGGCGCAAGCTATCTTTAAGACTTTTCTCATCGAGGTTAAAGATCTTAGCCAATTTCATATTAGGAATGAGCTTGGCTATTCTGTTGGCTTCAAAAAGTGGGAGGTCTAATACCCTGGCTGTATCTTTTATAGAAGATTTAGCGGCCATGGTACCATAGGTGATGATCTGTGCCACCTGGTTAGCGCCATATTTATTGATCACGTAATCCATTACACGGCCCCTGCCTTCATCATCAAAATCGATGTCGATATCGGGCATGGAAACCCTGTCGGGGTTCAGGAAACGCTCAAATAGTAAATCGTATTTAATGGGGTCAATATTGGTAATCCACAAACAGTAGGCCACTACAGAACCCGCAGCAGAACCCCTGCCAGGGCCAACTGATACATCAAGCTTTCTTGCTTCAGCAATAAAATCCTGTACAATCAGGAAGTAACCCGGGTAACCGGTTTTCTCGATGGTTTGTAGCTCAAAGTCGAGCCTTTCCTGTATAGCAGGCGTAATTTCGCCATAACGTTTACGGGCACCTTCATAACTGAGGTGTCGCAAGTATTTATTCTCGCCCCTTTTACCGGCATCGGTTTCATCTTCCGCTACCAGAAACTCATCGGGAATACCAAATTTAGGTAATAATACCTCACGGGCCAGTTTATAAATTTCTACCTTATCTACAATTTCCTGGATATTCACAATGGCTTCAGGTAAATCAGCGAAAAGCGCTTTCATTTCTTCGGCCGATTTAAAGTAATATTCCTGATTAGGCAAGCCATAACGGAAACCACGTCCGCGTCCTATAGGTGTGGCCTGTTTTTCGCCATCTTTTACACATAGCAAAATATCATGTGCATTGGCATCCTTCTTATTGATGTAATACGTGTTGTTGGTGGCCACCACCTTTACGTCATGCTTTTTAGCCAGAAGAACTAGCGACTTATTTACAATGTTTTCATCTTCCTGGTGGTGACGCAGGAGTTCGATATAAAAGTCGGCACCAAACATTTCTTTCCACCAGATCAGTGCTTCTTCGGCCTGGTTTTCACCAACGTTTAATACCTTGCTGGGAATCTCGCCATACAAGTTACCCGAAAGTACAATAATATCGTCTTTATATTGCTCAATGACTGCACGGTCGATCCGGGGTACATAATAGAACCCTTTGGTATAAGCAATAGACGACATTTTGGCCAGGTTGTGATAGCCATTTTTATTCTTTGCCAGCAATACAATCTGGAAACCATTGTCTTTACGACTTTTATCGAGGTGATTTTCACAGACGAAAAACTCAACACCGATTATCGGCTTGATAATTTGACCGGTAGGTTCTTCCCCTTTTTCCAGGGCCTCCTTGTGCTTGGCTTCTACCCCTTTGTTATGGTTAAGCACCTGACTTACGAAGTGAAAGGCACCCATCATGTTGGCATGATCGGTCATGGCTACTGCAGGCATATCATCGGCCGCAGCAGCTTTAATTAAGGCAGGTATATTAATGGTCGACTGCAACACAGAAAATTGTGTATGATTATGCAGGTGCACAAAAGGCACATCCTGTAATTCAAGTCGGTTTTCTTTTAAAGTTTGTTTAGAAATATCGCCACCCTCGGCTTTTTGCAACCGTGCTCGTAAAGCTTCGGAAGCGGCTTTCAGGTTAACATGTGTTAAACCTGCACGCTGGATGATGCCGGGATTATATTCTTTGAAAGCCTTCAGGTAATCGTTGTCGCGGCGTAACTGTTCTGGTTTGTAACCACCGCTTTTTAGCAATTGCAAAAAACAACGGGTAGTGGCTTCCACATCGGCGGTTGCATTGTGTGCCTCTGAAAAAGGTTCGCCAAATAAGTACTGGTGAAGTTCTGTTAAATTTGGCAGTTTAAACCTGCCCCCACGGCCACCGGGTAGCTGCAGCAATTCGGCCGTAATTTCTGTACAGGTGTCCAAAACTGGCATTTCGGCCATGCGGTTATCCATACCCAGACGGAAAAATTCACAACCCATGATGTTGAGGTCGAAGCCCACATTCTGTCCAACTAAAAACTCAGCTTTTTCTAAAGCCTCATTGAATTTAACCAGTACATCATGTAGAGGAACACCCTGTTCTAAAGCCAATTCGGTAGAGATACCGTGAATCCGCTCTGCATCATAAGGGATATTAAAACCATCCGGACGCACTAAATAATCCTGATTTTCTATCAGCCTGCCATACTCATCGTGCAGCTGCCACGCAATTTGTATACAGCGTGGCCAGTTGTCGGTTGCAGAAACAGGCGCATTATAATTACCAGGAAGTCCGGTGGTTTCGGTATCAAAAATCAAATACATATCGGGTGTAAATTTACGGATTTTCTACCGCATATTTCTTAATGTACCCTGGCTTTGTCTTTAGTATTTGGCTTGTGATCTTGAGCAATTAGCTTACTCATATCGTAACCTTTTGCTTTACAACGGCTAATAATATCTTGAATCAATTCCGGGGCTATGGTTGGCTTTCTAGCCATGATGGAAAGGAATTTATGTTCGGGGTGACCAACCACCACATAGGAGTAATCTTCGGGCATTTCAATAATCCAGTAATCTACTTTAAAGGGCCACACCAGCTGCGCTTTATACTCTGCATTGCCGGTACCACGCACGGTAAAGAGTTTACTGCGCATATACTTTTGTTTATCTTCGCCAATAACTTTATAAGTAGTAAATACAGCATAATAACCATCGGGATGGATGACAAAGGTTTCTGTAGTCTGACGCCAGTGGGTGTTCATGAAAGTGGGTATCACATACAGTGCGAACCACTTCCCTGCAAAGGAAAGAACATCTACTTTTTCTACGGGTGTGTTATCCATAATAGGCCATTGTTTATTTACTATGAAGCAAATGTAAATTCTTTCTCATAAAACCCCTAAGGAAACATAAAGTTTTAAAAACCATTTTTTATAAAGCCTGAAATTGATAACTTGTTCAACAAATGGACATTCATCCAAATTAAATTTAGTGTATGAAAATAACTGTTGTAGGTGCAGGCGCCGTAGGTGCTACTTGTGCCGATAATATCGCCAGAAAAGAACTCGCCCAGGAACTTGTTTTATTAGATATCAAAGAAGGTTTTGCCGAAGGTAAAGCCATCGACATGATGCAGACTGCTGCATTATTAGGTTTCGACACCAAAATTACAGGCGTTACGAACGACTACAGTAAAACAGCCGGATCGGCAGTTGCCGTGATCACTTCGGGTCTACCCCGCAAGCCGGGAATGACCCGCGAAGAGCTGATTGGTATTAACGCCGGCATTGTAAAAGGAGTGGCTGAAAACATCTTAAAGTTTAGTCCGGATGCCATTATCATTGTGATTAGTAACCCCATGGATACCATGACCTACCTGGCACTGAAAAGCCTGGGTTTACCGAAAAACAGAATCATCGGTATGGGTGGCACATTAGATAGTGCCCGTTTCAAATATTATTTAAGTGTAGCTTTAAATTGCAATTCAAATGATTTGCAAGGCTTTGTAATTGGTGGCCATGGCGATACAACTATGATCCCTTTAACACGTTACGCCACATACCAAAGCTTACCGGTAAGCGAGTTGCTGGAACAATCAATATTAGACAAAGTTGCGGCCGATACCATGGTAGGCGGAGCTACCCTGACAGGTTTATTAGGCACATCGGCCTGGTATGCTCCCGGTGCTGCTGGTGCAGCCCTGGTAGAAAGCATTGTTCGTGATGAGAAAAAACTGTTTACCTGCTGTGTATCACTGGAAGGTGAATATGGACAATCGGACATATGTTTAGGCGTACCGGTTATTGTTGGCCGCAATGGCTGGGAAACGATCATCGATTATAAACTGACCGACACCGAACAAGCTGCCTTTAACAAAAGTGCTGATGCTGTGAGGGCAATGAATAATGTATTGAGCGATATGAAACTGGTTTAATTGCATGAAGAAAATTAAAATCCCTTTAAAATTAATCAATTTACAAGACGACGGTTTCCACCTTTTGGTGGAAATTGTTGTTTTTGGTGAAAAGCATCTGGCAGTTTTGGATACAGGTGCCTCCAGAACGGTATTTGATAAAACCTTGCTGAACCACCACCTGACAGACATTACGTTAGCGGAAGACGAGCATAGTGAGGATCACCAGGCTACGACCTTATTCACCACCTCTAACACGGTACTGGCTACCCTGCCGGTATTAAAAATAGGCAAACTTAAATTAAAGAAATATACAACTGTGGGTTTAGACCTGCAGAGTGTAAATGATACCTATGAACACCTGGGTCATCCTGTGATTGCAGCCATTATTGGTGGTGATATTTTAAGAAAATTCAAGGCGGTGATTGATTACAAGAAACTGGTGGTGAGGTTATCTTAGTTTTTCCTTAGCCAGGTTATAGCTTCCTTTACTTTGTGATCGTCGCTTAGTTTTTCAAAGTGGTCGCCACCTTTCACCACAATATCAGGCTCCAGGTTTTTTGGATAAACCTTGCCATTTCGATCCGTTGCATAGGCAACGGCAAGGTTCAGTCCAGCAACGTCATTTATCTTGAAACCCTGGTTCACTGTGGTGTAGCCAGCACTTGTCTCCCCAATCCTTACCGACTTAGGTCTGCCAATGGTAGCTATGGCCACCATTTCTCCTGCACTTGCCGTTTTTTCATCTATCAACACCGCAATGGGCAAGTCTGTCTTAATGGGATAACCACTATAAGGTAAAGCTGACACTTTTATCAAATCAACATAAAAGGCACCCTTTATGATGATCCAGTTCCCATCGGGTTGATAAGTCGGTGTAACAAAGCCGCCAATTTTTCCCTCCCCTAAAAAATCTGTTAAACCTGCAAACATCGGGTACATATTCCCTCCAGAGTTTAACCTTAAATCCAGTATCCAGCCCTTGATGTGTTTGTCGTGTATTTTTGCAATGGCTTGTTTAATACTCCGGCCAATACTGTCAAGGTGATTATTGCCAAAATCGTTATTGCCTGGAATTGAAAGGTAAACGATGTCTTTTCCTATTTTCTCTGCATGTACCTCTGTCCTTTCCTTGATTGCGTTTCGGAGGTAATCGTTCACCGGAGGTTGTGTATTACCTTTCCAGCCATAAGATTGCTGATGGATAATAAAACGACCGTGATGGTCATCGATCTGTTCAAAGATAAAAGGATAGGCTGGAGTAAGGTCCTCATAGGTTTTTGCACCGGCCACCTTCAGGTAAACCTGCTCCTTAAGGTTATCCCAATCTACTTTGTCCTTATTCAGCGCGTTATCTTTAATAAGTTGCAGGCTACGATCCAAAAATGTTTTAACACTATCTACCATAGGTGCTGGTGCGTGTTGTGCCTGAGTGGAAATTGAAATAAAACAAATGCAAAGAAAAATGAAGTATTTACTCATGATTTTATTATTGATGTCTACGGGGTGTTATATTTTAAAAATTGCGCGCTAACCTGCTCGGGTGTTAACGAACGAAAATAACTGACCAATCGTGGCAAGTAATTTTCAAAACTGAGATATTTTACCCGGTCGGCCTCATACACTACAATTTCTTTTTCCAGCAAAGGCAGCAACACAAAGTACTGTTCTTCCACATGGAGTTTTCTTAAACGGTCTGCTTCCTGAGCATTACCCATAGCTAAGGCAATGCGAATTTCCCCAAGCCTCACCAAGTGTTCAGTAACACAGATGTACCAGTCGGAAATACCATAAGGTGCCATTTTCTCTTTCCATTCCTGGATATATAAATCAGAATCCGCTTTCAGTTCATCGGCATATTTCTCCAGAACCGGGTTTACAAAAGAATGAATAATTTCGTGATAGGCCACAAATTGGGTAACATCACGGTTATCAAAACCATATTCCTGATACTGGTTAAGGTTAGCTAATGGTGTCAGCATTTTGCTGGAGCTGACCACCATGGAGGGAATTTTTCCACCAGGAAAAGAAATCTGGGCGCCATATCCGCGGTAACTGTCATCGCCAGGAGTAATGGGCATGGCCGGCGAGATGTAAAGCTCATACTGTGGAAAGGTTTTTCCATACCACTTCTCGATGGCCGGAAAGGCAGATGGGTGGATGTTTTTAGCCACTTCCCTAATGGCGCCCTGGTAGAAATGGTGGTTCTTTTGGAGGAAGCCACCAACGTCTGCTTTGCGGTAAAAGCTTCTTAAGCTATCCCTTAGCTCGGGCATTAACGCGGTCATGCGCCGTTTAGCAGAATCTTTTTCTAATTCTTTGTTAGCCGCTGAAAAACGGGGTCCTTTTGCCGGGAATTCCTGTTGATTGATTAAATAATCCATGATGGGTCCGTTGTCATGATAAGTGTCACGGAGTTGCCGCAGGATCTCGGCAACCCTGATCACGATCGGATCGTTTTGATAGGGTTGAAAATGTTGGAAAGCGAAGTGCACGATGGGCTGATGAGAATAATCCGTTCCTTTTATATTGAAAACATAGTTATTGATATGCTCAACGGCTAACTTTTCCACAAAAAAATAAGTCTCGAGGTTTGGGTGTATTCCGACAAAAGCATGTGCTGCCAATTTCGTTTTGTACTGCGCCGAAACGGCTGATGTTAGCGCCAGAAAGAATGCTAAAGGATATAAAAATCTCATGATATCACATTGGAGTCTATACCGCAGACGAAGTTACAGAACAATAGGTTGCAAGACAGGCGCAAGATATCCATGTATTTTAAACCGGTGTATAAAGGTAACAGCCAATCTTGGAAGGATGATCATGCACTAACACATTGAAGTCTACTTTTCTTAATAAATTAACCATCATGAAATCGCCGCCTGCGGCTAAGGTGAAAAACAGTCCAAATGCAAATACAAAAAGGTTACCGGTCATTAAGGCTAATGCCATTGGCATTATTCCCATCACCAGCCCTGGCATTAAGGCCCCGAGGATATAATATTTAACCAGCAAAGGTTCTTTACAGTGGCAATATGGTGTTAAAAATGCCCACATCACACCGAATTTGATAGACTTAAGACCGTGTTTTGCAAAAAGGGCGAAAGTGGCTCCATGAAGGAGTTCATGTAAAACAATGCCGCCCATCAATACTGCGCATATAAAAAACATGGCGCCGCCAACACCTATGCCTTTTGGTACTAAATCAATGATCGTTTGCAAATTATAATCTGCTGCCCAGATGAAATAAAAAGGCAGGCCTAATGCAATTGCGCAAGGAAAAAAGTAAATTAACGACAACAGCTGCGCCTTCGCCATATCAATAGTAAGCTCTTCTTTTCTAAATCCAACAATGTCCTGTGATTCCATTCTTAAAATTAAAGATAATCCTATAATTTTCGATCATCATTTAAACAGAAATCCTCCGGTAAATGAGATCATCATTAGAAAGCACTTGGCAGGTTATGAATTAAAAAACGGTCTTAATATAGGGGTAAATTATGGTTTCGGACTAAGCAATTTAGACCCATCAGAAGGTAATTACAGCAACCGAAATATAGTGGCTTCAATCATGTTAGGCTTTGCATTTTAATAGTTGTGTTTTGAACACAAATATATTAAGACCGTGGTTTTTAATACGCACATATTCAATCCCTTAATTCCAATTAGCGGGATTTCTTTGTACATTCGTTTCCTAACAGTAAATAATTAAAAAAGAGGGATTTTGACAAGAAATTAGTAAGCAGCGGGATATTCTCTTAGGAGAATGATTACTTTGTATGTCAAATCATTATATTAGTTCCAGAGACCAAAGAAAATAATAAATTAACTTACTTAATGGTAAACGCCGCCTTAATTCCAATATTAGTTACAGTAATTATTATTGTGGTGTCCAAAAATTGGAAAAAGTATAAAGATAGAGAAATCAGCAAAAAATCTTTTGTTTTAAATGTAGCTATACTCCTTGTCTTAATATCCGTCTCTGGATACCTTTTACTAGTACCATCATAATTACCTGAAGTCTTTGACATGCAACAATGTTAATTAGACTTTGATTTGTTCTAGATCATAGCAATTCAGTGAGCTGTGTTTCACACAGACTCCTTTTATCATTTACCCAAGCCCCCTAACAATTTACTATTAATACGCCTATCCTAAAACCAGGCTTTGGCTTTACGCTATCATCCCCCCTTTCTTTGCGCGTACGTTAGTCGCTTCTCAGTTGCACCTGGGTTCAGATTTGTGAAACAAGGTGCGAAGGAGGTGCAGAAGAGGTGCGTCTAAGAATGAGACATTTTATAAATTAAATACAAGGAAAACCCAAAGCTTCGGACTTTTATAATATCCATAGTCATCTATTATAGTAACTGATATCTATGCTAAGGCTTAAACTTGCTAAATCCTGCAAACTTACTCCCTGCGCCAGCAAATTCCTGTGCGCAAAAAAGGCCGATCCTTTATTAATGAACCGGCCTTTCCAAGATAAAAAATAACTATTAATTAAGCATCAATTTTCGCATATTTTGCATTACGCTCAATAAATTCGCGGCGTGGTGCCACCTCATCACCCATTAACATAGAGAAGGTACGATCGCATTCCACTGCATTTTCAATGGTTGCCTGCAATAAAGTACGGTTGGCAGGATTCAATGTAGTATCCCACAATTGTTCTGCGTTCATCTCCCCTAAACCTTTGTAACGTTGGATATGTACACTTTCTTCTTTACCAGCACCTTTTAAACGTTGCACAGCGATATCGCGTTGCTGATCATTCCAGCAGTACTCCTGCTCTTTACCTTTTTTAACCAGGTATAAAGGCGGCGCAGCGATGTAAACATATCCCGCTTCAATTAATGCTTTCATGTAACGGAAAAAGAAAGTCAGAATCAATGTGGTAATGTGTGAACCATCAATATCCGCATCCGTCATGATCACGATCTTGTGGTAACGAAGTTTAGTGATATTTAACGCTTTGTCATCATCTGGTGTGCCAATACTTACCCCTAAAGCAGTAAACATATTTTTGATCTCATCATTTTCGTAGATCTTATGCTCCATGGCTTTTTCCACATTCAGGATTTTACCTTTCAGGGGAAGGATAGCCTGGAAGTTACGGTCACGACCTTGTTTGGCCGTTCCACCCGCTGAATCTCCCTCGACAAGGTAGATTTCGCATTTTTCCGGATCACTGTCAGAGCAATCGGCAAGTTTACCCGGTAAACCCGATCCACCCATAACACTCTTACGCTGTACCATTTCACGGGCTTTACGCGCTGCAGAACGAGCTGTAGCGGCAATAATCACCTTATTAATGATCAGCTTGGCTTCTCTTGGATTTTCTTCCAGGTAATTGTTTAATGCTTCACCAACTGCGATATCTACGGCACCCATCACCTCCGTGTTACCCAGCTTGGTTTTTGTTTGGCCTTCAAATTGAGGCTCCTGAACTTTAACAGAAATAACAGCCGTTAGCCCTTCACGAAAGTCATCACCTGTAATTTCAATTTTCAGGTTTTTTAACAGACCAGATTTCTCGGCATAGGCTTTCAGCGTACGGGTTAAGCCTCTTCTGAAACCAGCGATATGTGTACCACCCTCATGGGTGTTAATGTTATTTACATAAGAATGCACATTCTCTGCATAACTGTCGTTGTATTGCAAGGCCAGTTCTACAGGAATACCGTTTTTAATGCCCTCTACATAGATAGGTTGTTCGATAATTGAAGGACGATTGCCATCCAGGAACTGCACAAACTCTTTCAAGCCACCTTCAGAATGGAAAAGTTCGGTGCTATAGTCGCCGTTCTCATCTTCTTCCCGTTCGTCGGTAAGTGTCAGTTTAATTCCTTTATTCAAATAAGCCAATTCTCTTAACCTCGCGGCTAAAGTGTCGTACTTATATTCTGTAGTTTGTGTAAAGATCGTCTTATCAGGTGTAAAGGTAACAATGGTACCTCTTTTATCGGTTTCACCAATGGATTTAACCTCGTATAACGGTTTACCAATATTATACTCCTGTACCCAGATTTTACCCTCACGGTGTACTTCTGCTTTCAGGTGTGTAGACAAGGCGTTCACACAACTTACCCCAACACCGTGTAAACCACCAGATACTTTATAAGTATCCTTATCGAATTTACCACCAGCGTGTAATACCGTCATTACAATCTCCAGGGCTGATTTTTGTTCTTTAGTATTGATGCCCGTAGGAATACCACGGCCATTATCTTCCACACGGATGGAATTATCTTTCAGGATATTTACCTGAATCGTATCCGCATGACCTGCTAAGGCTTCATCAATCGAATTATCTACTACCTCGTAAACCAAATGGTGTAAACCTTTGGTTCCCGTGTCGCCTATATACATAGAAGGGCGCTTACGCACCGCTTCTAATCCTTCTAAAACCTGTATATTATCTGCCGAATAATTTGACTTTGAATCTTGTTCTTCGTTCATATATGTCATTGAATATTTAAAGACAAAAATAACGATTTAAGCACAAATGAATGCACATGTGGATAACTATTTGACGTAAAAACCGCATAAACCCCCGTAAAAATCACTCTTTTTTAGGATACTTAATTTGAAATTTTATATTTGCTAAAATTTACCGACCTTAAAGCCTTGTAAAGATTTGCAGAAACACTGCTAAACGCATAGATTAATAAATATATAGATGAAAACCACCACGCTAAAATTAAGCGGTCTTGCGACTGCCATTGCTATAGTTTCTGTTATGGCTTCTTGCCAGGATAAAGAAAACGCAGCTGCAACTACAACTAAATCTGACTCAGCTACCGTAGCTGTTAAAGAAGCCATTGTGTATGTTAATTCTGACTCTTTATTAACGAAATACCAGTATTTCAAAGACTTACAGACTAAATTAGAAGCAAAAACAAAATCTGCACAAGCAGATATGGGTTCTAAAACACAGGCGTTCCAAAGAGAAGTAGCGCAATACCAACAACAACAGCCTACTTTAGCTGCTGATCAAAGAGCTTCTACTGAAGAGCGTTTAGCGCGTAAACAACAAGAATTACAAACCTATCAGCAAAATGCTGGTGCTGCTTTACAACGTGAGCAAGCAACTGAGCAAGAAAAATTGTATGATAAAGTTGCTGATTACCTAAAAGAATACGCTAAGAAAAAAGGCTATAAAATGGTGCTTACTTATTCAAAAGGTAACAGTGCTATTCTATTTGCTGATGAGAGTTTAGACGTAACCAGCGAAGTGATTGTAGGCTTAAATGCAGCTTATAAACCAGAGAAGAAATAATAATTTCAGATAAATTTAAAATGCCCTGAGATTCGGGGCATTTTTTTTGTGACAAGATTTAAGATGAATATGGAGAATAAACAGTCTACACACGAAGAATTTATGCGTATTGCAATTTCTTTGGCAGAACAAAATGTTTTGGAAAGCATTGGTGGTCCTTTTGGTGCCGTGGTGGTTAAAGATGGCCAGGTGGTTGCCCAAAGTGGTAACCTGGTAACCAGCAGCAACGACCCTACTGCCCATGCAGAAGTATCGGCCATTCGCCTGGCCTGTGCAGCACTTCAAACTTTCGACTTAACAGGATGTATAATCTATACCAGTTGTGAACCTTGCCCCATGTGCCTGGGTGCCATCTACTGGTCGCGCATTGGCACCATTTATTACGGAAATACCAAGGTAGATGCCGCCGAAATAGGTTTTGATGATCATTTTATTTACGAAGAGCTGGAGAAACCTATGGAACAACGAAGCCTGCCGATTACACAATTATTACGATCTGAAGCCCAGCAGGCATTCAAGCTTTGGGAACAATCGGCCATGAAAACCGATTACTAACTAATCTTCTTCAAATCGATTTTCGGTTAAGTCGTCAATTTCCCGGCGGTCTCTTTTAGTTGGCCGCCCGGTACCACGGTCGCGGGTGAGCACAGAACCATGAAAAGCCGATTTAAAGGCATGTGTTTCCTCTTCCGGCGTCAGGTCTTTGTATTTGGTGACCGCAATTTTAGATTCTACACGGGTGTGGAGCAGCTCCACAACCTCAATAATTTTCTTTTCAATCCCCTTAGATACCTGGTAAACGTCGCCTGGTTTTACGATCGCCGAAGCCTTGATATTCTGTCCATTCAACTTCACTTTACCCGCTTTACAGGCTTCGGTTGCCATGCTGCGTGTTTTAAAAAGTCTGATGGACCATAAATATTTATCTATCCTTAATTTTTCCTGTTCAGCCATAAATATTCAAATTTACATAAGAAAACACCGCTGGATACATTAATTTCATTTATTTTGTGGGAAATTATAAATTATCATGATAACAGAACTAAAAAAGTTAATCGAAGCCGCCTGGGACGACAGAAGTTTACTGGAATATACAGAATATTGTGAAGCGATTGAAACGGTAATTATGCAGTTGGACCGTGGAGAGTTACGTGTAGCCGAACCGGTTATGAACTCATGGGCAACGAACGAATGGATTAAAAAAGCCGTTATTCTTTATTTCCCAATCAGACAAATGGAGGAGATCAAGGTAGGTCCATTTACTTACCATGATAAAATGAAGCTTAAAACCAATTATAAAGAAATTGGTGTGCGTGTAGTACCCAATGCGGTAACCAGGTACGGCGCTTTTTTAGCAAAAGGTGTGATCTTAATGCCATCATATGTGAATATTGGTGCTTACGTTGATGAGGGTACCATGATTGACACCTGGGCCACTGTTGGCTCTTGTGCACAAATTGGTAAACATGTTCATTTAAGCGGTGGTGTTGGCATTGGTGGTGTATTAGAACCTTTACAAGCTTCGCCTGTAATTATCGAAGACAACTGTTTCATCGGCTCAAGAGCCATCGTGGTGGAAGGTGTTCGGGTAGAACGTGAAGCTGTATTAGGCGCAAACGTGGTATTAACCGCATCTACTAAAATTATTGATGTTTCTGGCAGCACGCCAATTGAATATAAAGGTATTGTTCCGGCACGTTCCGTTGTGATTCCAGGAAGTTACACTAAATCTTTCCCGGCAGGAGATTTCCAGGTTCCTTGCGCCTTGATTATTGGTCAGCGTAAAGAATCTACCGACAAAAAAACCTCGCTTAATGATGCATTAAGGGATAATAATGTTGCTGTATAAATGAATATTGGTTTTGATGGAAAAAGAGCAGCGAATAACCTGACGGGTTTAGGAAACTATAGCCGTGCTTTGATTGCGCAACTGTTTACCTTTTTCCCTCAAAACCACTATTTTGTTTACACCCCTAAAGTAAAGGATAAACCGCAAATTGCTACTTTTTGCTCGGCACAGGCGGTCCGTTTAAAGCTACCCTTACCCGGCGCCATTAAACTGTTATGGCGAAGTTTCGGCATCAAAAAACAACTTTACCAAGACCAGATCGATCTGTTTCATGGTTTGAGTCAGGAAATCCCCATAGGCTTATCTGCCTCATCACAGGTGAAAACGGTAGTGACCATACACGACCTGATCTACCTGCGCTATCCTCAATATTATAAAGCAATTGACCGCTATATCTATAACCGCAAAAGTGAGTATGCCTGTGTACACAGCGACCGCATTATTGCCATTAGTGAGCGTACACGCCAGGATATTATTGAATATTACCACATTGATCCCAAAAAAATAGAAGTCATTTATCAAAGCTGCGACGATTCTTTCAAACAATCAGCTCCATTAGCCGCCCGAATCGCGGTAGCCGAGAAATATAAATTACCCGATAAGTTCTTGCTGATTGTAGGAACCATTGAACCGCGCAAAAACCTGTTGTTGCTAATTAAAGCATTACCAAATATTGATAAAGACTTCAAATTGGTTGTGGTTGGTAAACCGCAGGCCTATGCGTCATTAGTTAAGCAAGAGCTGGAAAAGCTTGGTTTAACAGATCGGGTCATCTTTCTGGAAGGTCTGCCCTTTGCTGATCTCCCTTCCCTCTATCAGCTGGCCAGGGTTTTTATATACCCCTCACTTTATGAGGGATTCGGCATCCCCATTATTGAAGCGTTATATTCCGGCACTCCCGTTATTGCTGCCACAGGATCCTGCCTGGAAGAAGCCGGTGGGCCCGACAGTATTTATATTTCGCCTTACGATGCGGAAGAACTTACCTTGCAAGTTAACCGCGTACTGGAAAATAAAGCGCTGCAAGCACAAATGATTGAAAAAGGACTACAGTATGTACGACGTTTTGATAATGAAATACTGGCGAAACAGTTAATGGCTTGTTATTTAAAAACTATAAATAGGTAAATTGCACCATGTTAAAAGTAGAAATTGATAAAGCACTGGCCGTATTAAAAGCGGGTGGTATAATTCTTTATCCCACAGATACCGTTTGGGGTCTGGGTTGCGATGCCACAGATGAGAAAGCAGTAGCCAGAATTAACGAAATTAAAGGCCGCCCTGCAGATAAAAGCTTTATCATTCTCCTGGATACTGATAGCAAAGTGCAAAGTTATGTGACTGAGGTACCTGATGTAGCTTACGACTTAATTGAATTTGCAGAAAACCCACTTACCATTATCTTTTCGGGTGCAAAGAACCTGGCTAAAAATGTAATTAATGCCGATGGCAGTGTAGGCATCAGGGTGGTGAACCATGAGTTCTGTACCCCACTGATACAACGTTTCCGCAAACCCATTACTTCTACTTCTGCAAATATTTCTGGCCAGCCTTCACCGGCTTTCTTTGATGAAATCGATGCTGACATTTTAGCCGCTGTAGATTATGTGGTGGATTGGGAACAGGAATCAAGAACGCCCAAGAAACCTTCAACCATCATGAAATTAGGCCCCAGTGGTCAATTTTCCTTTATTAGAAGGTAACTTTTACTACTTTTGCACAAATTTAATCGTTTAGCCCAAACTACACTCCCGGGCAATACCTATGAAAGAACAATTAAACCATCCTGTTTTCAAAATGCTTGCCGCTGTTGCTGCACAAAATAATAGCGAAGCTTATGTAATCGGTGGTTATGTACGTGATCTTTTCTTGCACAGGCCTTCTAAAGACATCGATATTGTGGTGTTAGGCAATGGTATTGAATTTGCCGAAGCGGTTGGTAAACAGCTAAAAACAAAAGTTGCGGTGTTTAAGAATTTTGGCACAGCGATGCTGAAATATAAAGACCTGGAAATAGAGTTTGTAGGTGCACGCAAGGAATCATATCGTGCCGACTCGAGGAAGCCAATTGTAGAAAATGGCACCATTAAAGACGACCAGCTGCGCAGAGACTTTACGATCAATGCCCTCGCTATTTCTTTAAACGAAGCCAACTATGGCGCATTGGTTGATCCTTTTGGAGGCGTTGCCGATCTTGATGAACGTTTAATTAAAACACCACTCGATCCGGAAATCACTTTTTCCGACGATCCGCTGCGCATGATGCGGGCCATCCGCTTCGCTTCCCAGCTTAACTTTAATATAGATGAAGCGGCATTAAAAGCTATTTCCAAACAAAAGGACCGCGTGGCTATCCTGTCTAAAGAACGTATTACCGATGAGTTGAATAAGATTATCCTATCTCCTATTCCTTCTGTTGGTTTCAACTACCTTTTTGATACGGGTTTGTTAGAAATCATATTCCCGCAAATGGCAAACCTGTATGGGGTTGAAGTGATTAATGGGAAAGGACATAAAGACAACTTTTACCACACTTTACAGGTGCTGGACAATATTGCTTTACATACCAATGATCTTTGGTTACGTTGGGCAGCTATTTTACACGATATTGCCAAACCGGCAACTAAACGTTTTGAAGAAGGTCATGGCTGGACATTCCATGGTCACGAAGATCGCGGCGCACGTATGGTACCACAGATCTTTACCCAGCTGAAACTGCCAATGAATGAAAAGATGAAGTATGTGCAGAAATTAGTGCAGCTTCATTTACGGCCCATTGTTTTGGCACAAGAAGTGGTCACGGATTCGGCGGTAAGGCGTTTACTTTTTGATGCTGGTGAAGATATTGAAAGCCTGATGACCCTGTGCAATGCGGATGTAACCACAAAAAACGAGTATAAGGTAAAAAAATACCGAAACAACTTCGAATTGGTTAAGCAGAAGTTGAAGGATGTAGAAGAGCGTGATAAAATTAGAAACTGGCAGCCGCCAATTTCTGGCAACGACATCATGAACTATTTTGGCCTTGGTGCAGGCAAGGAAGTTGGCTTAATCAAAAACGCCATCCGAGAAGCTATTCTGGAAGGTGAAATAAAAAATTCCTATGATGAAGCGGTACAATTTATGCTAAAGAAAGCAGAGGAATATGGCCTGAGGCCAAAAGAATAAAACATAACAAAGGATATATATTATTATTTAATTTTATAACGCAATAAGGGCTCCAATGGCAATTTATAGATTTAAAGTAAGTTTTGAGGATTTTGATGAAGTGGTTAGAGAGATTGACATCAAGTCTACACAGAAATTTGACGATTTACACCGTGCAATTCATCGCTCTACTGGATATGACCCGGAAAAGTCTTCTTCTTTTTATGTTAGTACCGATCATTGGATAAAAGGAGACGAAATTGCTTACCTTCCAAACCAACGTAAGGTAGATCGTGGCGTGCGTTTAATGGAAAATGTAAAACTAAGTAGCCTGATTGATGATCCTCATCAGAAATTCTACTATATCTACAACTTTGACCGTCCTTACGATTTCCATGTGGAGCTGATTAAAATCATCCTGGAAACCGATCCGAATATCGAATACCCCTACGTATTTAAAAGCGTTGGTGTAGCCCCTAAAATCTTCGATAAAAATAACCCTGAAGCCATGGCAGCAGCCGTTGCCTCAGCACCTAATGAATTTGATTTCCTGAATGAGCTTGATTTTGTACCGGAAGATACAGAAGAACTGGAAGCCATGGGTGGAACCGGCATTAATGAACAGGAAAAACCTGAGGATGAAGAGGAGGAAAAAGAGGAAGATGAGTTTGGCGACGACGATGATTATGAAGACGAGGGTTACGGTGGTAAGGACGACGATTACTAACACTTGATGTCAGCTATAAAGAAAAATCTGTTGGTCGTGGTGGGGCCTACGGCAATTGGCAAAACTGCCCTGGCCATAGATCTTGCCCAATATTTTTCTACAGAAATTATCTCTGCCGACTCACGGCAATTTTTCCAGGAAATGGATATCGGTACGGCTAAACCTTCTCTGGAGGAATTAGCCGCCGTACCTCATCATTTCGTCAATTCGCACAGCATTAATACCTTCTTTAGTACTGGTGATTTTGAGAACCAGGCCTTGGCAAAAATGGATGACTTGTTTCACAACCATGAACAACTAGTCATGGTTGGCGGTTCTGGATTGTACATTAATGCGGTTTGCAATGGCTTGGATGAACTGCCTGATACAGACCTGAATATTCGGGCATCACTAAAAGAAAGATTTGCTACAGAAGGCATAGAAGCCATAAAACAGCAACTAGCAGAAGTTGATCCTGAATTTTATGCACGGGTAGACCAGGCTAACCCGCAGAGAATGATTCGTGGACTGGAATTCTTCCTGTCTACCGGAGAAAAACTCAGTGTATACCAAACCAACAGCAAAAAAGAAAGGCCATTTAATCAGATTAAAATAGGCCTGAATACAGATCGTGCCCAATTATATGCACGTATCAATCACCGCGTGGACCTGATGATGAACGAGGGTTTACTAAAGGAGGTGGAAACATTGTTACCTTACCGACACCTGAATGCACTCAACACCGTAGGTTACACGGAATTATTTGATTACCTGGATGGTAAATCATCACTGGATGAAGCCGTAGATGCCATTAAACAAAATACCCGTAGGTTTGCTAAAAGGCAGCTTACCTGGTTCCGCAAGGATCCGGAAACCACCTGGTTTCAACCAAATGACTATCCTGCAATCCTTAGTTATGTGGAATCGCGACTTTAAGCTTGTGCTTTCGGACCGCCAAATTGCATCGGGATATTAGCCGCATCAGGCTGCATCTTAATTCTACCATTTATAGCTTCATATTTTTCTATATTCTCTACCAGGGCTGCCGCAAATCGTTTTGCATGCTCAGGGGTAAGGATAATCCTTGACTTCACTTTGGCCTTCGCTACGCCTGGCATTACCCGGATGTAGTCGACAACAAACTCGGTATTGGAATGGGTGATAATGGCTAAATTAGAAAATATGCCATCAGCTACTTCCTCAGATAGCTCAATCTGAATTTGGTTATCGTTATTTTGTTCTTCCATAACACAAAACTAAGTTATTAATCGCTAGGATCATCATTCAAACAAAATTTTAAGAAAAACGGAGTCATAAAAAAAGTCCCTCAACGTTACTGTCGAGGGACTTTCCATTAATGTTATTTATTAAGCTTCTACTTCTTCTTCTTGTTTCGAGGCTAATAATTTATCATACTCTTCTTGAGAACCTACAATGATTTTCTCATAGCCACGTACACCAGTACCTGAAGGAATCAAGTGACCAACAATAACGTTTTCTTTCAATCCAAGCATGCTATCACGTTTACCTGCAATTGCAGCCTCGTTTAACACTTTTGTAGTTTCCTGGAAGGAAGCAGCAGAGATGAATGATTTAGTTCCTAATGAAGCACGGGTGATACCTTGCAAAATAGAACTTGCTGTAGCTGGTCTTGCATCGCGAACTTCAATCAGTTTCATGTCCTTACGTTTTAACTGAGAATTTTCATCTCTTAATTTACGTAAAGAAAGAATTTGACCTGGTTTCACTGTGTTTGAATCACCTGCCTCAACAACAACTTTTTTGTCGTAGATCTCATCGTTTTCAATCATAAAGTCCCAACGATCAACAGAGTTATTTTCTAAGAAAATAGTATCTCCTGGATCAACGATATGAACTTTCTGCATCATTTGATGCACAATTACTTCAAAGTGTTTATCATTAATTTTTACACCTTGTAAACGGTAAACCTCTTGCACACCGTTAACCAGGTATTCCTGTACAGCAGCCGGGCCTTTGATTTTCAAGATATCAGCCGGAGAAATTGAACCATCAGATAATGGCATACCTGCTTTTACAAAGTCATTATCCTGAACAAGGATGTGTTTAGACAATGGAACCAGGTATTTTTTAACTTCACCTTCTTTTGATTCAATGGTGATTTCGCGATTACCACGTTTCACACCACCTAAAGTCACCACACCATCAATCTCTGTTACTACAGCAGGGTTTGAAGGGTTACGTGCTTCAAATAACTCGGTTACACGAGGCAAACCACCCGTAATATCTCGGGTTTTACCTGTGGTACGAGGAATCTTTACTAAGATCTGACCAGTTCTTACTGCATCACCTTCGTCAACCGCAATGTGTGCGCCAACTGGAATGTTGTATCCCCTGATCAATTCACCTTTTTTATCTACAACCCTTACAGAAGGATTTTTAGTTTTATCACGTGTATCGATAATTACTTTCTCACGGTGACCAGTCTGATCATCTGATTCTTCACGGAAGGTAACACCTTCTACAATTGCATCAAATTCAATCTTACCAGCAAACTCAGAGATAATTACCGCATTGTATGGATCCCATGAACAAAGCCTATCGCCTTTAGTTACCGTAGCACCATCCGTAACATATAAGAATGATCCGTATGGAATGTTATTGGTCATCAGGATTTTTCCTGAATTAGGCTCAACAATTTTGAATTCACCTGAACGGCCTAATACAATCTCGTTAGCAACGTCATCGTTAATGTTTTCTACTGTACGAACATTTTCGAATTCGATTACCCCGTCAAACTTCGCAAGAATCTGAGATTCTGCCGCAATGTTGGAAGCGGTACCACCCACGTGGAAAGTACGTAAGGTTAACTGTGTACCCGGTTCACCGATTGACTGTGCAGCGATAACACCAACAGCTTCACCTTTTTGAACACGTTTACCAGATGCCAGGTTACGTCCATAACAAAGTGCACATACACCTCTTTTATTTTCACAAGTTAATACAGAACGAATTTCAACACCTTCGATCGGACTTTGCTCAATTGCTTTAGCAACATCCTCGTCAATATCTTCACCTGCACCAACTAGTAATGCACCATCAAGTGGATTGAAAACATCATGAAGCGAAGTACGACCTAAAATTCTGTCGTATAACGGCTCAACGATATCCTCGTTATCTTTAAGGGCAGTAGTATACATACCTCTTAACGTACCACAATCAGGAGAATTAACAATCATATCCTGCGCTACATCATGCAAACGACGAGTTAAGTAACCCGCATCAGCTGTTTTTAACGCCGTATCCGCCAAACCTTTACGCGCACCGTGGGTAGAAATAAAGTATTCTAATACGGATAAGCCTTCTTTAAAGTTTGATAGAATTGGATTTTCAATAATCTCACCACCTGAACCTGATTTTTGAGGCTTAGCCATCAAACCACGCATACCGCATAGCTGACGAATCTGCTCTTTCGAACCACGGGCTCCAGAATCCAACATCATGTAAACAGAGTTGAAACCTTGGTTATCGCTCGATAACTGCGTCATCACGTATGATGTTAAGCGGTTATTGATACGAGTCCAGATATCGATAATTTGGTTATAACGCTCGTTGTTGGTAATGAATCCCATGTTATAGTTATTCCTTACTTCTTCAACTTCTGCAGTAGCTTGTTCTAATAAAGCAGTTTTCTCTACTGGAATATTAACATCCTGCAAGTTGAACGACAAACCACCTTTAAAGGCTGTTTGGAAACCTAATTCTTTGATATCATCAAGGAAACGTGCTGCACGTGCCATACCGGTAATTTTTACCACATGACCAATGATGTCTCTAAGTGATTTTTTAGTTAGTAACTCATTGATGAAACCAACTTCAGCAGGAACCATCTGGTTAAATAATACACGACCAACTGTGGTGTCTACTAATTTACTAACAATCGCTCCATCTTCTTCTTTAACATTTACCTTAACTTTAATAAATGCGTGAAGATCGATGCTCTTCTCATTGTAAGCAATGATTACTTCTTCAGGAGAATAGAAAATAGAATCTTGTCCTTTAACTACCCTGTCTGCATCAGTTCTACGGCCTTTAGTAATATAATAAAGACCCAAAACCATATCCTGAGATGGTACCGTAATAGGCGTACCATTCGCTGGATTTAAAATATTGTGTGCAGCTAACATCAGAACCTGGGCTTCCAAAATTGCAGCATTACCTAAAGGTAAGTGGACTGCCATCTGGTCACCATCAAAATCCGCATTAAATGCAGTACATACTAATGGGTGTAATTGTATCGCTTTTCCTTCAATTAATTTAGGTTGGAAAGCTTGTATACCCAACCTGTGCAACGTAGGTGCACGATTCAGTAATACAGGGTGACCTTTCAGTACATTTTCCAAAATATCCCAAACTAAAGGGTCTTTTCTATCTACAATTTTCTTAGCAGATTTTACTGTTTTAACGATACCCCTTTCAATCATCTTACGAATGATGAACGGTTTAAATAGCTCTGCAGCCATATCCTTAGGTAAACCACATTCATGTAATTTAAGGTTAGGACCTACAACAATTACAGAACGAGCAGAATAATCCACACGTTTACCTAATAAGTTTTGACGGAAACGACCTTGTTTACCTTTCAAGATATCAGAAAGAGATTTCAAAGCACGGTTACCTTCAGTTTTCACTGCATTCACTTTACGTGAATTGTCAAAAAGTGAATCTACAGCTTCCTGTAACATACGTTTCTCATTACGCAAGATAACTTCTGGCGCTTTGATTTCGATCAAACGTTTTAAACGGTTGTTACGGATAATTACACGACGGTAAAGATCATTTAAATCTGAAGTCGCAAAACGACCACCTTCTAAAGGAACTAACGGACGCAATTCTGGTGGAATAACCGGAACAATCTTGATGATCATCCACTCTGGGTTATTCTCGATACGAGATCTTGAACCACGGAAAGCTTCTACAACTTGTAAGCGTTTTAAAGCTTCGTTTTTACGTTGTTGAGAAGTTTCGTTAGCCGCCTGGTGGCGTAGGTTGTAAGATAAAGTATCTAAATCAATACGTTTTAACAAATCCTCTAATGCTTCAGCACCCATTTTGGCGATGAATTTATTAGGATCTTTATCATCAAGGTATTGGTTTTCTTTAGGCAACTTATCAAGAATATCTAAGTATTCCTCTTCGGTTAGGAAATCCATATACTGGATACCTTCTTCCTCCATTAAACCAGCTTGAATAACTACATAACGTTCGTAGTAAATAATCAAATCTAATCTTTTGGTTGGTAAACCTAATAAGTAACCGATTTTGTTTGGCAGGGAGCGGAAATACCAGATATGCGCAACAGGAACCACCAAATTGATGTGTCCCATACGCTCTCTACGTACTTTCTTTTCCGTTACTTCAACACCACAACGATCACAAACAATACCTTTATAACGGATACGTTTGTATTTACCGCAATGACATTCGTAATCCTTAACCGGACCAAAAATACGCTCACAGAACAAACCATCACGCTCAGGTTTGTAGGTACGGTAATTGATGGTTTCAGGTTTCAACACTTCCCCACTAGAACGCTCCAAAATAGCCTCAGGTGAAGCCAAACTGATGGTAATAGAAGTGAAGTTGCTTTTTAATTTATTATCCTTTTTGTAAGACATATCTTTTTATTTGTAAGTCTTAAGTTTAAATGCGGCGTGATGTTAAACACCACGCCGTATTTATAACCTAAAACAATTAGTCTAACGTAATATCTAAACCTAGTCCGCGTAGCTCATGTACCAATACATTAAATGATTCTGGTACGCCTGGTGTAGGCAGGTTCTCCCCTTTTACAATCGCTTCGTAAGTTTTTGCTCTTCCGATAACATCATCAGATTTAACGGTTAAGATCTCTTGTAGGATATTAGCAGCACCGAATGCCTCTAAAGCCCAAACCTCCATCTCACCAAAACGCTGACCACCGAATTGAGCCTTACCACCTAATGGCTGTTGAGTAATTAAAGAGTACGGTCCGATTGAACGGGCGTGCATCTTATCATCAACCATGTGGCCTAATTTCAACATGTAGATAATACCAACTGTAGTTGGCTGATCAAATTTCTCACCTGTTAAACCATTATGTAAATAGGTTCTTCCAGATGCAGGAACACCAGCTTTGGCAATCCATTCTTCCACTTCATCATGTTTTGCACCATCAAAAATCGGTGTAGCAAACTTAACACCTAATTCTTGACCAGCCCAAGCCAATACCGTTTCATAGATCTGTCCAAGGTTCATACGTGAAGGCACACCCAGTGGGTTCAACACGATATCAACAGGAGTTCCATCATCTAAGAAAGGCATATCTTCATCACGTACAATACGGGCAACAATACCTTTATTACCGTGACGACCAGCCATTTTATCACCAACTTTCAGTTTACGTTTCTTAGCAACATAAACTTTAGCCATTTGAACAATACCTGAAGGCAATTCATCACCTACACTAATAGCGAATTTATCACGTTTGTAAGCACCTAGTTCTTCGTTTACACGAATACCATAGTTGTGCAACAACAATTTGATCTGGTCGTTTTTATCCTCATCAGTAGTCCATTTGTATGGATTGATGTGTGCATATTCCAGGTCAGCTAAACTTTTCTGACTGAATTTAGCACCTTTAGGGAAAAGCAGTTCTTTGTAAACATTGTAAACACCTTGTGATGTTTTACCATTTACAATCTGGAACAACTTATCAACCAATTCGTTTTTAAGGTTTTCAACAGCTAAGCTATATCTCTTGTCTAATTTCTCAATCGCAGATTTCTCTTCCGCTTTTGTAGTTTTCTTAGCTCTGGAGAACAATTTAGTATCAATAACAACACCTTTTATAGATGGTGGCGTTTTTAAAGATGCATCTTTAACATCTCCGGCTTTATCACCAAAGATTGCACGAAGTAATTTCTCTTCCGGCGAAGGATCAGACTCACCCTTAGGTGTGATCTTACCGATAAGGATATCACCTTCTTTAACTTCTGCACCAACACGAATGATACCGTTTTCATCTAAATCTTTAGTCGCTTCTTCAGAAACGTTAGGAATATCAGAGGTTAACTCTTCTTCACCACGTTTAGTATCACGAACTTCCAATTCAAACTCTTCAATGTGTAACGAAGTAAAGATATCATCTCTAACAATACGTTCATTTATTACGATCGCATCCTCAAAGTTATATCCTTGCCAAGGCATGAAAGCTACTTTTAAGTTTCTTCCTAAAGCCAGTTCACCATTTTCGGTAGCATAACCTTCACAAAGTACTTGTCCTTTTGTTACTTTCTGACCTTTCTTAACGATAGGTTTTAAGTTAATACAAGTATTCTGGTTGGTTTTTTTGAATTTTATTAATCTGTATGTTTTGCTGTCACCCTCGAAAGAAACCAAACGATCGCCGTCATTTCTTTCGTATTTAATAGTGATTTCGTTAGCATCTACATATTCAACAACACCGTTTCCTTCTGCATTGATCAACGTTCTGGAGTCACGTGCAACACGTCCTTCCAATCCTGTTCCAACAATTGGCGCTTCCGGACGCAATAAAGGCACGGCCTGGCGCTGCATGTTTGATCCCATCAAGGCACGGTTGGCATCATCATGCTCTAAGAAAGGAATCAATGAAGCTGCAATCGAAGTAATCTGATTCGGCGCAACGTCCATTAAATCTAATTTCTCAGGCTCAATAACCGGGAAGTCACCTTCGTAACGTGCTTTAACACGTGTAGTGGTAAAGTTACCCTGATCATCGTAAGATGCATTTGCCTGTGCAATGGTTTTTCCATCTTCATCTTCAGCAGAAAGGTAAATAACCGGCTCATCTACAGCAACCACACCGTCAATTACTTTCTTGTATGGAGTTTCAATAAATCCTAAATTATTAATCTTCGCGTGAACACAAAGAGATGAAATCAAACCAATGTTTGGTCCTTCTGGTGTTTCAATGGTACACAAACGACCGTAGTGCGTATAGTGAACATCACGAACCTCAAAACCTGCACGCTCACGCGATAGACCACCTGGGCCTAAAGCCGATAGACGGCGTTTGTGAGTAATCTCTGCCAATGGATTCGTTTGATCCATAAACTGCGATAACTGGTTCGTTCCAAAGAAGGAATTAATAACCGATGATAAAGTACGGGCATTAATTAAATCTGTCGGTGTAAACACTTCGTTGTCACGAATGTTCATCCTTTCACGGATGGTACGTGCCATACGAGCCAAACCAACACCAAATTGAGCGTATAATTGCTCACCTACCGTACGTACACGACGATTCGATAAGTGGTCAATATCATCCACTTCTTCTTTAGAGTTGATTAATTTGATCAGGTACTTAACAATTGCAATAATATCTGCTTTGGTTAATACCTTCACATGGTCTGGCGTATCCATTTTCAACTTACGGTTGATGCGGTAACGACCAACATCACCTAAGTCATAACGTTTATCCGAGAAGAACAAACGTTCGATAATACCCCTTGCTGTTTCCTCATCAGGTGGTTCTGCGTTACGCAAAGCACGATAGATGTTTTCTACAGCCTCTTTTTCAGAGTTAGAAGTATCCTTTTGTAAAGTATTATATATAATGGTATAATCAGCTTGACTCGCGCCATCTTCTTTTGATAAGATGATGGTTTTTACACCCGCGTCAATGATCATATCGACATGTTCATCTTCTAAAACAGTATCCCTGTCTAAGATTACTTCGTTACGATCTATAGAAACTACCTCACCGGTATCTTCATCTACAAAATCTTCAACCCATTTTCTTAATACCCTTGCAGCCAGTTTACGTCCGATATATTTTTTCAAGCCAGACTTGCTTACTTTAACCTCATCAGCTAAATCAAACAATTCAAGGATGTCTTTATCAGAATCATAACCAATAGCACGCAATAAGGTGGTCACTGGGAATTTTTTCTTACGATCAATGTAAGCATACATCACGTTGTTCACGTCTGTAGCAAACTCAATCCAAGAACCTTTGAAAGGAATCACACGGGCAGAATAAAGCTTGGTACCATTCGTGTGACGGCTTTGGCCGAAGAACACACCTGGCGACCTGTGTAATTGAGAAACAATTACACGCTCTGCACCGTTAATCACAAATGTACCTTTAGGGGTCATATAAGGTATGGTACCTAAATATACATCTTGAATAATCGTTTCAAAATCTTCGTGCTCGGCGTCATTACACGAAAGCTTAAGCTTCGCTTTTAACGGAACACTATAAGTTAATCCACGGTCAATACACTCAGGTATATCATAACGGGGTGGATCAATAAAATAATCAAGAAACTCCAAAACGAAAATGTTTCTGGAATCCGTGATTGGAAAATTCTCAGCAAATACTTTAAACAAACCTTCTGTATGACGGTTATCTGAAGTAGTTTCGATCTGAAAAAATTCTCTGAATGATTGCAACTGCACATCTAGAAAATCTGGGTAATCTATTATATGCTTACTACGTGCAAAATTTACTCTTTGGTCGACTTTATTTGCCAATGGACTAAAGTTAATTTACTTTAAGAATAAACTATTTGTTTGGTTTGCCGCTAACATCACTTCATCAGCCAAACTAAATGAAATGTTTATAAACAGGTATAGACTCCGACTGTAATAGTCGGAGTCTATGATAAAGTTATATTAAAATTAAGTGATTACTTAATTTCAACTACAGCTCCAGCTTCTTCTAATTGTTTTTTCAAACCTTCAGCTTCGTCTTTAGTAACACCAGCTTTCAATTCTTTTGGTGCACCGTCAACTAGTTCTTTTGCTTCTTTCAAGCCTAGGCCTGTTAAGTCTTTTACTAGTTTAACAACTGCTAATTTAGCACCACCAGCTTCTTTCAAAATTACATCAAAAGTAGTTTTTTCTTCGGCTGCAGGAGCTGCATCACCAGCAGGACCTGCAACAGCTACTGCAGCAGCAGCTGGTTCAATACCATACTCGTCTTTAAGGATTTGAGCTAATTCGTTAACTTCTTTAACTGTTAAGTTTACCAATTGCTCAGCAAACGCTTTTAAATCTGCCATTTTTATAGATTTTAAAAATTTACGTAAAAATAATTTATTTTATTATGAACTTATAAGGCGTTCCTTAACCTTCTCTTTCTTGAAGAGTTTTAACAATTCCTGCAATTTTACCACCGCTAGATTTAAGCGCTGAAACAACATTTTTAGCTGGTGATTGTAATAATCCAATGATATCGCCAACAAGCTCTTCTCTTGATTTCAAGCTTACTAATGCATCTAATTGGTTATCGCCAACATATACTGCTGTATCAATGTAAGCACCTTTTAATAACGGCTTGTCAGATGTTTTTCTCAAGGCTTTGATCAGCTTAGCTGGTCCGTTACCTGTAGTTGAAAATAATAATGCTGACTGACCTTTTAGCGCTGTAAAGATCTCTGATGCATCGCCTTCTAATCCTTCGATCGCTTTTCTGATCAAAGTATTTTTAGCTACTTGCATTTCGATCCCGCTTTCGAAACATTTGCGACGGATATTATTGATTTTTTCAACAGATAAGCTAGAAGTATCAGCAATATAAAAATTGCCAAACTCTTGCATTTTCTCTTGAAGAGCTAAAACTAGTTCGTGTTTTTCTTCTCTGTTCATAATTATGCCCCCGCTACTGATTTAGGTTCGATAGCTATTCCAGGACTCATTGTTGAAGAAACATGAATGCTCTTAAAATAAGTTCCTTTTGCAGCAGAAGGTTTTAATTTTGAAATTACTTGAATTACTTCTAAAGCATTTTCATATATTTTTTCTGCTGGGAATGATACTTTTCCTACCGAAGCGTGAATGATACCACTTTTGTCAACTTTAAAATCTATTTTCCCACCTTTTACATCAGTAACTGCTTTACCAACTTCGTTGGTTACAGTACCTGATTTAGGGTTTGGCATAAGGTTACGTGGACCTAAAACGCGGCCCAGTTTACCTACTTTTGCCATACAAGCAGGAGTAGTGATAATAATGTCAACATCTGTCCATCCACCTTCAATCTTGGCTACATACTCGTCTAAACCTACGAAATCTGCACCTGCTGCTTTAGCTTCTTCTTCCTTATCAGGATTACAAAGTACTAAAACGCGTACAGTTTTACCAGTGCCGTGAGGTAAAGTCGCGATACCACGAACCATTTGATTGGCTTTACGTGGGTCTACGCCTAAAGCGATGTCGATATCAACCGAAGCATCAAATTTAGTTGTAGTGATCTCTTTTACCAAAGCAGCCGCATCCAATAAAGAATACGTTTTACCGACTTCTAGTTTAGCATGTGCCTTTTTTTGATTTTTTGTTAATTTAGCCACTGTTGTAAACTGTTTTTTGTTAATTAATTTGTCCAGGGTGCGTCACCGCTAACGGTGATTCCCATACTGCGTGCTGTACCGGCAACCATACTCATTGCCGACTCGATAGTGAAGGCATTTAAGTCTGTCATCTTATCCTCAGCAATCGACTTAACCTGATCCCAAGTCACCGAACCAACTTTCTTACGGTTGGGCTCAGCAGAACCACTCGCTAATTTCGTAGCATCTTTTAACTGGATGGCTACAGGAGGGGTTTTGATGATAAATTCGAAAGACTTGTCAGCATAAACAGTAATTACAACTGGTAATACTTTACCGGGCTTATCTTGGGTACGAGCATTGAATTGCTTGCAAAATTCCATAATGTTCACCCCTTTAGCACCCAATGCAGGTCCTACTGGTGGTGATGGATTTGCGGCTCCACCCTTGATTTGTAATTTAACAAGCGCACTGACTTCTTTTGCCATTTTCTGTTTTGTTAATTGTAATACTCAATGTTAAATATGGAAGCATGTAACACTTAAGGTCTTATTATTCTTTTTCTACTTGCATATAGTTCAGTTCCAATGGACTCTTACGACCAAAGATCTTCACCATAACTTTCAATTTCTTTTTCTCTTCGTTAACTTCTTCAATCACGCCGGTGAAACCATTAAAAGGTCCATCCATTACTTTAACGTTCTCTCCAACATAATAAGCAATGTTCATCGTTTCGCCTTGTTGGCTCATCTCATCAACTTTACCTAAAATGCGGTTAACTTCAGCCTGACGCATAGGAACCGGGTTACCCCCTTTGTCGCCTAAAAATCCAATCACACTGTTAATTCCTTTTATAATATGTTCGATCTCACCATCTAAAGCAGCTTCGATCAATACATATCCCGGATAAAAGTTGCGTTCTTTTGCAATCTTTTTTCCGTCTTTCATCTGGTAGTATTTTTCCATCGGAATCAATACCTGTGGAACCAGATGTGAAAAACCTAAACGACTGATTTCAGAATCGATATATTGCTTTACCTTTTTCTCTTTACCGCTTACAGCTCTAACTACATACCATTTTAACTGATCGTTCATTTAGCTATATATATATATTTACAGTGATTTATAAAAAGTATCTAAAATAAATGTAGCGCCCTTATCCATTGCAAAAATTACGATTGCAACGATAAACGAAGACACCAACACCAACACAGCAGAATTTAATAAACTCCCCCATGATGGCCAGGTAACCTTCTGGGTCATCTCTTCATATGATTCTTTAACAAATTGAACTACCTTAGCCATATTCTAGTATTTGCACGGGAACAAGGATTCGAACCCTGATCAAAGGTTTTGGAGACCTCTATTCTACCGTTGAACTATTCCCGTGTATTGATTTTATTAAAAGAACTTAGTACTTAGACGTTCGACTATTTAGCCCTATCTAAGTACTAAGTTTTATATTTCGCACAAAGGTACGAAAATTATTTTAAAATTTCAGTTACCTGACCAGCACCTACTGTTCTACCACCTTCACGGATAGCGAAACGTAGACCTTTTTCCATTGCGATTGCGTTGATCAATTTAACTGTGATCGTAACGTTATCACCTGGCATAACCATTTCAGTTCCTTCAGCTAGTGAAATCTCACCAGTAACATCTGTGGTACGGAAATAGAATTGTGGACGGTATTTGTTAAAGAATGGAGTGTGACGTCCACCTTCAGCTTTTGATAATACATAGATCTCAGCTTTGAAATCTGTGTGAGGTGTAACAGTACCTGGTTTACAGATAACCATACCACGACGGATATCAGTTTTCTCAATACCACGTAACAATAGACCTACGTTATCACCTGCTTCACCATAATCAAGGATCTTACGGAACATCTCAACACCTGTAACAGTTGATTTAAGATTTTCTGCACCCATACCCAAGATCTCAACTGGATCTCCAGAGTTGATTACACCACGCTCAATACGACCAGTTGCAACAGTACCACGACCAGTGATCGAGAATACATCTTCAACAGGCATTAAGAATGGAAGTTCAGTTAAACGTGGAGGAATTGGAATGTAGCTATCTACAGCATCCATTAATTCCATGATCTTTCCAACCCATTTTGGATCACCATTCAATCCACCCAAAGCAGAACCTTGAATAACTGGAATGTCATCACCTGGGAATTCATAGAAAGATAATAGTTCACGAATTTCCATCTCTACTAACTCAAGTAATTCAGGATCATCAACCATATCCACTTTGTTCATGAACACTACTAATGAAGGAACACCTACCTGACGAGCCAATAGAATGTGCTCGCGAGTTTGTGGCATCGGACCATCTGTAGCAGCTACAACGATAATCGCACCATCCATTTGTGCAGCACCTGTAACCATGTTCTTCACATAATCCGCGTGACCTGGACAGTCAACGTGAGCATAGTGACGAGCAGCAGTTGAGTACTCAACGTGTGATGTGTTAATCGTGATACCTCTTTCTTTTTCCTCAGGAGCTGAGTCAATAGAATCAAATGAACGCGCCTCAGATAAACCTGCATCAGATAACACTTTAGTGATAGCTGCTGTTAAGGTTGTTTTACCGTGGTCAACGTGACCGATTGTGCCGATGTTTAAGTGCGGCTTGCTGCGGTCAAACTTTTCTTTTGCCATGTTTTTATACTTATTAGTAGGTTAACTTTTATTTTAATTTGTTGTTTTGATATTATTCAATACAAAAAACCTTGCTCACGCTGCTCTTATTTACAGACCTGACAAAGTTTCTTACTTTTATGAGCCAAAGATGGGACTTGAACCCACGACCTCTTCCTTACCAAGGAAGTGCTCTACCGCTGAGCTACTTCGGCTAATCTCAGCTTGCAATCTATATTAGCCGATTGCCCAACTTACTTTTCTGAGCGAAAGACGAGGTTCGAACTCGCGACCTATAGCTTGGAAGGCTATCGCTCTACCAACTGAGCTACTTTCGCTTCTTTATGGTGGGGGGAGAAGGATTCGAACCTTCGAAGTCTCGCGACAACAGAGTTACAGTCTGTCCCATTTGGCCACTCTGGTATCCCCCCATCTTTAACTGCCACACATCGCTATGCGAGTTAAAAGAGCCTCCTATCGGGATCGAACCAATGACCTACTGATTACAAGTCAGTTGCTCTACCAGCTGAGCTAAGGAGGCTTATTTTTTGATTAAACTTTCACAGAACCTTTTCCCTTTCTTTAGTGGTTAACGCCTCTTCCGATTGGGAATGCAAATCTACACGAATTTAACTTCTATCCAAAATTATTTGAAAAAAAAATTGACGGTTTTCAGGCCGTCAATCCTTTTCTAATAATCTACTGAAATATATACCTAATAATCAGATACTTCATTCGAGCTTAAAATCTCTTTATGTTCAGATAATTTTGCGCGTGTCTTGTCTTTGTGCTTAGTTATTTGCTTTTTCAAGGATTCAATTGATAAATCAGTTGCCTCTTCAAACGTTTTACATTGTTCTTTTGCAAACATCGTCATGCCTGGAACATTCAATTTTATCTCGCTAATCTTGTTAGCCTCGTCGTCTACATTCTCCAGTTTCAAATACACTTCCCCACTTATAATCTGGTCAAAATACTGATCCAGCTTGTCTACTTTTCGTTGTATAAACTCTAATAACTTTTTGTCTGCATTGAAATGGATCGATTGAACTCTGATTTTCATGTTGTCCTCCTTTTTTATGCCTTTGGATGGGCTTGTTTATATACTAATTTTAATTTTTCTATGGAATTATGCGTGTAAACCTGTGTTGCCGCTAAACTAGCGTGCCCAAGCAACTCTTTAATCGCATTGAGGTCTGCACCCCGGTTTAATAAACTAGTTGCATAAGAATGCCTTAAAACATGCGGACTGCGTTTGTCCTGTGTGGAAACGTACGTCAAATAACGCTTTACTGTTTGGTAAATAAATGCCGGATATACATCCCTGCCTTTATTAGTAACGAAGAGCATGGCACTTTTGTTGTCGAAATTTTTTAATGACTTTAACTCCAGGTAATCTTTAAGCAACACTAGCAAGGCTTTTGGCAATGGAATAATGCGGGCCTTCCCTCCTTTTCCCATCACTTTAACCGTTCCTTCAAAAAAATCAACATCGGTGTCCCGCAGCCCAATTAATTCAGCCAGGCGCATTCCCGAGCCAAACAACACCTCCAGCACCAGCTTATCACGTACAGAAGGAAAACTGTTGTCAAAAATCTCGGCCGAGTCTAACAGATCGTCCATTTTCTGGTCGTCTATAAACACCGGCAAAAGTTTTGGTGCTTTAGGCACTTTAATCAGCGATACAGGGTTGCTGGCCACCAGTCCTAACCTTTGGTTGTATTTATAAAAACTACGCAAGGCCGACATTTTGCGACTTACGGAATTTGGACCAATATTCTGCTCCAATAAATACACCATAAAATCCCTTACCTGCGGATATTTTGCATCCTGAAGCTCCATTTCGAAGGTAGCATGTAAAAAATCACGGAATTGCAGTAAATCTACCTGGTAAGATTTAATTGTATGCGGAGAATAACGTTTCTCGTTGGTAAGGTAGGCTAAAAAATTTTCTATAACCATGGTATTGCTGCTGGTTAACGGTGTGCTGTCAAGATACAAAAACTTAACATAGATATCACTTTTAATAAACATTATGACACAAAAAAAAGCGTTGCCAATACGACAACGCTCTTTTTATGATAGAACTATCGGAAATTAAATTGCTCCTTCTAGTTTCATGTTCTCTTTGTAGATAGCGTGTTTCACTAACGTACGACGAGTAACAGATTTTTTCTCGTATGCTTGGCGGCTACGAAGTTCTCTTAGAACACCTGTTTTTTCGAATTTCTTCTTGAAACGCTTAAGCGCTTTATCAAGTGATTCGCCGTCTTTAATATTAATTATAATCATAACGTTAAAATACCTCCTCTCGTTGTTTTTAGGACTGCAAAGGTAGCACAAAGTTTTTAAATATCAATCTATTAAATGCGAATTAGATAACCCTTTAAAAAGGAATTGGTTTTATGTTCAGACTGGGCAACTCAAAAAATGATAACATGTGTTGAATAACTAATTTAATTTTACCTAAATTTAGGCTCCTGAACCGGAAACCTGTCTTATTAAGCTCAGCTTTTACGCAACGTGTTTGCGGATCTCAACTTAGGTAAAACTCCTCACCCTAAACATAAATGATACTAGCTGCATCAGTCTTCCCTGCATCTCTTCATAAACCTACCCCTGCAACACGACTGCAACACCATTGATACGGCATTCGTACGGGGTTTCCCATACGAATGCCGTACAAACCCCGTACTAAAGCCGTCGCAGCTCTGTAGTTGCCTGCAAGCACAACAAAAGCCTGCCTTGTCTGCAACCAGCTCATAATTATTCTAATAAATTTTTAAGTTAGTGTCTTCATGAAAAATGATAGACCGTCATAAAGTAAGGTCCGATTATAGACATAAATAAAAACCCGCAACAACAGTTAAGTTGGCGGGTTTGGCAATTTATATTTGGTTAGAATATGCTCGTTTATAGGTTATTGAAATTCTAAGTTATGTATTTAAAACTTCCCTCGCAATAACTATTTTCTGAATTTCTGAAGTTCCCTCCCCAATGGTACATAACTTGCTATCGCGGTAAAACTTTTCTACCGGGAAATCTTTGGTATAACCGTAACCACCAAAAATCTGTACGGCTTCTGTAGCGGCACGTACACATACTTCCGAAGCGTAATATTTTGCCATGGCCGACTCCTTGGTCATCTTCATTCCCCGGTTCTTCAAATCAGCAGCCTGTCTGATCAGCAGGTCGGCAGCTTCGATCTCTGTCGCCATATCAGCCAGTTTAAAGCTTATACCCTGGAAACTTGCTATCGGTTGCCCGAATTGGTGTCGTTCCTTCGAATAAGCCAAAGCCGCTTCATAAGCACCTTTTGCAATACCTAAAGCTAAGGCAGCAATCGAAATACGGCCCCCATCTAATACTTTCATCGCTTGTTTAAAGCCTTCGCCTACATTTCCAAGCATATTTTCTTTGGGCACCCTGCAATTGTCAAAGATCATTTCCGTGGTTTCCGACGCACGCATACCCAATTTGTTCTCTTTTTTACCGGCGGTAAAACCTGGCGTCCCTCTTTCTACTACAATAGCTGATATGCCTTTTGAATCGCCCGTAGCACCGGTTCTCACCATCACCACAGCGATGTCTCCAGACTTACCATGGGTAATCCAGTTTTTTGCCCCGTTAATTACATATTCATCACCATCAAGGGTCGCTGTAGTCATCATGCGCAAGGCATCAGATCCAGTATTGGCTTCTGTTAAACCCCAGGCACCAATCCATTCGGCCGTTGCCAGTTTAGGTAACCATTTTTGTTTTTGTTCCTCGCTACCAAATGCAAGAATATGCCCGGTACAAAGTGAATTGTGTGCCGCCAGGGAAAGTCCCACAGAGCCACATACTTTAGCCACTTCCACAATCACATCCACATATTCCTGGTAGCCAAAGCCAGAACCGCCGTAAACCTCAGGCACTAAAACACCCATCAACCCAAGGCTACCCAATTTTTTAAATACCTCTACTGGAAAATATTGTGCCTCATCCCATTCCATCACATGCGGACGGATGTTCTTCTCGGCGAAATCTTTTACCATGTTTCTGATCATCGCCTGATTTTCAGAAATTGCAAAACTATATCCTACAGAATTTTCTAATGTTTCGTGCATGTTGTTCCAGAATTTTGACAATGATAATAAATATTTTTACAGTTTTAGAAGAAGGAAATTCGCCTGTTCCTAGTACACAATGGTATTTAGTTCAATAACCGTAGCCATTGAATTTCAGGCACTAAAACCATCACCTATGTTTTAGGAAAAAAAATAAAATTTCTTTTGGTCACCATGCCACCTCCCTAAAATAGGGTAGGAAGATCAATGCGCTTGAAAGTCAGCTGGCTACTTCACACTTTAAAAAATCAGCTTGGTGTCCTTTGCATTCGATATACCTGTGGAGATATGCGCCCGGCAAAAGAAATATTAAAAATAAAGCGATAATATTGCAGCACAAATACCAGACATGTCATTCAGAATACAACTCTTCGACTTTTCGCAGAAAATCAATTTTAAAACAGAAATTTTGGCAGGGCTTACCGTGGCCATGACCATGATGCCTGAATCATTGTCCTTTGCCATATTAGCAGGATTTCCACCATTGATGGGACTATATGCGGCATTTATTATGGGATTAGTGACTGCAGTTTTTGGCGGCCGACCAGGTTTAATATCTGGTGGTGCAGGTGCTACAGTAATTGTTTTGATTGCTTTAATGCAAAGTAACGGATTAGAATATGTGCTGGCAGCGGTGGCCCTGGCCGGTGTAATGCAAATTATAGTGGGCTTGTTTAAACTAGGTAAATTCATCAGGCTGGTGCCACAACCTGTGATGTATGGTTTTGTAAACGGCCTGGCCGTCATCATTTTCCTGTCGCAACTTGAGCAATTTAAAACTGTAGTTAATGGCCAAACATCCTGGCTCGTGGGTACACCTTTATATATAATGGCTGCACTGGTGTTACTCACTATCGCTATAATTTATATACTACCCAGGTTTACCAAAGCTGTACCGCCTTCGCTGGTTGCCATCGTGGTCATCTTTTTTGTGGTTCTGGGTTTTGGCATAAACACCAAAACCGTGAGCGATATTGCTGCCGTTAGTGGTGGTTTCCCTCCATTTCATATCCCTGAGATCCCATTTACATTTGATACGCTTCAAATAATTTTCCCATATGCCCTCATTATGGCAGGTGTTGGTTTAACTGAGGGATTGTTAACCTTAAACCTGGTTGATGAGATCACGGCCACAAAAGGTAACAGTAACCGGGAATGTTTAGCACAAGGAAGCGCCAATATTTTAAATGGCTTTTTCTCAGGCATGGGCGGCTGCCCAATGATTGCCCAAACGTTGGTCAACCTGAGTGCTGGAGCCAGAGCCAGGCTATCCGGCATCGTAGCCTCAGTTACCATCCTGATCATCATTTTATATGGAGCGCCCCTGATTGGCCTGGTGCCCATGGCTGCATTAACCGGCGTAATGATTATGGTGGCCATTGGCACCTTCGAATGGGTCAGTTTCAGCATCTTAAACAAAATGCCTAAACACGATATTTTTGTGGGCATCCTGGTGGCGGCAATCACCATTTACCTTCATAACCTGGCCCTGGCAGTACTCATTGGTGTCATCATTTCTGCACTTGTTTTTGCATGGGAAAGCGCCAAAAGAATCCGTGCCCGCAAGTATATCGACGAGCATGGCGTAAAACATTACGAGATCTACGGTCCCTTATTTTTTGCTTCTGTAGCTGCCTTTAATGAAAAGTTCGACATCAACGAAGATCCGCAACAAGTGGTGATTGATTTTAAAGAAAGTAAGGTAACAGATATGTCGGCCATTGATGCCTTAAATAAATTGACGGAGCGTTACCAGAAAGCGGGTAAAAATCTGCAGCTTAAACACCTCAGTCCCGACTGCCGCGTACTGCTCAAGAATGCCGGCAGTGTAATTGACGTCAATATTATCGAAGATCCTACCTACCATATCGCTACAGACCGGTATAACTAGCCCTTTTATGAGTGCGTAATATTTAGTTAATTTATTGCATAATATTTTGTTATTTGTAAAAAAATTAAGAGGGTTATGCAAAGAAGAAACTTTATCAAAACAGGTGGTTTAACGGCATTAGCTTTAAGTGCGTTGTCGGTATCTTCATGTCATGTATTGGCACCTTCCAGCACCCGGGGTGCCAATGACCAACCTACAACCGATAATTTTGAGTTAAACGAGCTCAGCGTGTTCGAATTGCAGAAAAAGATGGAAAACAAGACCTACACTTCCAAGTCCATCACAGCGCTTTACCTTCAGCGCATAGCCAAAATCGATCAAGCCGGTCCGCAATTACATGCCGTGATTGAGCTACACCCAAGCGCCTTACAAACGGCAGAAGAAATGGACAAGGAACGTGCCGCAGGAAAAGTGCGAGGACCCCTGCACGGTATCCCAGTGTTGATTAAAGACAATATTGATACGGGCGATGGCCTGTTAACTTCAGCAGGCTCACTTGCCTTGAGCGATAATTACCAAACCGAAGACGCCTTTATTATCAAAAGATTACGAGAGGCCGGTGCAGTCATCATCGGAAAAACCAATTTAAGTGAATGGGCAAACTTCCGCTCCTCGCGCTCCACCAGTGCCTGGAGTAGTCGCGGCGGACAAACAAAAAACCCTTATGTTTTAGATAGAAACCCTAGCGGCTCTAGTTCTGGTTCAGGCTCTGCCGTTGCAGCCAACCTTTGTGCATTGGCCATCGGTACAGAAACAGATGGTTCTATCATATCGCCCAGCTCGGTGAACAACCTGGTAGGCATTAAACCTACAGTAGGTTTATGGAGTAGAACCGGCATCATCCCCATCTCTAAAACCCAGGACACCGCAGGCCCTATGACCCGCAGCGTGACCGATGCCGCCATTTTATTGGGGGCCCTGACTGGCGTTGACGATCAGGATCCGGTAACCAAATACAGTGAAGGCAGGTTTAAAAAAGATTACACCACCTTTTTAAGGCCCGATGGATTGAAAGGTAAAAGACTTGGTGTAGAGAAATCAGCATTTAAACGCCATGCAGCAACAGACGAATTATTGAATGAGGCCATCAGGGTTTTACGCAGTCAGGGAGCTATAGTCACGGAAATATCCTTAAATGATACCCTTAAAAATGCAGGAGACGCTGAATTTACCGTATTGCTTTATGAATTTAAAGCTGGTTTAAATGCCTACCTGAGTGGCTGTAATTCTAAAATTAAAAGCCTTGCCGATGTCATTGCCTATAACAAAGTAAATGAAGCCACTATGATGCCCTTTTTTAAACAGGAAACATTGGAAAAAGCACAAATAAAAGGGGACTTAACAGAAAAAGAATACCTGGAGGCTTTGGAAAAATCACATGTACACAGTAAAAAAGCAATCGACCGGATATTAACTGACCATAACCTGGACGCCATCATTGCGCCTAGTAATGGCTTTCCCGTATGTATAGACTTGGTTAACGGCGATTACGATAATGGCTTTTATTTTTCTTCCGCTGCAGCCATGGCCGGTTATTCACACATCACCGTTCCTATGGGCAGCTGGCATGACTTGCCAATGGGTTTGTCATTTATTGGCACCGCCTATGCCGAACCTGCCCTACTCCTGGTTGCTTTTGCCTATGAACAAGCCAGTAACAAAAGAACATCACCGCAGTTTAAACCCGTGGTTGTATAATGAGGGTTCAGTACTTTCCCTCCTATTACAACTGTTCTGAATTGCACTAACTTATTATTGGTATGCTAAGCGTAATAAAGTATAAATTACAATCTCCTTTTCCCTGTTTTGTCTGTTTAATCTCAGAAAACGTTTATTTGAAATAAATCCTATAGAAATAATAGATTATTTCTAGCTTTGCAGGCAATTAGATGTTCATTGATTTTTATTTATCTAGAAAGACGGAGGGTATGGCCCTATGAAGTCTTAGCAACCTCTGCCCCTCCGGCAAAAGGTGCTAACTCCATCCACTACCTGTGGAAAGATAACTGAAAAGCCATTCATTGATATCTGGTTATTTAATCATTATAACCATTTTATTAAAACAGCAATCATGCAAAAACTTTACAAATATGCAGTGGGGATCATTCTATCCTTACTGGTTGTACAGACCGCTACAGCGCAATCGGTTCGTATAACAGGGGTGGTCACAGAACAAGCCGGTGGCGGTCCATTACCTGGGGTGAGTATTTATGTTAAGGGCACAACAAGCGGCACACAAACCGACCCCAACGGAAAATTTACGATCAGTGCTAATTCTGGTGACGTGTTAACAGTAGCGTACCTGGGTTTCGACAACAAGGAAATCCCGGTTACGGCCAGCACCAGCAACCTAACCATTCAGTTAGCCGAAGCATCAAACTCACTAAATGAAGTGGTGGTCACCGCCTTAAACATCAGCAAAGAGAAAAAATCTTTGGGTTATGCGGTACAGGAGCTGAAATCAAAAGACTTTTCTGAAGCCAAAGAAGCCAACCTGGTCAATTCTTTAGCCGGAAAAATAGCAGGTGTAAACATCACCAACAGCCAGGGCGATATGGGTTCTTCCCGTATCATCATTCGCGGCGAAACCTCTATTTCCGGAAATAATCAGCCTTTATTTGTTGTTGATGGGGTACCCGTAGACAACACGCAGAATTTAGGTGTGGCTGGTTCCAGAGATTTTGCCAATACCATATCTGATATCAACCCGGAAGACATTGAGTCGATGAGTGTGTTAAAAGGACCAAATGCGGCTGCCCTTTATGGCTCGAGAGCAGCGGCGGGTGTGGTGTTAATTACCACTAAAAAAGGAAGCGGTGCTCAAGGTCTGGGCATTAGTGTAAACTCCAACGCCACATTTTCTAACCTATTAACTCTTCCTGATTATCAAAACAGTTTCGGACAAGGTGCCAATGGTGAATTTAGCTATGTAGATGGCCGTGGGGGTGGTTTAAATGATGGAGTTGACGAAAGCTGGGGTCCACGATTAGATGGCCGGTTAATACCGCAGTTTAACTCTAATGGAGCAGCGGTGCCATTTATTGCACATCCTGATAATGTAAAAGACTTTTTTAACAATGGCCGCACTTTAAATAACGGTATCGCCATTGCAGGTGCTGGTGAAAAGTACGATATGCGTTTCTCTTATAATAACATGGATCAAACGGGTGTAATACCAAATTCATCGCAATCCAGAAACTCCTTTAACCTTAATACAACTTATAAAATTACACCTAAGTTAACCCTGGGTGCTATGGCAAACTATGTGAATAGCAGTGCCGATAACCTGCCAGGCTCTGGTGGCCGTAGGGCAAGCAGCACCATGTTGCAATTTACGTGGTTTGGGAGACAGGTGGATGTAAACGACCTGAGGACTTACAAAGATGCCAATGGTAACGATAGGAACTGGAACAATAGTTATTACAGCAACCCTTTCTTTGTAGCTTACGAAAATACAGTTGGTCAGGTGCGAAACCGCCTCATTGGAAATGTAGAACTTAATTATAAAATTATTGATGGCCTTTCGGCAAACTTCAGAACAGGTAATGATTATTATACCGACCGCAGGAAAATAAGAATTTCTTATGGCACCAACGGTACACCTTTCGGTAGTTACGAAGAAGATGCTTATACCTTTAGTGAAAACAATACGGAAGCCCGTTTAGACTATACAAAGAAGATCAATGAAGATTTCAACTTCGATGTGTTGCTAGGTGGAAACATCCGTACCACAACGTTGGAGAACAATAACCAAAAAGCGCCGAAACTTGCCGTGAGTGGATTATACACGCTAAGCAATTCTCGCGACCCGCTGATTTCTTCTAACTTTTACAATAAACAAAAAGTATACAGCGCCTTTAGTTCTGCACAGTTGGGTTTCAGAAATTATGCCTACCTGAATTTAACGGCCAGGAACGATTGGTCTTCTACACTACCTGCCGCCAACCGCTCCTATTTCTATCCATCGGTGAACGCCAGTTTTATCCTGACCGAAGCCTTTAACATCCAAAGCGAGGTGTTAAACTTTGCTAAACTACGTGGTGGCTGGTCTAAAGTAGGTAAAGATGCTACCCCATACCAGTTGTTAAATAGCTATGATTTCACGGCACCTTTTGATGGCAATCCGCAACAAAGCTTGAATGGCACTGACCTAAATGCTGATTTGAAACCGGAGACCACTAAATCAACGGAAGTTGGTCTGGAATTGGGTTTATGGAATAACCGGGTGCGCCTTGATTTCGGTGTATACAACACCAATAGTATTAACCAGATTTTAAGTCTTGATGTAAGTCCTTCTACAGGTTTCAGCAGAAAACTGGTTAACGGCGGCACCATCAATAACAAAGGTTTAGAAGTACAATTAGGATTGACACCTGTAAAAACAGACGATTTTACCTGGGACATTAATGTGAATTATTCCAGAAACAAGAGTGAAGTGGAATCACTGTACCAAAATGTACAAAGTTATGTACTGGGAACTGATGGAACAGTACAGGTTTTAGCAAGCGTAGGGCAACCTTATGGTACCTTATTTGGAACAGCCTTTGAAAGAAATGCCAATGGGCAGATTCTGGTTGATGCCGATGGCACACCGGTCATCAGCGCCAGCAAAAAGATTCTTGGTAAATACACTCCCGATTGGCTTGGCGGCATTACCAACAACTTCAGGTATAAAAACTTAAGTTTAAGTGTGTTAATTGATGCCCACATTGGTGGCCAGGTATATTCTGGTACAAATAGTACAGGAACTTACACTGGTGTGTTAGCTACTACCCTGCCAGGTCGCGGCGCAGAGAACGGTGGTTTACCCTATACCACTGGTAATGGCAGTTTCGACGACGGGATGATCTTTGCCGGTGTTAACGCCGATGGCACACCAAATACTAAAGTGTTACCTGCCGAACAATATTATAAAGCACTGACCAATGCCGATGAGGCATTTGTATACAGTGCAAATTATGTGAAACTGAGGGAAGTAAAATTAGGCTATAACCTGCCTAAACAATGGATCAGCGGCATAGGTATACAAAATACCACCGTGTCACTGGTGGGCAGAAACTTATTAATCATCCATAAAGACGTTCCGAATATTGATCCGGAGACTGCATTTAATACTGGTAATGGCCAGGGTCTGGAAGATCTTGGTTTACCAACAGTACGCAGCATTGGTTTCAATTTAAACTTCAAATTTTAATACCCATGAAAACGACATATATACCTATTTTACTTTCAGGACTGCTGTTATTCAGTTTGCCTTCCTGCAAAAAAGCATTGGACGAAACTAATATTAATCCGAATGCTTCGGAAAAACCAGAGCCTGCATTTTTACTAACTGGTGCCATAAAAACTACTTCAGACAGCTACTGGGGCACTGCCAATAACATGAATTCCAGTCTGCTGTTTGTTCAACACTGGGCAGCCATACAATACACCGATGCGGATCGTTATATTTTAACCAATACCAGTTTTCAAGACCTTTGGACAACTGGTTATACTAAAGGCATTGTGAACCTGAATGAACTGATTAAACTGGCCGAGGCTTCAGGCAATGTAAACTATAAAGGTGTGGCTTTGGTGTTGCGTTCCTGGATCTTCTGTCTGGAAACCGATGCCTATGGCGATATTCCCTACAGCCAGGCCGGTGATATCAATCAATTCCTATCGCCTAAATATGATCCTCAGCGCGATGTTTACCTGGGCCTGCTTAACGATTTAAAAACAGCACAAGGCCTGTTGGATCCCGCAGGAGCTGCCATACAAGGCGATATTATTTATAATAATGCCATTCCAAACTGGAAAAAATTTGCTAATGCTTTGCGCCTGCGCATTGCCTTACGTATTGCCGATCGGGAACCTGAATTAGCTAAACAAACCTTAGCGGATATCAGTGCCGAAGGTGGTAGCTATATTAATGCTAATGCCGAAAATGCAGTGGTTGCTTATAAAGCTTCGCCTAATCAAAATCCGGTGAGTAATATATTTGACACCCGTGATGACCATCGGGTGAGTAAAACCATGATCGATAAGTTAAGTGCTTTGAATGACCCACGGTTACCGGTATATGCGAGTCCGGCAGAAACCACTGGCCTGTATACCGGTGTCCCCAACGGATTAACCACCGGCGATGCCGCTGCCCTTGGCTTAACCAGAACTTCCGAACCTGGTGCTTATTTCAGGGCACCAAGCGCCCCGGCAGTGATCATTAGTTATGCTGAAGTACTGTTTGGTCGTGCAGAAGCGGCTGCCAGAGGTTTAACAGTAGAAAATGCCGCTGAGTTATATAGTGAAGCCATCAGTGCTTCGCTTGTGCAATATGGTATAGGCGCTACCGCCATTGCCACTTACAAAGCCAATGCAGCAGTAAAATATGACGCCAGCAATTTCAAAAAGTCTATCGGTGAACAGAAATGGATCGCTTTATTCGGACAGGGATTAGAAGCCTTTGCCGAATGGAGAAGGCTCGATTATCCCCAACTGCGCCCAGCGGTTGCAGGTGCTTTAAATGGAAACATGCCCCTGCGCTTTATTTATCCAGGTACAGAGCAAAGTTTAAATCCAGAACATTACCAGGCAGCTGTGGCTAACCAGGGCCCCGACCTTTTAACCACTAAATTATGGTTTGATGTCAGGTAAAACATCATTTTAAGATGAACAAGGCTATCTCCAACTCATGCCGGCAAAATATTTGCTAGAATAGAATGGAGATAGCCTTTTTACGTTAGTATAAACATTTATAAAGCCGTTAAGCTATCGTAAGTTGTTATTCATAGTTTGTTGTAAGTTGATATAAGGTTTTGAAGTTTCGTAACCTTATTTTTCTTTTTAATACAAAAAATGATATATATTACAATTTAATACTAACCAAATACAATATTTTAAGGATGCTATCGATAGAGAGTCTAAAATCTGTTTTTGAAACATCGGCTGTGGGGTGCCTGATCATCTACCCTGATGCACCGCGTTTTACGATAGCTTATGCCAATGAAGCTTATTTAAATATTTTAAACACCCACTTACCAGACATCCTTGGAAAAAGTGTGATAGCTAGTGCAGATCCAGATTTTGTAAATAAGTTAACCTATATCCTGCAACATCAAAAAGCAGCCGATGAAAGTTGTTACCCTATACTTGATGACAAAGGACAAGTTGCTTTTATTGTAACCTCCGTTCAGCAAGACCACCTGGTGCCACAAAAACAGACAACAGCAATTTTTGACGATCAAAGTGCCAACATTCTGGAAAGTATAACTGACGCCTTTTTTGCCGTTGATCAGCACTGGTGTGTTACCTATTGGAACAAAGAAGCGGAAAAGGTCATGCAGATGCCAAGGCACGGCATCATTGGCAAAAACCTCTGGGAACTTTTCCCTGATGCGGTAAACTTAGCGTATTACAAGGAGTATCACATGGCCATGTTGGAAAAAATACCACGCCATTTTGAAATCTACTACCCTATCTATGCCATATGGATGGAAGTATCTGTTTATCCTTCAAATAACGGGATTTCAGTGTTCTTTAAAGATATTGGCCATCGGGTGGAAGCAGAAAAACAACTGAAAGAGGCTAAACAAAATTACAAGAACCTGTTTAACTTAAGTCCACTACCCATGTGTGTATACGATATGGACACCTTACGCTACCTCGATGTTAACGAGGCCGCCATAGTTCACTATGGTTATAGCCATGAGGAGTTCATGAACATGACTTTAAATGACATCAGGCCTAATACCGGGTTTGACGAATTAGCATATATTCTAAAAAACGAGGTAATACCGGGTGAGATACACACTAAAATTACCACCCACCAAAAGAAAAATGGCGAACTGATCATGGTAGAAACCAGGGGCAATTGTATCGAATTTGGAGATCATAAAGCACGTTTAGTAGCTAAAATTGATGTGACCAAAACAATTGCAGCTGAAGAAGCCGTAAAACGCAGTGAACAGTATTTTAAAGCCTTAATCCAAAGCGGCTCTGAATTAATTGCCATTATTGATGCGGAAGGTCATTATAGTTATATCAATAGCAGCACCAACTCTATTCTGGGAATAGATCCGGAATCTTATCTAGGGAAAAGTCCGTTTAAATTTATTCACCCTGATGATATTCCAACTGTGAAAGAGCAGATGGAGCTTATTGCAACCAAAAAGCGAATTAAAGTATCCCCTTTTCGCTTTTGCACAAGTGATCAGGAATACAGGTGGCTGGAAGCAGTGGTTACCGATATGAGAGATGATCCGGCGGTTGGCGGATTGGTCACCAATTCCCGTGATGTTACCCGTAGAATTGAGTACGAGATTAAATTAAAGGAAAGCATTAATCGATTCAACTTAGTTTCTAAAGCAACCAGTGACGCGATATTTGACTTTGATGCACAACTTGATGTACTCTATTGGGGCGATGGATTCAGAGAAAACTTTGGCCATACCCCTGGTGAATCGCTTCAGTATAGCGACTGGGCAACTAAAATCCATCCGGAAGAAAAGGAGCGGGTATTGGCTGAACATGATCTATGCAAGCAAAATAAGGAGAAAAGGTTAGACACTAAATACCGCTTTCGCTGTGCAGATGGCACCTATAAAGTGGTGCTGCAAAAATGTTCTTTAATCTATGATGAGGATGGAACCTTACTGCGCATGTTAGGATCTTTACAGAATATTACAGAAACGGTCAACTACATTAAAGCTATTGAAGCCCAAAATATCTTGCTAAATGAGATCTCATGGACACAAAGCCATATTGTTAGGGCACCATTAGCCCGACTGATTGGTTTGTTAGCATTAGTCCATACAGAAGAACTAGGTTCGGCTAACCATGAAGTGTTTACCCATATCCAGCTTTCAGCTGCTGAACTTGATCAGGTGACTACAGAAATCATTAAAAAAACGGAGGCTTTAGATAAAGCTTAACTTAATAAGATATTAAAGCAAAGGTTTGCGGGGTATAATCTTTCAGTTTTTCTCTGCCGGCTAAAAATTCCAGGGCAATGATAAAAGAGCAGCCTACTACTTCTGCCTGTAACTGGCTTACCAGTTTAGCAGCTGCAACTACGGTTCCGCCTGTAGCCAGGAGATCATCGTGAATCAAAACTTTCTGACCCGGAATCAAGGCATCTTCATGTAACTCTAAAATAGCACTTCCATATTCGAGGTTGCAAGCTTGCTGGATAGTTTTTGCAGGAAGTTTGCCAGCTTTACGAATAGGCACAAATGGCACCTTTAAGGCTTGTGCCAATAACATTCCAAACAAAAACCCACGACTTTCGATACCTGCGACCACATCAATTTGAACACCTGAAAGTTGATTGACAAGGGCTGCCGTGATTTCACTGCATAACTCAGCATCTTTAAGAATTGGCGTAATATCTTTAAAAACAATACCTGGTTTTGGGAAATCAGCAATATCTCTAACGGCTTGTTTTATCTTATTTTCAATCATGGTACAAAAGAAATATAGGGCGACAACTGTTCCAGCACCTGCGGACTAAGGATAATCACCTTTTTTAAGTCGTCAAAAGTACTATAATTTCCGTGTTGTTCTCTATACTGGATGATGGCATTCGCCTGTTTATACCGGATATAAGGGTTGTTTTTAAAATCCTCTACCCGGATCGTATTCACATTCAGGCGTTTAACCAGAGAAGCATCGACCACCACCTGATCTTTGATTTCCTCAAATTTGACAAGGTCCAGACCATACACTTCCATCAGCTGTTCCTTTTTATGGAAACCGCCAATGCGTTCCCGGTACTGGATAATTCTTTTGGCAAAGGCAGGCCCTATGCCCCTGATGGTCTCTAGTGCTGCGGTATCTGCCTGATTGATTTCAACCCGTATGTTAACAGGCAGGTCTTTTGGGTAATTAAATACTTGTTGGCGGGGTTTCTCCTGATGGTCATTGGCTTTAAAAGAGCTTAAAGCCGATGACTGAGGCTCAATATCAATATAAGGCCGAAGTTTCTGATAAGCGGCTGCCGAAACCACATACATTTTCTGCAGGTCTTCTGGTTTTCGGAACTGACCTCCTTTTAGTCTGTAGTTAAGAATAGATTGTGCCTGTTTTACCGAAAAACCTAAATCCTGCCAGCCACGCAAGTCAGTAGTATTCGGATCAAATCGGTGTAATCGAAGCGGGGGTTTAACGGATTTAGCAGTAGAAAATGTTCTTTTTGCTGCCCCAAAAGCTGAAGCTTGTGGCTGGTCCCTCATCAGTTGCCTATAATGTGCTTCGGCCATTTGTTCCATCCCAGGGTCTATAGTAACTGGCCACAGCCAGTTATATAGGGTTGGAAGGCAGCTTACCCCAAAAATAAGCAATACCAATACCAGCAAGCCGTTAAACTCCCCCTTGGTCAAATCGAAATAGTTACGCAGCCATTTTCTCATGCCATTTAATGTACTACCGATAATTAGGAATATAAAGCTTATTTTTGTTCTTATTTGTAACCCCCTCAGGAATGAAACCTTCATTACCCTCCTTCAAATACAGTAAGCTCCCAGCAGTATCATCACTATTAAAAAACAAACTTAAATAATGGACATCATTACCACTACGGAATTTGCAAAGGCAACCAAGATTGATAAACTTGGTGTTCCTGGTTTGGCAGGCCTGCTCATGGCCGTCATGAAGCTCAATGACATCAATAAAGTCTTCTCTCAAAACAAGGAGTTTAATGGGCTGGAATTCGTAGATAAAATTTTAGAAACCATTGGTGTAGAAATTGACTTTGATGAAGAAGACCTGAAAAACATTCCTAAAACGGGTAGTTTTATTGCCATTGCCAACCACCCCTATGGGGGAGTCGAGGGTTTAGCGCTGGTCAAACTGCTTTGTATGGTGCGGCCGGAGGCGAAGGTGATGGTTAACTTTATCCTAAAAAAAATCCCCAACCTGGAAGAGTTCTTTATTGCCGTTAACCCCTTCGAGAATGTGCAGCACAGTTCGAGCATCAGTGGCTTAAAAGCTACCTTTGATTTAATCCGAAATGATATTCCCATTGGCATCTTCCCTGCAGGCGAGGTGTCTACTTTTGATAGGAATAAACAGGAAATTACCGACCGCCTGTGGCATCCGGTAGTTGGAAAACTGATAGCCAAAGCCAAGGTGCCGGTTGTACCCATTTATTTTCATGGTAATAATGGCATCTTGTTTAATTTACTGGGTTTTATACACCCTACGTTGAGAACCGCAAAACTACCTTCAGAGTTTTTAAACAAACAGGGTTTAAAAATGAAGGTGAGGATTGGCAGGCCCATTCAAATCGACGACATCTCTTATAAAAACAACTCGAATAAACTGCTCGATTTCTTACGTGCCCGTACTTACGCCCTGGCCACTGGCCTGGAGCAGGAGAAGAAATTGTTTAATCCCATTGCACTCTTTAAGATTAAAAAAAAACCAGCTGCAATCATAGAGGAAACTCCAATGGCTAAGCTCATTGGAGAAATAGCTACACTTGAAGATTTTAAGGTGTGGACAGAAAAAAAGTATGAAGTGTACATTTGTCCGACGCCAAAAATCCCAAACATCCTGCGCGAGATTGGACGTTTACGGGAAATCACCTTCCGCGAAATCGGTGAGGGCACCAATAAAAAAATAGACCTCGACAATTATGACATCTACTATAACCATCTTTTTATCTGGGATCAGGACAAGCAAAATATTGTTGGTGCCTACCGGATTGGCAAAGGCGATGAGATTTTAGACACCATGGGTCGTCGGGGTTTTTACCTGTCGGAACTCTTTAAAATTAAGGAACCTTTTTATCCCATTTTGCGTACGGGCATAGAATTAGGCAGGTCCTGGATCAGGAAAGAATACCAGGGTAAACCTTTACCCCTGTTTCTGCTGTGGAGAGGCATTTTAAAATACCTGATCGATAATCCTAAATACCGCTACCTGTTTGGCCCGGTAAGCATTAGTAACAATTTCTCTAAGTTTTCTAAATCCCTAATGGTCGATTACATTACCCGCCACCATTTTGATTATGAGCTGGCGCATTATGTTAAACCTAAAAACAAGTTTAAAGCAGATTTAACTCCTGATAATGACCTGTTGCTTGAAAACAGTGAAACCCTAAAAGATTTAGACAGCCTGATCTCTGACATTGAAAACACACACTTAAAGATTCCGGTGTTGTTAAGGCAATACATGAACCTTAATGCGAAGATTATTTGTTTCAACATAGACCCTAAGTTTTCAGATTGCCTGGATGGCTTTTTAGTCGTCGACACGAAGAACATTCCGGCAGAAATGCTGGAGCGGATTGGAAAAAACCTTTAAATATAAAAAGCCCCGACATCCATCGGGGCTTTTTAATTTCAACTAAACCTAAACTCATTCATAAATAATAACCAACTATCTATGCCACAAATGTAAACTTAGCATGTAAAGTAAATGTGAAATCAGCGTAATGTTTGAGTAACTTCATCCTGACCACTAATAGTTTTTTATTTTCTTTAGTCCAAGTCCTGGCTGGTCGTTCAGGGTAATTTTACCATTCACCACATCCATTCCTTTATACACATCATTCCCAATAAGCAATGCCCCATCTAAATCGGCCCAATCAACCATAGGTGCCAATTGCGCCGCCGCTGATATGGCACAGGAGGTTTCGGTCATACACCCTATCATGATTTTCATGTTCAGCGCTTTCCCTAATTCCAGCATCCTATGTGCTTCTCGCATGCCCGTACATTTCATCAGTTTGATGTTGATGCCGCTATAAACCTGATGAGCTTTTAACACATCTTCTAATCGCTGCACAGACTCGTCGCCAATGGTTGGAATCGGACTGTTTTGCGTTAACCATGCATTATCGTCAATGCGTTCTTTAGGCATACCTTGCTCAATAAAAACCACTCCCTTTTCATGCAGCCAATGAGCCATGTCTAAAGCGAAAGCTTTATCTGTCCAGCCCTGGTTTACATCTACACAAATGGGTTTATCGGTAACGTCACGAATGGTTTCAATCATTGCCTTATCAGTATCGCGACCAAGTTTTACTTTTAAAATCTTGTAAGGCTCAGCTTCAACCACTTTTTTGCGGATCATTTCCGGCGTATCGATGCCGATGGTGAACGAAGTATCTGGTGTTTTACTGGCATCATACCCCCATATTTTATACCAGGGCTGTTTCATGATTTTGCCCACCAGGTCGTGCAGTGCAATGTCCACTGCCGCTTTAGCGGCACGGTTTCCGGGTTCCAGGTGGTCTACATAATTCAGGATGTTTTCCATTTCGAAGGGATCATCAAACTTTGAAAGATCAACTTTGGCCAGGAACTTCATCACGGTTTCATGCGATTCACCTAAATATGGGGGCATCGAAGCCTCCCCATATCCAATAATGCCATTGTATTCCAGTTCGGTAAGTACCACGGGGGTTGTAGACCTTGAACTGGTGGCTAAAGTAAATACATGATTCAATTGTAATGTATAAGGTTTGAAACGCAGTTTCATGACACCTTTACCTGCATGTATTTCCCTGGCATTTGCCAATAGTGGAGCGCTACCCATTACCATGGAGGCGCCAGCCAATAAGGCGGTATTTTTTAAAAAGTCTCTTCTTTTATTCATTACTTAGCAATTATTCATGGTTGTAGGTTGGTATACAATGGGTGTTGATCTACCCGGGTAAGCTCTGGTGTACCGATACAAGGCAGAATCCTGCGGGCACTTACCATGGTGAGCGCCTGTGAAGGGGCATAATCTGCTGCCGAAGGATCGAGGCTGTTAATTTTCACCCGGCCTGCCGACTGGATAAACCGGCCACCACCCATATAGATGGCTACATGTGTAATTCTTGGGTTTGGCACTTTACCTTTAGCTAAAGCAAAAAACAGTAAATCGCCAGGTAAAAGGTTTTTCAACGACTTCTGGAAGTTAACCGTATCGGCTTCAAAAACATCAACGGCATCTCCTACCAACACTTGTTGCGAAGCATCCCTCGGGATGATAATTCCATGTAGAAAAAAGGCAGTTTTGGTAAAACCACTACAATCTACGCCCTTAATGGAAGTTCCCCCCCAAAGGTATGGCACACCCATAAATGTTTTTGCCGTGGCCAGCAGCTGTTCGGCAGTAGGGTTTGGCCTTTTTACCCATGGCTGGTAATCTGCAGCATCTTTTAATGGGATATAGGCAATGCGCTGATCGGGATAGGCAATTTTATAAAAACCCTTTTCTTTACCAAGCAGTTTAAAAAGGTTGCCTTTTACCAGGTCTGATACCCTTAATGAACTAATGTGAGGTTCCGTATAAGAAAAGCCAAAATCGGCTGTATAGATTAATTTATCAGCACTTTTCCAATCTTCAAAAGCCTTAGCATTCAAGATAGCCAAAGCATCACCATCCACCCAGGAAATGTATAAATCAGGCGAACGGACCAGGTAATAGCCCCCTTGCTTTTTCAACAATTCTACCGGTGTACCCATCATCATTTGTGTCATCATTTCGGCGCCATGCGAAGGTGTGTGCCGGTTGTTAGCTACCGATAAGGTGACAACCGCAAAACGCCGATCGCCTAACGCGGCATCTGGCAATAATTTAGGCGTAATATTTAATTTAATACCTGCTGTTGTAAATGCTGCACGCAGTGAATCCACAGCTTGTGGCAAGGTGGTTTCTATCGTCAGTTCCGGAACCGGAGTGTCTTTCAACTGTATGTTGTAAACAGCGGTTCTTTTGTCCGGGGCAAGTGATTTACCTACTGCTGTAGCCAGGCTGTTGATCTTTTTCAGTACCAGGCTATCTGTTGTTGCGGAGGCTTTTAAACCCAGGCAGGCAAATAGAATAAAAAAAAGTGTGAGGTATTTAGAAAAGCGCATAGGACTAAATTAACATGAATGGTAAATATAAGGAGTTACGACTAAAAATAATTCCTTAAATATTGCAAATAAACGCAACAATGTTCAGTAATAACCCGCACAAACACGCAAATTGTTACAATAAAGTGATTCTGTGATATATGCACCATGGGTGCATGATTTATGAGTTAAGTTTAATGAGCATAAATTTTAAACAAAAAAAAGCAGGCCCGGATAACCGGGCCTGCCTAACACACTAGAGATGATATGAAAATTATTTTACTGCACCTGGAGTTGTGTAAGCTAATGCTTGTGGGTTATAATTAGCCCATCCTGACGTCCAGTCTGTAGCTCCGAAAGCACCTTTATGAGCTACTTTTTCGAAGAAAGTGTCAGCAACTTTTGCATGTGTAAACATTGCGCCAGAGGCAGCTGCAGATCCCGCTACTACCGTAAAGTTAGGTGTACCTTGTTTAGCGGCTACAACTACATCTGGAGCGTATTTGTAAGCATCAACCATTACATCAGCTGCATATGCACCCGGAGTGAAAGTATTGTTCACGTTTAAACCTGCACTGATTAAGGCTAAAGTAGCTGCGCTAGTCGCTTTAATCTGGTTTGATTTTCCATTGCTGCCCAATACAAGGTTGTTTGCAAAAACAGACTTTCCTGTTAATAAAGCATTACTAGAATTTTCTGTTTTACCTGATGGTCTTTCATCGTCATAAAAAATACCTTCAGTATAGCCTGCAAATACAGAGTTAAAAATGCTGATGGCAGAATTACGACGAATCTGTGCAGCATGTTGATAGTTTGCATTGATGCTACCTGCACCAGCTTTATCTACCGGACCTACTACCGTAACGTTAGCAAAAACAGCTGAAGTTTGAGGAAGGTTATTTTCACCACTACTCATGTTATCAGATTCAAAACCATTTGATCCAGATACATCAGCAACAGAAGCTAAACGTTGTGCAACAGCAAACTGAATTTTTCCTGAGAAACCGTTATCGGTATCAAAGTCATCATCCCATGTTCCTACAGCAACTAAGTGTTTTGCATTAACTGTTCCACCAAACCATTCGAAAGCATCGTCACCAGAACGGTAAACCTGAACATAATCAACAGTGGTTCCAGAACCAACACTACCAAAAGTGATACCGTTAATTTCATTATCTGGTCCTAATGGAATACCTGCATATTCAACACGTACATACTTTAAAGTACCTGAATTATCAGCGTCTTCTGTACCACCATGTTTACCTTTTTCGGTTGCATCAGAAATACCTTCAATTGGTACTGAAGTACCTAAGTTGTTTTTCGCTTTTCCTAGGATAACTAAACCACCCCAGTCGCCAGGACCACGTGCACCAGCAGCAATGTTTGATGTAAATACAATTGGTTTCTCAGCAGTACCTACGGCTTCAATTTTCGAACCGCGGGTAATCACTAAAGCACCTTTAGTTGATTTATCACCTTTAATAATGGTACCTGGTTCGATCGTTAAAACAACGTTATTCGTTACAAATACATTACCTTTTAATAAATAGATTTTATCTGCAGTCCATTTAGTGGCGGCAGTAACATCACCTGTAACTTCTACTACACCTGTATTGTTACCTGGATCTACTGGATTAACTGGTGAATCGTCCATTGTCGATTTTGAACAGCTTGCCATAAATACAAGAGCGATTAAGGCAGAAGCTAAAAATTGTTTTTTCATAGTTTTATTTATTTATGATATTCAAAGATGTTATTTTGTTATCACCACAACATGAACTGTATTTTAAGTAATTGTTATGTTAGTTGGTATTGTGTTGATAATGAATTAACATTAGAAAGAGTAAGAGAATGCGACAGAAAAGTTGCTGCCTGATTTATAGCTGCTCAACGTATCGTCAACCGGACTTCCATCATATTTCTTGTTGGTGTTCTGATCGTAATACAATACGCTGCGCTGGTTTAATAAATCGCCTGCGTTAAATTTAAGTTCACCTTTGTTTTTCAACACTTTCATGCCCAATTGTAAATCAATTACATCGCGGGGTGCTTCCCAAACAGCAGGATAAACTACACCGGCAGCAATAGCTAAACGACGACCTACCTTATTATACAGGGCATTAAAATTGAACTTATTGTCTAAAAAGCTATGTTGTAAACCGGCATTGATTACATATGGTGCCTGTCCCACCATCGGACGATCACCATCTTGTAAAAACAAGCCACTATCTTCCGGATTAGAAACCGTTGATTTGATCAGCGACAGATTGGCATAAGCCGTTGTATTACGCATAAAATCATTGGCTAAGATAAAATCAAGGGTTTTACGAACCTCAAACTCCACTCCATAAACGGTTGCCTTATCTGAATTGAAATAGGTCACAATTCTGGTCGAACCTGCATCACTATTTAAAGTTTCAATGGCATTATCAAATTTTTTGTAGAAACCTGATACCGAGATAATCTGTCCTGCCGAAGGATACAATTCAAAACGCACATCCATGTTATTGATAGTAGAACGCTCCAAATTTGGGTTACCTTGTTGGAATGCCAATAACTCATAATCATAGTACGAGGATATGGCTAGTTCCCTGAATTCAGGACGGGCAAGCGTACGGTAATATGATGCCCTTAAGTTTATTTTATCCGTCAGGCTGTAAGTAAAATTAGCCGATGGTAATACATCGATATAATTTTGTTTCACTGGCGATAAGGAAGCTTGTTTAGCTTGCAAATCCAGGTTAAACTGCTCTACACGGGCACCCCATACAATTCTCGCTTTATCACCGATGCGGTTATCCAGCATCGCATAGGCAGCGTTCGTTAAGGAGTTTCCTGAATAAGAATCCTGGAAATTTGGAATCTCATCTAATTTATAGATGTTGTTGTTGATTAAATCACTGCTGAACAATTGATTTAAATTGCGTTCTCTGATATCGGCATCATCTGTTCTTAATAACATCCCCAGGAAACGAACATCAAAGGTACGGTCGCGGTACTGACTGTTTAACCCAGCTTTGAAAGTGCTGCTTTTGCTAAACAGGTTAACCGGCATGGTGAAATTAACACCAGCAGAATAACTATCTTCATTAAGCTTAGAAAATAACCTGGTGTTTTCTTTCCCTAAAGTAGATAGGTTTGCACCGAAACCAACATCAGGATTGCTGGCATCAGAGAATAGCCTGGTGTAACTTACTTTACGTTGATCAGGTTGATCGTTCAGTACATTGCTGTAACTTAATGACCAGTCTATCTTAGCATTCTTAACGCCTAACTGGTGATTACCTTCTACTGTAGATTTGAATAATGATTTTTGCAGCAAATCAAAGGCAAAGAACTTGACATCACTTTGGGTAGCTTGGTTTGATCCGGTTCTGGATAAAAACTGATCATCATAAATTCTATTGTAGATATTTTTGAAGGTAATTTTATTCTTTCCAAATGTATAGGCGAAATTGGCAAGCGCACCAATATTGGTTGAAAACTTGTACACATCATCACTGTAGTCATAATCATAATAATCACGTACTACATCCTGGTTAATGGTTTGTGCATTCCGGTACGTAAGGGATACAATAGCACCTAACCTAGAATTATTTTTCAGGTCTTTTACCCTACCTACCGTAAATTGGTAGTTTTGCGTAGGTAAAGCAGAACGTTTGTAGATATTCCAGTCTTGTGGTAAACTTCTTAAAGCTTTTACATTTTGTTCTGCTGTTAAGCCATTTACAATCTGGTCGGTGGTAAAGAAGTTTGTAGGTAATTGTTTTTTACCATCATCAAAACCAAAGTAGTTGGAGGCGGTACGCGGACCACTTAAAAAATCCTTACCGGTAGAAGCGGTATTATAACCGGCACCTACGCCAAAAGTAACGAAGTTTTGTTCAGGAATATCTTTAGTTTGAATTTGAATGGCTCCACCAGTGAAATCTGCAGGCAGATCTGGTGTAGCAGTCTTGTTAATGATTAAGTTGTCAACCAGGTTGGAAGGAACGATGTCGAAAGAAAAGGCTTTCCTGTTCGGCTCGGTGCTTGGCAGTGATGCCCCATCAAGCATAGCCGTATTATAACGATCGCTTAGCCCCCTGATTACCACAAACTTATTGTCTTGGATGGTTGCGCCACTTACTCTTTTTAATACATCAGAAGTGTTACGATCCGGCGATCTTTTAATCAGCTCCGATGAAATACCATCAGATATGGCGGCATTGTTTTTCTGCTTTGCATACAGCGCGTTCACACTTTCCTTTTTGAAGGAACCCTGAATCACTACCTCAGCAAGATTCTGCAGGTTTGATTCTTCAAGGATCACATTAAGGATGGTGTTTTGTCCGGTTGTAACAACGACATCACTAATTTCTTTGCCGTTATATCCTACGTATTGATAAGTAAGGATATGGTTACCTGCAGCCAGGCCGGTCAGCGAGTACCTTCCCTCTACATCTGTGGCAATACCTGTATTGGTACCTTTAATTTTAACGGTAACACCAATCAGTGTTTCCCCGGATTTTTTATCCGATACCGTTCCGGAGATCTTTCCGGTTCCTTGTGCAAAAACTGTTGCACTGATAATCACACAAATGATGGTAATTATCGCTCTAAGTTTTATTTGTGGTTTCAATTTATCCTAATTTTGTTTAGGACAAAAGTATTACGGCCAGGTTACCTTGAAGTTAGCTAAAGGTTACCATTCGTTAACCTTAGTGTTACCTTAATGTTAAATGAGCTTTGGATCAATAACGAATGCCTATTTTCTTGCATATGAAGTGCAATAACCAAATAGGGCCGATTAACAAGAACTTAACATCTTCTAAAAATGAGGGTTTCTTCCCTTCTATCTTATGACCGATAAATTGGCCTATCCAGGCCAACACAAAGATAACGGCACAAACCAGCCAAACTGCAGGACCTCCATTGGCTTCCACCTTCTCCAATTGTACAATGAGCATGCTCATCACAAAAACTGCCAGGAGCATAAAGTATGACATGACTGGCGACAGTTTATAATAGTAATAAATGGAGAAGGCAATTAAAAAGGAAGCCCAATTCACGTAACCATTGTAACGCCCCATAAATTCAAGGTATGGAAAAGGGATACACCACACCAATCCTAAAAGACTAAATACGATGAGGGGCACACATACCCAATGAATCAACTCATTGGAAGGATGTTGGTGGTTGTCCGCATATTTATCAAAAAGTACGTCGATATGGCTTTTAGTGTTGGTTTTCATGAATTTGTTGTTAAAACTCGATTCCTGTAAAAATAAAAAAAGCGATAGATAATCCATCGCTTTTCCAATAATATGATTGTAATATAACTCAGCCTATTTCGCGAACGAAACAGAGCGTGTTTCTCTAATTACCGTTACTTTGATCTGACCTGGGTAGGTCATCTCTGTTTGGATACGGTTAGAAATATCAGCGGCTAACAGTTCAGCCTGCTGATCGGTTACCCTTTCACTTTCTACCACAACACGCAATTCTCTACCTGCCTGTATGGCAAAGGTCTTTTCTACGCCTGGGTAAGATAATGCAAGCTCTTCCAGTTCTTTTAAACGTTTAATGTAACTTTCTACCACTTCACGTCTGGCACCCGGACGAGCACCTGAAATAGCATCACAAGCCTGAATGATAGGTGAAATCATAGAAGTCATCTCGATCTCGTCATGGTGAGCACCAATAGCGTTACAGATTTCAGGATGTTCCTTGTATTTCTCTGCCAGTTGCATTCCTAAAATTGCGTGTGGCAATTCTGGGTTATCATCAGGCACTTTACCTATATCATGAAGTAATCCTGCGCGTTTAGCCATTTTTGCATTTAAGCCTAATTCTGCTGCCATGGTAGCACAGAAATTGGCTACCTCGCGGGAGTGATGTAATAAGTTTTGTCCGTAAGAAGAACGGTAACGCATACGCCCAACCATTCTGATCAGTTCCGGGTGTAAACCATGTATACCTAAATCGATCACGGTACGTTCGCCGATTTCTACAATCTCTTCTTCAATTTGTTTCTTGGTTTTAGCAACCACCTCTTCAATACGTGCCGGGTGGATACGACCGTCAGTAACTAAACGGTGTAAAGCCAAACGGGCAATTTCACGTCTTACGGGGTCGAAACCAGATAGGATAATCGCCTCCGGGGTATCATCAACAATGATTTCAATACCTGTAGCGGCTTCCAGGGCACGGATGTTCCTACCCTCTCTACCAATAACACGACCTTTAATCTCGTCACTTTCAATGTGGAAAATAGACACGGTATTTTCAATTGCCGCTTCTACAGCCGTACGTTGAATGGTCTGAATGACTACTTTTTTGGCTTCTTTCGTTGCCGTTAACTTAGCTTCATCAACAATATCTTTCACCTGAATCATGGCCTGAGAACGCGCTTCTTCTTTCATGTTCTCTACCAATTGGTTTTTCGCTTCTTCGGCACTAAGGCCTGCAATAGCTTCCAATTGTTTCACATGCTGCGTTTTCAACAAGTCTACATCTTCTTGTTTTTTAATGGCTAGCTCCGTTTGTTTTTCTAGGTGTTTCTTTTGGTTATCTAATTCCTGCTCTTTGCGGTTTAGGTTTTCCATACGCTGGTTAAGACTCTGCTCTTTCTGCTTAACACCATTCTCGCGTTGGTTGATCTGGTTGTTTTTTGAATTTACTTCCTGCTCGTGTTCTGATTTTAAATGCAGAAACTTCTCTTTTGCTTCGAGTAACCTATCTTTTTTCATGATGTCGGCGCTTTGCTCCGCATCTTTTAAGATTTTTTTAACTTTCGTTTGGGCCGCTACTTCTTGCTTTTTCCATAAACTGCGAAGCAGGTATCTCCCTGAAACTAAACCGATGGCCAGGCCGGCTAGTATGTATCCTATTATTCCAATTATTTCCATTTGTATTTTATAAAAAACCGTAATTAATTCTAAGTTATGTGGATAGCATTACTTAAAAGGAAACCGGTGAAACATATGATTTAACATCCGTTAAACCTGTTGAGCTATAAAGAACGTTCCTATTTGGCAAAGAAATCGTTTAATAAACTATCTAATTCTTCCACCTTATCGGCAACTGCAGCATCCTGGTTTTGCACCTGGTTCTCTACTCTTAATACCGCTGTTGCATAATGCAGCACGGCCATAGAGAGTAAATCTTGTTTATCTCTTACCGCATAATTCTCCTGGTAGTCTTTTATGCGTTCGTTAATAATCTTGGCTGCACGCCTTACAATTTCTTCCTCTTCCGTACTCACCTTTAAGGGGTAGATACGGTCAGAAATAGTTATTTTTATCGAGATTTCTCCCATTTTTAGCTTTGTTTCACTTTTCTAGTATTCCTTACTTTTTAAGCAACACGACACATTTATCAATCTCACGCACAAATTCGTTAATTTTTTGCTTTATATCAAGCGACTTCTCACTTGTACCCTCCAGGCTTTTAGCCAGCTTTAACACCCTCATTTTTTCTTCGAGTGTGCTATTCTTGACCTTCTCTGCATCGAGGTTTTTCCTGATGGATTGATTTTCAGCATTTAACAAATCATTTTCTTCCTGCAAAGCATTGCATAACTCGATTAACCGAGCTGTTTTCTGTAATACTGTATCTAATTGATCTGCAACCGAAGTCATGTTATTAAACGTTAATTTTATCTAAATCCAGGATAAACAAATTATTATCTGATTTCTGCTTTCGCTGTTTGCGCTAAGTTATATATAATCTTTTGCATAACCGCATCAATTTGCTTATCGGTTAAGGTTTGCTCTTCATCCTGTAGCGTAAAGCTTAATGCATAAGATTTTTTGCCTTCCGGCAGTTTATCACCCAAATACACATCGAAAACCTGTATATTTTTGATCAGTTTCTTCTCCGTTTTAAAAACAATGGTCTTTAAACTTTCGAAAGTAACGGACATATCGACCAATAATGATAAATCTCTTCGCACGGCCGGGTATTTAGGAACTTCTTTGTTCACAATCTTATTTTTCCTAACCATATCAAGCAATAAAGCCCAATCAAAATCAGCATAGAAAACATCTTTATCTACATCGGCTTTCTTTTTAGCAGCTGCTGTGGCCGTACCATAACTCACCAATGTTTTATCTCCCCTATAATACCTAATGCCATAGGTGAAATCGTCATTGCTAATTTCCTCCGTCTGGTAAGTGCTTAGTCCTAAACGACCAATCACTGCATCAACTGCTGCTTTAATATGATAGAAACTAACAGGAGTACTTTTCTGGTTCCATTGTTCCGATTGGTTCATGCCAGATAATATGATCAGCAAACGCTCACGTTCCTTGTACTTTTCATTCACCAGGTGATACGTTTTACCGAATTCGTAAAACTTAATGTCGGGCTGACGTCTGTTTAGGTTGTAGGCTACACTTTCTAAAGCCGGCATCAACAAATTCTGACGCATCACATTTAAATCTGAACTTAAAGGGTTCAAAATTTTAACCGCCTCTTCAGGCTGCAGTGAATAAGCTTCTTTAGTTAAGGAGTTACACCAGATTTCTAAAAATCCATTAGCGGTTAACAAATCAGCAATCACATGCTGTGTTTGCTCTTTATTAGGTTTAGTGGTAAATGACAAAGAAGCATTTACTTTACTCGGAATCTCTACATTGTTGTAACCATAGATGCGTAAAACTTCTTCGGTAATATCACATTCACGGGTAACATCTACTTTATAAGCAGGCACAGCTAAAAACAATTGTTCTTCGTTTTCAGAAACTACCGTAATGCCTAAGGCTTCGATAATTGCCTTAATTTCTGCTGCTGGAATGGCTACGCCAATTAGCTTCGTGATGTTGGCATAACTTACTTCCACGTCAAATGGATTAACCGGACTAGAATACAAGTCTGAAACCTCAGAACTAATTACTCCACCAGCCAATTCCTGGATCAGCAAGGCCGCTCTTTTTAAAGCATAAACCGTCATCTCCGGATCGGTACCTCTTTCATAACGGAAAGAAGCATCAGTTTTTAAGCTGTGTCTTTTCGCCGTTTTACGGATAGCAACCGAATTAAAATAAGCACTTTCTAAAAACACATTGGTGGTGGCTTCTGTAACCCCTGAGTTTTTACCTCCATACACACCCGCAATCGTCATTGCTTTTTCGGCATCACAGATCATTAAATCTTCTGCACTTAACTTACGTTCCTGCCCATCAAGAGTAACAAACGGTGTTCCTTCTGCACATTTTTTAACAATCACCTGTTTACCTTTGATCTGATCGGCATCAAAAGCATGTAAAGGTTGACCCAAATCATGCAATACATAATTGGTAATGTCTACTATATTATTGATAGGTCGAATGCCAATCACTTTTAACTTATCTTGCAGCCAGTCGGGCGATGTTTTAACGGTAACCCCACTGATGCTTACACTGCTGTAACGCGGACAAGCGGTTGTATCTTCTACCTGTACATCAATAACTAAATCCTGATTTTGAGGTTCAAAACCAGCTACATCAGGCATGGTCAATTCCGTACGGAAATAGGCAGCCAAATCTCTGGCCACACCAAGGTGCGACGCTGCATCTGCACGGTTTGGTGTTAAACCAATTTCGTACAGGTAATCGTCTTCCATCTTGAAATATTCCTTTGCCGCCATACCTATTTCGGTCGTTTCGGGCAACACCATAATGCCATCATGAGAAACACCCAGGCCAACTTCATCTTCTGCACAGATCATACCTTCAGAAGCTTCACCGCGTATTTTAGATTTATTTATTTTAAAAGGTTCTCCTTCGTTTGGATATACCGTGGTACCAACAGTAGCCACCACTACTTTCTGATCGGCAGCAACATTGGACGCACCACAAACAATAGTTAACAATTCTGGTCGACCAACATCTACCGTGGTTACCCGCAGGCGATCTGCATTTGGATGTTGGATGCAGGTAACTACTTTACCAATTACAAGTCCTTCTAATCCGCCGGCTATAGGTTGCACTTTTTCAAGGCTTTCTACTTCCAGGCCAATATCAGTTAGTATTAAGGAAATTTCTTGTGGGGTTTTATCGGTTTGTATATATTGTTTGAGCCAGTTATAGGAGATCTTCATGTTATGTTATCAGTATAAGAGGCAAAGATATAAAATATCAAAGTAATCCCTCATCTGCAAAACTAAAGAATAGCTTATCAGCAATAATTAAGTGGTCCAGCACCGGCAGATCCATCATTTTCCCGGCATCGACCAAACGTTTGGTCACCTTTAAGTCTTCTGCGCTGGGTTTTAAATTTCCCGAGGGGTGGTTATGCGCAATGATCATGGCCGCTGCATTATTGTCAAGCGCACATTTAAAAATGATTTTAGGATCAACCACCGTACCGGATTGCCCTCCCCTGCTGATCATGATTTTGGCTTTCACAAAATTGGCGCGATTTAAAATCAGTACCCAGAATTCTTCATGGTTCAGGTCGGCCATCATCGGCGATAGTAATTCATAGGCATCGCGGGAGCCTGTTATTTTTAATACTGGGGAGGATGAACTTTCTTTTCTGCGCCTGCCCAGCTCCAGGGCGGCAACAATGGAAATGGCTTTTACAGAACCGATACCTTTAAATTTAGCCAGATCGGTGATGGAGACTTTCCCTAATAAATCGAGATTATTGTCAGAAGCCGCGAGGATGCGTTTACTGAGATCGACAGCAGTTTCCTGTCGGTTACCGGAACCAATGAGGATGGCGATCAGTTCAGCATCACTTAAATAACGTCGCCCGTGAAGCAACAGTTTCTCCCGCGGACGGTCAGCTTCTGCCCAAAGCTTGATCCCTATTTTTTGTTCATATGTATCCATAGAAACAAAAAAACGGGATAAGCCAAAGCCTATCCCGTTTTACAATATTGTAAAGCTATATTTATTTTAAGCTATTAACAAACTTAGTTAGTTTCGATTTGTTGTTAGCTGCTTTATTCTTGTGAATAACATTTTTCTTAGCTAAACGATCTAACATGGAAATCACTTTTGGTAATAACTCTTGTCCAGTTTTTTGATCTTCAGCACCACGAAGTCTTTTGATAAAAGTACGTGTGGTTTTAGCTTGGTATCTATTACGTAGACGCTTAGTTGCGTTTGCTCTAATTCTTTTTAAAGAGGATTTATGATTTGCCATTGTTCTTTAGCCTTTGATTTTTCTATATTTTTTCGGACTGCAAATATATAGCTTATGTTTTTAAAATGCAAAATGATATTATAAATAATTTCAATCTAGCAACTTAACACAACATATCGAACTAACGATTGGCATCCTTATCCCTACAAAGATACGCAGAATCTTAAGATATACACGACTGTGTTTGAAAATAAAACTACCCAGCCCTATTTGTGGTGGCCGATTGGCAATAGGAGCCACAAGTCGGAAGTGCAACACCCATATAGTTTAAAGAAATTATAAGCTAAACTATGTCTATCCCTAAATCAAAATTCTCTACAATTATAATGTATAGTAAGTCCATGTTTTTCTTAAAGAAAACTTGGTTACAACTTGGACTTAACTTGGACTCAATATGGACGCAGGTGTAGGCCCTGTCGAAAGTCTTTCTACTTTTCGCATGCTTTGCAGAGTGTATATCTGTTGAATAGCTCGATATAAAAAAGATTTTTAAATAAGTTAAAGGCAATTTAATTTCATTTAATGAATCAATAGCCATACCTTACCTAATCTATTTTACTGTGCTGCAGGCGATACTCGATCCTCCTTAAATCGTTGGTTTACCAAAGGTTAAGTTAATTAAAAAAAAGCGCATTTACCTAAAGCGCATCACAAGTAGTGCCGGTGTTTTATCTGCCTGAATACAGTATTTAAGCATCCAAACTCGTCATTCTCCATTTAAATGCTATTTTTGGAGGACAGACCATCGCTATGAAAAAACGTATTGCCATATTCGCCTCCGGCTCCGGCTCCAATGCCCAGAAATTAATGGAACATTTTATGGACCGTAGCGATGTGGAAATTGCGCTGGTACTGACCAATAATCCTGACGCCTTTGTATTACAACGCGCCGATAACTTCGAGATTCCATCACATATTTTTACCCGTGATGAGTTTTACCACAGCGATTCGATCATCAATATGTTGAAAAACCTGGATATCGACCTGATTGTTTTAGCTGGATTTTTATGGCTCATCCCTAAAAACCTGTTGGCCGCCTATCCGGGACGCATCATCAACATACACCCCGCGTTATTACCTAAGTATGGCGGTAAGGGCATGTATGGCGATCATGTGCACAATGCCGTATTACAAGCCGGTGAAGCTGAAGGTGGCATTACCATCCACTATGTGGATGAAAAATACGACGAGGGCGAATACATTTACCAGGCACGTTATAAGATCGATACCAACGATAACCTGGAGCTGATTAAATTCAAAGGTCAGCAGCTGGAACACCTGCATTTCCCACGTGTGGTGGACAGTATTTTAAAGAAGATAAAAAAGTAAGGAATTTTATTCGTTTTCAACAAAAATTTATCGCTTAAAATCCTTATTTTTGCGGCTCAAAAATCACCTCTAATGAGTCAATCAATAAAGATCAAAAACGCTTTAATCTCAGTTTATTACAAAGATGGCCTGGAACCTCTTGTTCGCCTTTTAGCGCAACAAGGTGTACAATTATTCTCTACAGGCGGTACAGAACAGTTTATCAAAGACTTGAATTTACCGGTTACTGCAGTGGAAGACTTAACAGGTTACCCCTCTATATTAGGCGGCCGTGTAAAAACTTTACACCCCAAAGTTTTCGGTGGTATCTTAAACCGCAGGAACTTAAATGAAGATAAGGCACAGATCGCGGAATACGAAATTCCTGAAATTGACTTAGTGATTGTTGACCTATATCCTTTTGAAGAAACTGTAAAAGCGGGTGGCGCAGAAGCAGAAATCATTGAAAAAATTGACATTGGTGGTATCTCCCTGATCAGGGCAGCAGCCAAAAACTTTAACGATGTGGTGATCATTGCCTCAAAAGCAGATTACAGTTCATTAGAAGAACAGTTAGCTGCACAAAACGGCGAAACTACCCTGGCACAACGTAAAGCTTATGCTAAAAAAGCTTTCCAGACCTCTTCACACTACGACACCGCAATATTCAACTATTTTAATCAGGAAGAACCATTAACGGTATTCAAACAAAGCATCAATGATGCAGAATCTTTGCGTTATGGCGAAAACCCACACCAGCAAGGTACTTTTTATGGTAACCTTGACGACATGTTTACCAAATTAAACGGTAAAGCACTTTCGTATAATAACTTAGTTGACGTAGATGCAGCAGTAGCATTAATTGACGAGTTCGAAACACCAACGGTAGCGATCTTAAAACATACCAATGCTTGTGGAATTGCGTCGAGGGAAACCATTTTAAATGCCTGGATCGATGCTTTGGCATGTGACCCGGTTTCAGCTTTCGGTGGGGTATTAATTGCCAACCGTGAAATTGATTTGGCTACCGCTACAGAAATCAACAAATTGTTTTTCGAAGTGTTAATTGCTCCTTCCTACGAGCCAGCAGCAGTGGAACTGTTTAAAGCTAAAAAGAACAGGGTGATATTAGAACGTAAGGACGTTGAGTTAAGCAAAAAACAATTCAAGACCTTATTAAACGGGGTAATTGAGCAGGATAAAGATTTAATTATCGAAGGTCCAGAACAGATGACGAGCGTTACGGAAAAACAAGCCACAGCTGAAGAGTTAAACGATCTGTTTTTCGCTAATAAAATTGTGAAACATACCAAATCCAACACCATCGTTTTTGTTAAAAACAACACCTTATTAGCAAGTGGTGTAGGGCAAACATCAAGGGTGGATGCTTTGAAACAAGCGATAGTAAAAGCAGATGCTTTTAACTTTAGTTTAAAGGGTGCAGTGATGGCTTCTGATGCATTTTTCCCCTTCCCGGATTGCGTTGAAATTGCTGCTGAAGCAGGAATTACAGCTGTGTTGCAACCAGGTGGTTCCATTAAAGATGCCGATTCTGTGAACAAGGCAAACGAGAAAGGAATTGCCATGGTAACAACCGGAATCAGACATTTCAAACACTAATTATAATTGTCATGAAATACAATAAAAAGGTGTAGTTTTACATTAGTATTGTACATATTATTTTTAAATACATAATCTTCACCTATAAATGGGTTTATTTAACTGGTTTACGCAAGAGGTTGCTATCGATTTAGGCACCGCTAATACCCTGATTATACATAACGATAAAGTAGTAGTAGATGAGCCCTCTATCGTGGCTTTTGACAGACAAACGAACAAAATTATCGCGATAGGCAGACAAGCCATGCAAATGGAAGGTAAAACCCACGATAATATTCGTACGGTCAGACCTTTGAAAGACGGCGTGATTGCTGATTTCAACGCTGCTGAAGCCATGATTAAAGGCATGATTCGCATGCTGAATGGTGGCAAGGGATGGATGTTTCCATCGCTGCGTATGGTGATCTGTATTCCTTCGGGAATTACAGAGGTGGAGAAACGTGCTGTACGTGACTCGGCAGAAATTGCCGGTGCCAAGGAAGTATACCTGATCCATGAGCCAATGGCTGCTGCAGTAGGTATTGGTATTGACGTGGAAGAGCCTATGGGAAACATGATTATCGATATCGGTGGTGGTACAACAGAAATTGCGGTTATCGCTTTATCTGGTATTGTATGCGACCAGTCGATCCGTGTTGCCGGAGACAACTTTGACTCTGATATTGTTAACTATATTCGCCGCCAGCACAACATAATGATTGGTGACCGAACCGCAGAAAAAATCAAAATTGAAGTTGGTGCTGCTTTACCTGAATTACAGGATCCTCCTGGCGACTTTGCCGTACAGGGAAGAGACCTAATGACAGGTGTACCAAAACAAATTACGGTTTCGTATACAGAAATTGCACATTGCCTTGATAAGTCTATTTCAAAAATTGAAGAAGCAATTCTTAAAGCACTTGAAATTACACCACCGGAATTATCGGCAGATATTTACCAGACCGGGATCTATTTAACTGGCGGTGGAGCCTTATTACGTGGCCTTGATAAACGTGTGGCTGCAAAAACCAAGTTACCTGTACACGTTGCCGAAGATCCGCTAAGGGCGGTTGTTCGCGGAACAGGGATCGCACTTAAAAATATTGGTGGTTATAAATTCTTAATGCAATAAAGAAGTCGGATTACAAGTTGTTTGTATCCCATACGAACAACTTGTAACCTTACTCCAATTCTGAAACTATGCGTAACCTTTGGATTTTTATTAACAGATACAACGCATTTTTCTTTCTTATCATTTTCCTGGTTACAGGAATCGTCCTTACGGTTAGGAATAATGCTTACCAACGGAGTGTTACCATTAACTCCACCAACCACCTGGTTGGAAATGCTTATGAGAACCTCAACGTGTTTAAAAGGTATTTGTCATTGGGGCAGGTTAATGATAGCCTGGCGCTTGAAAATGCACAACTTTATTCTCAGTTACTCAAGATGAGAAACATAGACAGTGCAAAAGACGTAACCGTTTCAGATACGCTGACTAAACAGCAATACACCTACCTGGCCGCCAGGGTAATTAAAAATTCCATCACTTTACGGAACAACATCATTACCATTAATAAAGGCAGTGCAGATGGCATTAAAACTGGTATGGCTGTTATCTCTCCTATAAAAGGGGTAGTTGGTTTTGTACGCGATGCATCAGAACACCTCGCTACCATACAATCGCTTTTACATAAAGACACTAAGATAAGTGTGAACATTAAAAAGAATAATGTTTTAGGCTCTTTGGTATGGGGCGAACGGAATTTCAATCACCATAAAGCTTATATAAAAGATATCCCTAATCACTTTAAAATTAATTTAAAGGATACCGTGGTCACCTCAGGTTTCGGCTCCTTCCCTCCCGGCATTCCTGTAGGGAGAATAAGTAATACGGGTGTGGCTACCGGCGATAATTTCCTGACGATCGGGATTGACTTATTTAACGATTTCAGCACGTTAACGTATGTTTATGTAATAAAAGATAAATTTGCGGAGGAACAAAAAACTCTAGAATCTAAATTACCAAATGACTAGCAAACTTATACTGATCAATATTGTAAGGTGGTTTATCCTCCTGTTTATTCAAATCATACTGCTAAGAAATTTGAGCTTTTATGAACTGGCGACTCCTTTCCCTTATGTTCTATTTTTGTTACTGCTTCCATTTGGAATGCCCAACCTGCTGTTATACCTGATAGCTTTTGGAACCGGATTAACTTTAGATGCTTTTTATGATACCCTTGGTGTGCATGCCTCTGCCTGTGTAACCCTGGTTTTTGTAAGGATACAATTTATTGCCATTAGTGTGAATCGTGATAATTTTGATGAGACGGAGCCTACTTTAGGAAATATGGGATTCAGATGGTTTTCTTTTTACTCACTTTTGTGTATATTTTCCCATCACCTGGTTTTATTCCTTTTAGAAGCTTTTAAGTTCAGTGAGATCGGTTATACGCTGATGCGCTGTCTGTTGAGTGGAATTTTAACCTGGTTTGTGATTTTATTAATTGAATTCATCTTCTATAATCGGAAATTACGTTAATGGACAATTTGTTTAGTAGAAAATATACCATTCAAGGACTAATCCTTGTGATTTGCCTGGTTTTGATTGGCAAGCTTTTCTACATGCAGGTGCTAAACGACAAGTACTTCCTGCTGTCTAACAGCAATGTACTGCGTAAAATTTACACCTTCCCGGCCAGAGGGGTGATTTACGACCGGAATGGCAAAGTATTGGTTCAAAATGAACCGGTATACGACCTTATGGTGATCCCTAATCAGGTAAAAGCTTTTGACACGCTAGACTTTTGCAATACTATTGGTATCGACATGCCAGGTTTCAAAAAACGTTTTGACAAGGCTGTTGCCCAATCCAGGTATCAGCCTTCTGCTTTTGAAAAACAGTTATCGGTGCAAACCTATGCCGCCTTGCAGGAAAAACTTTCCCGCTTTCCCGGTTTTCTGGTACAGGGTAGAACCGTTAGGCATTATCCCGACAGTGTAGCCGGCCAGTTTTTTGGTTATGTGAAAGAAGTATCACCTAAAGATATTGAAGAGAGTGAAGGCTATTACCGCCCCGGCGATTATATTGGTAAATCGGGTATAGAACGCTCGTATAATGACGCCTTACGTGGGGAACGCGGTGTAATTAACATGATGTATGACGCCCGTAATGTGCCGCAAGGCAGTTACCTGGAAGGTAAATTTGACACGCTGGCCCGTTCGGGCGAGAAAGTCATTTCTTCCATAGACATGGAGATCCAGCGTTTAGGTGAAGAACTCATGCAAAATAAGGTAGGAAGTATTGTTGCCATCGAACCTAAAACGGGCGAAGTACTGGCCTTTGTGAGCAGTCCGGGTTATGATCCTAACCGTATGGTTGGTCGCCAGCAGGGAAATAACTACATGGATATTTTCGGACAGCCGAACCGTCCTTTCCTTGTGCGCCCCATTTCGGGTTATTATTCACCCGGTTCCGCTTTTAAACCATTAGACGCCTTGATTGGACTTCAGGAGGGCGTAATTGACCCTAATACAACTTTCAATTGTCCCGGTGGTTACCGTGCAGGAAACCATTGGGTAAAATGTGAACACGTAGATGGCAACATTGCTTTACGAAAAGGGCTAGCCCGTTCCTGCAATACCTATGCATGTTATGTTTTCGAAAAACTGATTACACAAAAGAAATATAAAAACCAGAAGGTAGCCTACGATGAATGGGCAAAAAAAGTGCGTAAATGGGGCATTGGCCAAAAGTTGGATATCGACATGCCATTTGAGCGTAAAGGCACCATCTTTACAGCCGAAGAATACAACAACCGTTTTGGAAAATATTGGAGATATACTACGGTTATTTCCCTGGGTTTGGGTCAGGGCGAGTTAAGTACTACCCCATTACAGATGGCCAATATCATGGCCGTAATTGCCAATAAGGGGTATTACGTAAAACCACATCTAATTAAAGCCATTGGCGATAAACGAACGATCGATAAGGAGTATGTAGAGAAAAACTATGTTGGTATTGATGAGCGACACTTTGACCCCGTTATTGACGGGATGGAGGATGCTGTGAATAGCCCATGGGGTACAGCTTCGGCCTCGCGCATTCCTAATATTGTCATGGCTGGTAAAACCGGTACGGTACAAAACCCACATGGAAAAAACCATAGTGTTTTTATAGGTTTCGCCCCACGTGATAATCCTAAAATTGCCATTGCGGTAATTGTAGAAAATGCCGGATACGGAAGTACTTATGCCGCGCCAATTGCCAGCTATATGACCGAGATGTACTTGAACCGTTCTGTAGCACCTGCTAAGCTGAAACAAATGGAATGGATAAAAGCACAGAACGTGCTACCTGAAATTCCGAAACCAAAAGGAAAGTGGCTTCCTAAAAAGGCAGATACCCTGAAAAAAGAAGTGGAGGCGCCCGTTATTAAAAATGTGGTACCGACTGCACCCACTACAGTAACCATTAACAACGAAATAACAGGAAAATAAATGATCAATCAACAAGGCAACAGGTTCTTTTTTAATGTAGACTGGATTACCATCTTGCTTTACCTGGCCCTATGTTCCATTGGTTTTGTAAATATATATGCTTCGATCTTTAACCCGGACCATGCCGACTTTTTCGATTTCAGCAGTAATTACGGTAAACAACTGATCTTTATTGTAACTGGCTTGATTGTAGGATTTTCTATCTTATTGCTTGATGCAAAATTCTTCAGTGTCTTCTCCCCAATCATCTATGGCGTTACCATCATCCTGCTTATCATAGTGCTGGTGGTTGGCCGTAAAGTAGCTGGTAACCAGGCCTGGATTCCCATTGGTAGTTTCAGGCTGCAACCCTCAGAGTTCGCTAAATTTGGTACGGCATTGTTGCTGGCAAGATACATCAGCACCTTTACGCCTAAATTTAAAGACTTCAAGTCCATTCTGTTTGCAGGCCTTATTGTTGCAGTCCCTTTATTTTTCATCATGATGCAGCCCGATGCGGGTTCTGCATTGGTCTTTCTATCATTCATGTTTCCATTATACCGGGAAGGATTGTCAGGTTATTTCCTGCTGATTTTTCTAGGGATGATTGTGCTATTTATTGCTTGTTTTCTCTTGCCTTTGTATGTCAATATCCCAGTCATTATTGCGGTGGGCGCCTATTTTATTTACCTGAACAAAAGGAAGCAAAAGATGATGTTTTCCATTGCCCTGGCTACGATCATCGCCATTGCCTATTTATTTCTGGTGAAGCTTACTTATACCAAGGTATTGGAGCCACACCAGCGCAGCAGGATTGAAATTATGCTGGGGTTGAAAACGGATCCTAAAGGGGCGGGTTATAATGTGATCCAATCGCAGATTGCCATTGGTTCAGGACAAGTATTGGGACGTGGATTTTTATTAGGTACACAAACCAAATATGGTTATGTACCCGAACAAAGCACCGATTTTATCTTCTCGACGATTGGCGAAGAATGGGGTTTTGTAGGCTGCACAGTGCTCATTGGGCTCTATGCCTTCCTGTTGCTGCGCATTATTAACCTGGCTGAACGGCAACGTTCACAGTTTTCCAGGGTCTATGGTTATTGTGTAGCAAGTATTATTTTCTTCCACGTGTTTATCAACATCGGAATGACCATCGGCATCGTACCCGTGATTGGAATCCCCCTACCCTTTATCAGTTACGGTGGATCATCGTTATGGAGTTTTACCGTACTGTTGTTTATCTTTCTTAAGCTGGATTCGAACAGGATGGGCTTTATTTAGCCGGGAAACGTCTTTTTAACAACTGATAAAAACGCTCAACCGTCGCTTGTTTATTCTTCCAGTCGTTTTTAACCGCATAATTATGTTGTAAAAAAGTATCGGCTGATTTGTAATCAGGCATTTTGTTTAACAGGTCAATCACCTCAGCATAGGCCAGGTTATAACCATGAAATAAATCTTTCACAAACACCAGTTTATCATTCAGGCTAATGGCCTGCTTTAAATCTTTGATTTCTGATGCAGGATGATCTGCTTTTTCAGTGGTCTGCATGTTATTGGCCAATAACTCATTTAAAGTGGGTTTTACTGGCTTTTCAGCAATGGAGGTCTCTACTACTGGCGCAGTAGGAATAACTAAAGGAGGGGTCTCTTCAACTGGTGTAATTTCAATTACATCCGGGCGCTCCTCAATAATAGGGGTTACTGGCTCCGGTTCCTTCTCCACTTCAGGCTCAGGAAGGATAAACACAGCTTCCGGAACAATTTCTACCGGTTTATTCAACTGTTGTTTTTTAGCGATAATAGCTTGTTCTTCCGGTGTTAAAGCACGGTTAAAAAGCTGGTCAACTTGTTTTTCTTCGAATTCAAATTTATTCTGGAGCGGCAAATCTTTAGGCACAATTTCATTGCTGGATACCCTTTGTATTTGTTCAGGAGAGGATTCTGTATGTTGAGGTAAAGCCTTCGTTTCCTGATGGTTGAGTGTTTTGCGAACAATCTGTATATGGTCGGTTAAAAAATTAGCATTAGACAACATGAGCTCTACTTCTAATCCATTCAGGTTTTGCGGATGCTCAGCAATATACTGGTATTGTTCCTGAAGTTCTGAGAGTATGTGCCCGATTTTTTTAAATAGGTCTTCCTGGTTCATCATAGGTAATAACGGTAAATTTGCAGTTTTATGTTGGTAACTTGACACCCAAAAGTACGACTAAATTTCGATATTTGCCGGCTCTAAAGTTTCAACAAACAGGATGTTATACAGCGAACAAAATTACAAAAGGGGTTTATATCACGGAAGTATTGAAGTCATTTGCGGCTCTATGTTCTCCGGAAAAACGGAAGAATTGATTAGAAGACTCAAAAGGGCCGAGATTGCTAAACTAAAAGTAGAGATCTTTAAACCCACTACAGACATCAGGTATAATGAAACGAATGTAGTTTCCCACGATCAAAATGTTGTTCAATCTACCCCTGTTAATAACTCTGCAGAAATCTTATTTTTAGCAGCTGACACCCAGGTGGTAGGCATAGACGAAGCGCAATTTTTCGATGAAAACTTGCCGGATATTTGTAATATTCTTGCTGCGAAAGGAATTCGAGTTATTGTTGCTGGCTTAGACATGGACTTCATTGGGAAACCATTTGGTCCGATGCCTGCCTTAATGGCCATTGCAGAACTAGTGACTAAAGTTAATGCTGTATGCGTATGTTGTGGCAGTCCGGCCATGTATTCCTACCGCAAAGTTGCCAGTGATGCAACCATATTACTTGGCGAGAAGGAAAGTTACGAGCCTCGCTGCCGCTACTGTTACAATTTAGTAGAGTAACCGCAACGATCTTTTTAGATCGTCTGCGGCTCCAGTTTGTTTTTGTTTCCCGTTACAGCTTTCCTGGCTGGTTTTTTCTTCATTTTATTTAACCAGATCAAGGTGCCGGTAACTGGCAGACTTGTGGCAATTAAACAGGCCAGGAAATAAATGATTTTGGTGAACATACCGTAAACATCACCCACATGCAAGGCTTTAATCGATGCGGAGATTCTTTCATTTAGTGGCATATCTGCAAAACGCTCAACCTTAATTTTTTCCTTACCTTTTGGATCGAGCGTTAGACGGTCGGCCGCAGCAGGTGCAAAGAACCCTGCTTTGAACTTACTGATATTAACAGGGGCATCGGCTTTTGATGGTAGTGATACTACATAATCGCCTTTGTATTTAAACACTTCGTTTGCAACACGTTCATATTCTGCAAATGGTAATGCCGGGGCGCTGGCTTCTGCCAAACCTTCTTCTGTAGGTTTATCTCTGCCATCTGATCTTCCACCACGTCCACCTTCTCCTTTACCACCTTCTCCCTTACCACGTTCACCTTTACCTGGGCCACCTTTACCACCCTTGGCATCTTCAGGTTTATAAGTACCTAAAGTCTTTCTTAATCCAGTACGGTACCATTCAAAAGACCATTGAGGACCGGTAAGTCCCATTAACAATAAAAATATACAGGCATATAAACCCAGGGAATTGTGCAGGTCGTGATTGGTTCTTTTCCAGCTGCCTTTCCATTTAATTTTAAAACCTTGTTTCCATGCGCGTAATTTTCTGGGAAACCAGATCACCATACCGGTAATGACTCCTATGGTAAAAAGAATGGTGGCTCCACCGCTGATATAACTTCCTAATTTTCTATTTTCTAATTCACCAAAAATTGGCTCTTCCACTTTATCAAGCAGCAACCAGCGGTGTAAACTGAACATATAGGTCATAAAAGTAATTGTGCCGGAGTTAATGTCAGCAGAGTTTCCAACGACAGCCGCAGTATATGGATTGACAAAAAATGTGGTTGGCCTTGCGCCTTCTTTCATGCGCACACCTAACTGCCAGGTACGGTTAAGGTCTGCAGGTACTTTAACACTAACCACAGGGAAACCACTGGCCGCCGCTACGGCAGAGATTAATTCATCTGCAGGTTTTGCTCTTAGCCCTGCCTGGTATTGCACTTTATATAATTCGGGCGTTGCCGCTTCTCTGATTTCGGTGTTAAACGTATATATTGTACCACTTAAACATACCAGGAAGACGATAATACCACTACCTAAGCCTAACCACAAGTGGACATCATTAAAAAACTTCCTGGTCTTTTCCCAGGCGGAAAGGTTATTGTTCATGCTATATAATTAAGGCTGTGGTAAAAAAGTTATTCCCAAAAGTACTATTTAGAATGATAACAAATAAATATAATTGAATATTTTTAATCACGCTCCTTTGGCACAGTTTTTCAGCTATATTAGGAAAACAAGCTTATGCCCTCCTCAGTCATAGCAGCCATAAATTACTACCCGGAGACTTTGGTATTAAGGGTGGTTTTCGTTTCAGGCAATATATACGATTATAAGAAAGTACCAGAATCGGTATACCTGCAAATGAAGTCTGCCAGGTCTAAAGGGAAATATTTAAATGAGCATATTAAGCGGAATTACAATTATGAACAAGTAAAATAAATTATTATGGATAGTATGACGACCGTTTCGGAGGTTTTAAACCATTTAAAAGAACAAGGGTATACCGTAGATTTTAACCTGGATAACAATTGCCTGGTTTGTAGTGAGAATAGATTAAGGGTGCATCCGGAAGAGTTTGTAGTGGATAAACATTACCGTTTTGAAGGCATGTCTGACCCGGGTGATGAAGCCGTGATTTATGCCATTTCTTCGCCTAACCACCAGATTAAAGGTGTTTTGGTTAATGGCTATGGCATCTATAGCGATCCGGAGACTGATGCGATGATAAAAACATTAGAAGAAAGAGCCAAACATGTTTCTGTTGAAAACCTGACTGGACAGGTAAAATTTAATGAGGCAACACCATTGCGACCTGAGGGTGACCGCCTGTTAGATGCACCGATGGTACAAATGGATTTAAATGCCTTTAAAACCCAAATTAAAGAAGAGGAATCATGGAAAACGGGCGACCGCAATGCGATCACAATCTTTAAAAACGACTGTGTGCGTGTAGTACTGGTAGCATTGCACGCCGGAACAGAAATGAAACAACATAAAACCAAGGGCACCCTAAACGTACAGGTTCTGGAGGGTCAAATTAGTTTCCGTACAGCCATGGACACTGCTGAACTTAGCACAGGGCAAATGATTGTTTTACACCCAGAAATTATGCACAGTGTGTTTGCGCATGAAGAATCTGTGTTTTTGTTAACCATGTCGATGTCTTAAATGGCTATGGGGCTTGTATCTTTTTAAGCCCCATTGCATATTGTATTCCTCCAAGCAGGTGTTGTAAATACATGGGATCAGCATAAGATTCGTCAGTATGACCCAATTCTGTATAAAAAGATCGTCCGCCATTGAAATCATGGTACCAGGCCATGGGGTGAGTTTTACCCATTTTTCCTTTCCCGGCATTGTATGAAGTTTCGTCGATTGTGATTAACACATTCACATTTTCTTTGGTCATCCATTTAAAATTATACCATTCATCTTTCCTTTTCCATTCGGCAGGTAAATGTTTTGTGGCTATGGTGTTTTGGTTTAACACCTTTAAAGTTGCTTCCTGTTGTTCAGGATGATCGCTAAAATACGCACCTACTAAATTACCGTACCAAGGCCATTCGTATTCAGTATCTGTGGCCGCATGCACCCCAACAAAGCCCTTCCCATTATTAATAAACTGCTCAAATATCTGTTGCTGTTCGTTGTTTAACACATCGCCTGTGGTATTCAAAAATACTACTGCGGCATATTGCTGCAGGTTTTCTTTAGTAAAATGAGCGGCGTTTGTAGTCGTGTCTACCTCAAATCCATGCTCCAGGCCTAGTTTCTGTATAGCAGCCTTACCTACCGGAATAGACTTGTGATAGAATCCAGCCGTTTTACTGAATACCAGCAGTCGTTTCTTTTCCTGGGCCATACCAGAAAGGTAACAGCATAATAAAGCTACGAGAAGATAGGTACGGGTATTTGTCAGGTATTGTTTCATCTATTTTTAGGTTAGTATTTGGTTAAATCAGTAGTCAATCAGTTTATATAATCAACTGTGCAATTTGGTGATTAAGATAAGAGAAATGATTGAAAAGATTAACGTAATGTGAAATAAATCATCGAATTGTGTAGCGTTAACCAATAAATAACTGTTTTAAAGGACATACGAGTTGACAAACGAACTGCATATTTACATTACTCCAAGAACATGAACAAATTAATCCCTCTTATACTACTCCCGGTGATCCTGTTTTCCTGCAGCGCAACTAAACAAACACCAAAAGTCCAAAGTCCTATAGCTCAGCAGACAGTGAAACATTTTGCCGCTACAGGCAACGAACCTTTTTGGTCCATTACCATCAACTTCGATAGTACCATGTACTTTAATACCGCTGATGGCTACAAATTGCGCGTTCCGGCTGTTACCGGAGAAAAAGCTGCAGATGCCAATATTACCCGTTATCATTCGGAAACCAGCCAGGGCGCTTTAACGGTGCAGGTGTTTAATCAACCCTGTGAAGATACCATGTCTGGTAAGATGAATGATTTCAGTGTACAGGTAGCGCTAAAAAAAGCAGGCGCAACGGCTACAGAAGTATATAAAGGTTGTGGTAATTACCACGGAATTTACCAATTAAATACCATCTGGACGTTACAAAGTATAGGGGGAACAAAAATAGATCCGGCAAAATACCTCCAGGGTGGACCAGCTATGGAAATCAGGCTGAATGATAAGCGTGTTGCTGGAAATGCGGGGTGTAACCGGTTCTCTGGTAGTTTTGGCGTAGACGGAGAAGAGGTTGTTTTCGGTCCTTTAATGAGTACAAAAATGGCTTGCGAAAATATGGATATCGAAATGAAATTGCTAAGCCATCTTAGCGGTAAAAGCATGAAATACCGGATAGCTGGTGATACCCTTTTTTTAGGCGAGGGCACTAACCTGCTCACTTTTAAAAAAGCAGTACGTCCATCATTGGGTATGAAACCATTGTAGGGTATTGTTTGCACAACTTACACAATTGATAAGAATCATTTGTAATAAATTCTACCGATATAGTAGATTTTAATATATTTGTATAAAATCCATTGTAATCACACCAGTTGAAGCAGCTAAATGAAGGATCAGCAGTACACTCCGATAAATCATGTATTAGAAAAAGTATCCTTCAAGATTTTGGTTGTTGGCGACAGCCAGGAAATCAAACAGGCCTTGCAAGTATTGCGACAAAAAAACAAGGAAGTGGAAACAGACACTTTGGCTGTAGAAACCGGCATTGTTGATTTTAGCAAGGATGATATTGCTGAATATGACCTGATCTTATTGAAACAAGCCAATACGGCTGCCCAGCAACAGATTAAGGACCTTGCGCATCAAGCAGGTGTATTAGTGTCTTTAGTAGGTCATGCCCCAGTACAACATGTAGCGGCGAAGACCCTGCGCGACGAAAAGTATTGGAAAAAATTTGCTGCCCGCTGTCTGTTTGCATTAGCCTTTATCATTATTGGCCATGCCATTACCTCGCTGTATCCCTTAAATGATTTTTCATTAGCCATACGTACGTTTACGAATGACCTGGATCTGGATGCAGCTTTTGGCTGGATGGTACTAGCCGGTTTTGTGGCACAAATGGTTGATGGTGCTTTAGGAATGGGTTATGGTGTAATTTCAACCACCGTGTTGCTATCTACTGGCCTGAATCCTGCTGCCATTAGTGGAAGTATCCATACGGCGGAAATGTTTTCCAGCGGTGCATCTGGCTTTAGCCATTATCGCTTTGGCAACATCAATAAAAAATTATTTAAAACCTTGTTATTACCCGGCGTAGCCGGAGCAGTATTTGGCGCCATTTTGCTGGCCTACCTGGGTGAAACTTATGGCGAATACGTACGCCCGATTTTATCTGTTTATACCCTGCTTTTAGGCGCAAGGATTTTGTTTAATGCCTTCAAAAAAAGGAACGAAAGCAGGAAGGTTAAAAATGCGGGCTGGCTTGCAGGTGCTGGTGGTTTTCTTGATTCTTTTGGCGGTGGTGGCTGGGGCCCATTAGTAACCAGCACGTTAATTGCAAAAGGTAAAACACCGAGGTATATTATTGGTACAGTAAGTTTAACGGAGTTCTTTGTGACTTTTGGCAGTGCACTTACTTTTTTTATTATCCTGGGCACCAGTCATATTCAAACCATTGCAGGATTAATTATTGGTGGCGTCATTGCAGCACCTATAGCAGCCCGGTTAGCGGGAAAATTAAAAACAAAGACCATGTTGATCGGTGTTGGGGTATTGGTTATCGTTTCCAGTGTACACACCCTTTATAAAATACTGAGCAGACTGTAAATAAAAAATGCGTCCTTTTTCAAGAGACGCATTCTATATCATGTGAAAAGAACTATGCTACTGCGTCAATGGCTTCGCGTAGTGCTTTTGCAGCTAATGCAGGATCTTCTGCACCGTAAATGGCTGCACCAGCAACTACTACCTGTGCACCTGCTTTCACTACTGCCGCAACGTTATCGATGTTTACACCGCCTGCTACAGAAACTGGCACACCAACTCTTGCAGCTTCGTCAATTAATACCTGAATTGAGTATCCCGGGGTCCATTGCTCATCTAAGCCAGCGTGTAATTCTACGAAAGCCACACCCAACTCCGTTACTTCCTGTGCGCGTTTTACACGGTCAGGGTATCCAATGGTATCTACTACAATGCCTTTACCATGTGCTTTTGCTGCTTTCACTGCACCAATAATGGTTGCATTACCCGCTGCACCCATTACCGTAACTAAGTCAGCCCCTGCTTTAAAAGCAATATCAGCTTCTAGCTCTCCGGCATCGGCCGTTTTTAAATCTGCAAACACCAATTTATCTGGGTGAGCTGCTTTCATGGCCGTGATTACGGTTGAACCCATGTTTTTAATTAGTGGGGTACCTAATTCAATGATATCTACGTAAGGGGCAACTTTTGCTGCTAATGCTAATGCTTCTTCTGTAGTTAATAAATCTATTGCTACTTGTAATTTTGCCATGTTGTTTATGTATATGATTGTGATAATTATTCGAGGATTATTATAGTTTATTCAAGGTTCGCGTGGCGTTCCCACATGTCTTCAGCAGATTCCTGCTTGGACTGCCATAAGGTTTGAAAAACCGCATCGTTAAATAACAGAAGAAACTGTTCAAATAAGCTTCCAGCAAATTGTGCCGAACGGGTACTGTTATGGTCTTGTTTTTCTGCCGCGGCTACATGAACCAGGTGACTAGCGACAGCCGCCAGTGGAGAATTTTCAGTGGTAGATATAGCCAGCACGGTTGCACCTGCAGCAATGGCTTTTTCAGCAGCCTTCACAATAGTAGTAGTGGTACCGGAGCCGGATGCTGCAATTAATAAGTCGCCTGGGCGAATGGCCGGTGTGGTAGTTTCTCCAACAAAATAAACGGTATAACCAATATGCATTAAACGCATGGCGGCCGATCGCATGGAAAAACCTGAGCGACCTGCGGCAATTATAAAAATGGCATTGGCCTGTATGATTTCCTGAATAAAGGTATCCACCTGCTCCTGCTTCAGCTGCTTTAACAACCAGGTGTTTTCCACTAAAATCATCTCCAGGTTTCCTTTAACAGTTGTAGCCTTCTTTTCGTCTATTGTCATGTGCATGATGGTATTAATTTAAACCATTGCAAACCTATCACCTGGCGGCGCAGATCCGGTTAGACAATCAGCCTATTCTATGGAACAATCTGCCAATTAAATCACGCTAAAATCATAATAATGCAATTTAGAGGAGCCTATTTCCGAATAGTCCACCATTAACAGCTAATTGTCCAATGTGTTCAATTTATAGTATTTAACTTTGCACCTATGTTAAATGCCCCCACAGAACCCTTACTGGAAAAGTCATTAATCTATATACGTAACCTTGGAAATTGCCCACCGAGTTATTTGAACGATCCGGGAAGAAAGGATTTCTTTGAAGTAGTATGGCTAAAAAACGAAAATCCTTTGCATGCCTTAAAGGACACAGACTTTGAAAGCAAAGGCGACTGGATTTACCTGATTCCACCTTATCGGGTGCACCAGTTAAATAAGGCAGGGAAAAATGGGGAGTTGATATCCTTTAGAAGAGCAATACTGGAAGATGGGGACAAAGAATTCCTATTAGACCTGTTCAAAATATTTAATGTACAGGGAGAATTTTCTTGTTTACGTTTAAACGAAGAAGAGGCCTCGGGGCTATCTGGCATCTATAAATTATTGGAGAAAGAATATCAGCAGCAGGATAATGGTATTATCATCGTAAAAGCTTTATTGAAAGTGTTCTTATTGAAACTTATCCAGGTAAAAGAACAACAATTTACGGTGCATGACATTCACCAGAAAAGGGTGTATGAGTTCCTGATGCTGTTGGAAAGTAATTACCGGCAAATTAGAAATACTGATTTTTATGCGGGAAAGTTAGGCATCAGTTCTAAACGGTTAAATCAGATACTGAAAGAGAAGCTGGATAAAACCGGCATGCAGTTGATCCATGATCGCATGATCTTAGAAGCGAAGCGCCATATTATTCATAGCGATTTAACCATTAAAGAGATTGCCTATGATTTAGGTTTTTCAGACCGGCCTTATTTTAGCCGTTTTTTTAAGAAACAAACGGGGCAAACCCCCGAAGGCTTCCAGAAAGAAGCAAAAGAACATATTAAATCAAAGTTTAACACCTTGGTTTAATATGTTCTTGAGCTATATTATTTACTTGTGTGCTTATTGCACTTGTGTAGCCAACCATTCACTCAGCTCATTTGCAGCTTGAAAGTTATCGAAGGACACTGGTAATTTACGACCGTCGATATACTCATTATATAACCATGGATCGCCAATGACAAACACTTTACCTTTCATATAAGGCGCCACTGCCATTACCACACTGCCCTCTTTATCCTTTAAGATAGATGCCGCTGGCGAGGAAGTTGTTAAACTGCTGTATTCCTTAATGTATAATTTCTTTGATTTCTTGAAGATGGAATTCCCTGAGGGCACGGCAACTGCACCCATTTCGAATTGGTTACCAGTTACACGACCCTTTGAATCTTTATTAAAAGTGATGCCGAATTTACTGGTCAGCTCATTAAAATGATCCAATTCTGCATTGGCAGCGTCATTGCCCATTAGCACCAATACTCCACCAGCCTTTACCCAGTTTGTAATGGTCTTAACATGTTCAGCGTTCATAAATTTAGGATCTGGTGTTTCCTTCTTGGTATCAGGATCTACGATGATATAAACCGCAGCGCTATTTAAATCGCTAACCGATGGAGCAGCATAAGTGGTCGACAATTTAAATCCTTTTGACTCGAGTAACCCACCCCATTTAGAAAAACCATTATTATCTAAATCCGGCCATTTATAATGCCATGATACCTGGTGACCACTTTGATCTTTCTGCATTTCATTGTTAAAGTAACTGTCCAACAGCACCGTTTTTCCTTTGGCAGGCTTTGGCAATTCAGCCAGTTCCATTTCACTTGCCGCTAATAGGAAAGCACCTACCCCTTTTGGGTCATTGGTAATAACCTTTTCACTAATATAGTATTCGTAACTGCCATCACGGTAAGGTTTACCACCTAAACCAGATACCGTTACGGTACCTTTCAGGTTAACCTGACCAGGTTTTGCGCCTGTTTCGATAAATTCTTTTTTGATCCCGGCATAACCTTTTTGCGCAATCTTTAAGTCGCTTGCTGGCAGGTAACCTTTTCTTACCCCTTTGGCAATGGCATAAACAAACATATTGGCAGCAGATGATTCAAAATAGTTACCTTTTCCTTTTGGAAGGTCCATCACATCATACCATAATCCGCTTTTAGCATCCTGGTATTTGCCAACCGCAGCCGTAAATCTTTTTAGAATGTCCAGGAGCGCTTTATGCTTAGGATGATCTTTTGGAAAGTTATCCAATACATCAACTAAACCCATACCATACCAACCCATGGCTCTACCCCAGAAATGAGGAGAAGTACCTGTTTTTGGGTTTGCCCATTTTTGTTCTTTAGACTCATCCCATCCATGGTATAGTAAACCTGTTTTCGCATCGCGGGCATGATTTTCCATGAAGATAAACTGGTTGGCGATGTCATCAAAAGCAGCATCATTTTTAGTTAATGCTGCATATTCAGCATAAAATGGTTGTCCCATGTACAAACCATCTAACCACATTTGATACGGATAGATCTTTTTATGCCAAAAGCCACCTTCTTTTGTCCGGGGATGCGTTTGCAGTTGCTCCCAAAATAAGGTGGCTGCTTTAAAATACTTTTGCTGACCAGTAACCTTGTATAAGGTTAATATGGTCCTTGCGTTTTTAATATGATCGATATTATATTCCTTTTGTTTGTACCGCTGAACTTCGCCCTGATCGGTAACGAAAAAATCCATAGACTTTTTCATGTAATCGAAATATTTACCGTTACCCGTGCGTTTCCAGATGGCATCTATTCCTTCCAGAATAACACCCTGGTCATATGACCACTTTACAGCCTTGCCTGGTTCCATTTCCAGCGAATCTGCCCAGATATCCATTACTGTGGCAGCCATTTGTTCAGACAAAGGTTTATCCTGCGCCTGTAGCGTAAAAGAATTTCCGATGACTATATACAACAAGCTGAAGCTAAATAAAAAGGATCTTTTCATGTTATTATTTTAGGTGTATAGTATTGTTCTCTATAATTAATGATTATTCTCTATGTTAAACCAATCGAAATCTGCATAACCAGAATCGTTTGTAGTGGTGGTTCTTGTGGCATATAAACCCAATTTAGCGCCTATCCATTTTCCAGATTCTGCCTTAAATTCGGCGCCAGCGTTAATAAAACGCGTACCATCCAGGCTATAGCTAAATTGGCATAATCCGCCTTTATTAACCGAAACCCTAAAGTAAACATCGTTACCTTTTAATCGTGCTATTGTTTTTTCTGTTGGGGTTTTCCCTTTTTCAGCATCATAACATTCGGCATGAACAATCGAAAGTCCATCTTTATCACTCTTCAAACCAAGGCTTGCATAGCTTTTGCCCATCACAATCAATCCGGTTTTTTCATTCTCCAGCTTGGTATTCGGAGTAAAGGTAACTTTGGTTGTGGCCATGAATACTTCCGTGGGGAACTTTTGTAACAGGATATTCGGCACATCCCAATAGCTTTTGGCAGTTTCAGGAACTGCCTGGGTATATAACCTTAAGGTTCCTTTGTCTGCATTTAAGAAAGACCAAGTGGCTTTAGGGTTTGCCTGCCACTGCCATTGCAAGCCCATCACACGGTTATTAAATTCATCACGCTCTGGGGGCGTACTTACCGGCCAGGTTTTACCCACATTAGGTTTTTTATACGTCATCACTGGCTCTCCGGCGCCATCACCGTCTTTATCAACCCCCATAACCGGCCAGTCTTTTACCCATTTCATGGGTTGCAGGTGTACTACTCTTCCATAAACATCTTTATCCTGGAAGTGCAGAAACCAATCTTCGCCAGTCTGCGTATTTACCCAGGCACCCTGATGTGGTCCATTAACGGTGGTGCTTCCTTGTTCTAAAACCACTTTACGTTCATAAGGACCATATACATTTTTAGACCTTAACACCAGCTGCCATCCCGTGGATACGCCACCTGCGGGAGCAAAAATATAATAATAGCCGTTTCTTTTGTAAAACTTAGGCCCTTCAATGGTGGCATCGGTTTGATGTCCATCATACACGATGGTACCCGTACCGATGGTCTGGTCACCAGCTGCATTCATTTCTTTTACAGCAAGGACGCTTTTGATACCCGCACGACTGCCTGCATAGGCGTAGGCAAGGTACACCTTACCGTCTTCATCCCATAAGGGACAAGGATCAATTAAACCCTGACCAGCTTCTACCAATACCGGTTCAGACCACTTACCTGCAGGATCTGTGGCTTTGGTTAAATAAATACCAAAATCGGGATCAGGGTAATAGATATAAAATTCTTTATTATGGTAACGGATGGCTGGTGCCCACACACCGTTACCATGCTGTGTTTTTGAAAAGTGCTCAAAAGGAGGCTGGCGAAGTAAAGCATGGTTGATCAGCGTCCAGTTCACTAAATCTTTCGAGTGCAAGATGGGCAGGCCAGGTACGGCGTCAAAACTAGAGGCCACCATGTAAAAATCATCGCCTACCCTAACGGCATCCGGATCAGAATAATCGGCATCTAATACTGGGTTTTTATATTGGCCATTTCCAAGGTCGGCCACCCAAACCTTTGAAACAGCATGATTATGATTGGCTGCTTTTTGCGCCTGCACGGTTAAGCCGGAGGCGAGTATAAGTGACAGTGTTGTTAATTTATATGTGAATCTCATCATGACTAAAGTTTAACGGCATCTACATAAACATCCTGGCTATCTTTCACCATGATGTTCTGAATATTCGGTTTATCAACTATCAATTTCACATTTTTAAGGTGGATGTTATCAGCATCAATAATTTCCGATCCTAATCGCGATTTTAAGATCATGTTACTCATATGAATATTTTTCACCTTCATTTCAGGTAAGCCACGTATAAAGATGCCTTTTTCGGCACCATTACAAACGATATTGTCAAAATAAACATCTTTAAATTCTGGGGTTTCTTCGGTTACTGCTGGTACAATAACTTTTTCGCCTGGTGCCGGCGACTTCACGAAATAGTACTTATCGAAGAAAATGGCTTCATGAACAATGTTCCGCATGGCGATATTCCTGATGTGAACATTTTCCACCACACCACCTCTGCCGCGGGTGGTTTTAAAACGAATACCTTTGTCAGTACCCAGGAAAGTACAGTCAGACACAAAAATGTTCTTTGCACCGCCACTCATTTCACTTCCGATAACCACACCACCGTGACCTTTATACACAACGTTATTGCGGATAATCACATTTTCTGTCGGCATACCTCGCTCACGTCCGGCTTTATCTTTTCCCGATTTAATACAGATGCCATCATCGCCTACATCAAATACACTTCCTTCTACCAGTACATTTTTACAAGATTCAATATCCAGTCCGTCGCCGTTATGTGCGTAATCAGGATTTTTAACGTTTACATCCCTTATGGTCAGGTTCTCACACATGAGCGGGTGTAGCGCCCAGGCGGCAGAGTTCTGGAAAGTAACTCCTTCCAGCAATACGTTTTTACATTGGGTAAACACCACCAGGTTTGGACGTAGAAAATCTTTTACGTCATCGTAATCTTTTGCCGTTTTTCCAGGTACAATAGCTCCGGGATTTGGAGTCTGCTGCCCTTTAAGCGTTTTTACAGAAGGGTACCAGGTTCGTCCACCATCGGCAACCAAACCACCACTTTTCACTTTTTTATTCCATTCTGGCTCACTCAGCTGGTCTTTATGAACGCGGCGCCAGGCATCGCCATCGCCATCAATTATACCGCCACCTGTAATGGCCACATTAACCAGGTTATTTCCTGATATTGGCGACTGGTTACGCATGCTCGGCACGCCTTCAAAATTACCTTTTACCAAAGGGTATTGATCAAAGTCTGTGGTGAACAATAAAGTTGCATTTTTACTCACCGATAGGTTCACGTTACTTTGCATCACAATGGGGCCAGTTAACCACAATCCTGCAGGGACTAAAACCACACCTCCACCCTTTTTACTCGATTGAACAATGGCCTCATTGATACTTTTAGTATTTAGGGTAATGCCGTCATTTACTGCACCGAACTTAATAATATTTAGGGTATCCTTTTTAAATTTTGGGGAAGCTACCTGAGGAAGATTATCCCAGGAGTACTTGACTTTTTGATTTGTCTGGCAGTAAGCATGTTGGCCATAAGCCATTGCAGCGACCAGCCATAAAAGGTTTTTTAGTCTCATTGTGTTTGTGGTTAAATCAGCTTATTTTATTGCAGGTAGCCAGGAGCTGCCGCCATTAAAAATCTGCTGAAGGGTATAGGATGTTAAATCTTTTTCCTGAAGTTGTTTTGACCAGGGAATCCGCTTTTGCGCGGAACCACCGGCACCATTGCTTTTATATTCAGCGTAATAAGTGGTTTTTTCCTTATCAGGAAACATGATATCACCAGGCCAATGGTGCCAGCCTTCTGGTACAATATGGGCCCCCATGTTGGTGCGAATAAAGACTGTTTTAGCATATGGCCGCCAAGGTCTGCCCAGGTATACTTTTTTAGCTTCGGGCGAGGACACAAGGGTACAATCAAAAAATACATATCCATGCTTTTGTCCGGGCGATGTTGCCGCAGCGGTGATATAAGAATCAGAAAGGCTTTTGATGGTGCAGTTTTGAAAAACTACAGTAGCATCGCCAAAAATGAAGTCGGTGGTGCCTTCGATATAACAGTTAATGTAATATTGTCTGCTGGTTGTGGTGGCCGTGTATAAGGTATCCTGATTGCCCAGTATTTTACAGTTTTGAATGATGGCCCGATCGCCTTCTACATGCAATGCTACAGCCTGACCAACCCTGCCGGCAGTATTTTGAATGGTCAGGTTTTGTGCTTTGAAATCATCACCCTCCACCAATACGGTGTAGGAGGTGAATGTACTGTGTTTTTTATCGCCGTAAATAGCACCGGAATAATCGGCATTGGTAATGATGGTATTCTCCCGGTTTTCACCTATCAGGGAAATTTTCTGTTTCCAGGAAGGGATCACCAGTTTCTCGCGGTAAACCCCACTTTTAATAAAAATCTTTACTTCTTGTTGCCCTAAATCCCGAACCGAGTTTACAGCGTCGTGTATCGTTAAATAATCACCACTGCCATCCTGGGCAACGGTGATCATAGGTTTGAATTTCTGTTGTGCATAACCGGCTAGGGTTATGCACATTAAACAGAAATACCAACTTAACCTTCTTAAATTTCTACTGGTAGCCAGGGTTTTGTGTAAACTCATCTTTATTAGTTACAGCGTCAACTTGCGTTCTCGGAATAGGTCTTACTAAATGAAAGTCTTGAATGGTAGCCGCATTTGGATTATTGGCTTTAACACGTTCCAGCAATCTTCCTGATCTTTTTAAGTCGAACCAACGGATTTGCTCGCCTGCAAATTCACGTGCACGTTCGTCTAAAATAAAGTCAAGAGTCACTTGCGCTGGTGTAACCTGCATGGCTGCCACCGTTCCTGGTTTGGCTGCCCGTGTACGGATTACATTTAAATGGGTTGCTGCTTGTGTGGTATTTCCCAGATTAAACTCTGCCTCTGCAGCAATCAGGTATACTTCTGCAAAACGAATCACAAATACGTCTCTTGCACTTTGTGCCTCATTGGCGCTGGCTCTGGTTTCATCAACAAACTTATTAAGGGAAACATAATGCAACTGGTCTTTAACTGCCCCATTTGCGCTATAAACAGCATTACGATCGTAGGTTTTATAAAGTTTTCCACTTGGCATAATCACATTTTTACTTGCAATAATTGCGGTATCACCGATTTTCATGCCCGCAGGACGGGTAGTTGAATTTGCATACCAAACTGTCTGGAAAGATCCATCGTATCTTGCATCCTGATCGCTATACAGATCCAATAGAAAACGAGTAGGCATATAACGGTTAAATGGGCGGCCATTTTTAATGTCACGAACCATACCTGGTTGATCATCATATTTCATAGAGAACAACAAATGCGAGCTATTACTTCCACGACTATGGCCTAAAGGATTTAAAATCGGGTCAAGTAAATCGTTAACAGATAGGTTAACAGAATAATTCACGGCGTAAATGACTTCCTTATTTTTAAGGTTAGCCATTTTCCACAAATCAGCATAATTAGGTAATAAAGTAAAACCATAGCCACCATTAATTACGGCAAGTGACATATCTCTTGCTTCAGCATACTTTTTTTGTGTAAGGTACATACGCGCCAAAAATGCCTGTGCCGCTGGTTTAGTTACTCTTCCATACTGACTCGTTGTAGCTGGTAAATTTGCCACTGAGAACAACAAGTCATCAATAATTTGTTTGTTAAAAGTCTCTATAGGCGTTTTGTTAGCGGTAGTCACTACACCCTGGGTTTCATCCAGGGTAAAATGTACACCGCCCCAAGTTTCTACTACATGCCAGTAATAGAATGCACGTAAGAATTTCAATTCTGCTTCTCTAACTGGGCGCACTGTAGTAGCTAATCCAGCTTCTCCAATTCGGTTAATCCCAGCATTACATAAATTAATAGCAGCATATAGTTGTTGCCATTCTGTAGTGAGGGCAGAATTTGTTCCTTGCAAATTTACATATTGTGTTAAATCAGTGTGTACGTCACCAGCACCACTCATCCACAAATCTGTTCCCATTTCTGCAAGGTTGTACCCCTCCTCTTTACCATACCACCAGCGTTGGTATGAATAAGCCGCATTTACCAATGTTTCAAAACCAGCTGGCGTAGTAAATACACTCTCTGCGGTAATCCCCGATGGGTTCTTCTCTTCTAATGATTTTTTACAGGAAAACGTCATTGTTAATCCTGCTAAAACTATTAATCCTTTATATATATAGTGTCTCATATTGATTCAATTTGAAAATTAAAATGTTGCATTCAATCCAAAGGTGTAAAGCTTGGTCATCGGCGAACTTTCAGAACCACCTCTTTCCGGATCATACTGATCTAACCTGCCTGATTTGGTATAGGTAAACGGATTTCTCGCCGTTGCATACACACGCACACTTTTGATAAAGCTTTTTTCCAGCATTAACTTAGGAATAGTATAACCAAGTGTAATATTTCTTAACCTGATGAATGATCCATTGGCATAACCTAAAGTTGAATTATATAAGGTAGAGGCAAGAGAAACATTTTTATTTGGTCGTGGATAATCATTACTTGCATTTTCTGGTGTCCAGTAGTTAATGATTGTCCCACTGTTTTCAGCACCTTGAGGATTATACCTTCTTAAGAAATCAGCATTAATCATTTGGCCCATTCTAGCGAATACATAAACGTTTAAGTCCCATGCTTTATAGGTAAAGGTATTTTCTAAACCTCCTGTCCAATCGGGGCGGTTGGTTCCAATGATTTTACGATCGTTCGTTGCATCTATTTTACCATCGTTGTTTAAGTCTGTAACACGAATGTCACCAGGTTTTTGTCCGTAAGTAGCGGCAAGTTCCGCATCAGCCGTTTGCCAGATGCCAACTTTCTCATAATCATAAAAAGATTGTACCGGTGATCCAACAAACCATGAATTTAACACATCTGTCTGTGCGCCGCCAGCAAGTTCAACAATTTCTTCTTTGTTCCTGCTGAATGATAAATTAGTGGTCCATTGAAAGTTAGCACTTTCGATATTTTTGGAAGAGATATATACTTCTAAACCTTTATTACGCGTCTTTGCAACGTTCTGTATAACACTGGTTACCCCATTAGATGGGGGTAAACTTCTATTTAACAGCAGGTCGTAAGTTTGTGAGTCGTAATAATCAACAGTAGCCGTAATTCTATTTTTAAATAGACCCAATTCTAATCCAATGTCACTTGTTTTAGTTTTTTCCCAGGTCAGGTTTACATTACCGATCCTTGGCGAATATCCGTAAGCAGGCACTGCTGCATCATCATAAGCAAAGGCAATTCTGGTTAAGCTACTTTGGGTAGAATAGGCATTGATGTTATCGCTACCGGCAACGCCATAACTAAACTTCAGCTTTAAATCACTAATGACTTTATTGTCTTTTAAAAATGCCTCATCACTAATTCTCCAGGCTACCGCAGCAGATGGGAAAAATGCCCATTTGTTGGCTTCTGCTAATTTAGAGGAACCATCTGTACGACCAGTAGCTGTTAATAAGTATTTCCCTTTATAAGCATAATTAATTCTTCCAGCGAAGGAAACCAAATTATTCATACCATAACTGGTTACTACTGCTTGATTTTGAGTATTACCCAAACCATAGAATAACTGAGACTTTAATAGCTGATTCTCTCCTGATGCAGAGATATTATCATTGCGGTTGAATAACAAACTGTTAATACCGGTTAAGGTAAATGCATGATCCTTGATCTCCTTGTTATAGGTCACAAAGTTTTCAATATTAATCAGGTGACTGTTTGAAGCAGCATAAGTTGCTTTTGGAACAGAACCATTACGATCAATAGAATACCTGTCGGCATAAGTACCAATACGGTCAGTATTTAGGTTAGCACCTACGTTTGACCTGGCTACCAAACCTGCAAAAGGCTTTAATTCTATGTATGCGGATAATAAAGTACGGTTGATTACACCTTCATTGGTGTACACATCAGGTTGCTCATCAGCAAGCGGACTAACAAACGTACCGTTAAGTGGATAAACAATAAAATTACCCTCATCGTCATAAACCCTGCCTAATGGAGAAGTTTTGTTACCCTGGTTTAAGGGATCGCGACGACTGCTTTGCTCATAATGGGTAAACTGTCCTTGTAAACCAGTAGTAAAGAATTTACCAATGGTTTGATCTACGTTTAACCTGGCTGTATAACGGTTAGACCTGTCCAGTTTTACAATACCTTTTTCATCAAGGTAATCTAGAGAGAAATAAACCTTTGTTTTTTCTGTTCCAGCCCTGATGCCTAACTGGTGATTCTGCAGACTTCCATCATGAATTAACAAGTCCTGGTAATTGACAAACTCTCTGTTTTGAACAGCTGCATATTCAGCGGAATTGAAGATATTCACATCATCAGCTGGGCTTGCCCAGTTACCTGTGGCACGGAAAGCTTCACGGCGCAAATTTATAAATTGGTCTCCATCCATTACACTTGGGTAACGTGCTACTTGCGAAATACCATAATAAGAGTTTAAGGAAACAGTAGCCTGACCTGTGATACCTTTTTTGGTGGTAATTAAAATGACCCCATTAGCACCTCTGGATCCGTAAATCGCTGTTGAAGAAGCATCTTTTAAGATGTCCATGGAGGCAATGTCATTCGGACTTAAATCTTGAAGACTAGAATATTGAACCCCGTCAACAATGATTAAGGGACCATTCCCGGCAGAAATAGAACGTGTTCCCCTGATGTTAATATTTACACCAGATGATGCAGCACCGCTGCTTCTGGTAATATCAACCCCCGGAACTTTACCCTGAATAGATTCTAATGGATTTGAAGAAGGTACTTTAGCAATGTCCTCTCCTTTTACCGAAACGACCGATCCGGTTAAGTCTCTCTTTTTTACCGTTCCGTAACCAATGACCACAACCTCATTTAATTCCTGGTCGTCTGACGCTAATTTGATGTTAATTTGCGACTGGCTACCCACGTTAACTTCCTGTTTAGCATAGCCCACATAGTTAACTTGCAGTATTGCCTGGTTGGAAGGAACAGTTATCGTGAACTTACCGTTGCTATCTGTACTCGTTCCTGTAGTGGTGCCTTTTACCAGCACACTTACGCCAATTAAAGTTTCACCGCTCTTTGCATCGGAGACTAGCCCTGTGATGCTGCGATTTTGTGCCGTTGCTACCATGCTAAAAAAACAAAGTACAACAATGGATAGGTATAGTTTTATCATAATATTTGGTTAGTTTAATAATAAATGAAGAAGTATTGCACAATCGTTCCATAGCATTAACCATATGGAAATAAAGTGGATACCTATAAAATTACCTGAAAAGTTGAGTGTGTGAACGGCAATCGATTGCCAGTTGGGGACATGAAATTCATAATGTTTAAATTTGGTTAAACAAGCTTACGAACTTCCGAACGATCTTAAACAGTTTTAGGAGAAAAAATTTGTGCAATCGTTCTCGGAATGGAGAGGTTTAAGGGGAAAACCTGAACAATATTTCTAGGAAGTGAGGAAGGAGTTAAGATGATTATTGTGATTTAAAACCTGTAATTTTGAATACCCAGGCATGTTCGCCGGAAAATTGTACGGGCGTGATTGCCGGCACTTGTATGGTAAGTTGTCCATTTCTCCAGTTGCTTTTAATGGGAAACTGCGTGCCCAGCAAACTTACCTTTCCGACTTGTTTTACCCCTGGGATGGTGATCGGTTGAACAGGCCAGGAGGTACAAAGCACATACAGGGAGTCTTGTTTTAAGGTGTAAAAGACTTCATTATTTTCTTTGGTTTGTGGGCGGCCGGCCCATGTTGTGCTCCCATATATAGCCTCACCGTTTACCTTGAGCCAGTTTCCCATATCCAGAAGACGCTCCTGCATCACTACAGGAATTTGCCCGTCTGCTGTTGGCCCGATATTAAGCAGCAGATTACCACCATTACCCACCTTTTCAATTAACAAACGGATCAATTGTTTGGAAGTGAAGTAATCTGCAGCCGTTTCAAACTGATTATATCCATAAGAAGTGCCCATGCCCCTGCTCTCTTCCCAAGGATGTGTATTTTTATCCCCGATTCCTTCTTCATTGTGTACCAGGTCGTATTCCGTTGTATAATAATCACCATGTAAACTCCGGGTTTCCTTACCCCAACGGTCGTTAACCACCACGGTATCTTTTACCGGCGATTCATTGTATAGCCAGGCCAGAAAGGCTTCACTTTTTAAATCCTTGCTGTTATAATCCCATTCACCATCGGCAAAGATGATTTCCGGCTGGTAATTGTTCACCAGGTCTTTCAGCTGGGGTATCATGTGTGTATCCACCCACTCGTTAATTGTTTCTGGTTTGTATAAGGGGTGGTTCCATTCCAGCAGCGAGTAGTAGAATCCCATGTGCATGCCTTTCTTTCTCACTGAGGCAGACAAATCTTTCAACAGGTCGCGGTGAGGCCCCATCTCTACGCTGTTCCAACGCGGACTATGCTTACTCGGCCATAGGGTAAATCCATCGTGATGTTTAGCGGTAAGCACTACATATTTGGCGCCCGAGGCTTGTATGAGCGCGGCCCATTGATCAGGGTTAAAGTATTCTGCTTTAAACAGGGGCGCAAAATCTGCATACTTAAAGTCGGCACCATAATATTTTGCATGGTGGTCCATAAAGAGCTTGTTCTTTGTAATCAGCCGGTTTTCGTAGTGTTCAGCATACTTTTCATAAACACCTTCTACTTCGTGCACGGGCGCATAAGCTGGAACGGAATACAAACCCCAGTGGATGAAAACGCCAAACTTAGCCTCTTTCCACCAGGATGGTGTTTCACGCTGATCGAGTGAAGACCAGGACGGCTGAAATTGTGCATACATAGTAGACGAAATTAAAGTCATTAACAGCATAACAGCCCACTTTTTTCCTGATTCCTTAGCACTGATCCTACCCATATCATGATGTTTTTAAAAAATGGAGCTTGTAACTCAAATCTAACTGATCATAAACGATAAAACCATGTTTTTTATACCAGGGAAGATTTTGTACCGTCGATGTTTCCAGAAATACAGGTAAACCTCGCTCCTTTCCCAGGTTGAGCAATTCTTTTAACAACTGACTACCCAAACCTAAATGCTGTGCATTTTGGTCCACTCCAATAAACCACAAATACATTTTATCGCCGGCTGGCTGTATGGCTTTGATCATCTTTTCCCTTTTCAGGGCTTTTTTAATGGACGTCAGGCTGATTGTATTTAGAGCCAGTTTCAGGTCGAGCATTGCTGACTTAAAAGATTGCTTTTTTTGATGGGGATATAAAATCAATGCACAGGCCTTCCTATCGTCGGTTAAATAAACTTCACCAAACAACATACATTGTTCAAAAGAATAGTCCATGAGCTCCCGGATACGCAGTAACCGGTTATGATTTTGACGAATCAGGTAATTGACACTTTTGTTTTTATTGAAGGCGTTGGTTAATATTTCGGATACTAAACTCTTATCGGCGTAGGTAGCTTTAATCATAGGTGCGGGCAATTTACACTAAAGCTCCTTTCTTTTCATGGCTGCTACTGCATAATCTACAGCTCTTGCTGTTAAAGCCATGTAAGTGAGTGAAGGATTTTGTGTAGAAGTTGAGGTCATGCATGCACCATCGGTAACAAAAACATTCGGACAGGCGTGAACCTGGTTCCATTTGTTCAGGATTGATGTTTTAGGGTCATGCCCCATTCTGGCGCCACCCATTTCATGAATATCCAACCCAGGGGCTTGTGAAGCATCATTGGCTTTAATATTTTTAAAGCCTGCTTCAGTAAACATTTCTGTAAGTTGCTCCAGGTAATCTTTTTTCATCTGCACATCATTTTCATCATAATCCACAGAAATATTTAACAAAGGCATATCCCAGGCATCTTTCTGATCAGGATGCAGACTTACGTAATTACTTTCTTTGGGAATAGTTTCGCCCATCATGTGCGAACCCACTTTCCAGGGACCTATTGTCGGATGAAGAAGGTTTTCTTTCAATCCGGCACCTACCCCTGAAGAATCCCTATCTGAAGACCTGTAGGCACTAAAACCAGCGGCATATCCCCTTTTAAAGTTAGTTTCTTGTTTATATAAATTCCTGAACCTCGGCAGGTAACCACCCCCGGCAGGGTTTCTTCCATCGGTGGTAAATTGTTTAAGTCCATCGTACTCGGCGCTAATACGGGCACTATAATTATGGAAAGCCACATATTTACCCAACTGTCCATGGTCATTACCCAATCCTTGAGGAAAGCGCTGAGATACGGAGTTTAATAAAATTAAGTTCGTGTTTAAAGCCGCAGCATTGACAAACACCACTTTGGCATAGTAATCAATAACTTCTTTGGTGTTCGCGTCCATGACCCGTACGCCGGTAACTTTCTCCTTTTTATCATCATAAATCACCGCCTGTACCACTGAATTGGGTCTTAGGGTTAGGTTTCCTGTTTTTGCAGCCCAGGGTAATGTAGAAGCATTGCTGCTAAAATAGCCACCAAAAGGGCATCCTCGCTGACAAAGCGTACGGTTTTGGCACTGTGCACGACCCTGATCCAGGTGTATTTGGTTAGGCTTAGATAAATGGGCACAACGGGCACTAATCACATGCCTGTTCTCATACTTGCCGGCAACAAACTTTTTAAAATAATCCTCTACCGCATTTAATGGAAACCCTGGCAAAAACTCGCCATCAGGCAGTGCTGCTAAACCATCTTTATTACCTGATATACCGGCAAACTTTTCTACATAACTGTACCATGGCGCAATATCTTTGTATCTGATGGGCCAGTCCACAGCGAAATCATCCCTGGCCGGACCTTCAAAATCCAGGTCGCTCCAGCGTTGTGTTTGTCGCGCCCAAAGCAAGGATTTTCCACCCACCTGGTAACCACGGATCCAGTCAAATGGCTTTTCCTGCACATAAGGATGCTCCTTATCCTTCACTACAAAATGCATGGCATCTTCCTTAAAGATGTAACACCTGCTGGCAATAGGATTTTCTTTTTGGATGGCAAGCTTGGGTTCACCTAGATGTTCGAACTCATAGGGGTATTTATTGGTGGTGGGATAATCTTTAAGGTGCTGCACATCACGTCCTCTTTCCAGAACAAGCGTTTTAAGTCCTTTTTCAGTGAACTCTTTAGCGGCCCAGCCTCCACTAATTCCTGATCCGATGACAATGGCATCAAAAGTTTGTGCCTTTTGGGCATCTATATTAAAATTTGACATGAGTTTAAATTAAGCAGTTTTTACAGGAAAATAACCATTATACCTACCGGGAACCAGTTCCCATTTACTTAGATTGGTCATCACATATTGTGAATTAAGGTATCCATCAATAGTGCGGCGTTTGAGGATCTTATAGAAAGTCTGCCCATCTTCAGCAGTCATTTTTTTATTTTCAAGTTCAAGCAAGGCTTTTTCCCGTTCAGCTGTAGCTAATTTCGAGAAAGGATTGCCGAATTGTTTTTCTGTGTGCTCCTGAAAATCAGATAAACCCTTAAAAAAGGCATCTTGCTCTGCTTTTTCATAACAATCATCGAGCATCTTTAAAACAAAGAGGTGCAGTTTCAATTCTTTACCACCTGGTGTAGTGGTTTTTGGAATCATCGTTTCCACTACTTCAGCAAGCAGCATCTCTTGATCCAGGTCGACATCAATGTTTTCTAACAGGATGGACGACTTCCCCGAATCCCTTAAACACGAAGGAAGCAAGGCCATACCACCAGCCATAATGAGTATTTGTTTAATCGCAAGGCGTCTTTCCATAGTGGGATAACTTATTAGTAGATTAAAGTTAATACAATCTTTTATAAGTCTTAGAAAAACAGGATATTTACAAAGCTTGGTAAAGCAAAAATTAGCGCAATGCAGGAACAATAAATAATGGCTGAAACAACAACCAGAAAAGAGATACTTATTCAGTCCGCCACAAAGTTATTTGGCACCCATGGTTACCCTAAAACCACAACGGCTATGATTGCCGGAGATGCCAAGGTATCAGAAGCTTTAATTTTCAAACACTTTCAAAGTAAAGAAGGCTTATTAAAAGCCGTCCTTAAATCAGGCTTTACCACCGTTATATTAGGAAACAAGGGCATGTTAGATGAACGTAATCCATCTGCCCTAATCCAAAAAGTACTGGAACTTCCCATCCAGCTGGTAAACCGGCAACCAGAATTCTGGAGAATGCAGGCCCGAATGTCAAACAATGTAGCCGCACAGGAAGCACAGAAGAACTTTATGCAGCCCATCCATAAGATTTTGGTATCGGCCTTTGCAGAACTGGGTTATACTGAACCGGTGCACGAAACTAACCTGCTTTTAATGGTTGTGGATAGCTTGTGGAAAAACATGGTACGTGCCGAACCTTTGGATAGCAAGGGTATGATTAAGTTTCTACAGAAAAAGTACAAGTTACAATCACCGCAGTAAGAAATAAATGGCTCCTTTATGGATCCATAGGTTCGTCGAAGTCCAATTGAAGTGATATGGCTAGCGGATAAAACTCAGCCTCCGTATCACTTAAACGCTGGCCATTTTTATACGGTCGGTATCCCAATTCTTTCTCACTACGCTGTGGCACTGTATCGGTAATGTAATAACTCTGCGATTTCAACGTCGAGGTAATGGCCGGTTTTTCCATGGGAAAACCATATCTAAAAATAAGCCTCGAAGCATTACGCATATTGGTGGTGGTATGACGGGCATGTGGCTCCATTAAAATAGCATGCTCAGGTATATTTAACGTTTCCATCAAGTAATTTTTCATTTCCTGTGCTTCATTAAACTTGGTTTTATAGGGATGCACTGCCCCTCCTGACACCATGATAAATGGCGCAAGCCCTTTATGGTATTGCAATGCAGCCAGCCTGCACCTTAACATGCCCCCACCGCTCAACGCTACACCCGGTTTATCCGGTCCGGCACCTGGCACAAGAATTACAGAATATTTATAATTATCCCACTTTACTTTTTTACTATGTTCATAAGCCGCCTTATTCACGGTTTTTTCCATCGGTTCAAAATCAGCTACCTGGTTACGTTCATCAAGTTCTAAACTTTGCAAAGCAAACAACAAGGATGGTGCGAAAAACAATGAATTGCTTGTTGTCTGGGCCAGTGATAGATTTGCACTAGCCTGCACCAGCTGGATATAACTTTTACTGGACACCGTATAACTTAGCGAATCGATATTTGGATAATTGGGTTTTTTGCCACCGGCATAAACAGCGATGGTATGATTTATAGCCTTTGCATCATGCTCCCAGGCTTTTCTCAACATTTCTTTATTTCTCAACATTTCTTTAGGCGCCAGGTTGGCAAATAAACCATAATGCCCTGAAGCAATGAGGTGCTGGCTAAGCAATTTACCCAACTCATTGTCGTTGCGATATAAACTGACCAACCTGGCTCCGATCAATTCAATTTCCTCATCATTAAATTGCACGGCCTTTACCACGCAGCTTAATTCTTCGCCGCAATTTTTAAGGGCCTGTTCTATCTTCAGGCGTTTATCAGCATTTATTTTAACTAAAACATCATCCTTCTCTACCAGCGCTTTTACTGGCTTTAACTGATTAATAAGATTTAAAAAGTAGTAGTTTTTAGACGAGACAAAGTTATCTGCATATAACATTTGATATTTAGGATCTGGATTGACTTGTTGTGCAAATGTAATTGATGTGATAAGCAGAAATACGAGGAATAGACAGGTAGATTTCATTCCCTAAAAGTAAAACCGCAATGATAACTATTTGTTAAATCCGCGTTGTGTTGTTGTTACCAGAAGGTTTTAACTTCTCCTAACATTTTAACATCATACAATTAGCTACGCCATTTATTACCTAAACATTACTCTACCAGAAACGAAGACGTTTGAGGTGCGGTGACCAGGAATAATTAAACCTGGTTTTTCACCCATTTAATTAGCGAACTATTTAAACTTGGTTAACTTATGATTTATTCTTTTTCCTTAGCCTTATGGAATAACTAAAAACCATACATCCTTTACTTAAAATAAATAATTCACTTAAACATTAAGGCTATGTTCGGTTCCAAAATTGATTTATTCAGAGAAGAGTGGTTAGAGGTAATTTTTGATCGGAAAAACAAAAGTTATGGGGCTTATGCGCTTCGCAAACAAAGTGCAGCAGATACCACCAAATCCTTGGTTTATGCGAGCACGGTGTTTATTGCACTTTTTCTCGCCCCAAAAATCATCAATCTCATCAGTGGAGCATTACCTGATGAGGCCATCACCAACCAGACCATTGAAGTGACCGTGGTTTCGCCCCCACCTGTAAATCCGGATCTTCCTACACCTCCACCAGTGGAACCTCCGCCACCAAAAACCGATCAGGTAAAATTTCCACCGCCCATTGTAAAACCGGATAACATGGTGCGTGATGAGGAGCCGCCTCAAATTACGGATTTGAAAGCTGCAGATCCAGGTCAGAAAACCATTGCCGGTGATCCTAACGCTGACATTGTCATAGCAGGTCCAACAGGCGATGGCCCGAAACAAGCAGCGGTTGTAGAAGACAATGAAGTATACACGATGATATCCATAGAAACCCAACCAGCATTTCCAGGTGGTATGGAAAAATTTTATGCCTACTTACGTAAATCAGTAAAATATCCTCCTATGGCGGCCGAAAACAACATTCAAGGGAAGGTCTTTTTGTCTTTTGTAGTGGAGAAAAACGGGGAATTGACTGACATTAAAGTGGACCGTAAGTTAGGTGGCGGCACCGACGAAGAAGCGATCAGGGTGTTAAAGGCTAGTCCGCGATGGACACCAGGCATTCAAAATGGAAATGCTGTTCGTGTGAAATATAATATTCCAATCAGCTTTGCTTTAGCGCAATAAAGGTTACTATATATAGAGTGGCCGTGTTTATAAAACTATAGACACGGCCACTTATCATATTTAAACACATTAAATTTGCCCAGATAAATCCTTGCCGCCATCGTCTACTGGCTTTCGGTGCCAATAGGAAGCAAGCAACGATCCTGTAATGTTCATAAATGATGAAAAGATCACCGGTGCCAAACCTACAGTTGCAATTTTCCCCATGCCCTTTGCCAATCCCGAAGCTAATCCACCATTTTGCATACCAACTTCAATTGCAATGGTACGGCAATCTCGCTCACTCATGTTAAACAATCTGCCTGACCAGTAACCTAACAAGTAACCGCAAAGGTTATGTACCAGCACAAGTAAAACAAGCAGTAAGCCTACATTCATTAAACTATCCCGTCCGGCGGCAGTGATAATTACAATTATCCCAATAATTCCAAACATGGACAGAAATGGCATAGCGTTATCAAACCATTTCATTTTCCCACTAAAAAGTGTATTAAATAGCAATCCTGCACCGATGGGTATGATGACCATTTTTAAAATATCCAACATCATATGCAGTACATTGATCTCTACAAACTGGCCTGCTAAAAGCTTCATCAAAAGAGGTGTTACCAGTGGTGCAAGCATAGTCGAAATAGCCGTAATGGTAATGGATAATGCTAAATTGGCTTTTGCCAGATAGGATATTACGTTTGATGCCATTCCGTTTGGCGAGCAACCAATCAGGATGATTCCTGCTGCTATTTCAGGGCTGAAGTCAAAAAAACGCATTCCTGCGCTGGCTAAAGTGAAGCCAAGTAGTGGCATGATGATAAAATGGCTGATTACCCCTAAAAAGACTCCTTTTGGAGCTTTTACAACACCTACAAAATCGTGGAAACTCATGGAGGTTCCCATGCCAAACATAATAAGTTGAATAAGCGGAATGATAAGCGAAGCAAATTTAAATCCATTCCACTCAACGAAAAGATGCGGATAAAACAGCGCGGTTACTGCTGCCGCAAAAATCAAGATGGTATAAGAGAACCCTTTTAATGAGTTGTACCCTCTGAACCCGACCGACAAGGCGACAAATGATGGTATGAGAAATAAACCTGAACGTGCCGTCTCGCCTGAGAGTACAAAACCAATTGCGATAAGCAGCAGAATTATAGCCAAGGCAAGCATTGATTTATATAGTGATATATTTTTCATTGATTAGGTTTAGAGCAAAAGCCGAGGAAACAATCCGGCTTTTGCATGGGTTACGTAAATAACTATTCGAAATAAGGAATGCCGGGAGTAGCATATTTTTTAAGGCCTTCTTCATTGATATCCACCCCTATTCCTGGCTTGTCAGATACGGTAAGAAATCCTTTTTCTATCCAGGGTTTATCATAAATAACAATTTCTTTCCATTTCGGGTCGACGTCAAAATAGGTCTGCCATTCCATAATCTGAAAATTAGGAACGGAAACACAGCAATGGGCTGTTGCCATAGCACCAAGTAGTGATGCGACCATATGTGGAGAAAAAGGCACATAGTAAAGATTTGAAAGGTTGGCTATTCGCTGACCTTCACTCAGACCTCCTGCCTTTTGGAGATCAGGCATGATGATGTCCACAGCGCCATCTGACAAAAGTCGTGTGAAGCCATAAGCGAGGTATACGTTCTCTCCCGCACAAATTGGTGTGCTGGTTTCATGTGTGATATATTTGTAGGCATCTACATTATCCGCCGGAACAGGTTCTTCGAGCCACATTAAATTAAGAGGTTCCAACAACTTGGCCATTCTGTGTCCTGTAGTTGCATCGTATCGACCGTGCATATCCACGCAAATGTCAATTTTGTTTCCGACTGCTTTTCTTGCAGCAGCTATGGCATTATACATTCGCTCAAGCTCAGCCGGACTTGCGGTCCAGTTGAAGCGATCATACTTATTTGGATCATTTCCAGCATCTATATCAAATTTAATTGCGGTGTATCCTTTTGCAACCGAACCCGCAGCCGCCTTAGCGTAATCTTCTGGAGTAGGCAGGTTACGGGTGTATAAAGCGGTATCACAATAAACTCTACATTTATCACGAAACTTGCCACCCATAAGCTGGTAAATAGGTAAGCCAAGTGCCTTTCCTGTCAAATCCCACAGTGCTGTTTCAATGGCCGACAGTACGGCAATATAAATTCCGGATTGAGCCCCACCGAAGAAAGCACCTTTTCTTAACTGCTCAATCAGACGATTTGGGTTAAGAGGACTCTGGTTAGCAATCTGCATACCAAGCCGTTTTACAAGATGGTAAGTTCCGCCCACAGCATCTACTCCTTCACCATAACCAATTATCCCTTGGTTTGAACTTATTTTCACGAAAAGACTACCGCCGGAATAGGCACATGTTACCTCTGTAATTTTAAGATCCGATGGTGCGGAAGCCTTAGATGTCCGCTCGTTTGCGTCGATCAATCCCTGGCCCCAGCTTAGCGCCGGAGCACTCAATAATCCCGCCCCGGCCAAAGCAGTTTTAGATAAGAAGGAACGCCGGTTCTGTTTTAATGACATATGTGATAGGTTTAAATTATAAAAATGTAGTGTTATACAATTACCAAGTCCTGGATTTAAGTAGTTCCTGGATCTGTTCTTTTGGAACCGGGAGTTTATCTATATGTGTATTGAGCCATTGGGAAAAATCACGCTCAATATCTTCTGACCAACGCGCATCAATTTGCCCGGCACTATATTTCCCTTCCCTGAGCCGCTCATGCCCAAAGAGGTCACGCAAGCGCACTACTTCCGATGTTTTAATAACTTCTTCAACTAAATGCGCCGGTATGAAGGCTACCGTACCTTCACGGCCCAAAACGGCATCTCCTGCCATAACCGTTGCGTTACGGATCCTTGTTGGGCGGTTAATCCCGATCAACATGGTATTTAGTGCTTTAGGATCGGGATTATGGTAAGAGGGGTGATAGCTTGTGAAGAAAGAGGTAAAGCCTCCCAATTCTTTCAGCCCTGAGATATCACGCACTGCTCCATCGTATACAATTCCATTCCCCGTCTTCGCATAAATTGCATTGGCGACATTATCTCCAATGGTAGGGCCGTCAACATGTGCTCCGAATTGGTCTGCCACATAAACATCACCTTTAACAAGCAGGTCAACCGGCCAGCTATTCTGACCGCGCTTGCCTTCCTTCTTTCCGCGGTCATCAATTGCTTTCCAGATATCCGGACGACCAGGCATAAAGGTGGCGGTAACTGCTCTGCCTACAAGTACACTATCTCTATTAATGGTTTCCCAACCTTCCGCATATTGATAAGCGTAACCTTTATTCTTCATCACAGCCCAGGCCTCTTCATGGGTAACAAGTTTTAATCGTTTTAATAGGTTATCCCCTATCTTAGGACGTCCGTCTGCAAAACGCTCACCTTTCCAAAGCGGCGTAAGGAAAAGCATTTCCTCCTTTGAGATTTGTTGCGAATAACTCCTGAATGGCATGGTCACTAGCGCAGCTAGTACCAGAAAAACGGTAAATTTCATTTTATTCATAGTGTTTAGTTTTTGATTGTATTTATTAAGCTAGCTTATATGCTGACGTCAGCCCCCCATGATAAGATTTTGAAGAACTACTACCCCTATCAAACCAATAACAGATACCATACTTTCCATTACCGTCCATGATAAAAAGGTTTCCCGCAGTGTCAGGTTGAAATATTCTTTAAACATCCAGAATGCAGTATCATTTATATGGGAACCGAATAAGCTACCTGCACCAACGGTTAACACAAAGAGTTCTGGCGGAATGCCTGTTTTTTCTACCAGCGGAAAAATCACACCCGCAGCTGTTAATCCTGCAATGGTAGCAGAGCCTAGACTTAGCCTCAAACCGGCCGTAATCAACCATGCAAGAACCAACGGAGGTACAGCGCAATTCAACATCCAGTTGCTTATTTCTGAACTCAGGCTGCTATCAACCACAATCTGCTTCAACATTCCGGCACTGCCGATAACGAGCAGGATCATGGAAATATCCTTTACAGATTCAGCATAGCTATTCATTAAGCTCCTTATACTTTTTCCTGTAGATAACCCCAGGCTCACACTACACACTATCAGTGACAAAAGCATAGCAATTGATGGCTGACATAGAAAGTCAGCCGTGTACTGCAGCGCAGTATTTCCTTTACTTACTAAACTTAATAGCGATGCAAAAGCAATAATTAGAACCGGAGATAGGGAGCATAAAATGCTATTGAACGCACTTGGCATGGGTTCTTCCGCTGAAGAAGAAACGATAATTACTGAAGCCTCATTATCCTGCCTGTTTTTAAAGGCAGTGGCAAATAGCGGCCCTGCGATAACTATGGCAGGAATGGCAATAATAATACCGTACACAAAAGTTTTTACAAGGTCTGCTTGAAATTGTATGGCAAGAACCATTGCAGCAGGATGAGGCGGTAAAAAACCATGCATCACGGAGAGCGCGGTAAGCATGGGAAGACCGATATATACCTTTGATAATTTATAGTGATGCGCAACAGAAAAAATAATGGGTACCAGCAATACAAAGCCTACATTGTAATATAAGGGAATACCCACAACAAAACCAGTAAATGCCATTGCCCAAGTAATGTACTTTTCACCAAATAGTGTACGAATAGTACTAGCGATACGATTTGCGGCACCACTATCACCAATCAAACGCCCTAACATAGCGCCAAGCACAATAATAACCAGGATTGAGCCAAAAGTATCGCCGACGCCTTTATTTATAGAAGCGACAAGCGCTGTTGCCGACATTCCTAAAAGGAATCCGCAAAGGATGGATATTAGTAAGAAAGCCAGAAATGGATTCCACTTCCATTTTGCAATGAGCAGTACGAGGAGTACAATACAGGAAATAAGAATAGTCATGTTCATGTGCCGAGATATAGGTTAATGTGAATCACGCAGCACCTCATCTCCCGATTTTCCGATAAGAAAGTCCAGATCTGCTCCTTTGTCAGCTTGCTGAACATGTCTTACATACATCCCCACATATCCCCGATCCGTCACATAAGGCGGCCTAAGCCAGTTCTTTCGCCTTATGGCTAATTCTTCGTCGGAAACATTGACATTGATTCCGCGGTTTTTGGTATCGAGTGTAATCATGTCTCCGTTTTGCACTAAAGCCAGGTTCCCACCAATGGCCGATTCCGGAGATACGTGCAGTATTACAGTCCCATAAGCTGTCCCGCTCATTCTGCCATCCGAAATTCTCACCATATCGGTTATTCCCTTTTCAAGGAGTTTTTTTGGAAGAACCATATTTCCAACCTCGGGCATTCCTGGATAACCCACAGGTCCTACATGCTTGAGGACCATGACACAAGTTTCATCAACATCTAAATCCGGGTCATCCACACGCAAATGATAATCTTCAATATTTTCAAAAACCACTGCCCTGCCTGTATGCTGCATAAGTGAAGGGGTTGCAGCTGATGGTTTCATCACAGCACCGTTCAGTGCCAGGTTCCCCTTTAACACCACAATGCCAGCTTGAGCGATTAGCGGTATCTCATAGGTACTGATGACTTCACGATTGTGGCAAAGGCAATTTCCAACGATGTTTTCTCTATGCGACTTTCCGTTTACCGTGATCGTATCCAGCGCCATCTTATCGCCCAACTCATTCATGATCACGGGGATACCGCCTGCATAGTAAAAATCTTCCATCAGGTATTTTCCCGAAGGCATCAGGTTAAGAAGTAATGGGATATTACTTCCAAGACTATCGAAGTCTTCCAGTGGAAGCGCTACACCAATTCGGCCGGCAATGGCAGTCAGGTGAATAATAAAATTCGATGAACCACCAATTGCCGCATTTACTTTGATGGCATTTTCGAAGGCTTCACGTGTTAGAATCTTCGACATCCGCAAATCTTCTTTCACCATTTCAACAATCCGCCTGCCCGACATACGGGCCAAAACTTTTCTTCGCGAATCTACGGCAGGAATGGCCGCTCCACCGGGCAGGCACATACCAAGCGACTCTACCATACAAGCCATCGTTGATGCCGTCCCCATTGTCATGCAGTGACCGGCACTCCTTGACATGCAGCTCTCTGCAGCCAGATAGTCTTCCTCCGTAATTTTTCCCAGTTTTAAATCATCAGTTAACTTCCAAACAGCTGTACCTGATCCGATCTGTTCACCCTTGTAATGTCCATTTAGCATAGGCCCTCCAGGAACCACGATCGTTGGCAAATCGACACTTGCCGCGCCCATCATGGTGGAGGGCGTCGTTTTATCGCAACCCGTTAATAGCACTACCCCATCCATTGGATTACCGCGAATAGATTCCTCTGTATCCATACTTGCCAGATTGCGAAAAAGCATGGCCGTAGGCTTAAGTAATGTTTCACCTAAGGACATCACAGGGAATTCCACTGGAAAACCTCCAGCTTCAAGCACCCCCTTTTTTACTGCCTCAGCAATATCGCGAAGGTGAGCGTTGCAAGGAGTAAGCTCAGACCAAGTGTTGCATATTCCAATCACTGGCCTTCCGTCAAACATATCATCCGGTATCCCCTGATTTTTCATCCAGCTTCGGTAAAGAAAACCCATTTTACCTTTTTTGCCGAACCATTCAGAGCTTCTGTAAGTACTCATCATTTGTAGGTTAATTATTTGTTAGTACGAATTCCGTTCACTATTCTCCAGATGCCAAGTGGATTTTCATTCTTTAATTCTTCTGGAAGCAGGGAAGCTGCATAAGATTGAAAACAAACAGGCCGTGTAAACCTAAAAATAGCCGCCGTGCCAACCGATGTTGATCGGGAGTCGCTTGTCGCAGGATATGGACCGCCGTGAACCATCGCATGGCTCACCTCTACTCCTGTGGGAAAACCGTTAATTAAAACCCTTCCGACTTTCTGTTCCAAAACATCAAAAAGTTCTTTATACTCCACTAAATCTTCCTCCGTTGCATGAACAGTAGCAGTAAGGTGCCCGGAAAGTTTTTGAGCAAACTGAAGAAGCTCATTTTTGGAGGGTATCGCCACTACAATTCCTGACGGGCCGAATAATTCCTCTTCAAGTGAGGGATCCTTACTGAATACGGTATGATCTGCTGAAAACAGCGTGGGTATTGGATGTTTTTCCGACGCCAGATTACTGGCAAGTATAGCTAAAGCCGGATTCGATGACCGTTCACTAACACCTCTCGAATAAGCTGTTTCTATTGATTCTGTAAGCAGCGCGTGCGTGGTTGCCTGACTGATTCCTTCTTTTAATGTGCCAAGAAACACCTCGTTATCCTGCGCACCATCGTCCTGATAAATCAGAAGTCCTGGATTGGTGCAAAATTGTCCCGCACCCATTGTAAGGGATTGAATGTAACCAGAAGCAATGGCACTGTGATGTTGTTTTAATGCCCGGGGTAATACAAATACGGGGTTTGAGCTCCCCATTTCAGCATAAACTGGTATGGGGTGAGGCCTTCTGAAAGCAGCATCCATTATCGATTTCCCAGCTTTATAAGAGCCTGTGAAACCAACCGCTTTGATTGCAGGATGGGTAACAAGTGCAGTACCTATCGAAGGCCCGTCGCCATGGATCATGGAAAACACACCTGCTGGAAGTCCGCAAGCTGCTGCTGCGTTCAAAATTGCTTTACCTACAAGTTCGCTGGTTTTCGGATGAGCCGGATGTGCTTTAAAAATTACCGGACAACCTGAAGCAAGCGCCGAAACGGTATCTCCCCCTGCTACAGAAAAGGCAAACGGAAAATTACTTGCACCAAAGACTGCAACCGGCCCAAGGGCAATCAGCATCGATCGAAGATCTGGTTTTGGAACAGGGGACCTGTCGGGAATAGCAGTGTCAATACGGGCATCTATCCATGACCCCTCTGCAATAAGTTCTGCAAAAAGTTTGAATTGGTTGATGGTACGTCCCACTTCCCCTTCCAATCGAGCCTGTGGCAAGGCAGTCTCCGCTCCACATACACTGACGAGCAGTGCTTTATTCTCGGCTAGTTCATCTGCGATCTTCAGTAAAAAGGTTGATTTATCACCGCCAGACTTCTTACGATAGCTAGTAAATGCGCTTTCTGCTAATGTCGCCGCCATGTTTACCTCTGTTGAAGTAGCCTTATAAAAACGAATAGGAGATTCATTACCCGTTGCAGGGTCGACAGAATGAAAATATTCCGTTCCATCTGCCAACTCCTGATAACCGATCAATTGCTTACCCAGTATATTGCTAATATCCATATATTATTGTGTAACTGTGTTAGTTAGTGTGCCGATTCCATCAATAGTAATACTAATGGTGTCACCGATAGCTAGCGTAAAATTGTCTGACGGAACGATTCCGGTACCTGTCATTAAATACACGCCATGGGGAAAAGACATTTCAAGAAATAGATAGGTTGAAAGTTCTTTTAACGTCCTTTTCATTTTGCTTAATAATATAGCATCCGAAAAAAGCTCAACATGATCCCTTTTTATGGAAAGGCTTATTTTAGTGTCTGGATCAATGGGATTTTCAGGAACATACAAACAAGGCCCTATCGCTGCTGCACCATCATACGACTTTGCTTGAGGAAGATATAATGGATTTTCACCTTCAATATCACGTGATGACATGTCATTACCTATAGAGTATCCCTCAATAGAACCTTCAGAACATATAAATAATGTTAATTCCGGCTCTGGAACGTTCCAGGCTGAATCTTTACGGATGCGGACTGCACCGCCATCTCCAATTACCCGGTAAGGCGCAGATTTGAAAAACAATTCCGGACGATCTGCATCATATACCCTTGAATAAAAATCTCCGCCTTTAGCATCCTTTGCTTCTTCTATCCTGGCTTCGCGACTACGCAGGTAAGTTACACCCGAAGCCCATACCTCCTGGCTGTTCAATGGTACCAATCTAGCTTCCGGAAGAACCTCTCGTTCCATCTGCTGATCTGCTGCACAATTATCTATTTCTTCGAGCAAACAGGAATATAAAAATTGACGGTTAATAAAGCTGTCCCAATCACGATCAGGAAAAAAATAAGCCTTACCTGAAAAATTAATAACAATGGATTCTGGAGTGCGGTATATGTGCATAGTTAGGTTTTGGTTAGATAAATGCAAGTTTGTTAATTTAAATAGCTACCGATTCCATTAATATTCACCGTTGATTTTTATACAAAACATCTAAAGTTATTATGTAAACTTGTGTTCAGACATTCCATCCTGAGCAACGACCAAAGACCAAATGAACCAATTCCTACTACAGCAAAGTACGTCAAGGGAACTCGAGCGCTTTCCCCACATGATTGAGTTTGCGCTTAAGCGGATCAACACGTTGCAATTAGATGAGTTTTATCAGGAGGCTCCAGATCTGGTCCGCGTTTATTATATTATAGAAGGAAAATTTGAGTGGCAAGTTCAAGATCAGAATCATACGCTTTATCCAGGGGATGTACTGCTGGTACTTCCGAAACAGAAACTTACTGGGCAGGAACGCATTCTAAATGTTGGAACATTATGCTGGTTAAAGATTAAGGTTTCTAACCAGGCTAACAAGCCAACCATGAGTCCCTGGAGTGGATTAACGCACCCAGATATTCAAACCATCTGGCGTATTCTCAATGTGAAAGATTGTCGCTCCATTATAAAGCTTAAAGATGCCGGCACTTTTTTCAACTCCATGTACGTTGAATTGGTAAACCGGGAAATAGGTCACTATACGCGAATAAACTCGATGTTAGCAGATCTATTCATTCAGTTCACCCGTAACATCATTAATCAACGTACGTCCAACCGAGACTTCCCCCAAATATTTTTGAAGCTCGATCAAACCCTGCGTCAGGATTTGGCTCATCAATGGACCGTAGAAGAAATGGCCACGATCGCTGATATGGGAACTACTACTTTTACCGAAAAAGTTAAAAACTATTCCGGATTTTCACCTCTTAATTACCTCATCAACATTAGGATTTCAGAAGCCATCAAACAGTTAAAAAAATGCAATGCGAATATTACCGAAATAGCCTTGAGCACCGGATTTTATTCATCACAACACTTTGCAACTACATTTAAAAAATTAACAGGTTATACACCAAGTCAATTCCGTAAAAAGAATTTATCCGAATAATATGAATTGCATTATCACTATAGAAATGGGCACCAATGCGGTGAGGATTTTTGCATTTAAGATCGATGGTACACTGATCGGCTCAGCTAAAGGGCACTATCCTACTTTTCATGAAGAGCAGGACTATAGCGAACAGGACCCAGAACAAATGTTCATCACCATGCTTTTTGTGCTGAAAAACCTCTTAATAGAAAAGATTCATCCGCAAAAGTACCGGGTAGACAGTATCTGCTTTTCTGCATCCATGCATAGCTTACTGGCAGTGGATAAAAATGGGGTTCCGCTTGGAAATGCAATAACCTGGGCAGATAACAGGGGAAAGAAAGAAGCTACGGAACTTAAAAATTCTGCCTTAGGCACAGAAATCTATAATTTAACAGGTACACCAATACACCCCATGTCGCCCTTAGTAAAAATTGCCTGGATCAAAAACAATTTACCAGAAAGGTTCAATAAAACATGGAAATTCCTTTCCATCAAGAGTTATATCATTCAGCAACTAACAGGACAATACGTAATGGACCAAAGTATTGCTTCAGCAACTGGACTTTTTAATATTCACAACCTTCAATGGGAACAGAAATCACTCGATTATGCGGGAATTAACAGCGATAAGTTGCCCGAGCTGTGTGAGGTGTTTTTCTCAGACCTTAAACTGCGGAAAGAGTATCTTACTTCACTAAAGCTCGACAGTAGTACACAAATCATTGTAGGCTCGAGTGATGGGTGTATGGCTACACTAGGTGCAGGTATTTGGGACGGAAACAAAGCTACCATAACCATAGAAGACAGCGGAGCCTTCCGGGTAGTCAGCGATAAGCCCATTCAAGATGAGAAACAACGATTATTTAATTATGTGCTCACCAAGCAGCACTTTATATCAGGCGGTCCTACAAACAATGGCGGATTAATCTTCGATTGGTTTAATACGCAGTTCGGCGATTCAAAAACAGGCTTCAACAGTGATCTTTCAGCAGAAGGCCTGATAGAAGAAGCCTCGGAAGTAACTGTAGGATCCAATGGTGCACTTTTTTTGCCGTATTTACTTGGCGAGCGTGCTCCAATCTGGGATGCTAACGCCAGGGGAGTATATTTTGGACTCAATATCCGCCATGAACGCAAACATCTGGTCAGAGCCACTATAGAAGGAATAATCTATGGAATATACAACATAGGGCAGTCCATGGCAGCACATCGCACCATTAAATCCCTCTCCCTTAACGGAAGCTTTGCAACCATTCCATTTTGCGCACAGATGATTTCAGATGTATTTAATAAACCAGTCGGTATTATAAGTGAACGTAATAGTGTAGGTAAGGGTGCATTCTTACTTAGTGCTATTAATATGGGAATTTATAAAAATATAGATGAAGCTGCCAGATCGGTTACTTTGCCTGTTGATTATAAGCCCAACAAACAAAATCACAAAACTTACAACGAATATTTCAAAATATTTGAACGGCTAAGTGTCAAATTAGCCGATGAATTTGAAGCCATCTCCCTTCTTCAAGAAAAAAACACATCATAACCCCAAGCTTTTGTATAACATTCACCGCTGAAAAGATTTGGAAGTATGTAGATTGATTAGGCTATACTTTTACTAGATAACCAAACTATAAACCAAATCATTAACCATTCTTCCTAATTATGGCAGCAAAACTTTTATGCATTTACCGCAACTTGCGGGGTAGACATCTATTGTCTCTATTATCTTTATTACTGGTGTCGTATGTTTCTCAAGGGCAAACAGTTACCGGCAAAGTATCAGATCAAAATGGCGAACCGCTTGTTGGTGTTTCTGTTTCCATAAGAAGTGCTAATCTCGTGACCAGCACCAATGGCTCGGGGCAGTATGTTATACAGGCCGCTCCCGATGCAACACTTTCTTTTAACATGATTGGCTTTAAGCAACAGGAAGTGGCGGTTAACAAAAGAACCGTAATTAATGTAGTGCTGACCGAAGATTCACAGAATTTAAGTGAAGTTGTAGTCACCGCCTTAGGTATCAAAAAAGACTCCAGGAAGCTGGGCTATTCTGCAGAAACGGTTAAATTACAAGAAATCCAGCAAAACCGCACCACGAATGTGATGACTTCTCTGGAAGGCAAAATCGCTGGTCTGGAGATCGCTCCGCCCTCGTCCGGTGCAGGAGGAAGTAACAGGATCCGCTTGAGGGGCCAGGCAGCTTTTTCGGGTGCTAACAATTCTCCATTAATTGTAATTAACGGCCTGCCTATGGACCAGGGCGCTCGGGGGGCAGATGGTAACAACGCACTCGATTTAGGCGATAATCTCCAACAAATCAATCCTGATGATGTGGAGACAATGACGGTATTGAAAGGTGCTACAGCAGCAGCTCTTTACGGCTCGCGGGCAGCTAATGGCGCTATCATCATTACCACGAAAACAGGAAAAAAGAATTCCAAGTTTGGGGTAGAAGTCACTTCTAATTTTTCCACAGATGAAGTACTTGATTTTACCGATTTCCAATATGAGTATGGCCAGGGGCAGGCCGGTGTTCGTCCTGCAACACAGGGAGCGGCAATTAGTACCGGGCAATTTGGCTGGGGAGAAAAATATGATGGGGTGCCTACTGTACAATTTGATGGAATAAGCAGACCATATTCGCCCCAAAAAAACCGGATAACAAATTTTTACAGAACCGGTACATCCGCCATCAATTCTGTTGCATTATCCGGTGGTAATGCAACTGGAAGCTTTAGAACATCATTCTCCAATCAGGATGTAAAAGGCATTTCCCCTAATAATGACTACCATAAAAAAATCTTTAACCTCGGCGTTAATCAAAATGTTACGGAAAAACTATCTGTTCAAGTAAACATTAACTATACCAACGAGCAAAATGAAAACCCTCCTCAGGTAGGTGTGCAGGGTTCTGGTGCACCAAACTTCCTTTACCGGATGGCAAACTCCATATCACTGGATGTACTTAAAGAGAAAGCGCTAGCTGACAATGGCATTACAGAGCGGCAGACATCGGGATTTCAAACCACCTTAATAAACCCTTATTTTTTAATGCCAAGGCAATTCATTCGGAGTAACCGCGACAGGTTCCTAGGTACGACTACGGTAAGGTATGACTTTTTCAAATGGCTATACTTACAGGGAAGGGTTAATATGGATTATGCTACCCCGTTTCTTGAACAAAACACTCCAACGGGCATGGGTAGCTCTACTCCATTTAACGGCACAGGGGCAGGATATAATGGCAACTATTCGGTGAATTCCAGCACCGAAAAACAGATGAATATGGATTTTTTGCTCGGTGTTAACCGTGAATTTGGAAACTTCAGCTTCGATGCCAGTATTGGTGGAAACAGATTTACCATCACTAATAAAAACGTAACCCAAAGTGTAACGGACTTTACTGCCATAAACCTTTACTCCATTGAAAACGGTATTACCAAAGACCAGAATTTCGGTATCTACCGTGAACAGGTAAACTCCTTATATGCCTTTGCAGATATAGGTTATAAGAACCTGTTATATTTAAACGTAACGGCTAGACAAGACTGGTTTTCTGTACTTGATCCAGCCAATAATTCATACTTATACCCTTCTGTGAGTGGTAGTTTCATATTCTCTGAATTGTTAAAGGGCTCTTCCTGGCTCAACTTTGGTAAATTAAGAGCCACATATGCCGATGTAGGTAGTGCCAACGGAATCACTGCATTTTCCAATCGACTTGCATATGGAGTAGAAGCAAACCCCTATAACGGAATTAGTCTGGGAACCATACGAAACGTCAATAGTCCTAATCCCCTGATCAAGCCTTTTGGTGTAACTGAAAAAGAAATTGGCCTGGAATTAAAAACATTTGGTAGCAGAGTTAATTTTGATATTGCCTTCTATGATAAAAAAACAAGTGACCAAATTATTATCGTACCGGTATCTAATGCTTCCGGTTATACCGGAACGCCGCTAAATCTTGGGTCGCTACAAAACCGGGGTATAGAATTGTTGGTTGACCTGCTCCCGGTGGTTACTCCAAACTTCAGGTGGAATACATCTTTCAACACCGCATTTAACGACTCTGAAGTACTATCACTTGCACCGGGCGTAAACCGGCAGATTGTTTCTCAATTTGGTGGAAATGAGTTTATCGGCTCTCTGGTTTACGAAGTGGGTAAGCCATTAAATCAACTTGCGGCAAGAACGTATTTAAGAAATGACAACGGCGATATTGTTGTCGGCGCCAATGGCCGCCTTTTAGCCAATAACACCGATGTGCTGTTTGGAAGCGGCACACCGAATTACACCGGTGGATGGAACAACTCCTTTCATTACAAAAAACTTTCTTTATTAGTACACATAGATTTTAAATTCGGAGGCAAAATACTCTCTTCTACACAGCTTAATGGATTAAGACAAGGGCATACAAAAAGTTCTTTGGTAGGTCGTGAAGGCGGTGTAATCTTTCCAGGGGTATTGCAAGATGGCAGTCCGAACACGGTTGCCGTAGATCCGCAAACATTTTATACAGATTACCGTACCCTTCAAATCGCAGATCCTTTCATTTATAAAGCTGATTTCGTTAAATTAAGAAATATCACCCTGGCATACGACTTTTCTGATATGATCGGAACTAAATGGAAATTTGTAAAGGGGCTCACTTTATCGGCTTCATGCCGAAACGTGCTCTTTATCAAAAAATACATAGACGACCTTGATCCGGAAGCCTTCGCATCCTCAGGCGACAATAGGATTGGCTATGAACAAACTACCCTACCGACCACCCGTAATTACGGACTTAACCTAAATGTAAAATTCTAAGATTGGCATCATGAACAGATTAAAATATTATATATTTTCATTCCTAATTGTGTTTTGTCTGCAAAGCTGCGACAAAGACTTTGAAGAAGTAAACACCAATGATTACGCATTGACGGAAATTAACCCTGCGTTATTATTTGCTAATGCTCAACGACTGACCAGCGGCGGCTTTTATGAAGCTGAACAAACAGTAGTTCAGCAGTTTGTAAACGCGTATAATCTTGGTGCTACAGCCGGATTTAATTTTAACGAGGATAACAACATTTTTAATGTACCCCGTTGGAACGATAATTACCCCGGTCCGGTTAAGTTTATTGAACAGGCTATAGAGCTGGTAAAAGACGACCCGACACGCAGTAATCTGTACAACGAAATTAGAATATGGAGAGCATACATATACATGACTTTAGTAGATACTTACGGCGATGTACCTTACAGCGAAGCAGGCAAAGCATATATAAGCGGTCTTTACTATCCCAAATACGATAAAGATGAAGTGATTTATGAAGATCTTTATAACGAAATAAAATCGGCAACCGCTGCCCTATCACCCGATAAAGACCAGGTTAGGGAAGAACTTTTCTTTGGTACTTCCGGCTCTACGGCTGTTCAGGTAGAAAAGTGGAAGAAACTCGGCAATTCACTACTCCTACGCTTAGGCATGCGGTATTCTAAATTAGATCCCAGCAAAGCAGCATCCATTGTGCAGGAGGCTTTTAATGGCGGCGTAATGGCCACAAATGCCGACAATGCCTACATTCTCTATAATGCCACCTACAATAACCCGCTTAATAATGTAATTAGAACCGGAAACTTATATTATTTTTACCTGGCAGAACCGTTTGTTAACAGACTAAAAGCTTCGTCTGATCCACGATTAAAGTACATTGCTGGGAAGTATGCAGACCCTAATCAGGCTTTAGCTCAAACTCCGGATACAACCATGGCAAATCAGTTTGGTTTCCCTATAGGTTATGACCAGACAAGTGTACGCAATGCCCCCGGGTACAGAGGAACCAGTGGTACAGGTCAAAACTATTCGCAGGTGAACTTAAGGGTTGTTGGTAGCGCCACAGCACCTATATTCTTCGTAACTAATGCGCAAACAAAGCTACTCCTGGCCGAAGCAACTTTCCGTGGCTGGCTTCCTGCTGGCGCTTCTTCTGCAATGGATTATTATAAAGCAGGTGTTAAAGCTTCCATGGAGGAGTATTCCCTATATCCAACTGTGCCTAGTCCAGCTATTCCGGTTAATGCACAAGATAGCTACTTATCGCATCCAGAGGTTGTTTATACCAATGCTAATGCACTTGACCGTATTAACACCCAATACTGGATTGCCTCCTTTGGAAACGGGGCAGAGTCTTTTGCCAACTTCCGTAGAAGCGGATATCCCACATTGACACCAAACAATTATAATAACAACTTACAAGGCGGATTTGCCAGACGTTTTTCTTATCCGAACGAAGAATCTGCTAGAAATAGTGAAAGCTATCAGGCGGCAGTTGCCAGTTTTGGTTCAGATAACCCCCTCACCCGAATATTTTGGGATAAGCAGTAATTTGCTACCCCCACAATAGTTTTATTATGTCTGTCGTTTGCAAACAAAGGCCGTCTATGATGGCTTTTGTTTAATTGCTCTAATGCTTTTTATACCTCAGCACGGTAAAAGAGTAAGGTTGCAATGCTATCCGACCGCTGGTGTCTTTTAGTTCAGAAACCACTGGTCTCGCTTCCCTTTCTGAGGGTTTGCCGGCAAGGATAGTCTTCATTACTTTCCCCGTTCCAGTATTGGCTCCTGCTAAATCAATTTCCAGATCTACAGCTACAGGAAGAATATTTACCAACTTTACAATCAGGTCCCCAGTTTCACTATCAACCACTACTGATGAAGATACCCGCTTAATCACCTCTTCTGCCGTGGAAGTAAGCTTTAAAATACTTGGCAAGTATTTGTCTCCAGCGTTTTGCCCATAAAGTTGTTGTACATAATATGAAACGGTAGGTTTAACTTCCAAATGATTAAAATAGACCAGGTCGGGATTCCACTGTGTATGGCCTTCTCGGGCCAATAATGGTGCGTAAGAAGTCATGTGCACCACATCTGCATTTCTTTCTACACCCGTAAGATAAATTGCTTCAGCCAAAGCCGTTTCCAGATTAGTTTTGTTTCCACCTGGCACACTAGCAGCATATTCACCAAGGTACACCTTAGATTTGTTGCGGTCATAGCTATCATAATAATTCTGGTTATTAATGAACCATCCCGGCGACTGGTAATAATGTTCATCTACCATGGGCACTTTAAGGTCTGTTGCAATCTTCCATCCTTCCACATAATCAGTTCCTTCAAAAAAGGGCCCAACGGTACCAATAACGGTAATTTCAGGGTGGCTTTTTTTCAGTGCATGATAGATCATGGTAAATCTTTCCCTAAACAGCTCTGTGATGAGGTCTTCATTTCCAATTCCAATATATTTGAGGTTAAAGGGAGCTGGGTGACCAGCTTCAGCTCTTTTCTTTCCCCATTTAGTATCAATGCCACCATTGGCGTATTCCACCAAATCAATGATATCCTGAATATACGCGCCCATCTCCTCCATCGGTATCCCACCTTGCTGACCGCCACCTCCAGTCGAAGAGTTTTGACAAGGAACCCCAGCCGCCAATACAGGAATCGGGGCCGCGCCAATATCTTCGCAGAATTGAAAATACTCAAAATAGCCAAGACCTAAAGATTGATGGTAGCCCCACAGGTTACGGTCGGGAACACGGCTTTCAAGTTTTCCTATGGAGTTTTTCCAATTATAGATATTGTCAAGCCCATCGCCATGTGCAACACAACCACCTGGAAACCTGACAAACTTGGGGTGGATATCTGCAATTACTTGCGCCAGATCCGCTCGAAGGCCATTCTTTCTACCCTTGAATGTTTTTTGAGGAAAGAGGGAGACCATATCGATCCCAGCCGTCTCCCCCGCAAGAAGTTGTAATTCCAGGTGTGCGTCAGCTGCATCTACTTTGGGCTGAAGTACAGCAGCGTACTTTTGCCATCCGCTACCCTTAGGGGTAATCGTAGTCTTTGCCAAAACGCCCAATTTTTCGCTCACCAGCCTGACCTCCATTAGCACTCCAGCTTTGCCAAAAAAGTTTAAAACTATAGAAAAGTCATAAGCGTCACCAGCTTTTAATGGAATGGCATCGTAACCAGAATTTAGAAGAGCTGCACCCGCCTGTTGAGCAGATAATACTGCGTAATGGGGGTTGTTAATATGCAAAGGCGATACTGAGTCTATGGTAAGGTTCGCGCCTTTTCCCTTTAAACTCCAGGAATGTTTAGCGTTCCAGTTTTTATCCTGGAACCTTTTATCTCTAGGGTGGTATTCAAAGTCCCTATTTTGAATGAGTTCGGCATACAATCCGCCATCAGCAGCATAATTAATATCTTCAAAAAATCCTCCTATCAACATGTTGCTGATGGTTTTGGCTTGTTGTGGTTGCACAACAAGTTTTGCCGATTGAGGTTTCAGCCCCTTGAAACGTTGCGGGTCCTGACCAGTATTTTCGGCATTCCTAAGCGCTTTAAGCTGACGCAGTTGGTGACTTTTATTCAATGCGTTAACCACTTCCCAGGAAACCCTGTGTACCTGGCCCATAACGGTATCTTCTGCTAATTTCACCTGCAATGTGTTAGTGCGGTATTGGGTGGCATTTACTTCTTGTGTAGCGGTATAAGCTTTAAAATCGCGTGTGGTGGTACGAAAATATTGATGTGCAGCATCCATATACACAATAGTATAGATGCCAGTTTTCCGATCAAAAGAAATCACAGGCTTAAGTACATTTTTACACTTTTTAACATAGGGATAACTTTGTGGGCCCCAATAGATCAGGTCTTTTGAACTGGCCTGCGCAAATTGGAGACTATGCTCATTCACGCTCCATATCACTTCCCACTGACCACCCTTACCTCGTATAAGATAGGGGTCATCCATTCTTTTTTCTGAACCCCAGGCTCCAAAATCACTCTTTAAAAAAACATCACCATTTCCTACCTTATGCCAGTTTTGTTTGTCGGTGCTCCAGGCAAATCGCAGGCCGTTGGTGCCATGGGATAATAGGTATAGAGAATCAGGAGCGTCAGTATATTTCTCTGTAGCAAATGCTGATACACAAAACAACAAACCTAGAAATAAGCAGGTACTCAGTAATTTTCTATACATAAGAAAAAGGTTATTACAGTTCATATTTAGGTTAAAGCGCTATTGAGTTGTCCAACTATATGAAAGTCTCAGCTCTTTTTATTGGTCAGGTTGATAAAACTGGACATATGATATGGAAAATCAGTTGCCAGATTATGATCAGGTACCAACGTGATATTTAAGGCTTTCAGGTAAATATTTGGTCAATGCATTCAAAGATATAATAATCGTTAAATAGACGGTTATTAATTATGAACATTTTCATAACTATCGACATTTGCACGATAATTCCATGACTAAACGATTGGGAGATAAATAATTACTGGATTAGCCAACAGCTAATTCATTGTTAACGCAGCACTCGAAGAAACAATAATATTATTAGTTTGCCAGCGCTAAATTGATATGCGCTAAATGATGTTTAAGATGCCATGAAGACATTGCAACAGCCTGCGCTTGGTTTATATGGAATGCTCTTAATGGATGGTAGTAAGCTACCTTCAGCTCTTCGGCTGACAATGATCTAATCAGGAACAAATATCTTTTGGTTACGCCTTCAAGCATGAGTATGGAATCTTCAATAGGCGCATTGATTCCATCTTTGGTATTAGCCCATCCATCCATGTCAATCAGCGTTACTGGTGTGTAATCGGGTTCGGTGACAGCCTTCTTCATTCTTAAAAAGTGGAGCATCTGTATATCTGCAACATGATGAATTAATTGCTGAACATTCCAGCTCCCTGGGCGATAGGTTTTCGACAGATCCTCCGCATTTACCGAATTAGCAAGGGCTTTATAAGCAGCAAGTGAATCTTCCATATCCTGTATCAGAGAAGCAAGTTCATCAGGAGGATATTCATCCTTTTTTATAAAAGCACCAATAGGAAATTTAAGGTGGGTGGTGTCAAAAGTATTTTCCATATTTTAAAAATAGTATGAATAGCGTAATGAGGAATCATGGCTATGTCAAAATATAATAAGCTCCATAACATTATGATCGCGCAATTTATGCAGCAGCCGAAGCTCTTATATAGAAAAACCATGATACGGTTAAGACTAAAGCGAATAACAGCTTGAATTATATTTGAATATGGAAGCTATTGCCATACATCCAGAAAATCCAGAACAATTAAAAACCATCAAAGCTGTGCTTAAGGCATTGAAAGTGCCTTTTGAATCACAAAATTTGACACTACCTCCCCATGTATTGAAAGGTATTGAAAAAGGAATTGAGCAATACGAAAAAGGTGAAACGATCACGCTGAATAAATTTAAAGAAAAGCATTTTAGCAAAAAATGACTTTCGAAATAAGGTTTACCCGCGAAGCGGAAGAGACTTATAATGCTTTATCAACTCAGTTGGAACAGAGGTGGGGTCAACGTTTTGTTAAAAAATTAGAAGATAGGATTTCTCAATGCCTCCACACAATCAGTACAAGTCCTTATATATATCCCATTGTTCAAGAGACAGTGAAATTTTTACCTGGTATCAATTTCTATGTCACCCCCATTTAGGAATACATCGTGCGACACAAAATAACCGTCAATTGTCTTTCCATTTACTTTGATAGAAGAAATTGCGCGGCCCTTTCCTGGTTTGCTAATGGTAACCATTTTACCATTACTGGCCCGCCATTTTACTTCATCAAAAAGTGGGGCTGTTACGATATACTCCGCATCAGTGGCTGAAAAAGGGTACAAACCCAGGGCCGTGAACACATACCAGGCCGACATTTCTCCAGCATCATCCATTCCACTTAGTGCTAAACCATCGTCACCAATGCCATATAACGTATTTAAGATGGTATCAATTATTTTCTGTGACTTTTCTGGCTTGCCAATAAAATGATAAGAAAAAGGCGCCTCATGATCCGGTTGGTTACCATGACAATATTGTCCAATCATTGATTCTACGTTTCTGGCAATGTGTTTAGGATTCCAAGGCACTGTAAACAACGAATCTAACTTAGCTTCGAAACCTTTTGCTCCGCCATATAAAGCAATTAAACCCTTCATATCATGTGGGGCAAAGAATGACATCTGCCATGCATTAGCTTCCCTGTACATGTATTCATAATAAGGATACTGAGGATCAAAGTTCTTAATCCAGTCGCCATTTTTCAACCTGCCCCGCATAAACTTGGTACCTGGATCAAAGACGTTTTTATAATTTTTTGATCTGGCCATTAGGATCCTGTAATTAGTAGTATCACCTAATTTTTTCGCCATTTGGGCTAGTGAATAGTCATCATATGCATATTCCAGGGTTTTAGATACTCCCGCCGTACCCTTTGTTTCCACATGCGGATTAGCGATGTCAAGTTCAGCGATATAACCCTTTTCGATATATTCGGTAATGTGCGGTCGGGCACCATTTGGTAAATTAGCGTTTCTAAGCAGTAGCTTGTAGGTTGCCTGAACATCGAAATCATCTATTCCTCTCAGGTAAGCGCCTGTAATGGAAGAGGCGCCATGATCACCATGGAAAAAGGTGGGTATGAAACCGGTCTTCTCCCCTACGTCCTTCATCGATTTAATGACGTCAACGGTAACCTGCGGCGATATCATGCCCAGGAGCACATCCTTATTCCGGTAGGTATCCCACAAGGAAGGCTCTGTATAATAATTGAAATCTGCTTTAGCCAGGTTATTTTTTGCATCTGTAAATTGACCATTCACATCACTTCTTAGCGCTGGCCATAAAAACGAACGGTATAAACTGGAATACAACATTTGCTTTTGTTTCTCCGTTCCGCCTTTCACCTGGATGGTTGACAATAAGGTCTCCCACTTTTGCGTGCCTTCGGTAACCACTGCGGCGAAAGATTTGTCTCCTATTTCTGCTTTAAGGTTTTGTTTAGCATTCTCGATACTCACGAACGATAAGCCTATTTTTAGTTCCACAGGATCTTTGTTACCGTCAGCCAGTTTAACCATGGCATAACCATTCGGTTTACCTTTTTCGGGTATGTCCAAGCTTTCAATAGCAGTGTTCAGTTGTGCATAGAAATAGATTTTTTCGCCAGTCTGCTGATAGCCCTGCAAAACTGAAGACCCCACTTTTTCAATATTCCAGTTGGAGACTTTGTTATTGGCTTTTGCCAGGTCAAAGAGAATTTGTCTTGCTTTATTATTTTTGAACTCGTATTTATGGTAGCCAGCTCTTAATGTTGAAGTCAGGCTCACGTTCACGTCATAATCTTCGAGATAGACCTGATAGAAACCTGGTGTTGCACTTTCTTTTTGATGAGAAAACGTTGATCCGAATTTACTGTCTTTGTTTAAGGCAGCTGAGTTCTTCCCTGGATTGGAAACGGGCAATATCGGAATATTGCAAAGATTCCAATGACCTTTATTGGTATGCGTAAAGCCATAAATAACGGTGTCTTCATATTCATAACCGGCACCGGATCCATATGCTGTCATCGGACTAAGTTGAACCATGGCGTTAGGCATAGAACTGCCCGGAAAGGTCAATCCTGCCCAGGATCTCCAGCCCTCAGGCAATTCATAACCAAGGATCTTTGGATCAGTAAGTGGCGCTGTACCAATGAAAGTATTCACATATTTGGTAAACACAGGAGCCTGACTCCTACCTGCTGTTGATGCAAGTAAAACGATTGCCACTGTACTTATAAAGATTCTTAGTTGATTTCTCATATCCTATAATTGTTAGATCAGTAAATTAGTACATTATTGCCATTTATCAGTTTGATGGGTTTGTAACATTCTCGACTTTTAAAATGATGCTTAGTCTGGCATATAGTTCGGCAATACAAGCCTGGTCTAATAACCACTTTGGCTTCTTCATTTCTTCTTGATTTGGCGTCCAGCTATGTGACAGGTAACCGTATTGATCACGGGTGTTTTGCCAGGCATAATTCAGGTCTTGTTCTACGGCATCTAAATATTTATAGTTACCATCCACTTCATATAAAGCCTCATAACCCCTAAATAATACGGTAACAAACCAGGGCAGATCGATATACAGTCGCAGGTTTTTATCATGTGGCACCGTACTAAAATGCTTGTAGCTATCTGCAGCCAATTCCTGGGCCTGTTGCAGGTACTGCTTCTGCCCCGTTATCTTGTAAAGCAGTACTGCTGCCTCTATCAGTGACCCGGTATTGTATGTATAGAAGGTACGGTTCAGTTTTCCACCTGGCTTAATATCATTAGCAATAACCCCTGTAGAATCCCGGAGGGTATGGTACATCCAATCATAAAATTTCTTACCCTGATCCAGGTAATAAGGATCTTTACTGCCCTGATAAATCTTCAGGGCGGTCAGCGTAGCCATACCGTTCGTGCAGGCAGGCTTTTGATCATGATGTCCTTCCAGCCAGGGTACTCCGCCCCCCATGTTGTTATTCCACCCGCTAAGAATAAACTTAAAAACATCTTTAGCACGTTGCAGGTATAATGGATTTTTTGTCACGAAGTACGACTCCATATAGTCTATCCCCACTAACCCGTTATCATCATAATAGCGGTCTGATTTTTCAAGTTTTACCGGATAGGCCTGGTAACCCATAGGCCGACGAACGTCATCCCGGTATTGCTCCACCCCTATGACCAGCGTATCCTGATAGGGCTTATATTTGGCATTTAACGCAGGTATTTTCATGAAGACATTGGTGGCCGAAAAGACACCTGAAAACGGCCATAAAAAACTTACTGGCTTCTCACTCACCTTGCCCCCCTGCATGTAAGTAAGGCTATCTTTTTTATTGGACGGGTAGTTTTCTAAAAACAAACCAGTATAGGCAGGCACGCGATAGTTTTTCCAGATGTTTGTGTACATGGTTTCAGCGCGCTTCAGGTACTCAGCCGATTTATTTTGCTGGGCCTGTAAAGCGGTAACCGTCAAAATTAAAGCTGTGCATAGCCAGGTATACTTTATTGCGATCTTCATTAAACTCATTCCTATAAGTATTATATATTATTGTGTAGATGGTGGCGGTACTTTTGTTCCCCAGTTTTCGTTGGGCTGGCTACCCATCACAAAGACAAGCTTGCCACCTTTCATTAACTCATCACGGTAGAGCCAGCAATTAGCTAAGGTTTTGCCATTAAACTCAGCCGATTGTATGTAGAGGTTTTCCTTTGAATTGTTTTTGGTTACAATAGAAAGCTTTTTTTGATTACCTAAAGTGATGTCAGCCTGATCAAACAAGGGACTGCCCAGTTGAATAATCGGCCGAGCATCGGTCAGGCCTTTCACATCGAATAAACCTAAAGCGGTCATGACATACCAGGACCCTAACTGGCCCTGATCCTCATCCTGTCCAAAACCATAACCATGAACCGGGTCCGTACCATAAAATTCCTGGCCGATTAACCTTGTCCATTTTTGTGTTAACCAGGGCTTTCCAGAAAAATTAAACAGCCAGCTGATATGCAAGTTGGGTTGGTTACCATGGTTGTAGATAGCGTTGATGCCGGCAAAGGCATCGATCTTTTTACCACCGCCAAAAGCTAATTTTTCTGAAACGGAGAAAATACTATCCAGCCTTTTATTGAAATTGTCTTTTCCTATGGCATTTACTAAACCCGCGGGATTTTGTGGTACGTAAAAAGTATATTGTACAGAATTCCCCTCCTGGAATCCCCTCCATGGCTGATAGGGGTCAAACTTGCCGACAAACTTTCCTTTGGCATCTTTTGGTTGCATCAATTTGTTTTCAGGGTTTAAAATTTCCTGCCAACCATTCGAATATTTAATGAGCTTTTGGTAGTCATCCTGTTTACCCATTGATTTGGCCATTTGTGCGGTGGCAAAGGCACTAAAACTATACTCCAGGGTATGTGATGCTGAAAAGTTAGATCCGGTGGAATCCGTGACAAAATCACGGCCTGTTTGTTCCAGGTGTGGTACATAGCCATATTGTAAAAATGCTTTGGTGTCCATTTTACCGGCGCCAATGATGCGGTTTTTATACTGGAGGTCATTAGCTTTAACGGCTTCATAAGCCAGGTTAACATCATAATTACGGATGTCAGAATTATAAGCTGCTGCGATAGCAAGACCTACAAAATTTGTTCCTACACCAGATATGTACTGGCTATTGGCAATCCCATCGCCAAACCAGCCACGGTCTTTATAAAGTTGTAACTGCGTATTAACAAAACTGCCGTACCATTCAGGGTAGCTCAGTGCCCAAAGTTGAGTAATGTTCCAAAAGCCACCCCAAATGGCGTCGGTATTGATAAATTCGGCTTTCATTTCTCCATCGGCCTGAGTAGGAAGCTGGCCCATCGTTCCACCGTGTTTGGGGTATGAACCATTGACATCACTTGCTATTCCACGCCCCAATAAGGCATGAAATAACCCTGTATAGAATTTCGTTTTATCGGCTTCGCTGTTTCCTTCCACAGCAATTTTGCCAAGCTCCTGTTGCCAGGTTTTTTGTGCGTTCAACTTGGCCTGCTCAAAAGACAATCCTGTGGCCTCTGCCACGTAATTCGCTTTAGCATTGGCTGTTGAGGTATAGGATAAACCCGTTTTAATTTCGATAACTTCATTTTCATCGGTCTCGTAATTCAACACCAGACCTGCACCAGGGCCATTGGCAGAAGTGGTATTCTGTTTGATACCAGTCGCGGTAAAGGCCGTAACATTCAATGGTTTTTTGCTGATCTCTCCATAGAAAAACATGGCCACTTTACCCTCCGGGTCGTAAATATTGACATATTTAGGGTAGGTAAAAACATAGCCTTCAAAGTGAGTATCGTCTATCATTTTGATGGCTGCATCAGTAACCTCACCGCTTTCACCTTGCTTATTGCCAATATCTAAGAGGATATGCGACTGTTTGTGTGCCGGAAACCGGTATCGCTGGAAACCTACTCTTTTGGTGGCAGTAAGTTCAGCAGTAATGCCGTAGTCAGCTAATAATACGCTATAATAGCCAGCCTCAGCAACCTCCGTTTTCCGGTCAAATTGAGATCGGTATCCATCGGTCGTGTCCTCCAGATCACCAGGTTTTACTTTCAGTTCTCCGGTAGTGGGCATGTAACTGACGCCACCTACTTGCCATTCATGAAAATGGACAAAACCTTCTATGGAATTCTGACGAGTATCATAACCTACCGCTTCCCATCCTGATGCGTTACCATAATGACCATTTGTGGAAGGGGCAAGTTTCGCCATACCATAAGGTACAGCCGCAGGCGTGTAGAAAAACCACCTGCTATGTGCAGTGCCGATATTAGGGTCAACGTATTTAAGGATGTTATCTTGCTGTACACGGCATGATGCCAGTGATACAGCTAATAGTGCAAGTACGGTCTTTAGTGATAATCTCATAGCTTATTGTTCATATTTGGCCAATGCCAATGTTCATTATTTCTAGCAACACCCTGTTTATGGACATGGTTTTAAAGTAGGCGATCAGGGTTAATATCCTGGGTTCTGGGTAAGATTTGGGTTAAGGCCAATTTCTGAAGATGGGATAGGCCATAGATAGTCCTTGGCGCCAAATGTCCGTCGCTGTACACGAATATAACCGTTATCTATAGCAGCATCGCCAAATTTTGCACCATGGGCATAACCATTTAAAACTGATTCAGCTATTTTCCACCTGCGGATGTCATCAGTCCTTAAACCTTCCATAGCCAATTCAGCCCTGCGTTCCCGGCGAATGATCGTGGTCATATCTGCCGAAGCCGGAAAATTTAATGCTTCTGTAACAGTAAAACCTGCCCTTTGGCGAAGCAACCTGATGGTATTGTTCCATACCGTTGCATCCATTTGGCCCATAGCTTGTTTTGCTTCTGCGTAATTCAGGAGCACCTCGGCATACCTGATCAGGTGTATATTTGAACCTGAAGTAAAAGAGGTTAAGGCGATAGGGTCAAAATATTTCCTCCAGTAGTAGCCAGTTGGTGAGGATGCCTGTGATGCAGGACTATATTCATCTAAACGCGATGGATTAGGGTCCGATCCCGGTTTAATGTAAATCACCTTGGTACTGCCATCGGCATTCAACCAGTTGTACCGGTCGTAAACCACGGTAGCGGTAAGTCGCGGGTCGCGGTTTGCATAAGGATTAGCTTCCACATAACCGGAACCTGCTTCTTTGATGCCTTTACCGTTCAGCGTAACATAGTCATCAACCAGTTCCTGTGTCGGCGACATACCGCTCACACGACCGCCAACTGAACGCGGGGCAAAATCAAAAAACTCACCCCAGGTACGAATTGATGGCACATACTGGATGGATAACATGACCTCGTTATTATTTTTATTGATAGCCGGGTCGCTGAACAGGCTGCTGTAATTAGGTACTAGCCCATACTGGCCATTAACCGTCTGATTATTCATTAGCGCTTCGCATACTGCGGCAACCTCGGCCATCCGGTCGCCCTGATATAATAAAACACGCGCCTGTAGCGCCAGTGCTGCAGCTTTGGTAATACGGCCATTCTCATTTACCGGAATTTGGTCTTTGGAAGGTAATGCAGCAGCTGCAGCTTCCAACTCACTGATCACAAATTCCATGACCGTATTTTTAGGACTGCGGCCTATCACTTTTGCCTCATCGGGGGTTAAATCCTTATCTATCAAAGGGACGTCACCATACCATTTAGCTAAATTAAAGTGTTCAAAGGCGCGAATAAAGCGAACTTCGGCTTTTAAGCGGGAAATAACTTCTGCCGGTAATGTTTTATTCTGGTCGACATTGGCAAGGAAAACATTACATGATTTTATGGTGCTGTAATAGTAAGCCCAGTCGTTTAGAAATATCCCTTGCGCTGAAGTGGCATTACCACTGGCAATCAGCGCATAGTCACCAGTTGCACTATAAGCATTATCTGATGTGGACTCGTTATAAAAGAAAGTATTGCTGTTATAAATTAAGCTGTAGTTATTATTTAAAGCGTTGTATACGTTAGCATCAACGGTCCAAAAAGTAAGGTCAGAAAATCTATCGGTGGGGGTCAGATCCAATTTTTTACATCCGGTGGCCACCGTAGCAGCGAGGAATACGGTAACTATTTTAATTAGGAATTTCATAGCTGTAATTTTTAAATATTGTTTTTAAAAAGTGATGTCTATCCCCGCACCGTAAAATACTGGCAGCGGATAACTTCTTGCATTATTAGAACCTGAGGCCACGCTCACATTATTACCAAACTCGGTTGTTTCAGGATCAATAAATTTTAGTTTAGTCAATGTTAACAGGTTCTGGCCGATTAAAGACACGCGTAATCTTTCCATTCCTGCTTTTTTACTGAAGCTTTTAGGAAGGGTATAACCAATATTAATATTTTTCAACCTGATGTAAGCTGCATTATATTTATAGATGTCAGATCCGGAACGCCAATTGTTGGTGTTTGATGCTGAACCGACTGCTGCCAGCCTTGGATACCTCGCATCAGGATTTTCAGGGCTCCAGTAATCCGTCATGTGGTCATACAGTGTAGCGCCATAATTGTAATGGAATGGCTCCACCAGTTCGCCGCGAAGAAACGCATCTCTCTTACCGACACCTTGTAGAAACACTTGGAAATCGAAGTTTTTGTAGTTTACCCTGTAGGTAAAGCCGAAAGTATATCGGGGGAAAGGGTTACCTAAGACAGTTTTGTCCTTATCGTCAATGATGCCATCGCTATTGAGATCTTTAAATTTCAAATCGCCTGGGCCAACATCGGCACCTGCTGGTTTTGGGTAGCTGGCCACATCGGCATCGTTTTGAAAATAGCCATTGGTTTCATAACCAAAGTACTGGGTGATGGGTTCACCAACTCTCCTGATCAGCTGGAAAACATCCTGGTTGATAATTTGCTGCGTAGTGCCGCCTGTTAGGGTCAGCAGTTTGTTTTTGCTATCTGCTACATTCACGCTGAAGCTATGCGCCGCCTCTCCGGTACGTAGGTTATAGGTTGCTGTGGCTTCCCAGCCCTTGTTACGTACTTTTGCTACGTTATAATCTGGTAGACCGGCACCAAATAAGCGCGGCACATCATAACGTGGTTGTAAAATATCACTGGTAACTTTGTTAAAATAATCGAACGATAGGGCTAACTTGTTGTCAAAGAAAGCCGCATCAATACCTAGATTCAAAGTGGCCGCTTTTTCCCAGGTAAGTTCACTGTTACCTAAATTAAAGCCTGCTCCACCAACCGACTGGTTATTGAAACCATAAGCAATGGGGTAATTGAAATACGTAGTCTGGTATTGGTAGGCACCAACGTTTTGATTACCTAATATGCCATAGGATGCACGCAATTTTAAATTGCTTATGGCATTTATAGACTCCATAAAAGATTCTTCCGTTAACAGCCAGCCCAGATTTACAGAAGGGAAGAAACTTGCCCTGTTACCTTTGGCAAACCTGGAGGACATATCATCACGTACGGTAGCTTCAAACAAGTACCTGCCTTTGTATGAATAATTTATTCTCGAAAACAAGGAGTTAAGACTCCACTGGTCATTTGCAATGCTGTTATAAGAGTTGATGGCATCTATCAAAGTGCCGGTAGTTGAAGTACCCAGATAAGGGTCTGTAAGTGTCTTTTGAAGCTGGAAACCCCTTGAACTGAAGTTCTCATTTGATGCACCAAATAGTACTTTAAAAGTATGATCATTTACAGTTTTATTATATTCCAGTAATAACTGTGTATTCATCAAAAGTGATTTTGCGTTATTATCGAATACCGTCAAGTCATCGCCATATACCCCTGATGGCAGGAAATTCACTTTGGTACGGCGGAAAAAATTACCGTTGTTGGCAATGGTCCCACCAAAGATTCCAGTTAGTTTAAGATCTTTGGTGATATTTACCTGGCCGTTAAGGTTTCCGAAGATTTCATCGTTGTCTGACTGGTTAGCCCCTCCTTTTTCCAGTACGCCATATTCATTATACTGAGAAGCTACAGGGTTGGTGAGGTAGTTTCCCTCTGCGTCCTGCCAGCTGTAGTTTAAAGGCACCCTGTTGGCGTCGGCAAAAATATTATTATCTCCCACCGTATTAGTTTTGTTGCGGGTCTTGGTGTAATTGAGGATCATGTTTACCCTTAGCACACCAATTTGTGAAGTCTGGTTTAAACGCAGGTTGTACTTCGTATAACCAAAATCGGGACCAGAGCCCCCGTTACCGATCAAATTACTTTTTTGATCCTGATAACCTGCCGATAAATAATAAGAGTTTGTTTCGCCACCACCGCTGATACTGACGTTATGGGCTTGTTGCGGTGCATTCTTCAATAAGTGATTTACATCCCAGGTTCCGTTGCCCTGGTTTTTAAGTTCCTGGATCTGCTCTGGAGTATAAACAGCCGGTAAGCCCGAATTGACCAGTGATTCATTTTTGTACGACGCATTATCCCATGCCCCCACTTTTTGAACCAGAACATTAGGGTCTTGCAAACCAAAACTTCCATTATAGGTTAGCGTGGGTTTTTGATTTAGTTTACCGCTTTTGGTCGTCACCAACAACACTCCGTTTGCCGCGCGTGAACCGTAAATGGCAGCCGAGCCCGCATCTTTCAACACAGATACACTGGCAATATCATTTGGGTTTAGCGTATTGATGTTACCGCCGATTATACCATCGATCACGACCAGCGGGTCGTTATTACCCAATGTACCTACTCCCCTAATGTTAATGCTTACGTTGCTTCCAGGATTAAGCTGGCTTTGCTGTATGATTAAATTCGGTGCTTCGCCCTGTAAAGCCTGCAGCGTATTTAGCACCGGTTTATTTTCAATATTCTTGGCGCTGATTTCATTTACAGCACCGGTTAAGCTTACCCTGGCCTGCGTACCATAACCTACAACAACCACTTCACTTAGGTTTTGGTTATCTGGCACCAGGCTAATGCTGATCTCGGTTTTACCAGCTATAGAAACTTCCTGTTTGACATAGCCGGTATAGGAGAAGGTAATGTTTCTGCCAGCATAGGCATCAGGCACATTTAATTTATAATTACCGTTACCATCGGTCACTGTACCTAGAGTTGTGCCGGCAATACTTACGTTTACTCCGGGTATGGGTTTTTTCTGTTCATCTAATACGCGACCGGTAATGGTGATATCGGCAAGATTTATTGTTTTCACTACGGGATCCAAAGCTGCAAATGTTGGTGATCCGCTAAAAACGCTGGCACAAACCAGGGCGGTGGCGAGTGACTTATTACAAAGCCACTTTAATTTCTTTAAGTTGTGTAATGGTTTCATACAAGAAGTATTTGGTTATTTAGTTGGTAATTGGTTACTGTGTTGGGCAGTCAGGCTGATAGATGCTGACTATTGTTTTTATGATCTATTTTTCTGGTAGTCGCTTTTCCAATGCGCCTCAATATCTTCCAGGGAACGGCCTTTAGTTTCAGGGATGAGTTTCCAGGTGAGCCACAAAGCGGGAGAGCAGCAAAGCGCGAATAGCCAGAATGTCCAGGAAGACCCAAGCCCCTCCAGCATAACGGGTGTTAACTGGCCGACTAAAAAGTTACCGATCCATAAGGACAAGGTTGCCAAAGCCATGGCTTTACCCCTTATGGCATTAGGAAATATTTCGCCAATGACTACCCAGCATACGGGGCCAAAAGAAAAAGCAAAACAGGCGATAAATACCAGGATAAACATTAATATCCATGGACCGGAGGTGATGCCAAGAGCAAACAAAGCGCCGATGGTTAGCAGTGAGGCTACAGCGCCGCCTATACCTACAAATAACAGTGGTCTTCTACCCCATTTATCTACGGTGAAAATGGCGACAAAGGTGAACACCACGTTAACAAGACCTATAGTTACCTGTCCGCCAAGTGCATTATTTAAGGTAAAACCAGCCTGCTCCAAGATGCGCGGACCATAATATATAACTGCATTGATACCACATACCTGTGATAAAAAGGGCAACAACAAACCGATCCACATGGCCTTGCGGTATACAGGAGTAAACAATTCTTTTATAGAGGTATCATGCTCAACACCTTGGTCCTTAAATGCCTGTATCTCCTTTTTAGCCGCTTCAGGTCCGTCAATTTTAATCAAAATAACCTCAGCCTTATGCTCTTTTCCCTTTAAGAGCAACCACCTGGGAGATTCAGGGACAAAAAACAGACTTATTAAAAATACAGCGGCAGGTAAAGCACCCAGACCAAGCATGGCACGCCACACTTCGGTAGAGAATATTTTAGTCATGCCTTCACTTCCGTAAATAGTTGTCGCATGATCAGCCAGGTAAACATTGGAGAAGTAAGCCAACACAATTCCTATGGTTAAGGCTAATTGGTATAAGGACACCATCATGCCGCGCAGGCGTGATGGTGCAAACTCAGAAATATATAATGGTGATACCATAGATGCCACCCCAATGCCAAGGCCGCCTATTAAGCGAAATATAATGAGTACGGTAAAAGATGTTGATAACATACAGCCAATGGCAGATGCCAGGAACAAAACTGCCGAAATAATCAGCACGACCTTTCTTCCATATTGATCACTTAATTTCCCGGAAAAACTTACCCCCGCTATGCATCCCAGTAAGGCGCAGCTTACAAACCAGCCTTCGCTAACAGAATTGAGGCTGAAATCGTTTTTAACCAGACTGATTGTACCGGATATCACAGCGGTATCAAAACCAAATAGAAAACCGCCGAGCGCAGCGACTAAACAAACCAGGTAGAGGTAATTGTTACTCATGATGCTTATTTTAAAAATGCTTTGATCACCTTAGCACGACGATCACCCAGGTTAGTTAATTTATAGGATGCTGCTGCTGCAGGGACTACAAAAGTCTCCGCAAAGGCAAATTGCTGTAAACTGCCATCTGCCGTTTCGACTTGCAACGCTTCACCTTCAACCAGCATCAGCACGTGACAAGAATCATCGGTTTGTACGAACATTTCGTGATCAAACTCCATCCGGTGCACATCGTAGAAATGATCGACATGAGTGGGCAAATGCACCACCTGCCAGCCTTCTCCCTGTTCGATGACGACTTGTTTGGAAATCAGTTCCTGGCGGACCTGCGCTCCTTTTCGGTCAAAATTTAGGTTGTTAAATGCATGTTCGATATTAATTGGTCTCGGTTTACCCTCCAGGTCCAGCCTCATCCAATCATACATTTTAAAGGTAAAAATATATGGGGTGGCGCTAATTTCGAGCACCAGATTACCGGTACCGGCGCTATGTACAGTACCATTGGGTATAAGAAAAAAATCATGTTGTTGTGCGGTGTACGTTTGCACATATTGCGTGATGTCAATCTGCTCGCCTTTTTCCTGGCTTTCTTCCAGCACGCTTTTAAATGTTGCAGGCTCAATGTTTTCCTGAAAACCCAGGTACACCTTAGCATCTTTATCGCAGTCTAAAATATAATAGGTTTCATCCTGGGTAATCTTCTCTCCAAAATGTTCCTGTATGTAAGCTATACCCGGATGGCACTGGATTGATAGGTTACCGCCCTTAAAGGTATCGAGGAAGTCGAAACGGATAGGAAATTCATCGCCAAATGTTGCGGCATGTTTACCAAGTACCTGGTGCTGGTGCTGAAACATCAACGTATCAAAGGAAACTTCAAGTAAATTACCCCCGCTTTCAAAAACGAGTCCGTTTTCTGGCACGATTAGTTCAAAGGACCAGGCATAATTGACCACATCTTTGTTCAGATTTTCTATATGGTCTTTTATCCATTGTCCGCCCCAGGCACCCGGCTCAAACCAGGGTCTTGCGCGGATCACGGAATGGCTGATCTTATTTAAACCATTGTCCAGATCAGACTTGAACATCCAATTGATATCAGCTAACCATTGGCCGTCAGCGATCGTAGTCAGCTTATTTAGTATAGCCTTTTTATGATTATTTAGCAGCACCCAGTCAACAAAGTAGAACCGCTTGTACATTTTATAAGCCTCTGTTAATGCACTCGCGCCTAAATTATTTATAGCCCCTGCCCTCATCCTGAACAGCAATTCATTTTTTGGAAGATCAATGTATAAAATGGCAGCATCCCAGCCGGCCAGCGAAGCCCCCGGACCGATGATGATATTAATGTCAGCAGTTTCATCTGGCCGCTGTGTAGAAAGATTTTCTGTCTGATAAAGATCTGCAAGTGATAAGGTGCATTTAGTTCCCCAAACTGAATCTTCTGTTCCCAGGAAAGGTGCAACTAACACGTCAACATCTGCAGGTGCTTTCAAATAGTCACTGGTATTAATCCAACGAACGGTAAGACCCTCTTCTGCCAGACACTTATTGATTGCCTCCTGTATTTTATCCCAGAAAAGACCTACATACCCTTCAATAACCACATTTTTTTGGCTGACCATCCACTTTGTTAACGATGAATAACCGTTAAAAATTTTTTGATCTCCAAGCGCACAAATGGGATAGATATTATAGCCCTCCTTAACTTCTTGCCGATTAAGTAACTGCATGGGCATGAGGTGCTGGGCTGTTTTGCGAATGGATTGGCTTGTTTCAACCGGGTTAACTTTCAAATGTGAATTCATTTCATGGATTAATGAGTGTACATATAATAATATCTAACTACCTTTTAAACAGCAATTACTGATGTATTGTATACATTAATACTGATTATTTTTTAGTTATGTACAAACATATAAAATATATCAATTATTCTAAACGTATTTCTTATATATTTTTTAACTCTTATAGTGTTTATTATACACTAAGACAGCTATTTATTTGGATTATTATGTACATACATATAACAAATTGATAAATATTTATACTTTTGTACATATATTTAATCATGCGCTATAGTATAGACCATAAAAGCCCTGTTCCATTGCATATGCAGGCAGAGAAACTGTTAAGGCAGCTAATCACGGAAGAGCAATACCAAAATGGCATAAACATTCCAAATGAAATTGACCTGGCAAACATGCTGGAGATCTCACGGACTACTTTAAGAATAGCTATTAATAAATTGGTATTTGAGGGGTTATTAATTCGTAAAAAAAGGGCTGGCACAAAGGTTGCCCCTGGCGCTGTAAGCTCTAAGTCAAATAATTGGCTTAGTTTTTCACAAGAAATGAAGCTGCGAGGTATTCCTATTAAAAACTTTGAGCTTCACGTATCGTGGGAACTTCCTGATAGCAACCTTGCCCGTTTTTTTGACATTAAGATCAATGAGCCTGTTCTAAAAATGGAAAGAGTAAGGGGAAGACCTGAAGAACCCTTTGTTTTCTTTGCTTCTTATTTTCATCCCCGGGTTGGCCTTACCCCTGACGATGATTTTAAGCGCCCGCTATACGAATTGCTGGAACAGGATCATGATGTAGTAGCGACTTTATCTAAAGAGGAAATTAGAGCCATTGGTGCCGACGAAAATATTGCAAAAAAACTCCAGGTACCCATTGGGAGCCCGATACTTTTTCGCAAGCGATTTGTTTACGACCAGGAAGAGCGGCCAATAGAATATAATGTTGGCTACTATAAAGCAGATAGTTTTATTTATACTGTTGAAAGCACAAGATAATCTACAAGCCGCCCAGCTCTTATGGTTTAAAACATTTATAATTTCACCCTCAATCCTGAGGGTGACAAAAAAACCTGTAAACAAAAAAAGCCTTAGATTTCTCTAAGGCTTTTTTTGTAGAAGTGGTGCGAGCTGGGATCGAACCAGCGACACAAGGATTTTCAGTCCTTTGCTCTACCGACTGAGCTATCGCACCAACTAGTAGTTGTTTTTCCCGCAACGTTCTTCGTTGTTGGGAGTGCAAATGTAGCTTCTTTTTTTAAACTTCCAAACTTTATTTAAAAAAAGTTGAAAATAATTATCACTGACCCATTTTTTCTACAAAAACCCAGCTTTATGCATGCATAGTAATTTGTTTACAGGAATTAGTTTTAACTTAGCATGACCATAATAAATCATTTATGATAGCACAGATCTTATTTATCCTGCTAACCCTTTCCGCCATAGGCTTTTTCGCCTACAATGCCCGGAAAGTGATACGCAATATCCAAATTGGCAAAGCCGCAGACCGGTTTGATCAGCCTCAAAAAAGAGTGATGACCATGCTTAAAGTGGCATTCGGACAAACAAAAATGTTCTTCCGCCCTATCCCAGCCATCCTTCACTTATTTGTTTACCTAGGTTTTGTTATCATCAACCTCGAAGTACTTGAGATTATGATTGACGGAATCTTTGGTACACACCGTATTTTCGGTGGCTTAGGTGCTTTATACAACGGATTAATCGGATCTTTTGAAATCCTGGCGCTACTGGTATGGTTAGCCTGCGTCATTTTCTTAATCCGCAGGAATGTTTTAAAACTTAAAAGATTCAGTGGGGTTGAAATGACGTCATGGCCTAAATCTGATGCCAACTATATCCTGATTACAGAAATTTTATTGATGACGGCCTTCCTGCTGATGAATGCCGCTGATGCCAAACTACAAGCTTTAGGTCACGGTCACTACATTACCGCTGGTGCTTTCCCGGTAAGTCAGTTTCTTCAAAACCTATTGCCCGATACTGCTTCTGGGTTGGTCATGGTAGAAAGAACCTGCTGGTGGTTTCACATCGTGGGTATATTCGCCTTTTTGAACTACTTGCCTTATTCCAAACACTTCCACATTATGCTGGCTTTCCCCAACACTTATTTCTCCAACCTGGAGCCTAAAGGGGAATTTACCAATATGCAGAGTGTAACCAACGAAGTAAAAGCCATGCTAGATCCTTCCTTCACACCAGAAGCAAGTGAACCTGGCCGTTTTGGCGCTAAAGATGTCAACGATTTATCATGGGTTAACCTCATGAACGCTTATACCTGCACAGAATGTGGCCGCTGTACCTCGGTATGTCCGGCCAACATCACTGGAAAACTGTTGTCGCCCCGCAAAATCATGATGGATACGCGCGACAGGATTACCGAAGTAGGCAAAAACATTGATAAAACCGGCAACGGCTTTGACGATGGAAAATCTTTGCTGGACGATTACATTACCCGCGAAGAAATATGGGCCTGTACCAGCTGTAATGCTTGTGTAGAGGCTTGTCCGGTTAACATTGACCCATTAGCCATCATCACCGAATTAAGGCGTTTTACGGTCATGGAAGAATCTAAAGTTCCAGCCAGCCTGAACGTGATGATGAGTAATGTGGAAAATAACGGTGCGCCATGGAAATATTCCCCTGCCGACCGTTTTAACTGGGCCAAAGAAAACTAACGATTAAAACTCAAGCTGAACATGAGCGATCAATTAAATTTTGAAGTGCCTACTATGGCACAAATGGTAGCCAAAGGCGAAGTTCCGGAAATTCTTTTCTGGGTTGGCTGCGCTGGCAGTTACGATGAGCGTGCACAAAAAACCACCCGTGATATTTGCAAAATCCTGCACCATGTAGGCATGAAATATGCCGTTTTAGGCACCGAAGAAAGCTGTACCGGCGATCCTGCCAAACGTGCCGGGAATGAGTTCCTGTTCCAGATGCAGGCCATGACCAATATCGAGGTGCTTAACGGCTACGAGGTTAAAAAGATTGTTACCGGATGCCCACATTGTTTTAACACCATCAAAAACGAGTACCCAGGTTTAGGCGGTAATTACGAGGTGATTCACCACAGCCAGCTTATCCAGCAGCTGATTGATGAAGGTAAACTGAAAGCTGAAGGCGGAGAAAGTTTTAAAGGAAAAAAAATCACTTTCCATGACCCTTGTTATTTAGGTCGCGGAAACGACGTTTACGAAGCCCCTCGCCGTGCTTTAGAAGTGTTAGACGCCCAACTGGTCGAAATGAAACGTTGTAAGTCTAACGGTCTTTGCTGTGGCGCTGGTGGTGCACAAATGTTTAAAGAACCTGAAAAAGGCGACAAGGACATTAACATCGAAAGAATTGAAGAGGCCTTAAGCACCAATCCACAGATTGTAGCTGCAGCTTGCCCTTTCTGCATGACCATGTTAAGCGATGGGGTAAAAATGAAAGACCAGAACGATAACGTGAAGGTCCTGGATATTGCTGAAATCACTGCCCGTGCAAATGGATTGTAATACGCTATCGATTACTTCTTTAAATTCCGGGAGCAACGGAAACTGCTACTATGTGGGTAACGACACAGAAGCAGTTTTAATTGATGCCGGAATTTCTTGTAAGGAAACCGAGATCAGGATGCAGCGCCTGGGCCTATCTATGCTCAAGGTTAAAGCCCTGTTCATTTCCCACGAACATTCCGATCACATCAGGGGCGTTTGTGTGATGGCAAAAAAATACAATATCCCTGTCTACATTACACCCGGTACGCTATTGAACTGCAAGTTCAGCAAACTGAAACCCGGATTAATCCGCACGCTGGAAAGCTTTGAAACCTATACGGTGGGCAGCTTAAACATTATTGCTTTCCCCAAAGTACACGACGCCGCCGAACCGCATAGTTTTATTGTCAGCTGCGGCAACACCAAAGTAGGTGTGTTTACCGACCTGGGTGTGGTATGTGAGCAGCTGATTCACCATTTCAAACAATGTGATGCGGCTTTCCTGGAAGCGAATTATGATGAGGATATGCTTAACCAGGGCAGCTATCCTTTCTTTTTAAAAAGACGCATCAGCGGAGGTGAAGGGCACCTCTCCAACAAACAGGCATTAGCCTTATTCCTGGAGCATAAACCGAAACACTTGTCACACCTGGTCCTTGCACACCTTTCTAAAGACAACAACTCGCCCGAATTGGTGCAACAGTTATTTGACACCCACGCCTCCGGCACAAAAATCATTGTCGCCACCCGATTTGTAGAAACGCCTGTTTTCCACATCAACGGCCAACTGCCCTTACCACGATCAACACAATTGGAAATCTTCGTTTCCTAATTTAACGGTAAACTATTAAACTGGCTATTTTAAAATAGCACTTGATTAGTCAACCGCTTTGAACCTCCTTTTTCCAATATGGATCTAATTAGATGCTCATTTTCTGCGGTCTGTTTAGTCACGATGACCGAATCAACAGAAAAAGCAAACAAGGCTTCATCTACCGATAAAGTGCCATCGGCAGAATCTTTGCGTCCATTAAAAGGAAACGTATCGGGGCTGCGTTGACACTGGCTGTTTAAGTTAATTCTCCCCACCTGATTGGCAAGTGTATCGATTAACACAGATACAGCGTTTGCATCCTGACTAAAGATACTAACCTGCTGACCAAATGGTGAATTCATAATATATTCTATAGGCTCTGCCAAAGACGTAAATGAAACAACTGGAATTACCGGACCAAATTGTTCTTCATGATAAATTTTCATCTCACTATTTACCGGATAAAGTACTGTAGGATGCACAAACGATTCAAAAATTACGCCTCCACCGTCTTCCTCATTAAGAATTTCAGCCCCCTTACTCGTAGCATCATCTATACATTCACGTAGATAAGTAGGTTTTTCAGGTTCTGCCAATGGCGTAATCGTCACACCTTTTTGCCAGGGCAATCCTACCTTTAGGTGTTTGATCTCTTCTATTAAAAGTTTATTGAATTCATCAACTAGGGTATGGTCAACAAAAAGAATCTTTAACGCAGTACACCTTTGGCCGTTAAATGATAAAGATCCGGCAATAACTTCTTTAACCGTATGGCTCAGGTCGGCATCAGCCAATATAATTGCGGCGTTTTTTGCGTCCAGTCCCAATACAGATTTCAAACGATTTGATTTCGGATGCATCTTTTTCAAAGCATCGGCAACCCTGCTTGAACCTATCAAAGCCAGGACATCAATTTTCCCACTTTCCATAAGTGTTGGAACGGTATCTCGGCCCCTGCCATATATCGTGTTGACCACTCCTTTGGGGAAACAGTTAGCAAAAGCTTCCAATAATGGCTCAAACAGCAAAGTCCCATGTTTAGGTGGTTTAAATAAGATGGTATTCCCCATAATAAGCGCAGGAATCAAAGTGGTGAAAGTTTCATTTAAGGGATAGTTAAATGGACCCATACATAAAACAACACCATGCGGCACTCTCTTGGTCTGACCTATGAAGTTTTGCGCAACTTTGAATGCATTTGTACTGTTATAAAGTTCTTTTGCAGCACGGATCGTTTCGTTTATATATTCAATAGTCCTGTCAAATTCCTTCTCCGCATCTGTCACCGTTTTTCCAATTTCCCAAACAATTAGTTTCACAATGGCTGACTTCTGCTTCATCATCTCCGCCATAAAATATTGTAAGTGATGAATCCTATCATGAATATGCATGGAAGGCCATTCACCGCGTCCTCCTTGATAAGCGTTTACAGCGGCATTTAGCGCTTCAACGGTCTCCTTTGTCGTGGCTATAGGATAACTTCCAATCTGTTTTTTCCCAATCAATCCACTTTCTTTATCGGTTAACAAAATAGGAGAGAAAACTTCATGAAATGAACCTTTCCATGTACGTAATTCACCGTTGATAAGAATTCTATCCTGGTGTATCTGATCATGCAACTTCATTACATCAGGAATTTCATCAGGAGATGGAAATAGTTCCCTTAATGCTATTTGAGCAGCAGAGAAATCTCCGCTACTTATGGTGTCATCTTTTCTAAGCATATATTTCTTTCATTAGATTCAAAATGTACTTCTGTTTGAAAGTGTTATACAGCAGAACTGTACAACACTAAGCCAGTTTAATTTTACAAGGTAATTTTTAGCGACTGAATGAGTACCCCGTCAAAGCATCAAAACGGTCTTGTGCTTTAACTAAATTCGTTATTACTATAGGTAAATTCATAATTTATTATTTAAATTTTTAAATGGTCGGAATTGTTCCACCGTCAATTACGTATTCGGCACCGGTTAGATATCCTGTTCTTGGAGAAATACCACCCAAGGCATCCATTGCAGGCCTCCATAGCGGACGATAAGTAGTATTGAAAGTCTGAATGTCAAATTAGTAAACACAACTGCATATTCTTCCTTCAAAAATGTTAAATTTGTAATATGAGTTTTTCTCCGAAATCTAAAGTTTGGGTATACCAAAGCGACCGTGAATTTACTGCTGCCGAGGTTCAGGCTATTGAAATGAAGTTACAGGACTTTACCGCCCAATGGAAAGCGCATGGCCATCAGTTAGATGCTAAAGCAGAGGTAGTATACAATTTCTTTATTGTCTTTACCGTTGATGAAGCAGCTGCCAATGTAACTGGTTGTTCTATCGATGCCTCTGTACGTTTGGTTAAAGAGATTGAACTGGAGTTTAATGTCGACTTGTTTAACCGCTTCAACATGGCTTATGTAGCCGATAATAAAATTGTAGCCTTGAGCAAGGAAGATTTTGAAACCCTTATTTCCATTAAAAAGATTGGTCCGCAGACCATAGTTTTCAACAACCTCGTACAAAACTTAGAAGAGTTTGAAACGAAATGGGAAGTTCCTTTTGAAAAAAGCTGGCACAGCAGTGTCTTCGCGCATTTATTGTAACTATTTATAGATCAAAACCTCAATTTCTCCGTTTTCGGTTACCGTTCCCCTGTACATTCCAGCGGTGTTAAATGGCATCGCTACGTTTCCTGCACGATCTAAGGCAATCAACCCACCATCGCCACCCATTTTACCTACTTTTTCGATGGCAGCGGCAGTAGCATCCTGCAAACTCATCTTTTTATATTCCATCATGGCCGAAATATCATAGGCCACTACATTGCGGATGTAAAACTCACCCCAACCCGTGGCTGATATGCCTGCAGTTTCGTTATTAGCATAAGTCCCTGCACCAATGATTGGCGCATCACCTACCCTGCCATATTTTTTATTGGTCATGCCCCCTGTAGATGTTCCTGCAGCCAGGTTTCCGGCCTGGTCTAAAGCCACCGCTCCTACAGTACCAAATTTATTGTCTTTGTTTTGAACACCCATTAACATGCTTTTTTTGCTGCCATGATCCAATACCGCTTTCGCTGAATCTTCCTTAATCGCTCTTTGTAAACCATCCCAGCGGTCTTTGGTGTAAAAGTAACTTGGTGGAACCATTTTCAACCCTGCTTCTTTGGCAAAGAGCTCCGCCCCTTTCCCTACCATCATCACATGTTCTGATTTCTCCATCACCGCCCTGGCGGCTGATATCGGATTTCTGATGGTTGTTACGCCCGCAACTGCACCCGCCATCTGTGTTTTGCCATCCATCACAGCAGCATCCATTTCATTTTTCCCGTCATGAGTAAATACAGCGCCCTTTCCAGCATTAAACAAAGGAGAATCTTCCATCACATGGATAGTGGCTTCCACCGCATCCATACTGGATTTACCTGCTTTCAAAGCTTCGTAACCAGTTTTTAAAGCCTGGGTTAAAGCTTCGCGGTAGGCCAATTCCTTTGCAGGTGTCATGTTTGCCTTTAAAATGGTACCGGCACCGCCATGAATCACCATCACGTATTTTTTTTGTGCCACAACTGGCGACATGGCCAACAGCAGTAGCGCCAGGAAAGTAAATTTAATCAGGGGCTGGATGGTGATATTCATTGGTTTTAGATTTATTCAGGTTTAGGTTCTTTTTCTGCATGAAGGTAATACTAGCCCCTAGAAATCAAGGGGACCCAAACGTCTCATGTTTCTCATGATCAGGTATTGGCGTTTCTTAATGTATTTGGTAGGCTGGGCTGGTGTCCAGCGCCTTGGATTAGGAAAACACGCTGCCATCAAAGCCGCCTGACCACGGGTCATCTTCCGGCAGGATTTGCCGTAATAAGCCTGCGAAGCCGCTTCTGCGCCATATATCCCATCACCCATTTCAATGACATTTAAATATACTTCTAAAATGCGCTCTTTGCTCCATAACACCTCAATCAATAATGTAAAATAGGCTTCAAAACCTTTACGCAACCAAGATCGGCCCGGCCACAGAAACACATTCTTGGCTGTTTGCTGCGAAATTGTGCTACCACCTTTCACTTTTTTCCCATTGTTGTTATCAGCATAAGCTTTCTCTATGGCCTTCAGGTCGAAACCCATATGGGTTAAAAACAGCTGGTCTTCGGCCGATACCGCAGCCCTTTTCATGTTATCAGAAATTTCTTCAAAAGGCACCCATTCTTTCTCTAGTTTAAAAGGTTTGCCATCGGCTTTCCTTTCGATATTCCTCCCGATCATCAACAGCGTAATCGGTGGATTGATAAAGCGATAGAGCAGCACCCAGATGACACTGACCATTAAAAACCAGATTAAAACTCTTGCTAGCAGACTGGTTATTTTTTTCAAAAAAGGTTGTTGTTTTTTTTGTGGAGCGCGTCGTACTTTTGCCATTAAATCAAAGGTAACAAATCCTTGATTTCAGCATTCAAAAAATTTGTTACATTCGTTATAGTCAAGCCTATAAAAAATAACACACATGAAATATACAGCATCGAGGCTCTCTGAGGGCAACAAAGCATTTCCTATAGAGATACACTTAAATGAAAGCAGCGTAGAGATTAAGAAACCAGGTGTATTTAGCGGCGAATCTAAATACCTGAATTATGAAGACATCACTGCCATCGAAATCGACAGCCCAATGATTGGCTTCTCCACAATCACCCTGTACCTAAACGGCACCAAGGTAGAGGTACATGGTTTTTCTAAAGGCGATGTTCAGGACATCAGGAAACAAATTGACCAATACCGCAGCCTGCGGAAAAAATAGGCACAAAAAAAAGCGTCCTGAAAATCAGGACGCTTTTTTTATATCGAATAAGTTTGATTATTCTGCTACTACTTCGAAAGGAACTTTAACTTTCACTTCTTTGTGTAAGTTTAAGTTAGCGATATATTCACCAACAAATTTAGGTTCAGTTTCGAAAGTGATGCGGCGACGGTCAACATCAAAACCTTGTAGTTTTAACGCATCAGCAATCATAATAGTGTTTACTGCACCAAAAATCTTACCTGTTTCACCAGCTTTAGCACCAATAGATAACTTCACATCAGCTAAACGTACAGCAATACCTTCAGCGTCTTTTTTAATTTTATCTTGTTTGAAAGCAGCTTGTTTTAAGTTTTCTGCTAAAACTTTTTTAGCTGAAGGCGTAGCCAAAGCACCAAATCCTTGTGGAATAAGGTAATTACGACCGTAACCTGGCTTTACATTCACGATATCATCTTTTTCCCCTAGGGATTTGATATCTTGTTTTAATATAATTTCCATTTCAGCTCTTATTTTAATTGGTCAGCAACGAAAGGTAACAAACCAATGTGGCGTGAGCGTTTAACAGCTTGTGCCACTTTACGTTGAAATTTCAATGAAGTACCGGTTAAACGGCGAGGTAAAATTTTACCTTGGTCATTGATGAATTTCAATAAAAAGTTTGCGTCTTTGTAATCAATGTATTTAATCCCGTTTTTTCTGAAACGGCAATATTTTTTTCTGTTATCGTCCACTTTTGGAGCGGTAACATATTGTATTTGATCCTTAGCCATTATACTGCAGCCTCCTGTTTAGGTTTTTTGTTAAAAGCTCCACTGCGTTTTTTCTCATTATAGGCAACCGCATGACGGTCTAATCTAATGGTCAAGAAACGTAGAACACGCTCGTCGCGCTTAAGCTCTAACTCCAACTTGTTAATTAATTCACCTGAAGATTTGTACTCTGTAAGGTGGAAAAATCCGCTTGCTTTTTTTTCAATCGGATACGCTAATTTTCTCAAACCCCAATTGTCCTCTTGAACAATTTCGGCTCCGCTATCAGTGATGATTTTGCTGAATTTGGCTAATGCCTCTTTAGCAACCTCTTCTGATAACAACGGGGTAAGAACGATAACAGTTTCGTACTGATTCATTGTTATTTATTTTATTAATTTATAATATTCCCGTAGACTACGGGGTTGCAAATGTAGTAATAATTTTCTATTTGAAAAAGAGACAATTACACATAATTATTTACCGAACAGGAAATTGACGCCCAGGCTCATTCTCTAAACCTCCATATTATAATAAGCATAATTGGTCATTCCCGAATTAAAGATATAACTGGCTACTCATTCCCATTTATGCTTAATCGCAGGACCTGTAGTTAAACAATTATATTATTTTCAATAGATAAGCATGGCGCTCCACAAAAATTTTCTAATTTCGTTGTCGCATGGAGAATTTTATAGTATCGGCCAGAAAATACCGTCCTTCTACGTTTGAAACCGTTGTCGGCCAAAATCACATTACCGGAACCTTAAAAAATGCTATCAAAAACAACCAGCTTGCACAGGCTTTCCTGTTTTGCGGTCCGCGTGGTGTTGGTAAAACTACCTGTGCCCGTATCCTTGCTAAAACCATAAACTGTACCAACCTTACGCCTAACCAGGAAGCCTGTGGCACCTGCGATTCCTGCGTTTCCTTTCAAACAGGCCACTCCTTTAACTTCCACGAATTAGATGCCGCTTCCAACAACTCGGTCGATGACATCAGGAGTTTAATTGAGCAGGTGCGTATCCCGCCACAAGCCGGAAAATACAAAATTTATATTATCGATGAGGTGCATATGTTGTCGGCCAGTGCTTTCAACGCCTTTTTGAAAACTTTAGAAGAACCACCTTCCTACGCTATATTTATATTAGCGACGACAGAAAAGCACAAAATTCTGCCAACCATCTTATCGCGTTGCCAGATCTTTGACTTCAACCGGATACAGGTAGAAGATATCGCTTCGCACCTGAACACCATAGCCATTCGTGAAAATGTGGCCGTAGAAGCCGACGGTCTGCACATCATTGCTCAAAAAGCAGATGGCGGTTTACGCGACGCGCTGTCCATGTTTGACCAGATTGTTAGTTATACCAATAAAAACCTGACTTATAAATCAGTAATTGATAACCTAAATATCCTGGATTACGATTACTATTTTAAATTGACCGAATATTTAACCACCGCCAATGTTAGCCAGACGCTTATCCTCTTTGATGAGATTCTGAATAATGGTTTTGATGGCAACAACTTTATTAATGGACTAGCTAGTCACCTGCGCAACCTGTTGGTGGGTAAAGATCCACAAACGGTGAAACTGCTGGAAGTAAGTGAGAACATCAAGCAGAAATACCTGAGTCAAAGTCAGCAAACATCAGCCTCTTTTATTTTAACGGCTTTGAACCTGGCTAACCAATGCGACCTCATTTATAAGAACAGTAAAAACCAACGTTTACAGGTAGAATTGGCTTTATTAAAGATGTGCCATATTCCATCGGTATTACAGTTGGCCCAACTACCATCGGCGCAAAACGGCGCAGGAGAACAGGATCAGCAAAAAAAAAAGTCTGATCTAAACCCGCAATCGCCTGCAGCAGCAACGAAACCTGCACAGGCAACACCTGTAGCGCCTGCTTCATTCGCAGCACCTGCACCTCTAACAGCAGCAGCGCCACAAAACGCGGTTACAACACCGCAACACGAGGCAACAACGGCACAGCAAAGCCCAGCAGTAACAGCAATTCCATCAGCTACACAACAGTCCGAACAACCGAAGGTAACATCACCTGTGATCCCGGCCATTCCAGCCCCAACACAGGAGAAAAAACGCGTGGCCGACAGCATTACGCTGAAACCACAACAGCAGAGCAACAACACCATAGGCACTTTAATACCTTCGTTAAATGCCCTGCAGAATATCGCTGACGGTATTGACGACAAAGAGCCTAAATATATTGATGGTAGTGACAAGGAAGTTTTTACGTTTGCACAGCTGAAAGTGTATTGGGAACGTTATGCTAATAAAGTAAAAGAACAAGGAAAAATCAACATATATACTTTACTGACCAGCAATGAGCCGATTTTAGAAAACGACGTGATTACAGTCATTATAGAAAACAAAATTCAGGAAAGCATCCTGCAAGATGAGCTGGTTTACTTCCTGAATTATTTGCGACCGGAGTTAAAGAACTTTAACCTCCGTATTGTGACTAAAAAAGTAGAACGTGAGTTAAAAAACAGACTTTATACCAGCATTGAAAAATACCAGTACATGGTGCAGAAAAACCCGCAGCTGGAAGAAATGCGTAAGCAGTTTAACCTCGACGTCAATTCATAATTTTGTATAGTAGTATTTAAGGCATGGGTGGGGCATTGTTAATCGGGTAGCCCTCCTCATCCAAATCAGTACGGTCGTCTTCGGGCGTTTTAGCTAAGTATTCGTCTTCGGGATTCAACTCTACAATATCGCCGTCATCGATATGCATGCCCATACTATCCAGGTCATTCTCCACTACCTCATCTTTGCGGGCATATTCATCACCAATAAAAGGATTGGCTTCATCATAATCCGAATTGTCGTCGCCGCCATTGGCAGCTGTCGTATCATACGGAAGCGGATGGTCATAGTCCTTGTCTTCGCTTTTTACATCAATTTCAAAACTGTTTTTATCCTTATCAAAAGCCAGGTCTCTTAAGTTTTGCGTTTCGCCCAAATTATCGCCGTGTAATTTGTCGTTAGCCCCTTTTTGTTCTGCGTTGTTGTGGTTGGGAGAGTTCATATCTATATTCTTTATTGTTTATAAACGCCATAAAATCTTTAATTGTTTCAGAATTTCTATCTTTGTATCTCGTATTTAGTTAATTAAAATTACATCGATAATATGTCTGTACAGAAAATTAAAGTAACCCAGCCCGTTGTAGAGTTAGATGGTGACGAAATGACTCGTATCATCTGGAAGTTCATCAAAGACAAACTGATTCTTCCTTATTTAGATCTTGATATCAAATATTACGATTTAGGTGTTGAATACCGTGATGAAACCAATGACCAGGTAACGATAGACGCTGCTGAAGCCATTAAAAAATATGGTGTTGGTATCAAATGCGCAACCATTACTCCTGATGAGCAACGTGTGACGGAATTTAATTTGAAACAAATGTGGAGATCGCCAAACGGAACCATCCGTAATATTTTAGATGGTACTGTTTTCCGTGAGCCTATTGTGATGAGCAATGTACCACGTTTAGTACCAAACTGGACTGCCCCTATCTGTATTGGCCGTCACGCTTTTGGTGATCAATACCGTGCTACAGATTTAGTAACTAAAGGAAAAGGTAAGTTAACCTTAACTTTCACTCCTGAAGATGGTGGCGAAGTTCAATCTTTTGACGTGTATAACTTTAAAGGTGACGGTGTTGCTTTAGCGATGTATAACACAGACGAGAGTATCATTGGTTTTGCACATGCTTGTTTCAACCAGGCTTTGAGCAAAAAATGGCCTTTATACTTATCAACTAAAAATACCATCCTTAAAAAATATGATGGCCGTTTTAAAGATATCTTCGAAGAGATCTACCAAAATGACTACAAAACTCAATTTGCGGAAGCTGGAATTACTTATGAGCACCGTTTAATTGATGACATGGTTGCTTCTGCTTTAAAATGGAACGGTAACTTTGTTTGGGCTTGTAAAAACTACGATGGTGACGTTCAATCGGATACTGTTGCACAAGGTTTTGGTTCATTAGGTTTAATGACTTCAGTATTGATTACCCCAGATGGTAAAACAATGGAAGCTGAAGCAGCGCATGGTACGGTTACCCGTCACTACCGTGATCACCAGGCTGGAAAACCAACTTCAACTAACCCTATCGCTTCCATCTTTGCCTGGACAAGAGGTTTAGAATTCCGTGGTAAGTTAGATAATAACCAACCATTAATTGACTTCTGTCACGCTTTAGAAGCAGTTTGTATTGAAACTGTAGAAAGTGGTAAAATGACTAAAGATTTAGCGGTTTGTATTCATGGAAATAAAGTAGAACACGGTAAAGATTACTTATATACTGAGGAGTTCTTAGCTGCAATTGATGAAAACTTACAAGCTAAATTAGCTTAAGTTTTTAGCTGAATATTTAAAAAGGCTGCGTACTAGAGTACGTAGCCTTTTTAGTTTAAAGAAATTCGACATGGATTCTGGGTGAATATAGGTTGTATATAACTTCAATGTATAATGAATCCGTGTTTTCCTAGAAAAACACGGATTCATCTCGGATTCATGTCGTATTCATCTTGCTTTCAGGGATAGCTTATCTGCGGTCAAATAGAATGGATTGTGCAGGAATTCCCTTCCATTTCGCCTAAACATCAACAATTTAATTTCTTAAATACACCGTTATTACTTATGGAGAAGAAAACAATTTTCACCTACCTATCTTTAAGTAGATTTTAAAAAGAGTGTGGTAATTTTCAATAAAAAATATCCTTATAAATTGTTACAAACCAACTCCCCCTTTCCCTGTTAAAAAGTGTAAAGCAAATTCAAATAATGCCTTACCTTAGAAAAAATATGAGAAAACTATCCTTGATCATGGCCGTATTGCCTTTTTCACTGGCCTGCCAGGAAAGCAATAAACAAACCAGTCAGACAGATACCCTTAGCACTGCGTATAACCAGGAACTATCACTACCTGAACCTAATCCAGATGGGGCAAAAAACAAATTCAGCAAAGTGATCGGCTGGCCCGAAGGTAAAACACCTGTTGCGCCAGCAGGATTTACGGTGACCAAGTTTGCATCCGATACTAAAAGCCCAAGAAACATCTATATAGCGCCCAATGGCGATGTGTTCGTTGTTTTATCTAATACAGAACGATCTGGCAAAGAAAAGATAGAAGCTGTAGTAACCGGCAAAGCAAAGTCAGAGCAAGGTGGCAAAAGCGCCAATACGGTTATTCTTTTCAGAGACACCAATAATGATGGAAAGCCTGACCTACAATCTGAATTTTTAACCGGCTTAAACCAACCTTATGGTGTACTGGTCATTGGAAATTCTTTTTATGTAGCTAATACCGATGGTTTGTGGAAATACCCTTACAAACCTGGCGATATAGCCATCAGCGAAAAAGGCACTAAAATTATGGACTTGCCTGCCGGTGGTTACAACAACCACTGGACCCGAAATTTGATTGCAAACGCCGATAACAGTAAAATTTACATCACTGTAGGCTCCGGCAGTAACGTCGGTGAAAATGGCATGGAACATGAAAAGAACCGTGCTAATATCCTGGAGATTAATCCGGATGGCACTGGAATGAACATTTATGCCAGCGGACTGAGAAATCCGGTGGGCATGGCATGGGCACCCGGCAGCTCCGTATTGTGGACTGCCGTAAATGAACGTGACGGACTGGGCGATGACCTGGTTCCTGATTACATTACCAGTGTTCAAAAAGGTGCGTTTTATGGGTGGCCTTACGCCTATTTTGGTGCACATGAAGATCCGCGTATGAAAGGACAACGTCCTGATCTGGTTAAAAAAACCATTAAACCTGATATTGCTGTAGGTTCACATACCGCATCTTTAGGCCTGGCTTTTTACACTGGAAATAAATTTCCGGCTACCTATCAGGATGGCGTATTTATCGGGCAGCATGGTTCATGGAACCGCTCGGCACTATCGGGTTATAAAGTAGCCTTCATCCCATTTAAAGGAGGTAAACAAGCCGGACCGATGAAAGATTTCCTGACTGGCTTTATTGCCGATCTTGATAAAGCCGAAGTTTACGGTCGCCCGGTAGGTGTTGCCGTAGCTAAAGACGGTGCGTTATTGGTCGCCGATGATGTAAGCAATACTGTATGGAGGGTAGCAGCTAATTAAAATAATGAAAAAATTCTTTCTCCCTATTTTTACGTTACTGTTTTTAAGCAGTACAGCACAAGAAAATACCGATCGTCGCCAAAGGAAGGCCACAGATACCACCAATAGGTTAAAAGAGGTGGTTATCCGCCCCTATTTTTCGGTACAGCCATTATTACGCAGTACTACGGCTTACGGTTTAATAGATTCTACCATTTTACAAAGTCAGGCGGGTACAAGTTTTGTTCCTGCCATCAATACCATCGCCGGTGTGCGCATGGAGGAGCGTTCGCCAGGCAGTTACCGCTTGTCCATCCGTGGAAGTTTGCTGCGCTCGCCTTTTGGCATCCGCAACATCAAAGTATACCTGGAGGAATTTCCACTTACCGATGCTGGTGGTAACAGTTACCTCAATGCACTGGACATTGGCAGTGTTGGACAGGTGCAGGTGCTCAAAGGTCCGCAAAGTAGTATTTACGGCGCTAACTCTGGTGGTGTGGTATTGATCCAGCCTCTGCAGGAAAACGCCGACAGTACCACGCTGAAATTCAATGCACTGGGTGGTTCGTACGGATTGTTCCAGGAGAATATACAACTGGGCAAAAAGTGGGATAAATACCAGTTCCTGTTGAGCCAGTCGTACCAGCGTAGTGATGGATACCGCGATCACAGTGCAATGGACAGAAAGTACATACAGCTTTTTCAAAAGTATGATTATAGTGCTTCAGCTAATTTAAAAGCTTTGTTGTTTTATTCAGACCTGCACTACAATACTCCCGGTGGATTAACCGCAGCACAGTTTGCGCTGAATCCGCGTTTATCACGACAAGCCACGGCTTTCACCAAAAGTGCGATAGAACAACAGATTGCTATTTTCAGCAAAACTGTTTATGGTGGTGTGTCTAATGAGTGGAAAATAAGTCCCTCCTTAAAACATGTAGCCGCGTTATACACCTCCTACACGGATTTTAAAAATCCGTTTATCACCAATTATGAACACCGCAAGGAGTTTACGACAGGGTTACGTACCTACCTGGAATACCAGCAATTACGTGAAGCTCTTAACTGGACTTTTAACATTGGTTTGGAAAGCTCACAAACGCAATCTGACATCAGTAATTTCGATAATAACCAGGGGCAGCGTGGTGCGGTGCAATCTGAAGATAAACTCAAAGCAGCTTCCAACTTCGCCTTTGCACATTTAAACATCGATTTTCTGGATAAATGGCTGCTGGAGCTTTCGGCAAGTGCCAACTTGTATAAATACCGTTATGAAAGTCTGGCACCGGTAGCCATAGGCCGGCAAACCAATACGTTTGACGTTCAATTTATGCCTCGACTGGCGCTATCCTACCTGGCCAGCAACCAGTTTTCGCTACATGCCTCCATAAGTAAAGGATATTCGCCACCAACCATTGCTGAAATCCGCGCATCGGATCAGGTGATTAATGCCGATCTGCAACCGGAATATGGTTGGAACACGGAAACAGGTTTCAAATATACAACGGCCAACCGCAGGATCTTTGTGGATGTAACTGGTTTTTACTATAAGCTGAACAGTGCGATTGTAAGGCGTTTAAATGAAAACGATTCAGAGTTTTTCATTAATGCTGGAGGAACAAAACAATGGGGTGTGGAAACGGCAGTTTCTGCCTGGCTTATTCCACAAAATGCCACACAATTTGTAAGTGGTTTGCAATTAAGAAATGCCTATACCTGGAGTAAATTTAACTTTAGGGGCTACCTGGATGGTGCAAACGACTACAGTGGCAATGAATTGACCGGCGTACCTAAAAACACCGTAGTAAGCAGTGCAGACCTGCATGTTCAAAAAGGCTGGTCGCTATTTGTGCAACACAATTATACATCGACCATCCCTTTAAATGATGCCAACACGGTTTATGCGGATAAATATCATTTGTTGCAGGCAAAACTGAGCTATAAAAATTTGAAGGTAGGTAACAGCCCGGTAACACTTTTTGTAGGAGCCGACAATCTGTTGGATCAGACCTATAGTCTGGGTAACGACCTTAATGCAGCAGGAAACCGATATTATAATGCTGCAGCCGGGCGTAATTTTTACGCCGGTCTGCAGCTGCAAATCAGGTAAAGTATTACAAGCCTACTTTAACCCCTAAAGTAAACCAGGAGCCGGGCATAGGTACTGCACCGGCTTCTATGTATTGTACATTTAACAGGTTGGCGCCATCGGCATAAATGGTGTATTTAGCTTGTCTGTAGGCCAAACGTGCATCCAACACGGTATATGATTTATAATTAATCCTTTCGTTGTAACGTGCGGTCAGCGTAAGGCCAAAGGTATTATAGATATCAGCGTGTACGGTTCCACTTAATTGGTTTCTCAAACTTTCCAGCGCGTAGCGTGAAAAAGCAGCTGTCGCCAGGGTGGTTTTAAAACTTGGATCAAGGTGGGTGTAGCCAGCACCTACACGCAACTGCGATAGCGTGGCTGCTGCATTGGCCTTTATAACACTGTAATCGGCACTTAAAGTTAAACCTTTGGTGTTTACCTCACTGAAGTTTTCAGGCTTCCAGGGATCTGTTTGCTGCGCTTTTACCCAATCAATGAAATTATCGATGCGGCGTACAAAATAACTGGCATTCATCACCAGTCGCTCGCTATTATATTTCAAACCCCCTTCTGCATAAACTGATTTTTCTGGCTGCAGCAAATCGTTACCAATATTGGTGGGCCCTTTATAATAAAGATCAGTATAAGTAGGCAGGCGTTGTCCGGTACCTACATTGGCAAATACCCTCCAGTTACCATAAAAGTTATACCCAGCATCTATGCCTGGGAAAGCCTGCCAGCCATAATCAGAGTTGTAATTGACATAAGCACCCATATTGATGAGCAAACGATCAATGGGCTCAAACTTAAATTCGCCAAACAGACCCGTATTCGTACGGTCACGTTTGCCCAGGTTAGTGCTATTGATAGATTCCCGGCGGGTTTCTAGTCCTACACCAAAAGTTCCTATTTTTGTTTGAATGTTATTGTTAAGTTCCGCATCCCAAACCTCGGTATGGTGGTTGTTATGAAACTGATCGGGATTTTGTTTAATGTAAAGGTAATCGTCTACATTATTCCGGTAGCTGATTCTTGGGATAATGGTCCAGGCGGCATTGATCTTGCGGGTGTAGGCAACCGAAGCCAGTAATGTTTTTACTGTTTCTTCCGACTCTTTATCGCCTGGCGAGGAATAAAAACCATTTGCGCCAAAGTTATTATGGGTATAACCTGCCATCACATCCAGATCGTCGGCTATGCCTAATTCCAGTTTTCCCTGGTAAAACACCTTTTGGTTATTAAAAGCAGTATTGTAACGGTAACCGTTTCCGGCTTCCTGTGCTACAGATAAACTGTGACTTGCTTTCTCGCCTTTGTGACTTCCATTTACCTGTATGCCATAATTGGCATAGGTATCACCAGATACTTCGTCTTTATTAAAACTACTACCGGCAAAGACATTGGCAGAAAGGGAGGTTTTCTCTACTGTACGGGTAACTATGTTGATGGCACCTGTTAATGCGTTAATGCCATATACACGAGATGCAGAACCTCTGATCACTTCAATATGGTCAATATCATTCAGGGTAATGGGCAGGTTCATCATGTTGTGCCCGGTTTGAGGGTCTGACACCTTGACGCCGTTAATTAACACGAGCGACTGGTCGAATGTACCGCCATCCAGGCTGATATCGGCCTGTGCGCCACCCGGTCCACGTTGGCGAACATCTACGCCGGTTACAAAACTTAAGAGCTCGGCAACGGAGCGAACGGGTAAAGTTTTTATCTTCTCCTGGTCAAGGATCCAGATGTTGCGGTTTTGTTGCGAAAAAGGCAGTTGAAGCCTGTTTTCTTTCACCATGACTTCATCAAGTCTATTGGTGCTATCCCTTTGGGAAGGTTGTTGAGCCTGAAGGCTGGCCGTGAGGCTCAACAACGCTACTCCAGTGAAGGCAAATTTCTTCATCTACTAGCTGTTTAAAATTTAGCTGGCAAATATAGAATCTTTACCGGATATCCATCAGGCTTTATTTTTTACGAGGTTTTGCAGCCATTATAAACTGTATTTCGCCACCGGCAGTAATTTCATCGTGTGTAATGTATTTACGATCAATCACTTTGCCGTTTATCAACACTTTATCCACATAGACGTTTTTGTTGCTTTGGTTTTTGGTGGTCACCTTAAAGGTTTTTCCATTTTCCAGGTTTAAGGTCGCATTCACGATTGCCGGGCTACCCAATTCGTAGTTCAAAGACCCTGGTGCCATGGGGTAAAAACCGAGGGAACTGAAAATATACCAGGCACTCATTTGTCCGCAATCATCATTTCCGCCCAGGCCATCCGCAGTCGGCAGGTACATTTTTTTTAAAATCATGCGCACACGTTCCTGAGTTTTCCATGGCGTGTTGGTGTAATTATACAAATAAGCAGCGTGGTGCGCCGGTTCGTTACCGTGTACATAATTGCCTATAATGCCTTCGCGGGTAATGTCTTCGGTATCAGCAAAAAACTCATCAGGCAGGTGCATGGTAAACAAAGAATCTAAATGGGTAGCAAAACGGTCTTTTCCACCCCTTAAAGCAATCATTTCTTCAGGGCTATGGGGCACATAAAGGCTATAGTTCCAGGCATTACCCTCAATAAAACCCTGACCGTGGGTACTTAATACATCAAAATCCTTTTTGAAACTGCCATCGGCTAACCTCGGGCGCATAAAGTTTGACTGGGCATCGTATACATTTTTCCAGTTTGCCGAGCGTTTCATAAATTCGTTATAGGTAGCTGTTTTATTCAGTTTTTTAGCCAACTGTGCAATACACCAGTCATCATAGGCATACTCTAAAGTATTGGACACAGAAGTACCGTTGGAGGCAGCAGAAATATATCCCTTATCAATGTATTCGCCAATTCCTTCATAACTGCGGTGGTTGGCCGTGTTGATACAAGCTTGTAGCGCTGCTTCGGCATCACCGGTATACGTGCCTTTCAAAATGGCATCAGCCACCACAGAAACGCTGTGGTAACCACTCATACACCAGTTTTCATTGGCATAGTGTGACCATATGGGTAACATTTTTAATGTACTCTGGTCGTAATGCGCCATCATGGAGGCTACCATATCACCGTTACGTTTAGGCTGGATGATGTTAAACAGTGGATGCAAAGCGCGGTAGGTATCCCATAACGAGAAGGTGGTATAATTGGTAAAACCTTCTGCTTTATGGGTATCCTGATCTAAACCTTTATACTCTCCATTCACATCATTATAGGTGGTGGGATTAATAAAAGTATGGTACATGGCGGTGTAAAAGTTCACCTTGTCATCTTCATTCAAGGTGTTTATAGCAATTTTACTCAGCTCCTTGTTCCAGGCCTGCTGTCCATCTTTTTTCACTTTTTCAAAGTCCCATCCCGGTATTTCAGTACGCAGGTTTTCCAGGGCGTTCTTCTGACTTACCGAAGAAAGCGCAAACTTAATTTTTACCTTCTCTCCTTCTTCCGTGCTGAAATCGAAATAGGTTCTAATGTTCTTTCCAGCCATCTCCGGGAAGTTTTTAGTTTGATCAAACTTGCGCCAGAAACCGCCGTATACCTGTTTATCATCGTAGTTTTTCTGTCCGTAACTTTTAAATGGCTTCGAGAAAGTCATGGCAAAATAAACAGTACGGGTACGTGCCCAGCCTGAAGTCTGGCGATAACCGGTAATCAGGGAATCGTTGACCACGCGGACGAAGGTCCATACGTTTTTGTCTTTATAATTGTAGATGCCACTCATCAGGTCGAGCACAATGTGGGCCTCATCTGATTTAGGAAAGGTATACTGGTGGAATCCTACCCTTGGGCTGGTGGTTAATTCGGCCGTAATGTTATGGTCGTCAAGTTTCACCTTGTAGTAATTGGCTTCCACCACCTCATTATCATGAGAGAAAGCCGAACGGTAACCGTTTTCAGGTTTATCAGCGGTACCAGGGTTCAGCTGCAGTTTACCGGTAGTGGGCATGATCAGGAAATCACCAAGATCAGAATGGCCGGTTCCACTAAAATGGGTATGGCTAAAGCCGACAATCGTTTTATCTTTATACTGGTAACCTGCACAATATTTGTACATGTCTTTATTATATTTCCCGTTTACCTCGTAGGCTAAGGTATCTGTGTCGGGACTTAATTGTACGGCACCAAAAGGAACAGTGGCACCAGGAAAAGTATGCCCCATTTTTGCCGTACCAATGATTGGTTTAACATATTGGTAGGGTTGCTTTTGAGCCTGAGCTGCATAAACGGTAAAAAAGCCGAGCAGTCCGATAAAAAATTTTTTCATGTGTTTGTTAAAGTGTGTGTATTAAGTATATAAATCAGGTTAATCCATTTTTAACCTTCTGATCATTTCTGTACTTTGCTGGCGACCATGCTCCAGTCTTTCGCCAAAAAACAGCTTAGTTTGTTCAAAATGTTGTTTATAACCTTCCATATCGCCATAACCGATAATAGACGACCACTCGCGAACTGCAGAGTGAAATTCTAAATCATCGCCCCTTATTTTTTTATCATATAAGGCAGTTTCTATGGATTCTTCCAATAAATCTTCATTCCTAAACAGGTATTCCACAATGCCCAATCGAAGTTTAAATGGTGGGGTCTGGCAGATCAGGTTATCGTATGGGTTTACACCCAGGCGGTACCAGGAGTCGGCCATGCTTAAAAGGCTCAGGTGGGAATTGGGCTTTCTGGAAGCAGCATGGTCAGAAAGAGAAAACTCTTTCATCACATCATCATCGAGCAACAAAGGTTTTTGTTCCTCATGAAAGATAAAATCACGTGCTTTATACAAACGGTTCCTGAATTCATCAGCCTCTTCCCTGATCATCATCTTAAATAAATCAGACTCAGATTGCGCATAACTTTTCACCTGCTGACGGGCATACGGATTCAGTATGGCCAGGCCTCCGTAAATATGGGCTTTATAACTAAATATTCTGAGGGTGGTTAAAATCTTCACGTTATCTATCCCGCCAAGGTAGGCAGCATCTTCCCATGGAAAAAAACCAGCTTCTTTCCAGGCGGTGCCCATACTTTCGAAACCTACATGTGTTGATGCTTGTGTATCGGCTACAATTTTATCATGTTCATGATAATCTTCCATCACGACGATGTCTGATTTTAAGACCGATAAAAGGTCCATCATCCTTTGAAAAGCTTCTTTATTGGTACGGTGTGGGATGACAATGAGTTTCTGTCCTTCAGGATCGAATGCGGGTCCGTGCAACGAATGGCAGGTAATGATGTTCACATCCTTTGCCAGGTGTTTCTCAAAGGCAGCAATTTCGGGATGTTTAATGGAGGTCTGACCAGCTACAATGGCGCCGTACTTAGTCGAAGAACCATAAAGGCTGAGCACCAGGTCTATTTTCTCGGCTTCCACCGCATAGAAAATCACGTCGCAACGGCGGGAAACTTCTTTACCATCCTCCAAAAGGAGTATACCTAAGGGTTCCAGCTCTTCTTTTAATTGTTCTTTGAATTGAGGCAGATCGGAACCAAAGACTTGGTAACCTGCTTTAGCAAAACATTTCGCATAAAGCTTACCCATATCGCCTAACCCAATTATTCCAATATCCATACTTTAAAAATATAGGCAAGTTTGAGCAATTATTTGGAGATATAAAAAGATACCGGCAATTAATTCCGGTATCTTTTTCATTAGTTTACAAGTTATTGTCCTGGTGATGATGTTGTCTTAAACTTTTACTCCTGCTTTTTGTAAGCGCTAAGCTTAACATAGGTTCATTATAGGGCAGCAATCTGTATGTTTTTAAGCTGAGCACCACTTTGATCAACTCTTATTTTTAATTGGTGGATTCCTGGTTTCAACTTCAGTTTTTCACCTGATTCTTCTTGGTTAAGCCATATGGTCAACAGCCCTTTTGATGCAGGTGTATCTTCAAGTTTGACCACATAGGTTCCGGCATCCTGCACCTGAATGGTGTATTGTAGCCACTCCCCTTGTTCCATATTGGACACAAAATAACCTGTTCCTGTACTGTCTTTCTGTATATCGACACCGTCGTTGCGGTATACACGACCCTGGTTACCAGCAGACCTTTTACCTGTGGAGATGTGGTAATCGGCAGTGTCTTTATCAAAATAAGCATAACCATTTCTTCCCAGGTCGTAATCGACCGCAGCCAGGTTCAATGTTGTCTTGTTGGTTAAAACATTCTTTTTGAAAGGCTTAGTGTCCGTGGTTGCTACCTGTCTGAACATCGCATCAATTACATCATGATGCACTGTGTTTTTTCCGAACTCCAGGTTTTCCAATAAAGTTTTAAAACCTAGTGCAGCAACACTGCTTTTTGGCTTAGGTCCCTTTTTGTTCCAATAGTTTAAAACTTGTTGATAAGATGGGTTATTTTTAATTTCTAAAGGATTGTTAAAACCCAGCTTTTTCAAAGGCCACCAGCACCAGCCGATATTATTTCTTTCAAAAAGGGCAATGGCTTCCTGAAACCAGACATTAGAATTCTCGCCGGTTTCGCCAAGCCATACCGGCACATTGTACTTTTCGCGGTGTTCCACTAAGCTTTTTATAGATTCCTGGTTGTTGTAATTCCAGTATTTGTGGAAGCTGAGCACCATATTGTCATCCCAGGGGGGTAACATGCCCTGGTAGTTATTGCCCCAGCCATTGCCTTCAATAATGATCATGTGCTGTTGATCTACTTCCCTGATGGCTTTGGTGATATTGACCAACACCTTTTTCAGCACTTCATTTTTTTGTTCTTTCAATCCGTTTTTATCGTTCACCGGATCCTGAAAACCCCAGTTTGGCTCGTTAATCAGGTCATATGCGCCGATCCAGCTTTCATTTTTATAACGCTGGGCCAGCTTTTTCCACAGCGCAACGGTTTTACGCTGGTTTTCGGCACTATCCCATAAAGATGGTAATTCTGGATTGCGGTCGGAGATGTTGAAGTCATTGCCCTGGCCTCCGGGTGCAGCATGAAGGTCAAGAATCAAGTACATCTCGTTGGCTTTGCACCAGGCAAGCAGGCTATCGGTCATGGCGAAACCTTGCTCCAACCAGGTATCCTTACCGGCAACAGGCTCTGCTTCTATTGGCAGGGTGTAGAGGTTATAGTGCATAGGTAGCCTGACGGAGTTAAACCCCCATGCTTTCATGGCATCGATATCTGCACGTGTGGTGTGTTTCTGCAGCCAGGTGTCGTAAAATTTCTGTGTTTCTTCAGGACCGATAAAATCCTTGATTCTTTCTCTGATTTTGTATTGCTGGCCTTCATTGTTGATGCCTAACATATAACCTTCCTGCAGCATCCAGCCACCAAGGCCCATACCACGCAGCAAGATGTTTTCGTTTTTTTCATTGACGATGTTTTGTCCCCGGGTTTTTAGAAAACCCTGGGGATAAACATCACTAGAAAAAAAGCAGCTTAATAGCAATGCAACGCAAAAACCACTCTTCACTATATTTTTAAATTTCATGCCTTTACTTTTCAATCATTTTGTAGTAACGCACATAATCCACTATTAAACTTTGAGGGAAGATATTATCATCGATGCCCTGTGCACCACCCCAGTCGCCACCTACAGCCACATTAAGCAAAAGATGGAAACGTTTGTCGAAAGGCCATTCTTTATAAGTTTTACCTTCGTTAGCAAACTCGAACACTTTTACATCATCAAAATAACCCCTAATGGCGTATGGCGTCCAGTCTACCCGATAGGTATGGAACTCCGTACTAACCGTTGGAATAACCCTGGTGGCTGTTTTTTGCGTATTGATTTTAAAATAATAGGCTTCGGTATGCGTGGTAAAATGAACCGTATTCTGGTCATAACCCACGTGTTCCATGATATCAATTTCACCTGATTTTGGCCATCCGCCGTAGGCGTAATCTGTAGGCAACATCCAGATTGCCGGCCAGGTGCCTTTACCGGTAGGTAACATCGCTTTTACCTCGATTCTTCCGTACAATACATCCAGCTTGTTGCGGGTTACCAAACGGGTAGAAGAGTAACTCATCCCATTGCTGCTTTCCTTCCTGGCTGTTATGGTTAACTTGCCATCGGCTACGCTGGCATTGTTAATCGAATTGGTATAGTTTTGCTTTTCATTGTTACCCCAGCCGCTACCGCCAAGGTCGTAATCCCACTTGGCGGTGGCCGGTAAGCCGGTGTAATCAAATTCATCACTCCAGCTTGGCGCAGTTTCAAATGCCCATTGTTTATCAACAATAGGATTGGTGCCCGGCTGGATAATGATAGGCCTTAAGTCCTCATTACTGGAGCAGGCGCTAATCAGAGCTAGTATTGCGGGTATAGTGAATGACAACATTGTACTTTTATTTTTTAAATACACCATATAAAACTGAGCTTATTTGAATTCGAAATCATCAATATAGAAGATCCCTGGTTCTGGATGACCTTCGCCACCTACCTGTACGACGATTTTGTCGTAAAGCGTCTGATCAGCAAATCCTGCATAATCAAACTCCAACTGTATCCACTTATTGTATTGATCAGGTGTAATGGTTTTTGCGATTTCTATTTGTGTGGTCCAGGCATTTCCGCCTAACAAAGAGTTCTGTAACTTAATGGCTACCATTGATTTAACTTTTGTAAAATCGTTTGCCCCAGGAATGAACACCTTCATTCTGATTTTGTTTTTGGCGGCCAGGTCAAAACGGTAAGGCATGGTTACATTAAGGTTTCCATATTGACCATCACCCCCTGTCCATTTCTCATAAAAGGCCACTTTTGTAGAGGTATTGATGGGAAAAGGATTTGGATTATCATAAGAACGTTTGTAGGTAATGTTTTCCGTTGCCCAGGTAAAATTAGACACCAGGTCAAAATCGTCTGAAAGGTTAGCTGCCTGCATAGGTTTCTGTACCGGTGCCACCACTGGTCTTTCATAACCTTTCCTGATTAGGCGTAAGTACCAGGCATTGCCATTTACCGCCTTGTCTAAAGACCTAAGGTGCATTTCATCATTAGTAAGTGATAGAATCTGGTATTGTGATACGCCCAGATAATAACCGATGAAGCCACCGTTTGAAATAGTCAGGTATTTGGTGCCGTTGTTTTCAGTAATTAGCCAGGTCAGGTTAGTTGGCGGTGTATAAGCCACGGTAGGATCAGCACTTCCTGTAGGACCACCGATACCTGGTGCATTTCCAGCATTGGCGAAAGTTGTTCCATTGTTATTGTAGGTGTATTTCAGGGCATTCATGTTGAATACCATTTCATCGTCGTACAATCCTAAACCTTCTTTTTCATTTGGGCCAGCCTGGTACCATTCGGGTTCAGTGCCCCCTATCGGACCTACGCCTAAATGTCCCTTCTGTCCTTTATCAACCACCCAGGTTTTACCCGCCATATTAGCTAAGCCACCTGAAATAAGGTCGAAAGCAGGATCCGTGAGCATAGCCGGATTGGTTTGCGCAATGGTAACAGTTTGTGTGTTGGATGCGTAACCACCATCGGTGAGGATGGTTAGTTTAATCACATATTCTCCCGACAAAGGATAAGATGCGGTTACGGTGTTACCCTCGGCAGTAGCGCCATTTCCCAAATCCCACATGGCCTTAAATCCTGGCGACTGGCTGGTTAAGGTAATTACGTTCGGATTGTCAGTGCCAGGACTGGCAGTGAACTTCACCTGATCGGCAGTGGGTGCAGGACCCAAATCGCGGTCTGAATCGTCCTTTTTACAGGCGCTGCTCAATAAGGTGAATATAAAAATCAGGCCCATAAGGACCGGATTTTTTAAAGTGTCGTTTACAAATTTCATTTTCTAATGATTAATTATAACCAGGATTCTGTTTGATCGTTCCTTTGGTGATTTCGATTTCCGTTTGTGGAATTGGCAAGAATTCGCTTTTTCCAGCCTGGAAACCACTTGCACCTAATACTTCTACTGCTTTGCCAGTACGAACCAGGTCAAAGAAACGATGTCCTTCAGTGGCCAGTTCTAGTCGGCGTTCTTTGTAGATGTTATCTAATGTAGCAGGAATGGAAGGCAGGCCTACCCTTTTTCTAACGGCGTCAAGCAGTTCCTGGGCACGTGTGGCTTGTCCGCCACCACGCACCAATGCTTCCGCTTCCATCAGGTAGGTATCCGCCAGTCTGATTTCAATTTCATTGATCGGCCAGTTTTGTTCAGCTGTTCCACTTGCCGAACGGTAAGCTTTTAATGGTGCATACTTTTTAATAAAGTAGTCGGTGTTCTGGTACCTTACATTATAGGTGGCACCGGCAGCTTTTAAGGCAGTACCGTCAATGATGGTTGCATCGAAACGTGGGTCAGCTTTCATTACAGCAACCAGGCTCTCGGTAACCGGGCAAAAACCCCAGCCACTGGAATAAGTATCGCCACTATAACCATCAATACCAATAAATTGTGTAGCAACGTTACCTTCACCCCCATTAATCCAACCCCAGTCTGTCCAGGCAGCATTATTTGAATGTGGAATTTCTAGAATTGATTCGCTGTTAAACTTGTTCTCCGGATTGAAAATACTTGCATAATCAGCCATTAAAGCATAACCATAGGCATTGCCTGTACGGTTAACATCTTGAAATAAGGTGGCTGCTTCAGTCATCTTAGCATTGTCGTTTTGGTAAAGCAACACTTTTCCAAGCTGTGCTTTTGCAGCACCCTGCGAGATTCTTCCTTTATCGGTATCACCAATAGTTACGGGAAGGTCAGGAAAAGCAGCACGTAAGTCTTGCTCAATCTGTGCATAAATCTGATCTGGTGTGGCCTGCACCTGGGTGTATAAGTCGGCCGTAGGCAGAACTGTAATAATTAGGGGAACATTTCCAAACCAACGTACCAGGTCGAAATAGAAGTAAGCACGAAGAAATTTAGCTTCTGCGGTTACCCTTGCTTTAAAAGGTGCACTGAGGGTGGTCGATTTCTCTATTTTATCAAGAATCACATTGGCGCGGTTGATACCGGTATAGTTTTTAGACCATAAACCTGACTGCGGACCGATGCGGGAATCCATTTTAAAGTTATCGTAAGCCACCCAGTTCGGCTGATCGGAGGCATTGCTTCCGCCAGCATAACAATCGTCGGATGCTGCACTCAACAATGGCATTTTCATGGTGTAACCGCCTGAAGTTCCCCATTGGATCACATCGTAAACGGCAATAAGGCCCTGGTATACTTCACTTTCATTTTTGTAGAAATTATCTTCTAAAGCCGTGCCCCTTGGGGTGAGCTCCAGGTAATCCTTTTTACATGAAGCAAAGACCTGTATAAATGCCAGTAAGGCAATAGCGTATTTTATATATGATTTCATATGAATAAGATTAAAAGCCAACATTTAAACCTAAGAACAAGGTTCTTGCCTGCGGATAAAAGCCACGGTCGATACCGAAACTTCCACCACCAATTTCCGGATCATAACCACCGTATTCGGTGAAGGTGAACAGGTTATTTGCCATCACGTATAAGCGGAATTTAGAAAGACCTGCTTTTTTAACCACACTATTTGGAAGCGAATAACCTAATTGCAAGGTTTTAATACGGAAGTAAGATCCGCTTTCCAAAAACAGGCTCGACACACGGCTATAGTTTTTGTTGTTATCCTCCATCGCCAGACGTGGAGTGGTGTTACTGGTTCCTTCGCCGGTCCAACGGTCTAAAATATCGGTAGTGTAGTTAGAAGACGGCAGATCGAATCTTCTTAAACCGTTAAAGATTTGGTTTCCTGCAGAACCTTGACCAAATACCAGAATATCAAACCCTTTGTAAGCTGCACTGAAGGTCATCCCGTAAGTGAATTTTGGCGTTGGATCGCCAATAAATTCCCTGTCGCTTTCATTGATGATACCATCACCGTTCAGGTCCCTGAACTTGATGTCGCCGGGACGTGCATCCGGCTGAATTCGGTTGCCATCTGCGTTTTTGTAGTCTTCGATTTGTTGCTGGTTCTGAAATAAGCCGTCACTTCTGAAACCATAGAATGACCCTATGGCATAGCCCACAGCGGTTCTGGTTACTTCCAGGCCTGCTGGTGTAATGGTTTGTCCGCCTAGGTATTCTTTATCATCACCCAGGTAACCGATTCTGTTCTTTAATAAGGCACCGTTAGCGGAAATTTTATAAGAGAAATCACCAATGTTATCGCTATAACCTAATTCCAATTCAATACCTTGATTGGTTAAGTCGGCAATATTACCTACCGGACCGTTATTCCCTACGTACAGCGGTACGGCTACACCTAACAACATCCCTGTTGTTTTCTTGGTATACCAATCTGCAGTGATGGAAAGTTTGTTAAATAGAGTAGCGTCGATACCAATATCTGTAGAGGAGGTTTCTTCCCATTTCAAATCTGGATTTGATAAAGCATCAGGACTCACGCCATTGGTTAAACCAGCAGAATTACCTAAAGTATAGTTACGACCACCACTTACGGTAGACAGGTACCTGAAATCACCAATATTATCATTACCGGTTACCCCATAGGATGCCCTGAATTTTAACAAGTTCACGACATCATTTTGAGGGAAAAAACTTTCTCTCGAAGCCACCCAACCCACGGATGCAGATGGGAAGTAACCATATTTATTATTGGAGCCGAAACGGGATGAACCATCACGACGGATGATACCACTAAACAGGTATTTCTGATCGTAATCATAAGTTAAACGACCGAAAAGCGAGTTCAACGTATTCAGGTATTCGCCACCATAGAAATCACTGTTGGCACGTGATACCGGAAACTGTAAGGAAGCATCTTTCAGGTTATCTACCGGAATGCCTTCCTTGGTTCCGCCTTGTGTTTCTCCACTATTTCTTTGTGCAGAATAACCCACTAAAGCATTAAAGCTGTGTTTTTGGATGGTTGCTGCATAACTGGCGGTATGATCCAGGATCCAGAATAATCCCCGGTTAATGTTTCTTGAATAAGAAGTGGTGGTGGTTTGGAAAGTATTGGTCAGGTAATAAATAGGACTGAAACTTTGTCCGCCCCAGAACGCTAAATCCACCCCACCTGCTGAACGTAAAGTTAATCCTTTTATAGGTTTTACTTCTACGTAAAGGTTGGCTACCACTTTATCAGACCAGTTATTTCCTTGAGCAACCGCAAGTGCTGCTACCGGGTTTAACACCTCTGATTGTGCATAAGGAGAAATGGCATAAGGAAAACCTTCATGGTTTCTTACTACCGGATTGTTTGAATAAGGCGGTGCATTGTATTTTGCCGGATCTGTTTCCAATAAAGGCGTAATGGGATCCATATTAATGGCACGGGTTAATGGCGTTCCGTATTCAGAATTGGTACCTACACCGATGGAATTGATGCGGGTATACCCGATGGTATTACCAATTTTAATGGCTTTTGTAATCTGGTGATCGGAGTTAAAACGTGCGGTGAACCTTTTAAACTGGGAGTTTGAAGTAGCCACAATTCCATCCTGATCAAAATAACCAAAGGAACTGTAATAAGTAGACTTTTCATTTCCACCACTTAAGCTTAATTCGTGGTTATGCATAATGGCATTGTCGTTAAAAACCTCTGCCTGCCAATCCGTTCCTACGCCATATTGTGATGGATCAGGAAAACGTACCACTGCATTGGCATTAGATGCAAGTTGTGCTTCATTATACAACGTTGCATACTGCGTAGCATTAAGCAGGTTAAGTTTTCTAACGGCTTGTTGCGTTCCTAAATAACCATTGTAGTTAACATTGATTTTGCCATTGTTCGAACCTTTTTTAGTGGTAATTAAGATAACACCACTAGCGGCTTTAGCACCATAAATGGCCGCTGAAGCGGCATCTTTAAGCACGTTGATAGATTCAATGTCGCTTTGGTTCAGGAATTCGATTCCTCCACCGATTTGTACTCCATCAACAATGTACAAAGGATCACTGGAGTTAATAGAGGTAGTACCCCTGATGCGTAAGGTTGCTCCTTCACCTGGCTGACCAGATGTTGCCGCTACGGTTACACCGGCAACACGGCCTTGTAAAGACTGTTCTACACGTGTAACGGGCATGTTTTCCAGGTCGCTGGCTTTTACCGTAGAAATTGCTGCGGTAGTAACCAATTTTTTCTGGGTACCGTAACCTACTACGACTACTTCACCAAGGTCTTGCGCCTCACTGGCCAAACTAACATTAATTGGTGTGCCATTGGCCACGGTAACGGTTTTAGATACCATTCCCAATTGGGAAAAGATTAGGGAAGCACCTGTGGAAACCTGCAGGGTGAATGCACCGTTGGCATCGGTAACGCCCCCCCTGTTGGTACCCTGTACTTTGATAGTGACGCCAGGTAATGGTTGCCCATTGGCCTGATCAGTAACTTTACCTGATACTGAAATTTCCTGTGCGGCTACAGCCAGCGGAAATACAAGTAAATACACCAGGAAAAAAAAGAGTGTAATTGTTCCTCTCATACAATAAAATTTGGTTTAAATATTTGGTTAGTTTACAGTTCGTGTGGAGAACTATAACTTCAAATCTAAACCAGGGAAGAACAATTACAAGTTAACAGGCTACTACACCAACCCTACAACAGGCTTAATTTAAAGGTGTATTTGAGTTTTTATGCCCTACATAGACACTACATTTACCAATAACTAACTGATAATCAATAGCACGTTGATATTCATTGACAATAAACTCATAGTACTATTCTTTAAGCACTAAACCCCTGGATACCTGCATGAGAAAGTCGTATAAATTGATATCAGGCCTGATGTTTAACTTCTTTCTTAAGCGGTACCGCGCCACCTCTACCGCTTTGATGGTAATGTTCATCATTTGAGCAATCTCTTTAGTGCTGAGGTTTAACTTTAAGTAAGCACATAACTTCAATTCATTAGGCGTGATTTCTGGAAATAAGTCTTTTAGTGTATTAAAAAATTCTTCATTAACATTATTGAAATGCATATTAAACTGTGTCTTGTTATCATCACCTTTTTCCACATCACGAATTAACCGCAGCAGGTGCCTGAAACTTTGGGAGCTATCGGCAACATCGTGTTTTTTGACCAGCGTAGATATCACCTCCTTAATGCGGGTAAGCACTTCACCTCGCTGCACCAGGTTCATGGTCATGGTGGCAAGCTCACGGTTCTTAAAATCCATGTCAGCTTCCAGTTTCTCATTTTGCAGATTGGTTATTTCTTTTTCATTACGATCTACCTCCAGCTGGTGCAGGTAACTGAGGTGTTCTTGTTCTTTCAGGTGTTTTAATTTCTGCCAGCGCAACACCAGGTATATGGTTAATGCACCAATCAAGAAGTAAATGACATAGGCTACCATACTGCGGTACCAGGCTGGTGCTATCCTAAATTCATAGGCGACCACCGCTGATTCGTTACCCAGGTTATTTCTGGACCTCACTTTAAAAGTATACTTACCTGCTGGCAGGTTGGTATAATCCTTTTCACTTTTCGCTGTCCATTGCGACCAGGCAGGGTCAAATCCTTCCAACTGATAACTGTACTGCACATTGCTTTTTTGATCATACAGGGTAGAGGAATACTCGAAATGCATGGAATTCTGGTCGTAAGGCAGTTTAACCACCGAGTTTTTATCCTGACTTTTCACCACCTTGCCGTCTTGCAAAAAATAACCACCGAAGATAACGCTGTCTGTTTCGCCAAGGGATTTCACTTGCCCAAGTAATACCGTTGGAGTGGACTGACTTGCTTTATATTTTTTGTAATTGAGGTGAAAGATGCCTTTACTGCCGCCAAAGAATACGTTTTCTTCATTATATACGTAGATAGATTCGAAACCACCTACTACTTTTTCGTTTAATTCAGACAGGTAGGACAGTGAATATTTAGCTTCAGTGGTTTTCAATGGCGCTAACACCCCTACCCTTTTATTAGAAACAAACCATACTTTTCCATCCCGATCCTCCTTCAAGTATTGAAGTGGCACATCTTCTAGTATGTTTTTAAATAAAGCAGAAGGTTTAAAGGAGTTTGTTTTCACATCGAATTCATAAATACCTTTCTCCGTAGCTACTACCCTTCTGTTTTTAATATGGAATAAATAATTATGTAAGTTGGATGGCAGGCCGTGCTGTTTTCCGTAAATGGTGGTCTTTTCTATCTTGTTAAAATCAGCAGCAATTTGCAGCTTGTAGATCCCGCGGTTGGGATGCGATGCCCACGCGGTATGCTCAGCGGCATCATAATCTAAAAACCTAAAGGAATCGTTGAAGCCATACAAGGCGCCCTGATCTACAAACTTCCCTTGCTGGAAGCGAAGGTGCTGAAGCCCAAAATAGGTGCCTGCCAACACATCGGTGATGGGGTAGACCCTGGATCCCGGACGGAAGAGCCATGTTCCAGAACTCGATATGCGCTCAGCCTCATTTCCTGAAACAACAAAATTCCCATCTTCGTGCCCCATTAACAACTGTCCGTTTATTTCTTCCAAGCTCCACACTTGCCCCTTTGCATTCCTGACTTCTGTAAAAGCCTTGTTATAAAAACTGATATCCATCTCCCCAGCTACCACGGGCGAAGCATACAGTCCGTTGGAGGTGCCAATATATAGCCTGTCTTTAAATAGGTTTACCGCATAACCTGTGGCTTGTTTATTCTTATCAGGAAAAATGGTTTTTATGGCGCTATTGATAGACAACTGATCAATTCCATCGTCAAGAGCTACCCATAGGCTGCGGTTATGGTCGATCAGCATGCCGCGGATGTTATTTTTCTGTAAACCTTCTTCAAAAGAATAACGCTGTACCAGCTGACCAGTTTTATTTATAATCAAGATCCCAGCAGATGTGGTGCCTAGTGCGTACCAGTCTTTGTTAACTTGTGTAGCACAATAAATACGGTCGTTAAAAAACGTCTGGTCCTGAGTGGTTTTGAATGGTGTAATTTTCTGTTGGTGCATCAGAAAGAGTCCGTTTTTTAGGGTAGAAATCAACAGGCTATCTTTCCCAAATGGCAATATGCTGGTTACGGTAGTTTGATGCAGGGCATTGCTACCATTTACAGGTTTCCAACTACCTTGCTCATAAACCAATAAACCACCATAGCTACCTTGTGCATAAATGTTGTTATTGGCTTTTCCCAGGTAAGCCCATTGTAATTTAGGCTGGTAAATAATGATACGGTCGTCTTTATAATGCAGCAATTTATTGATCGACCTAAAAAACACCTCTTCGCCAAAAACTTCTACATTCCACACATCAGCAAACTTGCGTTCGTTTTCAGGAATCAGGTGCATGAGCGAGTGGTAGGTTAGTAGCCCCTGTTTATTAGGAAAAAAGTAACCTATTTCATCTTGCCCACCAATAAATATTCGGTTCTGGGCATCAATTTCCACGGATCGGACCACTGTAAAGTTTGGCAAATGATGGAGGTTCCAAAAGCTGCCATTGAAAGTTAACAGCCCATCGTTATTGCCAAAATAAAGAATGCCATTTTTGTCCTGTGCTACATCCCAGTTTTGGATACCACCTTTATAATCATTGTAACTGTAATTTTCTATTTGTGGTAGGGCTAATGGGCTTTGTCCGATGGAAAAAAATGGACATAACAGGATGACAAGAAGAAAAGCATTCCTTTTAAAATTCATACAGGTGATTAGCCTTAACGGCTTAATTTGGTTAAAATCTGAAAAGCAGCAAGATAATTGAAAATGTTAATTAAAACATAAAAATTATTGCGTTGTTATCTGCTCATGAATACAGCGCACCCGACGTCAATCCTGATTCGAGAACTTACTGACCTGATCAGGAAAGGCCATGCACATGTTTCTTTAGAAGAAGCAGTTGCGGGAATGACCCTCGAACAGATCGTGCTTACTTCAGCAGATTTGCCTTATAACACCTGGCAGCTGGTGGAGCACTTACGAATTGCTCAATGGGATATTCTTGAATTTTGCACAAACCCCTTACATAAATCACCAGAATGGCCATCAGGTTATTGGGTAGCCGCATCAGACCGACCAGACGAACAACAATGGCATAATAGTTTATGGCAAATTAAAGCGGATAGGGAAAGTTTTTTACAAGTATTACATGCTCCAGATACAGAACTTTATCAACCCATTACCCATGGTACGGGGCAAAACATTTTAAGGGAAGCTTTATTAATTGGAGATCATAATGCCTATCATATAGGTCAAATCATCATTCTGCGACGTTTGTTAGGCATTTGGGAATAGTCAGCCTTACTTGGGTAAGGCTGACTAAGTTATTATTTCTTCTCTGTCGAGAAAGAGTAAGGGAAACTGGCTTCTGCCGTTCCTCTTTGTTTATTAGGGGTAGCTGTCATGTTAAAGTTTAACACGGCACCTTTTTGTAATCCAGAGTGACTGATCCAATTTTTATCATACGTTTTACCATTTAACTGGAACGATTGAACGTATTTATTCTCAGCACTATTTTTCGCAGCATTGATCACTACTTTTTTACCATTTTCCAGGTTAAGTGTTACCTTTTTGAATAATGGAGCACCCAATACATACTGGTCTACTGCCGGCGTAACCGGATAGAAGCCCATGGCAGAGAAAATATACCAGGCAGATGTCTGACCGTTATCTTCATCACCACAGTAACCATCAGGGGTTGCACTGTACATCCTATTCATGGTTTCTCTCACCCAGTACTGGGTTTTCCATGGCGCCCCACCATAATTATATAGGTAGATCATGTGTTGTATCGGCTGATTTCCATGCGCATATTGGCCCATGTTGGCAATTTGCATTTCTCTAATTTCATGGATCACACCACCGTAAGCACTTTCGTCAAATACAGGAGGCATAGAAAATACAGAGTCCAGTTTTTCTACAAATTTTGCCTTTCCACCCATCAGTTGTGATAAACCATCAATATCATGGAATACCGACCAGGTATAATGCCAGCTGTTACCTTCGGTAAATGCACCACCCCATTTGAAGGGACTAAACGGCGTTTGGAAAGTACCATCCTTATTTTTACCACGCATTAAACCTGATGCCGGATCAAAAAGATTTTTATAGTTCATGCTGCGTTTAGCAAAGATGCCAATTTCACTTTCTGGCTTACCTAAGGCACGGCCTAACTGGTAAATGGCGAAATCATCATAAGCGTATTCCAATGTTTTCGCAGCATTCTCATTTACTTTAACATCATAAGGCACATATCCTAACTTGTTATAGTATTCTACGCCATCGCGGCCAACCGCTTCCATCGGACCTTCATTGTTAGCGCCGTGAACAACGGCATCCCATAAGGTGTTGATTTCATAACCACGTAAACCTTTAATATAAGCATCACTTACAACCGATGCAGAGTTGTTACCCACCATGATATTGGCATAACCAGGGCTGCTCCATTCTGGTAACCAGCCACCTTCTTTAAAATCGTTGATTAAACCTTCCTGCATTTCTTTATTAATAGAAGGGAAAACCAGGTTTAAGAAAGGATATAAGGCACGGAAGGTATCCCAGAAACCTGTACCGGCAAACATATAACCTGGAAGAATTTTTCCATTGTACGGACTCCAATGCACAATCTTATTGTCTGCATCGATTTCGTACAACTTATTAGGGAAAAATAAGGTCCTGTATAGAGAAGAATAGAACGTACGGGTCTGATCAATGGTACCACCCTCTACGTTAATACGACCTAATTTTTCATTCCACTCATCTTTAGCTTTTTGTTTCGTAGCTTCAAAAGCATCGTTAGCTAACTCGCGTTTTAAACTGATATCTGCTTGTTCAAAGCTTATAAAAGAGGATGCCACTTTAGCCACTACTTTTTCGCCTTTAGTGGTTTTAAAACCGATAATGGCACCAGTATGGTCACTTTCCAGTTCTAATCCATCTTTTAATGATTTACCGCTCCAAGTTTTAGCCACAGAAAAGTCTTTATCAAAATAGATGACAAAATAATTCTTGAAATTTTTAGGAAGTGGACCACGTGCATGTTTAGTGGTGTAGCCGATGATCTTTCTTTCTTTTGGAAGAATTTTAATATAGGAACCTTTATCCAATGCATCAACAACAACATAAGAGCTGTCGGATTTTGGAAAAGTAAAACGGAATTGCGCTGCACGTGCTGTTGGCGTAATTTCGGTCGTTACATTGGCATCAGCCAGATATACGCTATAATAATAAGGTGTAGAAACCTCTGCTTTATGGCTAAACCAGCTGGCGCGGTCATCTTCGTTGAACTTCATTTTTCCAGTTACGGGCATAATGGCGAACTGGCCATAATCATTCATCCATGGCGAAGGCTGGTGGGTTTGTTTGAAACCTCTTATTTTATCGGCATCGTAAGTGTATGCCCAACCATCTCCCATTTTACCGGTTTGTGGTGTCCACATGTTCATTCCCCAGGGTACGCCAATAGCGGGGTAAGTATTTCCGTTAGAAAGTGATGGCTTTGATAATGTGCCCATTAAAGGGTTGACAAAATCAACCGGACTGGCTATTTTGCCCGATGTTTGAGCAGAAACGCTTGTGGTAGCAAGCACCAGTAAGGCGAAAAAGGTTCTCTTAATCATGGTTTCTTTGTTAAGGTGTTATTGTTGTGTTAAATATGCTGACCAAAGACCATCAAGGTCATCTTTGGTTAATTGTGTCCAGATTTCTGGGGTATAACTATGGTCTCTTAGACTTTGATCCACTGCTTTAATGGTTCCTGATTTTACATTTTTCTCCATCCAATCAAAAAATTTAGCAGTAATGCGGTAGCTGCTTTTATAATGATGATCTGGTTTCATAACTGGTAATACCCATTTAGCGCCAGCATTGTCTACCCCAAATTTATAACGTGCATAATCTGCAATGCCTTCCGTTAACCAACCTGGACCAACGCTATTGCCATAATTTTGGACAATATGCATCACCTCATGTGTAACCACATCGATATCTTCCGGGTGTTTATCCATCCAGATAGCGCTAAAGGTTACCTGTCCATCATGGGCAAACGCCACCCCTTTATAGGCCGTATCAACCAGAAAACTGACGTGCTTTAAGGTGTTTTTATTGTATTCTTTAGCCAGTTTAGGATAAACCACAAAAAAAGTGTTTATCATCCGCTCTTTTAGTGCCGGATCTAAGGATGAATGATTGCTTTTAAACGTTAAGGTGTAACCTTTCTTTGTAATAACATCCTGTGCACTAACCTGAAATACCGAAAAAAGGCATAACATTAAGGCAACAGGCAATAATTTTAATTTGCGCATAGCGTATTGTAAAATTTATAATGATGATTGATGTAATAGTTCCCAACAGCTGGCTGCACCAATTAATGACGCAACCTCCTTGAGTTCTGCTATTTTAATAGTAGTTTTTATTTTATGCTCTTGAAGTTTAGCCAATAGTGCCGGCAAAAAATAAGGATGTGCATTGGCAATATTACCCCCAAGCACTACCACATCTGCCTGGCGCGCTATGATAAAAGGGCTAAGGAATTCGGCCAGGTGCTGACCAAATTCTTCAAATACCTGGGCTACCACAGGCGACTTACTATTTAAGGCCGCTAAGGCTTTCACATCTTCAACCACCTGGCCGGTACATTGAAAATAACGATGGATGAACCACCGGGTGGACAGATAATCTTCGGCAATGCCATTTTTAAAGGGCGACTGCCATAAGGCCGCATCTACTGCAACACTATTTTCTAAAAAAGCAGAGCCTAAACCTGTGCCCAAAGTAAGTCCAATCACCCGCTTTCCTTCGCGGGCAGCACCGCCAAATACTTCACCCTGTAAAAATCCTGCTGCATCATTTAAAAAACGAACCTGATCAGGCTTGATGTGTAAACGTAAGGCAAGTTCCTGCTTTAAATTTAACTGGTAAAGCGACCTGAACTTTTCCTGATCCTGAATTAAGGATATTCCGTTTTGATAGTCAAAGGGCCCTGGCATGGCAATTCCTATATATTTTTCAGCAACCTCCGCCTCATCAAACACCTGGTTAATTACTTTACACCAGCATGTTAATATGTTGTCAGCTGTATCATTTGAGTCTACTGCTTCACGTTGCAAAGTACCCTGAACGATGCTCCTCGTTTCCAGGTTTACTAAAGCTGCCGTCATATGCGAACCACCAATATCAATACCTAATACACTATCTCTCATTAATTTATATATTTTTATTATGCTTTTAATAGTTCGGGTGTGGTGTTGTAAGTTCTCCATAATAACTCGCCAAATAAAGTATTCGACCAGGCAAACCAGGCTCTTGTAAACTTCGCCGGATCGTCTTTATGAAAGGATTCATGCATAAAACCCGTACCTGCATGCGTTTTTTGCAGGGTCTGGATACACCACTTAATTTCTTCTGTATCCTTAGAGGTCAATGCCCGGATGGTCAAACTCATTGGCCAGATCATGTCTTGTCCGGCATGCGGTCCACCTATACCTTCAGCAGCTGTTCCTTTAAAATAATAAGGGTTGTCGGTCGACAATACAAATTTTCTGGTGTTTTTATAGACCTCGTCGTCTTCAGCTACTGCCCCTAAATACGGAAGGGATAGTAAACTTGGCACATTTGAATCGTCCATCAGGTAAGAACTTCCAAAACCATCAACCTCAAAGGCGTATATTTTACCATATTTCGGGTGGTTTGCCGTTCCATACTTTTGAATGGCATCACTTACTTCTTTCGCCAGGGCTAACAATTCAGTAACCAAAGCACCGTCTTCCTTATGTAATGCTTTGATCATTTCTGCCGCTTGTTGTAGCGAAACAACAGCAAAGAAATTGGACGGAATGAGGAAAGGAAATATGGTGGCATCATCACTAGGGCGGAAAGCAGAGCAAATTAATCCTACCGGATTCACTGGAAAGCCATATCCTGCCATTGGCTGGGTGTCAGTTGCAGTAGTAGCCCGACGCTGGAAATGATAAGGGCCTTTATTTTCTTTGCGTTGCTGCTCTTTGAAAACTTGTAAAGTACTGGTTATTGCTTTTTTCCAACTGGCATCAAAAGGTTTGGTGTCACCTGTTTTTTTCCAGTAGTGATAAGCCAGTCTTATGGGGTAGCATAACGAATCAATTTCCCATTTACGTTCATGAATGCCCGGCGACATGGTGGTTTGGTCGGTTTGCCACTCCCCTGTTTTTGCGGGATCATTATAGAAAGCGTTGGCATAAGGATCTTTTAAGATTGATTTAGTTTGATGATTGATCACCCCTGCAATTAAGTTTTTTAATGGCTTGTCTTCATTTACAAATTGAAGATATGGCCAAACCTGTGCAGAACTATCGCGAAGCCACATGGCATCAATATCACCTGTAATCACATAGGTATCTGGCTTACTATTTTGTTCTGTGTAATACACCGTGGTATCTAAGGTATTCGGAAAACAGTTTTCAAATAACCATTGCAATTCCGGGTTTTTTACTTTCGATTGGAAGGTTTTAATAGCTGCATCAACAGATTTGCTTTTAAAATGGCGTTTAGATGGAGCAACCCTTACAACAGGGTATTGCGGTGCTGCGGCGAAAGACAATTCTGAAGCTAGCAAACCGGCACCCAAAAGCCCCGTATTCCTTAAAAATATTCTTCTTTTCATCATGCTCAAGTTTAAATGTATTTGGTTAGTAAAACGATTTAGTTTACCAATATTATAAATATAATTTGCGAATTACAACCCAAATGGCGGTTATTCATGTAATTTTAAAGATACATCATTAATCTACAGCTTAGCGGATGATCAACTTAGCTGGAAGTATTATTTTTTCGGGTGTTATTTCCGTTGTCGAAGCAAGTTGTTGAAATATCAATTTGATAATGTTGTCAGCAATTTCTTCCAAGGGTTGTTCTACCGCAGAGATTTGAGGACTATGTAATTTGAATACATCCCCGTCATCATAAGCAATAACTTTAAAGCTATCATTCACCAGTTTATTCATGCTTCTTAAGGCAGATAGGCCACTAATGGCCAGGTAATTCGTGGCAAATAAAACGGCATCAATGGTTTCATTTACTTTAAACAGCTCAACCAACTGGTTAATGGTTTCATTTCTAGGCTGTTTAAAGGGTACTTTCAACACCAATGATTCATTATAGGTGATATGGTGATCGGCAAGTGCTTGTTGATAACCTGCATGGCGATCAGTAATTTGCTCCACATCAAGGTCAACAGTTACCAAGGCAATATTTTGAAGGTTCATGGCTATGAAACCCGCTATGGCATCATAGGAAGCCTTAAAATGGTCTACACCAACATAATTCGCAGAAATGGTAGGCAAGTGCCTATCAAAAAGCACAACTGGTTTTCCTTCGTCAATTAATTCCTTGATAATCTTTTCCGTGCCTTGCACAGGAGAAATGATATAGGCATCAACCTGTCTGGATCTGAATAGCTGTATAAGTTCGTTCGTACGTACCGCATCACTCTCGGTACTGGAATAGATGATTTTATAGCCTTTTTTATAAGCTTTCTCTTCAATAAGCCTGGCTATGCCTGCAAAAAATGGATTGGAAATATCCTCCACCATTAAGGCAATAATCTTGGAGTTTCCTGTTCGAAGGCTCCTGGCAATTTGATTAGGTTGATATCCTTGAGCAAGGATAATTTCTTCTACTCTTTTTATAACTGCAGTACTAATGTTTTTTTCGACAGCTTTTCCATTAATAATAAAGGAAACAGTGGTAATGGAAACGTTAGCTATTTTTGCAATGTCTTTTATGGAGGGCGCTTTAGTTGACATATAATATAGACTTAGCACAAATCTATAAAATAATGCCTTATAATCAAGAAGAAGAGCATATTAGCTCTTCTTCTCTTTCAATTATTATTTAATACCCTGGATTTTGCACCAGTTTATTGTTCAGATCGATTTGTCGCTGTGGTATTGGATACAATTCACGACTAGCGTTCGTAGGCTGGTGATCCCACCAGCTAGCAGTCGTAAATTTCCCAAACCTGATTAAATCTGATCTACGGAATCCTTCAAAGATAAATTCACGTCCACGTTCTGCAAGTAATTCTTCCATGGTCAGCGATGCAGGGGTATAAGCTTTCAATGCCCAGTCTTCTGCAGTATAAGCACGTTTTTTAGTGTCATTGATCAGGCTTACTGCCTCAGCATTGGCTGTACCACCATTTTTACGCATTAATGCTTCTGCTTTTGCAAAATAAACCCAGGTTAACCTGTAGATGTTCCAGTCGTTGCTGTTATAGCTAAGGTTAGGTTCAGGTATACCTTTTGGTCCGGCTACCTGGTTGCCTAATTTATACTTATTAAAACGCACACCACTGTTTTCTTCACCTTCACTCATGTTAGAAACAGTAGATCCTGATTTGTTTTTACGAATGTTATCTACAAAGGTTAATTGCTGACCATTATATTCTTCAGAAGCCAACACAGGGGTTACACCGTCTGAGAATTTCACCATCGGACCAATTAATAACCAATCAGATTTACGTAAATCAGCATCTTCAAAGGTGGTATAAACACCTGGAATCACTACAATACCATCATTACCATTCCTACCACCACCATATATTTCTTGCTGTTTGAAATGGTAGAATTCCGAAGGCCAGCTAGGTTGGGTATTGGCAAGTTTGTAATCTGTTACCAAAGAGAAAATCACCTCATTAGAAAGATCGTTATTTGGCTTAAACTGATCTTTGATGTTAGCATCTAGCTTCATCGCTCCGTTTTGTCCGCCAGCCTGGCTGGTTATTAATTTATCTGCTGCTGCAATACAGTCGTCCCAACGAGGTGTTCCTGTCCAAACTTCTGCATTCAAATACAATTCAACCAACATGGCATAAGCACCAGCTTGTGTCATACGGCCCATCATTGCTCTGGAAAGCTTAGGTGCAGCATCAATGTTTTCTTTAATTTCTTTTTCAATGAAATTGAAAACTTCCTGTCTTGGCAAAGTTTCTGGTTGTGCAGGCTCCCCAACTTTGGTTACCACCGGAATGTTACCATACATATCCATTAATTTAAGATAGTGAAATGCTCGTAATAGTTTAAGCTCAGCCAGGTATTCAACTTTTTCCTGTTCAGTAATGCCCATACTAGCCACTTCTCTCTTCTCAATATTCTGAATTGGGTCATTACATAAACCCATTCCCCAATACATCAATGACCAGGCATTGTTTAAATTGCTTTCATCAACCGTCCAGGTATGGTAATGTAACCTTTTCCACTTCCCACCATCTTCACCATGACGACCTTTAGTTGGCCAGGCCAGCTGGTCGCCTGAAAGTTCTGCTGCACGCCAATGACCATCCTGACCAGATGGCGTTACCCATGCACCTGCATGTGTATAAGGTCTTAAAACAGCCGACAACACTTCGGTTTTATTGTTATAGAAGTCATCAGTTAACAATTCATCGTATGCATTCTCATCCAGTTTTGTACAGGCGCTTGAAAAAGATAGCGCAGCAACCAGACCTATATATAAAATTGATTTATTTTTCATTGAAATATCATTTATTTTTAACGGTAATGAAGCTATCTATCGATGGTTTCATCAGTATGATTATTTATTTAAAGTCATGAACCTATCTACAGCTATTTTTAATTGCTTTTGTAAGCAGTAAGCTTATGATGGTTTCATAGAAATTTCATTTATTTTTAAAATCCAACATTTAATCCAACAAGGAAAGATCGGGTACTTGGGTAAGCGCCTCTGCTATCAATTCCTGCACCAAAACCTGTATCTGAGATGAAGTCAGGATCATTACCACTGTATCCGGTAATGGTAGCAAGATTCTGACCTGTTGCATAAATCCTGATACTTCTTGCCCATTTAGTATTTAAGTTGAAGTTATAACCCAGGGTAACTTCGTCAAGCTTAATGTTGGTACCACTCTCCAGGTAATAGTCTGAATACATATAGGTATCATTGATTTGATTGTGTTTGGTGAACGTCTCTCTTAACAGGTTACCTGACCAAGTTTTGTTACCATAGGTCAAAGCCGTTGCATTTAAGATGCTGTAGTCGAACTTTCCACGAAGGAAGATACTTAAATCGAAGTTTTTATAGGTAAAATTATGCGTCATGGAAGCATAGTATTTTGGAATGGCATTACCTAAGTTCTGCAAGTCTGTAGTGTTTAAATCTTTTGAGTTGTTAATCTGGTCATTTCTTACCGCTTCACCGTTTCTGTTATAAAACAACCATTTACCTTCGTCGTTAAATCCAGCGAACTTTTTGCCCCAGAATTCACCAATTGCATTACCTTGATAAGTGGTGATGGCATCACCAAGATCTCCAGCACCGCCAATTCCACCGAATGTTTTATATAAAACTTTAAACTGGTCGTTGGAATAAGAATCTAATGTGTTTTTCAAAGTACTGGCTGTAGCATCAATGTTCCATGAAAAGTCATCGTTATTGACCGCTGCATAACTTAATGCCAACTCAATACCTTTCGAAGAAATCGTTCCAACGTTAGCATAAATACTCGACTGCACATATGGAGGTTGTGGGGTTACATAAGTATCCAGCAAATCTTTCGTCGTACGTTGGAATACATCTATAGCACCGGTTAATTTATTATCAAATAACTTGTAATCCAAACCAATGTTTAACTCTCTTTTAGTTTCCCATTTCAAGTCTGGATTAGGGTTCCGATTGGGTCCATAAGTTTCGTAGTAAACTCCATCAGGGAACAAATATTTACCACCGCCGCCAAGTGTAACACGGGAGGCATTGTTACTAAAACCACTATTTCCGGTCACACCATAACCTACCCTCAATTTCAGGTAGTTTACGAATTTCACATCTTTAAGAAAATCTTCTTCCGAAATATTCCAGCCTGCAGAAACAGCCGGGAAATTTCCCCATTTGTTATTAGCACCGAATCTGGAAGACCCTTCCCTACGTAAAATAAATTGTGCAAGATATTTGTTATTGAAGGCATAATTAACCCTTCCAAAAAATGCAATTAATGTATTGTCATTTTTATAACTGTCCATTGATCCTTTACCCAAGCCTAAGGCCGTACCTTCTGATAAATTGTTATCGTCAAATAGGTCATTGATAAATCCGCGGTTAGAGGCTGAAGAACCTTCCTCAATATGATACCGGTAACTGTATCCGGCTATGGCGGTAACACTGTGTTTATCCAAAAAGATCTTTGAATAGTTTAAGGTAGGTTCTACTGCAAAATCCTGTGTTAAGCTATTTGCCTTACCGGCATAACCACCATTTGGGAAATCGGTGTTTTCTTTGGAATCTTCACTGGCCTTAATTCTGTACGAGCCATCTGTATTATTGTTCCTGGTTACCGACCCAAACACGGATGCTTTTAACCCGTCAACAATATCCAAATCGAATTTCGCATCGGCAGAAGTCGTTTGTTGTTTTCTGTAGTTTGTTTCGTTAAATAACCTGGCATATTCGTTGGTGCTGGTCAGATCATAGCGATAACTTCCATCAGCGTTATAGTTAGAAAGTGTTGGGTTTTTGGCCATCTCACTTTCCCAGCCTCCGCCGCCAAGCATATTTGCATTATTAAAATTGGCAGCTATATTAAATTGGGCAGTTAAACGGTCATTAAATCCTTTTTGGTTAACATTTAAGCGTAATGTATATTCTTTTCTTCCGTTTTCCAAACTAATACCCTGAAGATCTCTGTAATTTACACTGGCACGGTAACTCGACTTATCGGATCCTCCTAATAAGGATAAGTTATGGTTTTGTGACAAGTTATCGTGATTAATCAGTTGATCATAAAAATCAGTACTGCTGCCGAAATCTTGTTGTTTGATTTCTCCTGCAGCAATTTTCTGACGGAATTCATCAGCACTTAAAAAATCCTGTCTGTTCTGGAGATATTCTTTTCTGAAATAAGTTGTATAGTTGAATTCCGGCGGTCCTGCCTTACCCTTTTTAGTGGTAATAATAATTACCCCGGCATTCGCCCGGGTACCATAAATAGCTGCACCTGATCCATCTTTTAACACATCGATCGATGCAATATCGTCCTGCTGTAATAAATCAGGGTTGGCGTCAGGAATACCATCAATAACAAATAACGGGCTCGAACTTCCGGTTAAGGAAACTGCGCCCCTCAATTGTACAGAAGCACTGCTGTTTGGATTGGAACCGGAACCTCTGGTTACTACTAATCCGGGAACTTTACCCTGAATTAAATCCAATGGACTTCTGGAGCCTCCCTTTCTGAATTTCTCTGCAGAAACATGTGTAACTGCTGAAGTAATTTCTTTTTGAGTCTGCGTTCCATAGCCAACAGATACAACCTCAACATTTTCAAGGGTGGTGCTGTTAGGGGCCAGTTTCACAGAGATCGTTTTCTGTTCGCCTACAACAACCTCTTTAGGCGCATAACCTACATAACTAAACACTAATACTGCAGTTGCAGATGGAACGCCGATGGTAAAAACACCATTTGCGTCTGTCGAAACAACTGTATTCGTGCCTTTAACTTTCACACTAACGCCAGGTATTGGCTGACCAGTCTCATCGCTAACAAGCCCTTTTACGATAATGTCTGCAGTTTGAAAAGTACTTACACTTTCCACACGACTACTCGTAATGGTAATGTTAGTGGCCTGTGCGTTAAGCGCATTTAAACCAAGTCCAAGAAGGACGCTTCCCGCAAAAAAAGTAGGACCTGGTTTAATAAGTTGGATAAAGTTTTTTTTCATACGATGGATTTTACTTGGTTACAATGGAAATGGGTTGAACTATTAAAATTAATAAAACGTTTTACTAATTATTCTGCATTCTAGCCTTCTTAAAGAGTTAGATGTTGTATTCTTTCTTATAAAACGTTTTAGTAAAGTCGAAAGTAAAAATTATAACCATAGGTTTCAATTTAAAACAACCTGCTGAAGTAACATTTCTATTACATTACGCCGAAGCGTGTAAAATATGAAGCACAAAAAAAGCCCGTCCAATTGGACGGGCTTTTGATTAACTGGTGGAAAAAATGATTTAATTAATTTTTCTGCTGGAAGCATAAACACTTGTTAATGAAGTAGCATCGGTTTTATCAGCATTAAATTCGTGCATTTTAATTTTCGCCAGGTCACCTTTTTTTAATTGGTGACTTGCAGTACTTCCACTTAGTTTTAAAGCGGATTGATCTTTAAGCTCTGTATATAAACTTTTTGTGGTTACATTCACATTTGCCTTGGCATCATCTTTCAGTAAAATCTGCAAGGCATCCAGGTTGAAATCACCTTGTGTTCTAACTGTTGATTGTTCTGATGCGTCAATTCGTTTCAAATCTTTCAAATATACATACATGGTTACACGTTCGTTTTCAGCACCTTCGATCATCAACTTAGCCCCTTTCTTTTTGATAGATATTGCTGGCTCAGCATCATGGGTTGATACGATTTTGATGTTTTCATGATCAGACTGAATCAGGTAAACATCCACCGGGCCGCTCACCACAACCATATTTACATTCATATTTGTTGCAGGAACCTTAGTGGTTCTCACGCTATCATTGGCGAAAGTGGTAAATGCGGTTGCACTTAAGAATAATGCACTAAGTGCAGTTGCGAATAGGGTTTTGATTGAAGTTTTCATGTCTTTATGTTTTAAGTTTTATTTTTTAAACCTTTGTCTATAAGACGACATCTTCTCAAAAACGTTTCATCGTAAACCTGGCTATTATACCAGGTTCAACAAAACTTCGACGAACTGCCCTTTTTGTTATACTACCTGGCTATTTTAATTTTGTAACTTCTTCAATTTTATAAACTTTTACGCCATCAGGCATCTCCCATTGTACCTCTGCTCCTTCTGCATAACCTAAAATAGCTACGGAAATTGGCGAAAGGATGGAAATTGTATTGTGTTTATTTCTGGCTTTAGCGGGTGCCACCAAATCATAAGTGAATTCATTTCCAGTAGTCACTTCTTTTACACGCACCCTTGTGTCCACATCAACAATGTTTGCCGGTAGTGCTGAGCGTAATACCTGGTTGGCCGATTTAAGCTCCAGTTCTAACTTAGCTTCATTGTATTTGCTTAATTTTTTGGAACGGATATGTGCTCTAAGCAAATCAAAAATTCCTCGTGATAATATGATGGGGGTATTGTCTAGTTTTAAAACAGCTGTATTTGTCATGATATTTATAAATAAATGTTAAATAATAAATTGCAGGGGGCTGGCTCCAACAAGAATCCTTGCTGGAGCTGGATTTTCAAAATCCAGGTGCCCAGGGCGGTTTATTTTCATGAAAAGATAATTTTAAAGTATAATCGCAGGCCTCCGGCAACAGGGTTACCGGTGAAATGACAATAAAAAAAATGGAGAAAAGTAAGGAGTGCGCACCTAACGCATCAAACCCCAATCCTGAATAATCAGGTGGGGCTTAATTAATAAAGTCCTTGCTACTTTTAAGAAAGGAATCCCTGTATCTGTAAGCCAGATAAAAGATAGGGTAGTCTATAAACACTGCGTGATGTAGTGATTCCATTGCACAAAGATAGCCTTTATGTCTGGATATAAAAAATCAACGAAAAGCAGCTATCTATTTCAGTTCCAGATCAACTAATACCGGAAAGTGATCTGAAACAAACTTACCACGGTAGGTATCCGTTAACAAACCCCATCTTTTCGCGCTGAAATGTTTCGATACAAAAACATGATCAATAATATCATCACTGTCCAGTTGTTTTCCCCAGCCATTAAAAGAAGAATTGTTTACATATGGATATTTTACCTGGTCATAACTATCGGACAGCAATGCTCCATTTTTTAATTGCAGGTACCATTCGCTCTGGTGATTACCGTTTAAATCACCGGTAAAAATCACAGGTTGCTGCCCGGCAATTTCTTTAATTTTTTTCAGCATCAGCTTGCTGCTTTCCACGCGTGCAATTTTGCCTTCATGATCATAATGCGCATTAAAGAAATAGAATTTCCTTCCACTTTTAATGTCCTGCAGATAAACCCAGGTGCATATGCGGTTGCAGCAGGTAGCATCCCAACCCAGGCCTGGCTGATCAGGCTTTTCCGACAACCAGAAGTCGCCTTTAGCCAGTAATTTAAATTTATCTTTCTTGTAAAATATGCTGGCATGTTCTCCGCCAGACTTCCCGTCATCACGGCCACGACCATATTGCGCAAATTCAGGAAGCAAGTGACTCAGGTCGTCGATCTGATTTTTTTTACCCTCCTGGGTACCAAAAATATCAAATTGGTGGAACCGCAGCAGGTTGGCCGCTACTTCTTTTCTTTGCGACCATAAGTTACCCAGGTCACCCGGATTGTCGTTCCGTACATTAAAACTTCCTACAGTAAGCTGCTGGGCTAGCATTACAGATGGAGCAACAAACATTAAGGCAATAACCAACATGTATTTAATTTTCATGGCTTCAATTTATATGATTAAACTTCCATACAAAACAAGTAAATTTATGTGTTAATCCAATGGTTTATGAAGGTAAACATTGTTTATATTGGAGGGCAGGTACAACTTTCCATCAAAGCGGAAACATCTGCAAAAGTGAAAGTTACCCTGTTGTTTTTCGATCTGATGGGCCTCATTATCATCGTCATATCACTATACGAATGGTTGCTAGGCCTACTGATCATGGGTATCCTCTGGTCTGTGGGTATTGGAACTTTAACGTTGTGGAACTTATTTGGAAAGGAAACCATTACAATTACCAAAAATGCTTTAACCTATCAACAACATTACGGGTTTCATAAAACTAAACTGGAAAGCAAACCTGTTCACCGGGCCCTAAACATTTCCTTAATTCCAGTTCCTGAACATTCAGGGCAACCCCATTATCAATTGATATTTGAATCTTATAATGCACAACAATTGCCAGAAGAAATTTACCGAAGTACGTTATCCATATCGGCTGCCGACCTGGAATGTTTAAAGCAAAATATCAGATTATTATACTTCAAGAAAATTGAACCTGATTTTAAACGCCAACCCTACCTGCTTAATTAAGCAATCCTACTTGCGTTGGCTTAATACCACAGTTCGGTCTACATCTAAAGTTCCGCCCACAGTAATATGGGGGATACCCAAACCTCAAAAAAAATAAATCTTTACCTATAAAAAAAACCTGCTTACTGTTTGAATAACAACAGTAAGCAGGTTTTTATGTAGTCAAAAAATGTTTTAACTAATAACCCGGATTTTGTTTAAGCACCTGGTTACTTCTATCAATTTGTTCTTGCGGTATTGGGTAGTACTCGTCAGCAGGGTCGATGACGATGCCCCTTAAGTAGGAGAAGTAACCGCCTTCAAAAGCGAAATAACTTTCCAACGTTGGTTTAAGCACACCCCATCGAACTAAATCGTAATAACGGTGACCTTCCAGTGCAAGCTCCAGCCGGCGTTCAAAACGAACAGCATTCCTTGCAAATTCTGCATTCGGAAATGCCGTATACAAACTCACCACATAATTGGCGATCGGTGCCGCCCCAACCACTTTAGCTGGCAACATACCCGCTCTGGTGCGGATGTTGTTAACCAAAGTTAATGCCCTGGTTAGGTTTCCTAACTCTACTTCACATTCAGCTGCCATCAGGTAAACATCACCCAAACGAATCAAATTTACATTCAGACCGGTAATGTTTGCATTTCCCGGACCAGTTCCACTTGCAATTTGCGAAGCTTCAATGGAGTTTTTCATAGATACAAAAGGGCCACCATTAGACGACTCCCTAATCCAGGAATCACCACCCATTAAACCCCAATCGCGATAAGGAACGCCACGTCTGCCCAAAGTATAATCCATACGCGGATCTATCCTTAAGGTGCGGTCTACCTGATAAGTTGCTTTTGCAGCCTGACTTAATCCTAAATCTGAGATGTAAGGATTTGTGCGGTAGCTATTATCGAGATATGGCAGGCCCTGTGCATTTACTTTATATGAATTTGCCAAATCTAACGTAGGCTGAAAGAATCCGCAGCAGGTAATCGGCAAACCGTTACCATAAGGGAAATTCAACATGTCGCCCACGTTTCCATTATCACCACCACTACCATCCGTTCCTACAGAATGTTGTACAGCGAAGATGGATTCCGGACCGTTTTCTTTTAAAATATCAAAGTTATCTGTAAAGGATAAAGTCGTGATACTTGGTTTGGAGGCAATTACTGCGTTAAATAAAGGCAATGCTTCGGCATATTTCTTTTGGTACAACAATACTTTACCTAAATATGCCTGTGCAGCAATTTTATTCACGCGTCCTACTTGTCCTTTTGGACTGGTGGCCGTTAAGTTATCTACAGCAAATTGTAAGTCTGATACAATTTGAGGGTAAATATCCGCTGTGTTATCAACCGCCGCTTCTGTAGTTGCTTCTGTAACCAACGGGATATTTTTAAAAGCCCTGGCTAAGAAGAAATAGTAATGGCCACGTAAAAGCCTAGCTTCTGCTTGAATCTCCGTTGCTCTTGCATCAGAAAACTTACCTGCAGGCAATGCCTGAACGGCTGCAAGTAACCTCAACGTATTGTTACAACGTTGTATCCCTTCGTAACAACGGGTCCACATCACCGAAAGGTTGTCGTTTGTACTGGTAGGTGAATGCCTTTCCAGTAAGTTCATATTAGGCTGATCACCGTTATCACTACCTTTATGGGCGTTGTCTGAGGTAACCTCACCCAAAAGCCATTGACTTGGTCCGGAAGCATAATTACCCCAGGTACCATTGGTATTCCCGTTCAATAAAGAATAGGCTCCTGTTAGCGCACCTTCTACCCCATCCTGTGTCTGTAATTGCTCACCACTTAGCTCTCCCTGCGGATTTTTCTCCAGGAATTCCTTACGGCAGCTCACTGCCGTAAATAGCAGCATCGCAAATAATATATAATTGAATCTTTTCATGATTTCTATTTTTAATCGTTAAAACCCTACACTAATACCTAATAAGAACTGACGCGGATTAGGGTAAATACCACGGTCGACACCCAATGCCGAGAACGTTTCTGTTTCCTGACTTACCTCAGGGTCTAAACCTGTATAATCAGTAATGGTAAACAGGTTTGTGGTACTTGCATAAATACGAAGTCTGTTGACGCCTAATTTTGTTCCAAACAGTTTCTCTGTTGGAATGGAATAGCCAATCTGTAAGTTTTTCATGCGGAAAAAGCTGCCATCCTGAACATAATAACTTGAAGAAGCATACTCAAAATCAGAAGCCCTGATATTTGGCGAAGGAATCATACTTCCGGTATTTGTTGTACTCCAGGCATCCAAAAGTCTGGTGCTACGGGCACCTGCGAAAGTGGAGAAATCTGTAAAATAACGGTTAGCATCATACAAATCATTACCCTGCACCCCATTAAAGAACATGGAGATATCAAAGTTCTTCCAGTTGGCATTAAGACTAAAGGAATACAAGAAATCTGGATTTGGGTTTCCTATAATCGTACGATCACTAGGATTTACCACGCCATCGCCATTAACATCCCTGAATTTGAAACCACCCACACGTGCGCCGGTATAAGACGGGCCTTGGGTAACTTCTGCCGCATTCTGATATATTCCAGCCACATCATAGCCATAGAATGAACCGAATGGTTCACCCACTTTAAGAATACTGGTTGTTAAACTTCTGAAGTTACCATAAGCCTGTTGCTCAATACCTGGGGCAAGTGCAACAATCTTGTTGACGTTTCTGCTTAAGTTAACCACAAAATCAAATTTGAAAGGGCGGTCATCTTTTCTGCCATAGTGGTAACCCAGGGTTAGTTCCACCCCTTTGTTACTCATATCACCAACGTTAACAAAAGGCGAGTTACCCATACCTACCGCTGTTGACGGCAAAGGAACCGGGTAAAGCATGTCGCTTGTTTTCTTGTTATACCAGTCAAAAGATCCATCAATTACCGAGTCAAACAAGGTAAAATCTAAACCAACGTTAATGGAACTTAAAGATTCCCATTTAATGCCTGGATTTGAATAGTTGTTTTGCCATACCCCGGTAATCACATTGTTATTACCATCAAAGCTATAGGCTGAACTCGTTAAAGAGGTCTGGAACCTGCTTGCATATTGAAAACCTGGAATACGTTGGTTACCAGTTTCTCCGTAACCTGCACGAATTTTTAAGTCATTGATCCAGCCCATGTTGTCTTTAATAAAGCTTTCTTCAGAAAGCCTCCAAGCTAAACTTGCCGCTGGGAAATTACCATATTTATTCTCTGGTCCGAAGTTAGAAGATCCATCCCTTCTAAACGTCACACTAGCCAGGTAACGATCGTTAAAGGAGTAATCTGCACGACCAAACACAGAGAATAAGGCACCTACGCTTCCTGTACTGTTGTTATTGATGTTAGAAGAGCCCACACCCAGGTAATAATAATCCATATCACCTAAAATGAAGAAATCATTACGTCCACCATTTAACTGACGGTTACGGGAGCGAATACCTTCCGTACCTGCCAATAAATTTAAACGGTGTTTTTCATTAATCACCGTGTTGTAAGTCAAGGTATTCGTCCAGGTCCACTCGGTAGTATATCCTTGAAACTCTGCAAGGTTATTGGAGTTGTTACCTTCAGAGAACTCCAAGTTAGGGTAACGCATGCTGATGCCGTTATAGTTTTCATAACGTAAACCGAAACTGGTTTTGGCCGTTAATCCTTTCACTAAATCCAGTTCAGCATAGGCATTTCCGAAAAAGAAATTGCTTTTGTTCACGTTATCTTTACCACGATAGGCAAAGGCTAAAGGGTTTTCAGAGTTACCCAACTGGCTACCCCGGCTACCTGCAAAATTTCCATTAATGTCATACACGGGTATAATGGTTGGAATCCTATAGGCCCATCCAATCACACTTCCCTCATCCTGGTACTCTCCAGATACGTTTGGATTTACACCAAGACCAACACCCTCTGTATAACTATACTGCATGTTTTCGCCAAAACGAAGGCGGTTTCCTAGAGCAGATACACTGGTGTTTGCACGTACATTATAACGCTTAAAGCCTGTGTACTTAATGGTACCTTGTTGATTCAGGTATCCCGAAGAAAAGCTATAGGTAGAGTTTTCACCACCACCAGCAGCACTAATCTGGTAATTCTGAATCGGTGCACTTTCTGTAATTTCTTCAAACCAGTTTGTTCCTGTTTGATTGGCCCTGGTAATTTGATAGAACGTTCCCGGATCCCTGCTGTATAAATAACGGGATGGGTCGGCATCTGCAGCCGTTACATTTTGCCCTGAGGCACCACCAGCAACCAGGTATTCTGGTAAGGTCGGTGTTGCGCCACTGCCATAATTATCGCCTGTTTGCGGCTCTTCGCCAGCATTTCGGTATGCAGAGAAAAGATATTCTGCGTACTGCTGAGGGTTCATCATTTTCGGAAAAGTGTTTTTCCGTGGAGTTTGTGTTCCATAATAAGAATCAAAGGTAATTTTTGGTGGACCTAATGTTCCTTTACGCGTGGTGATAATCACAACACCATTATTGGCACGGGCACCATATATAGAGGCCGATGATGCATCTTTCAACACTTGCATGCTTTCAATGTCGTTCTGGTTTAACCAGCTAAGTTTGCCCTCATAAGGCACCCCATCCACCACATAAAGCGGATCATTGTTATTAATGGTTGTAATACCCCTCACCCTGATTTGTGGTGTAGATCCTGGTGCACCGTCATTAACGATCTGCACACCCGGGGCTTTACCTTGTAAAGCTTCTACCGCACTAGCCGCAGGTTGTGCTTTTAAAGCAGCTACATCCACAATGGCTACGGATCCTGTTAAATCCTTTTTACGCTGGGTGGTATAACCGGTCACTACAATTTCACTTAAATTGCTAACATCCGGATCCAGAGAAACAGTGAGGGAGGTTTGTGTACCTACAGTAACTTCCCGCGATCCATAACCTAGAAAAGAGATAACCAGCACATCCGTCGGCTTGGCCATTATGGCAAAAGCACCGTTTGCATCGGTTAAGGTTCCCTGGTTTGAATTCCGGATTTTTACGGAGGCCCCGATAATGGGCAATTTGTCGTCACTGCCAGTAACTTTACCGCTGACGGTGACTTGAGCACTGGCTCCTAAAGACAGGAGCAGGCAGGCCAGCAAAAGGAAAATCTTCCTTTTGAGACTAAGTAGTTTTTTAAACATAAGATATTTGGTTAGGTTGGTTAAAAAAAAGAATTGCTAGTAATGGATTTTACATAAATTGAAATTTAAGGTGACTAATGAACTGAATTGCAACATTATGATTACAATTAAAGATAACTAAACGAAAACAGCAAAACCAAATTTTAATATGATTTTTTATAATATAATTTTATCCTAAAAGCAGCCCGGTTTTTTTTAGCAAAATTTAGCGGGTCAATTTTTTTTAGCTTACTTTTGCAAAGTGTAAATTGTACACTAACTAACAGTTGAAATGAAAAGAAGTTTATATACGCTAACCCTGGGTGGCCTGGGGATCGGCATTACTGAATTTGTGATGATGGGTCTGTTACCCGACATTGCTAAAGACCTGGCCATCACCATTCCGCAGGCAGGTCACCTGATTGCTGCCTATGCCCTGGGCGTGGTGATTGGTGCGCCTTTGTTAATTGCCATTGCCGGCAGTTTTCCACCTAAAAAGATATTAATTGCGCTGATGATGATGTTCACCGCATTTAACGCCTTATCTGCTTTTGCGCCCGATTATCCTACCTTGTTTATCGCCCGCCTTTTGGCTGGTTTACCACATGGGGCTTTCTTTGGTGTAGGCTCTGTTGTGGCCAGTAAACTTGCAGAGAAAGGAAAAGAAGCGCAGGCTGTATCGCTGATGTTTGCTGGTTTAACCGTCGCCAACATCGCCGGCGTTCCTTTAGGCACTTATATAGGTCACCATTTTCTATGGCGTTATACTTTTGTCATTGTTGTTCTGGTTGGTCTGGTTACCTTACTTAGCTTAAAATACTGGATGCCAGCTTTACCAGCTACTAAAAACCGTAATCTTAAAAAGGAGTTAAGCTTTTTTAAACTTCCCGAAGCCTGGATCATTATTTTAATGACCTCAATTGGTACCGGTGGTTTATTTACCTGGTATAGCTATATAGCACCCTTATTGACTGACGTTTCCGGCTTTTCTCCGGCATCCATTACCTATATATTAATATTGGCCGGATTAGGTATGTTTGTAGGCAACTTACTTGGTGGCAAATTGGCCGATCGTTTTTCTCCTGCAAAAGCCTGTATCTATTTATTACTGGCCATGGCCGCTACACTCACTATCGTTCATTTTACCTCTGAAAATCAAGTATTATCACTTATCATGACCTTCGTTACCGGTGCCGTGGCTTTTGCCCTGGCCTCGCCTATTCAAATGCTGATGATCAATACCGCCAAAGGATCAGAAATGCTAGCCGCTTCAGTGAGCCAGGCCAGCTTTAACATTGGTAATGCCCTGGGTGCCTTTTTAGGTGGCTTGCCTTTGGCCGCAGGTTATGATTATACTTCACCTGTGTTTGTAGGTACACTAATGGCGCTATGCGGTGCGGCATTCGCCTGGATGCTTGTCAACAGAAACAAAAGGACAGCACTTGTTTTACAACCAGTGAGTATTAAATAAGTTCAATGTGCAGGCCATCTGCAAAGACACCCTTATTTTAAGGCTTAAAGGAGCGGACCGAACAGTTTCGCTCCTTTTTAGTTTAAAGAGAATTTAGACCAACTTGACATTGACTCAGAAAGAATCCAATAAATTTCTAGCTTAACTCCCTATCAAGCCTATGTATTTCTAGAATAACTTGGTTTCAACTTGGACTGAACTTGGACTGAACCCGGATGCAGGTGTACCTCATGTCGAGCTAATTTTAGCAGAAACTTCGGGTCCTAACCTAAAAAGCCGCCAATACCAGGATCAGCATCATCCTGAAAGTATCTTTAAAAGAACATTTCATTTCAAAGTAAGAACGTAATGATAGTCAGACCACGGAAATCTAAAGTGAACATGCTCAGGTGCAAAAAGCAATGGCCTGCTGCTGAAGATAGAAAAATGCTAAAACTAAAATCTTATCTTCGTGTTTTCGATGGCTACACTACCCCTAAAAACCTGGTCGGTAATTCTAATTTCTTTCTGCATAGGAATATTTTCCAGCTGGAATTCCGCTGCGCAGGAACCTGTAGCCATTCATGAACAACTGGACCAGCATATCTTTTCGTTTGGTCAGGTGCAAATGTTGGAGGACCGCAGTGGCAAACTTAGTTTTCAGCAAATTCGCAGTGGTGCTTTTGATCAACAATTTAACCCCAGCAGCCTCAGTACTCCGCAAACGGCGAGAATGGAATCTACTTATTGGTATAAAATTCGCATTAAAACCAACCCGGCGGTAGAAAAAAATTTCCTCTTAGAATTTTTCGACCAAACCATCGACCACATTACCGCTTACGTTCCGCAAGGAAATGGCCGCTACCAGGTTAAACAATTTGGCGACAGCCAGCTGTTCAGCAAACGCGAACTCCGGCATAAAAACTTTGAAATACCACTGGTTAATCACAGTACGGAGGTGCAAACCTATTATTTCCAGGTCCGGTCGTCTCAAATTGCCGATGTGATTATTGTACTCCGTTCGGTCGACTGGTTTATTGGTTATGCGCTTAACGAGTACTTCTTTTTCGGCATCTTTTACGGGATGATCCTGGTGTTCAGTTTCTACAACCTGATCATGTTTATCGCCATGAGGCAACGGCAATACCTTTATTATGTATTGTATAATTTAAGTGTAGGTCTGTTCGAAATGAGTAACGATGGTATCGCCTACCAATACCTGTGGCCGGCTTCGCCTGAATGGAACCAGATTGCCTATGCCTTTTTCTTATGCGCTACCAGCATATTCGCATTGCTGTTTACCCGCTCGCTATTATTTGTAGAAGCTAAAGCACCAAAATTAAACCAGTTTATATTAGGGGTCATTGCTTTGCGACTGGCATTTTTCTGTTATTGCCTGTTGTTCCAGCAAAGTTTGTTCAACTATAAATTTATAGAATTTATTCCGCTTTCGGTAGCTTTTTTTACGGGTATTTACATCTATAATAAAGGTTACCAGCCTGCACGCTTTTTTGTATTGGGTTACAGTTTCCTGTTCATCGGATTTATTTTTAAACTGCTCATCATGCTGGGTGTAGCCTGGTTAAACTTTGGCGTATTGAGTTATTATATGCTCAGCTTTTGTTTTGTCATGGAAATGATCTTTCTCTCTTTTGCCATCGGCGATAAAGTAGGTCTACTGAAAAAAAAGAAGGAAAAGGTGCAAAGATTAATGATCCAACAGATGGCTGTAAATGCTAAACTGAAAGACACCTTGAACCAGGAACTGGAAAAACAGGTGGATGCGAGGACCAGAGAAGTCTTCCACAAATCGGTGATCATTGAAGCCAAAAACACGGAGCTGCAGGAAGCCATTGACCTGCTTAAACAACAGGCAGAAGAAATATCGCGCATGAATGTATTACTGGAACAAGACAACCAGGAACTGCAAACCAATGTGGAGAAAGTTAGCCGGGACCGCGTCATGTCTGCCGATGTAGACTTCGAAGAATTCAGCAGGATTTATCCTGACAAAGAAATATGTAACCAGTTTTTAGCTGAACTCAAATGGCGTGATGGCTATGCCTGCCGCAAGTGTAAAAACACACATTATTACCCTGGTCATATTCCGCTTAGTCGCCGATGCAGCAAATGCGCTTACGAAGAATCGGTAACTACCTACACCATTTTTCACAACACCAGGATACCCATTAACAAGGCCTTTTATATGGTGTTCCTCTTGTATACCACTAAAGGAAAAATCTCTTCACACAAATTATCAGAACTGCTAAACATCAGGCAAAGCACCTGTTGGACCTATGGTTCCCGCATCAAATTAGTGATGGAAGAAAGGAAATCTAAACTCAAAAAAGCCAATAAAAACGGCTGGTCGGCACTGGTATTAGATTAATTTACCAATAGCTGTATATTTTTTTAACAGGGTACTATAGCGTATCATAGGCCGGTTCATGGCCATCAAGCAATGGCACTTTATCACCTGATTACCAGCACCTAACCTGCTGTTTAATTCAGGGTATTAAAGCGTATCGAATTCAACACAACACACTTATTATCAAGTAATTAGATGTAATTATTTAGACCAAACACTTGCAAATACCGATACAGTAGACGTAACTTTAACCCATCAAATAAAATAACTAACCAAAAAATGATGAGAAAAAAGTTTACTCTTTTTATTGTTTGTTTCCTGTATGGCCTATCTGTTACTTTGGCACAGGACATCACTGTTAAAGGTGAGGTAAAAGACGAACAAGGACTTCCCTTACCTGGTGTGTCGGTAAAGGTAAAAGGTTCTAACCAGGGAACGATGACCAATAACACTGGATCGTTTGCCTTAAGCGCACCTGCAAATGCGACCCTTACTTTTTCATTCATTGGCTACAAAACCATTGAACAGAATATTGGTGGCAGCAACACGTTAAACATTACGTTGTCTGATGATAACAATCAACTGAATGAAGTAGTCGTTGTAGGTTACGGTACACAAACCAAGAAAGACCTGACCACAGCTGTGGTATCCATTTCTGCAAAAGACCTGGAAAACCAGCCGGTAACTAACCCACTACAAGCCATACAGGGTAAGGCTGCAGGGGTACAGATTAATTCGCAATCTGGTAAACCAGGTGCTGGCGTATCTATTACCATCCGTGGTAACACGTCAATCAATGCATCGAACAGTCCGCTGTACGTTATTGATGGCGTAACTTCCAGAGATGCAAGTTTCATTAACCCAAGTGATATTGAGAGCATGACCATTTTGAAAGATGCGTCTGGTGCTGCTATTTATGGTTCCAGTGGTGCCAACGGTGTAGTATTAATTACCACCAAAAGAGGCTCACAAAAGCTAGGTGTAGCATTCAATGCCTTTACGGGATTCTCTAACCTGTGGCAGAAACAAGACGTGTTAAACAAAGCACAATACACGGACCTGATGCAAAGTATGGGTTATGACGTAGCCGGATTAGGCAACGAAAATACCGACTGGCAGGAAAAAACATTTGGTACTGGTATACAGAACAACTACCAGTTATCACTATCTGGTGGTGTTAAAGGTGGTCAGTATTCCATTTCCTCAGGTTACCAACAAGATAAAGGTGTAGTTGCACCCGCAAAACTGGATAAATACACCTTCCATTTTAACGGTTCACAAAATATCACCAACTGGTTAAAATTAACCGGTACGGCGGCACTAACGTCGAATATCTCTAATAATGTGAGCGACAATGCCAATGGCGCCAGAGGTGGAACCATTCTATCGGCTTTAACCACACCACCAACCATTGGGGTGTATGCTGCTGATGGCACCTATGCCTTTAACCCTTACAAAGGAGGTTCTGAAAACCCGGTTGCCAATGCATTTGCTGCACAAAATAGCAACAGAGAGACCAGGTTCCTGGGTGCATTTGCTGCAGAAGTTAAGTTTACCGAAGAGCTATCTTTTAAATCTAGCATCAGTGCCAATAACCGCGATGCATTTTATAGCTATTTCCTTGATCCATTTATGACCACTTATGGTAGGGATCAAAAAGGAATTTACAATAATAATAAAACTGCCGACCACGTTTGGTTGAATGAAAACATTGTTAATTATGTAAAAAACACTGGCAAAAATGCCTTTACGGCTACCGCGGGTATGACTTTACAAGAATCGGAATATAAATATACCCCATATTCTGAAAGCAATTATTTAGGTCCGAACAACGAATTGTTACCTCGTGCAAACAACATTCCGCCACAGGTACCAAGTGCATCACAATGGTCTAAACGCTCCTACCTGGCGCGCGTAACTTATGCTTATGATGGCAAATACTTGTTTAGCTCGAACTTCCGTGCTGATGGATCATCACGTTTTGGTCCGGATAACCGTTATGGTTATTTCCCTTCTGCTTCCGTAGGATGGCGTATATCTGGCGAAAACTTTATGAAAGACAGCAAATCGGTAAACGATTTAAAAGTTAGGGCAAGTTGGGGTAAAGTAGGTAACGACGAGAATATTGGCGATTATGCTTACCTGGAGCTTTACCAGCCGAATGCGCAGGGTGCATACAACCTGTCGCAATTACGTAACGACAAATTGCAATGGGAAACGACTACACAAACCAATATTGGTTTAGACTTAACCATGTTTAACAGCCGTTTAACCTTTACTGCTGATGCTTACATCAAAAACACAGATGACCTGTTGATTTATCAGCCCCTGCCAGCCAGTGTTGGTTTCGACCGCATTGTGAGTAATGTGGGTTCCATGGAAAACAAAGGTTTAGAATTTGTGTTATCGACAAAAAATGTGGCTAAAGACAATTTTACCTGGAGTACAGACCTTAACTTCTCGATCAACAAAAACGAAGTGACCAGTTTGGGCGATAAAGTAAGCTCCATTAACTTTGGCAGCATTTACGAACGCGATGCCGCCATCAGGGTAGAAACCGGTAGGCCATTAGGAAGCTTTTACGGTTATGTATCTGAAGGCGTAGACCCGGCAACAGGTGATATTATCTATTCAGATTTAAATAATGATAACGAGATTACCGCAGCCGACCGCACCTTTTTAGGTTCGGCACAACCTGATTTTACTTACGGTTTAAATAACAGTTTTACGTATGGCAATTTCGGCTTAAACTTCCTGTTTCAGGGTGTACAAGGAAACGATATGTTTAATGCCTCGCGCATGGAACTGGAAGGCATGAATGATTCAAAAAATCAATCGGCAACCGTATTGAACAGGTGGACTACACCTGGCCAGGTTACTGATATGCCACGTGCAGCAAAAGACAACACCTTCAACACGTACACCTCCAGCCGGTTTATTGAAGATGGATCATACCTGCGCTTAAAAACAGCTACTTTATCTTACAACTTCGGTCAGACAACCTTAGGCAAGCTAAAAATGAGCAGGTTTATGATTTACGCAACAGGTTACAACCTGTTAACTTTTACCAATTACAAAGGATTTGATCCGGAAGTAAATCAATATGATGCAAACGGACCTTCTATGGGTGTAGATTATGGTACTTATCCACAATCGAGAACCTTCTTGTTTGGTGTTAACGTAGGCTTTTAAAAGATTAATCACATGAATTTAAAGATATATTCCATTATTGCAGCTGGCTCCCTTGTGTTGACACTAGGAAGTTGCAAAAAAGACTTTTTAGATAAGTCGCCGATCACCCAGGTGGGTCCGGATGTAGCTTTTGCGGATGCCGCAGCTGCAGAAAAATTAATACGTGGCGCTTATGCAGGCATGTATAACGATTACCACATTTGGGACTTTATGACCAACGGTGATGTTACGGCAGATAATGCCTATGCTGGTGGCGATAATGCTGCTAACATTGCCATAGACAAGTTTACTGCCATTTCTACAAACGGAAACGTGGCCAGAGACTGGAACGGTTTATACAGCAACATTAAAGATTGTAACATTGTATTAAACAATGTAGGTAACATCGCAGATCCAGTATTAGATGCCAACAATAGAAGGAATGAAATGCTGGGCGAAGCTAGTATTATGCGCGCTTACATGTATTTTAACCTGGTACGCTTATGGGGTTCTGTTCCATTGGTATTAGCCTTGCCCACCAAGGATGAGGAATTTTATCCGGCAAAAGCGAGTGTAGAAGCCATTTATACACAGATTATTAAAGACCTGGAGTTTGGTGCCGCCAACGCGCCAACTACAGGAGCAACCAAAGGTATTGTAACCAAAGGTGTGGCCAATGCGTTGCTGGCGAAAGTATATGCCTCGCAAAGCACACCAAATTGGGCGAAAGTAGTGGAACATGCTGATGCCGTAATTGGTGGCGGTTATGCCTTACTAAGCGATTACGATGCTTTATTTGATGCTAACCATGAAAACAACGTAGAATCTATTTGGGAGATGCAATATGACGGTTGGGGCGGTGCCCATGGCAACTGGATGCCAAGTGTGATTGTGGGTACAGGCTGGAAAAGGTTTAACACCCCTTCTAATGATCTTGTGGCTGCTTTTGATGCAGAAAAAGATGTGGTGCGTAAAAACTCCAGCATTTATTTCAGAAATGTAGCCTCAGAAGGCTGGACTGATGATTACTGGTCAAAAACTAACTACCCATATGTGAATAAATACCGGGTAGACGATAAATCTAACAGTTACATTTTAAGGTTAGCAGATATCCTGTTATTAAAAGCTGAAGCTTTAAATGAGCAAAGTGCAGGAGGCTGGGCCCAGGCAAAAACAATTGTAGACCGGGTGAGGGCACGGGTAAAACTGGCTGGCACACCGGCTGCCGACCAGGCCGCTATGCGTTTAGCGATAGAAAACGAACGTCGTTTAGAACTGGCTTTTGAAGGACATCGCTGGTTCGATTTATTGCGAACCAACAGAGCCATTACGGTGATGAACGCACAGAAAGACGGTAATGGCGTTTCCCTGAACTATGGGGTAACTGCCGCTAAACTCTACTTCCCGATTCCACAGGGCGAGTTAGATACCAATCCCAACGTAAAATAAATAACATTCACCAAAGGCTGTATACGCAGCCTTTGGTGTTATTGATACATTACCTTATTAAAACCCATTTTCAATAATGCATCATAAAAACCTGATAAAACCCATGACCTGGGTAGGCTTGTTTGCCGCAGTAGTCTTAAGCGCTTGCAGCACCCGAAAAGACACAGACACTAAAAAAACACTACAAGATACCAGCAGTACGACTGGACTTTGGTTAACCACCGGCGATCAGCGCGCTTTATTAGCCAGGCAAAATGTTTCCCTGACCTTTAACGATGCCAGTGACCAACGCCAAACGATTGATATTGACGATACGCAGCAATTTCAAAGCATAGATGGTTTCGGTTATACCTTAACCGGAGGTAGTGCCACCCTGATTAATAATTTAGGAGAAGCAGAAAAAAATGCCTTATTGCAGGAACTTTTCTCGCCAAAGGGCAATGGTATTGGTGTAAACTACCTGCGGGTAAGCATTGGTGCATCAGATTTAAGTGCCAACACTTTTACCTATAACGATCTGCCAGCGGGGCAAACGGACATTAACCAGGAGAAATTCTCGTTATCGAAGGAAATGGCCGACTTGATTCCGGTATTGAAAAAAATTGTGGCCATTAATCCGAAGCTCCTGATTCTGGGTTCGCCATGGTCTGCGCCGGTCTGGATGAAAGACAACAACAGCTTTAAAGGCGGTAGTTTAAAACCTGAATTTTACCAGAGTTATGCTACTTATTTTGTAAAATACATCAGGGCTATGCAAGAGCAAGGCATTACCATAGATGCCATTACCATACAGAATGAACCTTTACATCCGGGTAACGTGCCTAGCATGTACATGGAAGCAAAAGATCAGGCCATCTTTATTAAAACAGCCTTAGGCCCATTGTTTAAAAAAGAAGGAATCAAAACAAAAATTATTTTATATGATCACAATGCTGATAAACCAGAATACCCAATCTCTATATTAGATGACCCCGAGGCCAAACAATATGTGGATGGTTCGGCTTTCCATTTATATGGTGGCACAATAGACGCCTTGTCGAAAGTTCATGAGGCACACCCCGACAAACATATTTACTTTACGGAGCAGTGGGTTGGCGGACCAAGTAAGTTTGCTGAAGACCTGAAATGGCATGTTTCTACCCTGATTATTGGTGCCACACGTAACTGGAGCAGAAATGTTTTGGAATGGAACGTAGCAGCCGATGCTAATTATGGTCCGCATACCGATGGTGGTTGTGTAAACTGTTTGGGTGCATTAACCATTACACCGGGTGTAAGCAGAAATGTGGCTTATTATGTGATTGGTCATGCGTCTAAATTTGTGCCGACAGGATCACACCGCATTGCCTCCACTAACCTAAACACTTTACCCAATGTGGCCTTTAAAACTCCTGATGGTAAAAAAGTACTGATTGTGGCCAATAACAGTGATGCTGAACAACATTTTCAAATGAAGAGTGCCGGTAAATACCAGCGCATCAGTTTAGCCGCAGGTGCTGTAGCGACACTGGTCTGGTAAACCATTTTATTTATTTTATACTTATACAGGGGTTGCTTTTACCGGGCAATCCCTGTTTTTGATTCTCAAAATGTCGTGCTAAAAGTGCCTGCAAATTCTATAGACGTATGGCCGTGGATATGGTTTTGGGAAACAACACCAAGCTGGCTAATTGAACATGGCAAGTGGTTGTAGATTTATATCAGCATTTTGAAGTGTCATCTATTTCTGTTAACTTGGAAATGCACAAGGAATTACAGATAGCAACTCCCGCATATCATTTACCATCTACGACCAAATATACTATGAATTCTTACCAAAATAAACCTGCTTTTATTGTAGTAAAACGATTTATCTTATTGCTGTTATTTTTTATTTGTGCTATTAGTTTACAAGCACAGCAACTCGTAGATGTCTCCCAGTTGAACAAACGAAACGGGGTTAAGGTACGTGTAGAGGGTAAGCTGATAGATGTTAAATGGCCCGCAGGTAGGAATGGACACGGAAGGCTCGTACTTGATCTTGAAAAGGGCATGCCCTTGTTTAAAAGTGTGGGCGTGGAATCAAAAGCGGAGTTCAAAGAAATTGCCGCAGGACTGGATCCTGCTTTCATTCTTACCATCGGCAAAAGAACCTTAGACCCAAAAAGTGGAGGATGGGATGTGTTTTTTGACCGAGTTCCCAAAAAGCCATATAAGTCTTACTTGGTAAACTTTGATAAACGTTCTGCAAGCGTAAGCAGTTCTGGCGCACATACCATTATTCGTATTTCTGATATGCAGGCGGCCTCATTCAGGGGGGCGCTTGAAATAACATTATATAATGGCAGCCCATTATTTAATGTAGCAGCAGTTATGGCTACAGAAGCTGATTCTACAGCGATTCTTTATGACGCCGGTTTAGTAAGTAAAACACAGGTTTGGCAAAATATATCCTGGTCGGACGTGAAAAATGTGCTCCAAACTACAAAGGTGGTACACGAAACAGCTGCAAAAGATCAGGAAGTAAAGTACCGCACCATCATTGGGCAAAGTACGGTGGGAAGCCTCGCGCTGTTTCCTCCTCCTCACCAGTATTTTTATCCCCTAGATGAAGCTTTTAATTTAAAGTTTACCTGGTGGGGACGGAATTACGGAAATCTAATGCCCGGCTACGGCATGGGTATTCGCCAGGATCCTTTAGGAGACAGACGTTACGTTCCATGGTTTAATGCACCTCCTAAAACCAGCCAGCGTTTAAACTTTTTCTGTTTGCTGGATACTGGAACTTCCGCAGAAGTTTTAGAGGAAGTAAAAAAATTTACTCACAGCGATTCTTACGTGCCGCTTCCGGGATATAAAACCATGGCCAGCCACTTCCACAATGAGTTTATTATGGATGTGGTGCTAAAGGGGTTGCCTGTACCAGAAAAGCCTGAATTTAAAGAAGTCCTTAAAAAGGCCGGAGTAAATATTGTTCATCTGGGTGAATTTCACGGACCGGGCCATCCTAAGGGGCCAGATGAAGAACGTTTGAAAGAGCTGCATGCGCTTCATGAACAGTGCGCCAGGCTTTCTGATAGCAATTTTCTTTTGCTGCCCGGTGAAGAGCCTAACAACTTTTATGGCGGTCATTGGCTAAGTTTTTTCCCGAAACCGATTAACTGGATTATGTCGAGAAAGCCCAACATGCCTTTTGTTTCGGTTCATCCCAAATACGGGAAGGTATACCGTATAGGGAATAAAGACGAAATGCTGAAATTGCTTGAAGTGGAGAATGGACTTGCCTGGACCGCGCATGCCCGGACAAAGGCTTCAACCGGATATCCTGATGCTTATAAAGAAGAACCCTTTTTTAAGTCTGAAACCTTTTTTGGAGCAGCGTGGAAAGCTATTCCGGCTGACCTCTCTTTGCCGACCTTAAGCAAGCGCGTGCTCAACCTGTATGACGATATGGCCAATTGGGGATTAAAAAAGCATGTGATAGCGGAGAGTGATATTTTCACAATTACGGAGCAAAACGAGATGTACGCACATTTAAATGTTAACTACCTGCAGCTCGATAAGCTCCCTGATTTTAAAGACGGCTGGCAGTCGGTACTAGATGCGATGCGACAAGGAAAGTTCTTTGTTTCTACCGGAGAGGTACTAATTCCGGTGTTTACCGTAAATGGCAAACAGTCCGGTAATACAGCTAAAATCTCCTCCTCAGGCAAGACAAAAATTGTTCTCTCCGCTAATTGGACCTTTCCTTTAAATTTCGCGGAGATAGTGTCCGGCGACGGAAAAGAAGTTTACCGGGAGCGAATAAACCTGAATAATACCCTTGCATTCGGAAAAGAGCAGTTTGAATTTACTGTTAATCTAAAGAACCGTACATGGGTAAGGCTTGAACTATGGGACATTGCGGCGAACGGTGCCTTTACGCAACAGGTTTGGTTAGAATAGTATCGCCACTTAGTACTCTAACAAAATAAAAAAACTGGCAAGCCTTACACAGATGTTTCAATGCGGCAGTGAGCTGGTTTTTGACAGTTTGCTCGGAGATGTTTAGATTAAATAGTGATTTCTGAGGTGCTCAACTCGTCTTCTCGGCTTAGCTTATAAATTTCCCTAACTCTAGGGAAGATTTGTTCTAATGCCTGATCGACACGAGGTTTAATTTCCTTTGCTGCTATCTGCTACTCTATTTTTCCTTTCTTACCCCCGTACTTAACTAAAAGCCTTTAACAAAAAATGAATATTAACGATTGGGTATAGAATAGTTTTGGCCAAATTCACGAATTCGTTTTAACCGTTACAGATGCTAAGCTATTTTACATAACAACCTTTTGCCCTTTTAATTGTTATCACCCCTATAACAACAGAAACATGAAAAACCATGCCCTAGCTTTTATCGCATTAAGCGCAGTGCTGACTGCCTGTCAGCAAAAGCCCAACAATCCAGTAGAAATTGATAGTGTAGCAGAAGAAAAGAAGTTAACAGGCAATGTGGAAGAATGTTATACCTATATAAAAAACAGAGATACGGTAGCCTTAACGATGAGCCAGGTGGGTACGGCCATTACCGGTCGATTGACCTATAAACTTTTTGAGAAGGACAAAAATGAAGGCCGTGTAGTAGGAAAAATCAAGGGTGACACATTGTTGCTTGATTATACATTTGCTTCAGAAGGTACCACTTCTCAAAGACCAGTAGCCTTTTTAAAACAAGATGACCAGTTAATTGAAGGTTTCGGTCCGGCAGAAACAAGAAAGTACGACACCAATGGCATCGTACTTGAAAAAATTGCTTGTCAGTAAGGTTAAAATTCTTCAAAACGTTCCCAGAAACCATCTACAGGAAGTTTGGCAAAAATAGTGACCGGTTCTTTTTTAACCGGGTGGGTAAACTGTAGTCGCCGGGCATGTAAACAGATACTGCCTTTGCGGCTACCGCGGGGATATCCATATTTGTTATCGCCTACAATGGGGCAGCCCATAGAGGCCAGCTGAACCCTGATCTGGTGCGAACGACCCGTGAGGGGATCTACTTCCAACAGGTAAAAACCTCCCAGTTCGCCAATCAGCTTGTAACTCAGTTCTGCACGCTGGCTACCAGCTACCTCTTTAGCGTGTGCCGTAACCACGTTTTTCTGTGTATTTTTTAATAACCAATGCACCAGTGTTCCCGATAGGGCTGCAGGTTTGTTACGTACCACGGCCCAGTAAGTTTTTTTAACCTCCCGGTTCTTGAACACATCATTCATCCGCGCCAGGGCTTTACTGGTACGGGCAAATAAAATAACCCCACTTACTGGTCGGTCTAAACGGTGCATCACCCCCAGAAAAACGTCGCTGGGTTTATTGTATTTGATGGCGATATATTTTTTAACCATTTCATCCAGCGATTCATCACCAGTTTCATCCACCTGCACAATATCACCCGCACGTTTATTTACGGCAATTAAATGATTGTCTTCAAAAAGTATGTCTTTATCGCTAACCGGCATTAGTACTGTTCTTTTTCATTTGGAAAATCATTTCCCTTTACATCCTTAATATAGCTTTCTGCAGCACCCTTGATGCCCTCGTAAAGGTCCATGTACTGGCGTAGGAAACGAGGTTTAAAACCTTTTGTTAAACCAATCATATCGTTTACCACTAATACTTGTCCGTCGCAATGCGGACCAGCACCAATACCAATGGTGGGAATATGAAGGCTTTCGGACACTTCTTTAGCCAGTTTTGCTGGGATCTTTTCTAAGACTACCGAAAAGCAACCTGCTTCCTGTAAAACCAAAGCATCACTTTTTAATTTCTCCGCTTCCAACTCGTCCTTAGCCCTTACGGTATACGTACCGAATTTATAAATTGATTGTGGTGTTAAGCCCAAATGGCCCATCACCGGAATACCTGCTGTGATAATACGTTGCACAGATTCAGCAATTTCTTGTCCGCCTTCTAGTTTTACACCATGCGCACCCGACTCTTTCATGATGCGGATGGCAGAGTTTAATGCTTCTTTAGAGTTACCCTGGTAAGTTCCAAAAGGAAGATCAACGACCACAAAGGCCCGTCCTGCCCCTCTTACCACACTTTGTGCATGATAGATCATTTGATCGAGGGTAATGGGTAAAGTCGTTTCGTGACCGGCCATCACATTCGATGCCGAGTCACCTACCAGTAATACATCAAGTCCAGCATCGCCAAGGATGGTTGCCATCGAATAGTCGTAAGCAGTAAGCATGGCAATCTTCTCCCCATTGTCTTTCATGGCCTGAAGTGTATGAGTAGTAATGCGTTTAACTTCTTTATTTATGGACATTTCTATTAGTTTTAAGGTAACAAAATTAAGTTTTACAATTGGAAAATAGGGGTTATTACCTGTATTAAAAAAAATATTGAATTTACCTCTTAAACTCCTATCTTTGTATCCCGAAATGCAGGGGTTACATAACAACACATTTGTTAACACAAAAAGCAGTAGTTCCGCTACTACATTCCCTTATTTCTTCTCTTTTTTCAATCTAATTTCTGATTTATATTATCATGACTAACTACATCAAGTTACCAGCGATCTTGTTATTGGCTGATGGCACCGTATTTAACGGAAAAGCGGCTGGAAAAATCGGCACTACCACCGGCGAAATTTGTTTCAATACAGGTATGACAGGTTATCAGGAGATTTTCACTGACCCTTCTTATTTTGGACAGATCATGGTAACCACCAATGCCCATATTGGGAATTATGGTATACATAAGGAGGAAGGTGAATCTGAATCGATTAAAATAGCCGGTTTAGTTTGCAAAAACTACAACATTGGTTACAGCCGTAAAGAAGCCTCTGGATCTATCCAGGACTACTTTCAGGAAGAAAACATTGTGGGCATATCTGATATTGACACCCGTGCATTGGTTCGTCACATCAGACATAAAGGTGCCATGAATGCCATCATTTCTTCGGAAATTACGGATGTGGAAGAACTGAAAAAGAAACTGGAAGCCGTGCCTTCTATGGATGGCTTAGAATTATCTTCACAGGTATCTACTGAAAAAGCCTATTTCCATGGATCACCTGATGCGACATATAAAATTGCCGCTTTAGATTTAGGGATCAAGAAAAACATTCTTCGTAATTTCGACGATAGGGATATTTATGTGCAGGTTTTCCCGGCTAAAACTTCTTTTGAAGAGATGGACAAATGGGGTGCTGATGGTTATTTCATTTCTAACGGCCCCGGCGATCCAGCAGCTATGCCTTATGCCATTGATACGGTAAAAGAAATATTAGGTGCTGACAAACCGATGTTTGGTATTTGTTTAGGTCACCAGTTACTGGCACAAGCCAATGGCATTGGTACCATGAAAATGTTTAACGGCCACAGGGGATTAAACCACCCGGTAAAAAACATCATCAAAGATCATTGTGAAGTAACTTCACAAAACCATGGTTTTGGTGTGATACCAGATGAGGTGAAAAGCTCAGATAAAGTAGAGATTACCCACATCAATTTAAACGACCAATCTATCGAAGGTATCCGCGTTAAAGGTAAAAAAGCATTCTCGGTACAATACCACCCTGAATCTTCGCCTGGCCCACATGATTCACGTTACTTATTTGACGATTTTATTGAAATGATCAAAGGCGACTTAGCCTGGTAATAAAAACAATAACCGTCTAACAATAGCTTAAGGTTTTAAGGAGAAGTATATTTGCTTTCCCTTAAAACCTTTTATTTTTACAACATGGATAAAAGAAGTACCATCATTAGTGTCAGGAACCTGGTAAAGAAGTATGATGACATTACCGCCGTACAGGGCATTAGCTTTGATGTTTATGAGAACGAGATTTTTGGGCTTCTGGGTCCAAATGGTGCGGGAAAAACCACTACCCTGGAGATTATTGAAACCTTAAGGCAAAAGACTTCTGGTGAGATTATCGTAGATGGCTTTTCAGTGGATAAAGATGCGCAGCAGATTAAACAAATTATAGGCGTGCAGCTGCAGGCCGCGGGTTATTACCCTAACCTGAACCTGGTAGAGTTGCTGGAGCTGTTTTCAGGCCTGTATGGCCTGGATGTAAAACCCATGGACATGCTGGCCAAGGTAAACTTACAAGACAAGGCTAAAGCCAAGTATAAAGCATTGTCTGGCGGACAAAAACAACGTTTTTCCATTGCCACAACCCTTATTAATTCGCCAAAAATTGTTTTCCTGGATGAGCCAACTACCGGACTGGATCCGCAGGCGCGCCGGAATTTATGGGATTTGATTAAAGGCATTCGTGACCAGGGAACTACCGTGGTGCTCACCACCCATTATATGGATGAGGCGGAGCAGCTTTGCGACCGTGTAGCTTTTGTCGAAAACGGACGAATCATTGCAGTGGACACCCCCGACAATTTAATTGACAACCTGGTGGCCAGTGGTTTCGAGCGCAAAAAAGAAGTGAAAAAAGCCAACCTGGAAGATGTATTTATTAACCTGACCGGCCAGGAATGGCGCGAAGGATAACCCCCAAACCATGAGTAAACCTTATAATAACACCAAAGCTACTTTAGCTTTGGCAAAAGCAAGTTTCCGGTCGATTATGCGTAGTCCTTCGGCGGTTATTTTTACCCTTGCTTTTCCCCTGATCTTTATCCTTGTTTTCGGGTTTATGAGCAGCGGTGGTGTAAAAATAGACCTGGCTGTAGTTCCGGGATCAGATGTCAATAACCCCGTAATTGCAGAATTACAGCACATGCAGGTGGTACGCCTGAGCACCGACAAAACGCCTGCGGAGATTCAGACAGCTCTGGAAAAAGGGAGTATTGACGCTTCCATTGCGGTGGAAAAGAATCCTACTGGCAAACCTGCCTACCGCACCCATGTTACCTATACCGCAGCTTCCATTGATGAGGCGAGCATCTTAAAATCTTTACTTAACAACTTGTTGTTAACCTTAAATACCCGCGACGTAGTACCAACCGTTGCCGAATTACACGAAACTACTGTTAGCGGTAGAATATACCGCACCATTGATTTTATATTGCCAGGCCAGTTAGGCTTTGCTTTGTTAAGCACTGGCGTGTTTGGTACTGCTTTTGTATTTTTCAACCTTCGCCAAACCCTGGTGATCAAACGCTTTTTCGCCACACCAGTAAAACGCTCCAGCATTGTTTTGGGTGAAGCTTTGGCCAGGATAGGGTTTTCCTTGTTGGGTGCCTTATTTATCATTATTGTGGGTCGTGTGTTTTTTGATTTCACGCTGATCCATGGCGTGGTCACGGTAACCAATATGCTTTTGCTGGCCATTATTGGCATTATTGTATTTATGGGTTTCGGCTTTGTAGTGTCGGGAATTGCAAAAAGCGAAAGCACCATTCCTCCGATTTCCAACATTGTTACCTTACCCCAATTTTTGCTCTCCGGAACGTTTTTTCCTATAGAAGCTTTTCCTGAATGGCTGCAGCCGATCAGCAAGGCCCTACCCCTCACTTACCTCAACGATGCCATGCGACAAATAGCCTTTGAAGGTGCAGGCCTCTGGGATGTTAAGTTTCAGCTGTTCATCCTGTTAATATGGGGAATTGTGGTTTATGCAGTAGCTGTTAAGGTATTTAAATGGGAGTAATTTTTGGATTTTCAACGATAGTTTAAAAATTATTTTAACTTTGGGTATGTACTTAGTAATTGTATTATCTACACTAAGACATATTTAACCATAAAACTAATAGAAATGAGTTTAATTATTGATGTTCATGCAAGGCAAATCCTTGATTCCAGAGGAAATCCTACAATTGAAGTAGAGGTAGTAACAGAAAACGGCAACATGGGCCGTGCAGCCGTTCCATCTGGAGCCAGCACTGGTAAACATGAAGCAGTGGAATTAAGAGATGGAGACAATAAAGTCTACATGGGCAAAGGTGTATTAAAAGCCGTTGACAATGTAAATAGTAAAATTGCCAAAGAACTTCAGGGTGTTGATGTTTTTGAACAAAACCTGATCGACAAACTAATGATCGACCTTGATGGGTCTGAAAATAAAGGAAATTTAGGTGCTAATGCTATTTTAGGTGTTTCTCTTGCGGTGGCTAAAGCTGCAGCTCAAGAAAGCAGACAACCTTTATACCGTTATATTGGTGGTGTTAACGCTAACACTTTACCAGTTCCCATGATGAACATCTTAAACGGTGGTGCACATGCGGATAACAAAATTGATTTCCAGGAATTCATGATCATGCCTTTAGGTGCTAAAAGTTTCTCTGAAGCTTTGCAAATGGGTACTGAAGTTTTCCATAACCTGAAAACAGTTTTAAAGAAAAAAGGATATTCTACTAACGTAGGTGATGAAGGTGGTTTTGCACCAAACATTGGTTCTAATGTTGAAGCTATTGAAACGGTATTAACCGCTATTGAAGCTTCTGGTTTTACACCAGGAAAAGACATCTGGATTGCCATGGATGCTGCTGCTTCAGAAATGTACGATTCAAAAACAAAAACATATAACTTCCATAAATCATCTGGCGAGAAATTAACCTCGGACGAAATGGTGAACTACTGGGTGGATTGGGCTAGTAAATACCCTATTATTTCCATAGAAGATGGTTTAGATGAAGACGATTGGGCTGCCTGGGAAGCATTAACTTTAGCCATTGGCGATAAAGTACAGCTTGTAGGTGATGATTTGTTTGTAACCAATGTTAAACGCCTTCAACAAGGTATTGATAAAAGCATTGCAAACTCTATCTTAGTAAAAGTTAACCAAATTGGTTCATTAACTGAAACCATCAATGCAGTAAGTTTAGCACAAAACAGTGGCTATACTTCTGTAATGAGTCATAGAAGTGGTGAAACTGAAGATACAACGATAGCAGATTTAGCGGTAGCGTTAAACTGTGGTCAGATCAAAACAGGATCAGCTTCACGTTCAGACAGGATTGCAAAATACAACCAGTTGTTACGTATTGAAGAAGAACTTGGAAGCGCTGGCCGTTTCATCGGTAAAGACTTCAAGTTTTTAAAGAAATAAACAATTGTTTCTTGTGGCTTTTACCAGCCATAGATTTTAATTAAATTAATCCCTACCTTTAACCAGGCAGGGATTTTTTTTGCTGCTTTTATTTATATTTGTCTATCATGAAACGATTACTTGAAATTTGTCGCAACAAATACTTTATCGCCACCGCAGCTTTTGTGGTGTGGATGCTGTTTTTTGACAAAAATGACATGCTATCGCAATATGAATTCCGGACGGAAGTAAATAAATTACAAGAAGAAAAGGACTTTTATACGGAGGAAACGGCCAAGGTAAAGAAAGATTTAAACGAACTGAACACCAACCTTAAAACTGCCGAGAAGTTTGCCAGGGAAAAATATTACATGAAGAAACCGAATGAGGACGTTTTCGTGATCATTAAAGAAGCTCCAAAAGATTAAGTTATTTCGGTTTGTTTCACTACCTCTTTAACCAGATAATCTAATTCCTCTACACTATCTACCATACATTTAAGCACGTAATGACCTTCTTCTGAAAGCTTCTCCCCCTGAAGTAAAGGTATAAGCCCCATGATATTAGCCAACGGTTTCCTAATCATGTGCGACTGGTTAAAAGCAATCTTAGTGAACAATCCTTTATTCTCGCTAATGGTTTTCTCTGCTGTAGAAAGGTTTAATGTTAATTGTGATTGTTTAGCCAATTGCTCCACTTTGCTTTTATGTATGGTTGTTGCTGATCCAATCCATAATTCAATTGCACCCTCGTCGTTAACAAATGGTTCCATCCGGAATAGAAACCACTCATGCTTGCCTTCGGGATTAATCATTGTCACCTCCAGATCCAGGGTTGTACCCTTTTTCAATGATTGGTCAAAGGCTTTCATCACCCTCGCTCTTTCATCTTCCGGAAAGCCACCAAAATTACTATACCAGCTAAGATCATCTTGCTGAAAATAATCTTTAAGCCGCTGGTTAATAAAGTCTACTTCCCCCGATGGCATCACGGTCCATATTAAATTCGGAATACTGTTAGATAGAAACTCAAACCTTTTTTTGCCCTGATCTGCCTCGTGTTTTGCTAGGAGCAGATCTTGCTCATACTTCTTGCGATTCGTTATTTTATGCACTGTAGCATTGATCACCACAACCTCACCATGCTCATTTTTGTGCACCACCGCATTGAACAAGCCATCAAATTGCAACTCATCTTTGCCAAATTTAAAATTAACCTCACTGGCCATTTCATGCTGGTGTAACATCGGGTTAACAACCATCTGAAAATACATAGCCCCAGCAGTGTTTAATAAGGAAGTAAAGTTTTTTTCGCTTATAGCCGCCCTATCCATACCTAACCACTGGCAAAATGTTTCGTTGATGCGGATAATTTCACCATGTGCATCGAAAGATACATAACCGCATGGCGCATGCTGGTAGAGGAACTCCGTATTAATGAATTCATCTAAGGGTGTAGCCGAAGGGTCCTGGTTATGCATATTGATTCGTACTATATGAAGTTTTTAATGGCGGAGATGACAGCGTCCGGATCGCTTAAATGCGGACAATGACCTGAAGAATTCAGGATGGCCATTTGATTATCTGGCGTATGCTGGTGTACATACTGCGCAACCCTCACCGAAGTGATGACATCATCTTGTCCTTGTATGGTTAGGCTTGGGACCTTTAAAAAAGGCAATTTTTCCCTGTAATCTGAATAAAAAGTAACCTTGGCAAAGTTTCTGGCGATAGTGGGATCTGCAGCCTGGAATGATGCGGTAACTCCCTGCCCAAGTTCCGGCCGGTCTGGATTTCCAACAATAGCTGGTGCCATGGTACTTGACCAGCCCAGGTAATTGCTGTCCATTACCGCCATCAGGTCTTCTAAATCGTTAAGGTCTATACCACCATGGTAACCTTCCTCATTAATATAACGAGGCGAAGGACCAATAAAAATAAGCTTTTGGAATAAGGCAGGTTCTTGCTCTGCAGCAAGCACACCAATCATACTGCTTACCGAATGGCCAATAAATATAACATCACGAAGGTCTAGCGCATGACTGATTTCTACAATATCCATGGCAAAACCACTAAGGGTTTTATACCGCTGTTCATCATAAGCGGCAAGATCTGACTGTCCGGAGCCTACATAGTCAAACAATACAATTTTATAATCATTTTCGAATGCAGGAACGATAGCATTAAAGCTGTTCTGGTCGTTGCCGAAGCCATGAGCAAACATTATAGTTTGCCTACCCTGCCCGATGACCCGAACGTTATTTCTTTTAATGATCTGATTCCCCTTATCCATTTTACATGTAATGAAATTTACAATGCTTGGCAATAACGTACTAAGCCACTGCTAATTGTTTAAACAGTGGCTTAATATAAGATTAAAAATTAAATAAGGATAAACTATCTACAACAAGACGTTTGTGGTTATAACATTCCGCCACAAACTGATAATACCTGTCCGGTTACATAAGCACTCATGTCTGAAGCCAGGAAAACGCATACATTAGCCACATCATCCGGCTCCCCTGCTCTTTTTAGAGGTATACCCTGCTCCCAGCCCTGAACCACTTTAGGATCCAATACTTCGGTCATTTCTGTACGGATAAAACCTGGAGCCACTACGTTTGAGCGGATGTTGCGGGAACCTAATTCTTTAGCTACCGACTTAGAAAAACCAATAATACCTGCCTTAGAAGCGGCATAGTTGGCCTGACCTGCATTACCCTGCACCCCTACAACGGAACTCATGTTGATAAACACGCCTTTGCGGTTTTTCATCATGATTTTAGACGCCGCTTTGGTTACATTAAACACAGATTTCAGGTTCACATTGATTACATCATCAAAGTTTTCTTCACTCATGCGCATCAATAAACCATCTTTGGTAATACCGGCATTGTTTACCACGATATCAAGTGTACCAAAATCTGCTACGATAGCCGTGATTAACTGCTCTGCCTGGTCAAATTTAGAAGCATCAGAACGATAACCTTTCACTTGGGTACCATAAACTTGTAACTCTTGTTCAAGGGCTTCTCCCTTTTCTACCGATGATAAATAAGTAAAAGCTACGTTAGCGCCTTGCTCTGCAAATTTCTCCGCTATTTTGCGGCCTATTCCTTTAGATGCACCCGTGATCAGTGCGGTTTTTCCTTCTAGTAATTTCATGTATGAGGGTATTTTATATAGCTGGTGTTAATATAGGTTGAGTTGCGGGTTCCTGCTGACTTAAACAATGGAAGCTACCTAGGCCCCAGATAATATCAGTAGAATCAATGCCCACTACCTTGCGGTCTGGAAAAGCCTGTTGGATAATATCGAGTGCCAGGCTGTCGTTGGCATCCCTAAATGTAGGGACCACTACGGCATGGTTTGTGATGTAAAAGTTAGCGTAAGATGCTGGCAATCGCGTATCTTCATGGATTACCGGCGAAGGCATGGGTAAAGTAATGATGTTTAAAGCTTCGCCATCGGGTAAACGCATGGTTTTAAGCGTTTCCAGGTTTTCCTGCAACAGGTGGTAATTCTCATCCTCCGGATTGCTTTCCACTACGGTAAGCACGGTGTTTTTGTTGACGAAACGGGTAATGTCATCAATATGGCCATCGGTATCGTCACCAACAATGCCATCACCTAACCACAATACCTGTTCTGCACCATAATAATCCATCAGGTACTGCTCAATTTGTGCCTTATTTAAATGAGGATTACGGTTTTCGTTTAGCAAACATGCGGTAGTCGTTAATATAGTTCCTGCGCCATTAAATTCAACAGAACCACCTTCCATCACAATGCCGGGATTGTATAAAGGTAACTCAAAGTGCTCTGCAATTTTAGTGGGTATCACATCATCCAGGTCATATGGAGGGTATTTGTCGCCCCAAGCATTGTAACCCCAATCGATAACTGCTTTTTTGCTTTGATCTGCGCTAAGCAGGAAAGCCGGACCGTGATCCCGGCACCAGGCATCATTGCTGGGGTTAAAATAAAACTCAATGTTATTCAGGTCGGCACCCACCTTTTGCAGTTCTGCAGTAGCAAAATCCTTTGTCGCCTCATCATTCACATTGATCCGCACCTTTTCGCCTTCGGCAACTACCTTAATAAACTCGCAGTAAGGTTTATAAATGGTTTCCAGTTTACCTGGCCAGGAAGCTTCCTTATGTGGCCAGCTTAACCAGGTGGCTTCATGTTTTGCCCACTCTGCCGGAAAAGTGTAACCTAACTGCTTTGGCGTATCCTTAAATAGATTCGTCATCAATATATCTTTTTGTAATCTGTGAATAACTGTCAATACGTCTGTCGCGTAAAAAAGGCCAGTGTGTACGGTAGCTGTCAGATTTGGACAGGTCGAGTTCCACTACCTTTAATGTTTCTTCCAGGTGTGGTGCCTGGTATAAAATAGTTCCAAAAGGATTGGACACAAAAGATCCGCCCCAGAAGGTAACACCGGCCTCATCGCCTACCCGGTTTACACTCACTACCGGAACACCGTTCGCAATAGCATGTGAACGCTGTATGGTCTGCCAGGCATTGTACTGCTCGGTATTGGTTCCTTCATCTTGTGTTGTGGCCCAGCCAATAGCGGTAGGGTAAAAAAGGAAGTCGGCACCCATCAATGCGGTAATACGTGCCGCTTCAGGATACCATTGGTCCCAGCATATCAATACGCCTATTTTGGCAAACTTTGTTTTGAAAACTTTATAACCTAAATCGCCAGGAGTGAAATAGAATTTCTCATAGAAACCCGGATCATCGGGGATGTGCATTTTACGGTATTTCCCTAAATAAGTACCATCAGCGTCTAAAACAGCGGTGGTATTGTGATATAAACCTTCGGCACGTTTCTCGAATAAAGAAGCAACGATCACCACATTAAGTTCTGCAGCTACTTTAGAAAGCACGTCGGTAGAAGGACCAGGAATGGCTTCTGCTAATTGAAAATTGGTATAATCTTCTTCATCACAAAAATAAAGGGAGGTAAATAATTCCTGCAGGCAAACAATTTGAGCACCTTGAGCAGCAATCTCGCGAATCTTAACAATCGCCTTATCTAAATTTTCTTGTTTATCAGCGGTACAGCTCATCTGCACCAATCCAACTTGTACTTTTGCCATGTTCAGAATATTTGAAACGCAAAGTTAACAGAAAATTTTTGTTTGTAGCCGATTGCTCCGCAGATCAGATACTTTCCTGATATTCCAGCTGTAAAGCGCGTAAACAAGCGGCACAAAGACAACCTTCATAAAGCTCGCTGATGTATTGCACTTCGTTCAGGTCTAACTGTACGGCGTTACACTGGCACTTTAACGAGGCATTGGCTTTACACTCCACCCGGGTGTGGCAACGTTCGCAGGAAATGATTTCATGTTTTACCATTAAGGCAAAGATAAGGCATAAAAAAAGGAGTAAGAAACGAATCTTACTCCTGTGTATTTTCTAAAAAGTTTTGTTTATCCAGAGCAGCTGATACAGCCTTCTTCCATCGAACAAACAGGTCCGTCTACAATCTCTTCTGCACTTTCTTCAATATGTTCCGGAATGATTGGCTCCATGTTTTTACCTGCCTGATTTTCTACAGTAAACTTCACAGCCTGTGAAGCCGCTTGTGTACGCAGGTAATACATACCCGTTTTTAATCCTTTCTTCCAGGCATAGAAGTGCATAGAAGTCAGTTTAGACGTATTTGGCGCATTGATAAACAAGTTTAGGGATTGAGACTGACAGATATAGGCACCGCGATCCGCTGCCATGTCAATAATGCTACGCATTTTAATCTCCCAAACTGTTTTATACAGTTCTTTGATGTAATCAGGAATCTCGTCAATGTGCTGGATCGAACCATTGGCTAAAATAATCCTGTCTTTCATGGCAGTGTTCCATAAACCTAAGGCCACAAGGTCTTTTAACAAGTGTTTGTTAACCACTACAAACTCTCCACTCAATACTCTTCTGGTATAAATATTAGAAGTGTATGGCTCAAAACATTCGTTATTACCTAAAATTTGTGAAGTAGAAGCCGTAGGCATAGGTGCAACCAATAAAGAGTTGTATACACCATCTTTCACTACTTGCTCACGTAACGTTTCCCAATCCCAACGGTTGCTGTCTGGAGTTACATTCCAAAGGTCAAACTGAAACTGACCTTTGGATAAAGGCGAGCCAGCGAAAGTTTGGTATGGACCATGTTTTACAGCCAGGTCATGCGATGCCGTCATGGCCGCAAAGTAAATGGTTTCGAAAATCTCTGTATTTAATTTTTTAGCTTCTTCACTTTCAAATGGAAGGCGCAGTAAAATAAAGGCATCTGCTAAACCCTGTACCCCTAAACCTACTGGTCTGTGGCGCATGTTAGAGTTTTTAGCTTCCTCTACCGGGTAATAGTTATGATCAATGATCTTGTTCAGGTTAATGGTTACCTGGTAAGTGACATCGTATAATTTCTGGTGATCAAACACACCATTGATTACATACCTTGGTAAAGCTAATGAAGCCAGGTTACATACGGCAACTTCATCTTTAGCGGTATATTCAATGATCTCAGTACACAGGTTGGAACTTTTAATCGTTCCTAAGTTCTGTTGGTTAGATTTGCTGTTGGCAGCATCTTTATACAACAAATAAGGTGTACCGGTTTCAATTTGTGAATCAAGGATAGCAAACCAAAGTTCCTGTGCTTTAATGGTTTTTCTGGCACGGCCTTCACGCTCGTAACGGGTGTATAACTCATCGAATTCAGCGCCGAAACAATCAGCTAGACCAGGTGCTTCATGCGGACAGAATAAACTCCATTCGCCATTTTCTTCTACACGTTTCATGAATAAATCACAAATCCATAGGGCGTAGAACAAGTCACGTGCTCGCATTTCTTCTTTACCATGGTTTTTACGCAAGTCTAAAAACGCAAACACATCAGCATGCCAAGGCTCCAGGTAAATGGCGAAAGCACCTTTACGTTTACCTCCACCCTGATCTACATAACGTGCCGTGTCGTTAAACACTTTAAGCATGGGTACAATACCATTGCTGGTACCGTTTGTTCCACCAATATAAGAACCTGTGGCCCTGATGTTGTGGATACTTAAACCGATACCACCAGCACTTTGTGAAATTTTAGCCGTTTGTTTTAAGGTATCATAGATCCCTTCAATACTATCGTCTTGCATGGTTAACAAAAAGCAAGATGACATTTGAGGTTTCGGTGTTGCCGCATTAAACAAGGTTGGTGTAGCGTGTGTAAACCAACGCTCACTCATCAGGTTATAGGTAGCAATAGCACTTTCAATATCTTCTTTGTGAATACCTACAGACACACGCATAAACAGGTGCTGTGGACGTTCTACAATTTGTCCTTCAATTTTTAACAGGTATGATTTTTCTAAAGTTTTGAAACCGAAGTAATCAAAGCCAAAATCCCTGTCGTAAATAATCGTGCTGTCTAAAATATCAGCATTTGCCTTAATGACTTCCCATACATCATCAGCAATTAAAGAAGCAGATTTACCTGTTTTAGAATCGATGTAGTTGTATAAACTTTCCATCGTTTTAGAAAACGATTTGGTCGTATTTTTATGCAGGTTAGAAACCGCAATACGCGAGGCTAGTAATGCGTAATCTGGATGTTTGGTGGTTAAAGAGGCGGCAGTTTCTGCAGCAAGGTTATCCAGCTCTGATGTAGTTACCCCATCATATAAACCTTCAATTACTTTTTTAGCCACATCAATTGGATCAACCAACTCTGGGTTAAAGCCATAGCACAATTTCTCAATGCGGGCTGTGATTTTATCGAATCTTACCGCTTCCTTGCGGCCGTCTCTTTTTAATACAAACATAGGATCAGTATATTTTATGTTTTTTAATTAGTTATAATAGTGTGCGGGTTGACTAAAAGTCGTCATCCAAAGAGAAAGCCGAAGCCTTATCTTCTGATGAGGTTAACACCCCACTTTTTTGGTAATCACCCACACGTTTCTCAAAGAAATTGGTTTTACCTTGTAAGGAAATCATTTCCATAAAATCAAATGGGTTGGTTGCATTGTAGATTTTGGTGTAACCCAATTCCTGTAACCACCTGTCGGCAACAAACTCAATGTATTGCGACATTAATTTAGCATTCATGCCGATTAAAGCAACGGGAAGTGCATCGGTAACAAATTCTTTCTCAATCTCGACAGCATCCCTGATAATTCCGTGTACAGCTTCTTCGCTTAATTTATTCTCCAGCATTTTGTATAGCAGACAAGCAAACTCGCAGTGCATGCCTTCATCTCTGGAAATTAATTCATTACTAAAGGTTAGTCCTGGCATTAAACCACGTTTTTTCAACCAAAAGATGGAGCAAAAACTACCACTAAAGAAGATTCCTTCTACGGCAGCAAAAGCAACCAGGCGTTCAGCAAAACTACCACCATCGATCCAGCGCAAAGCCCATTCTGCTTTACGTTTTACGCAAGGCACGGTTTCTACGGCATGGAACAAACGGTCTTTTTCATCCGGATCTTTTATATAGGTATCGATTAACAAGGCATAAGTTTCAGAGTGGATGTTTTCCATCATGATTTGGAAACCATAAAAACAGCGTGCTTCAGGCAGCTGCACCTCACTCATAAAGTTAACCGCAAGGTTTTCGTTGACAATACCATCGCTGGCAGCAAAAAAGGCTAAGATATGGGAGATAAAATGGCGTTCACCATCATTTAAATTATCCCAGTGCTTCTGGTCGTCAGATAGATCAATCTCTTCAGCTGTCCAAAAACTAGCTTCACTCTTCTTATACATTTCCCAGATTTCCGGGTACTTAATTGGTAAAAGAACAAAACGGTCTTTATTTTCTCTTAATAGCAATTCTTCTTCCTGCATAATTTTATTTTAAAGAGTAGATTGATGATAAAATGTTAATTTTAGTACTGTGGCACAACTGTGAAATCTCTGCCGTTGTCTGTATAACAAAGATAAAATTACCACCTGCTGTTTAGCCATCAAAGTTGTTAACAACCCTTTGATTTTATCCACAATCCCAGTCAAAAGTGACATATAAATTACCTGCCAAACTTGGCGTTTAAGCTAAATGGTAACGGCTGATTTTAGAAAAGTGTGGGTAATAATTTTAATTTTCTGATAGCAACGGAGTTGTAAAATAAAATTACACGCCTGACAGGTCGTAACTGATTTCGACCTTCGAATGACCTTTTCCGAAGATGCCCAAATATTTTGCGGCGCTTTCAGAAACATCAATTATATATCTTTTGGTAAAGGGGCCCCTGTCATTAACCTCTACATTAATGGTTTTACCATTGCTTAGGTTTGTTACGGTAACGATGGTACCGAAGGGTAAGGTGCGGTGGGCAGCGGTTAAGTGCTCGCCCCGGTATCTTTTGCCACTGGAGGTTTTACGGCCTTCAAATTTCCTGTGGTAATAGGTGGCTAAACCTGTCTTTGTGCGAACTTTGGGTGTATCCTGATCTGTTTTTTCTTCTTGCGCATGTACTTTTAAAAACAAGAACATACTCATTAAAATCAAACAATACTTCATATAAACTTAAGTTGGTGAAACGCCAAAGATAAGAAAACTAAACTTTTAACAAAAAAAACAGCCCGGCGAGTTCATCACCGGGCTGCATGGCCTGTTCAAAATCAACGTCTTATTGCGCTGCAGGCACGAAATTCATGGAAACAGAATTCACACAATGACGTGTGTTTTTAGCGGTAAAACCTTCACCTACGAACACGTGCCCAAGGTGACCTTCACATTTGGCACATATGATTTCTGTACGCATGCCATCTGCATCTTCTACTTTTATCACGGCACCTTTTATTTCATCATCAAAACTTGGCCAGCCACAGTTTGATTCAAATTTAGAGTCAGAAGTGTATAATGGTGCATTACACCTTTTACACACATAGGTGCCTTTATCCTTATTATTTAATAAGCTTCCGGTACCCGGATATTCTGTTCCCTTACGTACAATAACGTCTTCTTCTGCTTTACTTAATTTATTCCACTCCATATGATTTGCTTTTTTAACGGGCGTTTCTTTTTTTTCCTTCTGTGCGCAAGCGGTGAAACTTGTTAAAAAGAAAATACTCAACATCACCCATAGGCTATTGCTTACTTTACTCATTTTTTATGATTTATACTAATATACGAGATATGCAAAGATAAAGTTTGCAGGGAAATGTAAAATTAAAGTGTAGCCATAGTATTTCATGTGCCCCCCAGAGTCGACCTCAATTACCCTTCTTTTACAGGTTATTTTAAACGTGAAAAGGACGTCTTATCAGACGTCCTTTTCACAAATGGTTAGGAAATAATTAACCTTATTTTTTTAATAATGCAGCCATGGCAGCACCAATTTCAGCAGGACTTTCTACTACGGTAATGCCACATTCTGCCATAATTTTCATTTTTGCAGCAGCAGTATCATCAGCACCACCAACAATAGCACCTGCATGTCCCATTCTACGTCCCGGAGGCGCAGTCTGACCAGCGATAAAGCCAACTACTGGCTTAGTACCATGTTCTTTGATCCAAAGGGCAGCTTCAGCTTCCATACCACCACCAATTTCACCAATCATGATGATACCTTCAGTTTCAGGATCGTTCATTAACAACTCAACTGCTTCTTTAGTAGTTGTACCAATAATTGGATCTCCACCAATACCGATAGCCGTAGTGATACCCATTCCAGCTTTAACAACCTGGTCAACGGCTTCATACGTTAAGGTTCCTGATTTAGAAACCACACCTACAGTACCTTTTTTGAAGATAAAACCTGGCATGATACCAATTTTAGCTTCATCAGCAGTAATGATACCTGGACAGTTAGGACCGATTAAACGGCAGTCTCTACCAGAAATATATTCTTTTACCTGAATCATATCCTTTGTCGGGATACCTTCAGTAATACAAACAATTACTTTAATTCCAGCTTCAGCAGCTTCCATAATGGCGTCAGCAGCAAAAGCAGGTGGAACAAAAATAATAGATACATTGGCACCAGCCTGATCAACAGCATCTTTTACGGTGTTGAATACCGGCTTATCTAAATGTGTTTGTCCGCCTTTACCGGGCGTTACACCACCTACAACGTCAGTTCCGTATTCTATCATTTGAGAAGCATGATATGTGCCTTCATTTCCTGTAAAACCCTGAACAATAACTTTTGAATCTTTATTTACTAAAACACTCATGTATCTATAATTTTTTGTTTGCAAATCTAAGTTAATTGATATGGAATGCCAAATTTATCCGGTGATTCCTACCGAATTAAACTGCAGGTCATATAACTTTTTGTAAAACCCATTTAATTTCAACAGTTCCTGATGCGTGCCTTTTTCCTTTATTTCGCCTTTGTCCAACACGATAATCAGGTCAGCTTTCTGGATGGTCGACAGCCGGTGTGCTATCACAATTGCTGTACGACCATACATCAGGTTATCAATAGCCCGCTGGATCATCATTTCGGTCTCCGTATCTACCGATGAAGTGGCTTCATCTAACACCAAAATAGAAGGATTAAACACCAGGGCACGGATAAAAGAGATCAATTGTGCTTGTCCGGCCGACAAGGTAGACCCGCGTTCCATCACGTTATACTGGTAACTGCCAGGTAAACGCTCAATAAAATCATGGGCACCTACTTTTTTTGCGGCATCCACCACCTCTTTCATGGTAATGTCGGGGTCGTTCAGGGTAATGTTATTAAAGATGGTATCGGAAAACAGAAATACATCCTGCAATACCGTGGCTATTTTACCCCGAAGGTAGGACAGCTCATATTCGGAGATATTGACACCATCCACTTTCACCGTCCCTTTCTGAATTTCATAAAAGCGGTTCAGGATATTGATGGTCGACGATTTGCCTGCCCCAGTAGCCCCAACCAGTGCAACAGTTTGTCCGGCCTGCACGTCAAAGGATATGTTTTTCAACACAAAATTTTCGTCGTTATACGCAAACCATACGTTTTCAAACCTGATGGCGCCGTTCATTTTAGCCGGGGCATGGGTACCGTTATTGAGGGTGATCTCGGTATTATCTAATACTTTAAATACCCGTTCTGCACCTACCATACCCATTTGGAGGGTATTAAACTTATCGGCGAGCTCGCGGATAGGGCGAAACAGCATGCTGATGTACAACAGAAATTCGGGAATGGTACCCGGGGTAACATCCAGCGGACTGGATAATATGCTTTTTGCGCCCCACCACACCAATAGCCCCATGGATAAAGCCGATATAATTTCTACCACAGGAAAGAATATCGAATAGTACCAGTTGGACCGGATGTTGGCATCGCGGTAGCGTGAATTAATCTTTTTAAATTTTTTGAACTCCTGCTCTTCCCTTGCAAAATACTGGATAATGGCAATACCAGAAATATGCTCCTGTAAATAGGTATTCAGGTTGGATACCTCGGTGCGGATTTCCTGGAAGGCTGACTTAATGGCCTTTTGGAATTTAGAGGTCGCTACGATGAGTAGCGGCATTGGTAACAACACCACAATGCTCAGTTCCCAATCTGAATAAAACATGACCGCAATGATGGCAGCCACCTGCAGGATATCGCCGATGATGACAATTAAACCTTCGGAGAAAATATCGGATATGGTTTCCAGGTCAGATACCGTACGGGTAATTAACTGACCAATGGGTGTTTTATCAAAATACTTCAACCGCAGCTTGGTGATGTGGTTAAACACATCGACACGCAAATCTTTAATTGCGGATTGCCCGAGTATATTTGTTAATAAAGTGTGACTATATTGTATACCACTTTGTAACACCAGCAACAACAGCATGATGAGGGTAAAGTTGACCAGGTTATTATAATCGCCGGTCATGATGTAATTATCGACGGTATACTTGATTAGGTATGGGCGCATCGGCGCCATGACGGCTAACAACAAGGTAAGGATGACCGACCAGACAAATATTTTGCGGTAGGGTTTTACATACTGAAAAACTCTTTTCAGTAAACTTACATTAAAAGCATCTCCACTAACTTTAGACATCGGCTGTTACAAAAGGATAATCTACGCGGACTAAATATAAACCACAGGCAGGCACCGACTGACCGGCATTACGCCTGTCCTTACTTTCCATTATTTGTGCCAATTCTACTAAATCAATTTCTTTTTTCCCCACCCTGATTAAGGTACCTACAACTGCACGCACCATGTTACGTAAAAAGCGGTCGGCACGGATGGTAAACACCAAGGCATCGTCTACCCTATCGAAATGCGCTTCTGTAATTTTGCAATTGTTGGTAAAAGTTTGTGTATTGGATTTACTGAAACAGGAGAAATCGGTATAGGAGGCAATTAACTTTGCCGCCTCGTTCATGGCCTCCACATCCAGGTTTCCTTTATACAACCAGGAGCGATCTAACTTAAAGGGGTCTTTATGAAAATGCAGGTGGTATTGGTAAGCGCGCGATAAGGCATGAAAGCGGGCATGTGCATCGTTTTCTACCCTAAATATCCTTTTAATGGCAATGGTATAAGGTAAAAGTGAGTTGATGCTGTTCACTTTTTGTTCTATTGCAAATGCAGATTCCGTAAGCAGGTCAAAGTGCGCAAAAAACTGTGTGGCATGAACGCCAGTATCTGTTCTGCCACAACCCAGGGTAATTACAGGTTGCCTGAAAAATACCGATAACGCCTTATCAAGGCATTCCTGCACCGTCATGGCATTGGGCTGTATCTGCCATCCATGATAGGGTGTACCATTGTAGGCTAATTCTATAAAATATCGCTGCGTATCCAATTTCACAAAGTTAATCTTTCTGATTACACTTCTTATAATTGTAATTGCTTAGTCTATGCCTTTTAATATATTTGCTGAAATATTAAACTGATATGATACAAAGAGTACAATCCATATGGTTTTTCTTAGCCAGTTTCACTTTATTCCTATTAATCATTTTACCAGTGGTTACAAAAATTAGCAATGACACAGAATATTGGATTTTAGTAAGCGGTATGTATCAGAAAGCTGCCACCGGAACAGTTAAAATGGAAGGCTTTATGGCCTTGTTCATTAGCACCATTGCCTTAGCTTTATTAACGTTTGCCAATATTTTCAGCTTTAGAAACAGGACATTACAGAAAAGAATTTGTAATGTGGTTATCATATTAATTGTTGCTTTAAGTTTCTGGATTAGCCAGATGGCACAACACCTGCCTGGCGGACTGGAAGGTGTGGCTTACAATGCAGGGGCATTTATGCCAATCCTGGCCATTATTTTCAACATTTTAGCGCTAAGGGGCATTAAAAATGATGAACAATTGATAAAATCTGCCGACAGGCTACGCTAAGTCGTTGAATGACTGGCAGCTATTATTTTATTAAGCATAAAAGAAAAACTAATTAAAATCGTTACCTTTGCGGCTTAATTAAATAATACATGACAAACCCATTTAAATTATTGGGGATAAGTGATGACGTTGTTAATGCTGTAACGGATTTAGGTTTCGAAAATCCAACACCTATTCAGGAACAAAGTATTCCTGTACTGTTAGAGGGCGTTAATGATTTTGTTGGTTTGGCCCAAACTGGTACAGGAAAAACAGCCGCATTCGGCTTGCCGCTGTTAGAATTGATAGACTTTAAAAGCAATAAGCCTCAGGCGTTGATTTTATGCCCTACGAGAGAGCTTTGCCTACAGATTACCAGTGACATCAAGAATTTCTCAAAAAACATCTCAGGTGCTAATGTTGTTGCCGTTTACGGTGGTGCAAACATCATGCAGCAATTACGTGAGATCAGAATCGGTGTACAAATAGTTGTGGCTACACCGGGCCGTATGTTAGACATTATTGGCCGTAAGGCTATCGATTTCTCGAATGTGAAATTTGTAGTTTTAGACGAGGCTGACGAAATGTTAAACATGGGCTTCCAGGAAGACATTAATGATATTTTGTCGACTACACCAGATGATAAAAAAACATGGTTATTCTCCGCTACAATGCCTCCTGAGGTAAGAAGAATAGCTAAGAACTACATGGACAACCCTATTGAGTTGACTATGGGTACTAAAAATGCAGGTAACGTAAATATCGAACATGAGTACTATGTAGTACGTGCTAGAGATAAATATGCTGCACTTAAACGTATTGTAGATTTTAACCCGGAAATTTTTGCTGTTGTATTTTGTAAAACCAAAATGGACACGCAAGATGTTGCAGAGCACTTAATCAAAGATGGTTACAATGCTGATGCATTACACGGAGATTTATCTCAACAACAACGTGATAAGGTAATGCAACGTTTCCGCGACAGACACATGCAATTATTAATTGCAACTGATGTAGCTGCCCGTGGTATCGATGTAAACAACGTGACTCACGTAATTAACTATTCTTTACCTGATGAGATTGAAAGTTATACCCACCGTTCTGGCCGTACTGGTCGTGCTGGTAAAACTGGTATTTCGATCTGTATCATCAACGCTAAAGAAACTGGTAAAATCCGTCAGATTGAAAGAATCATTGGTAAACAATTTACCAAGGCAGAATTACCTACAGGTTTCGACGTTTGCGAAAAACAATTGTTCTCTTTAGTTCATAAAGTAAACACTGTTGAAGTAAACGAAGCACAAATCGATCAATACATTCCACGTATCATGGAACAATTTGCTGAATTAAGCAAAGAAGAAGTGATCAAACGTTTTGCATCTTTAGAGTTTAACCGCTTTTTAGATTACTACAAAAACGCACCTGATTTAAATGCATCTGCAGATGATCGTGGTGAACGTGGCGAGCGTGGAGAACGTGGTTCAAGAAACAGTGCAGGTTATACCCGTTTGTTTATCAACTTAGGTTCGGTAGATGACTTTACTAGAGGTGATTTATTATCTTTTGTATGTAATAACGGTAAAATCAGCGGAAAAAGCATAGGTAAGATTGATCTTAAAGGTGTTTATTCGTTCTTCGAAGTGGAAGATGCAAGTGTTGACTCGTTATTCAGCAATTTCAACGACGTACAATTCAACAACCGTGGTGTAAGGATTGAAAAATCTGGTGACGCAGCGGAAAGTAGAAGCGGCGGCGGTGGCGAAAGAAAACGCAGCTTCGGCGGCGGTGGCGGCGAAAGAAAAAGCTACGGTGGTGGCGGAGGCGGTCGTCGTGAAGGCGGTGCTGGAAGACGCGAAGGCGGAAACGCTGGTGGCGGATTCAAAGATTTCTCTGGCAGAAGCCGTGAAGAAAGAAGCGGTGGTGCTGGCAGACGTGAAGGCGGAAGTAGTGCTGGTGGCGATAGAAGACGCAGGTCTTAATCCCTAAAGCTTTCTATATAGAAAAGGCGGCCCCCAAAAGGACCGCCTTTTTATGTTTAATCTACCTTTGTTCTAATTTGCGAAGGTTTTAAATAGATCCTTGCACCTTTTTCATTGATATAATACTTTTGATTTTTATTATTGATGTAAACATCAGAACCATTGGGTGCCATTTTGCCCTTCCAGGTTTTATCGGCTATTTTAGAAGTGCCTTTTACAGCAACCTCAGCAGTTTTATTCCCCACTTTGGTAGCGGTTTTACCAACTTTATTGGTGGTTTTATCTAACTTCTGACCAACGGTTTCTTTTTTTTCTTGTGCTATAACTGAGGGTGCGGTAAAGGCTGTTAACAAGCCTAAAGCAACTGCAGCGGTAAATATATTCCTTTTCATGGTGTAATGTTTTCCTAAGAACAGACAGACCGATGAAATGTTTGCTTAATTCAGTTGCTCGGTAAGCAGGCGCATCTCAATTTGTGGCGAATGTTTCTCATACAGCACAGCATACACCGCACGGCTGATTGGCATATCCACTTTATATTTTTTATTTATCACATGCATACAGCTTGCGGCATAATAACCTTCGGCGACCATATTCATCTCCAGCTGTGCCGATTTTACAGTATAACCCTTGCCAATCATATTACCGAAGGTACGGTTACGACTAAATTGTGAGTAAGCAGTAACCAATAAATCGCCCAGGTAAGCCGACTCCATAATGTCTCTGGAAATGGGATGAACAGCGTTCACAAAGCGGTTAATCTCGCGAATGGCGTTAGAAATTAATACCGCCTGGAAGTTATCGCCATAGCCAAGCCCATGGCATATGCCACTGGCTACAGCATAAATATTTTTGAGTACTGCAGCATATTCAGTTCCGAAGATATCGTCGGAGACATTGGTTTTAATATAACGGGTATTGAGCAAAGAAGAGAAAGCGGTTGCTTTTTCCATGTCAAGCGAAGCAATGGTCAGGTAAGAAAGCTTTTCTAGCGCCACTTCTTCTGCATGGCAAGGGCCACTGATCACCAGGATATTTTCTGCAGGTACCTGGTATTTTTCTTGCATAAACTCACCGATGATCTGATTTTCATCGGGTACAATGCCTTTTATAGCAGATACAATCACTTTGCCCGCCAGGTCTTCAGCAGTGAGTTCCTGCAGACTTTCTTTTAAAAAGGCAGCGGGTACATTCAGAATAATATAATCCGCAGCGCGGACAATCATTTTAATATCGTCAGAAATATTGGCATCAGGCAGCTTTACTTCCACTGCACTTAAGTAGTTGGGGTTATGCTTGTACGTCTGAATATGTGTAATGGCTTCCGTATTGCGCATCCACCAATAAAGCTCTTTGGCAGTACGGTTATCTGATAACATCTTTACTATGGCGGTAGCCCAACTACCCCCACCTATCATTGCAACTTTTGGCACCATATCTATAAATAAAAATCCCGGTTTAATCTCTTAAACCGGGACAATTTACTGAATTTATATCTTACAGCGAGGCTTACTTTTTAGCCGGATCAGCAAAGAGCTGATCTTTAGCGGTTTTCTCTACCTTCATTCCATCCTTTAAACGGTTCTGGATAGCAGAATAAGGTCCTGTAACAACTTCGGTCCCTCCTTTAAGGCCAGACTTCACGATGATGTAACGGTCGTTTTGTATGCCTGTGGTTACTTCCTGTTTTTTCACTACACCATTGGCATAAGTGTATACATATTGTTTAACAGTTTTATCCACTAACTTCTCTTTTTGTTTAGCCTGATCAGCGTCGTTTGCTGTTGGCTCTTTAGGCTCTTCCGTCTTACTTTTATCGCCTGTAAATACAGCCTGAATTGGTATAGACATCCCATTAAGCGATTCGCTTTCAATGTCCACACTTGCCGATAAACCTGGTCTGAAAGGCGATGGTAAATCTTTAGCGCCACCTTTAATGTCAGTATAAGAATCAGCGATAATGCGCACTTTAACCACGAAGTTGGTTACCTGGTCAACAGACGATGCTGCCGCAGTACCTACATCCTTTGAGGAGCTTCCAATTTCTGTAACAATACCTTTGAATTTTTTATCAGCGAAAGCATCCACTTCAATTGTTGCACTGTCACCCACGTTTACGCGGTTAATATCATTCTCATTAACATCAACATTAACTTCCATGGTGGTCAGGTTGGAGATACGCATGATTTCTGTACCTGCCATTTGCGTGGTACCTAAAATACGGTCGCCCAGCTCAATCGATAATTTCGAAATTACCCCATCTACCGGAGCAGTGATGGTTGTTTTAGCCAAATTAGCACTCGCCTCTCTCACGTTTGCACCACTTTGTTCCAGGCTATAGCGCGATCCGGTAACATTTGCTTTTAAACGGGCAATATCAGCCTGTGCAGAAAAATAATCTGCTTTTGCAGCATCAAATTCAGCTGCTGAGATCACTTTTTGTTTAAACAACTCCTGGTTTCTTTTGTAGGTGCTCTCCGTATTTTTGAACATAGCAATTGCCTGGTTCAACTGTTGCTCAGAAGCCTGTAAAACTGCTTTTTGGGTATTGTTCGAAGCTACAGCTCTTTCAAATCCCGAAAGCAATACATCAGGGCGTACGCGACAAAGGAGCTGGCCTTTTTTAACCACATCACCTTCTTTAACCAACAGTTCTACCACCTCACCAGAAACTTCAGAGCTTAGTTTAACTTCTGTTTCCGGTTGTACTTTTCCACTTGCTGTAACGGTTTCAATCACTTTTCTTGATTCTGCTTTTTCTACCGTTACCTTCTCCATTTTTTCGCCGCCGATAACACCGGTAAGGGCAAGGATGACCACTAAGGCAATCAGTACGCCTACGGTTATAATAATGTGTTTAAGTTTCATTTGATCTTCTTTTATTGTTTATTATTTCGGTGAGGTATATTAAAATGTAATTTGTTTGCCCAGGTAATAATCGATGACTTTAGACCGGAAAACCAGGTCGTACTTCGCTTGTATAAAGTCGATCTCTGCCTGGTTACGATTGGTAATGGCAGTGTTGTAATCCAGCGAATTCACTAAACCTACATTGTAGCGCTGCTCATTAACATTGAAGGCATCCCTTTGTGCATTAAAGGTGTTTTGAGTAGAACGGTAGCGACTTTCTGCAGCCTTCAAATCCATTACTGCCTGTGCAATTACTTTATTTAGGTTGTTTTTTGCCAGCTGTTCCTGAATTTTATAATTCTGGTAAGTAATCTTTGCACGTTTCACGTTAGACTTTGCACTTAAACCATTAAAAATCGGTATTTGTAAACTCAACCCGATGTACTGGTTAAAACGGTCATCAATTTGGGTAGAAAAATCATCCTGTGGCGCTAACGTTTTAAAGATATAAGAATATGAAGAGCCCAGTCCGGCATTTAAAGAAATACTCGGGTATAAAGAACCTTTCGCAATGGCAATCCCCTTTTCTGCAGCCAGGGTATTTAAATTAGCTAATTTAATGTCAGGGAAGTTATCGAGTGCCTGGTTATAAACTTCATTGACCTCATAATCTGTCTGGGCAACGGCAATTTCACTTACCGTTGGTGCAACCACTTTAAAAGTTGCAGAATCGGTACCCATTTCCATAAGCTGTGCCAGCGTCAGGTAGGAGATCGATAAATCGTTCTGCGCATTGGTTACATTTAATTCTGCTGTAGACACCTGTGCCCTGGCCTGTGAAATATCTGCCATGGTTTTGTTACCTACTTCCATCAAGGCATCTTCCCTTTTCATGGTTTGTTCCGACACGGCTAACTGTTGTCTGGAAGCCTTTAATAAATCTTCGTTATAAACCACCTGCATGTAGGCCACTACTACATCTAAAGTCAGGTCATTTTTAATCTTTTCTACATTGCTTTGGTCAGCTTCCAGCAGAATCTTATTTTGTTTGATCTGGTTGATCTTAGCAAAACCACCAAATAAATCAATGGACGTACCTACACTACCACTACCCTGGTACAATTTCTGGTTAACAATCTGGAAGGAGGTTTGATCGAGTCCGCGGCCAAAACTCAGGTTATTACTGTTTGTCGCGTTTAAATTTGGAAGGAGCGCTGCTCTCGATTGACGCAGGTTAACATCCGATGTGGCCACACTTAAAGCCCCTTGTTTAATATTCAGGTTGTTTTGCAACATCCTGTCGATGGCCTGAGGGAGTGTAATGGTTTCCTGCGCCACGCTGTCGGTACTAAAACCAGCAACAAACAATCCGAGAAAACATAAGCGCGTTAAGTTTGGTAAAAATCTATTATTGGTCAACTTCTTCATAAATCTGATTTCACAATATTATAGTAAATAACTTTTTCGTTTACCTTTGGCTATGTACCTGATTAAATCACCATCACTCTTAAAATGGTATTACCCATCTTTGGTATGGAACAAAAGCCGTACTGACAAAGTCATCTATTTAACCTTTGACGACGGGCCTATACCCGATGTTACAGACTTTGTGCTAAAAACTTTAAACAGCTTTAAGGCAAAGGCAACATTCTTTTGCATAGGCGATAATATCGTCAAACATCCGCAGGTATATGAAAGGCTATGTGCTGCTGGCCACCGTATAGGCAACCATACGTTTAACCACCTTAAAGGCTGGAAAACCGACACCGATACTTACGTACAAAACTTTAGCAAATGCCAGGAAATTACCGGCACCACCCTGTTTCGCCCACCTTACGGCCGCATTAAAAAGGCACAAATCAACCGCATCAAAACACTGCACCCGAATATACAAATAATTATGTGGGATGTATTGAGTGGCGACTTCGACACCAAACTTTCGCGAGAAAATTGTTTGCAAAATGTGATAAAACACACCGAGAATGGTTCCATTATTGTTTTTCACGACAGCCTGAAAGCTTTCGACAGGCTCCAATATGCCCTGCCGCGGACATTAAAACACCTTCAAGACCAGGGATATACATTTAGCACACTGTAATTTTCTTAATACGCAAGTCGTGCCAAACACTAAAACCACTTCCTTAATCAACTAAACGACAATCGGTTAAATATAAAACATTACGACAGTTAGCGTGTTTAACAGGCGGTGTAGCAAACTGAGTAAATGAATTCATTATTTAGATTATGTATAAATAATATAATGATTCTCGTATGATGGGACACCCTTTGTTTTTTTTGTAAATTCGCTCAAATAATAAATATTTTACCTTTTAAATACAGATTATCAATGGCTTTTGATATAGATATGATTAAAAAGGTTTATGCAAACTTCGGACCCCGTGTAGAGGCGGCCCGTAAATTAGTAGGCAGACCTTTAACACTTTCGGAGAAAATTTTATACACTCACCTTTGGGATGAGAAAGCAAACACCTCTTTCACCAGGGGAGTAGATTATGTAGATTTTGCTCCTGACCGCGTAGCCATGCAGGATGCAACTGCACAAATGGCCTTATTGCAATTCATGCAGGCTGGTCGTCCGCAAGTAGCTGTTCCTTCAACAGTACATTGCGATCACTTAATTACCGCAAAATTCGGTGCAGAACAGGATTTACCTGCTGCAAATACAGAAAGTAAAGAAGTATTTGATTTCCTTGCTTCTGTTTCTAATAAATATGGCATTGGTTTCTGGAAACCAGGTGCAGGTATCATTCACCAGGTTGTTTTAGAAAACTATGCTTTCCCAGGTGGAATGATGATTGGTACCGATTCTCACACGGTTAACGCCGGTGGTTTAGGTATGATTGCTATTGGTGTTGGTGGTGCTGATGCCTGCGACGTGATGGCAGGATTAGCCTGGGAGCTTAAATTCCCTAAATTAATCGGTGTTAAATTAACCGGTAAATTAAATGGCTGGGCTTCACCAAAAGACATCATCTTAAAAGTTGCCGGTATTTTAACTGTAAAAGGTGGTACAGGTGCAATTGTTGAATACTTTGGCGATGGTGCAGAAAACTTAAGCTGTACTGGTAAAGGTACCATCTGTAATATGGGTGCAGAAGTTGGTGCAACCACTTCTACTTTTGGTTACGATGAGAGCATGGAACGTTATTTACGTGCTACCGACAGAGCTGATATTGCTGATGCCGCCAATGGAATTAAAGAACACTTAACAGGTGATGCAGAAGTTTATGCTAATCCTGAACAATATTTCGACCAGTTGATCGAAATCGACTTGTCTACTTTAGAGCCTTATTTAAACGGTCCTTTTACACCAGATTTAGCTACGCCTATTTCTAAAATGAAGGAAGTTGCAATAGAAAACGGCTGGCCTATGAAAATTGAAGTAGGTTTGATCGGTTCTTGTACCAACTCTTCATACGAAGATATTTCCCGTGCAGTGAGTGTGGCTAAACAGGTTTCTGAAAAGAACTTAAAAACCAATGCTCAGTATTGCATTAACCCGGGTTCTGAGCAAATTCGTTACACCATTGAGCGCGACGGTTTCCTTGATGTATTCAAAAACATCGGTGCAACGGTTTTTACCAACGCTTGTGGACCATGTATCGGCATGTGGGACCGTGTAGGTGCCGAAAAACAAGAAAGAAATACCATCGTTCACTCATTTAACAGAAACTTTGCTAAACGTGCTGATGGTAATCCTAATACTTTTGCCTTTGTTGGTTCTCCGGAACTGGTTACTGCTTTAGCCATTGCTGGCGATTTAAGCTTTAACCCATTAACAGATACCTTAACCAACCAACAAGGTGAGCAGGTGATGTTAGATGCACCAGTAGGTGATGAATTGCCACCAAGAGGTTTCGACGTGGCTGATGCAGGCTACCAGGCTCCTGCTGAAGATGGTACAGGTGTACAGATTTTAGTATCACCTACTTCACACCGCCTTCAGTTATTGGATCCATTTACCCCATGGGAAGGCACAGACCTTAAAGGTTTAAGGTTGCTGATCAAAGCAAAAGGTAAATGTACAACGGATCATATTTCTATGGCTGGTCCATGGTTAAAGTTCCGTGGTCACCTGGATAACATTTCCAATAACATGCTAATTGGAGCCGTAAACTACTTCAATGACAAAACAGACAACGTTAAAAATGCATTAACTGGCGAGCATGGTCCGGTACCTGCAACACAACGTGCTTACAAAGCTGCCGGAATAGGTTCTATCGTTGTTGGTGATGAGAACTATGGTGAAGGATCTAGCCGTGAGCATGCAGCCATGGAGCCTCGTCACTTAGGTGTTCGTGCGGTATTGGTGAAATCTTTTGCCCGTATTCACGAAACTAACCTAAAGAAACAAGGAATGTTAGGTTTAACTTTCTGTAACAAGGAAGATTACGACCTGATCCGTGAAGATGACGTGATCGATATCGTAGGTTTAACTACTTTCACTCCTGATGTTCCATTAACTGTAGTATTTAACCACAGCGACGGTACAACTGATGAAATTAAAGTTAACCATAGTTACAATGCACAACAAATTGACTGGTTTAAAGCTGGTGGTGCGTTAAACATCATCCGTAGCCAGGTAGCACAATAATAGCTTTCCCCTTATAAAGTAAAAAGCTCCCCTGATTTCAGGGGAGCTTTTTTTTAGCTTATTTTTTCAGTACTTAACCCTATTTGTTTCAAGAGGATGGCCGCATTAAATGTTTTACAGGCCCCATGTTTCAGTTGGTAGTCAAACTGCATCTCGCTTTCTGTGATTTGTATATCAAAATGATAGTTACGCACCTGTTGCGGATAGTCTGCCTCCATTTCGGATAAGGCCAGATCGTGCGTGGCAAACAGCGCCGTGGTCTGCTGACCAATCATCTTCTCTATAAACACTTGCGATCCCAGGTACTTGTCCTTACTATTGGTGCCCCGCAGCATCTCGTCAATTAACACAAAAGCATTCGGCGCTGTGCTGGTTACTTCCAGAATCATCTTCAGCCTGTTCAGCTCTGCTTTAAAGGTCGAGGTCTGATCGTTTAGCGAATCTTTAATCCTCATATACGAAAGCACTTGAAATATAGAAAGCTCCAGGCTTTTAGCGCATACCGGAGCACCTGAAAAGGCTAACACCATATTTACCCCCACTGTACGTAAAAATGTGCTCTTGCCGGCCATATTTGAACCCGTTACAATATCTACCGTAGGTGCAATATTTAAGGCATAATCATTCGCAATTCTTTTGTTTTCTTCAATCAGCGGATGACCCAGATGCTGCGCTTTAAAATGATAGCGATTGGTAATTAGCGGGAAGTTCCATTCAGGTTCATTATAATGGAGCGTAGCAAAGGAAATCAGTTCCTCAAACTGGCTAATTCGCTCCAGTCCTTTAAGGATATGCGCTGATGATCCTTTATACCATTTGTCCAGGCGAATAGAACACCTGAGGTCCCACAGCAAAAACAAGTTTAAAAACATCCCCACAATCATATTTAATCGGGCATCAAAAGACTGAATAATGGCTGCCAGCTCACTGATCTCTTCGCTCACCGGTTTACTATTCTTGTCTGTGGAAAAGAAAGCCTTAATATAGGCCGATTTCCAAGTAATCTTTTCCGTCCATTCTATAGAACCCGCATAAGATTTTAATAGTTCTGCGCTACCCGTAAACCCATAATAAATAGGGTTAATATGTTTAAGGTTAAAAAAGATAAAGGCGGCATTAAACAAAGCCGTCAGGCCGAATACATTCCACCAGGCACCTCCCCAAATGGCCCCAGCAGCAAGCAGCGCAAAAATTATAAATGGTGCCACAGGTACATAACCACGAATAAAACGGGATGATGTAAACTTCAATTGCAGGGGCAATTCATGACTTAACTTCTCTTCCACCAAGGCAAGCTGTGCTGGCCGGTGGTTTTGTAAGCGGGCACGGAAATGGAAAGTATCCTCCATATGGCTGCTTAATTCTTTGATGGCCTCCTGCCTAGCTATAATAACCTCTCGCTCACCCGCACTGTTCAAGTGTTCGGCAAGCAAATCCCTCCCTTTGGAGGTTTTACAGCGATTAATAAAATCATATAACGACAAGGGCCCAAAAATATCCAGGTCCGACGTATAAGGGTGTTGCTCACTTTCATAACTTTCGCCATCATCGTAGCCGTTATTCCGGTTCAGCATCATGTTTTCCTCGTTCTGGTACACCCACAATAACTTTTTGGCGTAATCCAATTCTGCTTGTACCTTCCCCTGTTTTTTAATCAGCACAATAAAAAAGGCTACTACGGCCAGCATTAAAACCACATAAAGCCAATGAAAACCCCAGGCAATGATACAAGCTACAAATATGATTTCTGCAAGAAACAAACCCAGGCGGGATAAAGAAATCTGGTTCAGCTGTTTGGCTAAGGCATCAAGGTGTGCCTGTTCGGTGTTAATGTGACTTCTATAGGTTTGGATTATATTTTCTTTTGTCTGGCTCATAAATCTAAAAAGGCATATGCTTTCCTCGTAAACGTAATCAAAATCTCTTAATAGTGGAGCCTCGAAATTCAAAAATACAGGCACATTAACCCCTGTTTCGTGCTTAATATTTTAACTTTGACTTTTTAGCACATTAGCACATGAAGATAACCTTACTGGTGGTAGGTAAAACGGAAGATAAATACCTGATAGAAGGCATAGAAAAATACCTGAACCGGTTAAAACACTATATTGGCTTTAACCTGGTGGTGATTCCGGAATTGAAGAACACTAAAAACCTGACCGAAGCACAGCAAAAAACCATGGAAGCGGCGCTCATTTCCAAACAGTTGAGCAACCCCGATGTAGTGGTATTGCTTGACGAAAAGGGCAAGAAGCACAGCTCTGTATCATTTGCAAATTATCTAAACAAACAAATGATCGGAAGTGTTCAGCATTTAGTATTCATTATTGGTGGGCCCTATGGTTTTGATGAAAGTATTTATAAACGTTCCAATTCCAGCATATCTTTGTCAGACATGACATTCTCGCACCAGATGGTTCGGTTATTTTTTGTCGAACAACTTTACCGGGCATTCAGCATTTTAAAAGGCGAGCCCTACCACCACGAATAACAGCATTAAATTAAGGAGGACATCTTATGGCACTACATGATTTTAAGAGAAAATACAGGTATAAAAGTGACACCAGCAGTTCAAAATACAGTTACTGGATCGCCATTGCCATTTCAGTGATTGCCTTCTGGCTACTGTGGACGTATTTATAATCAAAACCCTAAACGCAAAATAGCCTGTCGTCCTTAACGGAGACAGGCTATTTTTATAAGTACAAACTGCCTATACCGCAGCTTGTCATCAGGCTAATTATACGCCTTTTTTACTTGTCATGCTTGCTTTTTTAGCAGGCTGATTTGTTTTGCTTGGTGCTTTTGCATTCGAAGGCTTAGGCGTAGCTTTAATTTTAGCAGCTGCTTTTTCTTCAGCTAATACGCTATCATGCTCTGCATTACCTGGCGCCTCTTCTGTAAACAACGGCAATTCCTTTAATAAATGGTACCAAGAAAGGATTTTTTTCATGTCAGAAGCATATACTTTCTCTTCATCATGATCCGGTGCTACTTCCTTAAAAAACGTTTTTAAAGTAGCTGCATCAGCTTTTGCTTCTGGAATTTCTCCAGTTGCAGCAGCCATGTTTGCCAATACATCAACCAATTTCAAATCGCCTTCATTACCATAAACGGTAATATCTTCTAGTGAAGCTAATTTTGTATTTGCAATGTTGGCAACGATTTTTACTTTTTGAGCATCAAGGCTCTCCAATACATATCCTGCCTTATTTTGTCCAACCAGTTTAAATAGCCCTGGTCTACCAGATACGGCTACTATTCCTCTTAAATTCATAATTAATCTTCTATCAAATCAATGCTTAAAATCTTATCACCTGCTTTAATGTCGTCAACCAAGTCAACATTTTCAACAACCTTACCAAAACAAGTATGGTTTCTGTCTAAATGCGCGGTGTTTTCTCTGCTGTGACAAACAAAAAATTGTGACCCACCTGTATTTCTACCTGCATGTGCCATTGACAATACGCCACGGTCATGGTATTGGTTTTCGCCTGTTAACTCACAATCAATTTTGTAACCCGGACCACCAGTACCTGCTAAATGAGCAGTATTTGAATCTTTAGAATTCGGGCATCCTCCCTGAATCACAAAATTAGGGATTACACGGTGAAAAGTAACGCCGTTATAAAAACCTTCACTAGCTAGTTTTTTGAAGTTTGCAACGGTATTAGGTGCATCATTATCGTAAAACTCAACGGTCATGTCTCCTTTTTCTGTTTTTATTATTGCTTTGCTCATAGTCGTTTATTTATGTAAAACCTGTATTCGTAATAATTTATCTTGAGTTCCAGCAGACTTAAATAGTGCTGGAAAAGATAAAAGTAAATATTTTAATCGTAAAAGTTCCAACTCACGCCAAACTTCAGCATGCTTTGCGGCATTAAATAGTTCTCTATGGTTTGGTAGTCCTGGGCAAACAAGCCCCTGTTTACATAATCATATTTCACAAAAAGGTTGGCTTTTCTTAAACTGGCACGAATCCACACATCCAAAACGGGTTCTGCTTTAAGGCGGTTATCTCGTGTGGGAATATAAAACTGACTGGCAGCAGGTGAATAAGCATAACTTAAATATTCGGTATTATACCGCAAATCGAAACCAAGATCCGTGTTCAGGAACTTGAAGAAAGTCTGATTCACATAGAAGCTATTAAAGGTATACACCTCGGGTGTGCGCAAAATATTTTCCTGATCTGTTTTCTGGTACACCACATAACTATCCAGGTTAAACTTGCCAAACTTAAACTTTTTACCCAACGTCACTTTCAACAGGTTTAAACTACCGTCATTTTGCAGGGGTTTAATTCCTACCTCGCCATCCTGGCCAAAATACATGTAATTGTCAATCAGGAAATACTCCGCACCGGCCTCAAACTTATACTTATCATTCAGGTAAGTGAAGTTAAAATTAATCGTGTTGGTGCGGTCAAAATCGTTTATCCAGTTATAATGGTTACCAAAATAACGGTTATACAATTCCTCCGGCGATTTATTCTGCATATAGGCCCCTAATACAATACGGCCCACAGCATTGCTCAACAGCACATTACTTTTCGCCTCATAGAGGTAATCGCCAGCCTGCCTGCCTTGAAAAATCTGCTGCACATCTACATTCAAGTCCATCCGGTTACTAAATCGGTAACCCAATGCACCTAATAAACTGGCATTCTGAAAGGTAGAATTGTAAAGGTAATAATCGGTCAGGTCAGCATACCGTGCCTGTTGCCTATAGGTATAATAGTCATGCCTAATCCCCAGATCCACCTTCAGCTCGTTTTTAATAAAGGATTGCGATTTACCTCTTAAAAAGAAACTGTATATAAATTCGTTGCGCAGGTGTTTCACATTGGTCGAATCGTTGGTTGTGCGGGTATCAATTAACCCTCGTGGCAAGACCACCAGGTCGCCGGCGTCATCTTCATTTTTAAAGAAACTAAAGGTCTCGTTGGTGTAATGAAACAGGTAACTGATCTTATTGGTGGGTAACACTTTTTTTGAAACTTCCTGAGCCACGGTATCAATGCGCCCAATGAAATAACTTTGTTTAATTAACACCGAGTTACGCCTGGAAATCTGCTTGCCCGAAGTCAGGTTTACAGGAAGTGCTTCGGTAGTTACATTATTGTCCAGCGAATCCAGGTTACCAAACAAGGAACCATTTTCTTCTGCTTTTAAAGTGTTAAATACCGCATTGGCAAATAGGTTATAGCGTTTGTTGGGCGACTGGTACCAATTAAAAATGGCGGCATTCAGGTGATCGCCACGCTGGTTATCATAAATCCCATTGGCGTCCATCCGCGTATAATTAGCGCCTATACTCCAGTTTTTCTTAATATTTTGCCCAACGGTAACTTTAAACATTTGCTCGGTACGGCCAGCGCCCATATAATACAGGTTGCTAAATGGCGTACGGGCCTGGTAATACATAATATCGTCGTGGTCCATGGCATAGGCATCAAGGGAGTGGAAGCCTAAATCGAACCCGATGGTCCGGTTAGGTTCAAACAACAAAGGTTTTACCGCCAAACCCATATTACCGGTACCAATCATTGGCCGGCGGGGTTGTACAATCGGACTATAATTCTGAAAGTTGCGTAAGCTGGTATCTAAGGGGAAAGTCTGGATGCTGTCTTTTGTTAAGCGCAGTGTGGTAAAACGAACGTATTTGGAAGTATACACTACCGAATCTTCGCCACTATCCAGCTGTTTTCTTAGGGAATCGAGCTCTTTATTATCTCTTACGTTGGTCTTTAAATCCTGCGCAATAAGTTGTTGCCCGGTAAACAGGAAACTAAACAGAACAGAAAGAACAAGGGCTTTATACATTACAGTGTAGCAATTAACTGGCTTAAAATTTTAGTCATTTTAGGTTCTGCTTCATGGGCAGTTTGCAGGATATCTTCAATGCTTACAGGTTTCAGCACCTCAGGAAAACCTTCGTCGGTTAATACCGATATAGCAAAAACCGGCAGTGCCATGTGGTTGGCCACAATTACCTCTGGCACAGTGCTCATGCCAACAGCGTCGCCGCCAATAACACGCAGGTATTTATATTCTGCTCGGGTTTCCAGGTTTGGCCCCGTTACCGATACATACACCCCTTGTTTGCAAGAAATCCCTTCGGTTTCGGCAATGCTTAATGCTTTTTCAATCAGCTTCTGGCTGTAAGGCTCACTCATATCTGGAAAACGTGGACCCATTTCTGCATCATTCCTGCCCCTTAGCGGACTCTCAGGCTGTAGGTTAATATGGTCGTTGATGATCATCAGGTCGCCTTTTTTGAAATCAGGATTCAAGGAACCCGCAGCATTAGATACAAACAGGTGTTTAATACCCAGGGCTTTCATTACACGTACCGGAAAAGTAATCTGCTGCATGCTGTAACCTTCGTAATAGTGCAGTCTACCTTGCATGGCCACTACTTTTTTACCGTTTAAGGTTCCAAAAATTAATTTACCTGAGTGGAATTCTAAGGTAGAGATGGGAAAGTTGGGTATATTAGGATACATTAAGCTGTATTCCACTTCCATTTCGCTAACCAGGCCTCCCAGGCCTGTACCTAATATAATACCTATTTCAGGCTCAAATTGTGCAGTTCTAGCTTTAATATGTTGTACGGTTTCGTGTATAGCTTGAAACATAGTTTATAACGTTTTGATCAAAGGTAAGCTTATCTTTTGCCAGTATATTAATTTTTATAGGCAAAAAATAGACCGGTAAATCTACGAGTAATTCTTGCAGTCCGGCAGCAGATAAACGCTGTGCGTCCTTTTCTGTTGTGATTATTATTTTTTCTGTTGATTTATCCTGCCGGAAAGCCGCTGCCAGGCGACTGATTTCGGTGCTCGTAAAAGCATGGTGATCTGCATAATCGTGGTGAATCACCCTCGTTCCCCCCGATTTAAGGTAGCCCACTAGTGGTGCTGGATTGGCAATACCGGTGAGTAAATACACCACGGTGTTAACCGGCAATTTGGCCATGGCCATGCTTTGTGATGTATATAGGTGTATCAGATCCTGGTATTGCAGTGCAGAGAAAGCAGGTACCCAGCCCTGATCAAAACGCTTGCTTAACGCCTGCCGTTGGGCATCGCCGGCTGAAGCGGGTGTTTTGGTTACCAAAATGGCCTGCGCCCGTTTATAACCGCTAAAATGTTCGCGCAAATTACCGGCTGGCAACAAAAACTGCGTTTTTAACAATTTATGGTATTCAAAAAGCAAAATGTTGAACCCTGGTCTTACACGTCGGTGCTGGAAAGCATCGTCGAGCAGAATCAAATCGTGATTGCCTTGCAGTTGTGTAATGCCTTTTACCCGATCTTCACATACCGCTACCGTTACCTGCGGAAACTTACGGTAGTATTGCATGGGTTCATCGCCAATGGTCAGGGCAGTGGCGCTTGGATCGGCCAGGATAAAACCATTGGTTTTACGCCCATAGCCCCTGCTCAGGATGGCAATTTTATAGTCAGCCAATAAATCGACCAGGTATTCTGTAACCGGGGTTTTACCCGATCCACCCACTACCAGGTTGCCCACGCAAATGACCGGCATATCAAAGGATTGCGATTTAAACCAGCCCCAATCATAACATTTATTTCTGATCAGGATGATTAAGCCATAAACAATCGAAAACGGAAAGAGCAGCAGGCGCAGGTAGTTTATCATCTCTGTTTCAAAAATACGCATTCTCCATCATAAAACAGCCTTAGGAGCCACCAATGCTGTTAATGGCTGGAAAAATAAAGCTATATTTGTGCAAACAACAATTGATATCATGCTAAAAGGATTTTTTAACGTACCCGTACCAATCAACGAACCCATTTTCGGGTATGAGCCAGGAAGTAAAGAACGTGAACTTTTAAAAGCGGCATTAGCTGATGCCCGCTCCAAACAAATTGATATACCTATGTATATTGGCGGAGAGGAAGTCTATACAGAGGACAAAGTAAATACCACCCCTCCCCACGATCATCAACATATTTTAGGAACTTACAGTAAAGGTGACCAAAGCCATGTAACCCGTGCCATTGATGCTGCATTAGCGGCTAAGGCAGATTGGGAAAACCTGGGTTGGGAACACCGTGCAGCCATCTTTTTAAAAGCTGCCGACCTTGTTGCCGGTTCTTACCGTTATAAATTAAATGCGGCAACCATGCTGGGCCAAAGTAAAAACGCTTACCAGGCTGAAATTGACGCTGCCTGTGAGTTTATCGACTTTTTGCGTTTCAACGTGAGCTACATGTCTGAGATTTACAAACAACAGCCTATCTCTTCCAGAGGTGCATGGAACCGTGTTGAGCAACGCCCATTAGAAGGTTTTGTATTTGCATTAACGCCATTTAACTTCACTGCTATTGCTGGTAACTTACCAACTTCTGCGGCCATGATGGGTAATGTTGTCGTTTGGAAACCTGCTAATACGCAGATCTATGCCGCCAACGTGATCATGGAAATTTTAAAAGAAGCAGGTTTACCTGATGGGGTAATCAACCTGGTTTATGTTTCTGGTCCGGATGCAGGTGAAGTAATCTTTAACCATCCTGATTTCGCAGGTATACACTTTACCGGTTCTACTGGTGTTTTTCAGAACATCTGGAAAACCATAGGTAACAACATTCATAAATTTAAAACCTACCCACGTATTGTTGGTGAAACCGGTGGTAAAGATTTTATCGTGATCCATGGTTCGGCAAATGCCGAAGTATCGAGCACAGCCATCATCAGAGGTGCTTTTGAATACCAGGGACAAAAATGTTCTGCTGCTTCACGTGTGTACATCGCGAAAAGCTTGTGGCCGCAAATCAAAGAACTGATGGTACGCGATTTAGCGACCTTCAAAATGGGTCCTACAGAAGATTTCAGTAATTTCGTTAATGCCGTTATCGATGAAAATTCATTCGATAAATTGGCTAAATATATTGATGCGGCTAAAAATGATCCGGCTGTAGAAATTATTGCAGGTGGTAACTACGACAAGTCTAAAGGTTATTTCATTGAACCAACTGTATTGGTTGCTAGCGACCCGATGTATACCACCATGTGTGAAGAATTATTCGGTCCGGTATTAACCATTTATGTGTATAACGACGAAGAATTTGAGCAGGTGTTAGATATTGTTGATAAAACATCTATCTACGCTTTAACTGGTTCCATCATTTCACAAGATCGTTATGCCATTGAACTGGCATCGCAGCGTTTACGCAATGCAGCAGGCAACTTCTACATCAACGATAAATGTACTGGTGCCGTAGTTGGTCAGCAGCCATTTGGTGGCGCCAGAGGTTCTGGTACTAACGACAAAGCAGGATCAATGATCAATTTGCTACGTTGGGTATCTCCTCGTACCATTAAAGAAACTTTTGAGCCCGCTAAAGACTACCGTTACCCGTTTTTAGCTGAAGATAAAGGATAAGATTATTAATAATAAACGAATAATAGCCTGCCCCATCTTCATGATGGTGGCAGGCTTTTTTGTGGGGTATTTTTTAAGCAAAAATTCCCGTTTCTGCCCGAGATATAAGGGCCTTAGAAGGGGGTTAGAAGGGCCTTTGAAGGGCCTCTAAACGGCTACGGCCCTTCTAAGGCCCTCTTAATGCCTATTTAACACCCCCTTACGGCTCATTTACTCCAAAATCTATGTCACAAAAAAGCCGGATCCTCTTGCGATGATCCGGCTGATTATTATTGATTTTTCGAGAATTATGATGGTGTGGTAATACCTTCCATTTTGAATACAGAGCCCAGGTGGTCATTAGATTCGCAACTCACACTCAGGTCTTTAATTAACCCAGTCTCCAATGAATAAACCCATCCGTTAACGGTAAGTTTTTTACCATTGGCCCAACGGTTCTGTACAATAGATGTTTTACTCAAGTTAAATACGCCTTCGATAACATTAAGCTCTACCAAACGATCGCGTCTTTTAACCGGATCAGAAATTACATCCAGTTCATGGTAATGTAAACGGTAAGTATCTTTGATATTTCTCAACCAATTGTCGATAATACCATGTTGTTTATTGCCAATGGCAGCAGCTACACCTCCGCAGCCATAATGGCCACAAACAATCACATGTTCTACCTCAAGCACGTTTACCGCATAATCTAATACACTTAACATGTTCATGTCCGTATGCACAACCACATTGGCGATGTTACGGTGAACAAAAATATCACCAGGGTTGGTATTGGTAATTTGATTGGCTGGTACCCGGCTATCGGAACAGCCAATCCATAAAATCGGTGGTTTTTGACCGGCCGACAGGCGATCGAAAAATGTAGGATCTTCTGCCAGCGTAGCAGCCACCCAGTCTCTATTACCTTTTAAAAGGCCCTCGTATGTTATCTCGTTAGTATTTTGTTTTTCTAATTGTGCGCACATAAAATTTTAGTTGTTTATTTCTTGAACCAGATTGTCTGTTAATTTAGGGATAGTATAGTGTTTTTGAACGTTTTTCAAGGTCACAATAATCCCTTTGGAATAAGCATTATGCTTGTAGTTAAATATTGTCTCTAATACATCTGGATCAATATATTTCGAGTTTGTCCCATCAATGGTGACATTAGTTTCCTTAGGAATTTTGCTTAAAATAGTCTGGATTGCCGCTTTGTTTAAAAACGACACTTCTTCTGCCAGGTTGATGCGAAGGTCTTTTTTACTTCCATCCTGCTGTAGCTGGTAGAAATAAGGATTCCGCATATTGGTACGTAATAAATAAAATACAGATACCACCATACCAATGGCAACACCTTTAAGTAAATCGGTTAATAATACCGCTATTACGGTAACAACAAAAGGAACAAACTGGTTCCAGCCTTTATGGTATTGATGTTTATACAAATCGATACGGGTTAACTTGTAACCTGTGAAAATAAGTACTGCAGCTAAGCCAGCCAGAGGTATCATGTTAATTACCCCTGGAATAAACAATAGGGATAACAACAACCAGCAACCATGGAAAATGGCCGACATTTTTGTTTTAGCACCCGAATTGGCATTGGCCGAACTTCTTACAATTACGGAAGTCATGGGTAAACCACCCAGCATACCACTGGTCATGTTACCAATACCTTGCGCTACGAGCTCTCTGTTAGAAGGCGACGTACGTTTCTTCTTGTCGAGTTTATCTACCGCCTCAATACCCAATAGCGTTTCCAAACTGGCTACAATAGCTAGCGTACCCGCAACCACCCATACTTGTGGATTTGTAATGGTAGAGAAGTCTGGCATCATAAATAAACCAGTGAAATCTCCCCAGCCACTAACTTCTGGAATAGCCACCATTTGTTTGGCATCAATGGCATAAGCCGTGTTTTTAAAAGCATAAGCCAAGGCTACACCCACCACTACCACCACTAATGGGGCTGGCACCACGCTCAGTTTTTTAAACCTGGGCCAATAAATTAATATGGCCAGTGACAGCAGACCGATCACAATAGCGGCAATGCCGAAATTGGTATTTCCACTGGTTATAGCAGAAATAGAGTATTGTGAGGGATCGATACCCATGATATAAGGTATTTGATTAATGATTAGCGTAAGCCCAATAGCAGCCAACATGCCTTCGATAACACTGGAAGGGAAATAACTGCTTACGGAACCTGCTTTAAGTAAGCCTAAAATCAACTGCATAGCACCTGCCAAAAGCAAGGCCATTAAAAAAGTCTGGTAACTGCCAAGTGATGTAATTGCACCCAACACGATAACGGTTAGACCTGCGGCTGGACCACTAACACTAAGTTGTGAGCCACTAAATGAGGCTACAACAACGCCACCAATAACACCAGTAAGAAGGCCCGCAAACAACGGTGCCCCGGAGGCTAAAGCGATACCCAGACATAAGGGAAGCGCAACCAAAAACACCACAATACTCGCTGGCAAGTCATGCTTAAGGTTCTTTGTTAAGATATACTTTTTCACTTCCAACCTTGAAAAGATTGAATTCCTATCTTGCATAAAAATAAATTTAATGTATTTAAGTAATAAATAATTACAACGGTACCAAAATGATTGTATACCGTGGTTTACTTAAGATAGGGAGTTGGGCGGCGGTGTTGGCACCATAGGGTGATAAGGGTTCACATAGCGCTTTATATGCTCTATATAACTGTTGTCGACCTGTAAATGGTAACGCAAAGGTAGATAATGGTGGGAAGTATGGTGATCAATTAACTTGATATCAGCAATTTTTGAATGTTTGCCGGAATCGCTATCGGTACCATGTTCCAATTCTACTTGCATGATCACATCGTTGATGGTTTGTTTGTCGAATTGATTTATAAATACAGGCGCAACACAAATGACCATCTTCACCAGGAAGATGCCCAAAAAGGCAACGACTATACTAAATTTAAATCTCTTCTTCAATTCCATTCTATCAATCTTGTGAATTGTTATTAACAAAAGTAGTTCCACAGAATGAAAATTACTAGTGATGAACAAAAAAATTGCAAAAAAGTAACGTAAATATTATATAACAATTGATTAACTGTAATTTAGCAGATTCAATTTGCCTTACATTACAATGAAAAAATTACTTTTATTATTATTGTCTACTTTTCCGCTGATTGCACTGGCACAAAGCAACAACCAGCCCTCAACTTACGACATTCACGACCTGAAATTTACAGGTTACCTGCAAACGCAGTTCCAACATGCACAATCTGCAGGCATCTCTTCGTTTTCTGGAGGTGATTTTGACGAAAATTCTCAGGATCGGTTTATGCTTAGAAGAGGCCGCTTAAAAGTAGACCGGGTAGACAAATATTCTAGTTTGGTATTTCAGCTCGATTTTACGCAAGACGGTGTACAGTTGATGGATGCTTTTATCCAATTGTATCAACCAGGTTCAAAATCCTTGATTTTAACAGCAGGTTTATTTAACCGTCCTTTTGGTCACTCCATTGCCTTTTCCTCAGGCTACCGTGATTTTCCGGAGCGTGCGAGGGTTTTCCAGACCATTATGCCCCGGGAACGTGATATTGGTGTAATGCTCGCCTATCAGCCAAATGGCAAGTTTGACTTTATAAGGGCCGAATTTGGTGTGGTGAATGGCAGTGGCTATAATTCGCGCGACTACGATTCGCGGAAGGACGTAATGGGTAATGTGAAGTTTGAATTTGACAGCCTGGCCAATGATAAGTTAAAAATAGGCTTCGGTGGCTCTTATTACCGTGGTTCTGTACGCAACGGAACGGAAAGCTATTTTACCAACAATGGTAATGGTTTTACCAGCAACACCAATGCTAGCCATGTGGGTTATCATGCCCGCCGGGAATACCATGGTGCCGACCTGCAGCTGGAATACGATAATACTTTTGGCAAAACCATTTTTAAAGTGGAATATGTAGGTGGAAAACAGCCGGGTGTAGGTTCTTCTGAGGATTTCACGGGGCCGGAAGCCAGTAAAAGTTTTGACGAACAACCACCGACAGACCTTTACCTGCGCGAATTTAATGGCTATTACCTGTGGTTAACACAGCAAATTGCAAAAACTAAATTTACTGCCATTGCAGCTTATGATGTTTATGACCCCAATACAAAGCTTGCCGAAAGCCAGATTGGCATGAACAACAATACGACTGCCGGCGATATAAAGTTTAGCACCCTGGGTTATGGCCTAACTTTCCTGGCCAGTGACCGCGTGAAACTGACCTTATACAATGAGCATGTGTTTAATGATGATACACAGTTGCCAGATTATACGGCAGACTTAAAAGACAATGTATTTACGGCCAGACTGCAATATCGCTGGTAATTTTCTAGATTTATAAAAATAGCGCAGACGAATGGAGAATAAATTAGCCTTACTTCAGGATAAAATAAAACAAGCACATGCCGGCGGCGGTGAAACCCGTATTGCCAGTCAACATAAAAAAGGAAAATTAACTGCAAGAGAACGTCTTCATTTTTTAATGGATGAGGGAACGTTTGAAGAAATAGGTATGCTGGTTACCCACCGGAGCACTGATTTTGGCATGGAGAAAGAGATTTATCCAGGTGATGGGGTGGTAACAGGTTACGGACAAATTAATGGCCGCCTTGTATACGTTTTCTCGCAAGACTTTACTGTTTTTGGCGGCTCGCTTTCAGAAACACATGCAGAGAAAATCTGTAAAATTATGGACCTGGCCATGCAAAACGGTGCACCTGTTATTGGTCTAAATGACAGTGGTGGTGCCCGTATACAGGAAGGTGTGGTTTCTCTGGGTGGTTATGCCGATATTTTCTACAAAAATGTACAAGCTTCAGGTGTGGTGCCTCAGCTTTCGGCCATTATGGGCCCTTGTGCTGGCGGTGCAGTGTATTCACCGGCTATCACAGATTTTATCCTGATGGTAGAAAACACTTCTTACATGTTTGTAACTGGCCCTAATGTGGTAAAAACCGTTACCCATGAAGTCGTAACTTCAGAAGAACTTGGTGGTGCTACTACCCATGCCACCAAATCAGGTGTTACCCATTTCGCTTGTCCGAATGAAATTGATGCCATCAACCACATTAAACAGCTATTGAGTTATATGCCTCAGAACTGTGAAGAAGTGGCACCTGTATTACCCTATACCCCTGGCGAAGAAAGCAGGCCAATGTTGAATAAGCTAATGCCGCAGAATGCTAACCAGCCTTACGACATTAGGGAAGTGATTACGGCCGTTGCCGATGCAGACAGCTTTTTGGAGGTCCATAAAGATTATGCGGAGAATATGGTGGTTGGTTTTGCACGACTTGCAGGCAGAAGTATTGGTATTGTAGCCAATCAACCGGCTTATCTTGCTGGGGTGTTAGATAACCATGCTTCTGTTAAAGCGGCTCGTTTTGTACGTTTCTGTGATTGCTTTAATATTCCCCTGTTGGTATTTGAAGATGTACCGGGATTTTTACCGGGTACCGACCAGGAATGGAACGGCATTATTGCCAATGGCGCCAAATTATTATATGCTTTTAGCGAGGCTACTGTGCCCCGTATTACGGTTATTACGCGTAAGGCCTATGGGGGTGCTTATGATGTGATGAACTCTAAACATATTGGTGCCGACTTAAACTACGCCTGGCCAAGTGCCGAAATTGCAGTAATGGGTGCTAAAGGAGCTGCAGAGATTATATTTAAACGGGAAATTACCGCTGCCGAAAATCCGGAAGAAAAATGGCTGGAGAAAGAAAAAATGTATTCAGAGATTTTTGCTAACCCTTACCGTGCTGCCGAACGTGGCTTTGTGGATGAAGTGATTACCCCTGCCGATACCCGGATCAAACTCATAAAAGCTTTTAAAATGCTGGAAAATAAAGCGGTGAAAAATCCGCGTAAAAAACACGGTAATATCCCTTTGTAAATGAAACTTAGTCGCGCTGATGTGTTACTCATGTCCTTCTGTACTGGACTGATTGTAGCCAATATTTATTATTGCCAACCTTTAATTATTTTGATTGCCAGGGAATTCCAGCTGACGGAAAGTTTTGCCGGAAGGATCACCTACCTTACCCAGGGCGGCTATGCTTTGGGTTTGCTATTACTGGTGCCCCTTGGCGATATGTTTGAACGCAAAAAACAGATTCTTGTCATCACCGGGGTAGCTATTGTAGCCTTGTTAATGGCTGGCTTTTCGCGTTCTTTTCTGCTGCTCCAATTTGCGAGTGTACTGATTGGCGCTTCCTCTATTGTGCCCCAGCTGATTTTACCAATGGCCGCCAATTTAAGCAGCGACGAGAATCGCGGCCATACCATTGGTATTATCATGAGCGGTTTGCTTGTTGGTATTTTAGGCTCGCGCGCCATAAGCGGAAGCATTGGTTATTTATGGGGCTGGCGGGCCATGTTTTTTATAGCAGCGGGTTTATGTTTTCTCTTGTTATTTCTGATGGCGAAGCGTTTTCCCAAAAGCCTACCATCATTTACGGGTACATATAGGCAATTAATGTATAGCATGTGGGGTTACATCAAATCGCAGCCTGTGTTAAGGGAAGCATCCATCATTAATTTCCTGGCCTTTGCTATTTTAAGTTCTTTCTGGACCACCATGGTCTTGTTTTTGGCTAATCCTCCTTTTGAATTTCAATCGCTTCAAATTGGCTTATTTGGCATTGCTGGTGCCGCAGGTGCATTGGCTGCGCCGCTAGTTGGTAAATGGAGCGATGGTAAGGATACGCGCAAAAACCTGATGATTGGCCTGGTGCTGCAGTTAATCAGCATTGCTGCTTTTTATTTTACAGGTAGCACGCTCTACCTTTTTGTGGCAGGCATTATTTTAATTGACATTGGCCAGCAGGCTATACATGTAACCAATCAAACTCGTATTTATGCATTAGTGCCAGAAGCACGCAACCGTTTAAACACCATTTTTATGTCGGTTAGTTTTGTGGGTGCAGCTTCGGGTTCGGCCATGGGCCTGTGGCTATGGGATAAAGGGCAATGGCCAGTCTATTGCTTTGGTGCTGCTGTAGTTATTTTATTGAATATTTGCATTTACCAGTTTTACCGCGTAAAGTTTAAATATCCTGCCTAATAGTTTTTAGGCTGGTTTGTTGACTTTGCTATTATGGTATTAAACTTCGATTGTTTATATATTTGTTAATCATTAAGAATTGAACATGACTAAAAAGAAAGACGAAAAACAGCCACATGTAGCTGTAGTCAACGAGAACTCAGTACAGTTTTTTGAAAAATATATTAATAACCCTTCCCCTACCGGATTTGAATTTCCTGGTCAGCAATTATGGCTGGATTACCTGAAGCCTTATATCGATGAGAGTTTTATCGACAACTATGGCACTGCCGTAGGTGTAATTAACCCGACAGCGGAGTTTAGGGTGGTCATTGAGGCACATGCTGATGAGATCTCCTGGTTTGTGAACTACATTACCCCGGAAGGTTTAATTTACGTGATCCGTAATGGTGGTTCTGACCACCAGATTGCTCCTTCCAAAAGGGTAAATATCCATACGGAAAATGGTTTGGTTAAGGCGGTTTTCGGCTGGCCAGCTATACACACCCGCAGTGGTGAAAAAGAAGAAGCACCAGCGATTAAAAACATCTTTTTAGATTGCGGCTGTACCACTAAAGAAGAAGTGGAGAACTTAGGTATACATGTAGGTTGTGTAATTACCTATGAGGATGAGTTTATGGTATTAAACGACCGTTATTATGTTGGTCGCGCTTTAGATAACCGTGCAGGTGGTTTTATGATTGCCGAAGTAGCGAGGTTATTAAAAGAAAATAAAAAAGAACTTCCTTTTGCTTTATACATTGTGAACTCTGTGCAGGAAGAGATTGGTTTACGTGGAGCAGAAATGATTGCTCATCGCATTAAACCGCATGTGGCCATCATTACTGATGTAACTCATGATACTTCTACCCCGATGATTAGTAAGATTACACAAGGCGACCTGGCCTGTGGTAAAGGGCCTGTGGTTTCTTATGCACCAGCGGTACAAACGAACTTAAACAAGCTGTTAATTGAAACGGCAAAACAAAATAACATTCCTTTCCAGCGTCAGGCTTCAAGCCGTTCTACGGGTACGGATACGGATGCTTTTGCCTATTCGAACGGTGGTGTACCATCGGCATTGATTTCATTGCCCCTGCGTTACATGCACACCACAGTGGAGATGATTCACAAAGAGGACGTGGATAATGTAATCAGCCTGATTTATCATTCCCTATTGAACATCAAAAAAGACCATAATTTTATTTATACGAAATAATTCCATTGTTTGGGACAAATTACTATATTCGTTACCAGGTTTATAAAATGAAGTAATTCATTTGTTGGGGGGATTAACCATATGATTTCCACAACTATTATTTGATTTAGGAATAGCGCGCCAGCTGATGCAGGCGCGCTTTTTTTGTGGCTATTATATCTGCTGTACTTTTATTACATTTATATAAACAGCTTATCATGAGTGATCAACCGACTAATTTCATCTCAAAAGTAAAGGCATCTTATCAGCCTAGCGGATCTTTTATTTATTTGGGCGCCGGCCTTCTGGAAGGTCATGTATTGGGCGAAGCGGAGGTAAATCTTCCCCTGCGTATGATGAACCGCCACGGACTGGTAGCCGGTGCTACTGGCACCGGAAAGACAAGGACCCTGCAGTTATTAGCCGAACAGCTGTCGGACGCCGGGGTTCCGGTGTTTATGCTGGATGTGAAGGGTGATTTATCGGGTTTAAACCAGGCTGGTGTTGCCAATACCAAGATTGAAGAACGCATGGCAGGCCTTGGTAAAGGATTTGAAGCTACGGGTTTCCCGATTGAGGTGTATTCCCTTTCGGGGAAACTAGGAGCCCAGATGCGGGCGACGGTACTGGAATTTGGCCCTACGCTACTGGCCAAGGTGTTAGATTTAAATGAGACGCAGACTGGTGTTTTAGCCGTAATCTTTAAATACGCTGACGACCATAAACTACCCATCATTGATTTTAACGACCTTAAAAAGCTGGTTTCTTATTTGTCTGAAGGTGCCGGCGTCGAGGAAATTAAAGCTGACTATGGTAAAATTTCTACTTCAACCTCTGGCACCTTACTACGTAAGATTGTGACGGTAGAACAGCAGGGCCTGGGTTCAATGTTTGGTGAGCGTTCTTTTGATATTGAAGATCTTTTTGAACGTACAGATGGCAAAGGAGTGATTAGCTTGTTAAACATATCGGATGTTCAAAACCAGCCCGTACTCTACTCTACTTTCTTGCTAAGTTTACTGGCTGAGTTATTCTCGGAACTCCCGGAAGCCGGCGACCTGGATAAACCAAAACTGGTATTCTTTTTTGACGAAGCGCATTTACTGTTTAAGAACTCATCTAAGGCATTTATGGATCAGATTGAAATGATTATCCGCCTGATCAGATCAAAGGGCGTAGGCGTATTCTTTTGTACACAGTCGCCAACGGACGTGCCTGCCAGTATTCTCTCACAATTGGGTAATCGGGTACAACATGCCATTAGGGTGTTTACCCCAAACGACGCAGATGCCTTGAAGAAAACGGTGAACACCTACCCGCGTTCTGATTTTTACGAAATAGACAAGATATTAACCTCGCTGGGAACCGGACAGGCATTAGTGACGGTATTAAATGAAAAAGGTATCCCTACAGAAGTGGTAGCCACCATGCTCACCTCACCACGTTCAGTGATGGGCCCCTTAAACAATGCTGATTACCAAAAAGTGATGGAGGATAGTACATTGACCGCTAAATATGCGGAGACCATTGATCCGGAGAGTGCTTATGAATTATTGACCAAAAGGATTAACGACAAGTTAATGGTAGAGGAAGAGGCTGTAAAACCAGCAGCAACAGGGACAGGACAGAAAAAAGGCGAGAAAAGTGTAGTTGAGCAGGTAATGGGTGCGACTATTACCCGACAAATTGGGAAAGAAATTGTACGTGGTCTTTTTGGCATGTTAATTGGCAAAAAAACACGTAGTACGAAGAATAAGGGTTTTTTCGGTTTTTAAGGGCATTAATTCTTCTATAAATGGAAAATACCTTTATAAGCACCTTTATTTTTTTTACTTTTACGAACGATCATAATTATTATTTAAATTTTTTTAATGAAACCTACCTTACTAATATTAGCCGCAGGCATGGCAAGTCGCTATGGCAGCATGAAACAAATTGATGGCTTTGGGCCAAATGGTGAGACAATAATTGATTATTCTATTTATGATGCAATAAAAGCAGGCTTCGGTAAAGTAGTTTTTATCATCAAAGAAGAGTTTGTAGAAAACTTTAAAGCGATATTCGAACCTAAGTTACAGGGCAAAATCGAGACTGACTATGTTTTCCAGAATTTTGACCTTAAACAATTTGGCATTGACGAAGAAATAGAAAGAGCTAAACCTTGGGGTACTGCTCATGCCATCCTTTCGGCAAGAAACACCATCAAAGAACCTTTTTGTGTTATTAATGCAGATGATTTTTACGGATTGGATGCTTACCAGAAGATGGTTGACTTTTTAACTAACGAAGTTAATGGCAGCAATTATTCTATGATTGGTTATGAGATTGGCAAAACCTTATCTGAATATGGTGCTGTATCTCGTGGTGTTTGTAAAGTTGACAGCACCGGTAACCTGGAAGAAATTGTAGAACGCACAAAAGTGTTTAAAGAAGGGGAGCATATTGTTTATGAAGAGGACGAGAAAACTTATCCACTTGATCTGGACACCCGTGTTTCCATGAATTTTTGGGGTTTTACACCAGAGGTTTTTAAAACAACAGAAGATTTATTCAGAACTTTTGCAATGGATAATAAGGAAAATCCTAAAGCGGAGTTTTTCATTCCTTTAGTAGCCGAGCATTTAGTAAAATCAGATACGGCGGCATTCAAAGTAATTCCGACAGACAGTAAATGGTTTGGCGTAACTTATAAAGAAGATAAACCTATTGTACAGGCAAGCATCGATCAGTTAGTGAAAGATGGCACCTATCCTGATAACTTGTGGAGCTAATTAATTTTTAAACATAATAAGATTAATTTTTGAACATAAAAAAGAGCCTTGAAATTAATCAAGGCTCTTTTTTTATGGAGTAACGACAGCTTATTTTTTGTCGTCTTTTACTTCTTCGAAGTCTACATCAGTAACATTGTCACCACCGTTGGCAGCTTGATCACCTGCTGGTTGTCCGGCAGCACCATCAGCTGGTGCAGCACCGTCCTGACCTGCTTTGTACATTTCTTCAGACGCTTCATTCCAAGCGGCTTGAAGTGCATCCTGAGCAGCATCAATATCAGCAAAGTTTCTCGTTGCATGCGCATCTTTCAACTTTTTCAAGTTGTCTTCGATTGGCGCTTTTTTATCAGCAGAGATTTTCTCTCCAAATTCTTTTAATTGCTTTTCGGTAGAGAAGATCAAGGCATCAGCACTGTTGATTTTATCTGCTTCTTCTTTTTGAATTTTGTCAGCTTCAGCATTTTGTTCTGCTTCTTCTTTCATTTTCTTGATCTCTTCGTCAGTTAAGCCAGATGAAGCTTCGATACGGATTTTTTGTTCCTTACCTGTGGCTTTATCTTTCGCACTTACGTGTAAGATACCATTTGCATCAATGTCAAACGCAACTTCAACCTGAGGAACTCCACGTGGAGCTGGTGGAATACCATCAAGAATAAAACGTCCGATGGTACGGTTTTGTGCAGCCATTGGGCGCTCACCTTGTAATATATGAATCTCAACAGATGGCTGGTTATCAGCAGCAGTAGAGAAAGTCTCTGCTTTTTTAGAAGGAATAGTTGTATTGGCTTCAATCAATTTAGTCATTACACCACCCATGGTTTCGATACCTAAAGAAAGTGGGGTAACATCTAATAACAATACATCTTTAACTTCACCAGTTAATACACCACCTTGGATAGCAGCACCGATTGCCACAACCTCATCAGGATTAACACCTTTAGAAGGTTCTTTACCAAAGAAAGCTTTAACCGCTTCCTGGATTGCAGGCATACGGGTTGAACCACCAACTAAGATAATTTCGTCAATATCAGATGTTTTTAAACCTGCATTTTTCAATGCTGATCTACATGGATCAATAGTACGTTTAATTAAATCACTTGCTAATTGCTCAAATTTTGCACGGCTAAGGGTTCTAACCAAGTGTTTAGGTCCTGTAGCGTCAGCAGTAATGTATGGTAAGTTGATTTCTGTAGAAGTTGTGCTTGATAATTCAATTTTAGCTTTCTCAGCAGCTTCTTTTAAACGTTGCAATGCCATTGGATCTTTGTTAAGGTCCATGCCATTTTCAGTTTTAAACTCTTCTGCTAACCATTCGATAATGATATGGTCAAAGTCATCACCACCTAAGTGTGTATCACCGTCAGTAGATTTTACTTCAAAAACACCGTCACCTAATTCTAATACGGAAACATCATGAGTACCACCACCACAATCAAAAACAACAATTTTCATGTCGCGGTGAGCTTTATCTAATCCGTAAGCTAAAGCAGCTGCAGTAGGCTCGTTGATGATACGTTTTACCGTTAAACCAGCAATTTCACCAGCTTCTTTAGTTGCCTGACGTTGTGCATCATTGAAATAAGCAGGAACAGTAATAACCGCTTCTGTTACTTCATGACCTAAAAAGTCTTCCGCAGTTTTTTTCATTTTCTGCAAAATCATTGCAGATATCTCTTGTGGAGTATATTTACGATCGTCGATTTCTACACGTGGTGTATTGTTATCACCTTTGATAACTTTATAAGGAACGCGTCCTACTTCTTTAGCAACTTCCGCGAAGCTACTTCCCATAAAGCGTTTAATTGAATAAATCGTCTTTGTAGGATTGGTGATTGCCTGACGTTTAGCCGGCTCACCTACTTTACGCTCACCGTTTTCTGCAAATGCAACAATAGATGGCGTTGTACGTTTACCTTCACTGTTGGCTATAACTACAGGTTCGTTACCTTCCATTACTGAAACGCAAGAATTCGTTGTTCCTAAGTCTATACCAATTATTTTTCCCATTTTATTATATCTTTAATGTTTTACTTATTCGATAGCACGAGTTAATCAAGGGTTGTGCCAATATTGATTTGGCAGAATATTGTGCCGATATTTAGATTGATCTGCTAAAATTAACAATTTGAGATTTCAAACAGCTGACACCTTGACAGTTTACCTGGGTAAATTACATAAACTTTCCAGGTAATGCTGACCAATTCCAAAATAGGCTTTGGCTACTTTAATTTTTTCCAGTACTTCCCGCTTTTTGGCCTCGTCTTGCTTGTGCTTAATACCAATCACTAACACGTTTTTTGGTGTATGTACACCAGAAATAAACTCCATAACCTTGGTTTTGTAGCCAAAGTATTCTAAAATTAAGGCACGAATCCCATCAGTAACCATTTCACCCTGACGCTCTAAAAAGATGCCGTGTTTTGTGACAAAGCTCAACTCATTTTTAGTCTTGGATGAAGTCATCTCCTTGCGGATTTGCTTATGACAGCAGGGTGCCACAACGATTAACCTGGCACCAGCCATGATTCCTTTAAATATGGCGTCATCAGTGGCAGTATCGCAGGCATGCAAGGCAATAAGTAAATCAATCCGTTCTGTAGTGAAATCCTGTATGGTGCCTTCCTTAAAATTTAAAGATTTGAACTCGGCATTTACAGCAATACGATTACACAGGTCCACCAAGTCCGGCCGATATTCTACCCCAGTCACTTTAGTGTCAAGGTTCAATACATTGTGCAGATAATCGTATAAGGCGAAAGTAAGGTACCCTTTTCCGGACCCCATATCCACGACATGCTGTAACTCGTTATTCTTTAAATCTTGAAGTAATGGACTTAACAAAGAAATATATTGGTTTATTTGTTTGTATTTATCCTGGGCATTTTTGAATACCTCTCCCCTGGCATCAGTGATGTTTAATTCATGAAGATATTTCTTATGAACTCCAGCAGGAACAAGCCTAACTTTTTCTTTATTATGAGTAGCTAAAGGTGGTATGTTTAAAGAGGCAGTTTTTTTGATTAAATCGAAATCCACACCCTCCTTTTTTTGAACAAGAGAAAGATCAGTGCTTGAAGTAAATAAAGTAGACATGGCAAAACCAGCCGATACGTATTCTAAAACGAGGGCTACTCCTTCATCGTAACTGTAATTTTTTACCACATCCCTGGTTTTATACCGGAAAGTAAATGAAAGCTTGTTAACACGCTTAATTTGAATGACTCTTACATAAATATTTTTAAGATCCGTTTCTGAACCTTTATAATTACCAAGTGAAATCTTGATAAAAGATCCATCAGCAAGGGAAGAATTAATTCCAATTTCAAATTGTTGCAAAGAAGTTGTTGTAGACATACTGCAAATATTTAAGCGCAAAAGTAAGTAAAATTGTATACGCAAAAAGCCCTGCTGGATTAGAGCAGGGCTTTTAATGTAATATGAAAAGAGCTTATTATAATTAAGCTTCTTTAGTCGTTTCGCCTTCAGCAGGAGCTTCTGTAGCTGGAGTTTCTTCAACTGCAGTTTCAGTAGTCGCTTCAGCAGCAGGAGCATCACCTTTTTTGGTTTTACTTCTACCACGACGTGTAGTTTTCTTTTCAGCAGCTTCAGCTTCTTTACCATAAACCTCGTTGTAATCTACCAACTCAATTAATGCCATTTCCGCGTTATCACCTAAACGATTGTTTAATTTAATGATCCTTGTGTAACCACCTGGACGTGTAGCAACTTTAGCTGCAACATCACGGAACAATTCAGTAACCGTATCTTTGTCTTGCAAATAGCTAAAAACAATACGACGAGAGTGTGTAGTATCAGTTTTAGATTTTGTAATTAAAGGCTCAACATACATACGTAAAGCTTTAGCTTTTGCTAATGTAGTAGAGATTCTTTTGTGTTTAATAAGTGATGAAGCCATGTTAGCTAACATCGCTTTACGATGTGAATCTGTTCTGCCTAAGTGGTTTCCTTTTTTACCGTGTCTCATTTTTGATTTTATTCAGTGTGTACCGTCTCTTGATTTAACAGAGGGAATTACACACGATTAACAATATATAATTTGTTGTATTATTCTTCGTCTAACTTAAATTTAGAAAGGTTCATTCCAAAAGATAAACTTTTAGATTTAACCAATTCTTGAATTTCAGTCAATGATTTCTTACCGAAGTTTCTGAATTTTAACATGTCAGCTACATCATAAGATACTAAATCAGCTAGTGTGCGAATGTCAGCTGCTTTTAAGCAGTTTAATGCACGAACTGAAAGATCTAAATCAACTAATTCAGTTTTAAGAATTTTACGCATGTGCAGAATTTCCTCGTCAACTTCTTTAGTTTCTTCTTTAGCTTGAGACTCCAATACAAGATTCTCATCAGAGAATAACATAAAGTGTTGAATCAAGATTTTTGCAGCTTCTTTTAATGCTTCTTCTGGATGAATTGAACCATCAGTCGAGATATCTAAAATTAACTTTTCGTAATCTGTCTTCTGCTCTACACGATAGTTTTCAATCGTGTATTTAACATTTTTCATTGGCGTATAGATCGAATCGATAGCGATCACACCAACAACAGCGTCATTAACTTTATTTTCTTCAGCAGGAACATAACCACGTCCTTTATTGATAGTTAATTCTACCTCTAAAGTAACTGTTTTTTCCATGTTACAAATCACTAAATCTGGGTTTAAAACCTCAAAGTTACTTGAGAATTTAGTGATGTCACCTGCTTTAAATTGATCCTGACCATTTACGATGATAAAAATCTTCTCAGAGTCACCAACATCACCTACTTTTTTAAAACGAACTTGTTTTAAACTTAGAATGATTTCGGTTAAATCTTCTACAACACCTTTCATTGTAGAAAACTCATGGGATACTCCAGAAAAACGAATACTTGTAATGGCAAAACCCTCAAGTGAAGAAAGTAAAATCCTTCTTAAGGCATTACCAATTGTTACACCGAAGCCGGGCTCTAAAGGACGAAATTCAAATGTACCATCGAAATCAGTTGATTTCTGCATGATGACCTTATCGGGTTTCTGAAATGCTAAAATTGCCATTTATAATGTTTTTAGATCGTTATTAATTTTTTGTAACGCAAAAAATTAACTGCCCTATTAATAAGGCAGTTAATTCAATTAGATTACTTAGAGTATAACTCTATTATCAGGTTTTCTTTAATGTTTTCCGGAATCTCATCACGGTTAGGATAAGCTAGGAACTTACCAGTAAGTTCGTTTGCATTCCAATCCAACCAATTGAATTTATTGATTGTTCTACCAGCAACAGAATTCGTTATTGCTTCTAATGTTTTTGATTTCTCACGAACTGCAACAACATCTCCGGCTTTTAATTGATATGAAGGAATATTTACCACTTCACCATTCACTGTTACGTGTTTATGGCTAACTAACTGACGTGCAGCTGAACGTGTAGTTGCAATACCCAATCTATATACTGTATTATCTAAACGGGCTTCTAATAATTGTAATAAATTATCACCTGTAATACCTTCTCGGGCTGACGCTTTTGTAAACAAGTTACGGAACTGACGTTCTAATACACCATAAGTGTATTTAACTTTTTGTTTCTCCATTAACTGTACAGCGTATTCAGATTGTTTACCTCTTCTTTTGGAAGCACCGTGCTGTCCAGGAGGGTAGTTTTTTCTGTCTAATACTTTATCAGGGCCGAAAATTGGCTCTCTGAATTTACGCGCGATTTTGGACTTCGGTCCTGTATATCTTGCCATTTCTTTTTGTTTTAAAGTATCGTGCAACCTTAAGCTGCAGACTCTTAGCTTTAAAAATTAATAATTAAACTCTTCTCTTCTTAGGAGGGCGACATCCATTGTGAGGAAGCGGGGTGATATCTTTGATAGAGGTTACTTCAATACCAGCAACTTGCAATGTTCTAATTGCAGATTCGCGGCCTGAACCCGGACCTTTTACAAAAACTTCTACTTTACGTAGACCTAAATCAAACGCTACCTTACCGCAATCAGATGCAGCTTGACCTGCAGCATATGGAGTGTTCTTTTTAGAACCCTTAAAACCCATTTTACCTGCTGAAGACCATGATATGGTTTGACCGTTGTTATTTGTTAAGGTAACAATGATATTGTTAAAAGTAGCATTGATGTGTGCCTGACCTACAGACTCAACAATAACAATACGCTTTTTGGTTACTTTTTTACTTTTAGCCATAATTATACTTCGATACTAATATTATTTAGTAGCTTTTTTCTTGTTAGCAACTGTTTTTCTCTTGCCTTTACGAGTACGAGAATTGTTCTTAGTACGTTGACCACGCACTGGCAATCCTTTTCTATGACGTAAACCGCGGTAACAGCCGATATCCATTAAACGCTTAATATTCAACTGAACCTCAGAACGTAAAGCACCTTCTACTTTAACCTGGTCGTTGATAATTGTACGGATAGCAGACAACTCGTCATCTGACCAATCTTGTACTTTTTTGCTTAAATCGATACCTGCTTCCGTTAATATACGTTGAGCAGTAGATCTACCTACACCAAAGATGTAAGTTAATCCAATTTCGCCTCTCTTGTTTCTTGGTAAATCAATACCTGATATCCTTGCCATATTTTATACTAATGTTGATTATTTGATTAAATGACAGATTGAGTAACCTGTACATTCAATCCAATCATACTTCAATAATTCCTTATCCTTGACGTTGTTTGTATTTCGGGTTCTTTTTGTTTATTACGTAAAGTTTACCTTTACGACGAATAACCTTGCAATCAACGCTACGTTTTTTAATTGATGACCTAACTTTCATTTTATTTATATCTATAAGTAATCCTGCCCTTTGATAAATCGTAAGGCGACATCTCTAATTTAACTTTGTCTCCCGGTAGAATTTTGATGTAGTGCATCCTCATTTTTCCCGAAATATGTGCAATTATCTCGTGTCCATTTTCCAGTTCTACCCGGAACATTGCATTCGATAATGCTTCTCTTATTACACCGTCTTGTTCAATTGAGGCTTGTTTAGCCATATAATATTGATTTTTACTGAATTAGCTGCTACTAAACAGGGTTGCAAAATTAAATAAAAAAAATTAATTATTCTCTTTTTTTCTTTAAAACTTCTTCAATCTGAGAAAAGGACGATAATACGTCTGCTTTCCCCTTTTTGATAGCAACCATATGTTCATAATGTGCTGAAGGCCGGTTATCTTTTGTGGTCACGGTCCAACCGTCTGACCAAAATTTCACACCCGCACTTCCTGCATTAATCATAGGCTCAATAGCAAGTACCATTCCTTCTTCCAGTTTAATTCCTGCACCACGTTTACCGTAATTTGGAACCTCTGGTTTTTCATGAAGTTTAATACCTACACCATGACCTACAAGTTCTCTAACCACACCAAAGCCATTGTCTTCTGCAAGCTTTTGAATAGCGTAACCTACATCACCTACGCGGTTGCCAGCTACTGCTTTTTCTATTCCTACATGTAAACACTTCATGGTTGTGTCAACTAGCCTCTGCCTTTCCTCATCAATCTCACCAATAGCGAAGGTGTATGCAGAGTCACTATAATAATTGTTCTTGATCACACCACAGTCAACAGAAATTAAATCACCTTCCTGAATCACATGATCACTTGGAAACCCATGAACAATTTGCTCATTAGGCGATATACATAAAGCATAAGGGAAACCATTATAATTCAAGAATGCAGGCACGCCCCCATTGTCTCTTATAAAGGTTTCTCCTAAGTTATTTAAACTCATGGTTGTCATACCTGGAGCAATGACAGAGGCTATCTCTGCTAAAGCACCGGATAAAACCACCGCGCTTTCTCTTATCAATTCGATTTCTTCTGTAGACTTGTAATAAATCTTCGACATTCCAAATCTTAAATAACCGCGTTGCTGCTATTTGCTGCAGGTATACCTGAGCGTCCAGTTACACGCCCTGTTTTCATCAAGCCATCATAATGACGCATCAATAGATAACTCTCAATTTGCTGCAGGGTATCCAATACAACACCTACTAAAATCAGCAGGGAAGTACCACCATAAAACTGGGCAAATTCAGATTTGATACCAAACTTAACCGCAACTGATGGCATGATCGCAATCAAAGCCAAACAAATCGCACCTGGAAAAGTAATCTTGGAAATCACATCATCAATGAATGAAGAAGTAGCTAGACCTGGTTTAACACCTGGAATAAAACCACCATTTTTCTTCATGTCGTCAGACATTTGAGTCGGGTTAACAGTTATCGCTGTGTAGAAAAACGTAAAAGCAATAATTAAAAATGCAAACGTTAAACTATAAGCTAGAGAGGTATAATCACTGAACTGGATTAACCAGGTATTTTGCATAGAAGGGAAAAAACCTGTTAAAGTAGCTGGAATAAACATCAAAGCCTGAGCAAAGATGATAGGCATAACACCTGCAGCATTAACTTTTAATGGAATGTATTGTCTTACCCCACCGAATTGTCTGTTACCAACAATACGTTTTGCATATTGAACAGGCACTTTACGTATACCCTGTACAATAAGAATGGTAAAGATAACCACACCTACTAATGCAACTAATTCTAACACTAAAGCAACTAATCCACCTTCACCAACAAATCTAGAACTGATTTCCTGTTGCAAAGCGATAGGCAAACGAGCAATAATACCCACCATAATAATTAGTGATATACCATTACCAATACCTTTATCGGTGATCTTCTCTCCTAACCACATGACAAACAAAGTACCAGCCGAAAGAACAAAAGTAGCAACCACAAAAAACAAAGTGTGGTTGATCATAATGGCTTCAGGTGGAACTTGTGTTTTTACATAACCAATAGCCTGTACCGCAGTAATAGCTACCGTTAAATATCTTGTAATCTGATTAAGTTTAGTACGACCACTTTCGCCCTCTTTTTGCATTTTTTGGAACGAAGGCACCGCTATACCGAGTAACTGAACTACAATAGACGCAGAAATATAAGGCATAACCCCTAAGGCTAAAATTGAAACCCGAGAGAAAGATCCGCCGGCAAACATATCCAATAGACCTAAAAGACCTGATTTTTCATTATCGCCTAAAGCAGTTGGATCAACACCTGGTAAAACCACGTGAGATACAAATCTATAAACCAAAAGAATGATGAGCGTAAATAATATACGCTCTCTCAATTCTTGAATTTTCCAAATATTACTTAAAGTAGTAAACAGCTTCTTCATTAATTACAATTTTTCGATTGAGCCTCCAACAGCCTCAATAGCTTTTTGTGCAGTAGCAGAAAAAGCGTGTGCTTTAACTTCTATTTTAGATTTAACTTCACCACGACCCAGAATTTTTACCAAGTCATTTTTAGACGCTAAACCATGCGATTGCAAAGTAGCGAAATCAATACTGGTTAAACTAAACTTTTCTGCTAAGTCCTGTAAAACGTCTAAATTAACGCCTACATATTCTACACGGTTAATTGGCTTGAAACCTACTTTAGGTACACGACGTTGTAAAGGCATTTGACCACCTTCAAAACCAATTTTGGTTTTGTGTCCTGAACGGGATCCAGCTCCTTTGTGACCACGAGTGGAAGTTCCACCGCGACCAGAACCAGTACCACGACCAATTCTCTTGTTATTCTTTGTAGAACCTACTGCAGGTTTTAAATTACTTAAGTTCATTTTGAAACTTATTGTGCTGCCCTTCGCTTTCACTAATCAGGGCAACGGTTAAACATATATAAAGGTTGCAAATGTAAATATATACATTTAACAACCTTTATTATTATAAATTCTCTATTGCTACCAGGTGGTTAACTTTTCTAACCATACCTATAATGGCACCCGTAGCTTCAACTTCTACACTCTGGTTTAATTTTGTTAAACCTAAAGCTTGCATCGTTCTTTTTTGACGCTCGCTTCTGTCGATGATGCTTTTAATTTGGGTTACTTTGATCTTAGCCATAATATTATCCGTTAAAAACTTTGTTTAAATCTACACCACGGTGTTGAGCTACTGTGTATGCATCACGCATTTTTGTTAACGCATCAACAGTTGCTTTAACCACGTTGTGTGGGTTAGATGAACCTTTTGATTTCGCTAATACGTTATGTACACCAGCACTTTCTAATACGGCACGCATTGCACCACCAGCAATTACTCCGGTACCTACTGCAGCTGGTTTGATTAAAACAAAACCACCTGAAAATTTACCAATTTGCTCATGAGGAACAGTACCATGTAAAAGCGGAATTTTTACTAAATTCTTTTTAGCATCATCGATACCTTTAGCAATTGCTTCCGTTACCTCTTTCGCTTTACCTAATCCGTAACCTACGATTCCGTTTTCATCTCCTACTACCACAATGGCAGAAAAGCTGAAAGTACGTCCACCTTTGGTTACTTTGGCAACACGTTGTATGCTAACTAAACGATCTTTTAATTCGATCTCGCTAGTCTTAACTCTTTTTATATTGTTAGTTGACATTCTTCTCTATTTTCAGATTAAAATACTAAACCAGCTTCGCGTGCACCTTCTGCCAACGACTTAACACGTCCGTGGTATAAGTAACCGTTTCTATCGAAAACAACTTCTTTAATACCTGCTGCAATTGCTTTCTCAGCAACCATTTTACCTACAGCTACAGACTGTGCTGATTTGTTACCGTTACCAGCAAAATCTTTTGATAAAGATGAAGCTGAAACTATTGTGCTACCAGTTACGTCGTTAATGATTTGAGCATAAATTCCTTTATTGCTTCTAAATACTGATAAACGTGGACGGTTGTCAGAACCGGTAAGTCTTTTTCTGATTCCTTTTTTTATACGATCTCTACGAGATAATTTTTTCCCTGCCATGATGATTATTTTTTAGAAGCTGATTTACCTGCTTTTCTTCTTAACACTTCGCCTACAAACTTGATACCTTTACCTTTATATGGCTCTGGTGCACGTAACGAACGTATTTTAGCAGCTACCTGACCGATAAGTTGTTTGTCAATACTTTCTAAAATAATTTTAGGCGTTTGACCTTTCTCAGAGGTTGTTGTTACTTTAATCTCTTCTGGTAATTGAAAAACATAATGGTGAGAATAACCTAAAACAAGATCAAGCGTATTTCCTACGTTAGTTGCGCGGTAACCCACACCAACTAATTCTTGTTGTAACTTATAACCTTCTGTTACACCAATAACCATATTATTTATCAAAGCACGGTATAAACCATGTAATGCTTTGTGTCTTTTTTGCTCTGTTGGACGTTGTACAGTTAGTACATTATCTTCTACAGCTACAGTGATATCTGTATCTACTGCTTGTGTTAATTCTCCTTTTGGACCAGCAACAGTTACTACGTTATCGTTAGATACAGTAATTGTTACGCCTGAAGGGATACTGATCGGGGCTTTTCCTACTCTTGACATTTTGCTATCCTCCTTTAATTAATAAACGTGACACAAAACTTCACCACCAATTTTTAACTTGGCAGCCTCTTTATCGGTCATTACACCTTTAGAGGTAGATAAGATTGCGATACCTAAACCATTTAATACTCTTGGCATGTTTTCAACACCTGCGTACTGTCTTAAACCTGGTTTGCTGATACGTGTTAATGTACGGATTGCAGGAATTTTAGTAATCGGATTGTACTTCAATGCCACTTTAATAAGGCCTTGGTTAGTAGCTGTTTCTTCAAACTTGTAGTTAGCGATGTAACCTTTGTCAAAAAGTACTTTTGTAATTTCCTTTTTAAGGTTTGATGCAGGAATTTCTACAATTCTGTGATTTGCCTTAATGGCATTTCTTACTCTTGTAAGATAATCTGCTATTGGATCTGTATTCATTTTATGAAATTGTGATAGTGGTTTCCTTTCCGAACCATTCGGAACGACCTTCCATCGGTTAATATTTAATTTTAAACGTAATAACGTTAGAGGTTCTACGCATAGCGTACAACCTCAACGTAATAACGAATTTACCAACTGGCTTTAGTTACTCCAGGAATTTTTCCTGCTAATGCCATATCGCGGAACATTACCCTGGAAATTCCAAAAGTACGCATGTAACCACGTGGACGACCAGTAATTTTGCAACGGTTGTGCAAACGTACAGCTGATGAGTTTTTTGGTAACTTATCAAGTCCTTCATAATCGCCTGCAGCTTTAAGTTCTGCACGTTTATCCGCATACTTAGCTACCAACTTTTGGCGCTTTACTTCGCGAGCTTTTACTCCTTCTTTTGCCATTATTGATTTGTATTTTGATTTTTAAATGGTAATCCAAATTGTTTTAAAAGTTCCAATGCTTCAACATCGTTAGAAGCTGTAGTTACAAACGTAATGTCCATACCTAAAATCTTACTAATCTTGTCAATGTTGATCTCAGGAAAAATGATTTGCTCAGTAACACCTAATGTGTAGTTACCTTTACCATCAAAACCTTTATCATTGATACCTTTGAAATCGCGGATACGTGGCAAAGCTACGGAAATTAAACGATCTAAAAATTCAAACATGTTGTTATCACGTAAAGTTACACGTACACCAACCGGCATACCTTTACGTAATTTAAAGTTTGAAATATCTTTTTTAGATTTCGCACTTACTGCAAGTTGTCCTGCAATGGTACTCATTTCCAGAATTGAACTGTCAATGATTTTTTTGTCAGTTACCGAAAAACGTCCAACACCTTGGTTGATCGATATCTTAACTAACTTAGGAACCTGCATAACGCTTTTGTAAGCAAACTTATCTTTAAGTGCAGTTACAATTTCCTCTTTATATTTACTCTTTAATCTTGGTACGTAAGCCATTATTTGATCTCCTCTCCTGATTTTTTAGCAACCCTAACTAATTTCCCATCAGCGTTTAGCTTTCTGCCAACGCGGGTAGTTTCACCAGTTTTTGGATCAACTAATTGTACATTAGAAATATGAAGAGCAGCTTCTTTTTTTATGATACCACCGTTTGGGGTAGCAGCATTTGGTTTCGTATGTTTTGATACAAGGTTAACACCTTCAATTATTACTCTATTTTTAGCAATAACAACTTCTTGTACTTTTCCTTGTTGGCCTTTTGAATCGCCAGCAATAACCTTTACTAAATCTCCTTTACGGATTTTAATTTTTGGTTGTGTAGTTACTTTATCTTTCATTTTATAATACCTCCGGTGCTAATGATACAATTTTCATGAATTGTTTCTCACGCAGTTCTCTTGCTACCGGGCCAAAGATACGTGTACCACGTGGCTCATCTTGTGCATTTAATAATACTGCTGCATTGTCGTCAAAACGGATGTAAGAACCATCCTTACGTCTGATCTCTTTCTTTGTTCTTACTACAACTGCTTTAGAAACTGTTCCTTTCTTAATGTTTCCTGAAGGTAAGGCACTTTTAACGGTAACAACGATCTTGTCACCAATAGAAGCATATCTTTTTCCGGTACCACCAAGTACACGGATAACCAATACTTCTTTTGCGCCGCTATTATCGGCTACATTTAATCTCGATTCCTGTTGTACCATGTTATTTAGCCCTCTCTAAAATTTCCACTAATCTCCAGTTCTTGTTCTTACTCAGCGGACGAGTCTCCATGATCAGTACTGTATCACCAATACCGCAATCGTTTTTCTCGTCATGAGCCATAAATTTGGTAGTTTTCTTAACAAACTTACCATAGATCGGGTGTTTCACTTTTCGTTCTACTGCAACTACGACAGATTTATCCATCTTGTTGCTTACCACTAACCCGGTTCTTGTTTTTCTTAATTGTCTTTCCATTTCGACTCTAAAGTTATTTAGTTTCAGTAGCAGACTCCGCTTTGCGCTTAGTCAATTCAGTATTTAATCGGGCGATATCCTTCCTTACCTTAGTAATACGGGTAGGATTCTCAATAGCCGAAATAGTATGCGCAAATCTTAACTTAACTAAGTTTTCTGTCTCTTCTGCAATCCTGGCTACTAGTTCTTCTTGTGAAAGCCCTGTAATTTCTGAGTTCTTCATCTTTTAATTTTTTATTATAAGTAACTCTTATTATGCTTCTACGTAATCTCTACGTACCACAAATTTTGTTTGTATTGGTAATTTTTGAGCGGCTAAACGCATTGCTTCTTTGGCAACTTCCAAAGGCACACCTTCAGCTTCAAAAATAATTCTTCCGGGTCTAACTACGGCTACCCAGTATTCTGGAGCACCCTTACCTTTACCCATACGTACTTCAGCTGGTTTCTTAGTTACCGGTTTGTCCGGGAAGATTCTAATCCACACTTGGCCTTCACGTTTCATGAAACGAGTTACCGCGATACGGGCTGCCTCTATCTGACGACTGGTAATCCAGGTCGACTCTAAAGATTTAATCCCGAAAGACCCGAATGACAATTCAGCACCACGTGTTGCTAAACCTTTCATTCTGCCTTTTTGCATCTTTCTGAACTTCGTTCTTTTTGGCTGTAACATTGTATTTTAATATTATCGTAAAACGATCTGTTAACTAATTATTTACGGGGTCCTCTGTTAGGAGTGTTTCCGCCTCTGTTGTCTCTACCCTGACCTGGAGCACCGCCGCCTTGACCTGGACCTCTTCCGCCACGACTTTTATTGTCGTTTCTTCTGTCGCCACCGCCACCACGGTTATCTCTGTCTCTGCCACCACCGAATGCACCTTCAGGTCTGCCACCTTTACCAGGAGCATTGTTGGTTGCACCAATGTTAGGAGATAAATCACGTTTACCGTAAACTTCTCCTTTACAGATCCATACTTTAACACCTATTTTACCATAAGTAGTTAAAGCTTCAGCTAATGCGTAGTCAATGTCCGCACGGAAAGTATGCAAAGGAATTCTTCCTTCTTTATACTGCTCGCTACGTGCCATCTCTGCACCGCCTAAACGACCTGATGTCATGATTTTGATTCCTTCAGCGCCCATACGCATAGTAGATGCGATAGTAGATTTCATTGCTCTACGGAAAGAGATTCTCGCCTCTAACTGTTTTGCAACGCCTTCTGCTACTAATTGTGCATCTAGTTCTGGACGTTTGATCTCAAAAATGTTGATTTGAATTTCCTTTTTAGTCAATTTCTTCAACTCTTCTTTGATCTTGTCAACTTCCGCTCCCGCTTTACCAATTACAATACCCGGACGAGCCGTGTGAATTGTTACAGTAATGCGTTTCAATGTACGTTCGATAACAACTTTTGCTACTCCGCCTTTTGCAATACGGGCAGCAAGGTATTTTCTTATTTTATCGTCCTCAACTAATTTATCAGCATAGTTGTTGCCTCCGAACCAGTTAGAATCCCAACCTTTGATGATTCCTAACCTGTTTCCTATTGGATGTGCTTTTTGTCCCATTTCTGTTAATTAGTTTTGAGTTTCAACGTTTTTACTATCTACTACCAAAGTTACGTGGTTCGAACGTTTACGTATTCTGTAACCACGTCCTTGAGGTGCCGGTCTCAATCTCTTTAACTGGCGGCCACCACCAACCATAATTGTTTTCACAAATAATTGGCTTTCTTCAGGGCGAGAACCTTCATTTTTGTTTTCCCAGTTTTTGATCGCTGACAATAAAAGTTTTTCAACTCTAATTGCTGCTTCTTTGTTGGTAAATTTCAAAATATGTAATGCTTTCTCTACACGCTCACCTCTGATAAGATCTACAACCAGACGCATCTTACGTGGTGAGGTTGGACAATTGTTTAATTTCGCTACTGCTTCCATCTCTTAATTATTTTTTCTTTTCAGAGTGACCCCTAAATGTTCTGGTTGGAGCAAACTCTCCCAGCTTGTGACCAACCATGTTTTCTGTTACGTATACCGGTATAAATTTATTACCGTTATGTACTGCAAATGTATGATTCACGAAATCTGGTGAAATCATCGATCTGCGTGACCAAGTTTTAATGACAGACTTTTTGCCTGAATCATTCATAGAGACTACTTTTTTCTCTACGTTATGGTCAATATAAGGTCCTTTTTTAATTGAACGAGCCATTATTTCTTCCTTTTCTCTATGATGAAACGATTTGAGTATTTTTTAAGCGTACGAGTTTTAAATCCTTTCGAATAAACACCGTTTCTTGAACGAGGCTGACCTCCTGATGAGCGACCCTCACCACCACCCATAGGGTGATCGACAGGATTCATCGCTACCGGACGAGTTCTCGGACGACGACCTAACCAACGTTTGCGGCCGGCCTTACCTAATACTTCATTTGCATGATCCGAGTTAGAAACAGCTCCAATAGTTGCTAAACAGGTAACCAAAATTAATCTGGTCTCTCCCGAAGGCATTTTCAAGGTAGCATATTTACCATCACGTGCTGCTAATTGTGCATATGCACCTGCGCTACGTGCTAACTGTGCACCACGACCTGGATGAATCTCCACGTTGTGTACAATTGATCCTAAAGGTATGTTGGATAATTTCAATGAATTTCCTACCTCTGGAGTAGCTGTTTCTCCCGAAACTACTGTTTGTCCTACTTGCAACCCTTCAGGTGCAATAATGTAGCGCTTCTCTCCGTCCACATAATGTAATAATGCGATACGTGCAGTACGGTTTGGATCGTATTCAACAGTTGCTACTGTTGCAGGGATATCAAACTTATCACGTTTAAAATCAATTAAACGGTAAGATTTTTTGTGACCACCACCCATGTAGCGCATAGTCATCTTTCCTGTATTGTTACGTCCTCCCGACTTTTTAGAAGATACAACCAATGATTTTTCGGGCTTGGTTGCTGTAATCTCCGTGAAACTGGCTCCTACTCTAAAGCGGGTACCCGGAGTGACTGGTTTAAATTTTCTTAAGCCCATAGTTATAAATAATTCAATTCTTATTAAAGATTCGCGTAATAATCAATTGTCTCACCTGCTTTAAGTGTTACAATCGCTTTTTTGTATTTCGGGCTACGTCCTGAAACTAAACCACCTTTTGTATTTCTTGATTTCAATTTACCAACTACCACCATGGTGTTAATTGCTAAAATACTCACACCATACATTTTTTCAATGGCAGCTTTGATCTGTAGCTTATTTGCTTTGTTATCTACTTTAAAAGTAAAGCGGTTAGACTTTTCTGTTAAGGCAGAAGCTTTTTCTGTTAATACTGGTTTTTTTAATAATTCCATATTATTTGGCAAACGCCTCCTCAATAGTTTTAACAGAATCTGCAGTTAACAAAATCGTACCGCAATTCAATACATCATATGTATTCAACTGATCAGCCGTAATTACTTTTGCTTTCTTTAGGTTTCTGCTAGATAAATAGATATTGTTATTTTGCGAAGGTAAAACCAACAATGTTTTTGTGTCAGTCAAATTCAATGCACTAACTAAGCTCAAATAGTTTGTTGTTTTGATCGAATCAAAAGTAAAATCTTCTAAAACCACAACATTGTTATCTTGTGCTTTGTAGCTTAACGCCGATTTACGGGCTAATGATTTTAATTTTTTATTCAATTTAAAACTATAATCACGTGGTTGAGGACCAAACACACGACCACCACCATTGAACAAAGGTGATTTAATACTACCAGCACGAGCGCCACCAGTACCTTTTTGCTTGTATAATTTGCGGGTTGAACCTGCAATTTCATTACGTTGCTTTGATTTATGCGTTCCTTGACGTTGGTTAGCTAAATACTGCTTAACATCTAAATAAATTGCATGATCAACAGGCGTAATACCGAATACCGACTCAGGAAGTTGCACTGTTGCACCTGTCTCTTTTCCTGAAATGTTTAATACTTTAACTTCCATCTGCTTACTTATCTAAGATTACGTAAGAACCTTTAGCTCCCGGTACGGAACCACTAACTACCAAAAGGTTTTGATCAGCATAAACTTTCAAAATTTGTAAATTCTGAACTTTTACTCTGTCACCGCCCATTCTACCCGCCATACGCATACCTTTAAATACACGAGCTGGATAAGAAGCAGCACCTAATGAACCTGGTGCACGACCTCTGTTGTGTTGACCGTGGGTTTGACCACCAACACCACTAAATCCGTGACGCTTAACAACACCTTGAAAACCTTTACCTTTTGATGTACCAACTACGTCAACAAAATCGCCTTCATTGAAAATACTTACCGTAATCGTGTCACCTAAGGTTAACGATTCTTCAAACGGCTCAAATTCAACTAATTTACGTTTTGGGGTCGTGTTTGCTTTCGCAAAGTGGCCTTGTAAAGGCTTGGTTGTGTTCTTTTCTTTGGCTTCACTGAAACCTAACTGAACTGAAACGTAACCGTCTTTCTCTTCGGTCTTTACCTGTGTTACTACACAAGGCCCAGCTTCGATCACCGTACATGGTATGTTTTTACCATCAGCGTCGAATATGCTGGTCATTCCTACTTTTTTTCCAATAATACCTGACATTTTCTATTTTAAATTTAACACCCATCGAAGCAGTAGGGCTTCGTTCAAGGTGGATATACTTTCCCGTTAAGGGAGGGCAAAAATAAGAAAGAAATCTTAATTTTCAAACAGTTAGCGAATTTATTTTTCAAATAAACCTAAATGTTCATTGCTAAGGCGGGAATGCCAGAGTGGCATAAATATTTAACCAACTAATTTATTACTTAAACTGAATAGGATTACACCAAGCACAAATAATCCAATAATTACATACAGATAATCCCGCTCAATCAAAAAACTAAACACCGAAAATACAACGCGTGTAATGGGTGTAAATATTAATAAAATCGTACCAAACTGAATGATCGCCTTGCCATCCATTACTTTTAAACCCACTACAATAGCCTCTAAAGTGGCATAATGTGCGTCTGGCACAAATTTACTGTAATCTACTTTAAGCTCCTGGTAACCAATTAAATATATCAAACCCCCAATTAAAACCACCGACATGGACAAGATTACACCCACGCGAAGCAAGGTGCCTAAAATGAATTGTATGTCTTGCGGAGCTGGATTATTTTCAATTATTTTCCTCATAACTTACCCGATAAGCCGTTATAAATCATCTGCAAAGCCAAGAAAACAATCACTACTGCAAATATTACTTTTAATTTATCTGTATTGGTCTTAACCAGAATTTTCGAACCAATCGTAGCACCACACAGCACGCCCAGGGTCACCGGCATTGCAATGCCAGGATCAATTTGCCCCCTGTGCAGGTAAACCACCGCACTGGCCGCCGCAGTTACCCCCATCATGAAGTTACTTGTCGTGGTTGATACTTTAAAAGGTAAACGCATAATGTTATCCATCGCCAAAACCTTTAAGGCCCCTGACCCTATTCCAAGCAAACCCGAAATGATGCCTGCAAAAAACATCATTACAAAACCACCCACTATATTATGTACGGCATAGTATTTAACACCTTCGGCTGTCGGATAACTTCCATTCAACTTAAAAAAAACAGCCAGTTTACCGCTGGTATCGTCATCAGAGCGATCTACTTTTTTCTTCACCATCATTGCAGCAGAAAATAGCAAGATCAATCCAAAAACTACGGCAATATAACTTGGGTTAATAAATATGGTAACCACCGCACCAAAAATGGCACTCACCGTGGTGGCAATCTCCAAGAACATACCAATGCGAATATTAGTAATTCCTTCTTTAACATAAGCAGCCGCTGAGCCCGAGGAGGTGGCAATGACCGATACTATGGAAGCACCAATGGCATAATGGATGTCAACGCCTAAAACCAGCGTCAGTAGGGGTATAATAATCACCCCGCCACCCAAACCAGTTAAGGACCCCACGAGCCCTGCCAGAAATGCGCCAGCCAAAACAATTACTGTGAATAAGAGTACAGACATTGGTACAAATATACCATCTGCGAGCAGAACACAATAAAATTAAGTTTTTAATGTTAAATTAACAGCATTACAACACATGGTGGAACCTTCAAGCCTGATCGCTCCACCACCGTTAAAAACAAATTTTATGTCAATGAAAAAACTTGTACTCCAAACGATGGCACTGTTGTGCTTCGCCTTAATGGCTAACACCAGTATGGCCCAGGACACCGCGAAAGCAGACCCCTCCCTAAAAGGACAGTACCAGCTGATGCTGAGTAAATCCAGAACACTCGACGGCTATAAGCTGGTCAATCCAACCCGCCTGGCAAGTTTTTGGAAAAATGTACGCGACACCATTACCACCGAGCGTAAAGACTTAATCGCTGCCAAATCAAAAATAACAGCACAACAAAAAAGCATTACAGACCTGCAAGCACAAATTCAAGGTAAGGATACCGCCCTTAGTTCGTCTAATGCAAGGTTAGATGAGATCACTTTTTTAGGCATGGCCTTTTCCAAAGGTACCTATAATACTATCGTGTGGACTTTGATCATCATATTGGCATTAGCCCTGGCCATCCTTATTTTCCGGGCAATCAAATTAGCGCACGAAGCAAAATATCGCTCAGACCTATACAATGAAATTGCCGGCGAATACCAAAACTATAAGGTAAAGTCTAACGATAAAGAAAAGAAACTGGCCCGCGAACTGCAGGACGAACGCAATAAGTTCGAAGAGTTTAGAAGCACTGGGCGTAAATAACCAAACCGCCTAACATAAAAAAGGGCCTTTGCAAATGCAAAGGCCCTTTTTTATAACGTACGTAAAATCATTAAACTTTGATTTCTACTTCAACACCGCTAGGTAATTCAAGTTTCATCAAAGCATCAACTGTTTTAGAGTTAGAGCTATAAATATCTAACAAACGTTTGTATGCACACAATTGAAATTGCTCTCTTGCTTTTTTGTTCACGTGTGGTGAACGCAAAACAGTAAAGATTTTCTTTTCTGTTGGCAAAGGGATTGGTCCGCTTACCACTGCACCCGTAGGTTTAACAGTTTTTACAATTTTCTCAGCAGATTTATCTACCAAGTTATAATCGTAAGATTTTAATTTGATTCTGATTCTTTGGCTCATGATAGTTGTTTTAAAGCTGCCTGTTAGAGCTATTAATAACAGGCAGCTGATTTATTTTATTAGTTAATCTCCCGATTTAACTTTTCCTTTTGATTTTGCAATCACTTCTTCCTGAACATTCTTTGGAGCTGGATCATAGTGATCAAATTCCATAGTAGATGTTGCACGGCCAGAAGTAATGGTACGTAACTGCGTTACATAACCAAACATCTCTGAAAGTGGTACTAATGCTTTAATAACTTGTGAACCATTACGTGTGTCCATACCTTGCAGTTGGCCACGACGACGGTTTAAGTCACCCATAACATCACCCATGTTTTCTTCCGGTGTAAGCACTTCAATTTTCATGATTGGCTCCATTAATACCGGTTTACATTTTGGCAATGCTTCACGGAAAGCAGAACGTGCTGCAATTTCGAATGATAAAGCATCTGAATCGACTGCGTGAAATGATCCGTCAATTAAACGAACTTTCATATCAGGAAGCGGGAATCCAGCAACAACACCATTTGACATCGCAGAAGCAAAACCTTTCTCTACTGAAGGGATAAATTCACGAGGAATTGAACCACCAACAATTTCGTTTACGAATTGCAATCCACCTTTTTCGAAATCTGCATCAATTGGTGAAATGATCACCTGAATATCAGCAAATTTACCACGACCACCTGTTTGTTTTTTGTAAGTTTCACGGTGTTGAGTTGATCCAGTGATCGCCTCTTTATAAGCAACCTGAGGAGCACCCTGGTTAACTTCCACTTTAAACTCACGTCTCAAACGGTCAATCAAGATATCTAAGTGAAGCTCACCCATACCAGAAATTACAGTTTGACCAGTTTCCTGATCAGATTGTACCCTGAACGTAGGATCTTCTTCAGCTAATTTAGCTAAGCCCATTCCTAATTTATCAACGTCAGCCTGAGTTTTAGGCTCAATCGCTAAACCAATAACTGGCTCAGGGAAGTTCATAGATTCAAGAACGATTGGGTTTTTCTCATCACAAAGTGTATCACCTGTTTTGATGTCTTTGAAACCTACTACCGCAGCAATATCACCAGCACCTACATTAGGAATTGGGTTTTGCTTGTTAGCATGCATTTGGAAAATACGTGAAATACGTTCCTTGTTTTCAGAACGCGCATTGTAAACGTATGAACCTGCTTCTAGGTTACCTGAATAAACACGGATAAAGCACAAACGACCTACGAAAGGATCTGTTGCAATTTTAAAAGCTAAAGCTGCAAAAGGCTCTTTTTCACTTGGTTGACGTGTTATTTCTTCACCTGTATCTGGGTTAGTACCTGTAATACCTTCTACATCCATAGGCGATGGCAATAATTCCATCACATAATCAAGCATGGTTTGAACACCTTTGTTTTTGAAAGATGAACCACAAACCATAGGTACAATTTTAGCATCTAATACAGCTTTACGTAAAGCGTCTAAAACTTCACGTTCAGTGATTGTTTCTGGTGCATCGAAGAATTTCTCCATCAATGACTCATCGTAATCAGCCACAGATTCAAGTAATTTCTCTCTCCATTCAGCAACCTCATCAATCATATCTTCTGGAATTGGAACTTCAGTAAAGGTCATCCCTTTATCATGCTCATTCCAAACGATACCACGGTTGTTAATTAAATCAACAACACCTTTGAATCCGTCTTCAGCACCGATTGGCAATTGCAATGGAACGGCATTACTACCCAACATGCTTTTTACCTGTCCAACAACTTTTAAGAAGTCAGCACCTGAACGGTCCATTTTGTTAACGAATCCAATACGTGGAACATTGTAGTTATTTGCTAAACGCCAGTTGGTTTCAGATTGAGGCTCAACACCATCAACTGCTGAAAACAAAAATACTAATCCATCCAATACACGTAATGAACGATTTACCTCTACGGTAAAATCAACGTGTCCTGGTGTATCAATAACGTTTACATGATATTTCTGACCTCTGTAATTCCAGTCTACTGTAGTAGCAGCCGAAGTAATGGTAATACCACGCTCCTGCTCTTGTGCCATCCAGTCCATGGTTGCTGCACCTTCGTGCACTTCACCAATTTTGTGACTAACACCAGCATAATATAGAATACGCTCCGTTGTTGTGGTTTTACCCGCATCAATGTGAGCCGCAATACCTATGTTTCTTGTGTATTTTAAATCTCTTGACATTATATTATGATTCTATTTTAGAAACGGAAATGCGAGAAGGCTTTATTAGCCTCAGCCATTTTATGTGTATCTTCTTTTTTCTTAACCGCTGCACCTTCACCTTTAGCTGCTGAAACAATTTCACCTGCTAATTTTTCTTTCATGGTTTTTTCACCACGTCTGCGAGCGTAAGAAATTAACCATTTCATGCCTAAAGCAATTTTACGGTCTGGTCTTACTTCTGTTGGCACCTGGAAGTTTGCACCACCTACACGACGAGATTTAACCTCTACTGCAGGCATAACGTTAGTTAATGCACGTTTCCATATTTCTAATCCATTTTCACCTACTTTTTTCTCTGCTAATTCAACTGCATCGTAAAAAATAGAATAAGCAATAGATTTTTTTCCGTCAAACATCATGTTGTTTACAAAACGGGTCACCTGAACATCGTTAAATTTTGGATCAGGAAGGATAATTCTCTTTTTTGGTTTCGACTTTCTCATTTTTGTTCCTCCTAATTATTTCTTTTTACCTTTTGTTGGTGCCGCTGCTACTTGTCCTGGTTTAGGACGTTTAGTACCATATTTTGAACGACGTTGGTTACGACCTGCTACGCCTGAAGTATCTAATGCTCCACGGATGATGTGGTAACGTACTCCCGGTAAATCTTTAACACGACCACCACGAATCAATACAATCGAGTGCTCTTGTAAATTGTGACCTTCACCAGGGATATAGGCATTCACCTCTTTTCCATTGGTTAAACGTACACGAGCAACTTTACGCATTGCTGAGTTTGGTTTTTTAGGGGTAGTGGTATATACACGTGTACATACACCTCTTCGCTGTGGACAACTGTCCAACGCCGGAGACTTACTCTTGAACTCCAGTGCTACTCTACCTTTTCTAACTAATTGTTGAATGGTTGGCATTGTTTTTTGTTTTTCTATTAATGTTTAAAAACTTTACCCCTATTAAAGGGACTGCAAAGGTAGGAGAATACATTGTATAAATCAAGCACTTAACAATAAAATGTTGTTGCACGCCAGTATCCCTTTGCCTTGATGGCATTTATACCCCTGATTAAGGGTTTTAATGGAAGGTATCTAAATATAACTTTTCTACTTTTTTACGCGCCCAGTCGGTTTTACGTAAAAATTTTAAGCTGGAATTCATCGTCGGGTTGTTATTAAAACAATCAATACGCACCAATTTCCCCATTTCTTCCCAGCCATAATGCCACACCAATTGTTTAACTATAAACTCCAGTGTTTTCCCGTGCAAGGGGTTGTTCAGCTGTTCCGCGGCCTTTTCCATAGTGTAAAATTAGAAAGATATCGTTAAATTTGAGCTATGCAAGTAAAATTAGGCGATTTTGTTCGTTTCGTAGACGAAAATATAGAAGGTTATGTTACCCGCATCATTGATAAAGATATGATTGGCGTAACCGATACCAACGACTTCGAAATTCCTGTCATGGCCACTAAGGTTACCCTAGTGCATGGCGATATGCCCGAAGCCAGCGAAATGGTGCACAACCGCAGCCAGGCCATAGTGCCTGCTGCCGAATTTATTACCGAAGGGGTTTACCTTGGCCTGGTTAGCGACCAGCATAGCCAGGTGATTGCTCATTTCCACCTGGTCAACGATACTTCTTACCAGTTTCTGGTGAGTTTAACCACCGAAAAGGGTGATCGTTTTAAAGGTGAATTTGCCGGTATCGTGCCTCCACATTCAGCCGTTAAAATATGGTCCGCCAATATGGGCGATATCCAGTTATGGCCAAAGTTTATCCTGGAAGCTTTATATTTCACACCAGGTAATGTAGCACCAAAGGATCCACTTGTTTATAAAGAACAGCTAAAAGGTAAAGACCTCTCCGTAGCAAAAACTGATATTGCTTTATTAAAGCAAAAGGGCTGGTTAATCCGTCTGGATACACCTGCACCTGTATTGGATGCTCAAAAATTAAAAGAGAGCTTTTTTAAGTAAAAATAACTTAGCATTCGGGCATATCCTACCGCAGCAGTGGTTGCTATTTGCTCGAATGTAAGTTGTATAGGGTTGAGCTTCCCTGAAAAGAATGAGTCACAAGCCGTAGTCAACCCATAGGCGGTCGGTTATTTAATCCCTTCCAGCGTCGGCGTTACTTTCGTAATTTGTCCGTCTGCACCAAAATCCAATTTATCAATACATACTTCTCTGTGGTAACCCGCTGCGCTTCCCATTTTTATGCCATGAGGCACGGTAAAGCGGTGGTATACGATATACCATTCGTCGGTACCCGGCACCTGAATCACACTGTTATGTCCAGTTCCATAAATGCCTTTTTCCGGGTCCTTGCTTAAAATTAAGTTGTTATCCGCTACCCTGATCTTTCCTAAAGGCGAATCCGAAGTACCATACCTTACGCGGTAATCTTCGCTCCGCGTATCGTTTTCAGACCATAAAAAGTAATACTTACCCTTGCGGTAAAAAACCTCTGCGCCTTCTCTGAAGGTCTTATCGGGGGTAATAATCTTTAATGTCGACTGGTCAATCGAAATCATGTCGGGCTTTAACAAAGCCGCTGCCAGGTATCCGTTACCCCAATACAGGTAACTCTTCCCCGAAACCGGGTCAGTAAACACATCAGGGTCTATTTCCTGTCCGCCTTTAATACCCCTTGGTTTCTCTGCAATCAGCGGTTTACCGCTATCTACAAAAGGCCCTGTCGGATGTTCAGCTACGGCCACCCCTATTTTCTGTGCCGCCGTATAGTAGTAATAATACTTGTATTTTCCTTTCACCTTCTTTTCGGTGATGGTAGGTGCCCAAGCATTTCTATTTGCCCAGCTTACTTGCTCCGGTAAATTTAGGATCAGCCCCTCATCTTTCCAATTCTTTAAATCTGGTGAGGAAAAGGTTTTAAAATAGGTGCCGGCCCAGCCTGTAAAACCATCACTGGTAGGGTACAAATAATACAAACCTGTTTTCTTGGCATAAATAATCTCCGGATCTGCATAAAAACCATTCAGCACCGGATTGTGCTCACTGGCTTTCGCCAGGGGCTGAACCGGCGTTTTAAAACTGCCCAAGGTATCCCAGTATTTGGTTAAGCGTGTTGCTTCATCCTTACTCACCACCATCACTGTCCCGTGACGAGGCTGAAAATCCATGTTTACCTTTTGATCAATGACCTTGAAATTCTCCAGGTCGTCGCTTTCCGTAAACTGGTAACGTCCCTTGGTATACACATCATACATTAAAATGTATTTGCCATTGTGGTGTTTAAAAATTCCGGCACCCTCTACCGGGTCGGTGGTTTGCTGCAAGTATTTGTCCTGCGCCACATATCCTGAAGTCAGTTTTGAGGATACGGCTTTCTTGATGCCCTTGCCCGAACCTTCGGTTTTGTAAAAAAGGTGGTACTTTCCATCCTTGAAAATAATGTCGCCGTCAATGCAAGCTTGTTTATCCGGACTAAAAAACAACTGTTTGGGTTCTGTTTCTAGTCCGCTAAAATCTTTATTAGCATAGGCGTAATAGATAATGTCTGCGCCTTCACCAAAACGCATGGACCAGTACAACATGTACTTTTTTACCTTTGGGTCGTAAATGGTTTGTGGTGCCCATACGCGGTTGGCGTCTTTAAATTTCGCGAAGGTCTTAGGCACATTTACCTGGTGAGCTTCCCAGTTAATCAAGTCTGTCGACTTCATCATCACCAAACCATGGTTTGGACCCCAGCCATATTTGGCTACCTGCATATCAGTGGCTACCATATAAACGGTTTTACCATCCTCACCACGCAAAATATGCGGGTCGCGCACGCCACCAGTCACACTAATGGCCGCTGTATTTAACACCGGTTCATTGTTGTTTAATGCCTTATACGAATAACCGTCATCACTCAGTGCAAAACGAATGGCTTCCCTGGCAGGTCCGTTACCTGTAAAATAGGCGAACAGGTAAGCAGGTTTATCGGCAGTTTGCGCATTAGCGCTTAATGGAGAAAGCACAGAACTAAACAGCCCGGCAACTAAAAGAATGGAGTACCTCATTGAAATTTTCTTCATCTTACTTTTTCTTTGCGTTAAAAGCTTCATATCTTTTCATTGCCTCTACATAATAATAGTCTGCGTAAGTAAGCGGCTGATCTACTTCCGTATTTTCTGGAATGTGGCCTACGCTATGTTGTAAAATAAAACCTGCATTGGTGCCTGGAAGGGATTGGTATGGGGCTGCCGACAAGCTTTTCAGCATTTGCTCCGCATTGTTGAAGTAAAATTGACCGGTTTTGCGATCTGTATATTTTGCAAGTTCAAATAACCCTGACGACATGATGGCCGCAGCAGACACATCACGTAAGGCATCTGGAATATTTGGGGCATTAAAATCCCAATAAGCCACTTTATCTTTAGGCATGTTCGGGTGTTTCAACACAAACGATGCAATTTCATTCGCCATGTCTAAATAAACCTTCTCTTTTGTTTCCCGGTACATCACGATATAACCATACAGACCCCATGCTTGTCCGCGTGCCCATGCCGATTCATCAGCATAACCCTGTGCAGTATGTTTCTTTTGCACAGCACCAGTTTTCGGGTTATAGTTAACTACATGGTAAGAGCTATGATCCGGGCGGAAGTGATTTTTCATCGTCGTATTGGCGTGCGTTACGGCAATCTTGTAATAACTCGAGTCTCCGGTTTCACGGGTAGCCCAGAATAAAAGTTCCAGGTTCATCATGTTATCAATAATCACCAGGAAGTCGCCTTCCTTACTATCCCAAGATTTGATACAGCCTATTTTCGGATCAAACCTCGAAGCTAAAGACTTGGCACTGTTCAACAGAATCTTTTTATATTCAGGTTTTGGATCTGCCGCTAAGGCATTGCCGAAACTGCAAAACATCATAAAACCCAAATCGTGGGTCGTGGTGTTAAACTGTTCTTTTTCCAGGTGTCCCAACATGCGATTCGCTTCGGTTAACAAGGCCTGGTCATTAGTTTTTTCATGAAGGTATAACAGGGTACCCGGGTAGAAACCACTGCACCACCACCCCGAACCACTGGTTTCCAGTTTTCGAGTTTTGTTGCTAAAGGTTTTCGGAAAACGATCGCCTTCCAGCTCCTTCATCATGATCTTATATTGATCTGCTGCTTTTACATAATTAGTTTTAATCGTTTTTAACAACGAGGCACTGGTTTTAAATTCCTGTGCCTGACCCGATAAACTAAAAAACAGCAGCCCCATTGCCGCTAACCATTTGATTTTCTTCATAACTTTGCTTTTACGACTAATTAAATTGATAAGATAATACTTGTACTGGCGTTGGCCCCACTTCTGCCTTACCTTCTCCATCAACCTGTACTACCTTTTGTATATAGAGATTCAAGATCCCTTTATTTTTCCATAATTCCGTATCATAACTTGGTTCCCAGGAGCCCACACTTTCTGTGGTCAGGTCTCTCACTTCCCATTTCGCCTGTTTCAGGTCGGTATTAATGGCTACAGAAACCTTTTCGCCTCGCTCCTGGTCCCTGAAAATTAACGCCATGGCTAATTTCCCTTTTTTCTCCCAGGCCAGAATTTGAGGCCTGCTTACCGGGATGCTCTTGGTGCCTACACCACTCAAACTAAATGGCGTTTTACGGAAACCCAGGTTGGCGGTTTGCCAACTCGTGCCATCATGGTAAATAACCTGGTACTGTGGTACGGTTTCTCCCGGCTCGCGCCAGTAAGTAGCAATAAAAGGTCTGCCCTGCGCATCCGCAAACATCGACGTCTGATTAATCAGCTCACTTTGTTGTGGTATTTTTCGAACACATTCTGCTGTAGCCAGCGTTATGGGCAAGGCATATTTCTCACCGGTAGATTTTTCCCAGGTTTGGCCGCCATCCTTCGATCGGGCATAAGCCATATCATGGTTGCTGGCCACATCGGCACTTTCACGCCAAACCCAGCTCAGGTGTATCGTTCCACGTGCATCAACTGCCATCTGCCAGTAGGCATTTCTCTTACCTTCACCGCTGATTAATCCATCTTGTACCTGTTTCCAGGTTTTAGTCTTTACGTCGTAATGGTTCATCATCAGGTTCCCATTTCCAGAGGCACCATCGCGGTAAAGGAACAGCAGGTTGCCATCGGCCAGGGTATAAAATTCCGGATAAGTTACGTTGGTTTCTTTTAAGCCGGTCATGCTGATTTTTGGTCCCAAATCCAGACTTCCAGGTTTCAGAGATTTAGCATAGGTTAAAGCGTTACCATGGTGATCCCAGGATAGGTGCAGGTAACCATCGCCATCAACAATCAGGCTGATGGAGCGGTGTGCATCTTCGGCATGCCCATAGTAAGGTGTTTTTTTAACGGTCCAGCGTTGCTGACCAAGTTTACGGGTACCTAATACGACTTGTTTTTGTTGATCATAGTAGGCAATATATTGTTTACCAGCCCAGCTGGCAATGGAATTCTTTCTAAAAATAACCGCATTAACCGAATTGCCCGCCCAACCTTCGCCAACGGTGGTCAGCTGACTATAAGAGGGCATAGCATAGCCAATAAGCAATAAAAGCCAGATGCGGCACAAAAAATACTTCATGTTTAATTATCTATACTGTGATCAATTGGTATGGCTTGCCCGTTCCAGATTTTACGTTGTGTCCAGTCTTCATCAGCGCCGGTCCACAATTCATCTGTTGGTTTAAGTCCTAAAATAAGAAATCCCTGGCTACATAGGTAAAGACTGCCTGTAGAAATGTAGGATTCTCCAATACTTGGCTGGTGGCCATAAAAGCCGATTTGCAACCAACCTTTTTTATCAAAAGTACCTGGTGCTTCCAGCTGTTTTTTAATCATGGTATACAGTGCCGCACGCACTTGCTGGGGTTTAACCTCCGCAGGTAATTTCTTTAATAAGGCCATTTGCGACAAGGACTGAAATGCCCCGAATCGATAAGCCAGTGAACGTCCGATGGGCGGATAGGTGCCTTCGGGAGAGATCAATCGCTCTTGTACCCCCGCATACCTGGTGGCACGTTTTAAGACCTCAGCATACAGTTTTTTCTCGTTACCTGTGGTCTCTAAAATCTCAATCAGCATCGGTTGTATCACGAAGCTGTTATAATAGTCCCAATGGAAATTTTCGCCATCACCATAAGCGCCGTCCCCTTTGTACCATTGCATATGCTGTTTTACGGCATAGTCAATGCGCATTTGATCGGCAGCACCGTCAAACTTCAATAAAGCCGCCTCCACCATGGCACTAAACAGCAACCAGTTGCTGGTGTACGGCCTGATGACCCGTGACGACTTCAGTTCGCGGATGATATTGGTTTTGGTTTGCTGGTCCAATGGTTCCCACAGTTGTGTAGGCGCGCGCAAAAGGGCTTGTGCTAAAAAGGCAGCGTCAACCAGTGGCTGACCGCCTTTATTAAAATTCATATAATCTGCCGCCTGTGGGTTGGTGGCATTGTGTAAACCTTTTAAAGCCAATCGGCTATACTTTTGTCGCAATTTACCTTCAGGCGTCTCGTCGGCACCCAGTTCCAGCCAGGGCGCCATGCCCGACAGCAACCGACCGAAAGCTTCCAGGTAAGTCACTTGTTTCCTTCCTTCCAATGCCCCTGCTACACATTCAACGGGCATGGTTTTTTTTAATTCATTTTTACTTAACGCTACCAGAACCGGGTCTGCGATTTTAACCAACGCATTAACCAGATAGGCCCTTTCTGCTTGTGCCACTTGTTGATGGTCCGAACCAAGGGTTTGGGCTTGTGCAAAACAGGGAACCCCTATCATCAAAAATATAAAAGTTATAAATTTCATTAATCGTCGTTTAATCTATTGCATGTTAAACATTATTCTGTTCATACCAGGTGCTGGTAGCGTATCGGTGTCGTTACATCTAATTAATAACCAGGATTTTGTTCTAAAACAGCATCTTTATTCAATTGAATTTCACGCAAGGGAATAGGTAATAACAAGTTTTTCGCCGTTAATCCAACCGTTGGTTTTTGCTGATCTGTAGGGTTTAACCTTAAAGCACGCTCCACTAAAGTTCCGGTACGCATCAAGGTGGTTCTTCTGTTCTCTTCGCCAATGAGCTCTCTTGTACGCTCATCAAGGATCAGGTTGAGGGTCACCTCGCCTGCAGTAATCTGTCCACTTGCCGGGTAATCAGCAAAAGCACGTTTACGCAATACATTTAAGGTATTTGCAGCTTCCTGTAATTTCCCTTGTTTAAATTGCGCCTCTGCTAACAGCAGGTAAGTCTCGCCTAAACGCATCAGGGTGAAATCTTTGATCATCGCATAACCGAAAGTATCATTTGGATCGAATTGATACCATTTGGTAATGTGTGGTGCGATGTTGAACAAGGTATCCGGACCAGCATAAGGGACGATCTTGCCGAATGTTACTGGTTTGGTAGGATCGTTATAATAGAACCTTCTTTTTAAGTTATGCTTAGAGTTACGTACGTCGTCGCCTTTGTACAAGCCATAAATTACCCAGTTGCTTAAGCGCAAACGACCTAAAGCACGCCCGCCTAAGGAATCAGCCAAGGCCATACCGTTAACATTGTGGTAAGCAGCACCCCAAACCCTTCTTTGTTGTGGATCACCTGTTCTACCTCCTATAACTATAGCTGGGTCTTCCTGTTCTAAAATCCAGATGGCTTCTGTATTCCCCTGTGATCTTCTGATGTTTCCTTGCTTGAACATGTCTGAATAATGATCGCCCGGTAAGGATGCTTTCACGCCATAACGTTTAGTGATCAGGCTGAATTTACCACTGTTGATAATGGCTTGTGCCTGCTGCTCAGCAAGTTCAGGCTTCCCAATCCGTAAATAAACTTCGGCTAACAATTGCATGGCCATCGCTTTGTTCGCACGACCATGCATTTGTCCTTTTGAGTTGCTTTTCACCTGATCAATTTCTGGTAAACCAGCAATTGAAGTCAATAAATCGGCAACAATTAAATTGTTGACATCTGTTATTGGAGCACGTACAAAATCAGTTTTCGGACCAGTTAAAGCATGTTCTACCAAAGGAACTCCGCCATATAAAGTAGCCAAAGTATTGTAAGCCCAGGCACGGAAAAATCTTGCTTCGGCATCTACACTTGCTTTACCTTTAGGGCTCAAAGCTGTCATTGCAGGATCTGCAACGCCGTCCATGATAATGTTAGTCAGGTTAATTAATACGTAGTTACTGCGCCACGTGATCTCAGACCCCTCATCTGTAGGTGTTAACAGGTTGTAATTATAATAAGGAATCTCAACCCCCTGCTGGTTATTGGTGGCATTGGCCACATCTGTTCCTACTTGCCATACGCTCAGCATCCCCTGCCGGCTGCTGTTGGAATAAATGGTAGACACATGGTTATATAAACCCACCAGAGATGCTTCGAAGCCCAAAGAATCACTAAGGGTAACCGGAGTATAGGACGAAGGTGGTTTTTCGTCAAGGTAACTTTTTTTACAGGCCACTGAAAGCAGAACCACTGCTAAAGTGATATATATGCTGATGTACTTTTTCATTTTTCTGATGTTTAATATTGATAATTAACGTAGCGTGACATTGACGCCAAAAACAAAGGTGCGCGTTACAGGGTAGTTATCTACCCAATCCCCTGATCCCCTTGGCGCGTAATTGCCTTCAGGATCCCATCCAATCCAGTTGGTAAACGTGTGCAGGTTACGGCCACTTCCATAGATGGTTAAACTGCCTAAACGAAGTTTCTCTAATGTTTTCGCGCCGAACACATAACTTAAGGTCACATCTTTAATCCTGGTATAACCGGCATCCGAGGCATATCCATAACCTCTGGTATTGTTGTAAGATAAGGCCGGACGGCTGTTATTACCGTTTGTTGGGGTCCAGTAACCTACTTCAGCTGGTGTATTTCTTTTACCAGTTTCATCACCATAATTTAAATCATTGTTATTTCTGGTCATGCCTTGTGCCGTTTGAATAAAAATATTCAGGTGCAGGTTTTTGTAATGGAAAGTATTGGTTAGACCACCTGTCCATTTAGGTGCTTGTTGCCCAAGAACTTCACGATCATCAGCAGTGATTACGCCATCATCATTTAAGTCTGCAAATTTCAAATCTCCTGGCTTTGCACCCGGATCTTGTTTTGATGGGTCTTCACCAGTTTGCCATACACCTTGCAAACGGTAATCATAAATTACACTAATCGGCTGACCAATAAACCAACGGTTTCCAAGGTCACTTTTCTTGTCGCCATATAAGTCAATTAATTTATTTCTATTGGTCGCGAAGTTGAAGGTGCTTTCCCATTTAAATTCGCCCTTATCCAGGTTTTTTGTGGTTAAATTTATCTCTATACCCTTGTTATCTACTTCTCCAAGGTTGTCAAAAACGTTATTATATCCGGTGATAATTGGTAAACTTCTCAACAATAGAATGTCGGTGGTCTTCGTTTTATAGGCATCTACCGATCCCGAAACACGGTTATTAAACAAACTGAAATCAACACCTAAATTGGTAGAAAGCGTTGTTTCCCACAAAAGGTTTACGTTACCTAAATTACTGGCTACCGCACCAATGGTACTTACCCCATTGAAAGGCTGACGAACGATACCGTTGGTGGTAATGGTACGGTAAACGGATATGGCTTCGTTACCCGACTTACCATGTGACAGCCTCAATTTAAGGTTATTCACAAATTTCACGTCTTCCATAAAAGCCTCATTGCTCACGTTCCAGCCAATGGCGGCTGAAGGGAAAACACCATATTTAGTCGTGTTCGACCCAAAAACAGAGGAGCCATCACGTCTCGCAGTTAAGGTAAACAAATAACGGCTGTCGTAGGAGTAGTTGATCCTTCCCATCTGTGATACCAAAGCATAACGGTCTGCATAAGAAGCACTGGATTGTGCGGCACCGGCACCTAAGTTATTAAAGGACAATTCGTCGTTTACAAAACCTACGGCACGCGCTGTAGTTTCAATATACTTACGTTGCTGGTTGCTGTATAGGCCCGTGAAATCGATATGGTGTTTTCCAAAATCTTTGTTATAGGTTAACAGGTTCTCTACGGTATAACTATTCGTTTCCGCGTTAAAGTTCTCTGCTGTTCCTAGGAAGTCATTTGCCAGACGGCCCACATAACTGGCCCTTCTTGCAGGCAAGTAAGTATAACCCGCATTTAGACGATACTTTAAGCCCTCTAAAACACCTGAAAACTTTACTTCCGCAAATGCATTCCCATTTAAATTTGTACTGCGGTTAATGCGGTCGGTCAATAAACCAAGCATCGGATTAGTGAACAATTGTTCAGGTTGCATGGGATGAATTTTATAAGTTCCATTCGGATTGAACATTTCACCGTATGGACTCATTGCACCGGCAAACAGAAAATTCACACGACCGCCATCTGTGTTATTGTTGGTCACAAACAAGGATGTACCTATGGTTAAAAAATCAGTCACATCAACATCCAGGTTAGACCTGATCGTAGTTCTCTTGAAATTATAACCTTTTACTACCCCTTTTTGATCCAGGTAATCGCCAGATATAAAGTACTTTACATCCTCTGTGCCGCCGGAAATGCTCACATTATGATCCTGCATCACGCCGGTTTGTGTGGCTTCATCGATCCAGTCGGTAGTAATACCCGCATTGTAATTAGCCAACTCACCAAAGTTAGGTACAGGGTTTATCTGTGTTTGGCCAGTTTGAGCACTCCAGTCCGCATATTTCTGAACGTATTCTGCTCCATTTCTTGGCTTTAAGATGTGGGCCATGTTCTCTACCCCTGCATAGGCGTTGTAACGAATTACTGGTTTTCCGGTTGTTCCTCTTTTAGTAGTAATCAAAATAACCCCATTAGAACCATTGGTACCATAAATGGCTACGGCAGAAGCATCTTTTAAGATCTCTACAGAGGCAATATCATTTGGGTTAATGTCATTAAGTGATCCACCTGTCTTGCTCAATGGAATACCATCAACAACAACGTAAGGCCCTGTAGTGGCATTAATTGAATTTTGTCCCCTTACCAAAGCGGAAGGCTGTGCACCAGGAACAGAAGAAGTCTGCGAAACATTCACCCCTGCTGCTGCACCTTGTATGGCTTGCAACACGTTGGTTACCGGCAATTGTGACAACCTTGATTTAGGAATAGAGGTTACTGCACCGGTAATATCCGATTTCTTTTGCGTTCCGTAACCTACTACAACTACTTCATTCAGGTTCTTATCTGCCTCATTCTCCGACAACTTAATGTCTAGCGTTTGCGTGCTCGAAGTAACCGGTACAGCTTGTTGGGTGTATCCGATGTAAGAAATTTGAAGGGTTGCAGGTGCACTTAACGAAATGATAAAGGCACCGTTGTTATCGGTCACCGTTCCCTGACTGGTTCCAGCTACTTTGATGTTGGCTCCTGGAATGCCGGCCCCTGTTTGATCACTTACTTTTCCTTTAACGGAATAAGTTCCCTGCGCATAAACGGTGTTAAAGCCGGCTGCCAGGATCTGTATAAAAAGTAGAATACAGATGAGTTTAGTAAAATTTACATTCATACGTGTGGTGTTATTTGGTTAGCGTGATGAGTTGTACGATTAGAAATGTCAACTTAACGTTTCTAGGAGTACAGTTTACGAATTAAGGACAATTCATTGAACTGTATAGGGGGTAAAAGAGGATTTTGAGGGGGTATATTTTATTTAAAGGGCATAAAACTTACCATTTTAATCCTTATTGAGGTAATAGGACTTCTGAAAAGCTCTTCTGTGCTTTTTAATAAAGTCGGAAGGATTCATTTTAAATAATTCGAAGAACTGCATGCGGAAATACTTCACATCATTAATGCCCACCTGATAAGCAGCCTCATTGACATTGCAGTTGGAGTGGATTAATAATTCGGCGGCTTTGCGTAATCGCACAAACCTTATGAAACGATTAACAGAGTGGCCGGTAATGGCCTTGATCTTTTTCAACAGGGTAGAATAACTCATGCCCATTTCTACAGAGATTTTTTTGACATCAAAATCCGGATCCAGCAGCGACACTTCAATGATGGAAATACACTGGTTCAGAAAGTCGCGATGGGCCACCGACACCGTACGATGATCAGGGTTTAATGTCACTTCTTTAAAAAAGTAATGTTGCAATTCTTCCTTAATTTTAAGGATACCATTAACCCGGGCTATTAAAAGCTCTTTATCAAATGGTTTGCTGATGAAGTCGACAGCCCCCACCTCAATTCCTTGTAACTTCAGTTCGGCTGTGTAATCTCCAGTAAGCAAAACCACAGGGATATGACTTACTGAAGTGTCTTGTTTGATTAACCGGCAAAACGTTATCCCGTCCATACCTGGCATGGTGACATCGCAGATGATAATATCGGGCTGTGATTTTTTAACCAGCAACAGCCCCTCTTCTCCATTAGCGGCCTGGATGATGTGGTATTGTGGTTTAAAGATCTGTTTCATGTAAGTCCTGATCTCCACATTATCGTCAATGATCATTAGGGTTTGTTTGCTGTTGATCAGGCGGTCAAGGTTAATGTTTTCTTCCGGCTGTATTTCTTCCGTTGCCTCCTCACGTTGTTCCCTACTGCTAAATTTCTCCGTGTCAGCCTGCACCATCTCCAATTGCTGCGTGGCAAAATGTTGCTGGCCCTTAGGCAACCGGATGGAAAAGGTCATGCCCCCACCCACTGTAGCTTCATAACGTACCTGCCCTGCATGTTGCTCTACAAAAGTTTTTACCAGATACAGTCCAATGCCAAATCCTTTATTAAGCGTGGTGTTGTTATTACCTTGATAGAACTTATCAAAAATCTTTCCATCCATATCTTCTGCTATGCCTTGCCCATTGTCGGCAACCTGCAAATAAACCACTTCAGCCTCCTCCCAGAGCTTAACATCAATTTTACCCCCCTTTGGCGTAAAATTAAAGGCATTGGAGAGCAGATTAAATAAGGCGATTTCAATTTTATCGCGGTCGGAATAAATAGTGATGTCATCGGCAGTGCTGTTAAAAGTATAAGTGATCTTCTTCAGTTTGGCCTGCTGACTGAAACAGATAAATACCTCTTTACAGAGCGACACAAAATTGTGTGCTACTATATGGAGCTGGGCACTCTCACTTTCTGCCTTTCTAAATAAAAGAAGCTGATCTACCAGGCCAAGCAAACGTTTGGCATTCCTGTAAATGACATTCAACTCAGAGCGGTCGGCCTGGTCTTCGCGTTTCAGCAAGTCTTTAATCGGGTTGATAATTAAGGTCAATGGGGTTCTGAACTCATGGGAGATATTGGTAAAAAAGGAGAGTTTCTTTTCGTTGAGGTCTTTCTCCCGCTCCATATCCAGGTGTGCACTTTCCACACTGCGCTCCAAATTTCGATGGCGAAGCCAGTTTAAGCGGATCAGGTATATGGTTGTTACCGTAATTATCACATAACTCATGATAGCCCACCAGCTGAGGTACCATGGACTAAGGATCCTGATGGTAAGCTTAACTGGGGGCAGCCAGTTGCCCTCGGTATCGGTAGATTTGACCATTAAGGTATAACTTCCCGGGCGAAGACTGCTGTAATAGGCAGTCGTGGCTTTACCTACCTGGTTCCAGTTTAAATCCCATCCTTCCAGGTAATAGGCATAACTTATTTTTTCTGGGAAGGAATATTCTAATGCCACATAGTCGATGGCCAGGTTGGCCCGGTCATAAGGTACATCCAGGTGTTTTAAAGTCAAGCTGTTGTGCACAGCCACATGATTTACCCTTAATCCGGAGAGCTTAAGTTCCGGCACATGATGCTGGCGTGTAACCTTTAGGGGGTCGAAACGGTTAAAACCCTTAATGCCACCAAAAAGCATTTCACCCGATGCCAGTTTTAACGCCGCATGGTAACTGAACTGGTTACTTTGCAAACCATCAGATACTACATAGTTTTTAAACTTACCGGTGGATGGATCAAAAGTAGAAAGGCCGTGATAGGTGCTGACCCATAAGCGCCCCAGATCATCTTCTAAAATATTCAGGATGGAATTGTCAGGGAGTCCCTCGGCCATCGTAAAGCGCTTGAATGTTTTCTGCTGCCGGTTAAACAGCAGCAAACCACCGCCCTCGGTACCCAGCCAGAAGTTTCCTTGTTGATCTTCCAGCATCGATCGGATGGCCCCATCAACCTGAATATATTCGTGTTTTTTAGTGCGTATATCAATCTTGATCAGATGGTTGTAATCGCCTGCCCATAAGGTACCCCTGCGATCCTCCAGCAAGGCATGAATATTCATTAAACGTTGATCAAACAAGTCGAACTGATCAGTTTGCGGGTTAAAAAGGTATAATCCCCCGTCGCGTGTGGTCCCTGCCCATAGTCGATGGGAAGCATCTTCATATAATTTCCACAAATTGTTTTCCAACACTTTCTTTCCCGGGTGGTAGAGGTTATAGTGTTTAAACTTGCCTGTGTTTGGTTGGAACAGGTCAATGCCTCCGGCAAAAGCGGCCACCCATATTTGGTTTTTATGGTCTTTAAGGATATTGACGATGAAATTACTGCTCAGGGAACCAGATTGATTCCCACCAGCTTTATAGTTTACGTAAGTTTGTGTGTTGGTCTGGTAGAAACTAAGTCCGCCGCCATCGGTGCCAATCCAAAGGTTATGTTTTTCATCTTCCGCAAAAGAAAGCACAAAGTTATCTACCAGGCTGTTCTTTAGAAGGGGGTCTCTTTTAATCCACTGAAAACTCTTTGGTTTAGGCTCCATGATATTAACCCCACCCCGCAGCGTGGCAATCCATTTTCTGGAGTCCCTATCCTCATATATAGAAGAGACCGCATTGCTTTTTAATAAGCCTTCCGCTTCGCCAGCCCGGAGGTATTCCAGCTTCCGCGTATCCAGGTCCATGATGTTAATACCGCCACCATCGGTTGCAATCCACAATTTATTAGCACTGAGCTGAAGGTCACTGATATTATTATTGCTTAATGGAATCTCTAACTTAATGAGCCGCGAGTTGCCTTGCCCAACAGGATTGTATGAATATAAGCCCCCAGGTGTACCAATATATAGCCTGCGGTGATTATCCTCTTTCAGACTCGTAGCCGTTTTCAGGCTGCCATCAATCAGGGTGATCTTTTGTTTAACCACGTCGTAGCGGCATAAACCAATATCTTTAATAAACAACCATAACCTTTCCTGGCGGTCTAACAACAACGCTTGCACATGATAGTTAATTCGGTTATTGTTAAAAAAAACCTGTATTGCTCTTTTGGCTTTCGCCTGATAAACAAGTAATCCAGCATCTGCGGTAGCGATGTACATATCACCACCAGCACCGGCAAGCAAATTGTTGATGTTAAAACCGATCTTCTGCGTCTTGCCTGCTGCATTTTGGTAATTTACAGGAACAAACTTTGCCTCATCTGTCTGGTGAATAACCACACCCTTTTGTGTGCCTATCCAAAGTTGATGTTTACGATCTTCAGCAATGTCCGTAATGTGGTTACTGGGTAGCGAACTATGATCTCCCCAGATGCTGTTATAATGCACAAATTTAGAACCATCGTAACGATTTAAGCCGTTATAAGTACCCATCCACATAAAACCTTCCCGGTCTTGAAAAATACAATTGACGGCATTATTAGACAGGCCTTGCTCAATGCCTAAATATTTAACAGGCGGATTGGCAAAGCTATATGCCGTTAAGGACAGGAAAAGGAATAGGGCAAGGCTTGAAAGTCGCAACGTATTTGTGATGTGGTTCATTACGTAACTTAAAACAACGCCTTCACACCAATAAAGTAAGGCATGAAGGCGTTGATGAGGTAAAAGTCTGGGTTGTGGTTTATTTAAACCAGCTGTTGTTATCCGGATTAACATCCGGTAAGGTTTTATCAACATCCAGTACCACCGATACCACTTCTTCTGTAGTTGGGAAGTGCACTGTCCATTTTGTATTGCGCATCCAAACGTCAACAGGCAACTTCACCACTTCTTTTTTACCGCTTTTTAAGGTAATAGTTAAGTGCACAGGCATAGGCATTTTTTCCAGGTTGGCAATTTCTATGTTATATCCATCGGCAACATTATCTTTTTTAGCCACGGTAACTGCGGTAATTGCCTGGTCCATTTTCCAGTTTTCAATGATCCAGCCTTTCCAAAACCACGATAGGTCCTCTCCTGCTGCATTTTCCATGGAACGGAAGAAATCGGTTGGAGTAGGGTGCTTAAATGACCATTCTTCTATGTATTTTTTGAAGGCATAATCGAAACGATCTGCGCCTAACACCTGGTTGCGTAACAGGTCTAAGCCCATTCCAGGTTTGTAGTATAAGTTAATGCCAATGTTTTTCTCTCGCATCGCATCTGGTGCCAGCATCACATGCTCCAATTCAGGATTAGCGAAAGCCTTGGCCACCGCGTGCATGTTAACATTTCCTTTTTTGTACTCCCCATTATTAAATTCGGCAGTAGATAAACCATTGATAAAGGTATTAAATCCTTCGTCCATCCAGCCAAACTTACGTTCGTTACTCCCAACAATCATTGGAAACCAGGTATGACCAAATTCATGATCTATTACGCCCCATACACTGCCTTTTTTAGCTTTCCAACCGCAAAACACAATACCTGGATACTCCATTCCGCTTACGTTAGCCGCAATGTTTACTGCCATAGGATAAGGATATTCTGTCCACTTGTTGGAGTAATGCTCTATAGATGCTTTCACATATTCTACACCACGACCATAAGCATCATCACCATTACTTTCTACAGGTTGTGCCGATACTGCCAATGCTTTTTTACCGCTTGGCAAGTTGATCCTTGCGGCGTCTAATACAAATGCTTTTGACGACGACCAGGCTACATCCCTGGTGTTTTCCATCCTAAACTTCCAGGTGATTCTGTCTTTTGACGGACGGGAGGCCGGATCTGTAACTTCAGCTTCTGAACGGATAGCTACTTTAGTATCACTGTTTTTCGCTGCATTCCAACGTTTAAGTTGTGTTGAGGTAAATACATCTTCAGGGTTTAATAATGCCCCTGAACCCATCACCAGGTGACTTGCAGGAGCATTTACAGTGTAGTCTACATTACCAAATTCACAGTAGAACTCACCTGCTCCCCAGTAAGGAAGGGTGTTCCAGCCAATAACATCATCGTAAACACTCATCCGTGGAAACCATTGTGCCATGGTGTATATCTCCCCGTTTTGGGTAGTCAGGTGACCCATACGATCTGATCCATTGATGGGAATCAAGAAGGAAAAATCCATTTTTAACGTAATTTCTGCTCCGGCAGCCAATGGCTCTGCCAAACGGATCTGCATCCGGGTATCTTCAATGATCGAGGTAAATTTAACCGACTTGTTCTTCTGCGTTACATTTAAACCTTTGATCGAATAACCACCGTCCAGCTTCTCGCCTCTGGCGCCATAACGGCTGCCACTGGCAATTAACGAGGCGCCACGGGAATCCGGAGCAAATAGGTTCTGGTCTAATTGTAACCATAGGAAAGGTAAATGGTCAGGACTATTGTTTTTATAGCTAATCGTTACAGTACCGCTCAAGGTATGATTGGTTTCGTCCAATACAGACACAATATTGTAATCTGCACGGTTCTGCCAGTATTTCGGACCAGGATAACCACTGGCCGAGCGGTATTCGTTTCCGTTATGTGTATAAAACAAGGGACTGAAAGCTGCGTGAGGGTCATAATTACTGGCTGCAGCTGGTGTTTGTGCATAGGTTTGGCCGCTCAGGCTAAAAAATACGACTAAAATTAAAACCAAATAGGGTTTAATGGTGGTTCTATTCATGTTATAAATCAATTTTGAAATTGTTGGTTATACCGTAAATGTATCAATTCCAGTTTGATCCTGACATCATTGTAACATGATTAATAGTATTGCCGGCAATTTTTGGGGTTAATCTCGCTTCAGGCGCTGCATAGGAGGCAGTTTTCTTTGAGCTGGGCTTAGCTTTAACCAGGTCTGGTGAGCCTGTGCTATATAGTAGGAATAGTTAAAAGGACGCTCACTTGATACCTGGGCAACAGTTGGGCGGTAAATGGCCATAAACTCTTTAAGCTCTTCTCCCTCCAATTTAATCAGTTCATGAACGGTTTGCGCATTAAAATTAGCGTTAATCTCTGTCTCAAACTCATCGCGGGCTTCCAATCGCTGCACCTTCTCCTGCTCACGTCTGTATTTTCCATAACCCAAGGCAAATTTCAGCCCACCCGCACGGTCTGTATTTTCTTTACCGGCTAAACCATCAGTTGCCACTCTTCTGCTAGGTTGTGCATTCGGATTACTCAGGTCTAAATAAGGTGATATTTTGGTGCTTACAATCTCCACTTCTTTCAGGTCCCTTGAATTTCCGGGAAGATAGATGGTTTTAGGTTTTAAGTCGACTAGAAATAAAGTATCAACGTGGTAGCCCACCAATGTAAAAGTTATGAGGTCACCTTTCTTTGCAGGAATGGTAAATTGCCCCGCGGCTTTGGTAACCGCCACCTGGTTATTGCTCAGGTTTCTTACCGCTACCTGCTGTAGTGGAAAATCCTTATTTTCGTAGTCGTAAACTGTACCGTTTAACACCGTTTGTGCAACAAGACTTACAGGCAGGACTAGGATCAGCAATAGAAACAACGTTTTAACCATGGTCAAATTTAATATAGTTAAGCCTTACACTGCCTTATTTAACAATATTTAACGGAAATGGTTTACTAAAAGCAAAATGGCCGACAATGCATAAAAAAAAATAGTCGTTCATTTTTCGGTTGTGAAGGCGGTTAGGATCTGGTTATTTTTGTACAAAAGGATTGAACAATGAACGATAATAGGTATTACCAGGCATTATTGGAAAAAGACAGCGCTTACGAAGGCACTTTCATTGTTGGCGTAAAAACAACGGGTATTATGTGTCGACCAACCTGCACAGCCAGAAAGCCAAAGAGGGAAAATGTAGAATTTTTCAAAACCACCAAAGAGGCGATGCTCAAAGGCTATCGGGCTTGTAAAGTATGTAAACCTTTAACACCTGCTGGCAGCACACCCGATGTGATTAAGAAGGTGCTGGATGAATTAAACGCTGACCCTTCCCTTAAATACAAGGATTGGGATTTAAAGCAACAAGGTATTGACCCCACCATGCTCCGCCGCTGGTTTTTAAAAAATCATGGTATTACATTCCAGGCCTACCAGCGCATTTACCGCATCAATTCCGCCTTTAAAAAAATTAAAAAAGGTGAAACCATCACTGACACAGCGTTTAGCACGGGGTTTGAATCCTTAAGTGGTTTTAGCGACTCCTTTAAATCTGTTTTTGGCATCTCTCCTAACCAAAGCAAAAACCAGCAGATTATCGATCTTTGCCGCTTGGAAACACCTCTGGGCACCATGTTGGCTTGCGCCACGGATCAAGGGCTTTGCCTTCTGGAATTTACGGACCGTAAAATGCTGGAAACTGAGCTTAAAACACTAGCTAAACTGTTGAACGCGCATATGCTGCAGGGAGACAACCCCCATTTCCATACCTTAAAAACCCAACTGCAGGAATATTTTCAGGGTAATAGAAAGGAATTCTCTGTCCCTTTATTCTCTCCAGGCACTGTTTTTCAACAGGAAGTCTGGGATGCCCTGAAAACCATTCCTTACGGTAAAACAAGAAGTTATTTACAGCAGGCCCTATCTATTAATAAACCGAGCGCAGTAAGGGCGGTTGCCAATGCCAATGGCATGAACCGAATCAGTATACTCATTCCTTGTCACCGGGTCATTGGCACAGATGGTACCTTAACTGGTTTTGGTGGCGGACTCTGGAGGAAGAAATGGCTACTGGAGCTGGAAGAGGCCATCCCTAAAGAATTATTTTAACACCTCTTCATATTGGGACTCATTAAAACTTAATAATATTGCTTTGCCATCCTGTTCTACTAGGGGCCTTTTAATGGCACTAGTGTGTTGTGCTAGCAAGGACACCGCCGAAGCCTGGTTTGTAACCGCCTGCTGCTGTTCGGCAGTCAACTTACGCCAGGTTGTGCCCTTTTTATTCAATACGTTTTCCCAGCCGAAAGCCGTACACCACTCATTTAACTTCTCTGTAGTAATCCCCTTTTTCTTGAAATCATGAAACTCATACGTCATATCATGATCCGTTAACCAGATTAACGCCTTTTTAACTGTTCCACAATTTGGGATACCAAAAACTATCATCATAGAATAATATTTTAATGCTTATTAATTAATAATTTAAATCTAGGCTTTTCTTCAAACAATTCGTTTATTTTAGCAAGTCGTTTCCATTTATATACCATATGGTTAAATTTTCCTTTAAACAGCAAGTCTTTACTGGCTTTGCGATCTCCTTATTATTCGTGTTATTTACGGCAGTCACTTCCTATTTAAGTGTAAAAAGTCTTCGACAAGATGCGACCTGGCAAAACCACACTTATGAGGTAATTAACACCACGGAGCGTATTAACCTGGAACTTGCTAACGCAGAAAGCAGCTTAAGGGGATATTTATTAACCAATATCCCAAGATACCTTGATCCTTATCAAAACAATTCCAGTTCAGTGTTATTGACCATGAAGGAACTTAGTGACCTGGTTGCAGACAACCCGGTGCAAAGCCAAAAAGTGGATTCCATGGAAGTGCTACTGCTGCAGAAGCTGAGCATCATGAGAGAAACTTTACTTCTAAAAACCAGTTCCGGCACAGCTGCTGCCCACCAAAAAGTGTCGGCTGGCGAAGGTAAAGCGATAATGGATCAAATTCAAGGTTTAATTAATGACCTGGTGCGTACTGAGAAAATATTGTTGATTGAAAGAACTGAAACGACTAACAAAGCCAGCGACCGAACCATTACCATCATCGTAGGGAGCTGTGTAATCATCTTTGGACTCATCCTGTTTCTTTTCTCCTACATCAAACGAACATTTAACGAACAGAAAAATATTGAAAATCAGATCCGCAAAAATAACAGGCGACTTTCTCAGCTATCGGAAGAAAACAAAGAGAAAAACTTGCTGCTCTCTGGTGTGGCAAAAATCAATGAAGTGATGCGCGGCGACGAAAGCATGGATGTTCTTTCCGCACGTATCATTACAGAAATATGCAATTTTATACAAGCACCAGTAGGGCTGCTGTTCCTTTACGATAGGCAAAAAGAGCAACTAAACCTTGCTGCCAACTATGCCTATGACGGATTAACGGATGATCAAAAAAGCTATCGCATTGGGGAAGGTTTAGTAGGCCAGACGGCCCTAGAAAAAGAAGAGAAAATATTTAATGATGTACCCGCCGACTATTTGACCTTAAAGTCAGGATTAGGCAGCTCAACACCACAATGTATTGGTCTTTACCCAATTGTATTTAATAAGGCAACCATTGCAGTGCTTGAAATTGGCTTTAACCGGGCACCTGATAATGCCACCAGGCTTTATTTAACCACCATAAGCGAAATCATTGCCATTGCACTGAACAGCACAGAAGGCCGGTTAAAACAACTGCATTTATTTGACCAGCTGCAAGTCCAGACGGCCGAGTTGCAAACCCAGCAGGAAGAATTGCGTACCATCAATGAAGAGCTTACCTATAAATCTGAGCAATTGGAAGCTTCAGAAGAGGAACTTCGTGTGCAGCAGGAAGAATTAAGGCAAACCAATGCCGAGATTGAGGAAAAAGCAGAGCAACTTGCTGAGCGTAATGAATACATTACCCAGGCACGCGAAGCCATGCGCGTTAAAGCGAAAGAACTAGCGCTCTCTAACCAATATAAATCCGAATTCCTGGCCAATATGAGCCACGAACTCCGCACCCCCTTAAATAGTATCCTTATCCTCGCCAGGATCTTAAAGGAAAATAAACCCCTTAATCTTAATGAAGACCAGGTTAAATATGCCGGAGTGATACAAAACGCCGGTACCGATTTACTGAACTTAATTAACGACATCCTTGACCTTTCAAAAATTGAATCAGGAAAAATAGACCTTGACAACCAGTTGGTTAGTATCGAAGAAATTAAACAACATACCGAAGCCCTGTTTTCGGAAGTGGCGAAAAGCAAAAATATTGAGTTCCAAACTACCATCGCAGCAAATACACCCGCACAACTAGTAACCGACAGCATCCGGACCGAACAGATTATTAAAAACCTGCTGTCAAATGCTTTTAAATTCACGCCTGCATTTGGTAAGATCAGTCTTGACATCAGACTTGCCAATGCTGATCAAAACTATTTTAATAGCTCCTTAACAGAATCTAAACAGGTCATTGCCTTTATGGTAACTGATTCTGGCATTGGCATCGCCGCAGACAAGCAGAAACTAATTTTTGAAGCCTTTCAGCAGGCCGATGGTTCCACCAGCAGAACGTATGGTGGCACCGGATTGGGACTATCTATCAGCAAGGAGCTGGCATATATACTGGGTGGCGAAATACAATTGGAGAGCCAGCCTGGCATAGGCAGCACCTTTACCCTCTTTTTACCACAATCTAGGGAAGGTTTAGAAACACCAGTAGAGAAGCAACCTGAACGTGCAACAGAAGTTGTGGCCCTTCCCCTAAAAGATAACCCGGTCCTGCTTATCGTAGAAGACGATGAAGTATTTGCTGACTTCTTAAAAGATCACGCCATCGCAAAAGGTTTTAACCCTATACTGGCCTTCAGGGGCGATACCGCACTAAACATGGCTTCTGAACACCTGCCCGATGCCATCATATTAGACATCATGTTGCCTGACATGAACGGATGGACCGTACTCAAGAAACTAAAAGCAGATGAACGCACGGCAAGTATTCCTGTACACCTCATGTCGGCCGGCGACCAAAGCAGTAACCAGGCTTATAAGGAAGGAGCCATCGGCTTCCTTAAAAAACCGATAGCTAAAGACCAGCTTGATCAGGCTTTTGCAAACTTAAATCAGCAACAGCAAATTGATTATGACTTTAAAAAAGTGCTGCTTATTGAAGACCAGGAGCTGCAGAGCATGGTGGTCAAAGAGGAACTGCTAAGCAAAGGAGTGGCTGTAGCACAGGCTTTCAGCGGACAGCAGGCTTTAGATTTATTAGAAACAGAGAATTTTGACTGTATTATCCTCGACATAAACCTACCTGATATTTATGGCATTGACCTGCTGGACCAGATAAAAGCCATCCCCAGGTTTAGCCATATCCCTGTGGTGATTAACACCGCTATGGAACTTGATCAGGATAAACTGGCGCATATCATGCAATACACCGAAGCCATGGTGTTAAAATCCATGAAGTCCAACAACCGTCTGATCGATGAAGTTAGTTTGTTTATCAACAAACTTAAAAAAGAAGAAAATGGTAAGCAAGATATAGCCCTGGAAAAGGTGTTCCAAGGTAAAACAATACTGATTACCGACGATGATATGCGTAATGTATTTGCCCTGTCGAGCGCCTTGCAGGATTATAACCTCAACATAGTCATGGCCAACAATGGCCAGCAAGCCCTTGATAAACTGAAGGAAACGCATATAGACCTGGTTTTAATGGACATCATGATGCCAGGGATGAACGGCTATGAAGCCATGCAGGCCATTAGGCAGCAGCCCGCTTTTAAAAATTTACCCATCATAGCGCTAACGGCAAAAGCCATGAAACAAGACCGGGAAAAATGTATTGAAGCTGGTGCCAATGATTATATCTCTAAACCTGTAGACCTGGATAAATTGTTGTCCATGATGAGGGTATGGTTAAGCTAAACTGATGAAAATGCCTTTAGAGAAACATCCTGAAACCATCAGTTACGAAGAACTGGCCCGTTTAAACACCTTGATCGATAACATCTATGGGTTTCACTTCAGTGGTTACTCTCCTGCATCTTTAAAAAGAAGGGTAACACGGATCATGGACCTGCAAAAACTGAGTTTATTTGAGCTGCGAAACCGGTTAACCAATAATCAAGCCTTTTTTCAGCAGTTTTTAAAGGAAGTAACCGTAAACGTAACCGAGATGTTTCGTGACCCGAATTTCTACAAGGCCCTTAAAGCGGAAGTGCTCCCTTATATGGAGTCCTTTCCAAAAATCAATGTATGGCATGCAGGCTGCTCATCAGGCGAAGAGCTCTATTCCTTTGCCATTCTGTTTAAAGAAGGAAACCTTTATGAACGTACTTTTTTTTACGGAACAGACATTAATACCGAAGTGCTGGACCATGCAAAAGATGGCATTTACGACCTGCATAAAATGAAAACTAATGCGGAGAACTATAGGCAAACCGGAGCACCAAAAACCCTGTCTGATTATTATACCGCTAAATATGAGGCAGCATCCATTCACCATTCCTTAAAAAAGAATGTATTATTCTCGACTCATAACCTGGTTACTGATGGTGTATTCAATGAATTTCAGCTTATATCCTGCCGAAACGTACTGATTTATTTTAATCTGGAACTTCAACTGAAAGTTATTGATCTTTTCTACCATAGCTTAGCTAACTTTGGCTTTTTATGCCTTGGTGCTAAAGAAGCATTGCGAAGTGAAGACCTCAAACGGTTTAAAGTAATTGACAAACATAATAGAATATACCAAAAAATAGCTTAGTAGAACACTAATACATGAAGAAGCCAGACTTGGAAAAAATCAATCTACTGATTGTAGATGATCGCCCAGAGAATATTATAGCGCTTGAAGCCTTATTACAACAGGATGAACTGAACCTAATCAGCACCACACTTCCTAATGAAGCCCTTAGAATCTGTTGGGAAATGGATATTTCGATTGCCATGATCGATGTGCAAATGCCTGGCATGGATGGTTTTGAGCTGGTCGAAATCCTGAAAAGCAACCCCCGCACCAAAGACATCCTGGTTATTTTTGTCACCGCTATTTCAACAGAAACCAAATATGCCATTAAAGGCCTACATACCGGGGCTGTTGACTATCTGTATAAACCTTTAAACCCTTACCTGGTAGCTGCCAAAGTAAATTCTTTTCTTCAGCTGGTTCGTTACCAAAATGACATTAAGAAAAAGAACAGGGAGCTGGAAGCCTTCCAAAAACTGTTGATCGAAGCTAAGGAACATGCCGAACAAGGCAAGAAAATAAAAGAGAACTTCCTGGCCAACATGAGCCATGAAATTCGTACGCCTATTAATGGCATCATTGGTATTGCCACGCTGCTACACAAGACCACCCTGAGCACCGAACAGCTGGAAATGATCAGTTTGCTGCAAATATCTTCCGAGTCTCTCCTGGGCGTGATTAACGATATTCTTGACCTTTCAAAAATAGAAGCTGGTAAGTTTAAAATTACCCGTAATGAAACCAACCTGGCCAAAAACTGCCTGTCGGTGATCAACCTGTTAACCATAAGGGCAAAAGAAAAGGACATCAGCTTAAACTATGAGTTTGACAATGACCTGCCTGACTTTATTAATGCCGATTCCCTGCGCCTAAACCAGATTTTAATGAACCTGATTGGTAATGCTATCAAGTTTACGGATCAAGGGGGGGTAACTTTAAAAGTAGAAGTATTAAACCGTAAAGGAAACAGTGCTCAAATTAAATTCTCTGTAACAGATACCGGGATTGGCATTGCAAAAAAGAACATTGCGAAGATTTTTGAAACCTTTGAACAGGCAGAAGACCAGACTACCTTGCAGTTTGGAGGTACGGGCCTTGGTCTTTCCATTGTTAAAAACCTGGCCGAACTCAAAGGTGGAGAATTGGAAGTAAGCAGTGAGCTAAATGTGGGCAGCGTATTTAGTTTCACCAACTGGTATGAGCTGGTGAAAGGCACGAATGTAGACAAATCCTTGAATGCCGCATCTTTTGCGCCTTTTGAGAACACCAAAGTATTAGTGGCCGAAGACAATTTGATTAACCAGTTCGTGATCAAAAAGATTTTAGGCGACTGGAACATCAGCTTTGACATGGTAGAGAATGGCCAACTGGCTATCGAAAAACTGGAAAATAACGATTATAACTTAATTTTAATGGACACCTTTATGCCGGTGATGAGCGGACTGGAAGCCATCAGGCTCATTCGTGGCGGTGCCATACAGGGGAAAGAAAATATCCCCATCATCACCTTTTCTGCCGCAGTACTGGACGACGACAAAAAAACAGCCATAGATGCAGGTGCCAATGATGTGGTTAGCAAACCATTTGAAATGGAAGTGTTATACAACAAAATGAAGTTACTTGTTAAATAAGGTCATGGTTTGCTGTGGCCCTATGGTGACCATACTTTGAATCAGAGATACACTTTTATCAATCAGGGCGGGCAGCTCCAGCTGCTCTTCCTTATCAAAAGGGGCTAATACATAATCTACCTGGCGTCCTTTGCTAAAATTATCATCGATACCAAACCTCAGACGTGGATAACCTTGTCCACCACACGTGTCTTCAATACTTTTAAGACCATTATGCCCGGCACTACTGCCCTTTAATTTCAAACGCAATTTTCCAAAAGGCAAAGCAAGGTCGTCAACCAATACCAGCACATTTTCAATGGGTATTTTCAGCTCCTGCATATAGTAATTTACGGCACGGCCACTTAAATTCATAAATGTGGTAGGTTTAATCACATGCAGTTTACGGCCTTTGTAACTCACTTCGGCATAATAAGCTAAACGGATGTTTGAAAAACTTCCACCGAGTTGTGTGACCAGCTCATCTGCAATATCAAAACCAATGTTATGTCGGGTGTGTGCATAGTCAGGACCAATATTCCCTAAACCTACAATCAGGTATTTCATCTTGCTTATTCTCTGTTAAAATTTACGTTTTTGTAATGCTTTAAAAAAGCGAAGGTAATGCTTTAAAAAAAGAAAAGCAGCACTGATCAAATCAGCACTGCTTTTCTTTTACATCAGAACGAGCTTATTTTTTACTGTTTTCTTGTTCTGCTTGTTTCAATGCTCTAGACATACCTACAGATACGATTGTATCTTCAGCTGTGTTTGTGATAGCGTAATCACCTTTTGCGATGTCACGTACACGGAATAAACCACCAACTTCTAATTTAGCTATACTTACTTCAACTGCCTGAGGCATGTCTTTTGGTAAAGCTTTAACACGAAGTTTACGTAATTTCTGAACCAATTTACCACCCATTTTAACACCTGGAGATACACCAGTTAATTTAACAGGGATTTCCATCAGGATTTCTTTTGCTTCATCTAACTGTAGAAAATCTACGTGTAATAAAACATCAGTAACCGGGTGAAATTGTAGTTCTTTAACGATGGCTTTAGTTTTCGCTCCATCAATATCAATCTCTACAAAGTTTGCTTCAGGTGTGTAAATCACATCCTTAAGGTCAGTAATTAACACAGCAAAGTGTGTTTGTTCTGTACCACCATACAATACTGCAGGAGCTTTACCTTCGTAGCGAAGTCCTTTAGCATCGCGTTTCCCTACGTTCTCTCTCAGAGAACCGCTAATTGCGATTGTTTTCATTTTAATTTATTTATTTGTAAGCTAATGTATTAAACTTTAAACAGTTCACTGATCGACCCGTGCTCATTGACATTGGCAATAGCCTTTGCAAACAATTCGGCCGTACTTAATACCCTGATTTTGTCGCTTTGACGTTTCAATGGTATGGTATCGGTAACAATCAGTTCTGATAACATCGAGTTTTCAATGGTTTCATACGCTTTTCCAGATAATACCGGATGTGTACAAACCGCACGAACACTCTTTGCTCCTTTTTCCATAATTAAAGCCGCAGCTTTACTTAAGGTACCCGCCGTATCAATAATATCGTCAATTAACACAATATCCTGACCAGTCACATCACCAATGATGGACATCGACTCAATTTCATTTGCCCTTTTTCTACGTTTATCGCAAATCACTACCTCTGCATTAAAGAACTTTGCAAATGTACGTGCACGGTACGATCCACCCATATCTGGCGATGCAATGGTTAAATTCTCCAGTCCTAAACTTTTAATGTAAGGAACGAAAATAACCGATGCGTCTAAGTGATCAACCGGAATATCGAAAAAGCCCTGAATCTGCGCAGCATGTAAATCCATGGTCATGATGCGGTGGATGCCTGCCGATTTTAACAGGTTAGCCACTAATTTAGCACCAATAGCTACACGTGGTTTGTCTTTCCGGTCTTGTCTGGCTAAACCATAATAAGGAACTACAGCCGTAATGTAATGCGCAGAAGCTCGTTTTGCGGCATCAATCATTAACAACAGTTCCATTAAATTATCGTTGGGCTGACAGGTAGACTGGATAATGAACACATCACAACCCCTTACAGTTTCGTCATAAGAAGGCTGAAATTCACCATCGCTAAACCGACTTAAGGTAGATTGACCTAGTGGTTTGCCGTAGTTTTCGGCAATTTTTAGTGCTAATGCTTTTGTGCCCGTTCCGGCAAAAAGTTTAACTGGGTTAAATTGCAAAGGCATGATGATTCGGTATCAATGCTGGGTTAAAAAAAATCGGATTGCGGGTTACGCAATCCGAATGTTACAATTGTTGCCCGACCAGGATTCGAACCTAGACAAACGGTACCAAAAACCGTTGTACTACCTTTATACTATCGGGCAATCTTTCCTGTTTAAAAGGGTTGCTTTGAAACGGAATGCAAATCTAAGCACATTTTTTACATCTGCAAATAGTAAATGAAAATATTTTCACATTTTTATTTAACACCCTATTTTTCAGGGGCATTATTTATACAACTTCGTTAAAAATTGTTAAACGGGATATATCTTTAACTTATTCTCGATCTATTTCTTTATTTTCGGCTGCATTTTTATAGCCTAACTTTATCCTATTTAAATTAAAATGAATTATTCAAAAATTAATAACCTTACAGGCTGGGCCTGCTTTATTGTAGCCCTGGCGACCTATATTTTAACTTTAGAGCCTTCTGTAAGTTTTTGGGATGCCGGTGAGTTTATAGCATCTGCCTACAAAATGCAGGTGGTTCACCAACCCGGAGCACCGCTATTCTTAATGATTCAACGTTTCTTTTCCCTGTTAGCAGGTGGCGACGTGACCAAGATCGCTTATTTCATGAACCTGGGTTCGGCTGTAGCCAGTGCTGCCACCATTCTGTTCTTGTTCTGGACCATCACTGCCTTAGCTAAAAAATCAATTATTGCTGCAGGCGAAGTAATCAGTACTTCTAAATTGGTCACCATTATGGGTGCCGGTGCTGTTGGTGCCTTAGCTTATACTTTCTCTGACAGCTTCTGGTTCTCGGCAGTAGAGTCCGAAGTTTACGCCTTGTCGTCCTTGTTTACGGCCATCGTATTCTGGGCCATCCTGAAATGGGAAGCTCATGCTGACGAGCCACGTGCCGACAAATGGTTGCTGTTTATTGCTTATATCATGGGTTTATCCATCGGTATCCACTTGTTAAACTTATTAACCATCCCTGCCCTGGCTTTTGTTTACTACTTTAAGAAAACAAACAAAGCCACCACTGGCGGTATCATTAAAACTTTCTTTATCGGTATCCTTATTCTTGCCGTGATACAATATGGTATTATTCAATACCTGGTTTCTATTGGTGCTTATTTCGATCTGTTCTTTGTGAACACCTTAGGACTTGGCTTCGGCACTGGTGTCATTGCCTTTGCTATTATAGTCATCGGCGCATTGGTCTATGGCATCAAATATTCAATTAAACACCAGCGCAAAGTATTAAACCTGGCATTATTATCTACAGTACTCATCATTTTTGGTTACGGATCTTTCGCGATGATCATCATCCGCGCTAAGGCCAAAACCAACCTGAACAACAGTAACCCTGATAATGCTTTCTCTTTCCTGGGTTATTTAAACCGCGAACAATATGGCGACCGCCCCTTGTTGTTTGGCCCAAATTATAACTCTGAGAAAATTGGTCTGAAAGAAGGTAAAACACTTTACAGAAAAGGAGATACCAATTACGAAGTATCTGGTAAAAAAACAGACTATGAATACGATAGACTGACGCCATTTCCAAGGATGTACAGTGATGACGAAAGGCATATTAATTTTTACAAAGAAATGGTGGGTCTTGATGAGACCAAGTTTCCTAACCTGGTTGATAACGTCAGTTTCCTGTTCAAATACCAGATCGGCAACATGTACATGCGTTATTTCATGTGGAACTTTGTTGGTCGCCAGAATGACGACCAGGGACAAGGCAGCCTCTACGAAGGCCAGTGGTTAAGTGGAGTTAAACCTATCGATGCCCTGATGCTGGGTAACCAGGAAAACCTGCCACCTACCATTGTAGACAGTAATGCTTATAATCGCTTTTTCTTCTTGCCTTTAATTATTGGTATCCTCGGTGCCATCTGGCACTTTAAACGTAACCAGAAAGATGCCGGTATCATCGGATTGTTATTCTTCTTTACAGGTATTGCCATTGTATTATACTTAAACCAAAAACCACTGGAACCAAGGGAAAGGGATTATGCCTATGCAGGGTCCTTCTATGCCTTTGCCATCTGGATAGGTTTTGGGGTGCTCGCCATTCGGGAGTGGCTCGCTAAAGTGGTAAACCCTACTAATGCCGCTGTAGGCGCAACAGTGGTTGGTTTATTTGTTGCACCCATTATTATGGCAGCACAAGGCTGGGATGACCATGACCGTTCTGATAAAATGGTGGCGCATGATATTGCCATTGATTACCTGGAGTCCTGCGCACCTAACGCTATCCTCTTCACCTATGGTGATAATGATACTTACCCCCTATGGTATGCCCAAGAGGTGGAAAACATCCGTCCAGACATCCGTTTAGTTAACCTGAGCTTATTTGATACCGACTGGTACATTGATGGCATGAAACGCAAGCAAAATGAGTCTGCGCCACTGCCAATCTCTATGAAACCATCGCAATATGTACAAGGGGTACGTGATGTGATGTATTACCAGGATTATAAAATTGATGGGTCTGTAGAACTTAAAACCATCGTTGACCTGTTGTTATCAGAAAACGATGCTGATAAGGTGCCATTGCAAAACGGAACCAAAGAAAACTTTATTCCAACCAAAAACTTTAAAATCACCGTTAACCCGGCAGATGTTTTAAAAGCAGGAGTAGTATCTGCCGAAAATGCAGGTAAAATAGCCCCGGCTGTAGAATGGACCTTTAACAAAGGTTATGTAACCAAGGGTACTTTAGCTATGCTGGATATTCTTGCGCATAACAACTGGGAAAGACCCATTTATTTCGCAAGCACAGTGCCTTCAGAGCAATTTAATGGCCTGGATAACTATTTGTACAGCGAAGGCATGGCCTTGCGCTTATTGCCCCTGCAAGTGGACAGCGCAGCCAGCGACAGAAGCGACCTGGTGAATACCCCGGTATTGTACAATAACCTGATGAATAAATTCAAATGGGGAAATGTGAAAAATGCTTCTTACTTAGATACACAGTCACAGGATGACATCTCTATTTTCACCAATTTATTCAACACTTCGATCTCAAGTTTGATTAAAGAAGGTAAAACAGCAGAAGCTAAAAAAGTGGCAGCTCGTTATTTTGAAGTGATGCCAGAAAGATTCTATGGCATGCGCTCCATGATGGGGAGGTATTTTATGGCCGAAAACCTATACCTGCTTAACGATATCACGAAAGCCAATGCGATCATAGAAAGTTCTGCCGACTTTATTCAAAAAGAACTGACTTACCTGGCTGATGTTTCGAAAAGTAAAAACCGTTTTGTTGGCGGTCAGAATGTACAGTTAGGCATGTCGTTTTTAAACCAGATGGCGCAAACTGCAGCGCTGCATAAACAAACTAAACTGAGCACGAAATTGCAAAACCAATTTAACGCGTTGGAAGCAAGGTTTGCGATGTATTTCCCACAGGAATAACAATTACAAATAATAACATAAAGCGGTTGTCTCTTCACAGAGACAACCGCTTTTTTTGTAACAAAAAATTGCGCAATCCCGTATAAACGATTCAGGCAGCAAAATGTCATTGAACTTTGCCCAATAGGTAAGTGACCCTTATATAGCCGTTAAGAGGGGGTCGGAAGGGTGTTTAGACGGCTGTAGCCGTTCAAAGGCCCTTCAAAGGCCCTTCTAACCCCCTTCTAAGGCCCTTATAACTAAGAATTGATGACGGATTTTTTTTTGCAGAAATGATCATATAACCTAGGCCGAAAAAAAGGTTGTAAACAAAAAAAGGTTGCTTCGCAAGAAACAACCATTTGTATGCTATAGAGAATAGCAGAAATTAATCTTCAGTAACCCTACCCATTGCACAGAATTTATCAATTCTTTCTGCAACAAGCTGGTCCGTATCTTTATTACCAAGGGTAAATAAATCTTTAATAATTTGTTCTTTTAAAGTAACAGCCATTTGTTCCGGATCCTGGTGTGCACCACCCAGCGGTTCCTTTACAATACCATCAATCAACTTGTTGTTGTACATGTCGCTCGAAGTCAGTTTAAGGCATTCTGCGGCTCTTTCTTTGTAATCCCAGCTTCTCCATAAGATAGAGGAACAAGATTCAGGAGAGATCACCGAGTACCAGGTATGCTCTAACATATACACCTTATCGCCAATACCGATACCTAAGGCTCCGCCAGAAGCACCTTCACCCACTACGAAACATAAAATTGGCACACGAAGCACCGACATCTCCAGTAAGTTTCTGGCAATGGCTTCTCCTTGTCCGCGTTCTTCTGCTTCCAGGCCAGGGTATGCACCCATGGTATCAATAAAAGAAATTACTGGTTTGTTGAATTTTTCGGCAAGCTTCATTAAACGAAGTGCTTTTCTATACCCTTCCGGGTTAGCCATTCCGAAGTTACGAAACTGGCGTTCTTTTGTATTTTTACCTTTCTGGTGACCAATAATCATGACCGTTTGGCCACTAATGGTGGCAAAGCCGCCAATGATAGCTTTATCGTCTTTAACGGTTCTGTCGCCATGGAGTTCAATGAAATCATCGCAAATCATGCTGATGTAGTCCAGTGTTTGTGGTCTTTCTGCATGGCGTGATAACTGAACTTCCTGCCAGCCGCTTAAGTTGGCATATATGTGATTTCTGGTCTCCACCAGCCTTAGCTCCAACTCCGTTAGGGTAGCAGACATATCTACTTTGGTTTTATCAGCAACCTGTTTAACCTTTTCAATTTGCTGGATTAATTCAGCAATAGGTTTTTCAAAATCAAATGATGTTTTTATCTGTTCCATAAGTGGGCGGTAAAAGTAGGCAAAATTTCCTGAATTTGTCAAGCCAGTTTTACTAAAGGTGTGATATTCACCAGGGGAGATAATTATGTTATTCTAGCTGGTAAATTCTTGTTGCCCGAAATAGACGCTACTCACCGGAACAGAACAGGAACTCACCGCTCCAAAACCTCATTTCACTTACTTTAACATATTTTCTTGTAACTATCGGCATCAATCTGTCGTCTTAATACAAAGACCCTTACATGAAAACTTTATACACAACCCTATTTTTAGTTATTTTTTATCTCGTTCCCAGTTCCCTTTTTGCACAGGAGTCAGTAGAACTTAACGGACTTATCAAAGACGACAAGCAAACCCTGCCATCGGCTACGGTGTTGCTTTATGCCGCAAAAGATTCTTCATTAGTATCTACTGCCATCACCAATGGAGACGGGAAATACCTGATCCATGCGAAAACCGGTAATTACTATATCGTAGCCACCTCCATTGGTTATAATAAAATTAGCACCAAAGTAATTTCCTTGAATGGGGAAAAAACTCATACTGTTCCAACGATTACCTTAGCTGAAACCACAAGAAGCCTGAATGAGGTGGTGGTGACCTCTACAAAACCAGTACTGGAACGACGTGCCGACAAGCTGGTGTTTAACATTGATGCCACCCCTTCTGCTGCTGGCTTAAATGCACTAGAGGTACTTAAAAAAGCACCTGGAGTAGTAGTTGATCATAACGAAAATATCTCACTTTCCGGAAAGAGCAATGTTTTGGTTACCCTTGATGGTAAACAAACTTATTTGAGTCAGGAAGAAGTAGTCAACCTGCTGAAATCAATGCAGAGCAGCGAAATAGAAAGCATAGAGATCATGAACAACCCGGGTGCCCGTTATGAAGCAAACGCCACCGGTGGAGTGATTAACATTAAAACGAAGAAGAGCAAGGCTGATGGCTTTAACGGTAGTGTGGCTCTAGGTGGCGGATACAATAAACGCCCATCCAGCAATAATTCCATCAACCTCAATTTACGCAAAAAAGCGGTTAACGTATTTGGCTCTTACGGCTATTACACCAGTGAATACGAGGAACATTTAGAAATAGACCGCATTACACCGGGCAGCGCAAACCGCTTGTTTTTTAGTCAGAGAAACAATGACAGCTCAAAAAATCATTCGCAGAATTTTAAGATCGGAACTGATTTTTTTCTATCTAAAAACCACACGGTAGGCTTATTGGTGAAAGGAAATATCGGCGATTGGAAGCAAAGGGGCTATAGCGTAACCAATATTGGAAGTAGCTTTGAGCGTGCAGACTCGGTGTTGAAAACGCCAAGTAACTCTGGCCGGGACCGCAAAAACTTCTCCTATAACATCAACTATAAAGGCGTACTGGATACCGCTGGTCAGGAAATAACCATAGACGCAGATTATTCCAGTTATGATGGCGAAAACGATGCATTTTACCAAAATCGCTTCTTCCTTCCTGATGGTAGCTTTTTCAAAGATGGTCAAATCTACCGCAACTTTGCCCCTTCGAGCATTAACATAAAAGCCATCAAAGCAGATTATGTGTTGCCCCTTTCAAAAGCATTTAAACTGGAGGCGGGTATCAAATTTGCATCGGTAGAAAGTGACAACAACTTTATTTTTGAAAACCAGGTTGGCGATGGCTGGCTAATTGATGCAAACCGCAGCAACCGCTTTAAATACAGTGAAGAAGTTGGTGCTGCCTATACTACATTAAGTGCCACACTGGGAAAGTTCTCCTTCCAGGCAGGCTTAAGGGCTGAAAACACGCATTCTATTGGCACATCGGTTACGTTAAATGAAGTAGTGGACCGCAATTACACTAACCTGTTTCCTTCCTTATTTGTGAGTCGTAATTTCAATGCCGATAACATCCTGAACTTCTCCTATTCCAGAAAAATTAACCGTCCTAACTACCAGAATTTAAATCCTTTTATCTTTTACCTGGATCAGTATACGTATAATCAGGGCAATCCCAACTTGAGACCAGAATTTGCGAATAACTTTGAAGCGACGTACTTATTTAAGCAGAAATACAGCATCGCATTAGCATACAGCCATACTTCGGATATCATTACACAGATTTTATTGCAAAATGCTGCATTGAATTCCATGTACCAGACCACCTTAAACCTGGCCACAGACGAGGTGTTTTCATTAACCTTAAACTTCCCAATTACTTTCACCAAATGGTGGAACGTAAACAACAACATATTGGCTTACCATAAACAATTAAAAGCGCCAAACTTAAATGGCTATGATTTAAATTCAAGTCAGTTTACCGGTAACATTTACATGCAGCATAACTTTACGCTATCGCCATTATTTAGTGCCGATGCGGGTATCTTTTACAGCACGCCGCAAATTGATGGCGCATATAACCTAAATACTTTTTTCACCAGTGATGCCGGGTTGCGCTATAACTTCCCGAATAAGAACGGAAACTTAAAATTGGGTGTAAGTGATGTGTTTCATTCACAGAAACCAAGGATCACCAGTACGCTGGAAGGAAATGAGTACGATCTGAAACAATGGGGCACAACAAGGGCGGTACGACTAACTTTTACCTACAGGTTTGGAAAGTCGACAGTAAAGTCAGAGCGTAGTCGTAAGACAGGTCTTGATGACGAGCAGAAACGTTTAGGGCAATAGGTTCTTTACAACCCGGTAATTCTAAAAGACACCGAATATCTTGTAAATGCAGCGGCATTACAAGATATTCGGTGTCTTTATAAATACGAATTTTACGCTGTCATATCGAATAGGCTGACCTGCTCTAAAAAAAGGGATATTAAGGTATACACTTTGTTTACCTTCACCCATCACTAGTTTATCATCCTTTTTTAAAAAGGCTATAGCAATTCTTTTCCATTCTGACCCATAGTGTAAATAGTGAAAATCACCTAATAAGGTATCTCCGTTTATCCGACCACGCACCTCACCGGAGTCTGTATACTTGTTATTAAAGCTAATTGCACACTTGCCTTTAAAGGTAGTACCCTTCACCACCAGATTAAGCCGGGCAGTATCAGCGCCATTAATAGCTATATAGGAGGTTTTTAAAGCGCTGTTGTCCACTTCATTGGGTCGGTTACAACCAAAAAAAGCAAACAACAGTGCTGATATTATAAGTAGGTGGCGTATGTCTCTCATCCAATGATGTTAAAGATAACATTTAAGCTTTATTATCGCGGATATACAACACCGATACCGCACCAAGGATCATAAATACCCCTGCCATCACAATAGCATAAATGGCCTGACCGCTGTAAAATTCCTTGACGATCATTCCACCTAAAAATCCATTGATGATTTGCGGCATGGTGATGAAAAAGTTAAATATACCCATGTAAACACCCATTTTCCTAGCCGGGATAGAACTCGACAAGATGGCATAAGGCATAGATAAAATACTTCCCCAGGCTAAACCTATTCCAATCATGGAGAAAATTAAGTAGTCAGGATCGGTAATGAAATAGATCGATAACAAACCGATACCTCCGGCCACTAAGGAGAAAGCATGTGCAATTTTCTTGCTCGTTGCCCTGGCAATAGATGGCAACAACAAGGCATAGATTGCAGATATACCGTTATAGATACCAAACAAGAAGCTCACCCAGTTTCCGGCATCGGCGAAAGCCACAGAAGAGGTATCACCAGGAACTACCTTATAAATATGTTGTGCAATTGCTGGCGTGGTAAATACCCACATGGAGAACAAAGCAAACCAGGAGAAAAACTGAACTACCCCCAGTTGCTTCATGGCCACTGGCATGGTAGAGAAATCTTTGAAAATGGACATTAACCCTTTATCTACCTCCGCAGGCTCGTTATGGTAAAGTTCCATTTCCTCTGGCGGATATTCTTTAGTAGTCACTACAGTCCACAGAATAGTAAAAATCAGGATGGCCGCACCAGCATAAAAGGAAAACACCACATTATCGGGCACCTGCCCTGCCGCAGCCACTTTTGAAGCACCTAAATACTCCGAAAACACGTAAGGCAACCAGGAACCAGCGATGGCTCCGGCACCAATTAAAAAGGTTTGCATGGAGAAACCAAAGCTTCGCTGACTTTCGGGAAGCTTGTCGGCAACCAGCGCACGGAAAGGTTCCATGGCCACGTTGATCGAGGCATCCATAATCATCAACATCCCTGCACCAATAATAATAGGAGGCATAAAGCTGGCCATGGTACCTGCATTGGGCATAATCATTAGCGCAATGGCAGTAAGGATGGCACCAACAAGGAAAAATGGTCTTCTCCTGCCAAAACGGTTCCAGGTTTTATCGCTGTAATAACCAATAATCGGCTGTACAATCATCCCGGTCAAAGGCGCTGCTAACCAAAAAAGAGAAAGGTGTTCTACATCTGAACCGAAGGTTTGCAGAATCCTGGAAGCATTACCGTTTTGAAGGGCAAAGCCGAACTGAATACCGAAAAAGCCGACACTCAGGTTAAAGATCTGCGCAGTGCTTAACCTTGGTTTAGTTAATAAAACTTTTTCCTTTACTTGTTCCATATGGGGATGAATTAAAATGCTATAATTTGAGCGCCTACGGCGCCTAAGTTTACTTTAATGCTCGTTGTGGTATGTGGTAAAATCGCATTGCTTAACATGTCCTGTGCTTTCTCTATAGGCCTGCCACCTAACACCTGTTCTGGAATGTGCACTTCGCTGTTCACATGAAGTTCACGGTTAAAGTTAACCACAATCAGCAAACGTTCGGTTGCGGTATATCGAACATAGGCATACATCCGGCTGTTGGTTTCGCCGTTAAGCGCCACTTCCATAATGTCACCTTTTTTGATGGCTGGTGAAATACCTGCGATGTGCATGATTTTCTTGTATTGCTCGCGCAACGCTTTTTGATCATCACTTAATTGTCCGCCATCAAAAGCGCCGTTATTCATCCATTTCTGGTGCTCAGGAATTCCCCAGTAATCAAATATGGTACTGCGGTTATCGTCGCCACCAAAACCTTCGCTGCCTTTGGCAGGTTCGCCCACTTCCTGACCGAAATACAGCATGACCGGACCGCCAGATAAGGTAGCTGAAACCACCATGGCTGGCATGGCCAGTTCTGCCTGACCAGCAAAACCGGCGGAGGCAATACGCTCTTCATCGTGGTTTTCCAGGAAACGCAGCATTTTATGGTTAAAGGATTGTTTTTCTACCTGCCATGCTTTTCTGATTTCATGAACATCGGCATCGTGTTCGTTGCGGATCAGTTTTTTCAGTCCATCATACAAACCTACTTTATCATACAGGTAATCGAATTTACCTTCGTTAAAATAGGTTTCATAGGCTTGAGGGTTATACGCCTCACCAATGAACACCATATCCGGGTATGCTTTTTTAACTTCAGGGATCACCCAGTTCCAGAATTCTACCGGAACCATCTCTGCCATATCGCAACGGAAACCGTCTACACCTTTTTCGGCCCAATACAACAGGATGTCTCTTGTTTTAAGCCAAACGGGTGGCATGGGGTCAAAATATTTCTTTTGGCCATCAGCATAATCCACACCATAGTTTAACTTAATGGTTTCGTACCAATCGTTAATACTAGGCGTAGCCGAAAACACGTCGTTTCCAGTTGCTTTGGCTGGATATTCCTCAAATTTGTGATCCTGCATCGCCGATAGCAGGTTATGCGAGGTATCAGGATTTACAGGGGGAACCAGCTTTTGGCCGGGTACATAATAATAATCGTTTGTTGGCGAAAAGGCTTTGCTGCGGTCGTCATGCTCACCGAAATCTACCACACCCTTTGGGCGAGTTACAGAATGGTAACTGCGGGCAACATGGTTAGGCACGAAGTCGATAATCACTTTCATGTCTTTTTTATGGGTACGTTTTAACAGGGCTTCAAATTCGCTCATCCTGTTTTTAACATCTACTGCCAGATCCGGATCTACATCATAGTAATCGCGAATGGCGTATGGCGAACCTGCACGGCCTTTTACGACGTCAGCATCATCGGGTTTAATGCCGTAGCTGCTGTAGTCGGTCAGGCTGGCATGGGCAATCACACCGGTGTACCAAACATGAGTGGTACCCAGTTCACGGATACCGTCAAGCGCCTTATCGTTGATGTCGTTAAACTTACCACTACCATTTTGTTCGATGGTACCATAGACCACGTTAGCGGTCTGTTTATTGCCAAAAATGCGAGGCAATAACTGGTAAATCATTAATTTATTCGCATCCATATTTATAAGTGTTGGGCGTAGCTTTTTACGCTTTTTTTGCGCATATGTTGCTTGGGCAAGGCCTGCCAGCAACATAAAAACCACCATGAACTTAAGAAATCTACTCCTGTACATGTTTAATAAGTAATTGTTTTTTGTCCCTGTGGAATTTCATAAGCCTGATCAAATACCTGTACCGTTAGGGTTTCGGGGGCATCGTTTGTAATGCTGATCTCGGTGGAAGTGATTTTGATTTTTAGTGTAGTGCCCCTGAAGGTAATGTTAAAGGAGAACGATTTCCATTGTGAAGGCACAAAAGGACTAAATTTTAACTGGTGATCACGAACACGCATACCAGCGAAACCTTCCACAATACTCATCCAGGTTCCAGCCATCGAGGTAATGTGCAGGCCGTCCTCGGTATCATTGTTATAATCGTCAAGATCTAAACGTGCTGTACGCAGGTAAAACTCGTAAGCTTTTTCGCCGTCATTTAACCTTGATGCCAGGATGCTGTGCACACATGGCGATAAAGAACTTTCATGAACCGTACGGGCTTCATAGAAGTTAAAGTTACGGCGCAAGGTTTCCAGATCGTAATTGTCTTCAAAGAAATAAAATCCTTGTAACACATCCGCTTGTTTAATAAATACTGAACGTAAGATCCTGTCCCAGCTCCATTTCTGGTTTAAAGGGCGATCGGCAGCTGGTAAATCGGCAACCAGCATTTGCTCTTTATCTAGGAAACCATCCTGTTGTAAAAACACGTCGGCTTTTTCGTCGTAAGGATAGTACATGTTGTCGGCCACATTTTTCCAGTCGCCAAACTCTGCGGCTTCCTGTAAATTGGTCTTGGCCACGATCTGGCTGTATAATTCAGGTGCATTTTTTTCGACAATAGCTGCTGCCTCAACTGCATAATTTAAACACCAGGCGGCAAGGGTATTGGTGTACCAGTTGTTGTTGATGTTATTCTCGTATTCATTCGGACCGGTTACGCCCAACATCACGAATTTGTTTTTATCGCCACTCCAGTTTACCCGTTGTTTCCAGAAACGGGCAATGCCGATTAGGACTTCCAAACCATATTCCTGCAGGTAACTTTCATCACCTGTATAGCGGATGTAGTTGTAAATAGCAAAAGCGATGGCACCGTTACGGTGAATCTCTTCAAAGGTGATTTCCCATTCGTTATGGCATTCTTCACCATTCATGGTCACCATCGGGTAAAGTGCAGCGCCATTGTTAAAGCCTAATTTCTGAGCATTTTCAATTGCTTTTTGCAGGTGTTTATAACGATAGATCAACAGGTTTTTAGACACTTCTGCCGGTGCGGTTGCCAGGTAGAAAGGAATGCAATATGCTTCAGTATCCCAGTAGGTAGAACCTCCGTATTTTTCTCCTGTAAATCCTTTCGGGCCGATGTTTAAACGGGCATCTTTACCGGTATAGGTTTGGTTCATCTGGAAGATGTTGAAACGGATAGCCTGCTGTGCAGCGACATCACCTTCAATCAGGATATCACTTTCCTCCCATTTCGTTGCCCATGCAGCCGCCTGATCGGCTAGCAGCTGGTCAAAGCCAGTCGCTGATGCACGTACTAAAACCTGGCTGCTTACTTGTTGCAGTTCGTTCTTCGCATAGTTCATCGACGAAATGTTGGTGGCAATTTTGTAGATGTCGGCATGTTCACCTTGTTTAAGGTTTACCGTAGCCGATACACTGACAAACTTGTCTTTATTTTCTTTGGCGGCTGTGAATGCTACAGCCTGCCCATGAAGCAACAAGCTGGTCTTGGTTGCTGTACATACTTCAAATTCCGTTTTCTTGGTTCTCAAGGTCAGGTAAGTGGTATCACCATCTTCCTGGCGACTCACCTCATCCCAAAACTTCTCTTCGTAATTGGAATCCTGGTTTTTTACGTCACCATCGGTAAAAGAAGTAACTGTAAGCTGGCCATCAAAATTAAGGGCGGTAAGTTGGTAGTGTAAAGCGGCCACTTCATCATCAGCCAGGGAGCAAAAGCGTTTGGCTACCACGGCAATCTGTTTACCACTTGATAATTCGGCTGTAAAAGAACGTTGTAAGTAACCTTCTTTCATATTAAGCAGGCGCTGGAAAGCAGAAACCTTAGCCTGACTCAGGTCGATCACCTCACCGTCAATGCTCAGGTGTAAACCGATCCAGTTGGCAGCATTTAATACTTTGGCAAAATAATCAGGGTAACCGTTTTTCCACCAGCCTACACGGGTTTTATCCGGGTAGTAAACACCGGCTACATAATTTCCCTGCAAGGTTTCGCCCTGGTATTGCTCCTCAAAATTGGCACGCTGGCCCATGCGGCCGTTACCTATACTAAATATACTTTCAGATATCTTATTAAGATGCGGATCGAAACCCTCTTCTATAATATTCCATTCCTCTGCTTGTATGTAGTTTTTCATTGTTCTATCGTTATCCCCCGATTAGGGCTTTTATGTCTTCAACGGTAATTTCTGAAAGGTCTTTTACGTAAACGTGAGCACCTATTAAATTCTCTGGAAGGCCTACGCCAACCACCTTCATGTTTGCAGCAAGTGCAGCATCTATCCCAGCCTGTGCATCTTCAAAGACTACACTCTGTGCAGGTGTTACCCCTACCATAGTGGCGCCTTTAACAAAAACTTCAGGATCTGGCTTGGAAGCCGATACCAGGTTACCATCCACAATGGCGTCAAAAAAATGGGTAAGCTGTGTTCTTTCTAAAATAACACCCGCATTTTTACTGGCCGATCCGAGGGCAATTTTAAATCCGGCTTGTTGTAAAGCAGTTAATAAGTCGATGGTACCAGGTAAAACTTCGGCAGCAGTCATCTTATTGATCATGCCCACATACTGGGTGTTTTTGCTGGTTGCCAGTACTTCTTTCTCCTCCGCTGTTTTCTCTACCCCACCCCAGGCCAGGATCATATCTAGGGAGCGCATGCGGTTTACCCCTTTCAGGTGTTCATTCTGTGCTTCAGTAAAATCAAAGCCCAGATCGTTGGCCAGTTGTTTCCAGGCCTTGTAATGATATACTGCTGTATCGACCAGCACGCCGTCTAAATCGAAGATGCAGGCTAAATTTGAATGTTGTTCTTGCATATTATTTTAAAGATAAAACCAATGATCCTTTTGCAGGAACAGTGATGGTTTTAATTTGATTAATGGTTTCGCCAGTGATGACATTGGTAGCCGTAGTAGCCGTACCTATGCGCTCATCAAACCTGGAAGTAGCTAGGGAAAGTTCTTTATCTTCGGTGTTAATAATAACCATAACAGTGCTGGTATCGGTATACCTAAAGTACACATAAATACCATCTTGTGGCACATATTGCATCAGCTTTCCTGTTTGCAGCGCATCGCTGTTTTTACGGAAGTTTGCCAGGCTGCGGAAATGATTAAATGCATCATTTTCTGCTGCAGTACGGCCTTCAGCCTTGAATTTATTGGTGGTATCACCTTTCCATCCACCAGGGAAGTCAGAACGAACCAAACCATCAGGGTTGGAATAGTTTTTCATTAAGATTTCTGTACCATAGTATACCTGTGGAATGCCTCTCATGGTTAACAATAAAGTCATGCCTGCTTTGTATTTCTTGATGTCTTCGTTCACCATCGAATAAAAACGACTCATGTCGTGGTTATCCAGGAAGATCACGTTTCTGCTGGCATCCTGGTATAAGAAATCCTGCGCAAGGGTTGCATATAAACGGTAAATACCATCGGTCCATCCTGATTTGCCGTTAAGGGCTTCATAGATGGCATCTTTTAAAACGGCATCAGTAATCCCAGGGAGTTTCGTATCAAAACCACCGTTAACAGTGTTGCCACCGGTAAAGAAAGCCTGACTGGCTACGGAGTTCACTAAAGTTTCACCAAAGATGCCTAATGTTGGGAACTCTGCACGCATTTTTTCTGCCCAGTCGGCAAGGTAAACCGGATCGCTATAAGGATAAGTATCTAACCTCAGCCCGTCAATACCTGAATACTCCACCCACCAGATGTGGTTTTGGGTCAGGTAATTTTGCACAAAAGGGTTACGTTGGTTTAAATCGGGCATAGAAGGCACGAACCATCCGTCTAACATTCTTTTTTTGTCGGCTTGAGCACCATGAATATCCATTACCGGTTGATCGCGGTAGCTGGTTTGTGTGTAAGCTGGCCATTGATTTACCCAGTCTTTCATAGGCATATCGGTAAACAGGTAATGTCCAGTTCCGATGTGGTTATGCACTACGTCTTTAACTACTTTCATCCCTTTGGCATGAACCTGTTCTACATAACTTTTGAACAACGTATTGGTACCGTAACGGGCATCGATTTTATAATGGTCAGTTGCCGCATAACCATGGTAAGAAGCCAATGGCATGTTATTTTCTATTTCCGGAGTCATCCAGATGGCGGTTACGCCTAAATCCTTAATGTAATCCAGGTGGTTAATTACGCCTTGTATATCACCACCATGACGGTAATACATAGAATCGCGGTTTAATTTTGTTTCCTGCATACCTTTAACCACATCATTTTTAGGGTCGCCGTTAGCAAAACGGTCCGGCATGAGCAGGTAAATCAAGTCTTTGTTGGTTACGCCCTGTATGCGTGAAGCCGACTGATCTCTATTCTTCAGTTCGTAAACGTACTGTAATTTCTTTTTACCCTGTTGTGTAAATACAATTGGGAATTTTCCGGCCTTTGCATCAGCAGAGATGTTTAGGTCAAGGAACAGGTAATTTGGATTTTCTACTTTGTGTACTTTCACTAAGGTTACACCCGGGTAGTTAAGTTGTGTTTCCAGAGATGCGATGTTTTCACCGTGAACCAATAGCTGCACCTGAGGGTTGTGCATGCCTACCCACCAGAACATGGGTTCGATACGTTCTAACTTTTGTGCTTGTACCATTTGAGTGGCCAGCAGGAAAAACAAGATAACGGATAACTTTTTCATCAGCATTTAATTTGTTTTATGACGTTCATGAATGAAGCCATGGGTAATGTGAAAAATTTACATTAAAAAACCCTGCAAGAACAATGTTCTTGCAGGGTGTATAGAAATTGATTAGATTTTTACTAGGGTGTATTTCAGCGTTGTGGTATTTAAAGTAACCGTATACGTACCAGCGGTTGCCACTTTGATGTTTGAACCACCTTTTACAGCGTCGCCAGCAGTACCACCGTAGTCTACATCCCATGCGCGGTTTTTTCTGAATTTAAACTCCCCTGCACTTAAGGTAGTGGTTACGGACCATTGACCCTTGGCATAAGTCATTTCCGTATCGCCATCCCATCCTTTTGCAGTAGCATCACCAATCAATCCGTAAACGATCGGGGTGAAAGTGATGGTATTTACGTTAAGGTCAGCAACGATTTCGTAAGCACCTGCAGCAGGAGCCATGATATCGCCACCAGTGGTGCTGATTTTACCTGCACCTGCAGAGCCGTAACCTACGTTCCAGTTTTTACCAGTTGTAATTTTAAAAGCCAGGTTACCTGGGGTAAAACCAATGATACCACTGTAAATGCTATTTCCAGTTTCAGAAACCAGGCTATCCGCCGTTTCTGGTGCCCAACCCTGGTAAGCGCCCGGTACGTATACCCATGCGGTTAAAGGGAAAGGTTTTGCATTCAGGCCTACCACATTACTGTATACCGGCGTAACTGCATTTGAAATAGACGATTTTACACGCATTTCAATATCCGTACCTGCAGTAAAAGGCAGGTTTAAGGATAGTAAAAGGTTATTCAATTCTAAACCATTGAAGGTTTTTGTAAGGGCATTGGTCTCCAACAAAAACTCTTTTGTTGTGGTAAAGTTATCGCCTTTTACAGCCACTTGTAAAGTGTTGCTTATGGCAGCCTGGTAACCGAAATCGGCAGCAGTCCAGTTCAGGGTGATCACTTCTGCATCCAGCATGGATTTATCTAAGGCAACAGTAGCTGCCGAAGCGCTTAATGTTCCTCCGTTTCCGCTGGTGGCGATGAGTTGGGTTTCGTCCTTCTTACAGGACCATAGTCCCACGGTCATTAAACCGAGGGCTACAGTTTTTATGATGAATGATTTCATAGCTGTTTTCAAATATTTATTAATAACCTGGGTTTTGAACTAAGTTGGTGTTGGCAATTAAATCTGCCGTAGGGATAGGGAAAATGTTTCTCGTTTGAGCAACACCCGTTCCTGCTTTAACACCACCTTTGAAAGGCCATACGTAAGATGATTCTGTGAATCTTTTGTAACGTACTAAATCTGTGCGTCTGAAACCTTCCCAATACAATTCACGTCCACGCTCGTCAATAAACATATTCACGTTTAACACGGCAACGTTTCCATTGGAGTTGCCATAAGCACGTTCACGTAATGCATTAAAATAGGTTAAGGCTGCTGCCTGGCTACCACCGTTACCACCACGGGCAACTGCCTCACCATAGATTAAATATTGCTCTGCTAACCTGAACAATGGGAAATCTAAAGAGGCAAAAGTTCCACCATTTGAAGGCGCTGGAATACCTGCAGAAGTGGTATTTTTGAATTTAGTAATTCTTAAACCATCAGAGAAAACAGCAACATCATCGTTGGCTACTTTTGTACCGAAGAACATGGCGCGTTTATCTGTTGCACCACTGTAATCAGTAAACAATAATGGCAGGTTACTTCTGCTTCTGTTACCACCCCAGCCACCGTTAGGAATACCAAATGATTTAGGATCCATTTCTGCATTAACTGCCGCGTTGATCAGGTAAGTGGTACCCCCGAAGTTCTCGCTCTTAACACCATCGTAATTGATGGTCAGAATCATTTCGTTACTACTCGTTTCTTTACTATCTGTTCTAAACAGGTTTTTGTAATCTTTGGTTAAAGAATAACCCGCATTGATTACTTTACTTGAGTAAGTGATCGCCTCTGTGTACTTTGCTGTACCTGTGTAAACCTCTGCGTTCAGGTAAAGTCTGGCTAATAAAGCCCAGGTTGCACCTTGATCTGCACGACCGTATTCATTTGAACGTGAAGCTGGCATTTCTGACTCAATAGCCAACAATTCTGACTCTACGTATTTAAACAAGTCTGCACGGCTAATTTGTTTCGGAGAAACTTTACCAATTAAATCAGCTTCTGTAACGAAAGGTGGATTACCAAAGTTATCCATCAATACCCAGTACTGGAATGCACGTAAAAAACGGGCTTCCGCTCTGTACTTCTGTATGTCTGTTGCATCAGCACCTGTGATGTTACGTTCAGCCAGTTTTTCTGGCGTGCTCTCCCGAAGGAATTCGTTAGCTATCGTAATCTGGTACATACTTCTCGAGTATAAACCTCTCAAAAAGATGTTATCTGTAGACCATAGTGAAGTATTCAATTCAGGCAAACCTACGTCACCCCATGAACAAAGAGCCTCATCAGTAGGCAATTCCTGCGCTGTCCAGAACAACCTCAAGAAGTCAGAGAAGCCTGGATCTAAACCGCCAAGGTCACTTGCACCAGCACCAGCTGCACCTGTTAAACCAAAACTTGCGTATATTTTAGCTAATGATTGTTTGTAACCTGCCGGTGAGTTATACACATCGGAAGCTATTTTATCGTTAACCGGAGTTAGGTTCAGGTCTTCTTTTTTACAAGAAACAACTGACACCAATAAAACCAGGGATAAGGTTAATATTTTATGTAAATTTTTCATTCTTCTTTTTTTTAAAAATTAAAACCCAAGGTTTAAACCTAAAGAGAACGTTCTAGGTCTAGGGTACATACTGTAATCAATACCGTTTGAAACTTCCGGATCGATACCATTATAATTAGTGATCACGAAAACGTTTTGTACGTTAGCAGAGATCCTAAGGTTAGCGGTACCATTTCTTGAAATGTTTCCTGCATTAAATCCAAGACTTACATTGTCCATTTTTAAGAAAGAAGCATTTTTGATATAGTAATCGCTCAGGTATTGATTGGTCGTGAAATTGGTAAATAAAACATCTGGACTAGCATTGTTAACCAAAGCACTAGGACTTAAAATATTAGACCTTACACCCAGGTTTGACGAGATGTTATCGTATACGTAATTACCTAAACTAGCTCTCAACACCGTACTTGCTGTCCATTTTTTGTAGTTAAGCGAAGTCGTAAAACCAAACAAGAACTGAGGCTCTGGTGATTTGTAGTAGTACTGATCGCTGGTATTGATCACACCATCTTCGTTTAAGTCGGCATATACACCTTCCAAAGGAACACCTGCTTCATTGTATACTTGTTGGTATACGAAGAAAGTTCCAGGAATCTGGTTAGGGGTATTGTATTTAACGTTGATACCTGTTCCACCTGTAATTGTACCTGCATCAATCTTGAAGTTTTCATCAGGGTTAAGGGTCAGGTTAGTCACTAACCTCTTGTTATATGCTCCATTGAAGCCGAAATCCCAGTTTAGGTTTTCACTTTTAATGGCGCTGAAGTTCAAGCTGGCTTCTATACCTTTATTTTCCATGTTACCCACATTGGTAGTTAACCTGTTGCTAAAGTTTGTTCCTACCGGAATATCAATAGTACTTAACAAGTCTTTGGTTTTTTTGTAGTACACATCTACACTACCGTAAAGGCGACCATTGAAAAAACCGTAATCGATACCTGCGTTATAAGTTTGGGTAGTTTCCCATTTCAAGTCAGGATCGTAAGCAGCTGGAGAATAATAATCGTAAAAGGTATCACCAACCTGGTATTGACCAGTATTTGAGTTTAAGTAGTATTTAGACAGGTAATCGTAATTTCCGATACCATCCTTATTTCCTGTTGAACCGTAACTTAAACGAACTTTTAAGTCAGAGATCACTTCACTGTCTTTCAGGAAGTCTTCACCGATCGCTCTCCAGGTAAAACCTGCAGATGGGAAATAACCCCAACGATTTTCTTCAGAGAATTTAGAGGAAGCATCTGCTCTCATCGTCGCCGAAAGAATATATTTATCTGCTAAGGTGTAGTTTAAACGACCATAGTAAGAAAGCAATTTATTTTGCTCAATACCAAATGGGAATTTAGGGGTTATACGTACGTTACCAGCGGCATCGTATTCTTCAAATTTGTAATCTCTGTTGTTGTTATCATAATAACCATAACCCGCAGTGGCATTAATGTTACTGTTGATACCGGTTAAATCTTTCGTATAGTTTAAGTAAGCTTCTACAAAAGTGTTTGTCTGGTTAGCCAGAAAATGAGTCATTGATCCTCTGGTTGCAGCACTTTGTGCAGCGAAAGCTGGGGTTCTTGTCCAGCCCTGACCTTTTGAAATATCATAACCTACGTTCACATTTGCATGTAATTCTGGCAGGAAATGGAAGGAATAGTCAACCTGCGCATTACCGAATGAACGATCAGCTTTGGCATCGTTGTTTTGTAACCTTACCAAACCAACCGGGTTTCTTGGTGCGTTTGGATTTGGTACATCACCAGCAATCCATTCGTAATAGTTTCCAAACTGATTTTCAGCGTGTACAGGTTGTGTAGGGTCAAACTGTAAAGCCGCACCTACTGCGCCTGTGTTTGCGAAATGAGAATTACTTAAAGTACCTTTCAGGTTTAAATCAATCTTCAAATGGTTATCAAACAAACTTGGAGAAATACGGAATCCACCTGAAGCACGTTTTAAACGATCTGTAATTAGCGAACCTTGCTGATCCAGGTAACCAAAAGAAACACGGTAAGGAACATCCTTGAAGGAACCAGAGATGCTTAAATTATTATCCGTCGTAAAAGTATTCTGGAAAATTTCATCCTGCCAGTTGGTATTTGCATCACCTAAAAGTGATGAAAACGTATGGGTAGGATCATCATCATAAGCCCTGTCGTTAGCCGCAACATAGGCACGGATCTGCTCGGCAGATAACATATCTACTTGTTTAGCGATGGTACCGTAAGAAGCTACCGTGCTGAAATTAATATCTGGCGCACCTGACTTCCCTTTTTTGGTGGTAATTAAGATTACGCCATTTGATGCTCTTGAACCATAAATTGCGGTTGCATTAGCATCCTTCAATACGGTGAACGTTTCAATATCATTCGGGTTGATTAAAGCTAATGGATTTGCAGCACCGCCAATGGCCGAACCACTCAATGGAATCCCGTCAACAACGATCAAAGGATCGTTACTTGCATTTAAGGATGCACCACCACGGATACGGATCACACTTCCGGCACCTGGCTGTCCACTGTTAGAGGTAATTTGCACACCGGCTACTTTACCAGAAATCAATTGCTCTGGTGTAGTGATGTTACCTGTTTGGAAATCTTTAGAAGATACTGTACTCACCGATCCGGTTAAGTTCTTTTTCTGAACGGTACCATAACCAATGACTACTACTTCATTCAGGTTTTGCGCATCTGGCTTCACGGTGAAGTCTAATTGCGTCTGACCTGAAACTTTAACGGTTTCTTCTGTCGGACTGTAACCTACATAACTTACAGTCACTACATGTGACCCAGCAGGTAAACCTGTCAAACGGTACTTTCCACTCACATCAGTGGTTGTACTTCTGTTCAGGCTTTTAATCTGAATCGATGCTCCTGGAAGTGATGTTCCGGTCTCATCGAAAATGGTTCCAGCTAAAGAGCTGGTTTGTGCCTTTGCTACAAATGTCGATAAGACAATTAGCAACAGTAAACAAGGCTTAAGAAGGTAAAATACTTTCATATTTGAACTCGTGTTTTGGGATAAATATTTGATAAACTTTCTTAGTGTATTACACTAAGTCTAAATTTACACCAGTAAACTATAATTCAAAATTTAATATTAATTTAATTTTAATAGCCATATTTAATATTACGAAAAGCAAAAAAATAGGTGATTTATTGCTCAGTTAATATTTTCAAAAACGCACAGTTCTTTCCTCTTCCTTTTGATCATCAATATTTTATAAAGCTTTTTTCGTCAAAAAGGTGTGAAAAATACACTAAGTCTTTTCGTTGCCTATTTTCGGGAACGATACCGGGAACGTTCCCGAAAATGGAGCAACTTTTTCTTGCCTAACCGTCGTGATGACGGCGGAATTCCGCGCGTTTTGCCAAAAATCCCAAAAGTTTTTAGCAAAATTGGCGTGTTTTTAAGCCTGAAAAAAGGAGTGTTTTTGAAGGTTTTTAAGCTTGTTTTTCGGTTGATTTCCGCTTCACCAATTTGGAGTCTAAAACCACCATTTGGTTGTTGTTTACGGCGTCCGGATTTTCTAGCATTTTGAATAAAAGCGAGGCCGCTTCAATGCCGATACAGGTTGCCGGTTGGGTGATGGTTGTTAAGGAAGGATTGAGCAAAGGCGCTATTTCCAAACTGGAAAAACCAATCACCTTCACCTCATTAGGAATAGAAATATCCAGGTCGTAACAAGCATAGTAAGTCGCAAAGGCTAAACGTTCTACGGAAGTAAAAACGCCGTCAGGTTTCAGCTGTTTCAGCATCTTTTTTAAGATGGTATTATTTTCCTTATAGCTGTTGCTGCAGTCGACCACAAGCTGGTCGTCAAAAGGAATCTTATACTTTTCGAGCGCATCCAGGTAACCCTGCATCCGGGTGTGTCCGATGGACAGGGTTTTATTAATCACCAGGTAAGCAATTCTTTTACACCCTTGTTTAATCAGGTGCTGTGTGGCCGAGAAACTACTTTGATAATCGTTGGTAATTACCCTTGGGGTAATGATGTCTTCGTATACCCGGTCAAAGAACACCAGCGGCAAACGTTTTTGCGCCAACTCATTCAGGTAAGTATGGTCATTGGCTTCGCCTGACACCGACATGATGATGCCATCGGCCCTGCCATTGTGTAAATGTTGTATAAAAGAAACTTCTTTCTCAAAATCATCCCCTGTGGCATAGATGAGGATGTGGTAACCCTTTTCACGGGCAACCCTTTCAATGCCATGTATGGCCTGTGAAAAGAAGTTGTTAGCCAGTTCAGGAACAATGACGGCAATGGTTTTACTGCGCTGCTCCCGCAAGTTACTGGCGTAATGATTAGGCTGGTAGTGGAATTCTTTGGCCTTTGCCAGAATACGTTCCTTGGTCTCCTTATTAATATCACTGTTATCACGAAAAGCCCTGGATACCGTAGACGTCGATAAATTAAGGGCTTTAGCCAGTTGTTTAATGTTAATGTTTTGCATCAGCCTCTTCTTTCCATCTCCATTCACCTGCAATTTTTAAAGGAAGTTCGAGTCCGCTATCCGTTAAGAATTTTTGCAATTCCGGGTCTGTCTGTCTTTTTACAGGCAGTGTGGGTGTATTTGCCAAAGCATAAGTCAGCATGGTGCTGTACCGGACCGTATTTTTTAATCCTTGCTCATCTACCAATGCAAATGAATCGCCGTTGGAGTGATAAAAAGAACCCGCATTATTTGGCAGTTTTCCGCCATAACCACCACCTACAGGAATTCCCTGCATCAGGAAAGGCTGGTGATCGCTGTGCAAACCTGCCGCAGCATGAAACATATTCTTGAAACCGGTATCCAGTTGAGTAATCGAGGCACCCCATGAAGTAAACAAACCTTTCATTTCTGCCCTGCTGGTCGCAAAACCCTTAGGATCGTTGGTCATATCATAGTTTAACATGTATTTCACCTCATCCAGCTTGCCCGCTGCATCAGCCGCAGCCACATAGGCCTTAGAGCCTAATAACCCTTGCTCCTCCCCCATAAACAGCACGAACTCAATAGTACGATCGTTCTTTAATTTGAGCTTCTTAAAAGCCCTGGCTTGATCGATGATGGCAAAAGAGCCGATGCCATTATCAATGGCGCCTGTTGCCAGGTCCCAGCTGTCTAAATGTCCACCCACTACAATTTTCTCCTGCGCCAGTTTACCACCTTTAAGGGTGGCCACCACATTGCGGGCCTTTATTAGACCAGAAAAGTTAGTCATCTGCAGGCTGGCAAATGCCGCTGCGGTTTTAAGTGATTCCTTAATTTTAGTGCCGTCTTCCAAACCCACACAAACGGCAGGGATGGCAATTAGCTTCCCCGTAACGGATGCGGTACCCGTTAATAGCACATTATTTTTTACGGTATTGATGATGATCACGCCCACGGCGCCATTTTCAATGGCCAGTGCGGCTTTTTCTGAACGGTGCAAACGTGGCGTGCCTTCCGGAGATCCGGGTAACACACCCAGGTAAACCAGGGCAATTTTACCTTTCACTTTTCCCTGGTCTTTAACGTAATCTTCGGCTAATCCATTACCCAGGTCCACCACTTCAGCAGTTACCTGCGCCTGAACAGGCGAATGGGCAAGGGCCACAGATGGAACGTCCTGCAGGGTGTTTACCGATCCACCAATTTTAGTGTTATTGGTTAACCTGCTCCAGCTTTCTACTTCAAAAGGCTGGTAATTGACCTGGTAGCCGTAAGATTTCAATAGGTTGTAAGCATAAGCCTCTGCTTTTGCGCCGTTTGCTGAACCTGTTAAGCGGTGACCGATCTGTTCTGAGGCCGCCTTTAAATTGGAGTAGGCTTTGGAATGCGCTTGTATATCGCTATTGATGGCAGAGAATTCTTTATTAAAATCATCTTGTGCAGTAAGGGATAAACTGCAGCAAAGCAAGGACAGACCAATTAGCGCCTTCATCATATGTATCTTCTATTTATTTCTTTCTTTCAGTGGTGTAACGCACCAGTTGTTCCAACCCTGTACGTGCATCACCAGGCTCAAAGGTTTGCAAAATGGCAAAAGCTTCTTCCTGGTATTCAAGCATCTTATCATGGGCATAACGAACCCCTTCTTTTTCGTTAACGAAATTAATAATTTCCTGTATTTTCAAAGGATCATCCTTATGGTTTTTTACCAGGTTAATGATTCTTTTTTTCTCCGCCTTATCCGCCTGGTTCAGCGCATAAATCAAAGGTAAAGTCACTTTCTTTTCTTTAATATCGATTCCTAATGGTTTACCAACGTTATCGGTACCAAAATCAAATGTATCATCTTTGATCTGAAAAGCAATGCCTACTTTCTCCCCAAAGAGCCGCATTTTCTCAACAACTTCATCACTGGCACCAGCCGATGCCGCGCCACAGGCACAGCAGGAAGCAATTAAAGAAGCGGTTTTCTGGCGGATCACATCGAAATACAGACTTTCACTAATGTCCATCCGGCGTACCTTTTCAATTTGCAGCAATTCACCTTCACTCATTTGTTTCACCGCTTCCGATACAATTTGCAACAGTTTAAACTCCTGGTTATTTACAGACAACAATAACCCTTTGGCCAGGAGGTAATCTCCAACCAATACGGCTACTTTATTTTTCCATAAGGCATTGATAGAGAAAAAGCCGCGACGTTCATAGGCATTATCCACCACATCGTCATGCACCAGGGTGGCAGTATGAAGCAGTTCTACCAGTGCAGCACCTCGATGGGTAGATTCTAAGATTCCACCGCAAAGTTTAGCCGCAAAGAACACAAACATGGGGCGTATCTGCTTGCCTTTGCGCTTCACAATATAATGTGTAATGCGGTCTAGCAAGGGCGCATCGCTATGCATAGATGCTTTGAACTTCGCTTCGAAAACCGAAATATCGGCAGCTATGGGTAGTTTAATCTGATTTATTCCCGGCATTCAGGTTATAATGTTATTCACAAACATAAATTAATTTCCTTTAATAAGGCACATAAAAATGCGCCCATAAAGGTTAGACTTGTTGCGCCTTTATGGCTGCATAACCGCCTGCTACATTCACCACCTGGTCTATGCCACGTGCTTTCAGAATAGAGGCCGCAATCATGGAACGGTATCCTCCGGCACAATGTATATAGTATTTTTCGGTGGGTTTAAGTTCTGTAGTCCAGTCGTTAATATAATCCAATGGCATCAATGCCGCCTCCTCCAGGTGCCCCGCCTCGTACTCTCCAGGTTTACGCACATCGAGAACATTGACGTTTTCAGCTGCATTACTTAAGTGTACAAAGTCGGCGGCCGACATCGATTCAATGGATTCCACATCTTTGCCAGCAGCAATCCAGGCATCCATGCCACCTTCCAGGTAACCTATGGTGCTGTCGTAACCTACCCTTGACAAGCGGGTCAAGGCTTCCTGTTCTTTACCCACTTCCACAATTAACAAAATAGGATGTTCAAGGTCAGTAATTAAGGAACCCACCCATGGGGCAAACTGCCCGTTTAAGCCAATATTAACTGCTGAGGGGATAAATCCCTGGGCAAACACTTCCGGATCCCTCGTATCGAGCAATAAGGCACCGGTACGGTTAGCTAAAAGCTCAAAAGCTTCCGCATCTAAAGGGTTAAGGCCCTTCTCATAGACCTCGTCTACATTTTCATAACCGAGCCTGTTTAAAGCAGCATTTTTAGCAAAATATTGAGGAGGAGGTAAAATACCTTCCGTTACTTCTTTAACAAACTGTTCTTTGGTGGTCGCTTTCAACGCATAGTTCACTTCTTTCTGGTGCCCCAGGGTATCAAAAGTTTCCTTGCTCATGTGTTTTCCACAGGCAGAACCGGCGCCATGGGCAGGGTAAATTAACACCTCATCCGGCAGGTTTAATATTTTATTGTGCAGCGAATCATATAACGTAGCAGCCATATCTTCCATGGTCAGCTCCCCTTGCTGTGCTAAATCAGGGCGACCAACATCACCTATGAATAAGGTGTCTCCTGTAAAAACACAAAAGGGTTTACCCCCGGCATCTTTCAACAAGTAAGAAGTCGATTCTGGGGTATGTCCAGGCGTATGTAATACCGTAAGTGTAATATCACCTATTTCAAATACCTGCCCGTCAGCTGCCACTACAGATTCGAAAGACGTGTCGGCCGTAGGGCCATAGACAATCTTTGCACCCGATTTCCTTGACAGGTCAATATGTCCCGACACAAAGTCGGCATGGAAATGTGTTTCAAAAATATACTTGATTGTGGCATTGTTGCGTTCTGCCTTTTTCAGGTAAGCATCAACTTCTCTTAATGGATCTATAATGGCGGCTTCACCATTACTTTCTATATAATAGGCGGCTTCGGCCAGACAGCCGGTATAGATCTGTTCTATTTTCATCAACAATTAGTTTAAAGGCACAAAAATAAGCTATTATCCCGTAAACTTAAGCACTGAGTTCGCCCCGAAGAGATTGTGACATTAACTTGGAAGTTTCTTCAACACTCATGCCAAGTCCCATTACATACATCAGTTTGGTTACTGCAGCTTCGAAAGTCATGTCATAACCGCTCACCACGCCCATTTGCTGCAGCATTTTACTGGTTTCATATTTACCCAGTTCTACCGAGCCTACCTGGCATTGAGAAATGTCAACAAGAATTTTGCCGGCATTGATGGCTTCCTGCAGTGTTTCGATAAACCAGGGTTCTGTATTGGTATTACCAGCACCAAAGGTCTCCAGAATAATGGCATCTACCGATGAGCGTGTAACCGCCTGCACAGCAGAAATACTGATTCCCGGGTACATCTTTAACACACCAATATTGGCATTAAAATCGGCATGCACTTTTAATGGCCCAGCAGGCACCTGGCTAATGTAATTTTTAAAAAAAGTAAGGTGTACACCCGCTACGGCCAGTTTATGGTAATTGGGTGTGCGGAAGGCTTCGAAATTCTCAGCATTATATTTAATGGCGCGGTTACCGCGAAACAGCTGATAGTCGAAATAAATGCATACTTCGGGCACCATGGCCTTCCCGTGTTTTTTTGTTGCCGCAATTTCGAGTGCCGTAATAAAATTCTCTTTAGCATCTGTTCTGATCTCCCCGATGGGTAATTGTGAACCTGTGAGCACCACCGGCTTACCCAGGTTTTCTAACATAAAACTCAAGGCCGATGCGGTATAAGCCATGGTATCGGAGCCATGCAGAATAACAAAACCATCAAAATGATCATAGTTACTTTCAATGATCCTGGCAAGCTTTACCCAGGTATCGGGATGCATATTAGAGGAATCCAGAATGGGATCAAAGGAATAAACTTCAAAGTGGTAATTCAGGCGTGCCATTTCAGGTACATTGTTTTTGATCTGCTCAAAATCAAAAGGCATCAAGGTTCCCGTGAGTGGGTTGTTGACCATCCCGATGGTACCACCGGTATAGATGATTAATATTTTTGTCATGCGCTATTAAACTAAAAAGATCTTTTTTGAATTCTCGGTCGTCACGGCTGCCACCTCTTCTACCGAAAGGTTGTAAATTTCTGCTACTTTATTCGCTACATGCAGCAGGTAACTGCTTTCATTTGGCTTTCCACGAAAGGGAACTGGTGACAGGTAAGGCGAATCTGTTTCCAGCACAAGGTGCTCAAGCGGCACATTTCTTAATACTTCATCTAAGCCCGCTTTTTTATAGGTGACCACACCACCAATACCCAGGTAAAAACCTAAGTCTATAGCCTGTAATGCCTGATCGAAATTGCCGGTAAAACAATGCAGAATGCCCCGCAGTTGCTCCTCCTTTTCGGCTTCCAGCACCGCAAATACTTCATCAAAGGCTTCCCTACAGTGGATCACAATGGGCAGGTCAAGCTGTTTGGCCCAGGCAATCTGTTCCTTAAAAGCGGCAACCTGAATATCCAGTGTCGTTTTATCCCAGTAGAGGTCAATGCCAATCTCGCCAATGGCGACGATCTTCCTGCCGGTTACCGACTGTTTGATGGTTGCCAATACCGCTTCATAACCTTCCTTCACATCACAAGGATGCAGACCTGCCATTGCGAAACAATGTTCCGGGTAACGTTCCACCAGCTCATCAATCATCGCGATTGATGCCACATCTACATTAGGTAAAAATAAACGCGTTACCTGCGCATCAAAACAGCGCTGCATCAATTCCTTTTGTTTCTGTTCGTCCCTTTCGTAGTACTGGTGGGTATGTGTATCGGTTAATTGCATAAAAACAAAGGTATTGAAAAAGAATTAATGGCATAAAAAAACCCTGTCCAAGGCGTTGGACAGGGTTTTCAGAATGCTCGAAAGCTTATGTTTTATTGAACAGGAGTAGCAGTTACTGAACCACCACCAGCTGCCGGAGCACCTGTAGGTTTTTTGATGTCTGTTAGTTCCACTTCAAAAACCAATGGTGTGTAAGGATTGATACCACCCTGAGGCATACCATTCTCACCATAAGCTAATTTAGAAGGGATGATGAAAGTGGCTTTACCACCTTTACCTAACATTTGCAAACCTTCGTCAAATCCAGGAATTGCTCTGCCTAAAGCAAATTCACGTGGGCCATATTGTGCCGCAGCGTTAAATTTACCTGATTCCTTAGCAATTTTGGCATCGCTGGTATCGAAAATATTGTCTTTACCATCTGTTTTTTTCGTGGTTAATTTACCAGTATAGTTTACCATAATGGTGTCACCAACTACTGGTTTCTCAGCAGAACCTGGTGTAGAAATTATATATTGTAAACCAGAAGCTGTAGTTTGAACTTTAAGGTTGTTATCAGCAATATATTTTTTGATTTTACCTGCTTCAGTTGATTTGTGTTTATCAATTGCTGCCTGGTAATCTTTCATAAAGAAATCTTTTGCTTTTTCCTGGAAAGCAGAATCAGCTTCATTTGCGCCTTTTTTCAATACTTTTTCCACTTTAACGGTGAACACTAAAAATTTATCATTTTTAAGTGCTTCTGGTTTCGGTGTACCTGAGTATTTAGCCATTGTGTCCAGGTCTAATTTAAACGTTGCACTATCACCTTCACCAAAAAGGTATAATACATCATTCATATCACCTGCATACATTTTCTTTCCTACAGGAAATACTTGTGGTTGCTCCAGGTCATAGGTATTAGCCATAATTGAATCTTTTTCATTTTTCTGAATAAAGTTCAATTTAATAATATCACCTTCTTTAATCTTTTCGTTACCTGCAGAATGATGTACTTTGTACATTAATCCACCTGGTCCTTTTTCGTAGTTGTTACAAGCAGCTAAACCAAGTGTAGCCGCAAAAAGAATTACTAAACTTTTTTTCATCGCGTTTTTTGTCGTTATTAATTTGTAAGTCAAGACCAATGGCCTTAAATAAGTTGTTTGTTTGTTTATCGTTGCAATTACTACTTCCTATCAGAGTAGTAATTGTGTTTTATATTCCGGTAAAATAGATTTAAAATAAGCTACTGTTTCTGTTAATCCCAATTCCGAAACTCCACCCGCAGCATTCCTGTGCCCGCCTCCATTAAAATATTTCCTGCAAATTTCGTTAGCCGGGAAGTCGCCCGTTGAACGCAGTGATATTTTTACTTTATCTTTTCTTTCAATAATAAAAGCCGCTAAACGGATACCGTTTACCGATAAGGCATAATTTACAATCCCTTCCGTATCGCCCGTAACAATATTATAATGCGCAAGTTCTTCTGCCGTCACGGTAATAATAGCAGTATTATGTTCTTTTATAACCTCCAGTTTGTTGGATAAACAATTACCTAAGAAACGTAAACGGTTTTCTGTAGCGTTATCGTATACCAGCTGGTGAATTCTCCAATGTTCTGCACCTGCATCAATTAAGTCGGCACCAATGCGATAAACCGTTGACGTAGCCGATGGGAAACGGAAAGAACCTGAATCGGTCATGATCCCGGTGTATAAACAAGTTGCAATATCCTTGGTTAAAAAAGCACCGTCTTCCATCTCGTTGACAATAAAATCGTATACCAGTTGTGCTGCTGCACAGGCATTAATGTTCCAGTGCCGGTAATCATCAAAATCTTCAGGATCCAGGTGATGGTCGATCATAGCCTTATAGCCAGGTGCCTGACGAATCAGTTCTCCTAATTCATTAATCCTGGTTAAGGTATTGAAATCCAAACAAAAGATGATGGCTGCTTCCGCTACAAGTGCTGCTGATTTTTCCTGCTCATCTGTGTAAATAATCACATCAGAATTGTTAGGTAGCCAGTGCAAAAAGTAGGGATAGTCTGTTGGGGTAATGACCTTTACGTGGTGACCTTTCTGGATCAAATAGGCGTATAGCCCTAGAGAGGAGCCCATAGCATCGCCATCAGGTTTGTGATGGGTGGTAATTACAATTTTTTGCGGCGTAGCCAGCAAAGTTTTTAGTTGTGAAAGTGATAGCATATATTCCGCTACAAAGCTAACAATTTAATGATGAATTGATGGTGATAATATTTCAAGCTTTAATATTAAGCGTAATAAATGTAATTTTGCAAAAAAATTTAAATAAAATGGCTACAAATAGAACTTTTACGATGATCAAACCAGACGCAGTTGCGAATGGCCACATCGGTGCAATTATCAATGACATTACTGCTGCAGGTTTCAAAATCGTTGCATTAAAATACACTAAACTGACTGCAGAAACTGCAGGAAAGTTTTATGAAATCCACAGTGAACGTCCTTTCTACAATGATTTAGTAAGCTTCATGTCTTCAGGACCTATCGTTGCTGCTATTTTAGAAAAAGATAACGCTATAGAAGATTTCAGAAAATTAATCGGTGCTACTGATCCATCTAAAGCAGATCAAGGTACAATCCGTCAAAAATATGCGAAATCTATTGACGCTAACGCTGTTCATGGATCAGATTCTGACGAAAACGCGCAAATTGAGGGAGATTTCTTCTTTTCTGCCGACGAACGTTTCTAGTTTTAATACCCTTTAAAAAAGATAAGCACCCCTAACAGGTGCTTATTTTTTTGTCTAATCATCGAACCACTACAACGCACAACATGAATAAAGTTACATTAACCCTTGTGGTTTCTTTGTTTGCCGCTACGGCGATGGCACAAACAAAAAAGGCCCCTGTTAAAAAAGCAGTTGCTCCACCTTCGGTAAGCATGGCCCCGGTTTTAAAAAACAGCCTTGATTCTGCCAGTTATTCCTTTGGCATCATGATGGGTAATAACCTTAAGGGTGCTGGCATTACCAGTTTAAACTATAGCTTATTAAATAAAGCACTAACAGAAGCTTTTAAAAATGAGAAAGCAGTATTAAGCACCGATGAGGCACAAAAAGCCATCAGCAACTTTTTCCAGGAAAGCAGTAAGAAACAGCATGCAGCAAGTATCGCGGCAGGCAAAGCATTTTTCGAAAAGAATAAACAAGTTGCAGGTGTGGTGACCACCGCCAGTGGTTTACAATACCAGGTCATAACGCCCGGAACAGGTGCAAAACCTGGTCCTACGGCATCGGTAAAGGTGCATTACAAAGGTACTTTGTTAGATGGTACACAATTCGACAGCTCTTATGACCGCGGTGAAGCCACACCTTTATCCGTAAATAATGTGATACCAGGTTGGACGGAAGGTTTACAACTGATGCCAACTGGTGCTAAGTATAAATTCTTCGTTCCTTATGCTTTAGCCTATGGCGAACGCGCTGCCGGACCGCAGATCCCTGCTTATAGCGACCTGATTTTTGAAATAGAATTAATCTCAATAGAGGCTAAATAATAGGGGAAACAAACCATTTTCATCATCTATTGTTATTTACCATACAAACAAAAATTATGAATATGAAAAAGTATCTTCCACTCAGCCTTGTGGTTTTATTGATGACCACTTTAACCAGTTGTTCTGCTATAGAAGGAATATTTAAAGCCGGCGTTTGGTCTGGTGTAATTTTAGTGGTCATTGTCCTTGCCCTGATCATTTGGGTGATCAGCAAAATCTTTGGTGGCAGAGGCTAGACTTTTATAAAAATATAAGATCTGTAATGACTTCAGAACCGGTACGTTCATTAATCTTTTGAATGATACCGGTTCTTACCATTAAAAGCTCATTTTTTATCACGGATGATTCAATACGCACAAAAAGTTTCTGGTTCGAAACATAAATCTGTGTCGTGCGGTTGGCAATGGCAACGCCCATAATTTCAGGCCATAGGGCCACTACCGAGGTCTGGTCAAATCTCCCTTTCAGCTTATATACATTAAGCATTTTACTGATTCCCTCTTTCAGGGTAATGTCATTAGGTTTACGCATGATTTACCGCTCCATTATTTACTTCGAACAAAGTTACGGGAACTTTAATGCTATTAAAAACATTTAACACTCTTTCTCTTCCGGTGTCCGTAATAAAGATCTGTCCAAAGTCATGGTGCGATACCATCTCCATCAGCTTGTGCATCCGGCGGTCGTCTAACTTATCAAAGATATCATCAAGCAATAATAAAGGCTTAAAACCCTTATACTTCTGTAGGTAAGCATATTGCGCCAGCTTTAAGGCAATCAGGAAAGACTTCTGCTGCCCTTGCGACCCGAATTTCTTTAAGGGCATATCAGCAATGCTGAAAATCAAATCATCTTTATGAATGCCTGTTGTAGTCCTTTCTAATGCTTTATCCTTTTCAGAAGACTGGCTCAATAACTTGTCGAAAGGCTGGTCATTTAACTGCGATGCATAAATCAGGCTTACCAGTTCATTATCGTCTGTTAAAAACGAGTAATACTGATCAAACAAAGGGATAAATTCCTTCATAAAATCCTGGCGTTTTTCAAACAAACGGTTACCCGAAGCCACCAGCTGTTCGTCAAAAATCTGCAGCAATGCAGGATCATATTTACGCGTGATGGCAATTTGTTTGAGCAGGGCATTGCGATTTAGCAAATGGCGGTTATACACCATCAGCTCATCGAGGTAACGCGCATCAGTTTGTGAGATTACATTATCCATAAACCGCCGACGCTCTTCGCTCCCATCCATAATGATATTCACATCATAGGGAGAAATCATGACCACCGGAAACAAACCAATATGGTCGGCCAGTTTATCGTACTCCTTTTTATTCCGTTTAAACTGTTTCTTCTGGTTGCGTTTTACACCACAGGTTATCTTCTCATTCTTCTCCTGCCGGTCAAAATCACCTTGAATCAGAAAAATATCTTCACCGGTTTTAATTTGCTGACTATCGATGGGGTTAAAATAACCTTTACACAAACAGAGGTAATGGATAGCATCGAGCAAATTGGTCTTTCCACCGCCATTAAGACCTACAAAAGCATTAACGGTTTTTGAAAAGCGAACATCAGCATCAGCGTAATTCTTGAAGTTTAAGAGGGTAATGTTTTTTAACCACATAGTATATAGCCTCAAAGTTACCGTTTACCGTGGTTAAATCATTAAAGTTTAATTAAATAGTATACTTAAGTGTTGATACTTTGATCGAAAAATGTATTTTTGCAATCCTTAATTTTTTTAAAAAATAAAATGTCCGTAACAGAAAAAGAAATAAACAACCCTGTGAAAAAAGGTTCTTTTATCGAAGAGAACTCAAAAAGCCTATTATTTATAATAGGTGCAGTCGTGGTATTGATCGGTATTTATATCTGGTATCAAAATGTCTATTTGAAAGATCGGGCGCAGGAAGCCTCGGCAAAAATGTACAAAGCAGAACAATACTTAGGTGTTGACTCTTTAGCGGCAAAAGCTTTAACCGGCGACGGTGGCTACCCTGGTTTTGAGCAAATTGCTGATGAATATGCAAATACAAAATCTGCAAACCTGGCAAACCTTTATTTAGGTGGTATTTATTTACGTAAAGGGGAATACAAAAAAGCAACGGAAGCCTTAGGAAATTACACAGAAACAGGAAGCCCTGTTGCTGATCCATTGGCCCTTGGTTTATTAGGCGATGCTTATAGTGAGTTGAAAGACTACAAACAAGCGGCTACCTATTACAAAAAAGCTGCTGAGAAAGCGAGTAACAAGTTTACTTCGCCAATGTTCTTAAAAAAATTAGGCCTGGTTCAGGAACAATTAAAAGACTTTAAAGCCGCAGAAGATGCGTACACCAAAATCAAAACAGAATTCCCTGCAAGCCAGGAAGCTGCTTTAATTGACGAGTACATTGCACGTGCTGCAGCCATGAAAAAATAAGCGCTATTTATAGCCTAACTAAAAGGGATTGTCATTGTAAAATGGTCAATCCCTTTTTTTGTATAAGCTTATTTTTGGGTTTGGTACGGCTCGATTACCGCATGTCTTCCGGCTATGTCTGCTTTATATCTCTTGTATGTCTCCTGTATATGGCGTTCGGTAAAACGTACACAGGATATACAGGAGATATAGAGGAGACCTAGTCCCTAAATCCCAGAACCTCGAATCCTCGACAAACCATTGCAAAACCACCCGCAATCCTTATCTTTACCGCCATGGCTACACAACTAAAAAACTTATCCGACTTTTCTCATACTACTGTTCCTGATGCTAGTCCTTATCGTTTCGCAATAGCTGTAGCGGAATGGAATGCTGATGTTACCGGTGCATTATTTAACGGCGCCATGAAGACGCTTAACCAGCATGGCGTATTAGCAGAAAACATTATCTCAGTAGCCGTACCGGGAAGTTTTGAATTGACCGGCGCAGCAGAAATCATTTTAAACAAACATCCGGAGCTTGATGCTGTTATCTGTCTGGGTTGCGTGATTCAGGGAGATACCAAACATTTCGACTTTATCTGTGATGCTGTTGCTCATGGCATTACCAATGTTGGCATCAAACACAGTAAACCGGTGATTTTCGGTGTACTTACCACTAACGACCAGCAGCAGGCTTTAGACCGTGCAGGCGGTAAACATGGCAATAAAGGCGACGAAGCCGCGATTACAGCGATTAAAATGGCTCACCTGGCAGCGACCCTGTAATAGTTAATATAACCAAAAAAAGAAAGATTAAAGATGCAGTGGACATTCATTACCGATATCGCACAGGTTGCGGAAATAAAAAATCAAACAGGTTACAGCCTGATATTTAAACACAGTACCCGTTGCTCTGTGAGCGGCATGGCTAAAAGACGTTTTGAAATGGACTGGGACGCCATTCCTGCGGGAACTAACCTGTACTTTTTAGATTTAATCAGCTACCGGGACATCTCTGCACAGGTAGCTGAAACTTTTCAGGTTCATCATGAATCGCCGCAGGTCTTATTAATAAAAGACGGCGAATGCGTTCTTGATGCCTCACATGGCGATATTTCTGCCGATGAAGTAGCTGAAGCGATTAATAGTTAAACGTTACGTTCTTTACAATATCCGGGTGAATGCTATGCGCAACCGGACAGGTATGTGCCGAGCGTTCAATGATCGTTTTTACCTTGTCCGTATAGTCATTTGCCGGAAATTGGAAGTTCACAACAATTTCTGAAACCCGGCGAGGGTTTTCTGCCATCACTTTGGTAATCTCACAGGTGGCACCATCAATGTTAAAACCATGTTCCTGGGCTGCAATGCCGATAATGGTAAGCATGCAGTTTCCTAAAGATGTAGCCATTAAGTCGGTAGGCGAAAAAGCCTGTCCCTGCCCTTTGTTATCCACAGGTGCATCAGTAATGATTTCGTTTCCAGAACGTTCGTGAACGGAACTGGTTCGCAAACCTCCGTTATAAGTTATTTTTGAAGTAGCCATATCCTCTTTTTTTGACCACAAGATTACCATTAATTTTAATGGATAGCAACCAGGCGATTAAACAATTCAATCCTATTGCTTAACTTTGGCGCATGATCGAACTTCCGGTTGTTTCAGCAGACCAAAAACAACGCAAACCAAACTGGCTTAGGGTTAAGCTTCCGGTTGGTAAAGAATATGCGCAAGTACGCAGTTTAGTGGATACGCATAAACTTCACACCATTTGCGAAAGTGGTAACTGCCCAAATATGGGCGAATGCTGGGGCGCAGGCACAGCAACCTTCATGATTTTGGGTAACATCTGTACCCGCTCTTGCTCGTTTTGTGCAGTAGCCACCGGCAGACCCCTTGCTGTAGATGTGGACGAGCCTAACCGCGTAGCCAACTCTGTGAAATTAATGCAGGTGAAACATTGCGTGATCACCTCGGTAGATCGTGACGACCTGAAAGATGGTGGCTCGATAATCTGGGCAGAAACTTTGCAGGCCATCCGCCGCGAAAGTCCGCAAACCACCCTGGAAACCTTAATCCCTGATTTCAGGGGTATCTGGGACAACCTGTACCGGGTATTGGAAGAAAGACCTGAAGTGGTTTCTCACAACATGGAAACCGTTAAAAGACTGACCAAACAAGTAAGAATACAAGCTAAATACGACAGAAGTCTGGAAGCCTTAAAACGCATCTCTGAATTCGGTGTCAGAACCAAAACCGGCATTATGCTTGGCCTTGGCGAAACCGAAGAGGATATCTATGAGGCCATGGATGATTTAGTCGCAAATGGTGTGCATATTTTAACCTTGGGTCAATACCTGCAACCTACACGTAACCACCACCCCGTATTAGATTGGATCCACCCGGATCAGTTTGCAAAATACAAAGAAGTGGGTATGGCAAAAGGATTCAGGTATGTAGAAAGCGGACCATTGGTGCGTTCTTCTTACCACGCAGAAAAACACTTATTTGAATTCTAGGAACAGATTAAATGACGGGTGATCAGGGGAATGTTTTCCGCCACCTGTGAAGCCGTCACATTATAATGATCATCAGCGAGGTCGTCGCCTGCTTTGCCATGAAAGTAACAGGCAAGCAAGGCCGATTCCAGTGCCGTTTTTCCCTGGGCCATAAAAGCTGTCAGCACACCAGTTAACACATCGCCCATTCCCCCCTGTGCCATACCTGGATTTCCAGTAGGATTAATATACACCTGTTTTCCTCCATCAACAATAAACGTATAACGATTTTTAAGTACGATAACACACTTTAACCTTTGTGCCTGTACGCGGGCCGTGGCCAGCCGATCGTACCAGGAAAGGTGTTCGCCAAACAAACGGTCAAATTCTTTGACATGCGGCGTTAAAATACATCCAGGAGCAAGATTATGGCGCAACGCCGGATAATTGGCCATCAGGTTTAGCGCATCTGCATCTAATACCAAAGGACGATGCAGGTCAAGAACCAGTTCCAGCAGGGCTTTAGCTGCCGTAGAAGTACCTAAACCGCTGCCCATGCCAATGGCATGGTATTTCGCCATGTTCTTTTCCCTAATGTCGGCGCGGTCGAGGTACATCACTTCAGGTATGGCCGTATTTAAAGTGCTCAAGCCAGATGCAGGGATCGATAAGGTGGTTAAACCTGCACCAGCATACAAACAGCCTTTAGCGTTCAGTATAGCCGCCCCCATGGTATTCGTATCGCCGGCAATTAATAAGGCATGGCCAAAGCTACCTTTGTGACTAAAAGATTTTCGCGGTTGATGCAGTGCTTTGATGTCATCCACCCCAACTAAAAGGAACTCCCCTTGTTGCTCTTCAATAAAAGTTTCCTCAAGTCCAATATCCACCACCTCAAACCTATCGGTCGCCTTGGCAGATTCTGGAAAAAAGAAGTTAGGTTTTGGCCGCTGGAAACAAATGGTCAGGTAGGCTTGGATGCCCTCATAAGTGAGGGGCATGGCACCATCTGCAAAAAAGCCGGTGGGCACATCTACCGCGTAGATTTTCTTATTTAAAGCATTGATCTGCTGTACCAGGGAAAGGAACTTGCCGCTGAGTGGCTGATTAAGGCCAGAGCCCAATAAGGCATCGATGATGACCTCTGTTTGCAGGTTTTGGAACTGCCCAGGCTCCACCAGGGTTTTAGCCACCAGGCCTGTTTCTTGCAGGCGCCTTTCATTTTGAATAAAATCTGGGGATGCTTTGTCCGAAAAGTTGGCAATAAAAACTTGCAAGTCAGGATACCCTTGCTGATACAGCAAGCGGGTAATGACCAGTCCGTCGCCACCATTATTACCCTTGCCACAGAAAATGGAAATGCGGGTCTGCAGGTTAGGGACATGTAGTATAAAAGCACGCACAAAAGCCGCAGCGGCCCTTTCCATCAAGTCGATGGAGCTGATCTGTTGCTGTGCGATGGTATAATCATCGGCATTGCGCATTTGTTCGGAGCTAAGCAAGGTTTGCATCCAGCTAATTTAACGAAATTGGGAAGATATTAATAAGGATAAGCAGCGATGAAATAAAATTAATTTGTAAGGTGGAATCCAGCAGTTAAATGCATCATAGATGAAATTAAACCTCATATACTAGAACCTTGTTTCTCATGAAAAATACCATCTTGCTCTATCTCTTATTTTTAGGCCCTGTAGCTTTTTCTCAGCCAACGTACACCAGCTGGTTGAATAAAAATGTACATCCAATTGCAGCCGATACGGCTACCCACCATGATGACCTCAGTTTTTTACCCGAAGTACTACATCATAATTTGGTGATCGGCTTGGGAGAGGCATCTCATGGAACAAGGGAATTTTACCTCCAGAAAAAACGTGTCATTCAATTTCTGGTCACAAGGCTACAGTATAAAAACCTGGGTTTTGAAATGAGCAATTCTTTGACCGATCCGATAAACCAATATTTAGCCAACGGTGAGGGTAATTTAAAAGACCTGACGAATTCCATGGTGCTTTACGGAACGGAGGAAATCTATGAGCTTTTTCAATGGATTGCAGATTATAACAAAACACAGCAGCAGGAAAATAAAGTGGTTTTATTTGGCTTTGACCGAGAAGATTCATGGCATGATGTACTGGCCAGAGAAAGGTTGATGGCCGAAAACATTGTAAATTACCAGAAATCCAGTCCCCATAAAACCATGATCTGGGCACATAACATCCATATTGCTAAAGATACCACCATGGCGCAGGTTAAAGCAGTAGGCTCCTACCTGAAACAAGCCTTTGGCCAGCAATATTATGCCCTGGGTTTAGATACGTATAAAGGCTCGGTGAATGTATTGGCCGATGGCCAGTTTGAGGCACATGCTTTTGAAACCCCGAAAGAAAGCTTCTCCGCTATCTTTGCCGGAGCAGATGAGGAGAGGTTTTATGTCGACTTTGACAAAGCTTTAAATCCCTTTACCAGCATGCAACAGCCGATTACACACATTAATTCGAACTGGACCGAAGCAAGAACATTACCCATCAGGCCAGGTTTAGATTTCAACGGGATTCTTTTTATCAGAGAAACCACGCCATCCAGGAGGTTAGCTAAATAAAATATTCAGAAATGGGCTATAAGCCCATTTCTTTTTTCAGGAACTTCCCGGTTAAGCTGATCGGGTTCTGGACCAATCCTTCAGGCGTACCTTCAAATAAGATCCTTCCGCCACCAGCGCCACCTTCTTCACCCAGGTCAATCACCCAGTCGGCCACCTTAACCACATCCAGGTTATGCTCAATCACCAATACGGTGTTACCTTTCTCCACCAATTCATTCAATACGCCCAACAATACGTTGATGTCTTCAAAGTGAAGTCCCGTAGTAGGTTCATCAAGGATGTAAAAAGTTTTACCCGTATCTTTCTTACTTAGCTCCGTAGCCAGTTTTACACGCTGTGCCTCACCACCTGATAAGGTAGTTGACGACTGGCCCAACTTAATGTACCCCAGACCGACTTCATTCAAGGTTTTTATTTTACGGTAAATCACGGGCATGTTTTCAAAGAAAACACAGGCATCTTCAATACTCATGTCTAGTACATCACTGATGGATTTACCACGGTAACGAACTTCCAGCGTTTCCCTGTTGTACCTTCTGCCACCACATTCTTCACATGGCACCTGCACATCGGGCAGGAAGTTCATTTCAATAACTTTCAGTCCGGCACCCTGACAGGTTTCACACCTTCCGCCTTTGACATTAAAGGAGAACCGTCCGGGTTTATAACCACGGATTTTTGCTTCTGGTAACTGTACATACAAGTTACGGATGTCTGAAAACACACCGGTATACGTAGAAGGGTTTGAACGTGGCGTGCGACCAATTGGTGCCTGGTCAATTTCAATCACCTTGTCTATTTCCTTGATGCCATTGATTTTTTCGTAGGGCAAAGGATGTTTTTTTGCCCTGAAAAAGTGATGGTTTAAAATGGGATATAAGGTTTCTGTGATTAAACTCGATTTCCCACTTCCAGATACCCCGGTTATGGCTATAAACTTACCCAAAGGGAAATCTACAGAAACATCTTTTAGATTATGACCGCTTGCCTTGATGATCGACAGTTTATGCCCATTTCCTAAACGACGTTTTTTAGGAATCTCAATCCCTTTTTTACCGTTAAGGTAGGCAGCGGTTAATGTTTTTGACTTTAGAATTTGTGCAGGCGTGCCTTGTGCCACAATGTATCCACCCTTAACCCCTGCTGCCGGCCCAACATCGATCACGTGGTCGGCTTCCAGAATCATTTCTTTATCATGCTCTACCACCAACACGGTATTACCGAGATCGCGCAGGTTTTTTAAGGCCTTAATCAGGCGTTCGTTATCACGCTGGTGTAAACCAATACTCGGCTCATCCAGAATGTACATGACATTCATCAACTGTGAACCGATTTGTGTAGCTAAACGTATACGCTGTGCTTCACCACCCGACAAGGTACGTGCCGTACGGTCCAGAGATAGGTAGTTCAAGCCTACATCACTTAAAAAGCCTAAACGGGCCCTGATTTCTTTTAATATTTCTTTAGCAATGGTATTTTGCCTTTCGTTTAACCTGCTTTCTAAATCTTCATACCAGTCCCTGATGCTCTTGATGTCCATCTCCGCTAAGTCAAAGATGTTCTTTCCATCAATTTGAAAATGCAGACTTTCTTTCTTCAAACGGGCACCATTACATACCGGACAAGTTTTCAATTTACGGAAGTTATCCATATCTTCTGTTGCACCTTCGCCCTTGCGTTCCTGTTGCTCTTCCAGCAATTTAATGATGCCATCAAAAGTGACCTGGTAGTTCTGAACGTTCCATTTATTGTATTCTACGGCAACAGAAAGCAGATCCGGACTACCATTAAGCAGTAAGCTAATGATGTCGTCGCCTAATTTTTCAATAGGTGTAGAAAGAGAGAAACTGTGTTTTTTAGCCAAAGCTTTCAACACCTGGAACATCCAGATGTCGCGGTATTCGCCCAATGGCGCAAGGCCACCATTCAAGATGCTTAGTTTTGTGTTCGGCATCACCGATTCCTTATCGACTACGAAAATATAGCCGAGACCATCGCAACCTTCACAGGCGCCATATGGGGAATTAAAGGAAAAGCTATTGGGTTGCGGTTCATCATAAGAGATACCCGTTGTAGGGCACATGAGGAAGCGACTAAAATGGGATACGTTATTATCTTTATCGCTGATTTTGATGATCCCCTTCCCTAAACGCATGGCAGTTTGTAAGGAATCCAGCAGACGCTTGCGGTCGTCTTGCTCAATGATGAGACGGTCGACCACGATTTCAATATCGTGAATTTTGTAACGGTCTACCTGCATTTTTGGCGACAGGTCCTGGATGACCCCATCAATACGCACTTTAACATAACCTTGTTTACGGATCTGCTCAAAAAGTTCGCGGTAATGACCTTTACGCCCTTTGACTACCGGAGCAAGAATGTTAACCGGCATCATGTCGTATTTATTAAATATGGTATTCAGGATTTGGTCTTCAGTCATGCGCTGCATCTTCTCTCCGGTGTTATATGAGAAGGCTTCCGATACACGGGCATATAGTAAACGCATGAAATCGTAGATTTCGGTAATGGTACCTACAGTAGATCGGGGGTTTTTGCTGGTGGTTTTTTGTTCGATGGCAATGACCGGACTTAAACCAGATACTTTATCCACATCTGGTCTTTCCATGCCTCCCATAAACTGGCGGGAGTATGCGGTAAAGGTTTCCATGTAACGACGCTGCCCTTCGGCATAGATGGTGTCAAAAGCAAGTGATGATTTCCCGCTTCCACTTAATCCGGTTACAACAACCAGTTTGTTTCGTGGAAAAGAAACATCTATATTTTTAAGGTTATGTACTCGGGCACCATATACTTCTACATCTTTTTGCTCGCCCAGGTCAACGGTATTTTTACTCATATTTTATATAAAAACGCTATAGTATCTCAAATAAAAGACAGCAAATTTTCAGCCACAAAATTGCTAAAAATTTTATCAAAAATAAAGCCTTTATCCTTAATTCTATAGCGTTTAAAATACTTACTCTGCGTTCATGGCAATCAGCTCTCTAGGTGCTGTATAACCATAACGGCCAGGGTTTTCCATAATTTGTTTCATGGAAATCAATTTGTAAACGTAACCAGCAGTTTCGCGGTTAAGCTTCATTTTGAAATAATCGTCTTCTTTTTGTTTCCTTATTTGCTTGCGCATGTGGTTATCGCCCACATTATACGCTGCTGCTACTAAAGTCCAGTTACCAAAAATGCTATACAACTCTTTAATGTATTTGCTGGCGGCAATGGTAGACTTGCGCAAGTTGTTACGTTCATCAACTTTAGCATTTACTTTTAAGCCATAACTACGCGCGGTACCTGGCATAAACTGCCAATAGCCAGCTGCGCCTTTAGGAGAAACGCCGCCACGTACACCTGATTCAACCAGGGGCATGTACTTAAAATCTTCAGGGATTCCGTATTGTTTAAGAATAGGTTCGATAACAGGGAACCATTCTGCCGCTTTTCTATGTAAGCGATTTGTTTGTTGTTTTGCATAGGAGAAATTGCGTAGCGATTTCTTCATTTTCTTCTCTACCCGGCGATCGTCCTGCGGTAAGGTTTCATCTGCAAAAGTCAACTGAGCCATTAACGAAACCGGCTCTTTTTCTTTCGGTGGGGTAATTGTAACGGGTACTATTTTCTCTTGTCTGACAAGAACTTTTTCTGCTTGGGGCAGATGGTAAGCAAACACTTTTGCCATAACCAATAATGTTAAAATTATCGTACATGTTATTACGTGTTTCTTTATCATTTTCCTCCTTTTTTTGGTTAATAATATAAAACGGCTGCAAAGATACGTTATATTTATCTAATTATCAACCTATTACAAAATATGGCTCCAAAATCGACGTTTAAGCATACCTCAGCCGCGATTTTAATTGACGCTAAAGCCGCTAAATTATCCATTTAAGAATACGTGAAATTTTTGCTAAATTTGCGGCCCGCATATTAATGCGGTTAATAGTGAATCATGATTAAAAATAACAACAGGAACAGTCGGGATGACAAGTCCAAACCGGGCAACAGAAGCAGAAGTGGAACAGATAGCACTTTCAAAGGAAAGAGCAAATTTGGCGAGAAGGACGAGAAAGACGGCTCAAAAGGCTACCAGGGTAAAAGTACTGGATCAAGAGACTTCAAACCAAGAGAAGAAGGTGCTTCAAGAGGTTACCAAGGCAAAAGCACTGGTTCAAGAGACTTCAAGCCTAGAGAAGAAGGTGCTTCAAGAGGCTACCAGGGCAAAAGCACTGGATCAAGAGATTTTAAACCCAGAGAAGAAGGAGAATCTAGAGGTTACCAGGGTAAAAGTTCTGGACCAAGAGACTTCAAACCAAGAGAAAGCAGAGAAGGTGGTGCCTCTAGAGGTTACCAGGGTAAAAGCAGCGAAGCCAGGGATTTTAAACCGAGAACACCAAGAACTGGTGATGGCGAAGCGCCTAAATCAAGAGGTTACATCAAAAAAGACAGTACTGCTGCAGGTGCAGAAAGACCTTTCAGAAAGTTTGATGATAAAAAAAGCACCAGCTCGAGAAGTACGGACAGCAGACCTTTCAGAAAAAGAGAAGAGGACGGCGACAGACCTACATTTAGCGCACGTGGCGATAAAAACACTGTTATTCGTAGCAGAAAACCAGCACCTCCAAAAGAGGATGATGGACTGATTCGCTTAAACCGTTACATTGCCAATTCAGGAATTTGTTCCCGCCGTAAAGCTGATGAGTTAATCGCTGCAGGTGTGGTGAGTGTAAACAACATCGTTATTTCTGAACTGGGTCATAAAGTAGATCCTGCAAAAGATAACATCCGCTATAACGGCGAATTGTTAAAACGCGAAAAGAGAATTTATGTGCTCTTAAATAAACCTAAAGATTATATTACCACTACAGACGATCCACAGGAAAGACGTACCGTGATGCAATTGGTTGAAAAAGCCAGCCGCGAACGTATTTACCCGGTAGGACGTTTGGATAGAAATACCACTGGTTTGTTATTGATGACAAACGATGGTGACCTTGCTGATAAATTATCGCATCCAAAAAACGGGATTACTAAAATTTACCATGTAGAATTAGATAAGAGTTTAAGCCAGGGAGATTTGAACAAGATCCAATATGGTTTAGAACTGGAAGATGGATTGATTAAACCAGACAGCGTATCATACGTTGCAGGTGGTAGTAAGAAAGAAGTTGGTATTCAGATTCATAGTGGCAAAAATAGAATTGTTCGTCGTATATTCGAACACCTGGGTTACGAAGTGGTAAAACTGGATCGTGTAGTTTATGGTAACCTGACCAAGAAAGATTTACCTCGTGGCAGATGGCGTTACCTGGAAGAACATGAATTGATACAAATCAAACATTTGATTCATTAAAATAATCACGTATGAAAAGGCTCCTCTCCCTCTTACCCGTTATGTTATTAAGTTTATCGATGCAAGCACAAACAGCAAATTACAATTTACTGATCGGAACTTATACCAATACTGGTAAAAGCGAGGGGATCTATACGTACCAGTTCAATAGTACCGATGGCACTACTGCGCTAAAAAGTGTAGCTAAGGACATCATAAACCCTAGTTACCTGGCCGTAAGTCCGGATAAAAAGAACGTTTACGCCGTTAGCGAAGCGGGCGCTTCAAGTGCCGTAACGGCTTTTGCATTTGACGCTGCGACTGGAAAACTGAATGTGCTGAACAAACAGGGAAGTCAGGGTGCAGATCCTTGTTACGTGACTGCCGACAAACACCATGTGATTATCGGGAATTATTCTGGCGGCAGCCTTGCTGTTTACGGACGTCTGGACGACGGCTCAATAAAAGAAGCTAAACAGGTAATACAACATACGGGTAAAAGTATTGACCCGGAGAAAAGACAGGAAAGTGCACATGTGCACCAGGTAATCTTTAGTCCGGATAAAAAACACCTCATCGTTAACGACCTGGGTGAAGATCATATTTATATCTATAATTACTCCCCTTTGGCAGAAAAACAGGTGCTCACCCTTAAAAACGTGATTAAAGTACCTGCAGCTAGTGGACCAAGACACTTAACGTTTTCACCGAATGGCAAGTTTGCCTACCTGGCTCATGAATTTATGGGTAAGATTACGGCCTTTGTTTATGCAAATGGTCAACTTAACCGCATTCAGGAGGTTGGAACCGTAGCAAGCGATTTTAAAGGAAGAATTGACGCCGCTGATATTCACGTATCACCGGATGGCAAATTCCTTTACCAAAGTAACCGCGGCGATATTAACGCCATATCGGTGTTTAACATTATGCCAACAGGCAGACTTTCTGTAGCCTCTACAACCAGTACCCTGGGTATAGGTCCGAGAAACTTCGCCATTGATCCTAGCGGTAAGTTTTTACTGGTGGCGAATCAAAGGACTGATGAAGTAGTGATCTTTAACAGAAACGACGTTACAGGGGCGCTAAGTGACGCTGGTCAAAGAATTAAAGTGGGTGCACCAGTTTGCCTGGTGTTTACCAGCATCAAATAAGCAAAAAAACATTTACGTAAAAGGGCAGTCAAATCAACGACTGCCCTTTTTGTTTAAACCAGAAATTATTATGAAAATTAAAGATCTTTCTTTTTAAATCTACGCAGCGATAAATAAACTGGCCAGACGGTCCAGATTAGTAAGCCAACAAATGAAAGTGTAATCCCTGTTCCGTTGTCAAAAAACTCACGGAATACAGCGCCTGTATAACCCATAAGCGCTGAAATATCCATTTGAAGTAATATTTGTATACGGCTAAGGTCAATAGGGTTTAAGAAGCTGAGGAATACCATAATCCTTTCCAGGGGATAATCCTGAAATTGAAATAAAAGGAACAGTACAATGGCATCAAAAATTAAGGAGAAGAATAACCATAATAAAATAGACAATCCTATGCCTTTTGCTTTATCGCGTGTCATACCCGCAGCAAACATGGCAATACTCACAAACACCACCGTCAGACAAAGCCCAGTGGCAATCATCATCATACCGGTACCATCTGCATGATAAAGTAAAATGGGTATGCCGGCACCAATAAAAAAGGCCAATGCCAGTGATGCCGACAGGCCTGCAAAAAGGCTCATCCAGATGGTCTTTCTTTTTACCGGCTGACTGACCAGCAATTCAATAAACTCCGCACTATTGTAGATGTAAATGGTGGAGAATATAATACAAATTAAAGGCACAATGATCAGGATGATATTTAACAGGCTTAGCAAGCCTTTCGCAGAATTATTTTCCAGGTTAAACACACTCATGGAAATCAGGAGCAGTAGAAAGGTATAGATTAATACTATTTTGTTCTGAACAATATCAACAATTACATATTTTAATATTTTATTCATGGTTTCTCCTGTTCATGATGTTAGAAATCGCTGCCGATAATTTTACCTCTCCGGTCTCTTCCTTCAATGCAGCAAGTGTTTGATGAAACACCAAAGATCCGTCCTGCATATAGGCTACCTGGGTGACCAGGTCATCAAGCTCACTTAATACATGAGAGGTGATGATTACCAGTTTACCATTTCTTTTTTCCTTTAATATTTTTTGCTTTAGAATTTCTGACGACAGTGGATCAAGTCCTGCTGTGGGTTCATCTAATATTAAAACCGCAGGGTTAAATAAAAAAGCCAGACTTGCGCTTACCTTTTGGGTGGTACCGCCAGAAAGGGTGCGCATCTTTTTATTCATCATATTGGCTAAGCCAAAACTTTCAATAAGCTGCTCATCCAAGTGTTCATTAGGGTTTTTACGCAGGTCTTTCATCATGTCAATCACATTGGCAATAGTCATGTTCTCCGGGTAACGTCCAATTTGAGGCATATAGCCAATCTGGTTGCGGTACAGCCATTTCCCCTGCGTATGCTCCCCATTAAAATGCAAGGCGCCGCTATCAGGCACCACCATGCCTAAAATAGATTTAATCAACGTTGTTTTACCACTTCCGTTTGGCCCAAGTAAGGCTATACATTCCCCTTTTAAAAAGGTAAGAGATACATTCGAAAGCGCCTTTAAACTCCCGAAATTTTTAACAATATTTTCTGCAATAATCATAGTTCAATCGCCCTCATCAACGGTTTATTATCTTTTAAACTTTCAGGTGTTATTCCTGGTAAAACTTTTTCACTTTTATCAAGTAGGGTAACAATCAAGCTTCTAAAAAGCATAAGTGCGGCGGGGTTGCTATCAATAATCATGGAGTACAAACTTACCGGACGATAAGGAATGTCGCCTGTACGATCCCGGTTAATATCATAACCTTCATATTTGTCCCAGTAGTTTTCATCAAAAGTGTTTAACACCAATGACCCATTGGTGCCAACATCAAAGGTATTACCTATAAAATTGTTCCTGTAGAAGGCGTTATCGTCACAACTTGCCTGAATTTTTACGCCCCATCCGTTATTAGAAAAGCTGTTATTCAGCAGATTAATACGGCTGCATCCCTCCATGTGCAAGGCCACCGTGTTTTTTATAAAATGATTTCCTGAAATTTCACTATCAGTAATATCCTTTAATAAAATGCCATAAGCAGCAGCCCCCCAGTTGTTAATAAATACATTGTTAAACATCCGGATATGTTTGGTGTACATCACAGCAACACCAGACTCATTTTCTTCGAAGATATTACCGATGTAAGTATCATTATGCGAGAACATGAAGTGAATACCATACCGTACATTTTTACTGCTGATATTCCTCCACACCAATGAATTGGTTACAAATTCAAAGTAGATGCCATCCCGGTGACCTTTAATCTTGTTGCCAATCACCAGCAAACTATCACTTTTCCAGCAACTGATGCCATTGCCGCTCTGCACCTCATTTTTGCCATAGGCCGTAATTTTATTATCTTTAACCGTACAGCTTTTACTGTTTTGCACATAGACCCCAAAATTGGAGTCATCTATAACATTGTTTATGGCTGTTACTTTATAACTATTTACAATGGAAATTGCCGCTAAATCACGGAGGTCTGATCTTCCACCATGCTGCAACCTAAATCCTTCTATCGATGCGTTTTGGGCGGATATAGTAATAATCTCATACTTATTCTGGCCATCCATTACCGGATAACCGATCCCCTTAAGTACAATAGATTTATGCATTTTGATATTTCCTTCTTTATAAATACCTGGATCTACCAATACCGTATCACCTGCTTTGGCAGCATTGATGGCACTTTGTATGGTTTTGTAGGTTCTGGATTTACCTACTTGGATAGTTTTTGCCTGAACAGCAGAAAAACAAAGGAAGAGCAGGAGGAAAGTAACAAAGGCGTAGTGATTACTCATTTTAAAATTCCTTCCATCGTCAGCTGTTCACCTGCGAACTTAGCGGTAGCGGCCTTTAATTGAGGCTCGCTGCTAAAAGCTGCTACATTACCTCCCATAGGAGAACGAAGCTGACTACTTTTAAGCAAGAAAATCTGTTCAGATGGGATTAAATCATGAGGTGCATTAAAATCTACCAGATAGACGTTTTTAATATCCTCGTTATTAATGGTATTGGATTCGTGAAAGCCGGTTAGGCAATGCGTATCATCAAACTTGTATACTTTACCTTTTTTAGTAATAATCTCCGCCCCAAACCTGTTATCAGCAATGCTCATTTTGCAAAAGCTACAGGCATCTTCACCAACTTTAATCTTTTGCGGTCCTGTAGTACAAGAGGATAATCCAAGCATGGCTAACAGGAAAACTGTGAAGTAGATACTAGCTAATTTTTTCATGTTTATTTTTTTTGTATTCAACGATTACACCACTTACCAATAGCAATCCTACGCCAATAAAAATCCATCCTCCCGTATCGGGAATTGAATAAGCACCAAAATTCAACAGTACTTTGTAACCAATTAATGGAGGCTGGTAAGCCATCCCTGGAACAACTATCGCCGCGTTTGGATCCAGGTTATGACCATAATTGTATTCCCACCTCCAGAAATCAACCATGGCAATTATGCCAAATATGATAAAGGAAATGAGCAGCACACGCAGCCATTTTTGTGATTTATATAGTACAGTTGCCACCAAAACACTCATTAAGGCAAAGGCCACAATAATATAAGGAAGTACAGTAAACTCTATAAAATCTTCTGTATGAAGGGTCTTCATCCCGATATAGTGATTTAGTCCATTGATAATATCGACGTTACCCGCTAATTTGTTAGGGTGCATCTTCATCACCAGCCCTTCCGGATATTGCGGTGCACTTAATTCGATGCGCCATAAGGGAACGAATAAAACAACAATAAGTAACAGGCCGCAGATCAGTGTGGTAACACGTGTAGAAAAGCTCAATCTTCGAGTGAGGTTATTTTCTTTCATGATGGTTGTATAAAAATTGAACGGAGCAACTAGCTCCGTTCAATTGTGAATGTTATTGGTTCAATAAAGAATCCGGAACATCGGAGTTTTTACCGAGACTAAAAGATATTGGCACATTAGACCCTTTTGGAGATACCCTTACGTAACCTGACATTTCCTGGTGCAAAGCACTACAGAAATCGGTGCAATAAATCGGATACATTCCAGCTTTGGTTGGTGTCCATTTCAAAGTACTGGTTTCCCCTGGCATAATTAATAATTCCGCATTTTTGGCGCCTTTAACAGCAAATCCATGTGGAACATCCCAATCCTGTTCTAAGTTAGTTACATGGAAGAAAACTTCATCACCTACCCTTACACCTTCAATATTATCTGGTGAAAAGTGGGAACGCATAGCGGTCATGTAGATATGAACTTTATTTCCTTCACGCACCACTTTCGAGTTCTTCTCTCCCATAGTCACGTATGGGTGTTTATTCTCCTCTATTTTGAAGAATTTCACCGAGTTTTTCACAATTTTATCTGCAGGAATAGATTGTGCATAATGGGGTTCACCAATTGTTGGATAATCCAAAAGCAGTTTCATCTTATCACCACTGATGTCAAACAACTGTGCTGATTGCGATAATTCTGGTCCTGTTGGAAGATACCTGTCTTTAGTGATCTTGTTATAGGCAGTCATGTACTTTCCATATGGTTTTTTAGTGTCACCACCTGGAATACTTAAATGGCCTGGTGAATAATATGTTGGATGTCTATCAAGTACTTTAAGATCTTTGATTGACCATTTTACAATTTCAGAAGAGATGAAGAATGTTGTATATGCATTTCCTCTTCCATCAAATTCAGTATGTAATGGACCTAATCCTGGTTTTTTAACTTCACCATATAATGCGGCTTCATATTTAATTACAGGGATACCACCATATTTTCCATCATAGTTTTTATCTGCAATAGCTTTCTTGATTTTAGAGAAAGAGAAAACCGGAATCAATGCAGCTAATTTTCCGCTACCAACAATATACTCACCTGAAGGATCGATATCAACACCATGTGGCGACTTAGGGCAAGGAATCATGTAAACGATATCAGGGAAATCTTTCACATCAATCACAGTTACTTCTGTCTCTATTTTTGATGTAGCTGTATGTGTACCTTCATTATATTTATTATGAGCATACTTTACCGCTTGTTTTCTACCTTTCCCTTGTTTTACATACTCTTCTGCTTTTTTCCAGTTTACAGCAAGAATATAATCCTTGTCGCGTTTAGAAGCATTTACTTCCAATAAAGTATGTGCTTGTTCTGAATTATAGGTGCTGAAGAAAAACCATCCTGAACTAGGTCCTTTACCACTATGGCTGAGGTCAAAGTTCATCCCTGGAAGCACCAGTTGGAAAGCAATTTTCATTTCACCATCTTTTGGAGCTACGCTGACGAAACTAATGGTTCCCTTAAAATTTTCTTTGTAGGTCTTAATAGGAACATCACCATTCTTGTCGTCCATAGGCACACTGAAACGTGTACCAGCAACTACATACTCCGTGTTCTCTGTAATAAACGGAGAAGAGTGATTTCCCGCACTGTTTGGGATCTCAATAATCTCTGCAGTCCTGAACGTTTTTAAATCGATACGTGCAATACGTGGGGTATTATTAGCATTTGCAAACAACCAGCGGCCATCTGTCTCCCCGTTGGTTTGCGACAAATCAAGGTGATGCTGGTCATCCCATGGAATCTCTCCATGTGACGTATTCAACATAGGTTTTGTTTCTTCACTGTAACCCCAACCTTTCTCCGGGTCAACAGAAAACACAGGAATTACACGTAACAGTCTTCCTGAAGGAATACCATATACACTCACCTGGCCACTGAAACCACCAGAAACAAAATTATAAAGTTCATCATACTTTCCTGGAGCAACGTATACCTTTGATGCTGCATCACCTGAAATGGCATCACCTGTGTTTTTTGGTTTACAACCTGAGAAACTCAACAGCAGAAAAGCTGCGAAAACTGGTACTATATATATATACTTTTTCATGATTTAATTATTTTACACCGTCGTTCTGACGCATGAATTCTAATATTGCTCTGGTATCTTCATCACTCAGGTTTTGGTTAGGCATACGTACCATACAAATTTCTAACATGGCCTGAACTTTAGGATCCTTATCAATCATCGCGTCTGTATTCGTCATAAAATTCATGATCCATTCAGGAGTATTACGTTTAGTGACATCTTTCCAGCCTGGTCCAACCAATTTTTCATCGGTTAATTTGTGGCAAGACAAACACTTTAAATCAGAAAGATTTTTTCCTTTTAAAGCCATGGCCTCATCAAGCTTGGGGTCTATTTTAACCTCAGTAAACTTACCTTCTCCCCGGTTTGGGTCATAGTCGGCCACTGCTGGCGCAGATGCAACTTCTTCCGAAGATTGATCGCCATCGCTAGTGGATTTGGGTGAATCACCCCCTGTACAAGCTGCTAAAAACAGCCCTATACAGCAAAAAACAAATAGTTTTTTCATAATAGTCATCATTAATTTATTAGTGTAATGTTAGGGTAATATTCAACCTTATAATATGATTCAAATCATAAATTCATAGTTTCTTAAGTGATAAGCATCATCATTTTTATGACTTATATTATATTAATTCGCATTAACTATTAATTATAATTATGGATGCTCAACGTTTCAATCAACTCAAATGGATAAGGTGGTCACTCCTCAACTTATTCGTAGTCGCTTTGCTCGGCATTGCGCTGAGGTATAAGATTAACTTTTCTTTCCCGCTGGTTGATCAGAAATACCTGCTGCATGGCCACTCCCATTTTGCCTTTACCGGATGGGTTACTTTGGCCCTGATGGCGCTGATGATTAAATACCTCGACAGGCAGCATGTGGATATTGACTTCAAGAAGTATAACTGGCTCCTGCTTGCAACAAACATTGTTGCTTACGGCATGTTATTTACCTTCATCTACCAGGGTTATGCCTTTTTATCAATCACCTTTTCTACCCTTTCCATACTGATATCTTATCTTTTTATTTATTGTTATTGGCTCGACCTCCGTCAAATCAAGGGAGAGCCCAGCACCGTTTTGTGGTTTAAAGCAGCTTTAATTCAATGGTTCCTGTCATCAATTGGCGTTTTTACCTTAGCTTACCTCATGGCTTCCGGAAACGTTGTTCAGGAATGGTATTTTGCTTCCATTTATTTCTTCCTTCACTTTCAATACAATGGCTGGTTTTTATTCGCCTGTTTTGGGTTGCTTTTTTCACTGTTGCCTGTAAACAGCAACCCACTAAGTGTAGCAACCAACAAAAAATTGTTCCTTATTTTGTTGATCACCGTTGTTCCAACCTATATATTATCTGTTCTTTGGTTAAAAATTCCCGACTACCTGTATTGGATTGGCGTGGTATCCGGAATCGTACAGCTCGCGGCTATCTTTTACCTGATTAAACTTTATCAATTCGCTAAACAGCATTTAACCACCCCCTTAGCAGCAAGCACTACTTATTTGTTAATACTGGCATGGCTTTCCTTTGTCTTAAAATTAGTTTTACAAACCCTGTCCATCGTTCCTTACCTGGGTCAATACGCCTTTAGTTTCCGGCCTATTGTGGTGGGCTACCTGCACCTGTGTTTTCTATGTATCATCTCCTTTTTTATTATCGGTTTCTTTAACCAGGTGCTGGAAAAACATGGAAGAAAACTAAACTCCACAGGTGTTTTTCTTTTCATCTTTGGAGTGTTGTTACAAGAGACCGTATTAATGATTCAAGGATTGTCAGCTTTTCAGGTTCATATATTACCCCATGCAGGTCTAATTTTATTCGGTGTGGCCATCATTATTGGTCTTAGCCTTGCCATCATCAATAGAAGCCTTGGAAAAAAAATAATCCACTAACGGGGATGCCAGTGGATTAAGTAATCAAATCAAAGGTATTAACTCACTAAAAGACGGTAATTTTTTTCTGCTAAAATGGCTTTAGGGAATAACACGTTATTTTCAAGATGTACATGTCTGTGCAAATCATCTTCATATTCTGCAAGTTTTTTGAAAAGTATGGTGTACGATGCACATGCACCCTCGGGCAACCTGAAGTTATCTGTTAACTCCCTGATGTGTGCTAAGGCTTCTCCCGCTTGCTCATGTTCAGCCTCCATCATTTGAATAGGCGCAGTTACATCTCCCAATGAATTTTCAGCAATCTTTCCTCCGTTTTTCTGCACGTTAGCCAGCTCTTTAATGAAAGGGAAAAGAACACGTTCTTCTTTCATAATGTGTAACATCAAGTCATCGGCTACACCAGTAAAGATCTCTGCTACCTGAATAAGTTCAAGGTGTTTATCGCCATGCACTTTTGCTACTTTAATGGCCAGTTCAGTAATGAATCCCGTATCGTCTTTGATATATTGATGGTGAGTATTCACAATAAAGTCTGCCAGAAAACTCATGTCCCATTTCAGGTAATCGTTTTCAGAAGCAGGGGCATCATCGCTAATGGCACCTAATGCCTCATTAACTTGCTCCGGATCTATTCCCTTAGTATTACACACTTCCGTAATGGTTTTCTTTCCTCCACAGCAGAAGTCTATACCAAAGTTTTTAAAAACTTGTGCCCGTCTGTAGTCTTTAGTCACCATTTCACCTATCGTTTCCTCTACCTGTCCACCAAGGTGTTTTGTAATTTTAACCTGCCATACTTCAGGCCCGTTTTCAAGGTATTCCCAGATAAAAGTCTGGCCACGTTCTGCCAGCATCTGGTAATACAAAGGTTTTGGATCATGGTCGTTATTGATAATAAATGCTGCTCCTGGCGTTAAGCCATCGAATTCTTCAAAAATTCTGGGATGTTTTAAACGAGGCTCAATTGCTGTTACGTTTAAGATGTTTATCGTTTCCATATCACTGTTTTTATGTGATTTTCACCACTATTATTACTATTAATTATTTATCTTTTCCCCAAAGTGCCTGCCGCCCGGCGGGTGTTATGGAATCAAAACCCCAAATGGGATCCCAGACCAATGACACCTTCGCCTGGAAGTGATCAAATACCCGCTCCAGGCAATTCACTACTGCCGATACGATGCTTTCTGCCATGGGGCAGTACCTCGACGAAAGGGTCATTTCTACGGCAATGAGCAGTTCTTTTTCCTTAATTTTTACGGCGTAAATCAGTCCCAGATCCACTACGTTGACGTGCAACTCCGGATCGATCACCATTTTTAATGCATTTTCAAGTTCGGTATCCATACCAGACAGGCTACCGGGAATATCATATTTGATCATAAGGCAGTGTTTTAGTTTTGTGTAAGAGTAACTGGCCTACCTGTAGGCAGTAGCAGGCTGCAGTAGCCAGCAAGAAACAGGCACCCATATACTGAAGTGTCCAGGAAGAGAGCATAAATCCTGAAATGAAGCTGAGCAAAAAGGCCAGAAAAGCAGTGAATTGAATCACGTGAAGTACATGGCTATTTAAATCTGCCGGCAATGGCGTTTTCACCTTTCCGGTGAGGTGCTCATAATGTTTCAACCATATGATGAAAGGCAGGGTTTTAAAAGTTTGCCCTAAGATTAAAGCACTGATCCAGCCTATAAATATTAAAATGCCATACAATACAGAAAGATTAGCGGCCATGGGATTATTTTTTATGTGGTAATGAAATAGGAAAGGCAATACCAACAGGCTGGCAGCGAGCAGCACCACAGAGAACAAGGTTTGAACCATGGCTAGGTCTACATCTTTACGGATACGCGATATGAAACAGCGGTATACATATAAAAGGTAGGCGCAAATTCCCATCACACCTATCAACAGGATGAGGTTAGTCTTCACATTGATGCCATTAAAAAAGCCGTCTACTAAAAACAACAATAAAGCAGCGTTGATCAGGTAATAGCTGTAAGATAAAAGCGACGTGTGCTGGTATTTAGCAACGAGGAACATGGGAATTAGCTTGCCGCTTACGCCTATAATCAGCATCAGAAACCAACCAGCTATACCCATATGTGCATGTAACCTTAAAAACACCAGGTGATCTGCCGGTATAAAAGCAAAGCTTAAATTGAACACTAAAACCAGTCCTAACATGGCCGTTAAACTAAGCCACATGCAGGAAGTAACAACAAACTCCTGAAAGATGGTCGCTTGTTGTTTATGCTTCATGGTCAGAAAAACGTTCACATTGAATAACACGATGGCTATAAGGATCAACGATCCGCCACCTTGCATGAATAAACCCGGGTCGAAAAACCAGAAAGAAGCGATTAACATGATGATTCCGGGGATAAGAAAAATAAGGCAACACCAGCAAAGGCGTATACTGTACAAGGAAGTTTCCAGTATGACTGGCAAAAGCTGGTATAAGGCGCCGAAAATGATCATGGTGCCCCAGCCTAAAGCCGCGGTATGGGTTAAAGCCAATAGTTTAGGTTGGAAGTAATGACCTGAAAGTTCTTTTAGCGAGAAGATAAACATGATGGTCAGCGCAAGAAAAAACAAGGCGGCCAGTAAATAATGGCTGATGACAACCTTATATAAAGCGGACTGGTATTTTAGGGCGCTCATGACCTGTAAATTAACATGTCGACCGCTGTTGCAGACCGATGGTAAAGCGAAAAGCCCATTCCCCGTTTTTCCAGTTCGGGAAGTAAAAACACGGGCACTTTTTTATGATAGACGTAAAGCAATCCACCGGAGGGGAGTTTATCTATGTTTGAGAGGATAAGCAGCATTGGTTGCGGCATTTCTAAGTCGCGCACATCGATATAGATAATCTGCGCTGGTATAAACTTTGCCAAAACACGATTAAACACCTGCTGATCAGCTTCATCTGCTGGCACTAGGCTTGCCGCTGCCACTACACGGGTTGTATCATGTTTCTCAAACCAGGTAACCACCAAATCTTCTTTAATGTATTCCACATCATAGCTGAAGCCCTTTTCGGTGAGCAGGCTGATGAGTGGTATAGGTTCAAAGCTGTTGGTTAATTTAAAACGTTCACCAGGAGCCATTTTATTAACAATGGCCAGGATTGCTTTTAGCGGATCCTGATCTTGTGCCAAATAAGAACGCGCATCCAATTCGAATACTGGAACTGGCCTATTAAAATCAAAGGTTTTTTTCCCTGAAGATAGTGATGGTTCAGGTGGCGTTAGGGTAGTCTGGAAGCCTAGCTGGCGCATGCTATGTAGAAAATCTTCCTCCTTGCAACGTGCGATTCTGCAGGCATCTGCTATCGTTACACGGCTGGCAAATAAGCTGCGCAGAACAGGGTTTTTCAGTTTAGCGAAGTTACTGTTCAGTTTAACGAGTGCTTCGATCACTCCATGTTTATTGGCATCAAGTAAAATCTTAATGCGCGTACCTGAATGAATAGGGATTAGATGGGCAGCTTTCATAACTAAACCAAAGGTAGGGTCAGTTCTCTGGCTGCTTTATGACTCAGATCATAATTACCGGTATACTTTTCTGGAGTCTATGGTAAGTTCACCTTTTTTTTCTAATGATTTAATGGCGCGGATCACTGTTTCCACCCTTAAACCAGTAAAATCTGCAATTTGCTGCCGGGTGATATCCACCTTGTATTTAGTCGCTAACGGTAATTTATGTACTTTATATTTAAAGTAGTCCATTAACTTTAACACCCGGTGTTCTGGCTCTTGCGATGATATTTCAGAAGCCATAATGGACTTAAAATACAGCCTTTTTGCAAGCACAGTTGTAATATGGAGTTGCATGTCGGGATTTGCCATCATCAGCGTCAGGAACTTTTCTTTGGTGAGGAGGTATACTTCGGCTGGGGTAATGGCTTCGGCATTGGAGGGATAGTTTTCATTGATAAAAAGCGGAGGTTCACCAAAGCTGTCGCCTTCAGTGAAAAGGCCCTGAACAAATTCCTTACCATCGTCGTTAAAATTATTCATCTTAATCACGCCTGTGCGCACCTGGTAGAAATATTTTGGTGTTGCACCTTTTTCAAATAATATCTCGCCTTTAGTAAACTTTACGATCTTACCAAGTTGTATCAATAAGTTTTCGTCTATCATAAGTTGAGGTTACATGTTTGCAGGAAGCTTGAGGCAAATATAGTTTCGTTAAACGGGTAAAACAAACAGGGGGATAAATGGTGTCAGTTTTCGATAAACCATTTCGCAGTAATTTTAACACTTTCGACATATGGAGTTGGCCTGAAATGAAATGCCTTTTCAAACTTTGATGTGTTAAAGATAAAAAGATATTCATCCTGATAGTTAATCTCATAGGCTTCTTTCATAAATGGGTTGAACAAGCCAACCACTTTAAGTAACCATTTAGGAAGAACAAAAGCCTTATCGGACGAATTCATATATCTGGCCGCCACCTGTATGAACTCCCTTCCTGTTATTGGCCGTGCAGAAGGAAGATGCCATATCTGCCCATATGCCTCATCCCTGGTGGCGAGCAGGTAAAGGGCTTCTACCGCATCGGGCACGTAAGTGAAAGAACGGGGTACATCAGCATTGATGGGCCATTGTGCCTTTTTACCAGCTTTCATTTTTGAAAACACATAAACCCCCGGGGCACTCTTATCGGTTACTTCTGGTCCGTAAAAATCGACCGCACGCGCAATAACAGCCTTTATAAACCCACTTTCCATTTCTTTCTGCAGCAGCCTAGCCACTTCCGCCCTCACGCAGCCCTTCTTACTGTTTGCATAGTATGGTGTGGTCTCCGTTATTTCGCCATCTACTTTACCATACATGTAGGCATTATCAAAAAACACCAATTTTGCATCAGCCTCCTTACAAGCGTCAATGACGTTTTGAATAATTACCGGCCATTCTATTCGCCACACCTCCGCATGGTAGCGAAGGCCAACTAGCAAATAAACGATATCAGAACCTGCAACAGCTAGAAAAACCGCATCCCGGTCTAACAAATCGGCCTTAACTGTTTCAACACCTTCCAACTGTCTGGGCTTTCTTGATACCAGACGTATGTTTTCCTGACGTTTTTGAAGTGTCTGCACCAGGGCATTGGCAATGGTGCCGTTAGCCCCCAATAAAGTATGTAATGCCATTTTTATTTGTTTTAAGGTAAATTTTAACGACTTTAGATTACAAATCTACATCGGTATTTACTTCCAAAATTGTAAGAAAACGAAGCGCTGAAGCATGGATACATTCGGGATGAAATATGCGGTAGACCCCAGGCTTGAAAATGCGCTGGGTCATTTTTACGTGATCCGGGTTCCGGAACATACTGAAACCACTATTCAGCATCTGGCTCCAAGCCTGGAAATGATGGTGGTCTTTAATTTCGGTCCGCCTGTTCGCTTTTCATTTGCCGACAAAGAAATGGGACCACAGCAAATCTTCCAGACCAGCGTAGTAGGGCCTTTGCAGCAAATGATGAATTATGAACTTATACCTGGGACTGACCTGCTTATCCTTCCCTTTATTTTAGACGGTTATTACCGCGTATCGATTAACAGCTGCTTAGCTGATCTATGGCATTTACTTGCAGCATTACCCACAACAGAAGGGCGACTTCAGGTATTAACTGAACATTTGGTTTCCACCATAACTGACACCGATGCAGCAAGCCTTCCCCTGCTGCAAGGGATTCCAGATCTGCACCATACCACCATAAATCCGGTTAAATCTATCGCTGTCAAAGCAGCGATAACGGAACGCAGCGTTCAGCAACGCTTCAAGAAATACACTGGTTATTCGCCTAAAGCGCTTTTACGCTTTCTTCGTTTTAAACAAGTATTGCAGGAAGTAACCGGGTGGAAAAAAACTGAAAAGAAAAGCTGGTTTGCCCTGATCACCAAGTATGGTTATCACGATCAGAGTCATTTAATCAAGGATTTTAAATATTACACCGGAGTTTCGCCAAAGCGATTCCTAAAACTACATTGGGAAAGTGTATTTTGTATAAACCGGGAGTAACCTGTTTCGGTCGACAAAAAAGGGTATCCAAATCAATGAATACCCTATACCATGTTATTACCTTTTGATTGTTAATCGATCAGCACTTTTTGCTTCTCAATAATTTCATTGTAATAATCTATATAAAGAGGCAGTATTTTCTTGAGGTCAAATTCTTGAGCCCTTTTAAAGGCATTTTCTTTGAACTGCGCCAGTACTTCGTCGTTTTCCAGAATCAGGATGGCTTTCGCCGCCATGTCATCTACATCGCCTACATTACTCATATAACCGCAGTAACCATCAATGTTTAGTTCTGGCAAACCACCTGCATTAGATGTAATCGCAGGCACCTTGCAGGCCATCGCCTCTAAGGCAGCAAGACCAAAACTTTCAGACTCTGAGGGCATTAAAAAGAGATCAGAAACCGATAAAATCTCTTCTACGGCATCTTGTTTTCCTAAAAACCTTACATGTTCTACTATACCCAGGTCTCTACACAACTGTTCGTCATAGGCGCGTTCGGGTCCGTCGCCTACCATTAGCAATTTTGAGGGTACTTTTTGCAGAATCTTGTGAAACATTTTAATCACATCTTCCGTGCGTTTTACTTTCCTGAAGTTAGACGTATGTATTAATATACGTTCATTATTAGGCGCAATGGCTTTTTTGAAGTGATCTTTAGCTTTCAGGCTAAACCTTTCAAAATCGATGAAGTTAGGAATCACCTTAATCTCACCCGTAATATCGAAATGATTCAGGGTATCGTCTTTCAGGCTTTGCGAAACGGTGGTAATTCCATCCGATTTGTTAATTGAAAAAGTAACTACCGGTTTATAGGTGGGATCTTTACCCACCAGGGTGATATCGGTACCATGAAGGGTGGTTACAAATGGAATATTGATACCATAAGTAGCCAGTATTTGTTTCGCCATATAGGCAGCTGAGGCATGTGGTATCGCATAATGCACATGAAGGATGTCCAGCTGCTCAAACCTGATCACATCAACCAGCTTACTGGCCAATGCCGATTCGTAAGGGGCGTAATCAAACAACGGATAATCTCTGACTGATACCTCGTGGTAAAATAAATTAGCTGAGAAAAAGTCTAAACGTGCGGGCTGACTATAGGTTATAAAATGAACCTGGTGACCCTGATCTGCAAGGGCTTTCCCCAATTCAGTAGCCACCACACCGCTACCGCCAAAAGTTGGGTAACAAACTATACCTATTTTCATTAGATGATAAACGTTTTTTATGTGATGCAAATTACAGCACTTGAATTGACCTTTGTGTTAAACCAATGCAATTATTTCAGTCAATTACTTTTTTCGCATTTCTTCCTGAATTACAAGGTACAGCTCGTTGGGACGTTGGGTACCAATAAAATACTCTAAACCGTCGCGGTCGGTTAGCACAACGGCATCCTTCCCCGAGGAATAAAAACGGACACTGCCCTTGCGGTGCAGGTTATAAACAGGATTATTAAGAATAAAATTGCTGTATACATCTTTACGCACGTTAACAATACTGTTCAGGTCAATGGTAACTTTTTTAGCTGTCCATAGCCCTTCGAGTATAACACACTTATCCTGAACCTTAATTTGGTATTGGATAAGGAACAACAAGGCAATGGAGATGCCAATGATGCCGAAACCTACAATAAGGAATAAATCCTGCGTATTGTCGCGATCACGCTCATACACATAGGCGGCAAAGCAAAAAGCCGCCATCACCAGCCGGATACATATTCGGATGTAATCACGGCCAATGTATTGTTTTTCCAGAAAAGCGTAATTGTTTCCCATTGTTTAATTCAAGATAGAAGCCATAAAACTGTCGTCAGGCTCAAAAAGGTAAAGCTTGCGCTGATTTTAATTCGAATATAGCTACTTTTTTTGTAGTGCGGGTTACTTTGTACCTATTGTCTGTACGCATACCCACAATCCACACAATCTCGCCGTTGCCGTTTTCCAGCACAGGTACCAAACCTTTAAGTGGAAGTGGCACCTTCGCATCGATCAGAAAGTCGCTTAATTTTTTAAAGCTAGACATGCCCAGAGGGATAAAACGGTCGCCATTCTGTCTGAAACGCAGTAGCAGCGGATACACCAGCTTCTCTGCATCAATATAAGCTTTTTGAGGATCTGCATCGTAAGCTAAAGTAGTGCTATGGCGGAGACTAAGCTGCTGCTGGCCCAGGTTGATAAGCTTATCGCCATCCATGATCAATTGCTGTCTGGGCAGATTTTTAGTATCCAGTGCTGTGATCAGTAACTGTTCGCGGTTTAAAGTAGCCCGGTGGCTCGCACTATAAAACGAAACGCCACTTTGTTTGTCGAGCGACAGCAGTATATCTTTAACTACAGGTTCTTGAAATTGAAAAGACTTCAGCAGCTCAAACAACAGCAACTGTTGGGGCTGCAAACTTTTGATATCGGCTAATGCTATGGTCGTTATGGCACCTTGCGTATGACATATTTTTTTCCGCCAGCTTTCCACTACCTGGTTGAGCACCATTTCAGTTTCCCGGAAACGCTGCATATTATGCGCAAAAGTTTGCTCCAGGTTGGGGTTAATGGCCTGAAGCGCAGGCATCACTTGCAATCTGATTTTATTCCTGGCGTACTTAGCTGAGGCGTTGGAACCATCCTCCACATAGTCAAGCTGCTCCTTTTCAATAATATCATCTATTTCAGCACGCGACAGGAATAACAACGGCCTGATGAGCCGATCTCTTTTTGGTAATATGCCATGCAAACCTGCAATGCCTGTGCCACGCACCAAATTAAGCAGTACGGTTTCTATGCCATCATTCTGGTGGTGTGCAACAGCGATGAAATCATATTTCGCCTCTTGTCTGATCTTTTCAAACCAGGTATAACGCAAGGTTCTTGCTGCCATTTGTGTAGAAACCTGTTGCTGTGCTGCAAAGGCCCGGGTATCAAAATGAGTTACATGAAAAGTAACGTGCATGGCCGCCGCCAGCTCCTTCACAAAATCTTCATCCCGTTGTGCCTCTCCTTCACGCAAGTTAAAATTGCAATGGGCAATACCGAACTTTATGCCCGCTTGTTTAAAGAGGTGAACCAGTAAAACAGAATCCCTTCCTCCACTTACGGCTAGCAACACCCGGTCGTCTGTGTCAAGCAAGGAATTCTGGATGATAAATTCCTGAAATTTTTGTAGAGGAAACATCTTTCAAAAATATTTAATTTAAAATGGTAAGCAAAGAACTAACTTTGTAATGTGAAGAAATTACATCTATTCGTCTTTTTGCTCTTCCTAATCCCGCTTACTACCCTTGCACAGGAAAGAACCAAGATCTATTTAGATCGCTCTGAACGGGGTACGATAGACAATAAATTAAAAATTTCTTACCTGCGGAAACCTGTTTTCCGCCATGATAATGCCATTCTTACTTGCGACAGCGCAGTGTTTTATGAAGACAAGAATGTGTTCGAAGCGTATAACAATGTTCACATTAATCAGGCCGATACCTTAAATATCTATTCTGACCGACTAAATTATAATGGCAATACTAAAATGGCCCATTTAACCAGCAATGTGAGAATGGTGGACCAGGAATCAGTGTTAACCACCAATGTGTTGGATTATAACCTGGGCACTAGAATTGGCACCTATGTGAGCGGTGGAAAAATTGTGAATAAAGATGTTACCCTAACCAGTAAAAATGGCTACTATTTCGCGAATACCCGCGATGCCTTTTTTAGGTATAACGTGGTGGTGGTTACCCCGCAGACTACCATTAAATCAGATACATTACGTTACAATACCTTAACTAACTGGACCTACTTTTACGGCCCTACCAATATTAAGGGTAAAGAAGATAACCTGTATACAGAAAATGGCGCCTACAATACGAAGACAGAATATGCCTATTTCGGTAAGAAAAACCTGTACACCTCTGGCAGTAAAACTTTAAAAGGCGACAGCCTTTACTATGATGGTGTTGCTGGATATGGAAAAGCGGTTAGAAATATCGTTTTCCGCGATACCACCGATAAAACATCCATGTATGGACAGCTTGGCTATTATTATAAAGCCGACCAGCGAACGGTAGTCACCAAAAATGCTTATGTAGGTTTAGGAACCAATGACTCCCTGCTGGTGAACGGAACTAAACAACCTGACAGTTTATGGCTGGGTGCTGATACATTAGAAACCAGGATTGTGCTGGAAAAGAGCCTGAAGCTATTACCCTTGCCCATCATTAGTAAAGATAATGAGGTGGATTCGGAAGATGCTGCTGAGCGTGGTGCCAGTGTAAGGGCATCGAACGCTGCCGCTGAGGAATTACAGAAAGATCCTAAAGCTGCTGCGAAGAAGAAAACCTCGGCTGGTCCTCCTGTGATAAAAGCAACAGATAGCCTGAACCAGGATTCGCTCAAGAAGAATGTATTAAATAAAGATAGTTTAAACTCGGATAGCCTCAAAAAAGAGGTAGTGGTTAAGGTACCTGCCCTGGTAAAAAAAGACAGCCTCAGCGCTGACACCCTGAAGAAGTTGGTGCAAGCGGAAGTTGGCATTAAGGGCGACAGCCTACAGAAAAAGGTGACCGCAAAAAAACCTGTGAAAGCCAAGGATTCAGCATTTGTAAAAACCACGGCAAAAAAGACCGCCAAGTTAAAGGATACCGTGATTAATACCGCTGATACAGTGAAAGCCAGGGTCATTAAAGCCTACCACAATGTGAAGGTGTTTAAATCTAATTTACAGGCCCGGGCCGACAGCCTGTTTTATACCAGTGCAGATTCTACTTTGCGCTGGTATAAAAACCCAATATTATGGGCCGAAGGATCACAGCAAACCGGCGATACCATTTACCTGCAATTGCGTAATAAACAGATTAATTCGGTGCAGGTGATACAAAATTCTTTTACCGCAAATGTTTATAAGGATTCTACCAGGTTTAACCAGATTAAGGGTAAACTGATGACCGGCTTTTTCACGGAAGGCAAGCTTAACCGTTTGTATGTTGATGGAAATGCGGAAAGTGTTTATTTTACTAAAACTGATGCTGGTGATTACAAAGAAATGAACCGCACCATTAGCAGCCGGATAAAGATCATCTTTAAGAATGATGAGATTAGTGAGATTGTGCCTATCAAAGATGTGGAGGGCACTACCACTCCTATCAAGGCTGTAACGGAAGAAGTATTGCTGACGGGTTTTATCTGGAAGCCTGAATTGAGACCAAGATCTAAGGCTGACGTGACCAACCCTAAGTCGCCGGCTAAACCTAAGGCAAAAGTGGTGGCTAAAACGGTGACTAAAGCAGGTGGTACGCCACCGGTAAAAAAGCCGGTAGCTAAACCTACAGTGTTGCCGACTTTAAAAAAGAAATAAGCTTTCTCATGGCTTGTGCACGGTGGCTGATTTCATTTTTCTGTGCCATTGACATCTCGGCAAAAGTAATGTCGTAACCATCGGGCACAAAAATAGGATCATATCCAAACCCTTCGGCTCCGGAGGCTTTTTCACGCAAAGTTCCATTAATGACGCCTTCAAAGAAATAATGTTGGTTTTGCTGCACCAGAGAAACCACAGTTTTAAAACGGGCTTTACGATTAGTGATCCCTTCCATGTTTTTTAACACCAGCTCCAGGTTTTCGCGGTCGCCACGCTGTCCGGCATAACGCGCGGAATATATTCCGGGAGCGTTATTTAGTGCTTCAACTTCCAAACCACTGTCGTCGGCAAAGCAGTCCATTTGATAATGCGTTTCCACAAAGCTGGTCTTCAATCTTGCATTTTCAGCAAAGGTATTTCCCGTTTCGGGGATGTCGGTATCACAACCAATATCTTTAAGGTTTAACACCTGATACTGGCCAGCTAAAAGCTGCTTTACTTCTTCTGTTTTATGGGTATTATTTGTTGCAAATACGAGTTCTCTCATGATAGGCTTAATTGCTGCAGACTTTTCCACAGCAGTTTTTTACTGTTTAGGTCTTCGTCCAGCCCTTGCAGGGTTAGAGAGAAGATGGCATTCATTTTTTCCAGGCTAACAAGCACGTGTAACGGTTGAGGCTCCAGCTTTAGGGCGGTGGATGCTATACCGAAAGAAATCAGAAGCTGTGGCTGGAAATAGGTTTGTAGTTCTTCGAATGAAAGGTTAGGGTAAGCAGCGTGGTTGAATACAGCCACATCATTGGGATCAAGTTTAATGGCTTTCACAATATTCCATAGTAAGGCCGCACCAGTGGTGGTACTTTCTGGATACTCCGCTCCGCTAACTATAATCAGGATACGCCTGGCGTTCTGACCAAGAAAAGTGTAGTTAATTTTTTCTGCTCCTTTAGGTGTGGCTTCAGCGGGTTCTAGGGGTCTCGAATTTCCGTTGTCAGGAGTTTCAGCAGGCGCTGTAAACACCTCATTGGGAACCAGGAAGATATCTTCAGTAAAAAACAACTTTAACGCTTCTGTATCCCTGGTAATTTGCTCGGCCATTCCTTTCGTTTTTTGGGCATGAATATTCTGTTAAAATTAGTTAAATATCTTATTAAAGCGCCGTTATTTATTACTTTTATACCTTAAAAGCATAAAAAGGCACATGCCTGGTTTAAAGCAAAGGCCTTTAAATCTATTAAATATGATTAGATTTGCAACGCTAATAAATGGAACGAAATAGAATGAAGAAAATGTTATTGTTGGCAGGCAGTTTACTCTGCTTGTTTATGAACGTACAGGCGCAAAAGACAAACATTGATAAAGTTGTAGCCGTATTGGGAAACAATGTTATCCTGTTATCTGAATTAAACCAACAGTACGCTCAATATTTGAATTCAGGAAACCCTAACAACGAAACTGTAAAATGTTACATCTTACAGCAAATGTTGGTACAGAAACTCCTGAAGCAACAAGCGGAGATTGACTCTGTCATCGTTGACGACAACCAGATTGATGATGAAGTAGACAGAAGAATGCGCACCAGTATACAACGTGCAGGTGGCCAGGACCGCCTGGAGCAATTTTTAAACAAGTCGGTTTTGCAATATAAAGACGAAATCAGACCGGATATTAAAGATGCTTTAATTGCCAATAAAATGCAGGGCGAAATTACGGGTAATGTTACCATCACGCCATTAGAGGTAAAAAAGTACTTCGAAACGTACCCTAAAGACAGCTTGCCGGATATTACCACAGAATTAGAAATTGGTGAGATCGTATTGCAACCGGAATTAACGAAAGAAGAGAAACAGAAATACTATGATAAACTGGATGCCATTCGCCTAAGGGTAAAGAGTGGTGAAGATTTTGGCTTTTTAGCTAAAACATATTCTGAAGATCCGGGATCGTCTCCTGACGGTGGTGATTTAGGCTTTTTTGACCGTACACAAATGGCAAAAGAATTTACAGCCTGGGCTTTTAAATTAAAAGCAGGTGATGTTTCTCCAGTATTTGAAACTGAATTTGGCTACCACGTTCTACAGGTAATTGAACGCCGTGGAGAGCAGGTGCATGCACGCCACATTCTGGTAAGACCTTTGACTACACCACAAAGCATTGAGCGTGCAAAACTTCATGCCGATAGTATTTACACTAACATTTTAAACAAAAAGATTTCTTTCTCTGCTGCTGCTTCTAAGTATTCCAGCAACAAAGAAACAAAGTATAATGGCGGAATGATGTTGTTTGCAGATAATGTAACGGCGCGTACAACCTTTATTCCGGCTGATAAAGTAGATCCGAAAATATTTATGGTAGTTGATACTATGCAGGTAGGTGCCACTTCTAAACCAGTATTGTTAACAGAAGCAGATGGAAAAGAAGTATATAAAATCCTGATGCTTAAATCAAAGATCCCGCCTCACAAAGGTAACCTGGATCAGGATTATGCAAAGTTCAAAGAGAAAGCTTTAGAGCAGAAAATGGATAAAATTCTTAGCGAATGGTTTGAGAAACGACGCGAAAGCACGTACATCAAGATTGATCCTGATTACAATACTTGTGAAGAGTTAAAAATCTGGACTAAGCCTGAAAAAGCAGAATAAGATATATTGGCATCAAAGAAAATGGCCGTATCACTTGAAGTGGTACGGCCATTTTTTTTTATACGCTTTAGAGGTGCTGAAGCTTAATCTAAATGCATGAGCAGGTTAGGATAATCGGTGACTACACCATCAACGCCAAGACCCAAGAGGTATTTAAGCTCTTTCACCGAGTTTACCGTCCAGGGTATCACTTTCACCCCTGCTTCGTGTGCACGGTCTACCAGTCCTTTTCCCACCAATACGTGGTACGGACTATAATAGGTTGGCGTAAATCCTAAAAGGTTCAGGCTTTCCTCAAAGTCCTGCTTCTCATCTACCAGCAATGACGTTTTAACTTTAGGGTATTTCTCATGCAGGTATTGTAGTGGACGCATATCCAAGGACTGGATAATTACCCTTTTGCTCAGTTTCTTTTCTTCAACAATCTCCATGATGAGCTCAATGATTACTGCAGCTTCGGGTTGGAAGGTACCATCGCCTTTTCTGATAAAAGCTGTTTCTATATTATAGACTGGTTTTTTCAGTCGGTTTTGCTTCACATGTGCTTCCACAGCGTCTATCAGGTCGGCAAGCAAGGGTTTATAGGCTTCCATTTTCATTTGCCCTGGAAACCGCCTGTGTACTTTTCTACCGACATCAAACTTCCTGATTTCCGCATAATCCATTTTAAAGATGTTATATTTTTTTTCATCCTTGAAAGTGATGGCTTTTCCGTCAGGGCGTGTGCTGATTTCGTGATTAAAATAAGGCTCGTGCGATAAAACCACCTGGCTGTCTTGTGATACCACTACATCCATATCCAATACGTTAACGCCAAGGTCCAGCGCTTTAATCATGCCTGCAATGGTGTTCTCGGGCATAATGCCCCTTGCACCCTGGTGACCTAACAACATAAAGTCTTTTTGCGCCTGCACCTGCAAACCCAGGAAGAGAAGTGAAATAAGTAAAATCTGTTTCATTAGTAAGCTGTACTTCATCATAAATTTATATTGGCTTCATTGATGCCATTTTTATAAGTTAAACGATAGTTAGATCGGCATGTTATAACAAAGGCCTCTTAATTTCGTTAAGAAGCCTTTATTATTAAATGAGGTAGGACAATAGTAGTCCCAGTTTAAATTACTATTACTGTATTAACGCTCAGCCGGAGTATAGATTTGAAAGATCAGGTTCCAGTTATGGTCAGCCTGACGCTCGTAAACAAACACATAATTAAAACTTTCTCTTAAGTCTGCTTTATAATCGACTGTAGCTACACCAGATGTATAAGCAAGGTCACCGCCTAAAGCTTTTTCAATCTTGTTGGTTTTCAAATTCATTTTACTCACCATACTGTTGTAGAAGGCTACAATTTTATCTTTTCCAATAATTGGCTCATGACCTGGAAAAATCAAGTGTGCATCAGGATTAACGAAACCTGCAAAAGCAGGACCGCCATATGACTTAAGCATAGCATTCAACGTCTTTTCCGTTGTGTTAATAATGTCTTTACCCGCCGCTATTTGCTTTTCTGTATTAAACTTGGGTTTAAAGAAACTAGCAGGTTCAATATATTGGTTTTCAACTTTATTTAGCGGTTTGTTATGCGTAGCGCCAATGTCTAAAGTTAACTCCCATTTACCATTTACTGCTTTCCATACGGAAAGGTATTGGCCGTATGCTTTTTCCGGTCCATCTAATACAAAAGGACCTGATGTAATACCCCAATCGCCACTTTTTGATACCTTGGCATAAGTTGGTGTCCAGCTTAAGGTTTTGATGTTTTCCTGATTAGCATAATACGTCTTTACATTTTCAGGATTTGGCCTGAAGACCAAAGCATCCGATGCGGCGAAATCCAAAAAGGCAGATTTCTCGCCATTTTTTAAGGCACTGGCTGCGAATTCTTTTTCAGCATTCACCAACGATTTAGTGGTGCCATCGGATTTTTGCGCATAGGCTCCAAGGGAAATGGAAGCCGCGATAACGGTATATAGAAATTTGTTGGTCATCATGATAAAATGTATGCTAATATATGATTTATATTTTACTCCAATTAGTGCCTTCTTTACTATCTTTTAGCTGAATACCCATCTGTTGTAAACCCACCCTTATTTTATCGGATGTTGCGTAATCTTTATTTTCTTTGGCTGATTTACGGATGTCGATCACCATTTCCAACACGGCGTTTAACTCGATATTGGAACTATCTTCATCTTTTAATCCAAAGATATCGAACACGAAGTCCTGCATCAACTGCTTTAATTTATCCAGCTCCTCCTGGTCTACGGTAGTTTTTCCATCATAGACACTATTGATGATCCTGGCGGCTTCAAACAGTTCGGCAATCACCACCGGACTATTGAAATCATCATCCATTGCTTTAACACAATTCTCCTTGATGGCATCAATAGCAATACTTCCAGTACCGTTAGGCACAAGTTTATCCAATAAATTTACTGCATTCATTAAACGCTTAAAACCTTTTTCGGAAGCATCTAAGGCTTCGTTAGAAAAATCAAGCGTACTGCGGTAATGTGCCTGAAGCATGAAAAACTTAACGGTCATCGGGCTAAAGCCTTTTGCTAATAAAGCATGGTTACCAGTGAATAATTCGTGCGGAAGGAAACCATTCCCTGCACTTTTAGACATCCGTACACCATTTACGGTAAGCATATTGGTATGCATCCAGTAGCGGGCAGGCTGCACGTGACTGCAAGCTTCGGATTGCGCAATTTCGTTGGTATGGTGTGTTGCGGCTAAGTCCATGCCACCGCCATGGATATCAAACTCCTGACCTAAATATTTGGCACTCATGGCCGAACACTCAATGTGCCAGCCTGGGAAACCTAATCCCCATGGCGAAACCCATTTCATCAAAGTCTCAGGTTTTGCTTTTATCCACAAGGCGAAATCCAGGCGACCACGTTTCTGGTCCTGACCACCCAATTCGCGGGTATTAGCCAGCATATCTTCCAGGTTGCGGTTGGTTAATATGGTATAATTATAGGTTTTACTATATTTTTCCACATCAAAATAGACGTTACCATCAGCTTCATAGGCGTAACCATTGTCCATGATTTCCTTGATCATTTCAATCTGCTCAATGATGTGACCGGTTGCCGTTGGCTCTATGCTTGGCGGCAAGGTGTTAAACAACTGCAGCACCTCGTGAAAACCAAGAGTATACTTTTGTACAATTTCCATAGGCTCCAGCTGTTCCAGCTTGGCCCGCTTGGCAAATTTATCATCACCTTCATCGCGGTCGCCTTCCAGGTGGCCGGCATCGGTGATGTTGCGTACGTAACGAACTTTATAACCACTATATTTAAGGTAACGAAAGATGAGGTCGAAGGAGATGAACGTACGGCAATTGCCAAGGTGCACATCACTATATACTGTTGGACCACATACATACATACCCACATTCGGTGGGTTTATGGGCGTAAATAATTCTTTTTTTCGGGTAAGCGTATTGTATAACTTTAAGCCTGTTTTCATATATATTGGAAATTGAGCATTACAACTCCTGTCTTTTTTACAAAGGTAAAATAATTAAGGGTTTAAACTCAAATCACTTCTTACGGGGAAATGATCTGACAAACGGGCTTGTATGATGCGATGATTAATGATTTTTAAATCTTTACTAGCCGCAATATAGTCGATCTGGAAATTAGGAAACCTGCCGTTGTACGTTGTTCCGAAGCCCCTTCCTTTCTCCACAAAGGCATTGTTAAGAGAAGCCGTTAATTGGGTAACCGCATATGATGCAGGCGTATCATTAAAATCGCCGGCAATCAGGTAAGGAAGTTCACAGGTATTCATGTGTGCTTTCATGATATCCACCTGATGGCTACGTTTAAGAAAGGCACTATTCAGCATGCTTAGGATTCTTTTGGATGGCACCAACTCCGGATCCATCTTCTTGGTTACCTTATCCAGGTATTGATAATCCTGTTTGTTGAAAGAAATAGACTGTAAATGCACATTATAAACCCTGATGCGTTTTTTATTTACTTCCACATCAACATAGATACTTTGATTCCCTCCCCTGCCTGTCTCAAAAGCGATATTGCCTTTGTTCTTTATAGGATATTTGGAGAATATAGCCAATCCTGTGCTTTCGTACTCATTTTCTGAATGCGGCAGGTAATAATAGCTTTTGGTATTCATTAAGGCTTTCAGGCTATCTGTAAGTGCGTAACTACCTTTTTTACGGGTGTAATATTCCTGCAAACAAATGATATCCGGGTTTTCATCTTTTATCAGTTGCAGTATTTTCGACTTTACAGAATCATCGCCGTCCTCATCGTAGGGTTTGAAACTATGGACGTTGTAAGTCATCATCCGAAGCAGGGTATCATTGGCCTTGGGGCCGGCACCATGCGCACCAGTAAAACTGAAGGTCGCCTGAAAGGTCGACCAGCCAAATAAGATGACGACAACAGTAACCAGGGCGAAAATCCATCGCCTCCTGATGCACCACCAGGCAATCATAAAAACATTTAGCAGCAGTAGATAAGGATAAGCAAGACCAAAAAAAGGAATCAGCCTGTTATCACGTGGATCAACATTCCCGGCCAGGTAACCTAAAATCAGGAAAACCACCAGCATGAGGGCAATCAGACGCAGCAACTGATCCGCAAATGTAGGTTTTGCTCTTTTCATTAATGTTTACTTGCCTTGAATAACGTTTCTTTCTCTTCCCTGCTTAACTTATCATATCCGGATTTAGAGATTTTATCAAGGATAGCATCAACTTCAGCCTGCGCTACAGTAGATGCTTTTGATGAAGCATTACGTTTATAATTCTCATTTTTGTTGACTTTCATTTTAGGCGCTTTGGGCGTTCTTTTGAAGATATTGCTCCAATCGCTGCCTTTTCCAAGGGCTTTGATATAAATAAAGCCCAGAAAAGCACCACCTAAATGGGCAAAACTGCCGCCTGCATTGGCAGAAGCCAAACCAATCACATCCAGAACTACGTAGGCGACGGCAAGGTATTTCAATTTCACATCACCAAGGAATAACATTCTGATGGAAAAATCGGGCACCAACGTGGCGGTAGCCACAACAATAGCCATCACCGCAGCCGATGAGCCAATGACGGTAGCCTGGGCTACACTATCTGCAAATACAGGAAAGGTATGATAGGCAAGGGTGAAAAACAGAGCCCCTGCCAGTCCACCCGCTAAGTAGACAAAGTGAAATTGCCGAGGCTTAAGGAAGTCTAAGAATATTTGCCCCAGCCAGTATAACCAGAGCATGTTAAAGAGCAGGTGAAATAACCCATCGTGGAAAAACTGATAGGTAAGTACGGTATAAAACCGCAATGGTAATTTCGAGAGCGAAACTGGAAAAGCAACGTACTCATGAATGAGCGCGTTGAAGCCAGTTGCACTGTTTCCAGACAAGAAAATGGCCACCCCAATGAGTGACATCACCACAAATATTAAAGTATTTACGCCGATGTATAAGAATACTGGATTCCCAGAGCGCAGTACCTTAAACTTTAGATCTTCAAATAGCGTCTTATTCATAATAATCGTAAAATGTGTTTTTATCTTTCCATAGTTTTACCAGAATAAAGCCTAAAAGCGCACCACCGAGATGTGCGTAATGGGCTATGGAATCTCCCGGAAGACTGGCCACTCCAAGAGATAATTCTATAACAATATATACGGGTATAATATACTTAGCTTTCACTGGAACAGGTATAAACATAATATACATTTCCGTATTGGGAAACAACATTCCAAATGCAACCAGTAAGCCAAAGATCGCCCCGGAGGCCCCTACCATTGGAGCAAAATATATACCATGAAGGATGCCTGCCTGTGATTCAGTAAACATGGCAGGATTAAACATGCCTTGCGCCAGCGACTCCAGTGGAATAGCCCCCTGGTTAATGGGACTACCTGTAATTTGGTAGACTTCAAACGCCTGTACTGCCCATTGTAACGCCAATGCACCCAAGCCGGTAATCAAGTAAAAATTAATAAACCGCTTAGATCCCCAACGGCTTTCCAACACCCCTCCAAACATGTATAACGCAAACATATTAAATAGTATATGTGTAAAGCCCCCATGCATAAACATATAGGTAATAGGTTGCCATATTTTAAAGTCTGGCGCATCGAAATAATGCGCGCCTAAATAACTGGCCAGATTGATCCCTTTACTTTGCAAAACATAGGTAGCCGCGAAAAAAAGAACATTGATGATGAGCAGATTTTTGACGATAGGCGGTATATGAATGTTATTCATTGTTATTTTTCGAATTTTTTATCTATTTCTGTTAACGTAAGGGTTTGGATCACAGGCCTGCCGCTGATGCTAAAGTTAGGTGTTTTACAAGCAAATAACTGCTCAATTAAAGTGTTCATTTCTTCCTGTCCCAAACTTACCCCATTTTTTATCGCACTATTTCTCGCCATGCTACGCGCTAATGCATCACGTTTGTCTAATTTAAGTTCTTGCTGTGAATTTTTAAAGCCTTCTATTAAATGTTCAAACAATTGTGTTTCATTAATATTTCCGCTACCCAGGTCTACAGGTATACCTTCAATCACTAAGGTGTTCTTCCCAAACTCGCGTACTTCAAACCCAAGGCTTTTAATATCTTCCAACAAACTTTTGGCAAGTTCGTAGTCGTTAGGGCTCAAGGTTACGGTTTGTGGAAACAAACTCTGCTGAGATGCACCTTTGCGATCTTCCAGGTGAACCAGGAATCGTTCATACAAAATGCGTTCATGCGCGGCCTGCTGATCGATGACCATCAATCCCGATTTGATCTGCGACACGATATATCGGTTATGCACCTGCATCAATTGCTTTTGCAGGGGTTTAAAATTATCGTCTTGGTTAGCGGCACCATCCAGCCCCATGGTTGCCTGTTCCACTGTATCGTGTTTCACAATATCGTATAACGAGCCCCAATTTTTGTTACCCGCACTCTTCACATCAAAGCCACCTCCATAAGATTGGGTCCGCGCTGTGCTTTTTTCGCCGGCAAAAGGATTGAAATTCGGATTGAAACTTATGGTTGGCGGAACAATATCTTCCGGTGCTTTAGGGGTAATCATGCCACTGAAACCAGTTTCCACGTCAAAATCTATGGTAGGGCTGATGTTGAATTTACCCAAAGAGCGTTTAACAGCAGAATGGATAATGGCATATATTGACTTCTCTTCCAGGTATTTGATCTCTGTTTTCGTCGGATGCACGTTTACATCAATCTTTGCAGGATCAATATCAATAAACAATACATAAAGTGGGAAGTTCTCCTCTGGTAACAACTCCTGGTAAGCTTTATTGACAGCATGGTTTAGGTAAGCATCTCTGATAAACCTGTTGTTCACAAAAAAGAACTGCTCCCCGCGTGTTTTCTTCGCAAATTCGGGTTTACCAATGTATCCTTTAATATTAATGATGGATGTTTCTTCCTCTACAGGGATTAATCGTTGATTGTAAGTATTTCCAAACAGGTGGATAATCCTTTGTTTGAGTACTGCAGCCGGCAAACGGTAAATTTCGACGCCATCGTGATGCAGACTAAAAGTGATTGCCGGATTGGCCATGGATATCCGCTGAAATTCTTCAATAATATGGCGCATCTCTGCCGGGTTACTTTTTAGGAAGTTACGGCGCGCTGGGGTGTTAAAAAACAGGTTTTTAACGCATATACTGGTTCCTTCCGGTGTAGCTACCGGCTCTTGTTTCACAAAGTTGGCCCCTTCAATTTCGATCAGTGTACCAATCTCATCTTCATAGCGGCGGGTTTTCATCTCTACCTGTGCAATGGCAGCAATAGAAGCCATGGCTTCGCCACGGAAACCCATGGTACGGATGGCAAAAAGATCTTCCGCCTTTCGCACCTTTGAAGTCGCATGCCTTTCAAAACACATGCGCGCATCGGTTACACTCATCCCACAGCCATTATCTATGACCTGGATCAGCGCTTTGCCCGCATCTTTCAAAATAAGTTTTATTTTATTCGCCCCTGCGTCTATCGCGTTCTCTAATAGTTCTTTTACGGCCGATGCGGGTCTTTGGACCACCTCTCCTGCTGCAATTTGATTGGCAACGCTATCGGGTAAAAGTTGTATAATATCTGACATTTATTATCTTCGGTAAAGGTTGCTAATTTAGCTAAAATAAGCCTTATACTAAGGTGTTTTCTTTAATTTGAATGTAAATTGGGAAGTCGCCGCTTCAATTTATACCTTTAAACCCATGAACAAACTTCTATCCAGTCTCGCCCTTGGGACGCTGCTATTGAGCAGCTGCTTTAGTCAAAAAGCAGACCTCATTGTTTACAACGCTAAAGTATACACGGTTAACGAAGGCTTTGATACCGTACAAGCCTTTGCCGTTGCAGATGGTAAAATTATTGCCCTGGGTACCGACGAAGAAATAAAAAAAACCTATTCTGCTAAGGAAGAGCTTAATGCACAGGGAAAACCTGTTTATCCTGGGTTTATAGATGCACATGCCCATTTTTATGGTTATGGCGAAAGTTTACAAACAGCAAGTTTAAGAGGGACTCAAAGTTGGGAAGAGGTTTGTGAGCGACTGACAGAATTTGCTAAATCGCATCCTGATGGATGGCTGATCGGTGAAGGATGGGACCAGAACGATTGGAAGTCGAAAGCGTTTCCCGATAAAACGCAATTGGACAAATTGTTTCCAAATCGCCCGGTATTGTTGAGAAGGATTGATGGGCATGCGGCAATTGCAAACCAGCAAGCGCTTCAGGCAGCTGGAATTACTAAGAGTTTTACCCTAACCGGGGGAGAAATTGTAGAGAAGGATGGCAAACCCACAGGGCTGCTCATTGACAATGCTGTAGATTTAGTGGCAGGAAAGATACCTCCAGCTACCGCTGCCCAGGCAGAAAAAATATTACTTGATGCACAGGAAAAGTGTTTTGCAGCAGGATTAACCACTATCGATGATTGTGGCCTCGATGCACCACAAGTTGACCTCATTGCTTCTTTACAGGAATCGAATAAATTAAAAATGCGTTTGTACGTGATGTTATCGGACAAAAAAGCCAATTACGACTATTTATTTAAACGCGGTGCCATCAAAACTCCACGGTTAAATGTACGCTCTTTTAAAGTATATGCTGATGGTGCCCTGGGATCACGCGGCGCATGTTTGTTACACCCCTACCAAGACATGCCTAACAAATCAGGTTTCCTGCTGAGCGACCTTAAACATTTTGAGGAAGTAGCCGGAAAAATTGCCAAACATAACTTCCAGATGTGTACTCATGCCATTGGCGATTCTGCCAACCGCAGCATCCTCAAGATTTACAACAAAGTATTGGCCGGAAAAAATGATAAACGCTGGCGTATTGAACATGCACAGGTTGTAGCGCCCGAAGATTTCCCCTTGTTTGCGTCAGCAAGTGTCATCCCCTCAGTACAACCTACACATGCAACTTCCGACATGTACTGGGCGGGCGATCGCTTAGGTAAAGAGCGTTTGAAAGGTGCTTATGCCCTAAAACAGTTAATGGATCAAAACGGCTGGCTACCACTTGGAACAGACTTCCCGGTAGAAGATATTAACCCCATGTACACTTTTTATGCAGCGAGCGTTAGAAAGGATGCTAAGAACTACCCCGAAGGTGGCTTCCAGATGGAAAACGCCTTAACCAAAGAGCAGACATTAAGAGGCATGACCATTTGGGCAGCTAAAGCTAACTTTGAGGAACATGAAAAAGGAAGTCTGGAAAAAGGGAAGTTCGCCGACTTTGTGATACTGGATAACGACCTGATGACCGTTGCACCAGCCAACATGTTGAACACACAAGTATTAAAAACCTATATTAATGGAGAAAAAGTCTATGAAAAGAAATAACCTGTACCGCTTGCTGGGCATCAGTATGGTTGCTTTGTCAACCTTCAGCGCCTGCGCACAGGAGCATCGAACAAATACACAACGTCTTGCACAAACGAATGCCATCATAAGTAACACCGTTTTATTAAACAACCAGGAGAACCTGATACCCTTACGTAACTTAAGCGATCATCAGATCGCCTCGGTGAGCCTGGGCTACCATAACCAGTCTACAGTTGACAGCTTACTGAACAAGTATGCTAAAGTAACTCCTTTTTCTGCAAGTAATTATGTGGCCGGCGCCACGTTGAATGAACTGGAAGATGACCTGAAATACTTCAACACGATTATTGTCACCATCGCTGATCAGGACGCCAAAAACGGCCGCTACCTGAATTTTATCAGCTCCATTGCAAAATCAAAAAAGGTGATCGTCTCTTTATATGGCCAGGGAAGTGCATTGACTTCCTTCGACAATTTGCAGTCGCCAATCATCTGGGCATCCTCCAATACCATAGCAGCAGCAGCAGTTGTTCCGCAAATCATCTTTGGTGGCATCGCTGCTAACCAAAAATTGCGTAACAATTTTTCAGGCAAATACATTGCAGGCTCAGGTTTCAATACCAGCGTCAGTCGTTTAAAATATACCTTACCAGAAGATGCTGGAGTAAATAGTGACAACCTTAAAGAAATTGACCAGATAGTTGCCGAAGCCATCAGGGCTAAGGCTGCCCCAGGCATGGTGGTTCTCGTAGCAAAAGACGGAAAGGTGATTTTTAATAAAGCTTATGGTAACCACACTTACGACAGTAATGGCTTACCCGAGAAAGTTACTGATATATTTGACCTTGCCTCGATTACCAAGGTCATGGCAACCACCCCTACTGTGATGCGCTTAGTGGAACAGGGAAAATTACAACTGGACACCAATGTGGGTGCCTATATCCCTAAAGCACGTCTTTCGCCAATGAATAGCATCAACGTGCGGGAAGTGATGTTACACCAGGCAGGCTTTATCCCCTTTATTCCTTTTCAAAACTTTGTTAAACCAACAGACCACAGTAGTGATTCTACTGCCGCTTTCCCTACCAAGGTAGCCGACGGTTACTACATTAGAAAAGGTTATTTCAACGACATGATGTGGCCTAAGATGTTAAATTCACCTATTAAAACCAGGGGGAAATATGTGTATAGTGATATCAGCATGTATGTAATGAAGGATATTGTGGAACGCATAAGCATGAAACCACTAAACCAATATGTGGCCGACAACTTTTATACACCTTTAGGTATGCAAACTGCAGGTTTCTTACCACGCAATCGCTTTTCACCCAGCCAGATTGTACCAACAGAAAAGGACACTTATTTTAGAGATACTTTGTTAACGGGTTATGTGCACGATCAGGGTGCTGCCTTAGTTGGCGGCGTATCTGGCCATGCTGGTTTGTTTGCCAGTGCGAACGACTTAGCCATCATGTACCAGATGTTATTAAATAAAGGAACTTATGGTGGTGAGCAATACCTGACCCCGGAAACAGTAGATATGTTTACCGTTAAAAACAGCAACATCAGCAGACGCGGATTAGGTTTTGACAGATGGGATCCAGATACGTCTAAAGAATACCCTTCTAAATTAGCATCGCCGCAAACTTACGGTCATACCGGATATACAGGCACCTGTGTATGGGTGGATCCAAGCCGAGGACTGGTTTATGTGTTTTTGTCTAACAGGGTACACCCAGGGGTATCGGAGATGTTAGGAAAGTTGAAGGTGAGGGGACGGATACAGGATGTGATAAATAAAGCCATTGATTTAAAAATTCAATGATCTATTCGAAGGCTGAAAAGTTTTGCGAAGAGCAAAACCCTTCTAGGCCTTTTCATAGACATTGAATTTTTTCCGGAAGAGTGGGAAAGAAGTTTCCGCAGTGGCTAATGACACACGGTGTTTAATATCAAAAATACAGCGGTAAATTAAAAGAAAAGACCAGTTGATTTTTTCAACTGGTCTTTTCTTTTTTATTCAAATAACACGTCTAAAACTTTTTTGAAAGAGCACTCAAATTAAGTATCACCTTCGGCTCTGCGTAAACCATCTCTTCCTGCATTTTCGGATAAAAATACTTATTCGATAAAAAGGCCTAGAAGGGTTTTGCGCTTCGCAAAACTTTTCAGCCTTTGAATCGAAAAGAATTTTTACTTTTTCAACCCTTCCCTCGGATAAAAATACTTATTCGATGAAAAGGCCTAGAAGGGTTTTGCGCTTCGCAAAACTTTTCAGCCTTTGAATCGAAAAGAATTTTTACTTTTTCAACCCAATCTCCCTCAACCTTTCGTCCAAATACTCCCCTGCGGTCATGTCTTCATAAACTTTCGGATGTTCCGCATCAATACAAGACTCCAAACTCGTCAGGTCCATATCCGCTCTGGGATGTAAAAAGAAGGGTACAGAAAAACGTGATGTTTTCATCAGCTCCCGTGGTGGATTTACCACCCTGTGGGTTGTAGAGCGTAACTTGTTATTGGTTAACCGTTGCAACATATCGCCAACATTTACCACAACATCAGAATGATGCGCTTTTATTGGCAACCATTCGTTACTGCGGGTTAACACTTCCAATCCGTCTGCACTAGCGCCAATCAATAAAGTAATCAGGTTAATATCCTCGTGTGCACCGGCACGAACCGCATCATCAGCAATAAGCGCTGGATTTTCGATAGGGAAATAATGTATACCCCTAAGGATGGAGTTCCCGTTGTGTACATGCTGATCGAAATAGTCAATCGGCAAACCCAGGTAAGTAGAGATGGCACGCAATAAATGTTTACCATTATCCTCTAATTTCTTGTAAACCTCCATGGTGATGGCGTTAAACTCAGGTAATTCCTCCAGAACTTCATTTGCCGGATATTTGTCCTTCACCGGATCACCATCCGTTACTTCCTGACCGATCTGCCAGAATTCTTTTAAGTCGGCCGTCTTAGCACCTTTAGCCGTTTCCTTTCCCGGACTTGTATACCCTCGCTGACCAGCTAATTCTGGTTTCTCATACTTAAATTTGGTTTCTTTTGGCAAGGCAAAAGCAGCCTGGATGTTTTCATAGAGTTTATCAATCAATTCCTGACTTACGCCATGGTTGGTAATGGTTACAAAACCAGAATCATTAAAAGCTCTACCTAGCTCATCTGAAAATTGCTTGCGTTCCTGTTCTGTTCCATTGATATATGAACCTAAATCTAAACAAGGTATGTAAGGTGTGGACGTCATAATTTCTTTTCTTGTGATGGATTCAAAATTAGGAAACAATTGTTAATAAATAACGGATTTAAAAGAAATCTAATTCTAATAAACTCATCCAAAAGCGATTAAGTTATCCACAAATATGTCACGAACTTCTTCCCAGTTTAGCAATTAAATATCAGTTAAGTGTAATTAATGCGGATAATTCAACACCTTAAAAACTAAACCGTCGTCATATACGTAACTTTAATAAAACAAACACGAGATGAGATATTTAATAATGATGGCTATAATCCTTTTTTCTTTTAACGACGCAAGTGCTCAACAAAGGAAACTCGAGAAAGCAACTTTTGGGAATGGTTGCTTCTGGTGCACAGAAGCAGTTTTTGAACGTCTAGCCGGCGTTACAGCAGTAAGGTCAGGATATGAAGGAGGTGCCATTGCTAACCCTTCTTATGACGAGGTATCAAGTGGCATCACCGGCCATGCAGAGGTGATTGAAGTCACTTACGATCCAAAAGTATTAACTTATGAAGAGCTACTGAATGTATTCTGGAAAACGCATGATCCGACAACCTTAAACCGCCAGGGAGCTGATGTGGGTACACAATACCGTTCCGTAATCTTTTACCATAACGACACTCAGAAAGCATTAGCACAGAAATACAAAAACGAACTAAACAAAATCAATGCTTTCGGTAAACCGGTGGTGACTGCAATCGATAAAGCGAAAACTTTTTATGTTGCCGAAAAATATCACCAGGATTACTTTAACAACAATAAAAACCAGCCCTACTGCCGTTTGGTGATCCAGCCAAAACTAGAAAAGCTAGAAAAGGTTTTTAAAGGAAAACTAAAGCCGAAACCATAAAACACTGTCGGAATATTCGTAAAAACAAATGAGATGATGCGAATATCCAGTTTATGCGCTGGCTAGCGTATAATAATCAGGTAACACAATAGCAAGCGAGGCCGAATAATTAGAATGCCCCAAAAAGTTAAACACTATTTGGGGCATTCTTTAGGAGTAGAACATGGTCTTTTTCGTTAAAGAACTCCTGTCTGTGTAGATCCGGAACATGAATGACTCCAATCTAACTGAATATTACGTCTATAAAAAAGAAACCTAATTTTTACCTTTACCAAGCGCCAACACCTTAAGTATCTTATGAAAAATAGCGGTATTGGAATAAGCACCAATAAATTCAAAAGATTGCGGGCCATAGGCATACACTGGTACCATGATATTAGTATGATCGTTTGTACTGAATTCACCAAGCACACTTCCTTGTTCCGCAGATGCTTCCAATAACGTCAGTCCCCCGGTTTCATGATCCGCTGTAACCAGCACCAGGGTCTCCCCATCTTCATCTGCAAATTGCAAAGCTGCAGCGACTGCTTTATCAAAATCATGCAATTCAGTCACCACATAAGGTAAATCATTCGCATGCCCCCCGTAATCTATCTGTGCGCCTTCTGCCATAATAAAAAAACCTTTTTTACCCTGAGCCAGAAGCGAAATGGTTTTATTTAAAGACTGCACAAGCATATCCCCTCTACCATCCTTTATGGGCCTGGTCGCACTATCAGCCAATAACACCAATTGTTTTCCCTTGGTTTGTTGCTTAAACTGATCCATGGATCTGCTCCAGGTATAACCTTTACCATTAAGTGAAGACATTAAGGATGTATCCGCATTGGCGATGAAATTTTTCCCACCAGAACCTACCAATATCTCTACACGGCTATGGAGTAAATCCTTGGCAATGGCCTGGTTAAAAGACCTGTCTGTTTGATGCGCATAAAATGCGGCAGGCGTGGCGTCTGTAACATCAGCAGAGCTGATAATGCCACTTTTCAAACCATAATGTGCTAACGTATCAGGCAGGTTAGTTCTATTTTTGTCATCAGGCCCCATACCGATATAGCGATTGTTGGTTTTCTCACCCACAGCCATAGCTGTAGCTCCTGCTGCGGAATCCGTATTTCCAGAATTTGAAGCAGATGTTTCCGAGAAACCATGGTGACGTATCATCGTCATGTTCAGATTTCCGTGGTTGGCTATCCAGCCAGCATGGACCTGTGCTAAGCCCATCCCATCGCCAATAAGCAAGATCACATTTTTAACTTTCTTCTTCGTACCATCCGATTTGTAAGTAGGCTGGTATACAGGATAAGTCACTGGATTGGTATAACTGAGTTTATCTTTATGCTGATAGAAATCATGCAGACGTTTGGGTTGGTCGGTATTGATCCAGTCTACCCCAAGACGTTTCAGTTCTAACCAGGTATTCGGACCATCTGCCGTGCCCCAAAACCTGAATGGCTTTTGTTGCTGGTGTGCTTTTTCAACAATGCTTTTCAACTTCTGTTTATCCGCATTTGTTGGTGTTCCTTTGCCATTCCAGGCTGTATGATTTTTGATATCATCGCTAATCATCACCACCCGTTTCAACTGTGCTGGTGTATATTCAATGTTCGGTCTCCCATCAAAAAAGATGTACTCAGGATAATTTTGAAATGCTGCAGGCAGTGGCATATCACCACTAATGGCAATCGTTATGGCTTTCGCATTTTTGGTCTGATCAAAAACAGTGTTAAACGATTGAAGCTCTTTGATCAGTACTGGTAAAACATGCTGGTAATCTTCCTTGACATCAATCACCAACTGTAGTTTCTGTGCAGGATCCGGGTAAGGTGTATTTCCATTCTTCACATAAAATTCCGCCAGCGGCTGTAGGTAAAGCTTTCTTAAGGTAGCATCCTGACTAATCTCTGTGCTATCGTGTGCTACATACAGCTGACCATTTTTTAGAAAAACATCAGCTTCTATAGAACCCATGCGGGCCTGGTAGGAGCTTAATAATGGAATAGGCTGATGATAGTCGTTATGACTATGACCGTTATGAAAAGATACCCCTGTTTGGGCCTCCACCTTGCTAAAAAGCAGGCAAAGGCTCAGGGTAAATAGTATTAGCGTTTTTTTTACCATCCGATATTTTGTTTGATCACTCCATTACTGTTGTCAATTTCTCTTTGCGGCACAGCCATTCCGCATCACCTGCTCAGGCGCTATCCAACTGGTTAGCTGAGTAAGCTTTAATTAAAACCACCTCCGCAAACCGAATTAAAGGTACATTTAAATCTGTAGTCTGATCATCAACATGTGGATTTGCATAATGAAGCGGGCACTTCGGTATAAATAAAAACCCCCGGCAACTAAAAGTAACCGGGGGTTTTTTATGCAAAAGACTTCAATCCTTAAGGAAATTTCACGCCTCTGTATTTAGTCACATCAACAGTTGGTATGCTTGAACCATATTTCCCATTGATCGCTTTAATAAAAGCATTTGCAGTAATTGCATAACCCATTGGTGTCAGGTGGATCCCATCTAATGAAAACAAGTTACCGGTGATGAAAGCAGAACTTACCTCAGCACCATTCACCATTTTACCAATCAAATGACCGCTGGCATCTGTAGCACTATATTCCCTTAACATGTCAAAAGCATCTACTAAGGCTAGGCCTTTTGAAGCAGCTACACTTTTAATGGTATTGTTATAAGAATTGACGTAGTCATTAACTACGGCCACTTCATCCTTATCTAACACCCATTTACTTTCAATTGGGTTAAGCGGGTGTAGGCCGTAAGGAATACCTGCTGCACTTGGAACACCAATTACGTTGGCTGAACTCAGTGTTAGGGTAAACAAATCAGCTGCTGTAGCTGCTCTGGTTGCACTTGCACCGGTTTTAATATATAAAGCAGTAACCGACGCGCCTGCAGGTGTAGCCTTTACAGCCGCCAATAAACTATTTAAGGTAACTGTAGTAAAATATGGCACTTTAGTTACATCAGGAATTGTGGCTACAACACCCTTTGCACCACTAGCTGTTAACTTGGCAACAGCTGCATTGTATAAGGCATTAAAGTCGCCTTTAGGGGTTGGCACATCGCCGGCACCACCACTGGTGGCATAACCTAAAATGTCGTTGTTGCCTAACCACATGCTAAAGAAAGTAAAAGGTTTAGCGGTAACAAAATCAAGGTAGGTTGTATTATTAGCACCTGCATTTCCAGGAAGCAGACGCTCAAAGAAACCATTCAAATTGCCGTATGGTGCATAATTAACATGCATCAACTTAATGCCCGGAACGCCGTAGTTTTCTACTTCACCTGTATATTTGGTGTATAGTACTACGTTTCCGAAACCTGGAATTGCTTGCTGCCCACGAACAGCCAGGTTGGCCGTTTCTGTAGCCGTAATAGGCGTACCATTAGGATTAAATCCGCTTAATTTTAAATAACCAGAGCCGTTAGACTGTGCTTCATTAAAAAACGGACTGGTAAAATTACCACCACCTACGCTTTTTAACTGCTGTGCAATCATTTCTGGAAAGGAGTTTTTCTGGCCATCCAGGTACAATCCGCCGTCGGCATAACCTGAGGTCAATGAGTTACCAATGGCAATATACCTGGTAAAATCTGCTGTCCCTTTTGTTGGAACAATCGTATCAACTGATGGTTTACAAGCGGCTAATCCCAGAATGGCGACAGCCAGCAAGCTTTTATATAAATATTGTGATTTCATGATGTTCTGGATTGATAATTAGAATTTATAAGATAAACCGATGCCAGGGATGTAAGCTACCGTTTTGAAGGTGCCACTTAAGCCCGTTTCGATATTGGTTTCAGTTCTGGCCACAATGTTTTCATATAAAAATGAAAAGTCTATGCCTAAACGCTCAGTCGGCTTAAATCCAACACCTGCACTTAACAATAGTCTATTAGCATCTGGAACTTCCGGAGTTACATAACCTTTACCTACTGGTGTAAAAGCATAACCAATACCTGCTCTTAAGGCAATGGCCTCTGTTGTTTGGTTTTCAACACCTAAACGTAAGGTTGCAGAATCATGGTAATTACGTGGAGACCTGGTGTTTTCAACACGGTCATTGTTGTTATATTCAAAAGCAAGCTCTTTGTATTTATTCCAGTGTACCCAGTTCACATCAACCGCAATGGTTGTTTTTGCTGAAGGATAAAATCCTAGACCTAAGGAAGTAGTTGCTGGCAATGGCAAATCAGCATTAAACTTTGTTGGGAAACCGCCTGCCAATGCTGCAGGAACGTCAAATATTGCATCACCCTCTTCAACTGTAGCCGTAACCTGCGAGCGGTGTGTTACACCAATGGAAACACCTGAAACCGTTTCCACATAAATACCGGCGTTCCATCCGAAGTTATGCGAATCACCCTGTAGTTTTGCCGTGGCCGATTGTCCATTGTTTAACGTTAACGGCACTGCGCGCCTTAAATCAACTTTACCCATAGAATAAACCAATCCACCACCAATACCAACATGATCAGATAGTTTTATACTTACCGTTGGTTGAATATAGATCGCATGTAAATCAAGAGAAGTCACCGTATACTTACCACTCCAGTTCTCATCCCAATGCATGGCGCCACCAAAAGGGGTATAAGCACCTAAACCAAATCTTATACGACCATCAGGCTTGCCGAAAACAGCATAAGCCTGAAAAGGCGTAGGCACTTTGCTTTTATTATGTTCTAAACGGTCGGATCCCGCTTCATTAAAAACTGTTTTTAAGAAAATCGGACTAACGCCACCTTGAACGCCATTTTTCTTTAAGAAAGAAACTGCACCTGGGTTAAAAAATACGGCCGCCTCGTCCATGGCAACACCTGTACCGGCACCCGCCATTCCAATTTGTTTTTGTCCTTGAAGGTTCACCTGGAAAGATTGAGAGAATCCCCATACAGGTATAACCATTAAAAAACTGAGTAAAATCTTTTTCATGATATCTGGTTGTTTGTTAAATGTTATGCTAACATAGTTTAAAGATAACTTATGCATGCATAACAAAGAAACAATTTTTCATTTAAAAGTCAAAAGAGTTATGGCGCATCTTTTAAGCATGCAGCCGTGATAACTTTACAGCGCGCTGCTAAGCAGAAAAGCCTGATCATGGGCTTAACGTAACAATAATAACACAATTAGAATATTAATATGAGTTTGATCCAAGCCTTAAACTGGCGTTATGCAACTAAAAAAATGAATGGCAATGCTGTTCCTCAAGACAAAGTTGACCAAATTATAGAAGCCGCACACCTTGCCCCTACCTCTTCAGGTTTGCAACCTTTTAAAGTAATCGTCATCACCAATCCTGAATTAAAAGCTAAAATAGCTGAACTTGCCTACGGTCAGCAACAAATTATAGACTGTTCCCACCTGTTGGTTTTTGCTGCATGGGATCAGTATACTGAAGAAAACATCAGGGCTGTATTTGCCCATGCCAATGCAGAACGTGGGTTGCCAGCAACTGCAACTGCCGACTATGAAAACACGCTGATTACTACTTTAACTTCAAAAACTGCAGAAGAAAATTACCACCATGCAGCAAAACAATCTTATATCAGTTTTGCAATGGCCATTGCAGAAGCAGCATTATTAGAAGTTGACGCAACGCCAATGGAAGGATTTGATGCCGGTAAACTTGATGAATTACTAGACTTAAAAGCCTTGAATTTACGTAGCACCACGATGCTTACTTTGGGCTACCGCGATGAAAATGGCGATTGGTTAGTGAACCTAAAGAAAGTTCGCAGTCCATTAACTGATTTCGTTGTAGCATACTAATCCCTATTAATTCTTTTATTTGGCCGTAAGGTGTGGCGCCAGGTATAAATGTCAAAATATGTTAAAGCCTGGCTAAAATGAAGAAGCTAAGGCCTTAAATGAATATATTAGCAAAATCAATCGTTAATTTACATTCATGAAGTATTTAAAATTTGTATCTGCTCTGATCTTAGTCCTAAGTGGTTTACACCTTACGGCCTTTTCACAGCAAGACACGACAACTTTAAAGAACATTATCAACAAAACCAGTAAAATACCTGAGTTATACCCTGTTGAGAAAGTGTACTTGCATTTCGATAAACCATATTATAGCGTTTCTGACACCATCTGGTTTAAGGCATATTTAACCACAGACCAGAATATGCCATCGCCACTGAGTAAAATCGTGTATGTCGATATCATGAACAGTCAGGATTCCCTGGTCAGCACACTTAAATATCCGGTCACCAACAGCATGGCTTATGGTAATCTTCCCCTAGACCCACTTACCTTTAAACAAGGCAACTACTATGTAAGGGCCTACACCGTGTGGATGCTGAATTTCGATCCTGATTATTTCTTCAGCAAAACCATTCCAATTGGTGCGGCTGTAGATAAAGAATTGCTCACCCATTTTAGTTACGAAACCAGCAATGCTGATAAAGGGCAGTTGATTAATGCCCGTATTCAATATAAGAATGGAGAAAAACAACCTTTAGCTAATAGAGCCGTCAACTGGAAAGTGATTTCGTCATTTGAAGAGGTAAGTAAGGGCAAAGGAACTACAGACCAAAACGGCTTTTTGAATGTGAGTATTACACCACGTAAAAACCAGGTGATTAAAACAGGCCAGCTTGTGACAGACATTACTGTTGCCGACAAGGAGACTCTGAATTCTAGCTTTAAGTTTGAAGCCATTGATGCTGTTAATGATATCCAATTTTTCCCCGAAGGCGGTGAACTGATTCTGGGCGTACCTACACAGGTTGCTTTTAAAGCAGTTAATGCTAAAGGATTAGGTGTAGATTTATCAGGAACCATTACAGATCAGGATGGCAACATCATTACCTCTTTCAAATCAGCTCATCTAGGTATGGGTGCATTTTATGTAAATATGGAAGAAGGGAAAACCTATAAGGCGAACATCAACTTTAAAGATGGAACAACTAAAACTGTTGATTTACCTAAACCGGTGGCCAGCGGAATTGCCCTGCAGGTGAACAATAGCAATCCAGAAAATATTAACTTAAAAATTGTTGCCAATAATACCTTCTTCGAACAAAATAAAGAAAAAGGGGTGTATATCGTCGCTCAAAATGCCGGCGTGATTTATTATGCTGCACAAACCGCTTTAATGAGCCAGGTAACCGCCGCTAAAATCCCTAAAAACAAATTCCCTTCTGGAATTATACAAATCACCTTATTTTCTGCCGCCGGACAGCCGGCAAGTGAAAGGTTGGTCTTTATTTTACGCCAGGATGCCATGACATTAAATGTTAAAACGGATTTGCCTAGCTATAAGCCACGTCAGAAGGTAAAGATGACGGTATCGGCTAAAAATGCAACAGAACAACTGGCTGGTCACTTCTCCGTAGCGGTTACTGATGAGCAAAAAGTTCCGGCTAACGAAGATGCACAAACCACCATTTTAAGCGAGATGCTTTTAGGTTCAGACCTTAAAGGTTACTTGGAAAAGCCGAACTATTATTTCAATAAAACGGATGATAAAAAACTGGCGGATCTCGATCTGCTGATGTTGACCCAGGGTTACCGCCGATTTACGTACAGTGATATTCTGGCCGGGCGTTATCCGAAGGTGACCATGCTTCCAGAGCAGGGCATGAACATTAGCGGAACGTTACGCGACCGCACCGGAATGCCGGTTAAAAAAGCAGGTTTACGCTTAACCATTCCAGGAAGAACTTACTCCGCAGAAGCACTTACAAGCCCATCAGGTGTATTTAACTTCCAAAACTTAAGTATCCCAGACTCCTCGCAAGTAGTCATCAGTGCAAAATACGGCACTAACGGCAGCAACTTGATGATTATGGTGGATCCTGCCCCCTTTCCAGAAATGACTCATAACATCAATAAGGTGGAGGAAGTGATGAACATTGACAGTACTTTAAATAATTACCTGAGCAATAGCAGAAAGCAATACAGTCATTTACGACAGTTGAAAGAAGTTAAAATTACCGGTGCGCCGATTAAAAAGGTGAGCCATGCTGATTATTCTGCACTATCATCGCTACCTATGATGGCAGATCATGAACTAGGTCCAGAGCGCTTTTCAGGCTGCAATGATCTGCTTAGCTGTTTAAGAACCATGGCTACAGGCTTAACATTTGAAGAAAATAACTTTTATATCAGTCGTGATTTTTTAGCCGGCAAAAGAGTACCTGTGCAAATCTTTTTGGCAGGCAGCCCGGTTGATGCGTTTTCTATTAGCAGTGTTAACATCAATGAAATAGAATCTATTGAAATCTTTTTAAGAGACGAACTTGGTACAGTAAACCGTACTTACGGAACAAATGGGGTCATCTCCATCAACATGAAGAAAGCACCTGTGGGTAAAAAGATGAGCATGGAAGAACTAAGGAAATTATTACCTAAGGAAAACATGGTGACTCTGGAACCTAAAGGCTTCAGTAAACAAAGAGAATTTTACTCACCTAGATATACGACTCCAAATAGTACGGCAAAAGATTTAAGGACCACCATATACTGGAATCCAAGGATAGTAACGGATGAAACCGGAGTGGTAACCTTTGAATTTTATAATGCGGAGGGTAAAGGAACCTATAAAGCTGTATTAGAAGGCTTGGACAAAAACGGCAACCCCGGCCGTTTTGTCTTCCGCTATACGGTAAAATAAATCCCGGAACACCGGGGAGCAACCAAATTAATGTGGTTCCCCGGTGTTTATTTCATGTGTACATTTTAAACCCTCTGTTGTCATTTCCCAAGTGGTGTACTCATGGTCTACACCATCTTCCCGATTGCATGCCCATGAGCCGTACTGTGATAAATAACGATCCAGATCCTCATTCAACATCAACTTAGTACCAACCGGCACTTTTACCGTTACTTCCACTTCCTGGTTACGCCAGTTGGCTGCTTTATTCAGGTGCAATTTAGGATTGAAGCGAAGCAACGAATCCTGTTGCACAAAGTCGTAAGCAATATTCTGTGCATTCCTTAAGGCCATTTCAAAGTTCCGGCCTTGCGCACTGTAGTTTTGAGTGATCGAAACTTTATCACCAAGGCTCTTCTCAATATGAATACGCACATTTTTCGGTTCATCAAAAGCCCCATCGTAGTCCTGTAAAATCACCCTGCCCTTATTACGGTCTGCCTGAATCTGGTATTTCACACTATCTTCTTTAGAAAAAAAGCGGGAATTATCCATCTCCAGCGTATATACCGGGTATGGCGTCAAAGTCGTTTCCTGTGTAAACTCTGCCTCTTCTTTAAACTCGGCGCTTACTTTGGCAACATAAAAAATCGCAGTACATACACCAAACAACCAGATGATCAATAAGCCGAAAGACACAGAACGGTGAATGGGACGACCGTTAAATGCTGCCCTGAATGTAAACAGGATTAAAGCCAATAATGGAACGGCAATGGTAACAAACGCAGCAAACAGGAGAAAAGGAAGGTGATGCGCAGCTACCATACTGAATGGAAAGTAGTCATTGGCACTTCCATCAAAAAAACCTAAAAAGGTAGCTAACATCACGACTACGCTCAGCAACATCATGGCCGCACAAAAGATGATGAACCCAGCAAACAGTTTAAAAATAACTCTTCCGGATCCCGTTAAAAACTTTCCCAGCAAATCCACCATTTCTTTAACGAAGCCTCCAGAACGTTTTATAAGCTCGTTGTTTTCAACCTCTTCCTGAAAATTACGGATAAACCCTTGTAAATTAACCGGTTCACCTTTCATGTACATCTTTTCAGAACGGGTAGCCGCACGGGGAACAATGATCCACATCACCAGGTAAGCCAGAAAGCCTGCACCCCCAAAGAATATTAAAATCAGAAATGCTAACCTGATCCAGCGGTCTTCGATGTTCAAAAAATGACCCAAACCAGCACATACCCCGGCCACCATGCCGTTCTCGGTATCACGGTATAACCTTTTGATAACAGGAGCCTCTAATGGTGCAGATGACCCTTCTTCTTCGGCTTCCATGTTTTCGAAATCACGAACCGTTCCCATTTGTGCAATAATCAACTGCACATCTTCTATACTGATGGCTTGCTTCTGTTGCGTAAATAAGATCTCCCGAAACATCTCAGCAATCCGGTTTTCTATATCGGTTACAATTTCAAAATCGTCAGCGCCTTTTGCAAAATGCGACTTGATTTCATTCAGGTAAGCCTTTAACAGCTCGTAGGCATCTTCCTCAATATGGATGATGGAATTACCAATATTTATGTTTAGCGTTCTTTTCATTTCTTTGTCTGTTTAGAAGTTTCAATTGCGTAGGCTAATTCTTGCCAGGTGGTGTCTAATTGTTTCACTATGCCCCTACCTACGTCGGTCAGTTCGTAGTATTTTCTTGGCGGCCCAGAGGTAGATTCTACCCAATTATAACTCAACAAGCCATTATTTTTTAAGCGGGTTAATAAAGGATAAAGTGTACCCTCTACCACCAGCAACTTCGCCGATTTTAGCTCAGCGATTATATCCGATGCGTAAATCTCTCCCCGAGAGATTATCAGCAGCACACAGTACTCGAGTATGCCCTTGCGCATTTGTGTTTGCGTATTTTCTGCTATCATATAACAAAGATATATGTTTTATATAGTAATATGCAATACATAGTACTGTATAAATTATTAATTATTGTTTATCTTATTGATTTACAGCAAATTATTTTTAATAATCATGATTTAGCCTACGGAATGGCGAGGAATTTTGGAGAGATTACACCTTATTTTTTCTTTTACGGTAATTTGTACAGGTCAATACCTCAGTGTGGGCTAAATTATACATCCCTTAAGAAACAGGAAGTTACACATGTGCTTCACAGAAGGCATTTTTATAGCATTTAGTATTAATTAATAGAATTGGCGTGCAGTTTGTACTAAAATGAATAACATCAATACAAATACCTATGATCATTAAAACCCACCCTATTTTTACGATTTTTGCCAGGCATAGTGTAGAAAAAAATGTTAAAGTCACAAGAAAACTCACTCATCAGGACTGGATAGTTATTGATCGTATTGTTGTAACTATGTTGTTTACTTTTGCGATCATTGCCGCTATCTTATTTTCTATATAAAAAGAAAAAAGGTTGCCAACCATCCCGTTGACAACTTCAGCAGCACATGTATAAGAATTACAGTAACAGCGAATCGATACGGTGTGCCTGCAGGCAATTATTTTTTACCGACCAGGAGAAAATGGTGAAATGACCATCCTGGGAAGCCACCAATGCCAGGGCATCTTTCTGATCAAACACAAACTGTGCTGCCGATAAGTGCCGGGTACCACCGACTTTTGTGGCCGGAATGATTTTAGCACCTCCACCCACCACAGGTTCACTATAGGACAATTCTTCCAGAATCTCTTTCCCTTTAGCCCTGCCTATTTTAACACCAAAAGAAAGCAATTCGTATTGATCATTGACAACGGTGGCGCCATCAATGGCAGTAAGCCCCGCCAGGTGGTCTACCTCACGTTTCAAGGCCGTTTGCCAAAAAATCTGGCTCGCTTCTTTCCTTTCCTGCGACAGTAATTTAGACAAACTGCCAAAGGCAGGTTGTACACCGTAGAGTATTGGTTTTACAATAGACTGTAGCCAGCTGTTATTTGACGATGGAACTACCAGTAAAGTACCTCCACGCTGGTGTGCACGCATAGACACGGCCAGCTGTATCAATACATTAACCGAATCGTTCCAATAAGAAGGTGCGGTGAGGTCTAATAGCGTTAATAACATGGTAGGCCAGTCGTGCGAACGCGGCGACGTGGTATCAACAAACTTAATCTGTTCGCCTTTGAGTACTGCAAGGTTTGTGTATTTACCAAAACCATAAATGCGGCGGTGTTTGATCACCAGTAAACCAGGCTCAGAAACATCCAGTATAAAGCAAAAATTGGGAATGATAATCGTGGTGCCCCATACATACAATTGTCCATCTTTATGCCATACCCCAATGTGAACACCGGCACGCTCCACACCCGGGGCAAACTTGGTGAGCATGGTCGGGTTTAAAGGCAAGGTATGTTTTAACAATAAGGGACTACCCGCTTGTTCTGGCGGAACAAAAGCAATGGATATTTTTGTATGATGACCTTCCTCTTTACGCAGACTGGCCCAAAACGCAGCATCGAGAATCTGCTCCACAAATCGGGCTTCAGGAAGGGGGGCCAGGTCTTCTTCACCACTTTCTTTTGCAGCCTGTAAATGTTGTGCAAAAATCGTTTCCAATTGTGGAGCAACAATCTTAGCTGCCTGATAGGTGGACTGGTAAATCATGGAATAAAGTTAGCATATTTCCAATATATTTATGGTAACATACCTTTTTTATGGCGTCTCTATGGCGATCGAAGCCGGTGCCAATACCATAGAATTGCCTTATATTTGTTCGATGTTATCGTATACGGAAGAGAATTACCTGAAAGCCTTACTCAGGATAGGAAACCAAAATGAGGGCAAAGCTGAAGCAGGCACCAATGAACTTGCCGCACAGGTAGGCGTTAAACCTGCTACGGCAACCGACATGTTCAAAAAACTTAAAGAAAAAAAATTAGTAGATTACAAAAAATACGGGAAAATCTCGCTGACTGATACTGGACTTAAGCTTGCGCTTAATATTGTGCGTAAACACCGCCTCTGGGAAACGTTTTTATATCAGAAACTCGATTTCAGCTGGGATGAAGTGCATGATGTAGCCGAACAACTGGAGCACATCCATTCAGAAAAGCTCATCAACAAACTTGACGAATTTCTGGAGTATCCAGCTTTTGATCCACATGGTGACCCTATACCAAAAGCTAACGGCGAAATTCTTCTGATGGATAGAAATGTACTTTCAGAGTTAAAACCGGGGCAAAAAGCCTTGGTGGTAGCCGTTAGAGATACATCTATTGTGTTTTTACAATATTTGAAAAAGCTGGGCATCAACATTGGTACCCCAATAAAAGTGTTAGAAACGGTTCCTTTTGATGGCTCTATGGTAATTTCCATTGAAGATCAGGAACCACGCAGCGTATCTGTACAATTTGCAGATAGCCTGTATGTGCGTAAATAAATAGAAAAAGACCATTATTATGTCAACAGAGATAAAGTGTCCTAATTGTGCCCATAGCTTTCCCATTGAGGAAGTGATGGCCGAAGAATATAAAAAAGACCTCCGCGAAAAAATGGTGTCTTTCACCAAGCAAAAGGAAGAAGAATTTAAAATCAAACAACAGGAGTTTTCCCAGCAGCAGCAGCAGCTGACCCTGGCTATGGAACAGAAGCAAAAGGATTTTATAAGACAACAGCAGCAGCTGGAGCAGTCTTTTGCACAGAAACAACAAGAGCAGGCAACACTTTTTGAACAAAAACTGGCTACTGAAAAAAAGCAGATCCAGCAAAGCATGGAGGAAAATCTGCGAAAAAGCATTGCCACAGATTTCGAGAACAAGCTTAGCCTGCTCGACCAGGCCAATAAGGAGCAGGAAGAGAAATTAAAACTGGCCCGGGCTAAAGAAATGTCCTTTTTAATCAAGGAAAAAGAAATCGTGGAAAAAGAAGCCGAGCTGGAACTGAAAATGCAGCGCATGTTGCAGGAACAGCGGGCAGAACTGGTGGAACAGATCAGAAAACAGGAACATGAAAAAAGCAATATCAGAGACACGGAGCACCTGCTGCGGGTAAAGGAACTGGAAAAACAGCTCGAAGACCAGAAGAAATTGGCAGAAGAGATGAAACGTAAAGCTGAACAGGGCTCTATGCAGCTGCAGGGTGAAGCACAGGAATTAATTTTGGAAGAACTGTTACGTAATGCTTTCCCTTTCGATATGGTTACCGAAGTGGGTAAAGGGGTGCGTGGCGCCGATTGTGTTCACCATGTGCGCAATCAATTTGGACAGGAATGCGGGCGTATCATTTACGAAAGTAAAAGAACTAAAGAATTCTCACCAGAATGGATTGAGAAGCTTAAAAAAGACATGCGGGGCATGGGGGTTGATGTTGCGGTTATTGTAACACAATGTTACCCTAAAGGCATGGATTGTTTCGGCGAGAAAGATGGTGTATGGATCTGTTCTTTTGACGAGGTCAAAGCCGTTTCCTATATCTTGAGAGATGGTATTGTGAAATTGTTCAGCGCATCAAAATCACAGGAAAACCGTGGTGATAAAATGCACATGTTATACGACTATCTGACCAGCAGCGAGTTTTCTGAACAATGGAAAGCTATCCGTGAAGGCTTTATGAGCATGAAACTTTCTATCCAAAAAGAACGGGATGCCATGGAACGGTTATGGAAATCGCGCGAAAAACAACTGGAAAAAGTAATGCTCAATGCGGCGCACATCCGTGGCTCCATAGAAGGAATATCAGGTACAGAAAGTATCCGTTTTAACTTAACCGACGACGATGATGATGAGCCTTTGTTGTTAGGCTAAGCTTAGTGCTGAAATGACCAAGCCACAAAACGACTTGTTTTCTGCCCCTGTGCCATTTCTACCGTTTTAACCCGTACAGCGCCAACTTTATCCGTCATGTAATAGACATCGGGAACGTTGGCGCTTTTTGATACCAGTGTAGTAAACCATTGCACTTGGTCGCCAAAAGCTACACTTTCCTGAACCATCGTTTGTATAAAAGTAATCTCGCCACCTTTACACCACAATTCTACAGGCTGGCCACCAAAATTTAGCACCTTACTATTTTTACCAAGGTTATGTAGTTTTCGTTGCGAACCAATTGCTGCCGCTGCGGCAGAAGAATGAAATGGAGGATTACATAAAGTAAGGTCAAATTTTTCACCTGGTTTGATGATGCCCGCCAATACCTTTTCCGGATCAGGTTGTAAACGCACACTAACCGCATTAGTTAAACTGGAATTAGCTGCAACAATATTCTTTACAGCCTCTACTGCACGTTTATCCACTTCAGAACCCACAAAGGTCCAGCCATATTCCTGATGCCCAATCAGCGGATATACACAGTTTGCTCCTACACCAACATCCAAAACCTTCACCCCTTTACCGGTTGGCACTTTACCCTCATTGCCTTCTGCCAACAGATCGGCCAGGTAATGAATATAGTCGGCACGGCCTGGAATCGGCGGACAAAGATAATTCTCCGGAATATCCCAGTGTTCGATGTCGTAATGTTGCTTCAACAGGGCTTTATTAAGCATTTTAACCGCAGCAGGGTCGGCAAAATCGATAGATTCTTCGCCATAAGGCGTCACAATAATAAAATCGCGTAAGGCAGGCGTGCTTTTTACTAAAAGCGCAAAATCATACCTTGAACGGTGTTTATTGCGGGGATGTAAAAGTTTCTTTTCTTCTTTTGCCGGTGTAGCCATGGATTGTGTAATTGGTGTGCTTATCTTTACTTCACAAAAGTAGGCCTAAAATCTCAAACCTCCGCTATGCTCCATAAAACCAGGGGAATTATTTTAAAAACCACCTTATACAGCGAAAGCAGTGTAGTGGTACAGGTTTTTACAGAGAAATTCGGCATCCAATCGTACCTGATTAATGGCGTTAAAAAACCGAAGGCAAAGATCAGGATGAACATGTTGCAGCCATTACACCTGGCAGATATGGTGGTTTACCATAAAGTAAATTCGGGCTTACAAAGGGTGTCGGAATTAAAGCCCTCACCGGTATTCCGTAGCATCCCCTACGACATTGTAAAAAGCTCCATTGTCATCTTTTTAAACGAAGTGCTCTATAAGAGCATAAGACAACAACATACCGACGAAAACCTGTTCAGCTTTATCTACAATGCCATCAGCTGGTTTGACGAAACCACAACGGCGCAACCCAACTTTCACCTGGCCTTTTTATTAAAGTTATCCAGATTTTTAGGTTTTGCACCCAGTTTGGAAAGCAAAAGCGACCTTAGTTTTTTTGATTTACAAGAGGGGGAATTTAAATCGCAGCCTCCTTTACATCCTAACTATATCGCAAAAACAGAGGCGGCCTTCTTCATTTCGCTCTACTCCACTCCTTTTGAGCAGCTAGGCGAAATAAAATTCAATAATGCCACCAGAAGGTTGATCTTGGATAAAATATTGATTTTCTACACGTTACACACTGCATCATTTGGAGAAATTAAATCTCATCAAATTTTAGAGGATGTATTGTCGTAATTTATTCAAAAAGTTTTGGAGTTTTGACTTAGAGGTGTATATTTGCACTCCCTCAACAAGGGAAGCGCTTAAGCCGCTGACTTCGGTTAAAGCTTAAAGAACCTCAAGGGAGATTAGCTCAGCTGGTTCAGAGCACCTGCCTTACAAGCAGGGGGTCACTGGTTCGAACCCAGTATCTCCCACCAAACTTTCAGGATCGAAAGTTTAATAAACTCAATAGCTAGCCCAACTATTGTTTATTTAAGGGCAGAACCCAAGGGAGATTAGCTCAGCTGGTTCAGAGCACCTGCCTTACAAGCAGGGGGTCACTGGTTCGAACCCAGTATCTCCCACCAAAAAAAAGCCTTTCAGTATAAACTGAGAGGCTTTTTTGCGTTTACTGGTTATTTGATGGTATTACGAAGCCTAGACCAATGATTCGACATGACTTGCGACCAAGTCCGACCCAGAGCCTGAGTGCAACCAGGGTCACGCTAAGCATACAAATCTTCAACGCCCAAACCAAAGCCGATCAAGCACATTTTTGACTGAAGCAGAACTTAACTGTAACTGATGATCTGTGTTTATCGAAAGCATATCTCCTCTATATCTGCTCTATATCACGTTGGACTAAACGTAGACCGGATATACAGCAGATATACAGCCGGCAATCTAGCAGAATACGTTACCTATAAGCCCTGGCCATGTCATATTTGCCCAACATTAGCATTGATCTAATTGGTCACACATTGCCTGACCAATTTCAATTTACTGTTTTTTATAGCAATTGACAACTTGTATAAAGCACCACCCTTGATTTTTGCTCATTTCCCCATACCCAATTTTTTAGTAACTTTGTGAAAATTACAAGCGTTATCATGGCAGTTTTACATAGAAAAGAAGAGAAAATTGAAGTCGTGTTGAGTAAACTTCCAAAAGATTATACCGACCAGCAGTTTGTGGAGACCTTTATACAACTTTACTCCATGGATTGGGGAAAGATTAAAGCAAATTACATCAAACAATCGCAGGACAAAGAACCTGGTGCTATCATTAACATGCCTAAGCCAGAAATCTATTTAAAGAACGTGTTAAAAGTCTATCTAGACAACTTAGATAAAAAATAAATTCTCTAAACAATACCTCGGGGTGCCATACTATAAAAGGCTGAGAACACACCCGTAGAACCTGGACCGGATAATGCCGGTTAGGAAAGGTAAGCAGCTGGTTATCCACCTTACCTTAATTCAATCTTGCCGGTTTAAAAGCCGATGAGAAAGTTTTTATAAAGCGGCCCCCCATTGGGGCCTCCTAGTTAAGGTACAGAAAAATGGATATAAAAGATTGGTTCCAATTATTTAATCAGCAGCTTGCACAAACCAGCATCATCGAGTGGTTAGCCGTAGGATTTGGCGTTACAGAAGTATTGCTGGCTAAGCGAAACAAAATCTGGCTCTATCCTACTGGCATCATCTCCATCCTGCTTTCCATGTACATTTTACTCAGCGTTGGCCTTTATGCCGAGATGCTGTTGAACATGTATTACCTGGCGATGAGTGTTTATGGCTGGATGGTCTGGAAAAAGCGGGTCGGCCAGCCCCTGATTCAGGTGAGCTGGAGTAGCCGGAAAGAGCTAACCATTGCTGTAGCCATCGCTACAGGTGGCTTTGTCATCCTACATTTATTCCTAAAACACTTTACCGATTCCGATGTACCCATTTGGGATGCAGCGGTTTCCTCTACAGCCTGGGCAGGCATGTGGCTGCTCACCCGCCGCAAAATAGAAAACTGGATCTTTCTAAATATTTCCAACTTTTTTGCCATCCCTTTACTGATCCATAAACAACTGCCCATGTTTGCCCTGCTCACCACGGTATTGTTTATCGTCGCCATTTTTGGCTATATCGACTGGAAACGCATCATCCAAAACAAACAGCTAGCTAATTAACATGCAACATATGCTCCAGCCTTCAGCTTGTGAAACCATCAAGAGATTTGCCGCTTTTTCAGAAGAAATGGGTGTACTGCATCCTGAACTTTTAAACTTAGCCTACCAGCAGCAATGGTTTAAGTTGTTTGTACCCGACATTTATGGCGGACCTGCATTACTCCTGCCAGAAATTCTGCGTTTAGAAGAAGAAATAGCAGCGGCTGATGGCAGCCTGGGCTGGACGGTTACCCTATGTAGTGGAGCGGGCTGGTTTGCCGGTTTTCTGGATACAGAGCTAGCGAAAGAAGTTTTTGCCGATCCAAAGGTTTGTTTTGCTGGGAGCGGCGCAATCGGTGGAACAGCAACCAAGAATAAAGATGGTTACGTGATTAATGGCACCTGGAACTACGCCAGCGGAGCACTGCATGCCACCATTTTTACTGCAAATTGTGTGATCTGTGATGACCAGGGACAACCGCTTTTAGACTTAAATGGAGAACAGCAGGTAAAATCATTCATCCTAAAAAAGGAAGAAGTGGAGATTCTGTCGGGCTGGTCGTATTTCGGACTGGTGGCCACAGGTAGTCATGCTTTTACCGTAACCGATAGAAAAGTTCCTTTGAACAGAACCTTTGAGATCAACAAAGCCATACAAGTGGATACCCCGGGTTTTGATTACCCATTTTTACAGCTTGCAGAAACGACATTAGCTGTCAATAGTGCCGGTATGGCTAAACATTTCCTGGCGCTGGCTGATGCCAGCTTTAAACAGCGGACTGGCCAAAAACGCTATAGCCCAGAACAAGTGACGTTTTTTGAATCAGAATTAAGGCGCTGCACACAGGCATTAACGAAAGTAAGGGAAGACTTTTACCAGGCATTTGACCTTTCCTGGTCGCAACTAATCGCTGAGGGAGGAATTAGTGAAGCGGCATTACAAGCTGTTAGCACGAGCAGCCGGAAACTGGCGCATGTCTCCCGACAGGTTGCCGATGAACTATTCCCTTATTGCGGACTGGAAGCAGCGAAAAAAGAAACAGAAATAAACAGGGTTTGGCGCGACCTGCATACCGCCAGTCAGCATTCCCTGCTCACCTTTTTATAAACTGGAATCAGCTTGTTCCAGCCTAACAACCTGCATTTTCTTAACGTACAACTTACTCGCTATCTTATGAACAGGAACCAGGTTGTTCCAGCGTAGCAACTTGCATTTTCTTAACGTACAGCTCATCAACCAGAATAATTACAATAGCCAATAGTGGCACGGCGAGAATTATACCCAAAACACCAGAAAGTGTACCCATAATGACCTGACTAATGATGGTTAATGCCGGTGGCAGGTTAATCATCCGTTTCTGTATCAATGGGGTAACAATATTACTCACAATGGCTTGTGATACCACATAAATACAAGCCGTAATAATGGCGGTTTCTGTACTGATGGTTAACGCCAGTAACACGCCGGGAATCATGGCCGCAAGTGAACCAAAGTTAGGTACAATTTTAAGCAGTCCTGTAATCAATCCAAGCGCAAGTGCTACGGGTATGGCCATTACGGAGAGGCCAAGTGTAATTAAAATGGTAATTAATACCATGGATAACATGGTGCCTTTTAACCAGCCTTTAAGCACCTGACTGATGCGTTCTACCACGGTACGGGCAAGAATTTTGTTACTTGTGGGGATAAGCTTTAAAAAGCCTTCCTTATATAATTTAGGACTCGCGGTAAAAAAGATGCCCAGCAGAATGATGATGTACAAGTTACCCAAAACCCCAAAACTGGTATGGAAAAAGGCCTGGGCGGTATTCATCAACTTTTCTGAATTTGGTCCGGACAAGTGCTCCAATATTTTAAGTCCGATAGGTGTTTCAGAAAGCTTTAGCTTCACGTTATTTATGGTGGTAGGCAAGGTTTCACTTAAAATAGCGGCCTGGGTTTGAATTTTTGTGCCCATAAACCAAAGCAACAGACCTAGTATAATAAATGACCCCAATACAGCAATCAGCATGCTCCAACGCCGGCTTAGCCGGGTGTTCTTTTGAACAAGATCGCCCATGCCATGAAAATAAACAGCAATAAGTGATCCTGCAAGCACCATGAGTAACACATTAAAAGCCACTCTGGCAATTAAAATCATAACCACCAGTAAGGCAACAATGGCTACGGTTTGCCAGACTTTTTGTATATAGGTTAATTCCTTATTTGTTATAGGGTCTGTCTGTTTATTTTCAGGGATCATTTTGCGTTTCCAAGGCTGTTTTTCAGCTTCGGTTAGTCAACAATCAGGGACAAGAGTTTGTTTTATGAGCCCGGGATAGCACTTAAGCAATTTCCACAGGTTCAAAAAGCAGCTGCAGGTGTTGCTGGTAATGCGCCAGGTCTGTTGGGATATCTGCATTTTTTTCCACATCGTGAAAGTGGATGCCTTCCATTTGCGTAAGTCCGGCAAAAGCATTCATGCGATGAAAACCGAATAACACGCCATCATCTACACTGCGTTCGTTGAAAAACTCACCAGGCAGGGTGAAAGCAGTTGCCGGGGCATTCCACGATGTGGTGACCATATATTTTTTCCCATTTAAATTACCTCCGGTGCCATAATTAACCGCAGGGTTGGCTGATGAACGACCGTCACTTCGGTAAATGCCTTTTTGATGACCTTCGGTAAAAACCACATCGATATATTTTTTGAAAGCGTGAGGCACCTGGAACCACCAGATTGGCGTGTGGTAGATGATCACATCTGCCCATACAAAGTTTTTCACTTCTTGCTCAGGTTCATAATCTTCATTGACGTTTGTGGTTCTGACCTCGTAACCCGGCTTGTTGAAAAAGTCGTAAGTAGCTGTACTCATTGTTTTATTGAAACGGCCACCGGAATGTCCAAACACCTGGCCTGCATTGATGATAAATATTTTTTCTGTATTCATGATATCTATTTAATGACACAAAATTACCTGCTGGGTATAGATAATTAAAATAGTATAATTCATATATTAGTATCATAATACTGATGACTATGGTAAATTTAGAATGGTTCAGAACGTTTAAGGCAATTTACGAGACCGGCAGCCTAACGGCAGCTGCCGATTTGTTATACATTTCGCAACCGGGGGTGAGTTTGCATTTAAACTCACTGGAGGCGCATGTAGGTTACAAATTGTTTGACCGCAGCACGAGAAAAATGGTCTCCACAGAACGTGGTAAAATATTGTATAACTATGTGCAGGAAGCAGTGTGTAAACTGGAAGAAGCAGAGCAACATTTTCATAAGAGCACGAACAAGGAAAAAGCGACCATCAGCATAGGCATGTGCTTTGAAACCTTTCAATTTACGCTGGAATCTTACTTACCCAGTTTGCAGTTTAATGTGATCATTAAATTTGGCGACTATCCGGAGATGCTTAAAGACCTGGATAATGGCTTACTGGATCTCATTATTACCCCTCAGAAAGGTGATTACAAAAACCTGGTTTACACCCCTTTTTTTAAAGAACAGATTGTAGTGGTTGGAGGGATACAAACCCCAACAGCCGATTTAGATGTGCTTCTTCATGCCCAAGACACCGAAGGCATACAGCACTGGCTAAAACAGCAAACTTGGTATGGCACCACAGGAGATATGGAACACCTGCGTAGGTTTTGGCATAATAACTTTGCCAGAAGGCCAGATTTTAAACCTAATTACATTGTGCCAAACTTAAGCTCGATTATACGTTGTTTAAGCCACGGGCAGGGTATTGCGGTAGTACCCGACTTTTTATGCAGGAAGGAGATTATTGCCGGAAAAATCAAGCTGTTATGGGCCGGCGACCAGGTGATTGAGAATACCTTATACTTTGGAAAGCGAAAAAAATCTATGTATACAGCAGAACTTCAGCAGATAGAAGAAATATTCTTAAAAGAAATGGTTTTAGACCACGAAATCGATACAAAGTAAATTTGTAGCGCTGTAGTGAAAACCCTAAATTGGCTGTAACCAATCATAAACCATAATAACACAGGGAACATGCTAGAAAATACGTATGATGCAATTGTAATCGGATCAGGCATCAGCGGCGGCTGGGCAGCAAAAGAATTAACTCAAAAGGGGTTAAAAACATTAATGCTGGAGCGCGGAAGAAACTACGAACACATAAAAGATTATAAATACGGCACTAAACTACCCTGGGAATTTGAACACCGAGGCAAAACCACCAAAGAACAGCAGGAAAAATATCCGGTGATACACCGGGGTTGGGCAGCTAGTGAAGGGGTAATGGACTGCTGGGCAAATGAACAGGATAGCCCTTATACGGAAGAAAAGCCCTTTACCTGGTGGCGCAGTTACCAGCTGGGTGGGCGCTCTACACTGTGGGGCCGCCAAAGTTACCGTTTCAGTGATTTTGATTTTAACGCCAATGCTGCCGAACAATGGGCAGTAGACTGGCCGATCCGTTATAAAGACATTGCCCCCTGGTATGATTATGTAGAAAAGTTTGCAGGCATTAGTGGGTCGACAGAAGGATTGGCGCATTTACCAGACGGACACTTTTTACCGCCGGTACCTTTAAATGTTGTAGAAAAAGATGTAGCCGCCAGGCTTAAAAAACATTATAACGACCAGCGTCACCTGATTATAGGTCGGACAGCCAATTTAACCGCCGCCATTCCTGGTCGCACAAAGTGCCAGTTCAGAGATCGCTGCTGGGAAGGTTGTCCTTTTGGCGGCTATTTTAGCACACAATCGTCAACACTACCTGCTGCAGTAGCTACTGGAAACCTCACCGTGCGTCCTTTTAGCATTGTTACTCGAATACTTTACGATAAAAACACAAAAAAAGCGACTGGCGTGGAAGTACTTGATGCGGAAACACAAGAGACCTATACTTTTAACGCGAAGATTATTTTTCTGAATGCTTCAGCCTTAAACTCTGCATGGGTGCTCATGAATTCAGCCACCGATGTTTGGGAAGGCGGATTAGGCAGCAGCAGTGGCGAATTGGGCCATAATGTAATGGATCACCATTACAATTTAGGTGCTTCAGGCACGGTGGAAGGATTCGATGACATGACCGTCTCTGGTCGACGCCCCACAGGCTTTTATATTCCAAGGTTCACCAATTTATATGGCGACAAACGTGCTTACCAGCGCGGATTTGGCTATCAGGGCAGTGCCAGTTTGGAAAACTGGGGCCGTGAAATTGCGGAACTTAATGTTGGCGGCGAGTTTAAGGATACACTGAATGAACCCGGAGGATGGAAAATAGGCATGACTGGCTTTGGCGAAATTTTGCCACACCATGAAAATAAGATTTCACTCGATAAAACTAAAAAAGACAAATGGGGCTTGCCGGTTCTATCCATGGATGCTGAGCTGAAGGATAATGAACTAAAAATGCGGAAAGACATTATAGACGAAGGCGCCAACATGCTGGAAGCAGCGGGGGTTAAAAATGTACAAACCTGGGACAGCGGCCATGCCATGGGGCATGGTATCCATGAAATGGGGACTGCCAGAATGGGTAGAGATCCTAAAACATCGGTATTAAATGCCAATAACCAGGTATGGGATGCACTAAATGTTTTCGTAACCGATGGAGCTTGTATGACGTCTTCGTCATGCGTTAACCCTAGTCTGACTTATATGGCTTTAACCGCGAGAGCTTGCGACTTTGCAGTCAATGAATTAAAAAAAGGTAACCTTTAATAGTATACGATGAACAGAAGAGAAGCATTGTCGAGGGTAGCCATTTTAATTGGCGGAACCGTTATTGGCGGTAATTTATTTTTAACAGGCTGCAAAAGCACTACTGCAGATGGATTTGTTTTAACGGCCAAAGAAATGTCCCTATTTGAAGAGGTCGCAGAAAGCATTCTGCCGGAAACGGCAAAGTCGGGCGGTGCCAAAGCGGCTCAGGTGGGTTCCTTTGCACAGCTGATGGTACGCGATTGTTATTCGCTGGAAGAACAAAAGGCATTTACTTCGGGGCTTGGCAGCCTGGATGAGGCCTGTGAGCAATTGAAGGGCAAATCTTTTATAGCATGTAATGCCACAGAGCGGCAGGAATTTTTGGTGAGCCTGGATCCGGCAAAGACACCATATTATTCCATGATCAGACAACTTACTTTATTAGGCTATTTCACATCAGAAATCGGGTATAAAGCGCAGAACTATCAATCTGTTCCAGGTGGTTATGAAGGGGCGATAAGGAAAAGCTAAAACAGAATGTAGTGCTTTACCGTTGTTAGTACGTAATTAATAAGAAACGTATGATAGCCACAGACACTGCATTTGACGACGCTAAACATTTTTACACGCAGGTATTAAACATATTAAATGAGCACGGTTTAAACTATATGCTCGGCGGAGGTTTCGCCATGTATCATTATACGGGTATTGATCGTGACACCAAAGATCTTGATATCTTTTGCAAGGCTGCTGAATATCCGAAAATATTAAAACTGATGGCAGATAAAGGCTTTCAGACGGAATTGACTGACATCAGGTGGCTGGCTAAAATATTTAATGGTGAACATTATATCGACATCATTTTTGATACCGTCAATAACATTTGCAAAGTAGACCAAACCTGGTATGATCATGCTACAGATGGGGAGTACAATGGTGTAGCGGTTAAGTTTATGCCCGCCGAAGAATTAGTGTGGTGTAAACTTTATGTACAAAACCGGGAGCGCTATGACGGTGCCGACATTAACCACCTTTTATTAAAAAAAGGGGAAACACTAGACTGGAAACGCGTTTTATTTAGAATGGACCAACACTGGCACCTGTTATTGGCACAACTGCTAATTTTCCAGTTTGTGTATCCCGCGGATTACCACCAGATTATTCCTAAATGGCTTTTTGATGAATTGGTTGAAAAAGCAACCGAACAATATGATATTCCTGCTTCCTTAGAAAAAGTGTGTCGTGGTCCTGTTATTGATCAAACACAATATGAGGTAGATATTAAAAACTGGAATTATAAAGTAAGTACCATAAAAACAACGTAAAGATGGAAGAAGCGGAAAGACAACCTGTACGCATCGCCGCCCTTGCCGATATCCACATCAGGGAAACGGACCGGGGAAAATGGGTAGACTGTTTTAATGACATTGCGGCAAAAGCAGATATCATGATTATTGCCGGCGACTTAACCGATACCGGTGATGAAGGCGAAGCAGCTATTTTGATAGAAGAACTGAAACAGTGTAAAATTCCTATTGTGGGCGTTTTGGGCAACCACGATTATGAGAAGGGACGACAGAAACTGATTAGACAGATGCTACAATCGAATAACATCCAGATGCTTGACGGTGAAGCCGTTGTCATTAAGGGGATTGGATTTGCTGGTGTCAAAGGATTTGGTGGTGGTTTTGACAAATATATGTTATCCATGTTTGGCGAAGGGGCCATGAAATCCTTTGTGCAGGAGGCTGTAGATGAAGCCTTACACCTGGATCGTGCACTCGCCCGGCTTGATCAGGACCATGACAACATTAAAAAGATTGCCATTATGCATTATGCACCTATTGCGGAAACAGTTATTGGGGAACCGGAAGCAATATTTCCTTTTTTGGGATCTTCACGATTGGCAGAACCTTTAACCCGGAGAAATGTGGTGGCGGCTTTCCACGGGCATGCTCATTCTGGCACATTAGAAGGGGAAGCCCCTGGAGGGGTTAAAGTTTTTAACGTGGCTAAACCTATTTTAGAGAAAAGTGGTTATGACTGCGGGTATTACCTGTATACAATTTAGGTAAAACAAAAAAGGGCCTGTGCATTGTGCAAAGGCCCTTTAATCATTTACGTGTTTCCTTATTCTTCTGCCGCTTGCTCATTTACGAAAGTTTCTGCAACTTCGGTCAGGGCAACATCCGTTTCTTTTTCATTATCTAACGTTTGCTGTAAAAGGTCCATTACTTCGGTATGGCCCATATTACCAGCAAATGTTCTCAACGTTCCGTAGGATGCAATTTCATAATGCTCCACTTTTTGAGCAGCAAGGATTAAACCTGCATCTCTAACTAAAGTACCTGAGTCGGTATCCTCAATAATTCCGTCGGCCTCTTCTAATAAACCTTCCATTGCATCGCATTTTTTAGCACTGGCTTTTTCTCCTAAAAGTTCAAATACTTTTTCCAGTCTGTCAATATGCTCTTGGGTTTCTACGGTATGTTTTTCAAATGCCGCTGCAAGCTCCGGACTAGTTGAGGCTTTCTTCATTTTTGGCAAAGCTTTTACCAAATGTTTTTCGGCCCAATACAGATCTTTCAATCCGTCAACAAAGAATTTATGGAATTCAGAATTTTCCATTTTCCCTGTTTTACCCGTTGGTTTGCTGGTGGTCTTTGCTTTTTTTGTTGCCGGTGATTTAGTGTCGCTTGTTTTTGATGTAGTTGCCATAATATATATTTTTTTTATAGGTTTTTGTTTGCCTATTACAACCTACATCGTAAGATATTGTTTAATAAATTTTAAAATTGTATGAAAAAATCTTTCCGAATAAGGCTGTTATTCATTATCTTAACAAATTATCCTTGTATATAAAAGCGCCTAAAAAGAACTCTTTTGCATTTTATCTAACAGAATTAACAAAAAACATTAGGTTTACGTTAATTTTGCAATTCGGTATTTTATTTACTGTAGAAATATAAAAAACGTTATATGATTATTGTTCCTAAAACACGTGGTTTTATCTGTCTTACCTCTCACCCTAAAGGATGTGAAGAAAATGTTAAAAATCAGATTAGCTATGTAAAATCAAAAGGACCTATTGAAGGGCCTAAAAAAGTATTGGTGATTGGAGCTTCGACCGGATTCGGTTTGTCGTCCAGAATTACCAGTGCTTTTGGATCAAATGCGGCTACAATTGGCGTATTTTTTGAAAAACCGGCAGCACCAGGCAAACCAGGTTCGGCAGGTTGGTACAACAACGCAGCTTTTGAGCAACAGGCACAGGAAGCTGGTTTGTATGCAAAAAGTGTAAATGGAGATGCTTTTTCTAAAGAAATTAAAGAAAAAACACTTGCCTTGATTAAAGCAGATCTTGGACAGGTGGATCTAATTATTTATAGTCTGGCTTCGCCCAGAAGAACACACCCTGAAACCGGCGTGGTTTACAATTCTGTATTAAAACCAATTGGCCAGTCTTTCACTAACAAAACGGTTGATTTTCATACCGGCATTGTATCGGAGATTACGATCAATTCGGCAACTGAAGAAGAAATTGAAAATACGGTAATGGTGATGGGTGGTGAAGATTGGGAAATGTGGATTGACGCTTTAAAAGCAGCAGATTTGTTGGCCCCGGGGGTAACTACGGTTGCTTATTCTTATATCGGTCCGGCTTTAACTGAAGCAGTTTACCGTAAAGGGACCATCGGACGTGCTAAAGACCACATTGAAGCTACAGCTTTTACCATTGGTGATAAATTGAAAGATTTACAAGGCCGCGCTTATATATCAGTAAACAAAGCATTGGTTACACAAGCCAGTTCTGCCATCCCAGTTATTCCACTATACGTTTCCTTGCTTTACAAAGTGATGAAAGAAGAAGGTATACATGAAGGCTGTATTGAGCAAATTGCCCGTTTATTCCAGGAACGCCTATACATCAACGGCGAAACACCTGTAGATGAAAAAGGAAGAATCCGTATAGACGACTTAGAGATGCGTCCGGATGTACAACAACGCGTTGCTGAACTTTGGGCAGATGCCACAACGGAAACACTTCCTGGTACTGGAGATCTGGCAGGTTACCACAAAGATTTCTTTAACCTGTTTGGATTTGAAGTAGAAGGGGTAGATTACGACGCTGATGTTAACGAAATTGTCGAAACACCAGGCTTACAAGACTAAAAAACAATCAGCATAATTTTAATTAATTAAAATTATGCTGATTTTCAAATAATTATCCGTACGTTTGTCATTCAATTTTTTAATTACAATACAATGCAAGAAGGAATAGTAAAATTTTTTAATGAGTCTAAAGGTTTTGGTTTTATCGTACCGTCGAATGGTGGTGCAGAAATCTTTGTTCACTCAAGTGGCCTATTAGGCGAAATCCGTGAAAACGATAAAGTTTCTTACAATGAAGAACAAGGTCGTAAAGGATTAAATGCAGTAAATGTTCAAGTAATCTAAAGTTCCTTATTACATATATTGTAAAAACCGCCCCAAAAGGGCGGTTTTTTCTATTTAAGGGTTTTTGGTTTCTACAATTTCTTCCGTTCCTTCTGTATCTTCCTCCCCATGCTTTTCTGGATTCAGCTGCACTGTGCCCTGTCCATCTTTTTTTGAAAATAGAATAGGATAAAGCATCATTAAAGCACCAACCATAAAAAGCAAGCCGGCCACTTCCAGGGCATAGATACTGTTTTCTACTTCTCTGTTATACATGACGATATAAACAACAAATGCTATTACGCCTAAAATCAAAATGATGACGGCTTTTTGTAGTTTGAGTATTTTTATCATGGCTTGTGTTTATTTAGTTTTCGTTTTTTTATCAGGCTGGTGATAACAAATATCAATCCAATTGCTTCAAGGATCATGCTGGCGATAATAAGGCCAATTGCAGTCGACACATTGGTATTTTTAAGAAGGAAGGCAATGGGCATGAAAATTACCGCAGCAACCATGCATATCATCCCAATTTTCAGGTGTTTAGTCATAAAACAAATTAGCCACAAAGCTACCTTTTTCCATTCTAATACGTTAACTTTGCAACCTTAATTTTTAAGGATACTGGATAGATGTATAGGGAATTCAAACAACTGGAATTAGCGAAAATAGGTAAAGAAATACTTGACTTTTGGAAATCGGAAAACATCTTTGAAAAGAGTATTTCTACACGTTCCGAAGCGAAAACATTTACTTTTTACGAAGGACCACCGTCGGCCAATGGCATGCCGGGGATTCACCATGTGATGGGCCGTGCCATTAAAGACATCTTTTGCCGTTACAAAACCCTTAAAGGTTTTCAGGTTAAACGTAAAGGTGGCTGGGATACGCATGGTTTACCCATAGAACTGGCTGTTGAAAAAAAACTAGGCATTACCAAAGAAGATATCGGTAAGAAAATTACCGTGGAAGAATATAATTCTGCCTGCCGTGAGGAAGTAATGAAATACACAGATGTATGGAATGACCTGACAGAGAAGATGGGATATTGGGTAGATCTGGAAAAACCATACATCACCTATGAAAATGAATACATGGAAAGCCTTTGGTGGATCCTGAAGTCATTTTACAATAAAGGTCTCTTATACAAAGGATACACCGTACAACCATATTCTCCTGCTGCAGGTACAGGTTTAAGCTCTCACGAACTTAACCAGCCAGGCACCTACAAAATGTTGAAGGACACATCGATTACTGCGCAATTCTTTTTGAAGAATGATCAGGAACATCCTTTGATGCCCTTACTTTTTGATAACGATCAGGAAGAAACCGCCATTATAGCCTGGACCACTACACCATGGACTTTGCCTTCAAACTGCGCCCTTGCCGTTGGAGAGAAAATAACCTATGTTAAAGTAAAAACCTTTAACCCTTACACCTTCTTACCAGTGAGTGTGGTTTTAGCAAAAGATTTACTGGGTAAACACTTAAAAAACGACGCTAAAGACCTGGATTTTGCAGCCTATACAGGTGGCGATAAATTAATCCCATGGACGGTGGCCGCTGAATTTACCGGTAAAGACCTGGTAGGTTTACGTTATCACCAGTTAATGGAATATGTGACCAATGAAGACCTGGAGAAAAATGCTTTCCGTGTAATTCCGGGCGACTTTGTCACCACAGAAGATGGAACAGGGATTGTTCACACCGCATCGATCTTTGGTGCCGACGATTTCAGGGTTGCCAGGGAAAACAATGTTCCATCGGTAATGGTGAAAGATGAAAAAGGAAATGAAAGTCCACTGGTTGACAAACAAGGTAAGTTTGTTCAGGAAGTGACTGATTTTGCCGGTCGTTATGTTAAAGAAGAATACTACAGTGATGAAGAACGTCAGGCAGCTGATTTCAAGCCAACCGATGTACTTATCGCCATTAAATTAAAAGAAGACAATAAGGCGTTTGACGTTAAAAAATACGAACACAGTTATCCGCATTGCTGGAGAACAGACAAGCCAATCCTTTACTATCCTTTAGACAGCTGGTTTATCAAAACTACTGCAGTGAAAGAAAAAATGGTGGCTTTGAATAAAACCATCAACTGGAAACCAGAGGCAACCGGAACCGGACGTTTTGGCAACTGGCTGGAAAACCTGGTTGACTGGAACTTATCACGTTCCCGCTATTGGGGTACACCTTTACCAATCTGGAGAACCAAAGATGGCGAGCAGGAAAAATGTATTGGCTCCCTGGCAGAACTAAACGAAGAGATTCAGAAATCTGTGGAAGCTGGTTTTATGGAAGCTTCCTTTGAATTAAAAGATATGCACCGCCCATACGTGGATGACGTGATCTTAACCTCCCCTACTGGTGAGAAAATGTTCAGGGAACTGGATTTAATTGACGTTTGGTTTGATAGCGGTGCCATGCCGTATGCACAATGGCATTTCCCTTTTGAAAACAAAGATGCTTTTGAAAGCGCCTACCCAGCAGATTTTATTGCGGAGGGTGTTGACCAGACACGTGGCTGGTTTTTTACCCTACATGCCATTGCGGTGATGTTAAGTGAAAGCAGCGACGAGATCAAAGCGGTAAATGAGAAAGTAGGAAACCCTGGTGTAGCTTTTAAAAATGTGGTTTCCAATGGTTTGGTGCTTGATAAAAACGGCAACAAAATGTCTAAACGTTTAGGCAATGGCGTTGACCCTTTTAGTACCATAGAAACCTATAGTGCCGATGCCACCCGCTGGTATATGATCAGCAACGCATCACCATGGGATAACCTCAAATTTAACATGGATGGGCTTGATGAAGTACGTAGAAAATTCTTCGGCACGTTATACAATACTTATGCTTTCTTTGCCTTGTATGCTAACATTGACCAGTTTAGTATTGATAAAGATAATGAAACCCCGGTTGCAGACCGCAGTGAGTTAGACCGGTGGATTTTATCGTTATTACAAAACCTGATTAATGAGGTTGATGAGAATTTTAACACTTATGAACCTACTAAAGCAACAAGGGCTATTCAAACTTTTGTTGATGAGCACTTAAGTAACTGGTATATCCGTTTGTCGCGCAGACGTTTCTGGAAAGGCGAAATGACGGCCGATAAAAAAGCAGCCTACGAAACATTGTATACTTGCTTAACAACCATATCACAGTTGATGTCGCCGGTAGCGCCATTTTTTGCCGATTGGTTGTACCAAAACCTTAGCGTTGGTACGAAAGAAAATCACACTGAATCTGTACACCTTACTTTATGGAAGGATGCAGACCAAACACTTATTGATCAGGAATTGAACGAACGTATGGAGTTGGCACAACAGATTTCATCATTGGCCTTATCCCTGCGCAAGAAAAGTTCGATCAATGTTCGTCAGCCTTTAGCGAAAATATTGTTACCTGTGTTAGACGAAAAATTCGCTGATAAAGTAGAATTGGTTAAAGAATTAATTCTATCTGAAACTAACATTAAAAATATTGAGTACATTAGAGACACGGCAGGGTTTATAAAGAAAAAAATTAAACCTAATTTTAAAACACTTGGACCTAAAGTAGGCAAAGACATGAAAACTGTTGCTGCATACATAAATGGATTAAGTGCAGAGCAATTAGCTGTCTTTGAAAGCACCGGTGAACTGGCCATTCCAGATACGGATTACCTAGTACAACTAACTGATGTAGAGATTATTGCAGAAGACATTCCGGGCTGGCAAGTAACTAACCTTGGCAACCTTACCGTTGCCCTGGATATTACCCTGACCGACGAATTAAAACAAGAAGGTTTATCGCGGGAGCTGATTAACCGGATACAGAATTTAAGAAAGGAACTGAACTTTGAAGTGACGGACCGCATTAAGGTGACTTTACAAAATCATAACCTGATCGCGACAGCCGCATTGCAAAATAAGTTATACATTTGCTCGGAAATATTAGCCGACGACCTCAATTTAACTGATTCACCGGTGATAGGAAACAAAATCACCATTGATGATGTTGAGTTACATATTTCGATAGAAAAACAATAATATTATGGAAAAACCCACAAAAACAAGGTATTCTGATAGTGAGTTAAAAGAATTCAAAGAGCTGATCCAAGACAAATTAAGAATGGCAAAGGAAGAATTCCTGTCTTTGACCAATTCCTTAAGCAGTCCTAATTCAAATGGCACAGAAGATACGTCCGGAACTTACAAAACATTGGAAGATGGATCTGCTACTTTAGAAAAAGAGCAAATCAACCAGTTAGCTGCACGTCAAAAGAAGTTCATTGAAAATCTGGAAGCTGCGCTTGTGCGTATTGAGAATAAAACTTACGGTGTTTGCAGAGAGACTGGTAAATTGATCCAAAAAGAACGTTTACGTGCAGTACCGCATGCAACTTTAAGTATGGAAGCAAAACTGAAGCAAGCATAATGAAGGGCTATACAAAACCTTTACTACTTATTTTCATCATCTTATTAGTCGACCAGGCCTCTAAAACCTGGGTTAAAACCAACATGTACCTCGGCCAGGAATTTAAAATTCTTGGCGATTGGTTCATTATCCATTTTACTGAAAACAACGGTATGGCCTTTGGCCTGGAGTTTGGCGGAGAGTTTGGAAAACTTTTCCTTTCTTTATTTAGAATAGCTGCCGTAGCCGGGATAGGCTATGGCATGCATTACCTGATTCAGCATAAATACCATCGCGGCTTAATTATTAAAGTAGCGATGATTTTTGCAGGTGCCCTGGGTAATATAATCGACTCTGTATTTTATGGAAGAGTATATGACTATGCCACTTTATTTCATGGTCGTGTAGTTGACATGTTTTATTTCCCGATACTTCAGGGTATTTTCCCTACCTGGGTACCTATCTGGGGAGGTGAAGACTATATCTTCTTCAGACCTGTATTTAATGTGGCAGATGCGGCAATTTCTGTTGGCGTGATCTTAATCCTTATATACCAGAAAACTTACTTTAAAGAAGAAGTTGTTGAAGAAATAGGACCTAATAATGAGGTCGTTGAAGAATAACAAAACCCTTGTAGACTAATTTGTATGGATTTGGTATGATATTTTCATCTACCTAATAACATATAAAGAAATCAGATTATGAAGAACTTATTAGCCCTAGCCTTTGTTGCCCTTTTTACTACCGCGGCAATGGCACAACAAGTAGATTTACGTAAAAAAATAACCGTTAGTGGTAGTGCAGAAAGAGAAGTTACTCCGGATATTATTTACATCAGTATCTCTTTAAAGGAGTACCTTAAAGATGGAAACAGCAAGAAAAAGGTAGAGATGACTACCATAGAGAATCAATTGGTTGCTGCTGTACAAGCTGCTGGCATTCCAAAAGAGAACCTGACGATTAATAACTTGTCTAGTTACAATTACGCCACCAAGAAAAAGAAAGATCCTGATTTCCTGGCCAGCAAACAATACCGTTTAAAAGTAAGCGATCTTAATAAGTTTAATGACATCATGGACGCCATTGACCCTAAAGGAATTGCTTATACCAATATTGAAAGTTACGACTATTCTAAAATGGAAGAGTTGAAGAAAGAACTTAAAGTTAAAGCCCTGCAGGCTGCTAAAGCCAAAGCATTATATATGGTAACTGCGCTTGGAAATGATTTAGGTTCTGTTCTTGACATTCAGGATATCAGTAATGAATCTTTTCCTCAACAGAATTACCGCAACAACACCATGATGATGAAGGCAAGTGCTTCAGCAGATATGGAAAGTGTAGCAGCTGAGATTGACTTCAAAACCATTAAGCTAACCTCTGTAGTGAATACTGTATTCGAAATTAAATAATTGCACGAAAGACTATACAGTTTTCTTTAGCGTAAACTAGTTGATGAGCTTTACCTATAGCAAAGCAACCACAGCTAATTAGTTAACACAAAAGACTTTATAAAACTTTAAAAAAACCTACCAACATTTTTGGTAGGTTTTTTGTTATTCAGGGGTACACCCTTTAAAACAATAAATATGAAAAAATTAATTTACTCCCTGACCCTAATTTTCATGTTAGGTATTAGCGCAAACACTGTTTCAGCTGCTGGCGTTAAAGACAAAAATAAAGTTGAAATGACTGCCGAACAACAGGCACAATTTAACAGAATTACCAACCGTGTTGAGCAAATCAGAGACATGGATAAATCTGATTTATCAAGAGCTGATAAAAAAGAATTGCGTAAAGAGTTAAAAGAATTAAAAAACCAAGCTCGTGCAATGAATGGTGGTGTTTACCTTTCAGTTGGTGCCATTATTATCATCATTTTATTATTAATCCTAATTTTGTAATTAGCATTTTATAACCATAAAAAAAGGCTTTCTGCATCACGCAGAAAGCCTTTTTTTATGGTTTATATTGAAGTTAATCAATAATTGAAAAGCCAGTATATTTAACCAGGGCTTCCGGAACGCGGATACCAGCTGGAGTTTGGTAATTTTCTAGAATTGCCGCTACAATCCTCGGCAAAGCCAATGCACTTCCATTTAAGGTATGTGCCAATTGAGTTTTACCCGTAGCTCCTTTAAACCTTAACTTCAAACGGTTACTTTGGTAATTTTCAAAGTTTGATACCGATGATACTTCTAACCAGCGTTGTTGCGCAGCACTCCATACTTCCATGTCGTAAGTCATGGCAGAAGTAAAACCCATATCACCGCCACATAAACGTAGCACGCGGTAATGTAAACCCAGTTCCTGTAATAAGGACTGCACGTATGCGCTCATTTCCTCCAATACGTTATATGACTGGTCTGGATGAACAATTTGTACCAGTTCTACTTTATCAAACTGGTGCAGGCGGTTTAAACCACGCACATGAGCCCCGTATGAACCTGCTTCCCTGCGGAAACATGGTGTATAAGCACAGTTTTTAATCGGAAACTCTTCTTCTTTCACAATCACATCGCGATAGATATTGGTTACCGGCACTTCGGCAGTTGGTATCAGGTATAAATTATCAACAGTGGAGTGGTACATCTGGCCTTCTTTATCAGGCAGCTGACCGGTACCAAAACCAGAAGCTTCATTCACTAAATGTGGCACCTGCAATTCACGGTAACCCTGCTCTGTTGCACGATCAAGAAAGAAATTGATCAGGGCTCTTTGTAAGCGGGCACCTTTTCCTTTATAAACCGGAAAACCAGCACCTGTAATTTTAGTTCCCAACTCAAAGTCGATGATATCATATTTCGCACAAAGTTCCCAGTGTGGTAGGGCCTGATCGTTCAGTTGTTCGGGCTGGCCATGGGTCAGTACAATTTCATTATCTTCAGGTGTTATACCAGGTTTAACTTGTTCGTTGGGCAAGTTTGGAAGTTGCACCAACAGGTTGTGTAACTTCAGTTCAGCGGTAGTCAGCTGCTCACCCAATTGTTTGATTTTATCTTTATTAGCCGTGGTTTCTAATTTAATGGCATCCGCTTCTTCTTTTTTGCCGTTGCGCATCAATTCACCAATCTGCTTTGCACTCGAATTAGCTATAGCGGAAAGATTGTCTAAGGAAGTTTGTGTTTGTTTACGTTCATCATCAACCTGGATAATTTCATCAACCAATTCTGGCTGTTTAAAGTTACGGATGGTTAAGCGTTCTAAAACTTTCTCTCTATTTTCGCGGATATAGTTAACTTGCAGCATTATTTATATATTTTGAACAAAGATAACAAGAGTTTGGAGACACTGAACATGGATGGTAAACTATTTCTTGTCCCTACGCCCATAGGTAACCTTGAAGATATGACTTTCAGGGCCATCAGGATACTTAAAGAGGCCGACATCATTCTTGCAGAAGATACGCGGACCAGTGCGCCCATGCTCAAGCATTTTGGCATTGATAAAAAAGCATATTCCCACCACCAGCATAACGAACATAAAGCCACTTCGGAGATCATTAAGTTTTTGAAGGAAGGTAAAAATGTAGCCCTGATTTCTGATGCAGGTACACCTGCGATATCTGATCCTGGCTTTTTCCTCACACGCGAAGTGATCAAAAACGGCCTGGAAATAGAATGCCTGCCAGGCGCCACCGCTTTTGTACCAGCCCTGGTAAATTCGGGTTTACCTACGGATGCCTTTGTATTCGAAGGATTTCTGCCCGTTAAAAAAGGCCGACAAACCCGCATGAAAAAACTGGCGGAAGAAGAACGCACCATTGTGCTGTATGAAAGTCCGCATCGACTACTCAAAACCCTGGAAGAATTTGCCGAACATTTCGGTGAAGACCGCCAGGCCTCCGTAAGCAGAGAGCTCACCAAAATGTATGAAGAAACGGTGAGGGGCACCTTAATGGAGATTAAATCACATTTTGAAAACAACATATTAAAAGGAGAATTTGTAATTTGTGTTGCCGGAGCGCCAGAGACTAAAAAGACTAAAGCCGACAGGCCGGATTACAAAAAATAATACAATAAATAAAAAACAACCCATGTTAATAGATCAATTTTTAACAGAAGAGCAAGACCCTAAAACGGTTGATAAAGTTGTAGGAAAACTAAAGGATTTGTTAAGCAGCAATGAAGAGCTGTTATATATAGCTGTGCAAAAACGCCCGGCAGTAAACATATTACCTAATTGTATTGCCTTAAGCAACAAACGCCTATTTTACTGTGAGCCGGCCAATTTCGGCATCACCATGAACTTTAAAGACATCTCCTGGAAAAGTATAAAAGAGGTATCCTTTAAAGAAGAACTTTTTGGTTCTAAATTTATTTGCGTTCCGCAGCATGGCGAAAACATTGTCACCGAATATATTCCTAAAGTGCAGGCCCGTAAACTTTACCAGGCCGTACAAGAACAACTGGATGTTTACCGGGAAGAGTTACAAACTAACCTGGAAGAGTCAAAGAAAACAGTAGAAGAAATTCGTTTTACGCCTATAGAGGTGATAGAAGAAGCCGAGGAACTGGACATTCAACCTGTCCTGATCGAAGCTGCCCCTGAGCTAGCGGAAGAACCAGAAGATGAAGCGACGTTAAAACTACGGAAATTGAAAACTTTATTCGACAAACAACTGATCAACCAAGAGGAATACGAAGCTAAAAAAGCAAGTATTTTAGACAGCATCTAGATGAATTCAAAAAACACGGTTTTACTTGCTTTATTAAGTGCTTTTATCTTGTGGCTGGCCTGGCCCCCTATCCCTTACACCAGCCCTTTATTATTAATTGGTTTAGTACCCCTGCTGATCGCAATTGACCAGACCAGGAATGGAAACAGCCTTAAAAAAGGAAAAAAAGTGTTTCTTACCGCTGGTCTAACCTTCCTGGTGTGGAATACGGCTTGCATTTACTGGGTGTATAATGCCATCAGTGCAGATAACAATGCCATTGTTGCTTTTCTGGTGTCACTAATTCCTTTTGGTTTAGGCGCCTTGCTTATGACTTTCGCTTTTTGGTTATATTACCGTTTAAGTCGCTATGCTTCTATAAAAGTGGCCTATGCAGGTTTACTCAGCTTTTATATTGCGATGGAGTACCTGCATCAAACCTGGGAGCTTTCTTTTCCATGGATGACCTTAGGTAACGGTTTGGCAGGCATGCACCAGCTGGCACAATGGTATGAATACACCGGCGTTTACGGGGGGTCTGTGTGGATTATTTTAAGCAATATCTTCGCTTTCGAAGCTTACAAAGCCTATAAGTCACAAAAGGGCTACCTGCAATACCGGCCAGCCTTAGCCTGGGCTTTAGTAGTCATCCTTCCGGCAACACTGTCATTAGTAAAATACTATAATTACCAGGAAAGAGCCAGACCAGCCTCCGTAGTGGTGGTACAACCTAACATTGATCCTTATAAAAAGTTTGGCGGCATCAGTACGGCCGACCAGCTGAACCTTTTAATGCAGCTATCAGATTCCCTGGGAAAAGTAGATACTGAATATTTTTTCTGGCCGGAAACTGCAATACCGAGTTACCTCGATGAAGAACAGATCCGCAGCAGCACAGAGTTTACACAGTTGCAACAGTTCATTAAAAAATACCCTAACGCATCGCTGGTTACAGGCATGGAAACCATCAGGGTGTATAACGACCAGCGTACGATCAGTGCGAAACACGATGCAAACTCCGGACTGTACTTCGATAATTTCAATACCGCCATGCAGATCGAGAATTCAGCAAATGTGCAGTTCTACCATAAATCTAAATTGGTTCCAGGCGTTGAAAAGTTGCCTTTCCCTACGGTAATGGCTTTTTTAAAACCGGTGTTTGCCCAACTGGGGGGTACCATAGGTGGCTGGGGCTGGCAAGAAAAACCTGGGGTTTTTTATGCCTATAGTGGCATTGGTGTGGCTCCTGTAATTTGTTATGAGTCATTGTGGGGCGACTGGATCGGCCAATCGGTTAAAGATGGCGCTCAGTTCATCGCTATCATCACCAATGATGCATGGTGGGGTAACACCTCCGGAAAAGACCAGCACTTCTTATACGCTAAATTAAGGGCTATAGAAAACCGACGCTGGGTAGCAAGATCAGCCAATACAGGAATATCCGGATTTATCAACCAACGGGGCGATGTAGTGAAACGCAGCAACTGGTGGACCAAAACAGCCTTACAAGAAAATGTAAATTTAAATGATGAGTTAACTTTTTACAGCAAAAGTGGCGACCTGATTGCGAAACTTTTGTGTATCACCGCCTTATTGTTTGCCTTAATTATCCCCTATAAACACTGGATAAAAAAGGCAAAACCGGCTTAGCACTTAGGATAGGTATTTCCCAACAATTGGCATGCGGCGTCCCATGCCGAATGCTTTGGGAGATACCCTTAAAATTGGGGGCGTTTGATAACGTTTAAATTCTGCGGTGTTCACCATTTTGATAATCCGCCGAACTAGTTGCTCGTCATAACCCTGTTCAATAATAGCTTTAGAACTCTTACGCAGCTCTATATACTCGAATAATATCTTATCCAGCGTATCATAGTCGGGCAAGGAATCAGAATCTTTCTGTCCGGGTCTAAGCTCTGCAGATGGCGGTTTAACTACCGTATTCTTAGGAATTACTTCCCCATCTTTATTAATATAGTCTGTTAGCGCATAGACCTGTGTTTTGTACACATCCCCAATCACACCTATGGCACCACACATATCGCCATATAAGGTACCATAACCTACCGCACATTCGCTTTTATTAGAAGTATTAAGCAAAATATAGCCAAACTTATTCGACATGGCCATCACTACAATACCACGGCAACGGGCTTGAATATTTTCTTCAGTCAGGTTAAAAGGCATGCCTTCAAAGGCAGGTGCCATCATATCATCAAATGCATCAGCGGCTTCTTTAATGGCAATCACTTCATGTTTACAGCCGATGTTATGCACCAGATCAAGCGCATCCTTGATGGAATGATCGCTTGAATATTTAGATGGCATTAATACCGCCATCACATTTTCGGGTCCCAGGGCTCTGCAAGCCAATGCACAGACCACAGCTGAATCAATTCCGCCAGACAAACCCAAAACAGCTTGTTTAAACCCAGATTTTTGAAAGTAATCTTGTATACCCAATACCAAGGCATCATGGATTTGTGCAATGTCAGATGCCGCCTCTTGTTTGATGGGTGTTAGACCTTGAAGACGTTTGTTGGCAAATTCATATACCCGCAGCTCTTCCTTAAAATAAGGCATCTCGTCTAAAACATTACCCTCGGCATCAAAAACAAGAGAACCGCCATCAAAAACGATCTCTGTCTGTGCACCTACCTGGTTTACATATAATAAAGGCAAATTATATTTCCGGGCGTTATCAGCTAAAACAACAGCCCTGGCCTCATCATGGGTATATGAAAATGGAGAAGCAGCAATGTTGATCATCAGATCTGGCTGCTCCTTAATCAGCTCATCCATTGGGTTTGACACATATAGCGGATTATTGTTGATGTTCCACAAATCCTCGCAAATGGTTAGGGCAATTTTCTGTCCTTTAAACTCGATACACTCAAATTGTGTCGCAGGCTCAAAATAACGGTACTCATCAAACACATCGTAGTTAGGCAAAAGTGCTTTCCGTGTAACTGCTTTTACCTTGCCTTGTTCAATAAAATAAGCTGCGTTATATAAATCCTTACCAGCTATAGCCTCGTTTTTTACAGGCAGGCCGATTATACAGGCAATATCCTGACAATGACGGGCAATTTCTTGCGCAGCTTGTTCACAAAGGCTAATAAATTCTTCAAACTCCAGAAAGTCGCGCGGCGGATAACCGCACACCGCAAGTTCAGCAAAAACAACCAGGTCGGCACCTTTGGCTTTAGCCAATTGGATGTTCTCCATTATTTTTTTGGTATTATAGTCGAAATTACCAATATGGTAATTAAGCTGGGCTAAGGCGATTTTCATAGTCTTTAAAAGAATACTCCTAAGTTAAGGCCAACGTAGTGGCTACGCACACTTCTGTCTTGTTTTTTCACGATATTAGTGAAACCATTGTTATAAGTTAACCCAACAGTTATGGACGAACGGTTATTCATATCAAATTCACCACCTGCACCTAATATTAGACCGGCACGGTAAAATTTGGTGTAATCCTTAATGTTCTTATTGTTTTCTAATTCGCGGCCGTCCAGTTCAACATCCTGTCTGGCGCCAATATTAAAGTCGTTAGAAAGGCCGAATTGCCCATACCAGCTCACATTGCCAACTTTATCAGTACGCAGTTTAACAGTGAAAGGTATTTCCAGGTATTGCAATTTATATTTAAGGTCGTAGGCGGTCAATGCCGAGATATTAGGATCGTGATAAAGCCTTGGGTTAAACTCTGTACTTTTTCCGTTAATGGTGGTGATGGTTAATCCAGTGGCGAAACTATAGTTTTCAGCAAAATCAAAATCTGCTAACAAGCCATAAGAGAAGCCTAAACTCAAACCATTGCCTTTTCCTCCTTCTTCTGGTTTTAACCAACCAAAAGTAGGGTGTGCAGTAAGGCCTAATCTAAATCCATAGTCACGTGCTGCATAATTTTGAGCAAAAGCCGGAACGGTTGCCAACAAAAAGAGCACTGCAATAATCGCTTTTTTCATATCCATCATTTTAATATAGGTATAACGTGTAATACGGCAAATTTATCTAATTTTTCTGGCGGATAGTTTTTTTACCCTTTCTTTCTTATCCGCATGATGATATGTTACTACCTTACAATAACTTTAAGTTAAATACGACATAAATATATGTTGAAACCGTCTTTTACTAGAAAAACACGGATTCAACACGGATTCATGTCGTATTCATCTCGGATTCATTCCCTGTCCATATCAACGCTATAATAGCCCCAATTACTATAACCCTATTTACAGCTGGCATACAAGCGTTAAGTTAATTACCTATTAATTAATGTGTTTATTTTAATTTAAGGAAACCCTTTTCTTATCTCCACGGTACCGCCCAAATTCAGGATCGGACAACCTTGGCCAACTGCGACTGCGTCTTCATAACTTTCCGCCTTGATAATAATTAAGCCACCAATATTTTCTTTGATCTCGGCAAAAGGACCGTTCGTCACACTTTTATCGGATTTTAATACTCTTCCGTCTGTATCCCAGCGTTGAAGAGGTCTTGAAAGTCTATCCTGCGCAGCAAGGTCTTGATACCAGTCTTGCCATTGTTGAAAATGTTCTTTCAATTGCGCTGCAGAAGGTTGGGCATCAGCAGTTTGAAAATCACGGCGAAAAATTAATAAGAAGTCGTTCATTGGTTAAAATTAATACGTTCATGGAGTTATACAATATCGGCAAAATTGGTTGTGTTATCCAAACATGCCAACTCTATAAGTACCCACTGCATTTGGGAACGATAAATTAATACGATTCCAGGTGTTGATGCCGGTAATTGCCATGGTCAGGTCTATGAGTTCAATTTCCGTGAAATGATCTTTTACCTGGTTATATACTTCGTCTGGCACGTGTGCTGCAGTTACCGCTTCGGCCCAGGAAAGCGCTGCTCTTTCCCGATCAGTATAGTATGGAGTCTCTCTCCATGCGCTCAACCCATACAGACGCTGCTCAGTTTCTCCCTGCGCTCTTGCCTCCTTTGAATGCATATCTAAACAGTAGGCACATTGATTAATCTGCGAGACCCTAAAATCTACTAACGCAATAAGATTTGCATCAATGGAGGAATTTTTCAAATAACCGACCATATCAAATAACGGTTTTAAAGCGTTTTGTCCTTTTGCGAAAATGTTGATTCTCTTTTCCATAATATTATATTTTTGAATGTTTATAACCAAATGACAACCATAGTTTCATTATTGGACAAATTAGAAGAAAAATAAATTCTTTAATCATGGAAGAAAGAATATTGTTACCAGAGCTTTTTAGAAAAGAATACCAGAAAATCGTTTCCGTGTTATGTTATCGGTTCGGCATACATCATATTGAAGTTGCGCAAGATATTGTAAGTGACACATTTTTATCCGCCACCGAAATATGGCGCCAAAAGGGGCTTCCAGATAACCCGAGCGCCTGGCTTTACACGGTTGCCAGCAATAAAACAAAAAACTACTTGAAACGTGAATCGCTCTTTGAACAAAAACTTACACCTCAGATCAGGTATTTGGAATCGGCACAGGCAGCTGAACGCGAGATTGATCTATCAGAAAAAAACATAACCGACAGTCAGCTTGCCATGATTTTCACCGTATGTAATCCTTGTAATCCCAGAGCATCGCAAGTTGCGCTTGCACTCCATTTATTATGTGGCTTTAGCATAGCGGAAATTGCAGAAGCCTACCTCACTAACAAGGATGTTATCTATAAAAGGGTTAGCCGAGCTAAACAAAAACTTAGGGAAGAAAATATTAAAATTGAGCAACCAGCCCCTGGAGATATTACGCCAAGGCTAGAAAACGTACTGACGACCATATACTTGCTTTTCTCTGAAGGATACTATTCCACTTTGGAAAACGCCAACCTGCGAAAGGACCTGTGTACAGAAGCCATGAGGCTATGTCACCTGTTGACGGAGCAAGAATTAACCAATCAGCCAGCGGTAAATGCATTGATGTCTTTGATGTGTTTTCATGCCTCGCGTTTTGATGCCAGGCAAAATAATGAAGGGGAAGTTGTACTTTACGGGGATCAGGATGAAACTTTGTGGAACCAGGAGTTGATCATAAAAGGCACTTATTTTCTTGCCCATTCCGCTGAGGGAACTGTGATGAGCAAATACCACCTGGAGGCAGGTATTGCGTATTGGCACACACAAAAAGAGGATACGATAGAAAAGTGGAATAATATCCTAAATTATTATAACGACCTATTCATGCTGGAAAATTCTCCCATTGTGGCTTTAAATAGGACGTATGCCCTGAGTAAGGTTAAGGGAAAGAAGGTTGCCATTATCGAAGCGGAAAAGCTTAAACTTTTGGATAACCACTTTTATTATTCCTTACTTGGTGAGCTTTATACCGGCCTGGATGACCACCAGGCACTCAGACATTTTGAGCGGGCACTCCACCTCTCCAGGTCCGATGCTGATCAATTGCAAATAAAAAAGCACATCGAAAAACTGTTACTAAGTTAGACCCAAACCAGTATTCACAAAAAAATTCGCCAACTTACAGTACCCTAATTATTATTCTATGGCAAAAGTTGGTATCGTTTTATCAGGAGGAGGAATCAGAGGCATTGCCCATCTTGGCGTTTTAAAAGCATTAGTTAACCAAGGCATTACATTTAGCCACATTAGTGGCACCAGTGCAGGTTCCATTGCCGGTGCCTTATTTGCTTCGGGTTTAGACCCGGAGGAATGTCTAAATATTATTAATAGAACAAAATTACTACGTTTTATTCGCCCAGCCATTGGCTCACTCGGATTGGTGGATATTCAAAATACCGCTTCTTTATTAAAACCGTATTTTCCAGAAAACCTGATAGAAAAACTAAAGATTCCACTTACCGTGGCGGTAACCAACTTTTCGGAAGGTAAATTGGAATACTTTACCAAAGGTCCGGTCATTCAGACCATACTGGCTTCCAGTTGTATTCCGGGAATCTTTAAACCCATGATGATCGACAATAAAATGTATGTAGACGGCGGAGTATTAAATAATTTCCCGGTAGAACCGCTGTTAACGGATTGTGATTTCATTATCGGATCGTCATGCAACCATTTAAAACCTATAGAAAAACTGACAACGTTTAGGTCATTAGTTGGCCGGGCAGGGATGATGCTGATTAACCGCGATATGGAACAGAAATCAGCCTTTTGCAACATCCTTATTGAACCGAAAGACATGGGAATGATTAGCGCTTTTGACACAAAAAAAGCGGAAACCATTTATTGGCTGGCTTATGAAGAAGCCTTAAAAACCATTAAAGGGAATCCACTGATCAAAACGCTTGTTGGGCAAACGCTTAATTAAAGTCTAATGCCACCAGCTCATCACCCTGTAATACAGGGATGGTCTGGCATATATTCAGTTGCAAACAAAACTTTACGTCTTCTTCAATATTTAATGCCGCGAGGCGGTGGCTATGTGATGATTTCATCATGTAATTACGCAAGTCCTTTTTGGCTAAAATATAAAGGTCTTCAGCAGCTACACTGGAATCATCAAAGTGAGAGAAGCTACTCCTCAACTCGCTGACTACAGCGCCTGCAAACAGGGTATCTTCCAGGTTAAACTGATCTTTCCATCCGGCACAAAGCAACAACACATCTTTATCTTGTTGTTTAAGCCATTTACATAAAAACTCCAGGTTTAAGAAAGAGCCAATCACCACCTGATGAGCGCGGGTCCTGGCCATATGTAAGGCTTTGGTGCCGTTGGTGGTGGTGAGCACTACCGTTTTACCGGCTACTTTTTCTTTTGTATAAGAAAATGGGGAATTGCCAAAGTCATAGCCTTCCACCACTTCACCATTTCTTTCTGCCGCAAGCAGGTGGCCCATGTCTTTGTAAAGTAGACAATCCTCAACCTGCGCTACAGGAATGATGGCTAATGCACCATTGTCCAAACCATAAACCATGGATGACGTTGCCCTAAGCACATCAATCACTACAACAATACTGTCCTCAATAGTATATAAATCCAGCAAGGCTGGTGTTAAACACACTTCAATTTTTCTATGCATCTATGCTTGCAGACTATTTAAACGGAAACTTAACCAGTTTTGCTTTTACTTTTTTGTCGCGAATAAGGATATAAACCTCAGCGCCTTCTTTTGCCAGAGCTTTGTCTACATAACCCATACCGATGGCTTTTTGTAAAGATGGCGACTGAGTACCAGAGGTTACTTTACCAATGACCTGGCCTTCTGCATCTACGATCTGGTAATCATGACGAGGAATACCACGGTCTATCATTTCGATACCCATTAGTTTTTTGCTAACGCCTGCTTCTTTTTGAGCTTTCAAGGCTTCAGCATTGGTAAAGTCTTTAGTGAATTTAGTTACCCAGCCTAAGCCGGCTTCTAAAGGCGAGGTAGTATCGTCAATGTCATTTCCATATAAACAGAAACCCATTTCTAGACGCAAGGTATCACGTGCACCCAAACCAATAGGTTTGATGTTTAAATCGGCACCCGCTGCGAATATGGCATCCCAAATGGTATTGGCATGTTGGTTTTCAAAATAGATTTCAAAGCCACCAGCCCCAGTGTAACCGGTTGCCGATACCAATACATTTTCTACACCAGCAAAAGTTCCTTTTTTGAAATTATAATATTCCATAGAAGCCAGGTCAATGTCTGTTAAACTTTGTAAAGCTTCTGCGGCTTTTGGTCCTTGTACGGCTAATAAAGAGGTTTTATCAGAAATATTGTGCATTTCCACCCCTTCAGTATTGTACTTCTGGATCCAGTTCCAGTCTTTCTCTATGTTTGATGCATTAACCACTAACATATAGCTTTTTTCGTCTATGCGGTATACCAACAAATCGTCAACAATACCACCTTCTTCGTTAGGCAAATAAGCGTATTGAATTTTACCATCATATAATTTAGAAGCATCATTACTGGATACGCGTTGGATCAGGTCAAGTGCTTTTTCTCCTTTAAGAATAAACTCGCCCATATGACTTACGTCGAAAACCCCTACCCCGTTTCTAACGGTACTATGTTCTGCATTGATGCCTTCGTATTGTACAGGCATATTGTAACCTGCAAACGGCACCATTTTAGCGCCTAATGATATGTGTTTCTCTGTTAACGCGGTATTATTCATGCTTTCTTTATGTGCTTAATCTAGCCCAAAAGTACACAATTTTATGCATTAAGTAAACGTTCGTAGATTTTGAGCATGCGCTCGGATATAGAAGAAATGTTGTAATATTTATCGGCGGTTTTACGTGCCTGTTCGCCAATTTCAACCAGCTTACCGGGGTTGGTAATACATTGTAAAATGGAACGGTAAAACTCATCGGGTGTATCTGCAATTAGAATATCCTTACCGTGGTGGCAAAAGATCCCTTCGGCTGCCATGGTGGTGGCAATGATGCATTTGCGCATGGCCATACCCTCAATGATTTTTACACGCATGCCGCTTCCACTTAATAGTGGCACAATCATAATGGCCTTGGAGTTGATAAACTCTACGGCATCCAGAATTTCGCCTTCAACAACCACGTTATCAGAATCGTATTCAAAAAACTCCTGCTGCATGTGTTTGCCGGCAATATAAAAACGCAGCTCACTATTCAGTTTTTCGATATCGGGCCATATTTCATAAAGAAACCACTCCAGGCCTTCCTTATTAGGACGGAAATCCATGGCCCCTAAATGAAATAAGGTTGGGAAACTGTTACTTGGTGTGGTGGTGATGTATTTATCCAGGTCCAGGGCTACCGGAAGCACTTCCAGACTGGTTTCACAGCCAAAGCGCAGGATGCTTTGGCGATCCTGCTCGCTGATGGCAAAGATTTGATGAAAACGGTTGATCTGATCGGTTTCGTATGATTTTAACCGACGGGATAAAAACTCGAGGTACTTTCGTCTAGGGGGAAACCTTTCTGTAAAAGCCAGGCGTTCCCATACATCGAAAACAATGTTATGTGCACGATATATCAATTTAGCATTGGTATTGGCTTTTACCACATCAAGGTAAGGAACGACGAACAGGCCTTCAAACTGGACGATATCGAACTCATGTTCTCGTAAAATGTTTTCCAGTAATTTCGCTGCATCATCGCTGAAATAACGGGAAACGTTGTAGGACTCATTAGAAAATATATTGAGAAACATGGCCCAGAGGTTGGCATCGGTTTCGATATCATGTGAGTAGAAGTTTATGGCCTCATACACCGGATCGTAAATATCATCGAGATCTACATGGTAGGCACTGGTGTTAAGGCTAAACAGGGTGACTTCTACATCATGGCGCAATAATCCCTTTATCGTGTTATAAACCACGATAGGGTAACCACTGTTAGGTGGAAATGGGACCTTATATGTTAACATCAGAACTTTCACCGATGTTAAATTACAAATTATCTTTCAGTGTTTTCGAATAGAATCAACTGGGGACTGCTTATGTTAAAAGTTTTACGGTGATAGGGTGTTAAACCGTAATTTAAAGAAGCATTTCGATGCATAATGGTGGGATAACCTTTGTTTTGATGCCAGTCATACAAAGGGTATTCCTGGGCCAGCTTCACCATGTACTCATCGCGATGTGTTTTCGCCAGTATAGATGCAGCAGCGATATTAAGGTATTTACCGTCGCCTTTTACAATGCAGGAATGGGGAATTTCGGGATAGGTTTTAAATCGGTTGCCATCAATACTTAAATATTGTGGTCTGATGCTTAATTTTTCGATAGCGCGGTGCATGGCTAAAAAAGAGGCATTTAAGATATTGATCCTATCAATTTCTTCATTATCTACGGCGGCAACAGCCCAGCAAATCGCTTCCTTCTCGATGATGATGCGCAACTCGTCACGTTGTTTATGTTTAAGCATCTTCGAATCGGTCAGTTCACCGGCAACAAAATCTTTAGGCAGAATCACGGCAGCTGCAAATACTGGTCCGGCTAAACACCCTCTTCCGGCTTCATCACAGCCCGCCTCTAAAAAATCCTCCTGATAGCAATTCAACAACATTTAACAAAGATAGGGAATAACGATTTAACTTAAACCGTTACGTTTTGAGATTTTACATCGAAGGCATCGCGCAAACCGATGGCAAGCAGGTTGAATGCATACACGGTAAACATAATAGCCAGGCCAGGTAATACAGCCAGGTAAGCAGCATCCATGATGATATAACCATAGTGTTCCTTAATCATGCTGCCCCAGCTAGGCATGGGTGGCTGCGCACCAAAACCGAGAAAGCTGAGTCCGGATTCTAATATAATGGCTGATGCAAAATTAGCGGATGCCACCACTAAAATTGGTCCGGCAATATTGGGAAGGATGTGTTTGATGATAATTCTATTGGTAGAGAAACCTAATGCCCTGCTGGCCTCTACAAATTCCACTTCTTTTAAAGCCATGACTTGCCCTCGCACCAGACGGGCCACATCAACCCAGGTTGATAAACCTACGGCAATAAATATCTGCCAGAACCCCTTACCCAGGGCAAAGGAAATAGCAATAACGAGTAACAGCGATGGCAATGACCATACCACATTCATGAACCAGCTGATGGCAGCATCCACTTTACCGCCATAAAAGCCGGAAAGGGCACCTAAGGTGATTCCAATAGATAAGGAGATGAGGACGGCCATTAAACCAACAGATAGCGATACGCGAATGCCAATGATGAGGCGACTCAGCAGGTCGCGGCCATACATATCTGTCCCTAGCCAAAAGGTTTGTTTATACACTTGCTCCCCACCTAAACGCTGGAAACTTATTTCTTCAGCTTGTTCCTCATCGCCAATGTATTCTCTGGCGTAAATTACATCGCCTTGCACCCGGTAGGAGGTGATGGGAATACTTTTATAATTTGGCTCCTGACCGTTTAGCATTTTGGTAAACAAGTTTACCTGCTCAATTTTAGCATTGCGCGAGGTAACCAGAAATTGAAAACTGCGTCCTGGCTTTTTATTGCTTAACTGCAGGTGCATGGTGTTGGCCATGGGCGACTGGTCTGGCGTGATTAAATAGCCCAGCACCCCCATCAGCATCAGGAGCCCAATAAAGATCATGCCGCCAAAAGCCAGCTTATTCTTCTTGAATTTAATCCATATCTTTTGCGAAGGACTATGTTGATGTTTGCTCATTTCACCATTCTTCCCTTCCACTTGTATTTTCCAGAATTTCCGGCAACGCCGATAAATAAAATGTAGACGATGTGCATGATACTGAGTATGGGTGACAACACCATGAGCTCCCTGCGCTGGGCAAACCTGGTGACTGCCCATAAAAATATAAATTCTAAACTTATTTTGAAAAGCAGTTGTAATAGGGCAACATATAAAAATAGGGGGTTAAATAAGCCAGCAGTGATATTGCAAACGATGCTTAGGTTAAACAACCAGACCAATACGCCCAAAACAATAATACTCTTGTTTTTATAACGCGTGCTTTTTGAGGCCCAACGTTTACGCTGCTGTATAAATTCTGCTAATGTAGGTTTAGCTTGCGTATATACAATGGCATTCCTGTTTTTCAAAAAGCCGATTTTCTGTCCATATCGTGCCGCCATTTTATGAAGCAGTAGCTCATCATCGCCAGAGGCCAGGTCGTCAATTCCTTTAAATCCACCCACTTCATAAAAGGCTTCCCTTTCGTAAGCCAGGTTTGCGCCATTACAGGTAGAAGGTTTGTTGTTTCCAATAGTAGAAGCGCCTAAACCAATCAGGTATAGAAACTCTAAGGCTTGCGCACGTTCAAAGAAGTTTTTTTCTTCTGCATAGGCCACAGGCGAGGAGATCATTTTATAGTCGTTTTCTTCATAATACTGCACAATGGTTTGTAGCCACTCCGGCCCCATCCTGCAATCTGCATCTGTAGTTATAATTAACTTACCACTTGCACCACCAATGGCGGTTTCAATAGCTTTTTTCTTGTAAGAATTCAAGGTCTTTTCCTGCAGGCTGATCAGCTTTACGCGCTTGTATTGGGAAATAATTGCTGCAGTCCTATCGGTGGAATGGTCGTCAATGAAGATGATTTCCGTGAGTTCCTGATTGTACGTCTGAGCTAATAAATCTTCAATCGTTTTTGAAATATTTTCTTCCTCATCTCTTGCAGCAACAATTATGCTTACTGGGGTTTGGCCTTGCCTTTTAACCGGCGAATAGTTACGCAGTTTTTTCCACCCTGTAATAAAACTGATGACCACCACCACATAAAGCAGGGTTAAAAAAAGACTGATGAAATTAGCTGCGCTGAATATTTCCAAAGAAGTTAAGTTTAAAAACAAAGTAAGAACCTAATATAGCAGGAATAATAATATTGATGAGCCATATACTGGCGGTGCAGGCCACTACTGCAGCATTTTTATCGGTCACATAATTAAAGAAAAATAAGGCGGTTACGCTACGGATTCCAATATCAAACAGGTCGAGCGAGGGCAGTGAGGATTGCACAAAAAACAAGATACAAACCATCATGATGATATCCATAGCCTGCAATTCTGGAATTAACCAAAAGAACATAATAAAATATTGTGTACTGAAAACCACATAACGTGCTAAGCAGAAGAATAGGATTTTAGTAAGCTCAATTTTTTTGTAGCGGGCCAGTACTCTATAAAAACGCTGGTATTGCCTGGTCCACCGGATAGACAGTAAAATGCTGTTTAGCCATTTGATGTTAAAAAAAAACAGGAAAAAGAACAGGCAGAACGCTGATGCAAAAGCACAAAGTGCCAAAAACAACCCCTGATTTAATAAATTGAAACGGTAAACGAATAGACAGACAGCAATAGAACCGAAGATATTGGTTAACACCAGCTGACCGATATTGCCTACTGCCATGGCAATGACACCAATGATCCGGCGTTTCGGCGATAGGAAGAACACCCGGCCTCCATACTCCCCTAAACGGTTTGGTGTAAAAATAGCAAGTGTTAAGCCGCAAAAAACAGACTCTATGGCCCGCCACAGACTAAGTACTTCGATGGTTTTAATAAGCCTTTGCCACTTAATAGCCTCCAGCCCCCAATTTACCAGCATGAGCAAGCCCACCAGCGATAATACCAGCCAAATTTGCCTTTCTGGAGTAGCCCGCATGAGCAGTACAAACTCCTTTAAATCATGATTTGTACTTAGTTTATGGTAAATAAACCAAAATGCAAATACAACGATGGCAATTTTTAGACTGTAGGATATGAGCTTTTTATGGGTGGCTGTCAAATTTTTACTTTTACTATCTGCAAATATGCTTAATATTGTTCTATGTTGGTGGAAAAAAAGGAAAGGGTTATCATGGGTATCGACCCAGGCACAGCCGTAATGGGCTATGGGGTAATCTTGGAAAAGGGAAATAAAATCGAATTAATCACCATGGGTATTGTTCGGATGGATCATCTGGATGACCATTTCTTGAAATTACAGCGGATATTTGAAAAAACCATTGTGCTGTTAGATGAGTACAAACCAGATGTGCTGGCTATTGAAGCACCTTTTTATGGAAAGAACATTCAAGTGATGTTGAAGTTAGGCCGGGCTCAGGGCATTGCCATGGCAGCGGCACTTTCCAGAAATATTCCGGTTACGGAGTATGCACCAAGAAAAATTAAACAGTCAATTACAGGAAGCGGAAGTGCCGGTAAAGAACAGGTAGCCGCCATGTTGCAGCGCCTGCTCAACTTTAAGGAAACACCAGAATTTCTAGATGCAACGGATGGACTGGCAGTGGCGGTTTGCCATTCCTTTCAAAGGGTCAGTACCAGCGGCAAAGGCAAATCGTATTCCGGATGGGAATCTTTTGTAAAAGACAATAAAAAAAGGGTGCTGTAGTCCAATCTACTTGATAATGGGTGTAGGCTTACGATTTTCGTCCATGGCTACAAATGAAAACTCACCAGTTACTGCTTTCTCCCTCACATCTGAATACATCTCCTCAATATAAATCTCTACTTTAACTTTTAAACTGGTGTTACCGAGATGGCTAATGGTGCCAATAAGCTCAATAATGGTTCCTGCTGGAATTGGTCTTTTAAAATCAATCCGGTCACTGCTTACGGTAACCATCTTTTGCCGACTAAAACGTGTTGCGGTGATAAAAGCGACTTCATCCATCAGGTGCATGGCTGTGCCACCAAATAGGGTGTCATAATGATTGGTGGTGTTGGGAAATACAGCTTTAAAAATACGGGTTTCTGCAGACTTAATTTTTTCTTCTATGGTCATTTGTTTTCAATAAAATATTTTAACAGACGGTATCGAAACAGACAACCGCTTTAATTAGCCAGTATCGGCCTATAACAAAACAGTCCCGGATGAGGATCCGGGACTGTTTTGTTTCGTGTCTAATTCCTCGGAGGAACTAAGATCCTAATATTTTAAATACCGCTTTACAGCAGATGAAAGCACCAACGAATAATATAACCCAGGATACAATAGATAAAATCATTGAATCACCAGCAAAACGAAGGAATACACCTATCATACTGACCACGATACCAACCACCATTAATTGGTAAATTGACGGTTGATTAGCTCTTTGCATGCTTTCGGTGTGGTATTTTGGTTTCTGATCCATGATAAAGTTTATATTTTAATCCTACAAAATTAATTATTAATTCCTAAAAAAAGCATAAACACCTAATAAGTTTTTAAGGCTTTTAGCCTTTGGCCTGCTTTCTCTTTTTCCTTTAAGTCTTTTCCCTGGTAGAACTGCTTTTCCCAATCGCCATACATCGGGTTAGGGAACACAATAAACTTGGTTCCAAACATTTGCCAGGCACGGTCTACCTCTTCCTTAGTGTTCTTGTTTTCCCGGTAAAATACGTTCGACAGGTCGCTTAAGTTATCACCACATAACAACAGGATATTATAGTGCTCCCGTATTTTTTGCCGGCGAGGTTCTTTATCGGAAGTACCACTATTCAATAGCAGGTGTTCTGCATCAGCATTAGGGAAATCAAAGCGTTGTAGGTTCATTAACGTTCCTGCAGCTTCTGAAGTCAGCCGATTGCTCACATAGAAAACCTCCACATTAAAGCGGGCAGCAAATTTCAAGAATCCTAAAGCCCCCGGAATGGTATCGGCCAAACCTTTACTGGTCCAGTCTTCCCAATCAGTTTGCGAATAACTCCGTCCTTTTTGAAGCTCTTTACCTTGAAACGGTGAGTTATCTAAAACAGTTTCATCAATATCTACGACAACAGCGTTTCTTTTGGTGGTATCAGCAGTTTTAAGCTGCTCTAATAACGATAGCCTGGCGAAGTTATAGGCTTGGAAAGTAAGGGCACGTAACTCTCCGGAATGCTGCTGCCATAATACAGCGTTTGTGTAATCGCGGAAACCCTGGTCATTCTTCTTTTGGGCCAGTAAACTGGTCTGAAAAAGAAAACAAAGTGCAGCCAGTGTGAATAGTCGTTTCATCAATAGATTAAATTAAAAAAGCCTTTACCGTTGAGGGTAAAGGCTTTAGTATGTGTTTAAGAATTATCCGTTTAGTGCAGCAGCACCACTCACAATTTCCGATAACTCGGTCGTGATGGCAGCCTGACGTGCCTGGTTGTAAGCTAATTTTAAAGCTTTCAACAAGTCACCTGCATTTTCGGTGGCCTTATCCATAGAGGTCATCCTTGCACCATGTTCCGAGGCATGTGAATCTAACAATGCTTTATATAATTGGATTTTAATCGACTTTGGAATTAATTGTTCTACAATTTGTTCCTGAGAAGGTTCCAAGATATAATCAGTATTGGAAGTTTTTACCGTTGTCGGCTCTGGTTTTGGAAGTGGCAACAACTGCTCGGTGGTCACAAATTGAACGGCTGCATTTTTAAAGCGGTTATAAATCACTTCCACTTTATCAAACTCTCCTTTGGCAAATCCCGCCATAATGGCTTCGGTAATTTTAGTTACATTTTCAAAGGTAAGTGCTGCATAAACCTCATTGTTGTTTCCAAGCATATTATAGCTGCGTTTTTCGAAGAAATCCTGAGATTTCTTACCAATTGCAGCAATGCTTACGTTCCCTTTTGCAAATTGATCACTGTATTTCTCCGCAATCAGGTTGTTGGCAGCTTTAATCACGTTCATGTTAAAGGCACCTGCTAAACCGCGGTTAGAAGATACAACTACAATTAAAACCTTGTTAGGCTCACGCTCTTGTAGGTATGGAGAGGAAGATCCTTCCAGACTTGCAGAAAGATTTCCAAGGATATCTTTAAGTTTTGTAGCGTAGGGACGTAATTGAATAATAGCATTGGTAGCACGCTTTAACTTAGCAGCCGAAACCATTTTCATGGCTTTGGTAATCTGCTGGGTAGATTGTACCGACGCTATACGTATTCTTACTTCTTTTAAATTAGCCATTCTTTTTTATCTTCTGCCAGAGCAAATTAGTATTTACCTGCTAGTTCTTTAGCTACTGTTTCTAATACACCAGTTACGGTATCATCCAATTTACCTGCTTTTAAAGCTTGTAACGTTTCAGGGTGACGCAATTCTAACTGTTGTAAGTATTCTGCTTCAAATTCTCTGATTTTGTTTACAGGAACTGAACGCATTAAGTTTTTAGTACCGATATAAACGATCGCAACTTGTTTCTCTACAGTTAGTGGAGAGAATTGACCTTGTTTAAGGATCTCCACGTTACGTGCACCTTTATCTAATACAGATTTAGTTGCTGCATCAAGGTCAGAACCGAATTTAGAGAAAGCCTCTAGCTCACGGTATTGTGCCTGATCTAATTTTAATGTTCCTGCAACTTTCTTCATCGATTTAATCTGTGCATTACCACCTACACGAGATACCGAAATACCTACGTTAATAGCCGGACGAACACCTGCGTTAAACAAGTTAGATTCTAAGAAGATCTGACCATCAGTAATGGAAATTACGTTGGTAGGAATATAAGCAGAAACGTCACCAGCTTGAGTTTCGATAATTGGCAATGCAGTTAATGAACCACCACCTTTTACGATACCTTTCAACGACTCCGGCAAATCATTCATTGCTTGAGCGATGTTATCATTCTGGTTAATTTTTGCAGCACGTTCTAATAAACGACTGTGAAGGTAGAAAACGTCTCCAGGATAAGCCTCACGACCCGGTGGGCGACGAAGTAATAAAGAAACCTCACGGTAAGCTACAGCTTGTTTAGACAAATCATCATAAACAATTAATGCCGGACGACCTGTATCACGGAAAAACTCCCCGATAGCTGCACCTGCGAAAGGCGCGTAGAATTGTAATGGAGCAGGATCTGCAGCAGATGCTGAAACTACAATGGTATAAGCCATTGCACCATTTTCTTCTAAGGTACGTACAACGTTAGCTACTGTACTTGCTTTTTGACCACAAGCAACATATATACAATAAACAGGGTTGCCTGCTTCGTAAAATTCTTTTTGATTGATAATGGTATCGATACAAACGGCAGATTTACCAGTTTGACGGTCACCAATAACCAACTCACGTTGTCCACGTCCAATTGGAATCATCGCATCAATCGCTTTGATACCTGTTTGAAGAGGCTCGTTAACTGGTTGACGGTAAATTACACCTGGTGCTTTACGTTCGATAGGCATTTCGTAAGTTTCACCTAAGATCGGTCCCTTACCATCGATAGGCTCACCCATTGTGTTTACCACACGGCCAAGCATACCTTCACCTACTCTAATAGAGGCAATTTTTTTAGTTCTTTTAATGGTGTCGCCTTCTTTGATTTCACCTGAAGAACCCAACAATACCACCCCCACATTATCTTCTTCAAGGTTCAAAACGATACCTTGTAAACCGCTTTCGAATTCAACAAGCTCACCTGATTGAACTTTAGTTAAACCATATACACGAGCAATACCATCACCCACTTGTAATACGGTACCAACTTCTTCCAGTTCGGCTTCTGATTTAAAGCCCGACAATTGTTGCCTGATAATTGCCGATACTTCGTCTGGTCTTACCTCTACCATAATTTATATTTTCTATTGTAAATCAGTAATTTTTTTAACTTTTATCTTGTGAATTACGCCACGCCCTGGGCAAACTCTTTTTTTAACTTATTCAACCCGCTGGCAATACTTGCATCAAATTGTTTGTCGCCAACCTTCAAAATGAAACCACCGATCAAATCAGCATTTACTTTTTCTTTGATGACCACCTCATTTGCACCAATTTCTTTTTTAACAATGGCAGTAATTTCAGTTCGGTTTTCTGGGGTTAGCGCAATAGCAGACGTTACTTCAGCAGTCACAATACCTTTAAATTCATTGTATTGTGTTACAACTTGTTTCGCAGCAGAAAACAAAATGGCAGAACGACCTTTGTTTACCATCAGGTTCATAAATGAACTGGTGATCACATGTACCTTGCTTTTAAATAAATCGGCTAAAATACCAGCTTTTTTATCTACAGGAACGATTGGATTTTTAAGAATCGCTTCTAGCTCCGGGTTATTTTGAATAACACCTGATATTAAAACCATATCCCCTTTTACAACTTCCAAAGCATTATTTTCTTTGGAAAGGTCAATGATCGATTTGGCGTATCTTGATGCTGCTTTATTTTCTGACATTCTAATCTTATTTAGCTAATTGAAACAATTAGTTTAATTCAACATCTTTCAAAAGATTTGCGACCAAATCTTCCTGCGTTGATTTATCTTTTAGTTGCTCACGTAAAACACGTTCAGCAATTTCGATAGATAAACTTGATACCTGACTTTTCAATTCAAACAAAGCAGTTTTCTTTTGATTCTCGATCTCAATCCTTGCTTTCTCAATTAATTTAGCACCTTCAGCTTGCGCTTGAGTTTTCGCCTCATTAACGATATTGTCTTTTAATGTTTTAGCTTCTTTCAACATTTGGTCGCGCTCTGCACGTGCAGTTTTCATTAACTCTTCATTTTGAGAAGTTAAACGAGCCATTTCTTGTTTAGCTAATTCTGCTTTGCTTAATGCTTCATCAATAGATTGCTCACGCTCTTTGATCGCTGCTAAAACAGGCTTCCAAGCAAACTTGCTTAAAATAAACATTAACAATAGAAACGCTATTGTTTGAAAAATAACTAAACCAAATTCTGGTACTAATAATTCCATCTTATATTTTTATATCTAGTGTTCTCTTTTTAAAAATTTGTACCCGGTCTTCCAACCGGGTACAAGTTTAACTAGCCATTACCCATTAGGGCAACTACTACTGCGAAAAGCGCAACAGCCTCAACGAAGGCAGCAGCGATTAACATCGCAGTTTGGATTTTAGAGGCAGCTTCTGGTTGACGAGCAATACCGTCCATTGCAGAACCACCAATTTTACCGATACCTAGACCAGCGCCAATCGCAGCTAATCCTGCACCAATTGCAGCAATACTTCCTGTAATCATGATTTTATATATTAATTGTTGTTAAAAAATTCTATTAATGGTGTTCTTCAATAGCCATACCTATAAACAAGGCAGACAAGATTGTAAATATGAATGCTTGAATGAAAGCAACAAGCAATTCAATGGCGCCAATGAATACTGCAAAAGCAATAGAAATAGGTGCGATGTATAAACTGTTAAATACAAAGATTAAACAGATAAGTGATAACATTAAAATGTGTCCTGCAGTAATGTTTGCAAACAAACGTATCATTAAAGCGATAGGCTTAGTGAAGATACCTACGATCTCCACAGGGATCATTACAATCCACATCAATTTAGGAACGTCAGGCGCAAAAATGTGTTTCCAGTAGTATTTGTTACCGTTAAAGATGGTAAGCAAGAAGGTAGCAATTGCTAAAATCATGGTTACCGCAATATTACCCGTTAAGTTGGCCCCTCCCGGAAGGAATGGAATTTGACCTAACATATTGTTAAACCAGATAAAGAAAAACACGGTTAACAAGTAAGGCATGAAACGCTCGTATTTATGACCTAAGTTAGGCTTAGCGATGTCATCACGAACAAAAATAATGATTGGCTCCATCCAGGCTTGAATTCCTTTAGGCGACTTACCATGATTTGTTTTATATCCTTTGGCTACACTTAAAAATACAACTAACAAAATAACGATAGAGAACAATAGCGTCACTACGTTTTTAGTCACCGATATATCTAAAGGACGTGAATTCGTTGCATGGTGTTTTTCGTCTAAATCCACATATTGACCATGTGCATTAGACACTGCAGAAGCATAGTAAATTTTTTCATGGAACTTAACAAAGCGCTGACCACCTTCTTCAACTACTACCTGTGCGTCATCATTGTACTGAAAAGCTTCAGAACTAAAATTAACAATACCGTTACTGGTATATAAAATTATTGGAAGGTGAATATAGACATCACCAATCACATGCCACTGATGAGAATCGGCAATGTGGTGTAAGGCAAATTTACCTATATCAAACTTTTCCTTGCCCTTAGGCTCGGCGTGTGCATCAGTTGCTGTCACTACGGTATCCACTTGCGAGAACGCAGGCGAAGTAACCGAGAAAAACGCTAAGAAAAGCGTAAAAACAACAATTAACCTTTTCACTTTAAAATCAAAAACGTGGCTACAATCCATTTACTCGCAGATTTTTACTTATTATTTTGGTGGCGCAAGTTACGTAACAAACAGTAGATTTCAAAGAAGCTAAACAATAAATATAAAGAAAAAAAGTTCAGCACGAATACGAAGCCGCTTCCGGTATGTTTTACGCTGTAAATCAGCACGAAAGCCATAGAGAAAATCATTTTCACCGCTATCGACCCCATAATGGCCATAATTCCTGTTTCAGGGTTTCGTTTTGTACCTAAATAGACCATGATGTAGGCGATGTAGGTGATGCCTCCGAGGAATCCGAATATTAACCAGAATTTGGGAACGAGGATGGTTTCACCCGGAAAAATAGAAGGTAAAAACCAGGCTATGGTGCCTAGTACAACACAAAATAAAAGGTAACTCAGGGTAAACTTGCTTAAACTCAATTCGTATGTTTTTTACAAAACTATAAAAAATAACATGGGCTTCACCTTAGTTATTTTTTATTGAGCTGTTTAACCACCTGGTAAAGTGAAATCAACACCCCGATCAAACTTAAGATCGCTGTTACAATTGGCTTATCATTTTGCTGGTAGTCGTCAATTTTATACCCTATAAATGCAAATAAACCAATTGTAGCTAACATTTGAAATCCTATACTGGAATATTTCACAAAACTGTTTGCCTGACTTTCTTCTTTATCCTTCCTCAACTCTTTCATTTGTTTATCAATTAAAACCTTCAATTACGCTAAAAATTGGTTTGAATGGGATATTTTTGTTTACTTTTTCCTAAACATTTACGATACACCCATCTTTGAGACACCAGAATACTGCTTATATAAAGATAACACTAATTTGTGCCTGCTTGTTCCCTATCATTTCTTGCAGTACTCAAAAGGAGACTGTTTTAGGCAAGGGCATGCATAACCTGACTGCAAGATATAATTATTTATATCAGGCTAATTTAATTCTAGACGACTATGAATCGCAACAGCGCGATAGTTATGCAACTAACTTCCAGGAAATTCTTCCTGCCTATATAACCACCGATCATTTACAAAACATAACAAGTGAACCGGATAAAGTGATTGAGAAAGCCAAAACGGTTATCGCAGAGAAAAGCAACTCCAAATATATGGCTGAGGCCTACCTGTTGTTAGCAAAAGCTAATTTTATAAAGGGCAACTATTTCCTGTCGCATGCCTATTATGAATATGTGGTACAAGCCTTTCCTGAAAACCCTACTGTTCAGGTAATAGCTTTAGACGGACAAGCCCGCAGCCTCTTGCAGCTAGGTAAATATACGTTGGCTAAGCCAATATTGATCAAACTGGGCTCAGCCTTGCCCGGGGTTAAAAAAATCAAGGCTGAGCCCCTGGCTACTTTAGCACAAGCGAACATCATCAGCCAGGAGTACACAGCAGCGATCCAGTATCTTGAGGCTTCACTGAAAGAAGGCGGCACAAAATATGATCGCTTGCGTCGCACTTACCTGTTGGCGCAACTGGAAGAACGCCAAAAAAATTACCCTAAAGCGTTGCACCATTACCTGAAAGTCCAAAAAAGCAATGCCCCTTTTGACTTATATTTTAATTCCATCCTTAATCGGATAAAAATCAGCAGCCTACAGCAGCAAGGAACGGATAAAAAACAAGAAATCAAGTCGTTAATTAATGATGACAAAAACGCAGGCTATGCCGACCAACTCTATTACGAACTTGCACAAACCCATGCCGAAGAGCATAACTTTAACCTGGCGCATGAAAATTACCAGCTTGCGTTAAAGGCTAATACGACGAATAGCTACCAAAAAGGACAAATATACCGGCAATTGGCTTTGCTAAACGCTAAGCATCTCAAAAGGCACACACAAGCCAGGTTATATTACGATAGCGCTTTAATAGCATTACCAAAAACATATGCCGAGTATGAGCAGGTGGCTCAGGAACATAAAAATATGGTATACCTGTCTAGCCGTTACGAAATCATTGCGCTACAAGACAGCTTACAACACCTGGCCAGCTTGCCTGCCGAAGAACGTAAACGCAATCCCAAAAGTCAAAAAGCAGTTATGCCAGCGCCAAATGCCAAACTCCTTGATCCAGATGCTACTGACACCCTGGCAAAAAACCAAATTCAGGATGGCGAGGCTTCACTACCATTAACACCAACACTTCTGGCAGCCAGCAACCACAAAATAAGAGAGGCTTATCAGCAATTGGGAAGTTTTTATGCCCAGGAAATAGGTGATCAGGAGGAAGCCAAGCACATTTTTCAAATCCTTGGCAGCAGATTTCCTAATAGTGTGTATGTCCAAACTCAATTGAACCCTGCATGGCGCAGCAATAAAATGGAGACGGAAAGACAACAACTTCAAAAATATAATGAAGTCTACCTGGCTTATGAAAGCAAAAATTACAAGCTGGTTATTGACATGGTAAACCAGCTTTCCCTATCCTCAGAGACCAACCACACCCTGGCTGTCCAGTTTTTATACCTGCGTGCATTGGCAATTGGCAGAACCTCCACAGTAGCCGAGTTTAGCGAAGCGCTAAAAGCCATTAGCCAGAAAAATCCACAGGACGCTTTAATTAGTCCGCTAGTGCTGGCACATCAAAACTTTGTTAAACAACACCTCCCTGCCTTTCAAAAAAGAAAAACTGCATTGGTAAATACCGATCCGGATGAACCGCCGTTAATAAATGTACGCATCGTCGATACCAAAACCAGCGTGGCGGTAGCCGAAGAGGTAAAGTCGGAAACCATCATATCAACCCCAATCGTTCCACAGGGTATTTTTAGTAGCACCATTGCTGGAACCTTTTATTTTGTGGTGCAGGTATCTAATGCCAGTCTCCCCTTAAGTTCTTCTCGTTTTGGAATTGGTCAATTTAACCGCGGAAACTATGCTGACTATGGCTTAAAGCACCAATTGACAGAAATTGACAATGAACAACTGATTTACATCGGGAACTTTACTAATTTTGCCGACGTAAAAACTTACGCTGAAGGTATACGTCCGCAACTGAAAAAGATTATGAAAGTAAAAGAAAGCGACTATACCAGTTTTATCATTAGTCAGGAAAACTTTGATAAAATCACCAGCGAAGACCTTTTAAAAAAGTACTTAGAATTCTATAAAAATAATTATTGAAATGAGCAAAGACCTTACTACGGCCGATATAAAGAAATATAACCTCACTATTTGGAAAATATTTATTGGTGCCATTGTCATATTCGCCTTATTTATCGTTTCTATCGGCTTCGGTGTCTTTGGCACTTTGCCTTCTTTCAGGGATATTGAGCATCCTAAGAGTAACCAGGCTACAGAAATTGTGGCAGAAGGCGGAAAAGTGATGGGTACTTATTTTGTCCAGAACCGTTCCAATGTTACCTACCCTGAAATCTCTAAAGAGGTCATTAACGCTTTAATTTCTACAGAAGACACCCGTTTTATGGAACACTCGGGTATAGACTTTAAGCGTACATTCACCATTATCTTTTATAATATTATTGGCAAAAAACAAGGCGCAAGTACCATTACCCAACAGTTGGCTTTAAACCTTTTCTCTGAAGAGGGCCGCCAGAAAAATACCTTTAAAAGGTTAATGCAAAAATTTCAAGAATGGGTAATTGCCGTAAAACTAGAGCGAAATTACACTAAGGAAGAGATTATTACCATGTACCTGAACACGGTAGATTTCGGTAACCAGGCCTACGGAATCAAGTCTGCCGCTCGTGTCTATTTTAACACCACACCCGATAAATTAAATGTTACGCAAGCTGCTACGCTTGTTGGATTGCAAAAAGGAATTACCCGTTATTCTCCAACCCGTAACCCTGACCGCTCTTTAGCGCGCCGTAATACGGTGATGTCCATGATGGTGAAAGCTAACCTCCTGTCGCCAGAACAATATAACATCGAAAAACAAAAACCATTAGGTCTGAAGTTTAATGCCGGAAAAGTTAGTGATGGTATTGCCCCATACTTCCGCTCGGTTTTAAAAAACGAGGTTAAAAAAATATTTAAAGAACGTTCTATCTTAAAAGCTGATGGTACACCATATGACCTGGACCGTGATGGACTGCGTATCATCACCACCATTAATTACGACATGCAAGTGTACGCCGAAGAAGCTCAAATAGAATACATGAAAGTGCTGCAGGCACAATTCTCCAAAAGCTGGAAAGGTAAAAACCCTTTCAAAGGCAAGGAACTGCAAATCGATCAGGGCGTAAGAAGATCTGACCGTTATAAAGCATTGAAAGCCGAAGGTAAAACGGATGAAGAAATTGAAAAAGACTTTAATACGCCAACAGAGCTAAGCATTTTCACTTGGAAAGGCGACATTGATACCTTAATGAAACCGATAGATTCGGTAAAATATTATAAAATGTTGTTGCGTAATGCCATGATGGTTATGGACCCTCAATCAGGTTACATTAAAGCATGGGTTGGCGGCATTAACTATGATCATTTTAAATATGATCAGGTAAAAATGGGTACCCGTCAGGTAGGCTCAACCGCTAAACCTTTCACTTATGCAGTGGCTATAGATAATGGTTATTCACCGTGTTACAGCGTGATGAACGAACCGGTAACCATTGAAGTTCCAGGCAGTGAACCCTGGATTCCACGTTCATCAGGTACCATCGCTGGGCCCATTACCTTGCAAAAAGCCCTTGCTTTCTCTCAGAATTACATCACCGCCTTTTTAATGAAACAGGTTGGTCCTACTGCGGTTTCCACCCTTGCACAAAAGATGGGCATCACTTCAGATGTTCCTGCCTACCCGTCCATAGCACTAGGGTCTTTTGATGCCTCTGTATACGACATGGTGGGTGCATATAGCGTTTTTGCCAATAAGGGTGTGTGGACAGAACCTACTTATATACTTCGTATTGAAGACAAAAATGGCATCGTGTTATATGATAAAAGACCAAGTGTGCATCCGGCACTAAATGAAGAGGTCGCTTATGTGATGACCCGCATGCTTAAAGGTGTGGTTCAAAACGGTACAGCATCCAGATTAAGCTGGAAATATGGCATAAAAGGCGCCATAGGTGGCAAAACTGGTACTACACAAAACAACTCAGATGGTTGGTTTATGGCCATTACCCCACAATTGGTTGCAGGAGTTTGGACCGGCTGTGAAGACCGGGCTTTCCATTTTGCCAGCACCCGTGAAGGTGAGGGAGCCAATACCGCATTGCCAATCTATGCTGGGTTTATGAAACGTGTTTACGCGGATCCTAAATTAGGGATTACACAAAAAGACTTTGAAGCACCCAAAAATGGTGTCTCCATTGTTTACGACTGTAATCAATACCAACCTCAAGATACCGTAACTACCGAGTTGGATGAGAAATTAGGTTTTTAATATTCAGACAATAGTTGATAAGGATGAGTGTTTTTGATTATAAAACGGCGCTGGCCGATATTCCGCACCGACCTGGTGTTTACCAGTTTTGGGATGTCGAAGGTACGCTTGTTTATATTGGGAAAGCCAAAGACCTGCGCAACCGTGTAGGTTCTTACTTCAACCAAGACAACCAGATGAATGGTAAAACCAGGGTACTGGTGTCCAAAATCAGGAAAATTTCCTTTACCATCGTCGATACCGAGATTGATGCCTGGCTGCTGGAGAACAGCCTGATCAAGAAACATCAGCCTCGTTACAACATTATGTTGAAGGACGATAAGACCTATCCCTGGATTATTATCAAAAAAGAACCTTTCCCCAGGGTATACTGGACCAGGAACCGGATAAAAGATGGCTCTACCTATTTCGGCCCCTATGCATCCGTAGGTATGATGCATACCATTCTGGATTTAATTAAGGAAACCTATCCCCTTCGCACCTGTACATTACCCTTAACCCAGCCCAATATTCAGGCTGGAAAATTTAAGGTGTGTCTGGAGTACCAGATCGGCAATTGCAAAGGGCCATGTCAGGCCTACCAGAACGAAGATGAGTATAACAGAAATATTGAAGAGATTAAGGAAATCCTCAACGGAAAGATTGGGAACGTTATCCGGGAGGTGAAACAGGTCATTAAAAATGCAGTAGCCGACCTTAACTTTGAACTTGCCCATCAATACCAACGTAAAGCGCTGGTGCTTGAAAAATACCAAAGTAAATCAACCGTAGTCAGCAGTTCCATTACCAATGTTGATGTGGTCAGCATTGCCTCCGACGAGCGTTATGCTTTCGTCAACTTCCTCAAAATTATGAACGGAAGCATTATCCAGGCACAAACCATTGAAATAAAAAAGAAACTGGATGAAACAGATGAGGAGTTGCTTACCCTGGCCATTTCTGAATTCCGCACAAAATTCAACAGCACTTCAAAAGAAGTGATCATTCCTTTTGAAATCACGCTGGAGGATCCAGAACTCCGCTTTACCGTTCCAAAACTCGGCGAGAAAAAAAGCCTGCTGGAGCTGTCGCAGAAAAATGTATTGTTTTTTAAGAAAGAGAAATTGAACCAATATGAAAAGCTGAATCCAGATCTAAGGTCAGACCGCATTCTCAGCCAGATGCAGAAAGATTTAAGGCTAACCAAGCTGCCTCATCATATCGAATGTTTTGATAACTCCAACTTCCAGGGGAAATATCCGGTATCCGCGATCGTGGTATTCAGAGATGCAAAACCTTCAAAAAAAGACTATAGGCATTTCAATGTAAAAACTGTGGAAGGCCCTAATGATTTCGCTACGATGGAAGAAGCAGTTTACAGGCGATATAAGCGCATGCTGGAGGAAGAGCAGCCTTTGCCTCAACTGATCATCATTGATGGCGGTAAAGGTCAGTTATCATCTGCCATGACCAGCTTAAAGAAACTAGGTATAGAAAAACAAGTTACCGTAATTGGCATTGCCAAGAGACTGGAAGAATTGTATTATCCAGGCGACAGTTTTCCACTATACCTGGATAAAAAATCGGAAACCCTGAAAGTCATACAGCAATTACGTGATGAAGCGCACCGATTCGGCATCACCTTCCACCGTAAAAAAAGAGACCAGGGAACCCTGAAAACGGAACTCGAGGGTATTCCAGGTATTGGTAAAACCACTGCCGATAAACTTTTACGCCACTTTAAATCTGTAAAAAGAATTAAAGATGCGGAAGAGCAGGAACTGGCAACGGTTTTAAATAAAACACAGGTAAAAACCCTGTTAGAATATTTCAATACTAAGGTTGAACCTTAGTATTTCCATATCCTTTGTTCAAAATCTTTCAAACTTTGATTAATACGGTCTGACTCTACAATTACCCTTGGATCATTCGCATCTGTTGCCCCTATTATTTCCATGATTGATTTATTACCTGGATTCGTTTCTTTCACAATCGTACTGGTAAATAAACGCCTGACGAAAAAGTCATCATAAGTCATCACGGAAGCATCATTGTTAGGATTTTGCAGGCGCTTAGTACTCAATATTTCCCTGGCATCATCAAAATAGATCCAGAATACCGGTTGCCAGTTTCCTTCTACCATTTTCATCGGTGCAATACCAATAATTCTAGGCTCAAAAACCGCACGTTTAACATCTAAAATCCAGTCTTCCTTAATTCTGTATTTCGAAAATTCATCAGGTCTTAAACGCCTCAAAGTAGGTTCAGATAGCTTCCCTGTGTTCTCGTCAATCACCCCTTCGGTGGTTCCCCTGGCTAAATTCATCGCTTCGTTTGGGGTTAATGCAATTTTAAAGGAATCATCATCTTCAAGCACCCTTCCCTGAGCGGTATCTTTTGGGGAATAGGCCGTCAGCTCTTCCAGCGCAATGGCATCCAGAAAAATCTGAATCAATTTATACCGGTCATTATTAAGCACTGAATTAACTGTATCGGTTAAATCAACTTCGCGCCATATGCGTTTGGAGTAATAAACATCCTCTTCCCTGACGTTGGCATATGGTATCACCACATTACTATCCACATCTGTCCTGGCCGAAAAGCCATCTCGGGGAATTGCCCTAATTCTCAGCTTTTTTTCTGGCAATATCGTTGTCCTTGGCATTTCCTGTGCGAAGGACGCTGTACCTATAAACAACAGCATGAATGTATATAAAACCTTTTTCATTGGTGATTATTTTTATTTTTTATGGTAATGAATCGATCATAAGCGATGATCATTCATCATGAATTATCTTGTAATAAACGTGATATTATCTAAAACTTTTTGTCGGCCATCAGGGCCTTCACATACAATATCTTTAAAAATGACCGTGGCTCCTGGCTTAATGGAATTTAAAGCCCCTTTAATCTGGCTGTTAAAGTTAGCACCGCCACAGGCAATTGTCACCGCATCCGCCCTTGGATTAATAAACGTGGCCGAGAAACGTATTACCCTGTATTTTACATCGAATACAAAATCATCAAGCTGGGTATCCATTACGTTGGCCGCTTCCAGCCACTCCACTTCCACACTACCACCCGATTTCCCCCTCACCAATCCTTTTGGCGTAGGTAACGCTTTTACCCGAAACTTTTGTGAACCCAGTGAAACCGTTTTGCCGTCGTTAGTCGCCGTAACATTAATGTTTACTTCCTTACCTATTTGTCCACCGCCAATATTTACCGTGTACTTTCCATTCCCGCCAGTCATGGTTCCACCGCTAATGCTCGCCCTAACACTTTGCAGGGGGAAACCAGCTGCCGAAACCGAGAAAGGATTCGGTATACCAGCATATATAACATTCATTTTATCCGGTGATACCGTTGCCGAAGGTTTAGCGACCTGATAACTCTGTTCAGGAGTTCTGTATTCCTTAATCTGCCCATCGGTTTGTTTCACCCGAATCGTTCCTGCCCATTTAAATACCCCTACACTGCTGGTATTGCCCGTATAAACTCCTTTTCCTTCATTTACCGACAGCTTGTTTCCACCTACCATAATTTCCGGACTGGACTTAGAATCACTGGCGGTTAAAAATACCTGTGCCCGATAAGGCTGACCCTGAATTACATACGAAGTTGGAGCAACAGCAACTGCGGCAAACTGATCCAGATTGACCAAGGACTTGTCCATGTTGCCGAAAAGTTTTTTTACCACTTCCGCCTCTGCATTTTTTACGTCGGTTTGTATTTTCGTTAAAATCGTATTTGCTGCAGTTAATGGTGTGCCTTCACCGAAGTTAATGTCCGTCCATTTCTTTTTTCCGTTAACCCTTGTCGTTGCATCTTTGGCCTCCAGGGTAAAAGTCACTGTCTTACGGTCCTCCGGACTCAATAACTCCAGCAAATTTTTCCTGGTATCATTAATTCTATTTTGCAGTTTAAATCCTTCCCGTTGATTGATGAGGATATTTTGCGCAATATCCTGATTTGCACGTTCCACCAGATCACCGGTCTCCGGGTCAATGCCGCGGCCAGCTTTAACAAACAGCTGTTGAAGACTGTCGATATAATTGTGCAGTGAAGCTGTATAAGCCTTCGCTTTATTTGCCTTCTCCCAGATGGGCTGTGCCCTTGCTGGCTCGTCTTTTAACTTGGTACTTTGAAAAGAAGAGAAAAGCTGATCGACACTGCTATTTACATTGTTTTTTGAGGTTTGCAGACTGTCGTTAATATTTTTGAAGGCATCTAAAATCGTATCAGACACGTTTAAGGCAAGCATAGCTAACAACACCAAATACATGATATTGACCATCTTCTGCCTGGTGGTTTCTCTCGCTCCGGCCATTATAGAACAGTTAGGTAATTATACACGCGGTTGGTTCATTGCAGTCAGCATATTTCCATAAATAGCATTCAGCGAAGCTAAATTTTTAGCCAGCTTGGCCACTTCTTCCTTAAACTGTTTCGAATCCTCCATGGATTCATTAAAGTTGTGCATTGTTAAAGAGAGATTCTGATAGAATTTATTCATAGACTTCAAATGAGCCGTTGAATCTTGTAACTCTAATTCATAAACTGCATTTAAAGCAGAAAGATTTTTCGCCAGGGCATTAACCTGTTCATGATAGGCTTCTGCATTTCCGCTACTTTCGCCCATTTGAACCAACTGAGCTGTAGCTTTTCCAAAGGCTTGGTTCAGCCCGTCAAAACCTGCTGTTGCCGCCTTTAGCTTCGTTGTAAATTCATCTGTAACCTGTGCTGCATCAGCTACACGGGATATAGAAGCCACCTTATCACCAAAAGTACGCAAACCTGCCCCTAGACTTTCAATCAATTCCGGACCGATTTTCGCATCCGTCATCATTTTATCTAAAGCGGCCGTATTGGAATAAGCAGGCACTACAGCAGCGGGCTGCAGCACAGTTTTAGGCCTTGCCAGTCCGTTAAAATCATCTGTCAACTCCGGATACACCTTATCCCATTCCGGCTCAGGCTTCGGCGGAAAAAATCCAGTAACGAAAAATAAAATAGCCTCTACCGCCAGACCGAAACCAATGAGGTAATTTCCCATGATACCGCCGATATGTAGAATTTTAAACAGAACACCGATAATAACAATACTGGCCCCCCAGGAAACTGCGGTATGTAACCAATCAAATTTAGGTTTTGTTGCCATGATAGCTTAGATTTAGAATTACTTGATATTTGAACCAGGATAAGAAGCGACACAGCGGAAGCCTATATAAGACCTTGGCTGATCCTGGTATTCATAGGTAGCCACTGAATTTTGAAGAAAATAAGCGATGTCTTTCCAGGAACCACCTTTCACTACTTTACGCTTCAGGTATTTACTATCTGTAGCTTTAGCAACAAACGTATAATTTGGATTAACATCATGCAATAGCGCCGCCGCAGATGGATTATAGGCCGTTGCCGTCCATTCCGCTACGTTCCCTGCAAGGTTATATAACTCGTAATCATTCGGCAGATACGAACGTACATGTACCGGGTAAAGGCCGTTATCAGGTGTGTAATTGCCAGGATCATTTTTAAAATTTGCTTGTAAGCGTTCCTTATCGTCGGTAATCAATTCACCAGTCCATGGAAATTTTGATTGTTCGTGCCCTGCTTTAGCAGCATATTCAAATTCGGCAGCCGTTGGCAACCTGAACTCCAGTTTTGGATGTTTCTTAGACACCTTTGCACCCTCATATTTTTTGGTTAGCCAGATGCAATAAGCGTTGGCCTGTTCCCAGGTTACACCTACTACCGGATAATCGTCGTAAGCAGGATTGCTGAAGTAATCTTTGGCCATTGGCTTATTTTGAGAATAGCCATAATCCACCATCCACACTAAAGTGTCAGGATAAACGGCAATAGAAGGAAATTCATTGGCTTTAGCCGGATCCGGATCATCCACATAACTCTGGATAAAATCCTTTCTGTTCATCGAAGGATTATTTCTGCCCGCAGCGGCCAGGTCCATATTCAGGATACTAAAAGAATATTTTAACTTACGAATATCAATTTCACGTCTGCCTAATAAAGCGTCATCGCCACTGTAATACATGGCTTCCAACTTACTGGCATAACCACCATTCCCATCATGCCACAAGTATTTTTTTACATTGTTCCAGTCTATTGCTCTTTGTGATGTCAGTGTGGCACCACCTTTAGTTGTGGCTACTGGTTTATATAAGTTAGGCGCTGCTGTAGGCCCAAGCATGGTTGTGGCCACCGAGTCTCTTACCCAGTTCACAAACTCACGGTACTGTTTATTGGATACTTCTGTACGGTCCATAAAAAAACCACTGATGGAAACCATCCTGCCAGCAGTGCTAACCGTATCCATAATATCTACAGGCACACCTACATAAGTCTGTCCAGCAGGTATAGTAGCCATATTACGGGCTATAGGAGATAAAAATTTATCGTTTTTTTTAACGTTTACCCATCCCTGTGCCAAACTTTTAAAAGTAACAGATGATAAGCAAAAGGCAATGACAAGTCCTGATAGGAAAATTTTTCTCATATATGCTGATATAATTACCAGCAATTGTATCAAAAATCATCGAGATAAACAATGATTCTTTAAAATTAACATTAAAAGAACTCAGTTTTTCTTATTTATTAGATTTCTTTAAGTAATTCTCAATAGCCATAATCATAGATGGCGCTTCAGGTGATGGAGCTGCAATATCAACGATTAATTCGGCATCGGTCACTGCCTTATGGGTGTTTAAACCGAAAGCGGCAATTCTTGTTTTATTTTGTGAAAAATTTGGGAAATTCGTAAACAAAGACTGTATACTCGATGGACTGAAAAAAGCAATGACATCATAAAATACCTCTGCTAAATCAGAAAGGTCACTCACCACCGTTTTAAACAAAACAGCAGGTGTAAAATCATAACCGTTTTTCTGAAGAAATTTCATCGTATCCTCTGTAGCCATATCGGAACATGGGTAAAGGAATTTTTCTGCAGCATGTTTTTTCAACACCTCTGCCAGGTCCGAAGCGGTTTGTTTTCCAAAGAAAATCTTTCTCTTTCTATACTGAATGTACTTCTGCAAATACAATGCAGTAGATTCAGAGATACAAAAATATTTAAGGTCACTTGGCACCTCGTAACGCATCTCTTCACAAATCCTAAAGAAATGATCAACTGAATTTCTGCTCGTAAACACCACAGCAGTAAAATCAGCCAGGTTGATTTTGTCCTTTCTAAAGTCCCTTGCAGGTACTCCTTCGACATGGATGAACGACCTAAAATCGATTTTCAAATTGTACTTTTTAGCCAAGTCAAAATAAGGCGACTTCTCTGTTTCAGGCTTAGGTAAAGTAATTAAAATACTTTTAACCTTGCGTAACCGATCTTCTTTGTTTTCTTGCATTATCTAAAATAGCGTTATAAACCTACTGCCTTGATTAGTATCAAAATAGGACAGATTTCGAGGGCACAAAAGTACAAAAATAAATAGACCTTTGAAAACCGATAGTGAGATAATAAATTCACCCCCGCCCTAATAAACTGGAATGTAAAAATTAATCCAACCAGGATTAATGATATAATAATGTAATTTAAACCATAACTAAGTGAAGTTAATGCAAAAGCAATAACCAATGGGATAAACAATAATGAGGTATTAAAATAACTTAAATATAATATAATAATATATTCGTGAACTGGCTTTTGGATGTTAAATAAGTGCGCAAGTAATTTTAAAAGAACAATTTTTAAAGTATAAAGAACAATAATTAAGATGGAAATGGTGAGGTAAAACTGAAAACCTCCAGTCCCATAGCTAAGCTGATAGAACTGGGTAACCTGGTAAAAAAACATCCCAATGACGAATCCAAATTGGATAAACAACAACAGGAAAGGCCAGGAAGTGAACAAGTTATCCTCTTTATTCAGGTTGTTAAGCACCCGGTTACTAAAAAAAGCTTCAATGATGGTGGAGAGCTGCCGAGAAAAATATCTTTTCAGGATGGCAAACACAAACAGCAAAAAAGCGATGAACCCCAACACCCAGGTTTCTCCTCGTACCAGTGGCTTCCCTTTTTTGTATAAACTATCTTTTTTTGCTTTCTCATATATGGTGAACCAGGGCGTTCCGGCAGGGCGGTTATACAATTTTGCCTGCATAATACTATCGATGATGATCGACGAGCTTAGCAACGAATCCGGTAGAATCCAGCTATGCCTGATGATGGAGTCTGTAACAAACTTTTGACGTGCGAAGTATGCAGAATCTTTAAAAACCCTAGTTGGTCTCGCTTTTGCAACTACGGTATCTTGCAAAATTGGCGCAGCAATTTCTTGCGCGGGAACACTTAGCGTTCCGGCAACGAGTAAACAGCAAATAAATGTCAGGAGCGTTTTCAATATTGCAAAACTAAGTTATTATAAACTAATTAAACAACTCTATCAGGTCCTTCCTCGAAAGTTTCTTCAGATCCTTGTCTATTTTAATCAGGTCGTTCACCAGATCGATTTTTGTTTCCTGCAACTGTCTGATCTTATCTTCTATGGTTTCCGGGCAAATCAGTCGTACTGCAATCACATTTTTCTTTTGTCCTATGCGGTAACTGCGGTCTATTGCCTGGTTCTCTACAGCCGGGTTCCACCAGGGGTCTACCAGGTAAACATAATCCGCTTCGGTTAAGTTCAACCCCGTTCCTCCTGCTTTTAAACTGATTAAAAACACCCGTACTTCCGGCTTTTGTTGAAATGCCTCCACCTTTGCTTCCCTGTTCTTTGTTTGTCCCGTCAGGTATTCAAAGCCAATATTCCTTTCTATTAGTTCCTTCTTAATTAAGTCGAGCATAGACACAAACTGCGAAAATACTAGAATCTTATGCTCTGCCTGTTTACCCTCAATTTCCTCTAGCAACACCGTAATTTTTGATGAAGCATCACCATAATACTGATCATCTTTAAGCAATGCCGGTGAATTACAGATCTGCCGTAAAACCGTAAGGCCTTTCAATACATGCATGCTATTTCGTGCCAGGTCTTCTTCTTTTTGAGACAACAGGAAGCTTTTATACGCTGCCTTATAGGCATCGTAGACCTTCCTTTGTGTATCACCCATTTCACAGTAAATAACCATTTCGGTCTTATCGGGAAGTTCGGTAGCTACCTGCTTTTTTGTCCGCCTTAAAATAAAGGGGCGTACTTTTTTCTGTAAGTCGGCCGCCCGTTTCATGTCCTTAAACTTATCAATCGGCGTCGAATAAACGTCTTTAAAATACTGTCGTGAACCTAACAGCCCCGGGTTAGCCAAGGATAACTGCCCATACAAATCAAAGGTGCTGTTCTCTAGCGGCGTACCGGTCACCATAATTTTGTTACGTGATTTTAATAAAGCCGCGGCTTGGTAACGTAGCGAGGATGGATTTTTCACCTGCTGCGACTCATCCAGAAATATGGTACTAAACACATATTTCTTTAAGTATTTGACATCATAAAGCATGGTTCCATACGAAGTAATCACCACATCAAAAGCATCCAGTTCCTTCGTATCCTTAATGCGTTCTACCCCATAAATGGTGTGTACTTTTAGGGAGGGCGCAAATTTAGCCAGTTCCTGCTGCCAGTTGAATAACAAGGTGGTTGGCACTACAATTAAACTAGGCGGTCCTTTTACTCCCCGTTCCTTTTTCACTAACAGGAACGCAATAATTTGTATCGTTTTCCCTAGTCCCATGTCATCAGCCAGGCAACCGCCAAAACCAAACTCATCCAGAAAATTTAACCAGTTTAAACCTTGTTGCTGATAGCCCCGTAAAACAGTTTTTAATCCCAGTGGAACACAAACCTCCTCTACTTGTTTAAAGCCCGACAACCGTTCTTTAAACGTAGCCAGTTCCTGTTTCACCGCTGTGGCCAGAAATTCCGCTTCATATAATTCCTCCACGCCGCTAAAGTTCACCTTTGGCGTACGGATCGTTTCTTCAACCACTTCCCCGGCATGGAAATACTTCGTAAAACGATCGATCCATTCATCAGGCAGTATCCCCAGGGTGCCGTCACCCAGCTGCACAAACTTACTTTTGTTCCTAATCGATTGATGCAGGTACTTTAAACTGATTTTTTCTTTGCCATAAGTCAACTCCACGCCTGTTTCAAACCAGTCTAAGCCACTTAATACTTTAATGTCAATCTTGGCCCGGTGCGGACTCAGCTTATTATTCGATAGTTCCTTAAAACCTAAAATGGTGATGCCCTGCTTGTGCCAGTCCTCAAACGCATCCAAAAACCAGCCATTGTCTAAAAATCGGCTCCGGTGCAGGTAAAAATGATGTTGTTGCAGCTGTTCTTCAAAATGTGGATGTTGCCGCATGAGGATGCTGGTCATCTGTAGCTCCATAGCCTCATCACGGGCTACAGTAAAAGGCTTACCGCGACTATCTAAAGTGTATATCGTTCTTTTAGACAACACTGGCACCTCAACATTGCCGTATCTTACCACTGGCGTAATCAAAATATGATCGCCTTCGTCCGATAAGTAAATGATCTTTTCATTGGGCAGGTCAAAACTGTTTTCCAGTAATTGCTTTTTAGTGGCCGACTTTAAATAAGCATAGGTAATCTGTATGTTGTTCTCTAATTTCGACAGGATAGTGCGCTGAAACTCTTCAAACTTACTTTGGTAAATTAATATTTTATGGTCATGTTTCTTAAAGAACGCAATCATCCTTAAAAAGTCAGGATTATCGATGAGGTACATCGTATGCTGGTCATGCAGGAAGTATTGAAACTTCACTTGCAACTTCTCCAGGTCGTAACTCCTTTCACCAAGAAACAGTTGTCCGGTTACTTCATAAAATGCATCACGCTGGTTTACTGCCATCCTGATATCCAGCTGCAGAGCGGTAATGTAAACGGGCAGCAATGCTGTGGTGACCACTGATTTAGCAGTTTCCTTCAATTCATAAAAGGCTAGGCCAAAGGGGTTTTTCACCAATGCCTTTAACGCTTCCATATCCATATCGGGGTTTTCTGCATCATATTGATGTTGAAACTTGGCTACCGCGGTATAGAACTTCAGTTCTTCTGGATCAGTAGTTTTCCAGATAAAATCCAGGGGGTTGAGTAACACCAGAGGATTTTTTAGTTTCCCTTGTGGCGTTGCTTCTCCCTCATATAACTCCACCAAAAAATGGCCGTAATATTTATGCTTTTTAAACACCACGATCCGCTGCCGTAGGGCCGGGTTGTTTTTAAAAACAGGCACTTTGTCCGATGGCAATAACTGCCCCGTGAGGTAACGCCTGGATTCTTGATTTACTTTGATCAGGGCTTTGTCTTTCGGACTAATCGTAATACTCCGGTTGTTATATTCTACCTTAAAATAGTCATCTAAATGCGGTTCTTTTTCCAAACCGTAGTCCAAAGCGGCTTCCTGCATCCGCTCCTGCCTAAGGGAAACATCAAAAAACAAACGTAACTCTGGTCGCCGCATCACGTTGTATAAAACCTGTGCCTGGTGAACACACAACAATGCACTCGTTTCCTGGCAATCGCACCCCAGACGTAAGGTGCTTGCCAATAAAGAAACCGTTACATAAGCCGATCTTGCGCTACCCGGGCGGCATACGAACATGCAGTAACCGATTTCGGGATCCAACGCCCTTACGTCAAACAGATCAGTAAGTTCAGTGTCTACAGGCTGCCCGGAATGCCTGGCGATAAATGCAGGGTCAAGCTGCGCGGCATTAAAGTCTTCAATTACAATTTCGTGGTCAGGCATTAATCAAAGATAAATGTCTTTTGTATAAGGGCAACATCAATTTTTTAATGAATGGAATGCTTAAAAATAATTTTATACATTTACAAAAAACTTTAGGGGTGCCTTGTGCTGAGATATACCCTTTGAACCTGATGCAGTTAGTACTGCCGAAGGGAAAAGTAGAACAACATCCATCTATTGTTGTTTACCAATCCTCCAACGGGTCTACTCCTATCGTTTAAAATTTAATTTAAACCAGATGGAAGTCACCGTAAATCAACAAAGCTATTCTGTTTCTGAAAATTGCTCCTTGCAGCACATGATCGATCATGTCCTTGTAGTGCCCGTTAATGGCATTGCCATCGCGGTTAACCAGGAGATTATCGTGAAGAGCGACTGGCCAAGCTACGTCCTGAAAGCCGGTGACCAACTGACCATCATTAAAGCCACCCAAGGCGGATAAAACAATCAACGATGAAAACACAAACAACCCCAACCGAACAAGTAATCAGCCGGGCACCCTTTCCAGGCTCCCGCAAAGTCTATGTTAAAGGACAGCTGCATCCTATCGAAGTAGCCATGCGTGAGGTGGTACTCGATGATACCAAGCTGCATGGAAGATTTGGCGAAACGGAACCCAATGCGCCAGTAACCATTTATGATACCAGTGGACCATTTACAGATCCCAACATAAACATTGATGTAAAACAGGGCTTGCCACGCCTGCGTGAGCAATGGATCGTTAACCGTGGCGATGTAGAACAGCTGGATGTCATTTCCTCCGATTATGGTAACCTGCGCGCCAAAGATCAGAAACTTGATGCGTTAAGGTTTGCACACATCAACAAACCTTATAAAGCAAAACCGGGCATGAATGTTTCACAAATGCACTATGCCCGAAAAGGGATCATCACGCCCGAAATGGAGTACATCGCCATACGTGAAAACCAGCGTATAGACTTATGGAACGGCGAAAATGACGCATTGAGCCATCAACATCCCGGTCAGAGTTTTGGGGCAAACACACCCAAGGAATATATTATCCCCGAATTTGTTCGCCAGGAAGTAGCCTGTGGCCGCGCCGTTATTCCATCCAATATTAACCATCCTGAAAGTGAGCCCATGATTATCGGGCGTAATTTCCTGGTGAAAATCAATGCCAATATTGGCAACTCCGCGGTGACTTCCAGTATCGAAGAGGAAGTAGAAAAAACTGTTTGGGCATGCCGCTGGGGTGCAGATACGATCATGGACCTCTCTACTGGTAAAAACATCCACGAAACCCGTGAATGGATCATTCGTAACTCCCCGGTACCCATCGGCACCGTACCTATTTACCAGGCTTTAGAAAAAGTAAATGGCAAAGCCGAAGACCTTACCTGGGAGATTTTCAAAGATACCCTGATTGAGCAAGCCGAACAGGGGGTAGATTATTTTACCATCCATGCAGGCGTTCTGTTACGTTATGTGCCGCTTACCGCTAAGCGCATTACCGGTATCGTATCACGCGGCGGCTCCATTATGGCCAAGTGGTGTCTGGCACATCACAAAGAAAACTTCCTCTATACACATTTCGAGGAAATCTGTGAGATCATGAAAGCTTATGACGTGGCCTTTTCTCTAGGTGATGGACTAAGACCAGGTTGCATTGCCGATGCCAACGACGCTGCACAATTTGGCGAGCTGGAAACCCTGGGCGAACTGACCAAAATTGCCTGGAAACATGATGTTCAAACGATCATCGAAGGCCCTGGTCATATCCCTATGCACATGATCAAAGAGAACATGGACAAGCAGCTTGCACACTGTGGCGAAGCACCTTTTTACACCTTAGGCCCGCTCACCACAGACATCGCCCCTGGTTATGACCACATTACTTCTGCCATCGGTGCAGCCATGATCGGCTGGTTCGGTACGGCTATGCTTTGTTATGTTACCCCTAAAGAACACCTCGGACTTCCTAACAAAAAGGATGTGAAAGATGGTGTGATCACCTATAAAATTGCTGCACATGCCGCAGATCTGGCCAAAGGACACCCCGGCGCACAATATCGCGACAACGCATTAAGCAAAGCACGTTTTGAGTTTCGCTGGCAGGATCAGTTTAACCTATCGCTTGATCCGGATACGGCCAGGGAATTTCACGATGAAACTCTTCCTGCCGATGGTGCCAAGATCGCTCATTTCTGTTCCATGTGTGGCCCTAATTTCTGCTCCATGAAAATTACACAGGATGTACGTGACTATGCCAAAGAAAACGGCATGATGGAAGATGATGCCTTATCTAAAGGGATGGAAGAAAAATCAAAGGAATTTTTACAAAAAGGAAGTGAGCTTTATTTGTAACAGCCATGGAATTAATTGTCATTTCTAACCCGATATCCGTTGTTGATGAGACGATCCTCATCAACAACTTGTTCATCGCAGGGCTAACCTGTTTGCATATCCGTAAACCCGGAGCTGACGCTAAATCGCTTAGGGAATTGATTAATGGAATAGCGCCACGATTTTACAACCGCATTGCGCTGCACCAGTGCCATGAGCTGGCTCCCGATTATGGGATCAAAAGACTGCACTATACGGAAAGCGACAGGGAAAACACGAGCCGCAAAAGCAGGGCTGTACTAAAAGCCGCAGCATACGTGTTAAGCACCTCGATACATGACCTGACCTTACTTCCTTCTTTATCAGATTTCGACTATACTTTCTATGGGCCGGTTTTTAACAGCTTGTCCAAACCAGGTTATCAAAGTGTTGTACCGGAAAACTTTAAACTGAATAAAACCGGCATCTCCCTTAAGGTAATGGCCATAGGTGGCATTACACCAGTCAACTTAAAAACAGTTAAAACCATGAATTTTGATGGAGCAACAGTTTTAGGTGCCCTTTGGAAACAACCACAACAAGCGGTAACCACATTTAAGGACCTCATGAAAAACCTGCCTGCATCATCAACAGACAATAATAAAAATGATTGATAAACTACATTATATATCACAACAGGGGGAGGACGGATCACAGCTCACTGCCATTCGCCAAGCACTGGCTGCTGGTTGCAAATGGATACAACTCCGGGTTAAAAATCAACCCAGGGAGGTGATCCTTGATCATGCCATAGCGGCCAGCGAATTGTGTAAACCATACGGTGCCAAACTGATTATCGATGATCATCCCGACATCGCCTTGCAATGTGGGGCACATGGTGTACACCTGGGGTTGCAGGATATGTCTGTAGCCGAGGCAAGACGAATGCTGGGTGATAACATGATTATTGGCGGCACGGCAAATACTTTTGCACATATCCAGCAAAGAGCAGCAGCCGGAGTCGACTATATTGGCTGCGGTCCTTACCGCTTTACCACCACCAAAGAAAAGCTAAGTCCGATTCTCGGTTTAAGTGGTTACCAAACGCTGGTGGACCTAATGGACGCCGCTAATATCCGCATCCCTGTTATTGCCATTGGCGGCATTTTAACTGAAGATGTGCTCCCCATCAGGCAAGCCGGAATTTATGGGGTCGCCCTCTCTGGCGCCATCACTTTTGCCGATCACCGTGAAGATGTTGTCAAACAAATTTATCAGCATTTAAATGACCCCTCTTTACAGCAGGTTATTTAAGCTTTAAACCAAGAAATATGTTAACCATAGCCGATAAAACCTTTAATTCACGTTTATTTACCGGAACCGGTAAGTTCAGCTCCGCCACTTTAATGGAAGAGGCCCTTCTAGCCTCGGGATCAGAACTGGTCACCGTAGCCTTGAAACGCGTCGATTTAAAACACAATGACCAGGACGACCTGCTTATCCGCCTTAAATACCCTCACATCAATCTTTTGCCCAATACCTCGGGTGTCCGCAACGCCAAAGAAGCTGTTTTTGCGGCTCAACTGGCCAGGGAGGCGCTGGAAACCAACTGGATAAAATTAGAGATCCATCCAGATCCAAAATACCTCATGCCCGACCCGATTGAAACCTTAAAAGCAACGGAGGAGCTAGCCAGATTAGGTTTCATCGTATTGCCCTATATCCATGCCGATCCGGTATTATGCAAACGCCTGGAAGATGCGGGCACCGCAGCCGTAATGCCTTTAGGATCGCCAATAGGGAGTAATAAAGGACTCAAAACGATCGACTTTTTAGAAATTATCATTAGCCAAAGCAAGGTACCCGTGATTGTAGATGCCGGAATAGGTGCTCCTTCTGATGCCGCCTGGGCCATGGAAATTGGGGCAGATGCCGTGCTAGTAAATACCGCCATTGCTGTCTCGGGCAACCCGGTAAAAATGGCCGCAGCCTTTAAACTGGCTGTACAAGCCGGACGCATGGCTTATGAAGCCAAACTGGCTTCACCTGTAACCCACGCTGTGGCAAGCAGCCCTTTAACCTCTTTTTTAGATGAATAGCTTTAAAGACACCTTCGCAAACTACAACTGGGACGACACCAAAGCCAGCATTTATGCCAAAACCAGCGCTGATGTGGAACGTGCAATGGCTGCAGAAAAACGGAACCTGGAAGATTTCAAAGCCCTGGTATCCCCTGCTGCGGCTCCCTACCTGGAGCAAATGGCTGTTTTAAGTCAGCAAATCACACTGAAAAGATTTGGTAAGGTGATACAAATGTATGTTCCGCTTTACCTCAGCAATGAGTGTAAAAACATTTGCACCTATTGTGGTTTTAGTTACGACAATAAGGTGCGGCGCAAAACGCTTTCGCCCATGGAGATTATGCAGGAGCTAAGTGCAATTAAAGAAATGGGTTACGACCATGTACTATTGGTTACAGGGGAAGACAATGAAAACGTCCATGTCGATTACTTTAAAAAAGTACTCGAACTGATCCGCCCTCACTTTGCCCATATTTCCATGGAAGTGCAGCCGCTGGACCTTGAAGATTACCAGCAATTAACTCCTTACGGCTTAAACACCGTTCTGGTGTACCAGGAAACCTACCACCAGGAAGATTATAAAAAACACCACCCGAAGGGGAAAAAATCGAACTTTCAATACCGGCTGGAAACGCCCGACCGGCTGGGGCAGGCTGGTATTCATAAAATGGGCCTGGGGGTATTGATCGGACTGGAAGACTGGCGTACGGATTGTTTTTTTACGGCTTTACATCTCGATTATCTGGAAAAACAGTACTGGCAGACTAAATATAGCATTTCCTTCCCTCGTTTAAGGCCTTTTAGTGGAGGCCTGGAACCCAAAGTAGAGATGAGCGACCGTGAACTGGTGCAACTGATCTGTGCTTACCGCTTATTTAATGAAGAAGTGGAACTCTCCATGTCCACCCGTGAATCTGAGAACTTCCGCAATAACATCATTAAATTAGGGATCACCCATATCAGCGCTGGATCAAAAACGAATCCAGGCGGTTATGCTGTAGAACCGGAGTCGCTTGAACAGTTTGAGATCAGCGATGAACGCAGTCCGGAACAGATCGCCCAGGTCATCCGTGCCCAGGGCTATGAGCCTGTGTGGAAAGACTGGGATAACAGCTTAGCACAATAACCATGTTTAAGGAAAAAGAATTAAATGGGTTGCGTAACTATAAATACCCGGTTGTGCTCAGTATTGCGGGATCAGACAGTGGTGGCGGAGCAGGTATTCAAGCCGACCTGAAAACCGTCAGTGCCCTGGGCTGTTATGGTACCACAGCCATTACGGCAGTTACGGTGCAAAATACCCTTGGCGTCAGCGGTATCCACCCTATTCCTGTTGCAGTAGTGAAGGCACAAATCAAAGCGGTCATGGATGATCTCAAACCATCTGCTATTAAAATAGGGATGGTGCATAGCGCGGAACTGGCCATGGGCATTGCCGAAGCTTTAAGTCATTACCCAAAGGTGCCGGTGGTTTTTGACCCGGTAATGGTATCCACCAGTGGCCACAACCTGATTGCAATGAATACGGTGGAGACTTTAAAAACACACCTCTTTCCTATGGCAGAATTGTTAACACCCAACCTGGATGAAGCGGCTATCCTTGCCGGAATGGAGATTAAAAACCTCAGCGATATGAAAGTAGCCGCCTTGCGGATCATGCAATATGGTTGTAATGCCGTATTGGTTAAAGGAGGCCACTTAAAAGGGCCGGATCTGTATGATGTTTACCTGGATAAGAATGGTCAGGAGCGTGTCTTTAGGTCTGCGGCTATTAACAGCGGGAATACACATGGAACTGGATGCAGCTTGTCTTCTGCAATTGCTTCTTATATCGCCTTGGGTGATGAGCTGCAAACGGCCATTTCGAATAGCGAAGTGTATATCCAGAAAGCCATAGCACAGGGTAAGGATGTAAAGACTGGTGACGGACAGGGGCCGTTGAATCATTTTTTTGACCCGCAGAAATTAGTTAAACTAAAAATCATCCCTTAAAAGCTGTGATAATACCCAATCGTTATGAATAATTTATGTACTGGTATTGGCCCCACCAAGTCTTCAAGCCGGTAATCCACGCCCGTTTCAATTTGATTCTTGTCGGAAATAACATACCCTATAGCCGCCAGCCCCCTCACTTCTAAATTACCTTCGCCTTGCTGTAAAATACCCAGATATTCATTGTTAATCTTCAAATAAAACTCTTCGGGATCAATTTCTAAACCATTTAAGGCCTTTTCCCAACTCAAGCGATAACGCAAGCGTAATTGAACAGCTTCTTCTTTTTCTAATGTTTGATCTGTTCTAATGCGATGTGCAATCCTAGAAGTTGATAATTTTTGTGTAATCGACAGTTGTTGAATAAACCGATGGATAAATTCACCACTTTCTCGCCTTAGCAAGTAACCACCACCAAGAGATAACATGGGTCCCATGCGTTTGGTGGCGACAAGTTCCAAATCTAAGCGTTCAAATTCTACTTCAGGCTTTCCGTCAGGAAATGGATTTTGCAAGAAAAGCTGCCTGCCTTCTAACTTCGTATTCATTTTCCAGCTATCGTTAACCTTAAAGTTAGTATTTATCTGTGGCAGTAACCCGAATTGATTCTGTGCATAAACACCCGAAAACAAACTTATTAATAGTATAAATAAAATATAACGTTTCATGGATCTGGCCTGGCTATTCGAATTAATAAATTAAATGATAGTCGTTTCTTTGGAGAACTTTTGATACCCTCTTTATTTCCCCTTTTTCGTTTAAAAGAACTTCATAAAAGTCAGTACGTCCATCCATGGAGCCTTTTATCATGATCTCATAATTCGTTATATAGGCAGTCTGTCCTATATCTTCGCCTTTTATTAATGACATTAAAACATTTTGATCCCCTACCCACTGTATTTGTGTCTTTTCGATATTGAATTTAGCAAAACGGTTTTCTATACTTTTTTCAATCGCAATTTTTGTGTTTTCTGGTAGGGATTGATATTTCACCAGCACTTCCACATCCTGTAAAACACCAAGCGTATCAAACTCAACACTATAAAGCTTGCCGTTTCTTGTTCCTTTTGCTTCTATGGATTTTTTTTGTAAATTTTCCTCCCAATACCATTTCACTTTCACATCCGGCATACTCTTCTCCACAAAACCCAACGCTTTCACAGGAACCTGTGAAGGTTTTATTCTATATTCCCGCTCTAATTTGCCTTGTGAATAGCTAAAGGATACTGCTGTTAAGAGAACTAAAACAGTTAAATATATTTTCATGAAATGGCTTGTTATAGACTTATTCTGAATCAGCTGAATCCTGATTTGAACCTGAAATATCCTCTTTCAACATGTTCTTCGCTTCCAGCATCAACAATTTATACTTCTCTAAAGAATCGATATTTTTGGATGTGTAAGCATCAATTTTCTTTTGAATAGCTGCACTATCAAGTAGCACCTTTTCGATATTACTAAGTGATTCATACTTACCTTTTAACACAGAATCTAAGTCCCGGTATTCAGAAGGAATGTGTTCTTTCAAGCCTTCCACTTGTTCTGATAGGTATCCTTTAACGTTTTCCTCAGCTGTTTGCTCGTTTGAACATCCTACCGCTAAAAATAACAGCGCTATAATTATTGTAAAATATGATTTTTTCATCTGGTGCTCCTTTTTAATATATTAAAATGTGCTCACATTTGACTACAAGGACATTTACAATTACATTTAACTTCTAAATATTTGAAAATCACAATATAATGAATATTTAAGTTCTCAAAGATTTTGAGCAACGGTGCTTTCATTAATGACAATGAAGTGATTGAATCCACATTTAAATGCACAAATACACGTCCTATGATAACAAATGCTCATGCTATAGTTTTTATTTTCATTAGTAATAAACCTTAGAGATAAAGGATAGAAAATTGTAGCAAAAAAATGTAATTTGCAGAGAATTTCAACTATGTCGGATTATAAATTACATTCAGATCATCAACTTTTGGATATGCTTAAGATGGATAATCGCATAGCATTTGATGAAATTTATGATAGACATTGGCCCAAGCTCTACCAAAGTTCATTTAATGTATGCCGGGACAGGGAAATCAGCATGGACGTATGCCAGGAAGTTTTCATTTGGCTCTGGGAACACCGAAATTCTGTTCATATGATCAGTTCCCTAAAGGGTTATTTATGTGCTGCCGCCAAATACAAGCTCATTAGCTACATCAGAAAGGGAAAAGTTAAACAAGACTTCTTTACAAAAATTAAGGATCTTCCTGATAGTTATACCATTGAAGAAAACCTGGAAGTAAAAGAATTGCAACAAATCATTGGGCAAATAACAGATCAATTGCCAATAAAGTGCAGGGAAATTTTTAGAATGAGCAGAAATGAGCATTTGAGCAATAAAGTGATCGCTGAAAGATTGGGGCTTTCTGAAAAAACTGTTGAAAACCAAATTACAATTGCATTAAAAAAAATCAGGAGCGCTTTAGGAAATAGGAGCTACTATATATTCCTACTCTTGTGAAACCACTTTGACGTTAAGTATGCCTTCTAAGTAGAAGAAACGATGTTATTACAAAAAACGCATCGCTTTAAAAATATTTGCAATTCCTTTGGGGGCTACCCCTCCTTTAAACGCCTTACCTTTAGATAGGCACTCTACTATGAATAAGGAATCATTTCTTGAATTATTGGCAAAAATTGAATCTGGCACCGCTACATGGGAAGAAATATCGGTATACAATCAATTTTACCAACAGTTCCAAACGGATAACCATTGGAATACGGTTGAAATGGGTGAACAACAAGAGGTTGGAAAACTCATGTACGAGCACATCTCAAAAGCTATTGCTGAGCCGGTGAAAAGAATTAAATTCTATAATTTAACAAAATACGTTGCTGCTGCAGTCGCAGTATTAGCAATCACCGTGGCTATTTACTTTTTTAACATTAAAAAACAATCGATACCTTTTCATTATAAAAGCTCACTAAGTGCAGTTAAGGATATTCCAGCTGGAGGTAATAAGGCTACTTTAACACTTGCTAATGGAACTCAGCTATCTCTTACCGACGCTGCAAATGGCGTACTGCTAAATCAATCTGGAATAGCAATAACAAAAATTGCAGACGGTCAACTGGTTTATAAAGTAAACGGAAAATCAGACAAACAATTTATTGCCGATGATAATACCATTGCAACACCCAAAGGTGGTCAGTATCAGGTCTTGTTGGAAGACGGATCAAAAGTTTGGCTGAATGCTGCATCCTCACTTAAATTTCCAGCTCAATTTACTGGAAAGGAACGTAAGGTCGAGCTTAGTGGAGAGGCTTATTTCGAAATCAGTCCTCGAAAAAACATGCCCTTTCATGTAGTGGCTAATGGCACTAAGGTCACTGTCTTAGGAACACATTTTAATGTCATGGCATATGCTGATGGTGGTGGTGTAAAGACAACATTGCTTGAAGGTGCAGTGAAATTAATTAGCGGAAAGTCAACAACTTTGTTGATACCTGGCCAGCAAGGCATCACTACCCTAACGGGGTCATTTGATGTTAGCAAAGCAGACCTGGAGTCAGCGGTAGCATGGAAGAACGGATATTTTCAGTTCAACAACGCTGACCTTCCTGAAATAATGCGACAGCTATCCCGCTGGTACGATATCGATGTGGTTTTTAAAAACAAAGGAAAGCATTATGAATTTGTTGGCGAAATCAGCAGAAGTTATAGCCTGGTAAAAGTTTTAAAAATCCTGGAGCTTAGTGATATTGAGTTCGAATTAAAGGACAGAACGTTGATTGTAAAATAAATTAAAAATAAACCAAATATATAACTTAAACCGAACGTAAATATGAAAAAATAGCTATTTAAACTCCTCCTGTTACCCTTTCTTTGCCGACTGGCAAATCTATATGATAAAAACAAACCCCGATGGGCGTCGGGGTTTGAAAGTGTTAGGGCTAACATAAAATTCTTATTGACAGAAATTCAACCTTTAACCTAACTATACAAAAGTATGAAATTAAACCTATGTGGTAAAATTCCTCGTATGAAGGATTTGCCATGGAACAAAACTATCAAGGTTATGAAACTGACCATTTTGTTACTAACCATTGGCTGTTTACATTTATCTGCTAAAGTATTCTCGCAGCGGATAAATCTTAATGAAAAGAATGCGTCACTTTCATCAGTAATTAAATCCATTGAAAAGCAAAGCGGATATCATTTTTTTTATGACAACAAACTGGTAAAGCCTGCGGGCAAAGTAACCATTTCCCTTAAAAACGTAACGCTTGAACAAGCGCTCTCACGAATACTGAAAGGCAAGTCTCTTAGCTTTTCTATCGTGGATCATACAGTGGTCCTGAAACATCACGAAGAATCTTTTAGCAGAATAACTAACGACCGAGTAACAGGAAAGGTGACCGATGAACAGGGTATGCCAATACCTGGTGTAAGTGTGAAAATTAAAAACAGCACAGGAGGTGCAGTAACTGATAACGATGGAAAGTTTCAAATAACCGCCAAAATAGGCGATATATTGATGTTTAGTTATATCGGGTATACGCCTAGAGAAGTAAGCTATACCGGAGAATCGAACATTAATATTTCTTTAAGCTTAGAAAATGTATCCATGGACGAGGTGGTTGTAGTGGGTTATGGCAGTCAGAAAAAAGCCAACCTCATTGGATCTGTTGCGCAACTCACCGCAAAGGAGATAAATGACCGACCTGTTTCTTCCCTATCGAATGCAATGACCGGACAATTGCCAGGCGTGACTATTATTCAAAGAAGTGGACAGCCAGGATCAAGTGGTGGCAACATCCAGATCAGGGGTGTAGGTTCATTTGGTGCAAACGCTGCAGCATTCATTTTAGTCGATGGAATTCCAGTAAATTCCTTCAATGATATTGATCCTAATGACGTGGAAAATATTTCTGTACTTAAAGATGCATCAACGGCCGCAATTTATGGCTCAAGGGCAGCAAATGGAGTTATTTTGGTCACCACCAAGACTGGTAAAAGTCTAGATGGAAAGATAAAAATCGATTACAATGGTTATGCCGGAACACAGAAGGCTACAGCTTATCCAGAGTTCGTAAATTCATGGGAGTATGCCGCTTTATTGAACGAGGCTCAACCGGGCGCTTACACTGCAGAGGAGATCCAGAAGTTTAGAGATGGTTCTGACAAGGACAATTACCCAAATGAAAATTATATAGACCAGGTTTTAAAAAAATCAACTTTCCAAACCGGACATAATCTCTCGTTTTCTAACAATACGGGTAATACCCAATATTTATTGTCTACGGGATATTTGTATCAGAATGGAATAGTAGCAAAAAATGATTATAGCAGGTATAACTTGAGGTTTAATATGGTGAATACCTTTGCTAACAACTTAAAACTCACCACCCGCTTGTCTGGGGCTCAGTATATTGACAACCAGCCTGCACCCCCTGCAAGTTTGGACTGGACAGATATGCTAACCAATATTGGCCAGGTAATCAGAGTACCTGCCATATATGTAAATCAGCTGAGTAATGGTGATTATGGTTTGGGCGTAGTAGCAAAAGGCACCCCTGTTTCCTATTCAAACAATGAATCTTTCTTTAAAAACAATCAAACTGACCTCCTAGCCAATATGAGGCTGGACTGGGATGTGATCAAGAATCTGAAATTATCAGTAATAGGAGGATATACGCAATTAAACATCAATTCTCAGCGATTCCTAGCCAATCAAAGGTTGAATGCTACCGTGACTTTAGGTCCTGGTATTTTGATTCAGTCCAATGGTCTTGATACCTACAAAACCTTGCAACAATTGGCAGAATACAAAAGAGGTTTCGGCAAACATGAACTTGGATTGTTATTGGGGCACTCTTATGAATACAATAAAAGTGCTTTGATGACAGGTAATCGAAGCGGTTATAACAGCAATACGTTAACTGAATTAAATGCGGGGAACGCGAACACGCAGCAGAACAGCGGTACCGCAGCTGAATATACTTTGGACTCCTATTTTGCAAGATTGAACTACAATTTTGATAACCGGTACCTGGCAGAAGGAACATTCAGGTATGATGGTTCATCACGGTTTCCTTCAGATAGTAAGTATGCAGATTTCACCGCAGCAGCTGTAGGTTGGAGAATTTCTGAAGAAAAATTCCTTAAAGATAAAATCAGCTGGTTAAATGAATTGAAACTTAAGGCTTCTTATGGAACATTAGGAAACCAAAATATTGGAAATTATGCTTATCAAAATGTATTGAGTAGCGGATATAATTATCCTTTTGGCGGCTCGCTTTCAAGTGGTTTGGCTAATGTTATATTAAGAGACCCTACCATTCATTGGGAGTCTACTAGAACGAAAGACATTGGTATGGATGCAGGATTTTTTGCAGGTAAACTGCGTGTGAGTGCTACTTATTTCGACAGGTACACTTACGATATTTTAGTGAGTCCTTCTGCAAGTGTATCCGGTGTGTTAGGATTTGGTGTGGGCGTTCAGAACTCAGGTAAGTTGAGCAATAAGGGCTGGGAGTTTACCCTGGATTACCGCAATAATATTGGCGACTTCTCCTATAATATCAACACCAATTTTTCAATTGTTAATAACCAGGTATTGGATCTGGGTGTTGGAAATATTATTCAACCCAATGGTCTGACTGGAAATGGAAGCACTTTATTTATAGGGTCTCCAATGAATATCTACTACGGTTATGAAGCTGACGGGCTCTTTATTGATGTTGCTGATATTGAGGGCTACCCTGACCAAAAAAGTGTCAACGCAGCACCAAAACCAGGTGATATTCGCTACAAGGATATCAGTGGCCCAGGTGGTGTGCCAGATGGAAAAGTGGATGCTACTTATGATAGAAAAGTATTGGGCAGTCAGATTCCAAAATATACTTATGGCGTAAATCTTGGCGCTAATTACAAGAACTTTGATATATCCATTTTACTACAGGGGGTAGCAGATGTAAAAGGTTATTTAAATGGTTATGCAGGGTTAGCCTTTTATCAAAATGGTAATATTCAAAAATGGCAGATGGAGGACCACTGGACTACCGAAAACCCAAATCCGAACGCAAAATACCCACGTCTGGAGGTCATTTCCAATCAGGGAACGCCAAATACACTTACTTCTTCTTTCTGGATGTTAAACGGAAATTATCTTAAAGTCAGAAATATCCAGCTGGGCTATAAATTAGCAAACACAGCCTTGAAGAAAACAGGACTGCAAAGCATCAGGATTTATGCGACCGCACAGAATCCGCTCGCTTTTACAAAATACCCTACAGGATGGGACCCGGAGATCAATACCTCAGGAAATTATTATCCGATACTCGCAAACTACACCCTAGGGCTTAATGTAACCTTCTAATCAGATAAAAAATGAAAAATTTATATATAAAATTGTTCCTGCCTGTTCTTATGTTAACTGGGCTCTTTGCATCTTGCAGAAAGGAGTTGGATAAAGCTCCATTGGATGCATTTTCAAACGAAACTTTCTGGACCACTGAACAAAATGTAATGCAGGCACTCACAGGTGTATACAGAGGCGGCATACAAATGGCGGCGAATCCAACGAGTGCAGAGTTTTCTGCTACAGACTGGTGGTCGTACCATGGGTTGTTATTTACAGAATTCGCTACAGACAATGCGTACGACAGGAGGGGTGAAAACTCAGGCTTTAATACCTTGACCAACGGTACCTTAACAGCAACTAATGCTTACCTGAGCAATTACTGGACAGCCAGTTATAACAGAATAGCCAGATGTAATTATTTTCTTGAAAACATTGGAAAAGCTTCCATCAGTCCGGCTTTAATAACCAGAATGAGTGCAGAAGTAAGGTTCATTAGGGCTTGTCAGTATTTCTACCTTTCACAGTTTTTTGGGGCAGTACCGTTGGTACAGAAAACACTAAGCTTAACGGAGGCGAATACAGTAGAAAAAGCGACCAAAATAGCAGTACAGGATTTTGCTGAAGCAGAGTTTAAAGAGATCGCAGCAATATTGCCACGATATGGCCAAATGTCCGCAGCAGATAGAGGAAGAGCTACTTCACAAGCTGCATTGGCTTTTCTTGGTCGCTTATACTTGGCGGAGGAAAAATGGAATGACGCTGCGTCGACTTACAAGCAAATCATTGATTTCAACGATAACATTATCGATCCTAGTTTTGAAAGTTTATTTAACGGCACAAATGAAACCAGCAAGGAAATTATATTCGCCACACAATACCAGCAGGATTTAGCGCCAAATTCAATGATGCAGCACAATTACCCGGCTAAACTTGGTGGTTATGTGCTTCATTGTCCCCTTGGAAGTTTGGTTGAATCGTATGAATTTAATGATGGAACTCCATTCTCTTTTACTGACCCTAGGTATAACCCCGCTGATCTTGGACAAAATAGAGATCCCCGTTTAAAGTACACCGTATTATACAATGGGCAGACTTTTAAGAATATCGCCTACATCAGCAATCCATCAGATGCCTCTTCGCCAGATCAGCTTACTACAACCAAGCAGGCAACACGAACAGGATTTGCGTTGAAGAAATTCAATAGCGAAGCTTTTAGTGGCGGAGATCTTCAGAATTCAGGTGTTGACCTGCCAATTATTAGGTATGCAGAGGTTCTTTTAAGCTACCTGGAAGCTAAGTTGGAAAGCGGAAGCCCGGTTGACGGGGCCCTGTTAGAGGAGACGATTAATAAGGTAAGGGGAAGAGCTGGTGTAAATATGCCGCGTGTGACGGAAACAAATCCTGCCGCCTTAAGGGTGATCTTAAGAAGGGAAAGACGTAATGAACTGGCTTTAGAAGGAATAAGGTACTGGGATCTTTTGAGATGGAAAACCATAGGCCAGGTGTTGAAAGGAGATTTTTATGGGGCACCGTTTCCTGGTGTAGCAAACCTGCGTAGAAAGGGATCAACAGTAGACCCTTATAACAGATGGTATGTGACCACTAAAGCCTTTAGAACCGGTCAGGATGAGCTTTGGCCAATCCCGCAATCGGAACTAAATATCAATCCGAATTTAAGATAAAAAGACCACCCTATCCTGAACGGACAATTGAATTAGTATGATAAAAATTAGCTTAAACATAATTCTGTATTTGCTCCTTTTTCCATTAAGTGGATTTACGCAAAAACAGCTTTCTAAACGACTACCTAATATCATCTATATCTATGCGGACGATTTGGGCTACGCTGAAACTGGACCATACGGGCAAAAAAAAATAAAGACGCCAAACCTTGACCTGTTAGCTAAAGAAGGAATGACGTTAACCCAACATTACACTTCTGCGCCCGTATGCGCTCCAGCGCGTTGTATGCTCATGACCGGTAAACATGGTGGACACGCCTATATTCGGGGGAATTATGAAATGGGCGGTTTCCCTGATAGTTTGGAGGGAGGCCAAATGCCATTACCTGAAGGTACTTTCACCATTCCTCTCATGCTAAAAAAAGCTGGTTATACCACTGCCCTGACTGGAAAATGGGGTCTTGGCATGAATAATTCAACAGGTTCCCCTTTAAAACAGGGCTTCGATTATTATTATGGCTATCTTGATCAGAAACAGGCCCATAATTTTTATCCGTCCCACTTGTGGGAAAATGACAATATAGTTAGCCTCGATAATCCTTACATGAATGTCCATAAGCGTCTGGATTCCGCTAAGGCTACCGATAAGGACTTTGAATATTACCGTGGCAAAACCTATTCTCAGGATTTGATTACGAAAAAGGCTGTTCAGTTTATCAATAACCAAGGTCATAAGCCCTTTTTCTTATACATGCCTTATACTATTCCACATGTCTCTTTGCAAGTACCACAAAAGTATATTGATAGGTACATTGGGCAGTTTACTGAAAAACCTTACTATGGCCAGCAGGGCTATGCCGCGGCTAAGCACCCCTATTCTACCTATGCCGCAATGATTACTTACCTTGATGATCAGATTGGGATAGTGATGTCAGAAATTAAGAGGCTTGGTCTGGATGACGATACTATTATTATGTTTTCGAGCGACAATGGACCGTCTTTTAGTGGTGGAGTAGATACAAAGTTCTTTAATAGTGTTGATGGATTAAGAGGCTTAAAGATGGATGTATTCGAAGGAGGGATCAGGGAACCATTTATCGCCAGGTGGCCTGGAAAAATCCCCGCGAATACAACCAGTAATTTCATTTCTGTACAATTTGATATGATGGCTACCTTTGCTGCAATAGCGGGAACAGAAACCAATAATACTGACGGAATTTCTTTACTTCCAACCTTGCTCGGAAAAAGTAAAGAACAGCAACAACGGGAATATATTTACTGGGAATATCCAGAAAAGGGTGGTCAACTGGCCATAAGGATGGGCGACTGGAAAGGGGTGAAATTGAATCTGCGCAAAAATTTGAAAAACCCGTGGATGATATTTAACCTCAAAACTGACCGAAACGAAACTGAAGACCTCTCGTCACAACATCCCGAACTTGTCAGGCGGTTTGATGAAATTGTTAAAAAGGAACACCAAGTCTCCCATATTAATGAATGGGAGTTTCTGGAAAGCAAAATGCGAAAGAAAGCCATGTAAATGTTCTCCACCATCAACGAATATCAAACGTTCTACCACGAAAATTAAACCAAATAAAATGAAAAAAATACTATTTATCATACTCTCTCTTTTGACCCATTCAAGTTTTGCACAAAAAGTAGAACACCCAAATGTTATTTTTATTTATGCTGATGATCTTGGCTATGGAGACCTGAGTTGTTATGGTGCAACCAAAATACAAACACCCAATTTAGATAAACTCGCTGCTTCTGGAGTCCGCTTTACTGATGGCCATGCCACATCTGCCACCTGTACCCCATCCCGCTATGCTTTAATGACTGGCAGGTATCCATGGCGTAAAGATGGCACCGGGATTTTACCAGGTGACGCTGCATTGATTATTCCAACAGATAAAACTACTTTGCCTAACCTGTTTAAAAAAGCAGGATATAAAACCGCCATCATAGGAAAGTGGCACCTTGGCCTGGGTGAGCAGGTAGAAAAGAATTGGAATGAGGATATTAAACCAGGGCCTAATGAGGTGGGTTTTGATTATTCTTTTATTTTTCCGGCAACAGCAGATCGTGTGCCTACTGTGTTTATGGAGAACCACAGGGTTGTTGCGCTTGATGCAAATGATCCCATTACAGTAGATTATGTCAATAAGGTTGGAACTGATCCAACTGGAAAAGAGCACCCGGAGCTGTTAAAACAACAGTCCTCTCCTAATCATGGCCACAATCAAACCATTGTCAACGGGATTGGACGAATTGGATATATGAGCGGCGGCAAAATGGCCCGTTGGGTAGACGAAGAAATCACCACTACATTCTTAGCCAAAGCACAACAATTCATCGAGACCAACCATCAAAGCTCCTTCTTCCTATATTTTGCTTTAACTGAGCCTCATGTTCCTAGAATGCCTGCTACAATGTTTAGGGGAAAAAGCGGTTTAGGTTTGCGTGGTGATGCGATCTTACAACTTGATTATACCGTTGGACAAATCATTAAGCAGTTAAAAGACCTTAAGATTGACAAAAATACCATCATTGTATTCAGCAGTGACAATGGTCCTGTGCTAAATGATGGCTATGAGGACGAGGCCGTATTAAAAATCAATGGCCATATTCCTGCCGGTCAGTTTCGCGGAGGAAAATACAGTATTTTAGAAGGTGGTACAAGAGTTCCTTTTATTTTAAGCTGGCCTGGAACGGTTAAACCACAGGTTTCAGAAGCCATGGTAAGTCAGATGGATTTACTGGCCAGCTTCTCTAAACTGATAAAACAACCTATTCCAAATGGAGATGCCCCGGATAGCGAAAACCTGCTGGAAGCTTTTCTTGGCAAATCAACTAAGGGGAGATCTGTATTTGTTGAACATGCCAGTACGCTTGCTATTATCAAAGATGGCTGGAAATACATTTCACCATCCGATGGAATAGCTTATAATAAATTGGTTGGCATTGAAACAGGCAATTCTAAACAGCCGCAGCTGTATAATCTTAAAGAAGATAAAAGTGAAAAAAATAATCTTGCCGCCAAACACCCTAATTTAGTTAATGAGCTAGAAAAGCTATTGACAACGATAAAACAAAAGGAATAAGCTGTTATGACGTTAAAAATAAATAAAGGAATCTATTTGCTATGGCCACTTTTAGTGGCCATTTCCTGCAGTCAGGCCAATAAATCTGAAGGGGTTAAAACTGCCGATGCCGCATCATGCTCAGATAATTTACCAAGCAGGTATGGTGTATTGGTAAAAAACGACCCAGACTCCTCAATTTCTTCGAGTTCATCCGCATCCACCAAAGGCATGAAATGGATTCCGGCAGGAAAATTTTTAATGGGCGCAACTGATCAGCAGGGACGTGCTGACGAATATCCTTCACATGAAGTGAAACTGGATGGCTATTGGATGGATGAAAGAGAAGTGACCAATGCACAATTTGCAGAATTCGTTAAAAAAACCGGTTATATAACCGTTGCAGAGCGAAAGCCGGATTGGGAAGAAATCAAAAAACAGTTGCCTGCAGGCACCCCAAAACCAGCAGACGATATACTGGTAGCCGCCTCACTTACATTTAATCCTCCCTCCAGGCCTGTTCCTTTACACGATGCCTCACAATGGTGGGCCTGGACACCCGGAGCCGACTGGAAACATCCCGAGGGACCTCAAAGCAATTTAAAAGGCAAAGACAATTATCCTGTTACCCAGGTTTGCTGGGAAGATGCCAATGCCTATGCTAAATGGGCTGGCAAACGTTTACCGACAGAAGCGGAGTGGGAATACGCCGCACGTGGTGGACAGAAAAACACGATATATCCCTGGGGAAATGAACAAATTGAAGGCGGGAAACCAAAAGCGAATACATGGCAAGGTAGCTTTCCAAACAAAAACACAGACTGGGATGGCTTTCATGGTGTAGCCCCTACCGGATCATTCCCTGCAAATGGGTACGGTTTATATGATATGGCAGGCAATGTTTGGGAATGGGTATCGGACTGGTATGCTATTGACTATTATGTAACGCAGAAAAGCAAAATTGCAACCAACCCGCAAGGTCCTGATAAAAGTTTTGATCCAGATGAGCCCACTGTTCCCAAAAAAGTAACAAGAGGGGGTTCATTTATGTGTAACAGCGCTTATTGTATGGGCTATAGGGTAGCCGCCAGAATGAAATCATCTCCTGATACCGGCCTCCAAAATACTGGATTCAGGTGTGTAAAATCTGCATCCACTCGTTAACAGACGATCATATCATCATTGCAAATGTTTATGGTAAAAAGGGCTGTAATGAATTACTGCAGAATTATAGATAAAGCTTAAAGCGATGATCGTGCAATATGAAGATAAGGATGCGGAACTATTCCTGAAAATTAGGTCAATCATAGGTTTACAATAATTTGCGCTTAACTTTGCAACATGGCGGGCATCTATATCCACATTCCATTTTGTAAAAAAGCATGTACTTATTGCGACTTTCATTTCACGACTTCCTTAAAGTATGCCGAAGAAATGACCGACGCCATCTGTAAAGAACTCCTCTTAAAAAAAGACCGGATCACCGAACAGGTAGGCAGTATTTATTTCGGCGGTGGTACCCCATCAGTTTTACCCAGCCCACTTTTAAACAGGATATTTGATACCCTGACCCAGCATTTCTCTATCGCTGCGGATGCAGAAATCACCATGGAAACCAATCCTGATGACCTTGATGCAAAAAAGATCGCTGAATTAAGACACATGCCGGTTAACCGCTTCAGCATTGGTACACAATCCTTTTTTGATGAAGACCTCCGCTGGATGAACCGCGCACATAATTCTGCAGAAGCAGAGAACTCCATTAAGCGCAGCCAGGATGCCGGTTTCGAAAACCTCAGCATCGATTTAATCTATGGCTACCCCCTGCTCACCAATGTCAAGTTCTTAGAAAACATCAATAAAGCGGTAGATCTTCAGATTCCGCATTTATCCGGCTATTCCTTAACCGTAGAACCTAAAACTGCCCTGGCCAGCCTGATTAAAAAAGGAAAACAAATCCCTTTGAACGACGACCAGAGTGCTGAGCAGTTTCAACTATTAATAGAAAAGCTGCTTGCTGCAGGTTTCGAACATTACGAAATCTCCAACTACAGCTTACCTGGCCAATACGCCGTACACAACACCAATTACTGGCGTGGTGTGTCATATTTGGGCATTGGCCCCTCTGCACACGGCTTCGATGGCACCAACAGGCAACTGAATGTGGCCAACAATGCTGAATACATGGAAAAACTACAGCAGGGTAAATTGGTCGAAACAGTAGAAGAACTGACCCAACTAGACCGCCTGAACGAATACACCATGACCTCGCTGCGCACCATGTGGGGCATGGACCTCCACCAGATCAAACAACGTTACGGCAAAACTTTTGAAGAAGAAATGCGCTTTAACTTAAAGCCTTTTGAGGAAAGAAACTGGCTGCAGGTAGAACAGAACAGCGTGAAGTTAACCCCCGAAGGCAAGTTATTTGCAGATCATATTGCATCAGAACTGTTTTTATTGGAAAATCACGAAAGATAACTCAAGCAAAACCTTCCCAACCTTCTTGTCTAAGAAAGCCCCTTTATTAAAACGGGGCTAGGCTACCACATTGTTCATCCATGGCGCTACCTGGATATTACAGGAGTTTTTGAAATAGGCTCCCTTAAACTTGCCGTTGATTGCGGGTTAACAGGGGGGCATTAGGCCTGAAACCTAACGAACCCCTACTGAACACCTAGTTACCTAAAGTACAATGTGTAATTCGCCTTCAGAAATTTATTGTTTTTACAAAGGGTACCCATATCGCTGAAACAACCTGTATGGCGCATTTACAATTAACCAATTTGCCTGTATAACTTCCTTACAAATAAATCTTCCCACGTTGTTCGCCTTATTAGTCATAGGCAGACGCTACGCCCAATTAACCACGAACCCATCGTTGTTTGGGTGTCTCTAGGGGGTTGCTTCGCCCTCTCGTCGCCCTTGCCTCGCCCTCTCTTCGGCCACAGCCGACACAACCCCCTGGAGACGGCGAGGCAACGGCAACACGAAGGCTCAATCATTATCGCCTGATCTGCCCCTCGAAACAGCAAAAATGACATCCTCCTTAAATTAGTTCAGTTTCAAACTTTTACCTTCGTTAATTCGTTATTGCAGATGATATGAGGGGATTCCATTTTTCAAACTATATTCCGGATGATTTACCTAAAGGGGGCTTTGATGAACTGCTTAAACTTTTTACGCAGTTACTCAATTATACCGCAGGTGATGCTGGCGAAACGCTGGCCTGGATGAATGAATTGGATAAACAATACAAGTTTACCAATGGTGATTATGGTATGGGTAATTTTATTGACGACCTGAAGGATAAAGGTTACATTACCGAAGACAACCAGGATGGCCGAATAGAGATTACCGCAAAAACAGAACAGACCATCCGCCAGTCGGCGTTGGAAGAAATCTTTGGCAAGCTTAAAAAAGCAGGCCGCGGTAACCATAACAGCAATATTTCTGGTATTGGCGAGGAGAAAAATGCCGACCGCAGGGCTTTTAGCTTTGGCGACAGCCTGGACCAGATTGACATGACCACCTCGATACAGAATGCACAGATCAACCACGGGATTAACAACTTTACGTTAACCGAACGTGACCTGGAAGTGGAAGAAAAGGACTTTAAAACCCTGACCTCTACGGTGCTCATGATCGATATTTCGCACTCCATGATTTTGTATGGTGAGGATCGTATTACTCCGGCCAAAAAAGTAGCCATGGCTTTGGCCGAACTGATCAAAACCCGCTATCCGAAAGATACACTGGATATTGTGGTGTTTGGTAACGATGCCTGGACCATTACGGTGAAGGATTTACCTTACCTGCAAGTGGGACCATACCACACCAATACTTTTGCCGGGTTAGAACTGGCGGTGGATTTGCTTCGCCGGAGGAAAACCCATAACAAGCAGATTTTTATGATTACCGACGGTAAACCCACCTGTTTAAAGGAAAATGGCCGTTATTATAAAAATAGCATGGGCCTAGACCGCAAGGTGATTACCAAAACGTTAAACATGGCCGCACAATGTAAAAGGCTGAATATTCCGATTACCACCTTTATGATTGCCAAAGACCCTTACCTGCAACAGTTTGTGAGAGATTTTACACAGGTAAATGGTGGCAGGGCATTCTACAGTTCGTTAACCGGATTGGGAGAATACATTTTTGAGGACTATATTAAAAACAGAAGAAAAACAGTTCGATAAGGACTTTAACCCTATGGATTATAAAAAAATTAAGACGCTCGGAGATTTAAAAGCCGCAGGATATACATCCTTAACCGTTAAGGATGAATTGCGAAAAAACCTCATCACTCAATTACAACAAAAAGAACAAGGCTTTGAAGGCATTTTAGGGTACGATGAAACCGTAATCCCTGAACTGCAAACCGCCATTCTTTCGCGCCATAACGTGCTTTTACTGGGTTTACGCGGACAAGCGAAAACCCGTATTGCCCGTTTAATGGTGAACTTGCTGGATGAATACATCCCCTATGTAACCGGAAGTGAGATATTTGATGATCCACTGAACCCGATTTCCTGGTTTGGTAAACATGAAGTGCTGATTCATGGCGACAATACGCCGGTAAGCTGGCAGCACCGTTCTGATCGTTATACGGAAAAATTAGCTACGCCAGATGTGACGGTGGCCGATTTAATTGGCGATGTAGACCCGATTAAAGCCGCTACACTGAAGTTAACCTACAACGACGAACGAGTGATCCACTTTGGCCTTATCCCGCGTGCACACCGTAGTATTTTCGTGATTAACGAATTGCCCGATTTGCAGGCTCGTATACAAGTAGCCTTGTTTAACATGCTGCAGGAAAAAGATATCCAGATTCGTGGTTTTAAACTGCGTTTGCCACTGGATGTGCAATTTGTATTTACCGCCAACCCGGAGGATTATACCAACAGGGGTTCGATTGTCACGCCTTTGAAAGACAGGATCGAAAGTCAGATCTTGACCCATTATCCGAAAAGCATTAGCATTTCCAGAAAAATTACTTTCCAGGAAGCCAAACTAACTGAATCACAGCGCAAGCTCATTGAAGCAGACGGCTTAGTGAAAGACTTGGTAGAACAAGTGGCTTTTGAAGCACGTAACAGTGAGTTTATTGACCAAAAATCAGGAGTTTCAGCCCGATTAACCATTTCGGCCTATGAAAACCTGATCAGTACTGCCGAACGCCGGATGCTAATTAATGGCGAAGCCAAAACCGCAGTACGCTTGTCGGACTTGACGGGCATTATTCCAGCCATTACCGGAAAAATAGAACTGGTGTATGAAGGTGAATTGGAAGGCCCTGCAAAAGTGGCCAATATTTTAATTGGTAAAGCCATTAAAACCATGTTTTCCCGTTATTTCCCCGATCCGGAGAAAGCTAAGAAGAGCAAAACAGCAAACCCCTACCTGGTCATTACCGAATGGTTTACCGAAGGAAATACCATTGATTTATTGGACGGTTTAACTGACCAACAATACAAGAAAGAACTGACCAAGGTGAGTGGCTTACAGGAAATGGTTAAAAAGTTCCACCCTAAATTAAGTGCAAACCAAACGCTGTTGTTAATGGAATTCGTATTACACGGATTGGCAGAATATTCACAGCTGAATAAAAAATTCCACGAAGGTGGTTTTGGTTTTTCCGATATGTTCGACAGCCTGTTCAGCAATGATGCAGATGACGAAGATGATATAGACTTTAGATAACAAATGGGACGTTTACCTTTATTAGTGCTGCTAACATTTATGATGTTGGCTTTAGATTATTATTGTTATAAAGCTGTTCTTTCTGTTTTTAAAAAGTGGACCAACAATACCCGTAGACTCTTTAGCACCTTGTGGTGGAGTTATACTATCCTGCTCACCATTGGGGTGTTTACCGGCATTTATTTAAACCTGTTCCTATCGTTAAGGGCTGTTATTCTAGTCGCATATTTTTTGACGGTGACCTGTAAAATGGTGTTTTTGGTGTTTTTGGTGGCAGATGATATTCGCCGACTGGCAACACTGCTGTACCGTAGATTTATTAAAAAAGAAACGCCGGTAGTATCACCAGCACAGGTGCCCGGTGAACCGATCAGCCGCTCCTCCTTTTTGGTGAAGACAGGTATGATTGTAGCGGCCATACCGCTTACTTCACTCTCCTGGGGTATTATCTCTGGTGCTTACGATTACAGGATTAAAAGAGTGAAACTGGTGTTACCCAATTTGCCTAAAGCATTTGACGGCATGACCATGGCACAGATTTCTGATGTGCATTCAGGTAGTTTTTACAACCAGAAAGCAGTGAATGGGGGTATCGATATGTTACTGGGGGAGAAACCGGATATGGTATTCTTTACCGGCGATCTGGTGAACGATAAAGCTTCGGAGATGCGCAATTACCAGGATATATTTTCGAGGGTAAAAGCACCATTAGGCGTTTATTCAACCCTGGGAAACCATGATTACGGGGAATACTTTTATGGCAAGGGGCCCTCAGCCGAGAAGGCAAAAAACCTGGCCGATGTGATTGCTACTCATAAAAATATGGGTTGGGACCTGCTGATGAACGAAAACCGGAGGATTAAAGTTGACGGCGAAGAAATAGGTGTATTAGGTATCGAAAACTGGGGCATGGGTCGTTTTCCGAAGTTTGGAAAAATGGAAGAAGCGATTAAAAATACCGAGGATCTACCTGTAAAACTGTTGCTTTCACACGACCCATCGCATTGGCGTGGTGAGGTATTGCAGAAATACCCTCAAATTGATGCCATGTTTAGCGGGCACACCCATGGTATGCAGTTTGGCGTACGCCTTAAAGACATGCAATGGAGCCCGGTACAGTATATTTATGAAGAATGGGCAGGGCTATACCAGCAACAGCAGCAACAGTTGTATGTTAATGTTGGTTACGGTTTTCTGGGTTACCCTGGCCGTGTGGGCATGTTACCCGAGATTACGATTTTTGAACTGAAGCGGGCTTAACTAGCCCGCATTAAAACGGTAGCCTACACCTCTTACGGTTTGTAACAGTTGTGGGTTATCCGGGTTTAATTCTATCTTTTTACGTAAACGCACAATGTGCATATCAAGGGTGCGGGTGTTTACATCAGAGTTGTAACCCCATACCACAAGCATCAACTCATCGCGGTTAATGACTTTATTTGGATTGCGAAGGAAGTACAATAAAATGCGGTTTTCCAGAATGGTTAATTCAATTTTCTTGCCTTCGCTAAACAACGTATGAATATTAGGGTGATGTTCCATGTTACCGAAACGATGAATTTCTGATTTATCGTTGTTTAGCAAAAACTTCACTTTGCTATCCAGCATGGCCACCAAAACATCCATATTGAAAGGTTTAGTTACATAATCTGAGGCTCCGAAGTTATAAGCATCAATTTTATCAACATCCTGTGCTTTAGCCGTCATCATGATGATGAGGTTATCAAAACCAGCTTTACGCACCTCTTCACATACTTCTGCACCCTGTTTACCAGGTAACATCCAGTCCATCAAAACAATTTCAGGCTTTTCGGTTAAAATAGTAGGTATAGCGGCATCGCCATTCCCTTCTTCCAATACGTCATAACCTTCCGTTTTTAAACGGTGGGCTACTAAAAAGCGTAAGTTTTCGTCGTCCTCAACTATTAATATTTTTATTCCTTTAGACATTTATTTTAATCGTTAAATGGTAGTACAATTTTAAACTCTGTTCCCTGGTCCACTTTGCTTTTGACGGTTATTTCGCCTTTCATAAAGTTAACAAGTTCCTTACAGAAAGCCAAACCCAGTCCCACGCTACCATTTTGGTTATATTGGTTCTGGATGCGGTAAAACTTTTTAAACACATCATTAATCTGAGGCGATGGGATACCGATCCCTTGGTCAGTAAACCTGAATACCACCCTACCTTTGATCAATCTAGCGGTAATATGCAACTTTTTACGCGCTGTAGGCGAATATTTGTAAGCATTATCAACCAGGTTGTCAAATAAGCTCCCTAATAATACAGGATCTGTGGTTAAGGTTTTAAAACCAGACACTTCATAGGTAAACTCAAAATCGGGATGTTTCAGCTGGTGTGAGCTGATGGTACTTTCGATAAAATCGCGGATATTGACCCTTTCGTGGTTAAGCTGTATAGCTTTATTTTCAATTTGGGTAAAAGCCAGGAGTTTATTCATCAGACCATTGAGCTTATCGGCCTCTTCATCAAGGATACGCCCATAAAGCTTTAGTTCTTTATCGCTTAAAGAAGTGGCACTCCTAATGTTATTTCCGGCAATTTTAATCACACTGACGGGCGTTTTAAACTCGTGGGTCAGGTTATTTACAAAATCATATTGCAGCTTAAACATGCGGTGATTAATGTTCAGGTTGCGGTAAATTAAAAAGGCCACCAACACCAGTATGCTATAAAAGAGCGATACCACCAGGGCAATAGGCCAGAAATACCTTAAAATTTCTTTGTCGAGAAAGGACTTTGCCGAAACAAAATAAAGTTTATAGTCAGAGAAAGGGCCTGGCAAAGTAATTTCTGTCGATTGCAGTTCCCAGGAAGTTTCTAGTGGATCGTAGGTTAAGGGTTCTATCCGGATGTTTTGGTAAAGGTGACTATAGTTATTAATGATTTTTATTTTAAAAGGATCGAGGTAAAAGGACAGCATATCCTGTTGGTAAACCGGTGCGGGGTCCAATTTTCTGCGTAACATCTGTTTATACACCTTGAGGTCTTCGAACCTGGGAAAGTTGAGGTAGGTAATGCGATTTGACCGTACAATGGATAAATTGCTGAACAACTGATCTTGTGTTGGCACTTTGGTGGTGTCTAAATTCTCGATGAAGGAGATGAGTTTAATACCCAGGGTATTGAATTCATCGCCCCTTTTAAAAGACTTTTCGCCTGCAGCGGAGAACAATTTTACGGAATCGGCGGGGATTAAACTCCCAAACTGGTAGATGGCTTTAGGGCCGAATGAAAAATGCCCCGTATTAATACCATCTTTAACGGCTGCGTTTTTGACCTCAGAATCATAAAAAACCACTTTAGAAACAAAGGGATAGGTTAACAGCAGGGTATCTACAAATTTAGCGGTCGTAGCAGAATCTAAGTAGCCGTTATAAAAGGATACTTCGGGCAGTTTATTCTGAAAGAAATCGTTGTAGGGTTTGATGCTCTGCTCCAGCACCTTTACTTTTTCGGAAGCGAAGTCGTTTTCGATAAACTTTTTACTGAAATTATAGGCGAAAACTAAAGACAGGACGAATAAGACCGAAATCAGTACGATAAAGGTAACAATCAAATAAAAATTCTTACGGTACCCGCTTTTTTTTTCTGAAGTCATTACCTGCCCGGCTATTTCCCTTTTAAGTTACTTTCCAGAAATTGTTCTAATGCAAGATAATAATTCTGCCTGTCTTCTGTGGTATTGAGCATGTTATCGACATAAGTCTTTTCAAGATAAGTAACTTTCACATTTTTTTTCTTGAGTTCTTTCACAAACTGTACCACCTCCGCCGGATTGATCCATTTATCTCTGGGGCTCACCGCAACAAACACGGGGGAGTTGATCTTATCGGCGTGAAATACCGGTGAGGCCTGGCGCAAATAATCTACATCCGTTACGGGATTGCCTATAATATCATAGAACATTTGAAGATTGGATTTTAAATATGGCGGTATGGCCTTGAGGTAGCTAAAAAGATTAACCACGCCTGAGTTGGAAGCCGCACAGGCATAAGTACCCGGATTGGCATAAAGGCTATTTAAAGCGATATAACCACCAAAACCGGAACCGTAAATGGCTACCTTTTTAGGATTAACCAGCTCTTGTTTGACCAGCCAGCGCACGCCATCTTCGATATCGTTGTTAATTTTGGCTCCCCATTGTTTAAAACCTGCTGCCGAAAACTCTTTGCCGTAACCCGAAGAGCCACGGTGATTGGACTGAAAAACAGCATAACCCCGGTTGGCAAAAAACTGCACTTCGGCATTGTAACTCCAGCTGCTCCTATTACCAAGTCCATTATGCGCTAAAACCACCAAAGGAAGGTTTTTCGGATTTTTATCTCTTGGCAGGGTCAGGTAGCCGTTGATGGTAAGTCCGTCGCGGGAAACATAACTAATGGGCTTCACATCGCTCATTTCCTCCACCCGGATGGAGGAGTTTACATCGCTCAGCTTGCGCAACTGCGCTTTCTTTGCATTATACAAATAGTATGACCCAGGGTTTTTATCCGTGTAGGTACGCAAAAGGAAGAGGTTTTCGTCTTTATCGCGATCAACAATCCTGGATTCTGTTTGTGGCATCAGTTTATCCAGGCGTTCATAGAAGCTCCTGGAGAAAGTATCCAGGTAATATTTATCTTTTTTCCAGGTTTCACAAACCACAAAGGTCATGTTCTTGCGGCTAACAGAATATTGTGCTTCGACGACATTGAGGGAGTCGTTGCCGAATAACACCTTAATTTCTTTTCCTGTACTGCAATTTATTTCAACCAGGGCATTTTTATCGCGGTTAGCATTAGATATGGCATAAATGATATTGGGCCTGCCGTCAGCAAACGCAATAGGTGTAATGGTGGTGGTAAAATTATTGGTGATGACCGGACGGAAGGGTTGGCTTTCGTTTTCGCGGTATAACAAGGTTTCATTTACCCCATCGCTAGAGGTAGCCAGGCGGAGTTTTGCCTTGGCGTCTGTGTACCAGTTTACAATATTACCCGGGTTTTTCACAGCCATCTCCATATCCCCATCGCGCACGTTTAAACGGTACACATCGAAAACTGTAGAGTCACGCCGGTTGGAAGAAACCAGCAAATACTTATCGTCAATCAGCTGGTCTTTAAGCACCCGCATCCTGCTTTTCTCATTGTCGTTTAACTGGCGCTCTTTACTCCCATCTTTGTTGATAATGAACAAAGTAGCGTTTTTGCCTGTAGGGCTCTTTTTGTAATAAATAACCTCGTTGTTACTTACCCAAAAGTAATAGTTTACGTTTTTATCGGTGAGGTTAGTTACCTGCACAGATTTGCCTGTGGCAAGGTCTTCCATCACAATATTTTGTTTGTCGCCTTCCAATTTAAAGTACGACAGGTATTTTCCATCAGGTGATAGTGCAAAGCCTGATTTATCAGGGCTTTTAAAAAAATCGGTTATAGCAATTTCCTTCTTCTGCCCAGTACAGGCAACAGAAACAGAAATAAAAACAAGACAAATAAATCTTAAAATTGCCGTCATATCATGATTTAGCCTACAAAAGTACACAACACCAGTAAGCCTAGAACACAGTACACTAATATTGTTACTTGAGGTAGCTTATATTGATCAAAATAATAATTTTTAAAAGAGAACCACCCACTTGCAAGTAACATTTAAAATAGATACCACTATTAAGCTAAAATTATAATTTTATCTTTACGCCATGTATTTATATAACATCACCTTCATTGCTGACGATGCTGTAGCTGCCGAATGGGCATCGTGGCTGGTAAGCACACATATCCCAAAGATTATGGCTTCCGGTAAATTTACCAGTCATAAAGTATGGCGCATCATTGATTCACCAAATGAAGGCGTAACGTATTCCAGTCAGTATTTTTTTGAAAACCTGGAAGATTTTGTTGATTATTTACAGGAACATGCTCCGCAAGTAGAAGCTGAGCTTTACGAAAAGTATGGCGAAAAAGTTGTTTCTTTTGCCTCCACCATGCAAGACGAACTTTAAGATGACTATAACAAATACTCCATTAGCCGATCTGCTCTTGATCGAACCCAAGGTTTGGAAAGATAACCGTGGTTATTTTTATGAAAGTTTTAGCACCAAGGCTTTTGCCAATGCTGGTGTGAAAGTTGATTTTGTTCAGGATAACCAAAGTTTTTCTCAAAGAGGAACGTTACGTGGTTTACATGCACAAAAAGCGCCCTTTGCACAGGGAAAACTGGTACGTGTAATACAGGGTAGTGTGCTTGATGTTGCGGTAGATGTGCGTAAAGACTCTGCCACCTTCGGACAGCATTACAGTGTGGAACTGAGTGGTGAAAACCACAAACAGCTATGGGTACCACCAGGCTTTCTACATGGCTTTCTGACCCTTGAAGACAACACTATTTTCACTTATAAAGTAAGTAATTTTTACGATAAGGACTCAGAAGTTGGCGTAATTTATAATGATGCGGACCTGGGTATAAACTGGAGTAACACGATGGATCCGGCAGATTTTCTGTTATCTGAAAAAGACCTGGTTTTAACTTCCTTCAAAGACTTTGTAAGTCCGTTTTAAGAAGCTGGAATTTGTTATTTATAAATAAAAAAAGCACCGTAAGAATCTAATCTTACGGTGCTTTTTTTATGCGGTACTTGTCGACTACTGTTTGATCAGGTCGTATAATTCATCCAATTTTGGAGAGAGTACAATTTCAATCCTGCGGTTTTTGCTTCTGCTATCGGCATTGCTGTTATCGGCAAGTGGTTGAAACTCTCCTTTACCTGTTGCCGTCATCCTTACGCTTTCTACGTTTTCCACTTCGGTCAGGTAACGTACAACTGAAGTAGAACGCAATACACTTAAGTCCCAGTTATCTTTAATCTGGCCCAGGTTTTTGATCTTTTGCGAATCGGTATGCCCTTCTACCGCAATGTTAATCTCAGGTTGTTGTTTTAATACTTTGGCTAATTCTTTCAAGGCCTGTTTACCTTTGTCATCAATCACAATACTTCCAGAAGGAAACAATAGCTTATCCATTAAGGACACGTATACTTTGCCGTTTTTAATATCAACACTTAAGCCGCTTTGGGTAAAACCAAGCAAAGCAGATTGTAATTTTTCTTTTAACTGGTTAGTGGCTGCATCACGTTTGCGCAATACCTCCTCTACTTCTTTTAAGCGTTGCTCACGGGCTTTCAAATCGCCAGACAGCTTATTGATCTCCGTAGAGCTGTTACTGCGTAATTTGGCATAATTTCCATCAATTTCTGTGTACTTCGCTTGAAGTTTACTAAGCTCCTTGTTTAAATCAGCTGTATCTTTTCTTAATTTCTTAATGGTAGATTCCAGATTGCCTCCTTTTAATTGAGATTCAGACAGGCCCATATTCAGGGAATCCTGACGAGCCAGCAAGGCTTTGTATTTTTTGGGTGATAATACCACGCAGGAGGTCAGGGAAGATAATAAAAGTAGTACGGCTAAGCCTAGAAATGTGTGTTTCATATCGGTTTAAGGTTTATTACAGTAATTATTTAGCGATAGCGTTCCGAAGGAAGGCTATCAGGGGGAAGATCAGATTAAAATAGCTACCCAGCTGTTTTACCACATCTTTTTGGAAGAGAAATTTATCATCGATCTTTTTGAGGACTTCAAAGCTCTTTAGCTTTAACAACTCAATATTGGGATCGTCAGTATCGTAACCTTTAGGTGCTTTTTTAAGGGTATTCTCCTTACTTAATTCAAAGTGTGAGGCAAATTCCTTTTTTTGCAATAAGTCGATGAATTCGGTACTGTTATAATCAATTTCCTGGCGGATAAGTTTCAGGTGGTTAGCATCGGGCATCCAGTAGCCTCCGGCAAGGAAGCAGTTTCCAGGTTGGATATGCAGGTAATAGCCGGGTTCGTTACCGCCTTTACCATTTGCAGAAAACCAGATACCAAAGTTTGTTTTGTAGGGGTCTTTATTTTTGCTGAACCTGACATCACGATAAATGCGCATCAGATTTTTCTTTGGGTCGGTATCACCGGACACCAAAGGATCTGCTTTGGCCACATAGGGCAGCAGTTCTTTAACCAGTGCCAGCACTTGTTCTCTGGCTTGTTCGTACTCACCCTTGTGTTCTGCAAACCACTCGCGGTTATTATTTACGGATACGTCTGCTAAAAATTTAAGGGTGGACGGACTAATCATGGCTTACACTTTTATTGCGATACTTTTTATACCATAATACGCCTACACCAGCAAGTGCAAGGTATGGAAGCGCCAGGAGGTAAAGCACCCCACTGTTTAATCCTTTACCTTGTGTGTTACCGTTTTTTGTGCCTTGTTCGGCATTAATGCTACACATGGCACATTGTGCACTGGCAGGAATACTTACAGTAAAAGTACAGCCAAGTATAAACAAGAAGATAAATACCATCTTTTTCATAGCCAAATATACGGAAACCTGCTTAAGTTCTAAGGCACTAAATTGTACTTATGACCTAGAAGTTATAGTAAGGTGAAATCATCAGGTACACAATGACACCGGTAACGGCTACATATAACCAAACCGGGTATGCCCAACGAACAATTCTCTTGTGCTTTTCTACCTGCATGTTAAAGCCACGCAGAAAACTGATCAGAATCAACGGTAATACCACAATGGCTAAAAGAATATGTGTAATGAGGATAAAGAAGTAGATATAGCGATTAACACCCACAGCGGCTAGCTCCGCGGCAGAAATGATTCCATTATGATCTACATCGCCATATTTAGTATCTTTTTCATACAGGTGAAACAAGATGTAAAAAATAAGGAACACTGCAGACAACATAAAAGTGATCACATTAGTAGTTTTATGCGCTTTAATGTTCTTCTGTTTGATAAAAATAAGGGAAAGGACCAGTAGTGCAGAACAAGTAGCATTAATACCGCCAATGATGTGAGGCAGCATATAGATAAAGTCTGGCTTGGTTTGAGGGGGAGGAACTAATTTTAAGATCACGACAACAACAAGTACAACTGCACTGACGATCCAGATTAGCCTGGAAAATATTTTATCATTCAAATTCATGGTTCTCAATTATCTTCCATCGGTATTGTTGCGAAGTTCTTCCACAATCAGCACCTTGATTTCATCATCTAACTTGGTATAAGCTTCCTGGTTAGTGATATCGTAATAACCCCTGATCCGGTGTTTGGTATCGAGGAGTATAAATAAGTTATTATATACAAAACGCGGCTGGCCGTTCTCTGTCTTCTGGTAGGCATCAATAAACAGCTGTTTATTAATGAAGTTATAGATTTGTGTACTATCGCCAGTCAGCAAGTCCCATTTACCCGGCACAGCCTTTACCTTAGCCGCATAGGCAGCCAATGCTTCAGGGGTGTCTCTTGTAGGATCTACGCTTAAACTAAGGTAGTTGACAACCTGATTTTTGCTATAGGTTTTTTGCAAGACGCTATGTGCATTGTTGGCCGTTTTAGTGGCTGGATTGTCGTTGGTATAAAATAAGTTTAAGATAATTATTTTATGTTCAAAGTTCTTCCAGCTCAGCGAATCACCCGCCTGATTTAACAACGTAAAGTCGCTCACCTGGTGGTAATTGGTGTCAGGTATTTTGGTACCCCTAACAGAACGGAATGTTGCCGCTACTGATTTAGGTCCAAAAAAAGGCAAAGGTTTGTACCTGTTCTTGCCTTTGTCCTGCAGTAAATAATATAAAAATCCTGGTACCGCTAAAATGGTGACCAGGATTAATATTTTTTTTAAAGGAAATAATTTCATGAATTATACATGCATATGCAAGTGTAAAAAATCACCTTCTATTAACATCAATACGATAAAGTAAATAATAAAAATAAAGGTGACTGTTAATGCTAATTGCAAGCCTAATTTCTCATACTTTAAGTGCATGAAGTAAGCAACAATGTAATAAGCTTTAAGCAAGGTTAATGCGATGTAGATAAAGTTACCAACGCTATGTGACATGTAACCATGAGGAATTACCCAAAGTGCAATGAAAAACTCGATAACGGTTATTAATAACAAGATACCAAATACCTGCCATATTTTTTTCTTACTCAAACCTCCATGCTCATCATGTGCATGATCTGTTGCTGGGTGTATGTTATGTTCTGACATTATACTATTTTTAAAGGATTAAACTAAATAAAAGAAGGTAAAAACGAATACCCAAACTAAATCAACAAAGTGCCAGTATAAACCAACTTTTTCTACCATTAAATAAGATCCGCGTTTTTCGAAAACCCCATTGATGGTCATGCACAGAATGATAATATTAATAAGAACCCCTGTAAATACGTGAAAACCGTGGAATCCAGTGATGGTAAAGAACAGGTTAGAGAACTGTAGCGCAGCAACGGTAGAAACCGGACCTACAAAGTATTGTTGTAATTGATCAACCGGAGGGAAACTGGCAAACCAGAAGCCAGAGTGGTGTAAGTGAGACCATTCTAAAGCCTGACAGCCAAGGAACATGAAACCACCAATAATGGTTGCTACCATCCACCAGATAACTTCTTTTTTGGCTCTACGGTGTCCTGCTTCAACCGCAAGTACCATAGTTACCGAACTCATGATTAAGATAAAGGTCATGATACCTACGAATACTAGTGGCGCACCCGTATCAGTAATACCTGGAATGGATTGAAACACCAAATCAGGATCAGGCCATGTAAATTTAGTAAAACGTTGTGCACCATAATACACAAGTAATGACGAGAATGTAAATGCATCAGATAGCAAGAAAAACCACATCATTAATTTGCCATATTCTACGGACCATGGTGAACGGCCGCCGCTCCATGCAGTAGTTTTAACCTGATCTAATTGTGATAATGAATCCATTTTATAAATTGTAATAGTTTGTTAAAAAGTCTAACTGTTCAAAAGTAAAAAAACATACAGATATATCCATAAGATATCGATAAAATGCCAAAATATTGCGGCAATTTCCATCTTATACTGGGCTTTTTCTAAAGCCACATTCTTATATGCGCCGTATAAAGCGTTTCCAACGAAGCAAAGTCCGCCAAAAATATGCAACAAGTGAAATCCTGAAACGATATAGATCAGGGATATGGCTGCGTTATTGTTAACTAATGCTGCTCCGGTTTGGTATAAGCTTGACCAGGCCTGTACCTGTAAAAAGGCGAATGCCAGGCCGAAGGCTACGGTTAACCAAAGGAATAACTTTTGCTTTTGTAATTGTTGATTTCTAAGTGATTTTGAGGCCAAAAACAAACAAACACTACTCAGCAACAGAATGATGGTGCTGTATAAAAACAGGTCTGGTAATACCAGGCCGTGCCCTTTACCTTTTGAGGCAGCGAAAACGATGTAAAAGCTTGTCCAGCCTCCAAACATGATGGTGGAAGAGACCACAAACAACCACAGAACAAACTTCTTAGGTTTAGGGTCAAATGGCTTAGGATTGAATTTAACATCCTCTTCTTTTAATGTATGAACCATGTTGATACTTATTTAGTAATAAAATCGAATAATAAAACCAGTTGAACTAACGGCAAATAGAAGAACGAAGTAAACATCACTTTTCTAGCACTTGGCAAATCCATGTTCTGGTAGAGTTTAACGGTATACCAAAGCCATACTAGTCCGGCGATCACAGATACCCCGGCAATATAAAAACCGCCAAAGCCATATATTGTAGGCAATAAACTTACGGGAATCATCACCATAGCACTGATCACAATAATTAAGGCACTTACTTTATCTTGTTTACGTGTTGGTAGCAAGTGAAAACCTGCCTTACTGTAATCTTCTTCTAACACCCAGGCAATGGACCAGAAGTGTGGAAATTGCCACACAAACTGAACCAAAAATAAGATGGTTGCAATTTCGTAATCTAAAGCATAGAAGGTAGAAGAATGCCCTAGTGCGGCAAGGTAACCAATGAGTGGAGGCAAGGCACCTGGAATGGCACCGATGAAAACAGCAATTGGCGATTTACGTTTCATTGGGGTATATGCAAAGGCATATAATAAGATAGAAAATACAGAAAGGAGTCCGGTTTCGAGGTTTAATTTACCTAAAAGCCAGGTACCTAATATTCCCATGACTAAACCCATCACCAAACCTTGTCCTGTGGTCATGCGACCTGCCGGCATAGGCCTGTCTTTTGTGCGCGTCATTAATTTATCCAGGTCCTTTTCAATAATCTCATTGAAGCAGTTGGCTGCAGCGGTTACAAAGAAACCACCCACAATTAGAATGATCCAATTACCCCAATCAATTCCTGGCAAATCGCCCCTGGAAACTTGCATTTTAGATCCCATTAAAAAGGTTATTGATGCAGAAAATACCACTAAAAAGGTAAGCCTGAATTTAATAAGCTTTGAAAAATCTCCTAATATTTGTTTCAAATCGTTTATAATTAATTACTGATTATAGGTACTCGCCCTGGAAACCAACAAGTACAAATAAAATTGCAAAGTGAATAAAATGGTTGAAAATAACATGTGGGTAGCTTGGGCATATGGAGGTAGCGCAAAGTTAGATAATAAAAGGCCAGTTAGAACCTGCACAATTAAAACAATTACAATCGCATTACCTACAAGAAGCTCAGTTGCTTTACCACTAAATTTTTCCATCAATAATTTATAGGTTACTGCATTTACTATAGCTACTGCAATAGCCAGGTCTCTATGGTAAACAAACAGATCACCTACTTTTCCAACCCAGGTTTCACGAGCCTGATATAACAATCCTTTTGAAATGGTATCGATAGCCTCACGAACCTCAGTGCCTACAACAATCTGTACGATACTAAGCACCAATGATACAAAAAGTAATATTTTAAGCCCTACCATTTTTGAAATGATAACTACCGGCTCTTTATGCAACTGTTGCGCATAATGATAGGTATAGGTCATAATGGCTAAAATGACCATGGCTAGTAACATGTGCACCGTAATAACCCATTGCAGTAAGTTTGTAGACACCACTATAGAACCTAACCAGGCTTGAAATACAACCATCACCAGGTTGATTAAACTTAACCACAGGATACGTTTAGCAATTTTACGGTAGATAAAAGAACGATAAGCCAGTGCAAGCATGAATAACCCGGTAGTAGCACCAACCAAACGGTTAATGTATTCCGTCCATGTTTTAGCGGCATTGAAAACTTCGGGTTGTGATATCGACTGATCGTGTCTGATTTGATCAGCAAGATGTTGTTTCCCTAAGTGATCAAGGGTCTTTGCAAAACGTTCATTTTTAGCAACGCGTTCCTCCACATACTTCACCTTATAGTCGGCAGGCAGCTGCGATACCGACGTTGGTGGAATGTATTGATCGAAACATTTAGGCCAGTCTGGACAGCCCATTCCTGAGCCTGTACTGCGCACAATTCCACCAGCCAGGATAACGAGAAGGGTCACTCCTATGGTAATCAGGTTAAGCCTGATGAATCTAGCTTGCGCTTTGGGAATCATTGTTAGGTGTTAAAAAAATGGGGCATCTGTTGTAAGTATTTACTCACTGCAGATACCCCATACATATTAGAAAACTAGACTAGTCTTGTGTTGTTTTTGCTGCGGCTTCTTGTTTCAAAACCCAGTCTCTTTGGATGCGTTCAGCTTCTTCGTTTCCTTCGAAATCATGAGGCATATTAGAGTTCATGGTTTGAGAGAAAGGAACAGTTTGAGGAATAAAATCTTCTTCTGCACCTGGCTTGCTGTAATCATATGGCCAACGGTATACTGTAGGAATCTCTCCTGGCCAGTTTCCGTGAATATGTTCTACCGGAGCAGTCCACTCTAAAGTATTAGCTTGCCAAGGATTTTGTATTGCTTTTTTACCTCTGAAGATAGAATAAAAGAAGTTCCATAAGAAAGCTACCTGTGCTAATGATGCAACGATTGCTGCCCAGGTTACAAATACGTTAACGGTAACCCATTTCTGCATAAATTCAAACTCTGTGAAAGCGTAGTAACGACGCGGAACACCATCTAAACCTAAGAAGTGAAGCGGGAAGAAAACCAGGTAAGCACAAATGAAAGTAACCCAGAAGTGTAAGTATCCTAATTTTTCGTTCATCATTCTTCCAAACATTCTAGGGAACCAGTGATAAACACCTGCAAGCATACCAAAGATGGCAGCAGAACCCATTACCAAGTGAAAGTGAGCAACAACGAAGTAAGTATCGTGTAAGTTGATGTCAAGAGATGCATTACCTAAGAATATACCAGTTAAACCACCTGAGATAAAGAAAGACACTAAACCAATAGCAAATAACATGGCTGTAGTGAACCTGATGTTACCTCTCCATAAAGTAGCCAGGTAATTAAAGGTTTTTACTGCTGAAGGTACCGCAATGATTAATGTAGTGATCATGAAGACACCACCCAATAGTGGGTTCATCCCCGTCACAAACATATGGTGACCCCAAACGATAAATGATAATACAGTAATACCAATTAGCGAGTAAACCATCGCATGGTAACCAAAAATTGGTTTTCTAGAGTTTACTGAGATTACTTCAGATGAAATACCTAATGCAGGCATAATTACGATGTATACCTCAGGGTGACCCAGGAACCAGAATAAGTGTTGCCATAAAATTGGTGATCCACCTTCGTTAGGTAAAACTTGCGTACCCATAACGATATCAGATAAATAGAAACTTGTTCCAAAACTTCTATCGAAAATTAACAATACTACACCTGCAACTAATACAGGGAAAGATAGTACACCAAGGATTGCTGTTAAAAAGAAAGCCCAGATGGTTAGTGGCATTTTCCACATGTCCATACCTTTAGTACGCATGTTTAATACAGTACTCACGTAGTTGATACCACCCATTAATTGAGAAGCAACAAAAAGCACCATACTGATTAACCATAAGGTCATACCAAGAGCCGATCCGGAGATCGCAGTTGGCAATGCTGATAATGGAGGATAAATAGTCCATCCCGCACTCGCCGGTCCGGTTTGTATAAAGAACGACCCCATCATGATAATACAAGCAATGAGGAAGAACCAATATGAAAGCATGTTTAAGAATGGCGATGCCATATCTCTTGCCCCTAATTGAAGAGGGATCAATAAATTACTAAAGGTACCGCTTAACCCGGCTGTTAACACAAAGAATACCATGATGGTACCATGTATCGTTACCAGTGCCAGGTAAAAGTCCGGTCTGATTCGACCACCTTCTGCCCATTTACCTAAAAATGTTTCTAATATGGGAAAGCTTCTATCCGGCCATGCCAATTGCAGACGAAATAAAATAGACAAGCCCATTGCAATCACCGCCATGATGATACCAGTTATTAAAAACTGTTTCGCGATCATTTTGTGATCCTGGCTGAAAACATATTTCGTTAGAAATGATTGCTCGTGATGGCCATGATCATGGTCATCAGTGTTATGCGTATTGTGTAATGTTATAGTTGACATAATGCTTTATTCCAGTATTTTTAATTTTTTAAAGCCAATTGATTTGTTTTTACAGCTGCCGTATCCTTTGCTGTTGTATCAGCAGTGGCGTCTATAGGCTCAGCCTCGATAGGCAAGTTAAACTGTTTTCTTAAATCATTGTTGATATATACAGGTTGTTCCTTAATCCATGCATTATACTCTTCCTGAGATACAACTCTAACTGTCTTTTGCATGTTATAGTGACCTTGTCCACATATTTTAGCACATAACAGGATGTATTTGAAAGCAGGATCGTTTGTTTTCGCCTGCATCTCTGCAGTAGTAATGGTTGGCGTAAACTCCATGTATGTTGCCATACCTGGTACCGTATTTAACTGTACCCTGAAGTGAGGTAAATAAAAACTGTGTAACACATCCTTACTTGTTAACGTAAAACGTACAGGTTTATTAACAGGAAGTACAATTTCATCAGCCATTTGATCATCAAAGTTGGCTTTATCTTTTAAATCCATCCCTAAACCATTGGTCGCATTGATCAATTTAAAGTTTTTACGGCCAACAATACCATCTGGTCCGGCATAACGAATAGCCCATGAAAATTGAGAACCAGTTACTTCAATACTTAAAGGTTTGTTATTTGGATCTTCAACTTTATAAAAGATTGATCTCCAGGTTAAGAATCCCATTAATACCAATACAGTTAACACTAAAGCAGGAGCAATTGTCCAGATACGCTCAATAGTGTTATTATGTGGGTAGTAATAAGCTTTCCTATTTCCTTGATGTCTGTAAAAATAAGAGAAAGTGAATAGAAGAATATGTGTAGCAATAAAAACGATCGTTGTGATGATCAACGTGATGTTAAACATCTGATCGATACGCACACCATGTTCTGAAGCTGCTTCTGGTAAGATCATGTTACCGTGAACAGTATATTCCCAGTACACGCCATACAGTCCTACGATAAGGAATAACATAAACAAAACAGCGTTAAGCTTATTCCAGTTGATTCCTTCTGGTTTGTCCTGAGCCTGACGGGTCAATTCATAAACCCGAATCGCTTTACCTACAATAGCAATAAATAAACACAACAGCAAAAAGAGCATTGTGTAAAATATTACCGTTTTGTAAACCGCGGTCATGTCGATAGGTGCTGCAGCCGTAGCGGCAGCCCCTGCGGCAGCTTGAGCAAATGCACTGGTACTTGCAAAAGCAGTTACCATTACGGCTAAAACCGCCATTGTTTTATTAGTTATAAATTTTCTTAAACTCATTTTCTTAAAGGTAGTACGCTGTACTTCTACACAATTAATTTATATACTCTATCTAATCACCAATTCTACAAGTGGTGATTCAAACTCTCCTGTAAAAACGGATGGTTCTTTGCTATTAATGGCTTTTTACTTAAAGACGTTAATACCGTAAAGGTAAACAAACCTACAAAACCTATTGCTGTTCCAAGCTCAATTATTCCAAATCCATTATGTTCAGCTACTGTGCCTGGCATAATCATTTGGTAATAATCAACCCAATGGCCTAATAACACAATAATTGAGACACCAAGTAATACGTTTTCTTTTCTTTTATTGTCGCGGTCCATTAATAAAAGTACCGGTGCTAAGAAGTTTAATACTAAACTAAGCCAGAACCAGAACTTATAAAACTCGAATCGTTTGTAAAAATACACGGTTTCTTCCGGCATGTTAGCATAGTAGATCAGTAGGAACTGAGCAAACCATACATAAGTCCAGAAAATAGAGAAACCAAATATAAACTGACCTAAGTTGTGTAAGTGACTATTGTTTATCCATGGCATGTAACCTGCTTTTCTTAAGCAGATCAGGATGATGGCAATGATGGCTAAACTACTTACCCACATGGCAGCAAAGTTATACCAACCAAACATTGTAGAGAACCAGTGTGCTTCTAATGACATCACGGTATCGAACGCAAAGATCGGTTGTGTAAATCCGTAAATAACAAGGAATATACATGAATACTTAAAGCTCTTTCTGTAAGAGTTTAGTCCCCCTTCAAGATCCTGGTTAGCTGATAACCTGGCTAGTAATATGGAGAAAAAACAATAAAGACCTAAAAAGATTACTTGACGCGCCATGAAAAAAGGCACATTTAAGAATGCTGATTTTCCGTCGATTAGTTTATCATAATCAGGACTGGAAGGATCGGTTAAACCAGGTGCATTCCAGTGGTGATATAAATTGTGTGTGTATAAACCTAGACCAACAATAACAAGTAATATTGCTACCGCAATTGGCAACGTTTTCGCCATTGCTTCTGGCACACGTAAAATAGAGGCAGACCATCCTGCCTGTGCTACAAATTGAATCGCTAAAAAGAATGTTCCCGACATACATACGCATGCAAAGTAATATCCCATTAGTAACAGGTTAGCGAAAGTCCTCTCATGCATTGCATGATCAGAAAAGCCATAAGCGATAGACGCTATACCAATAACGATAGCGATTATACTTAAGGTCTTTGCTTTACCCGCAAACTCAAACTGCTCAGTAAAATTATAATTATGAGTTCCCATTTATTCTGCTTTTCTATTGTATTTTTTGTAATTGTTGAACGTACATCGTCACTTTCCATCTCTCCTCCGGAGTTAACTGAGAAGCATGTGAACCCATGTTATTTAAACCGTACATGATCGTATGGTAAATCTTTCCGGCCGATAAATCTTTCATCATTCCACCACGTGAAGATGCAGCGTCACCATGATAAGAAGGTACGCCAGAATATTTCTCTATTTGTACCAGGTGGCCTTTACCATCACCTGCGTCACCATGACATGGACCGCAAAATACAGTGTAGTATTTTTTACCGCTTAACAGGTTCTCAGAATTTAATGCTAATGGATTAACTAATTCCGCACCAGCAGCTTCGTAACCTTCTTTTGTATTCGCATACTCGTATTTAACAAATCCAATTGGATCAGTATTCGGAGGTGGCGTCTGCGCAGTTTGTCCGTTTGCAAAGTTCTTATTTGGCTGATCCGGATTGTAGGCCAATGGATCATACATATTTCTTGCAAATTCCAGACCTGTGCTTTGTTTATCGCTGCATGACGAAAGAGACACAGCTGCAGTCAAAGCAAAAAATGCTATAGATACTATTCTTGTCTTATTCATAGCTAACATACTTCCTTTCATTATATTTTACCTCTAAAGCACCTGCCTCTTTTAATAAATTATCAATTTTTACGTGCTCTGCGTTGTCTTTAGCATCAATAGCGATGATAAAACGATCATCTGTTGCGCGTAAATCCATTACTCTTGGTGCACGGCCTGGAAACAAGTGTGTAGAAGCATAATAAGACCCTACCAATCCAAACGCACAAAACAAGATGGTTAACTCAAATGTAATTGGAATAAAATCTGCCAATGGAAAATGTGGCTTACCACCAATATTAACCGGCCAGTCAATTACAGTTGCCCAATAAACAAATGATAACATGGTGATTGTACCTGTTATACCAAAGCAGAATGCCGCAATGTCTAACCGGGAACGCTTTACCCCTAATTTGGCTTCGATACCGTGTATAGGCATAGGTGTATATACATCGTGTATCTTAATGTTATTTTCCTGTAGCTTATCAATGCCGTGCATCATTTCGTCAGGATCGCCAAAACTGCCTAAGATATATTTGATATTACTCATTGTTATATTTTTGCGTAATCTTCTTGTTTAACACTATCGAATTTCTCTAATGACTCTACATATTCATCAACATGTACCTTGTCAAGATGTCCTTCTTTTATCAACTTCATTTTACTTTGCTCACTTGCTGTTTTTAACAACAACTTCACCTCAGCAATGGCAATAGATGGTAATACCCTTAAGAACAATAAGAACAACGTAAAGAATAAACCAATTGATCCTACGAATACTGCCACATCAACCCATGTTGGGTAAAACATTGCCCAACTTGATGGCAGGTAATCACGGTGTAAGGAAGTAACGATAATTACGAAACGCTCGAACCACATACCAATATTTACAACGATTGACAAAATCCAGGTTGCAGGAATACTTGTACGGATCTTCTTGAACCATAATAACTGGGGTGAGATCACGTTACAAGTCATCATCATCCAGTATGCCCACCAGTAAGGTCCGGTTGAACGATTGATAAATGCGTATTGCTCATATTCAGAACCTGAATACCAGGCGATGAAAAATTCAGTGATATAAGCCACACCAACAATAGATCCCGTTAGAATAATGATTTTATTCATCGACTCAATGTGGAACATGGTAATATAGTTCTCTAGTCCCATTACTTTACGTACCACTAATAATAAGGTTAGTACCATCGCAAAACCAGAGAAAATCGCTCCAGCTACGAAGTATGGAGGGAAAATTGTCGTGTGCCATCCTGGAATAACAGACGTTGCAAAGTCCATAGATACAATTGTGTGTACCGACAGTACCAGCGGCGTTGAAATACCTGCAAGAATTAAGGAAACAGCTTCGAAACGTTGCCATGTTTTTACGTTACCATTCCAGCCGAAAGACAAAATGGTATATACACGGCGTTTTACACCTGAAGCACGGTCACGGATGGTTGCAATATCCGGTAACAAACCTGTATACCAGAATAACAAGGATACAGAAAAGTAAGTGGAGATGGCAAACATATCCCAAACCAGTGGTGAGTTAAAGTTAACCCATAAAGATCCGAATTGGTTTGGTAATGGAAGTACCCAGTAAGCTAACCATGGTCTACCCATGTGAGATACTACATAAGTAGCGGCGCAGATAACGGCAAAAATAGTCATTGCCTCTGCAGATCTGTTGATGGAATTCCGCCAGTTTTGACGGAACAGTAATAATACAGCTGAGATTAGTGTTCCAGCGTGACCAATACCTACCCACCACACGAAACCGGTGATATCCCAGGCCCAGCCTACTGTTTTATTTAATCCCCATGCGCCAATCCCGGTCCAGAAAGTGTAACCCACTGCTACCATCCATAGTAAGGCGCCCAGTGAAGCCACGATAAATCCTATCCACCAGGCCTTGTTTGGCTTATTCTCTACCGGGTCCAAAATATCATTCGTAATTTTTGCATACGTGATATCGTTACCGGTAATTAATGGTTCTCTTAATATTGATTCGTTATGTCCTGACATAGTATCTATTATTTAATATCAGCTTACGCTGGTATTGTACCTGTATTTCTAATTTTTGTCATATAACCGATACCCGGTTGTACATTAATCTCTTCCAACACGTAATATGTACGTTGACTGCGTAAAGCTTTAGAAACTTCCGATTCCGGATCGTTACCGTCACCAAATACAATTGCATTAGCCGGACATGCCTGTTGACAAGCCATTTGGATATCACCATCTTTCAATGGACGTTTTTCCATTTTGGCTGCTAATTTACCACCTTGTATACGTTGAATACACATTGAACATTTCTCCATTACACCTCTTGAACGAGTAGTAACTTCAGGATTAAGAACAAGTTGTGTAAATTCGTTATTCAAGTAGTTGTCAAAACGAGAGTCATTCCAGTAGTTAAACCAGTTAAAACGACGCACTTTATATGGACAGTTGTTTGCACAGTAACGTGTACCTACACAACGGTTATAAGCCATATGGTTTAAACCATCTGATGAGTGTACCGTTGCTAAAACCGGACAAACCGTTTCACAAGGTGCATGATCACAATGTTGACAAAGCATCGGTTGATTAACAACAGATACGCGGTCAAGATTTTCAAGGCTTGCAATTTCTTTCTCTTCAGAAACGCTGTTACCACCATCATCAAAACTGTAATAACGATCGATACGGATCCAGTGCATTTCTCTTCTCTTGCGAACCTCATCACGACCAACAACAGGAATGTTGTTTTCTACGTTACAGGCTACAATACAAGAACCACAACCTGTACAAGCGTTTAAATCAATCGCCATTACCCAGTTGTTTGCCGGGGTTTCGAATTTATCCCATAAATCGTACGTTTTATGTTTTGCACCGTGGTTACCAGAACCAGCTGCAGGATCTTTAACATATTCAGTGAAGGTTGCTTCACGAATAATGTTTCTTCCTTCGAAAGAGTGGTGAGTTTGTGTTTGTGCTAATTCATAGGTAGCGCCTGTTTTAGACAAACTTACCGTAGTAGCATATTGTTGCGTACCATTAACAAAGGTTACAAAAGGATAAGCGTTTTTACCAACGTTATCTCCTGCTTTCCCAGCTTTCGTACGTCCATACCCTAAGGCAATAGAAGCGGTTCCTTGTGCCTGACCAGGTTGAATCAATACAGGCAATTCAATCGTATAACCATTAGCTGCTTTTACAGAAACTACATCAAACTCTTTGAAGCCTAATTGTTCTGCAAACTTTGGAGCCAAAGCAATGTAATTATCCCAGGTTACTTTACTCACTGGATCAGGTAACTCCTGTAAGAATGCGTTGTTGGCATATCTACCATCACGCATAGGTACACTTTCGTAAACCTGTAACTCCACATCTTTTGCTAATGCTTTGCTACTGTTTAATACAGATTGCGAAACTGAAGCTAAGGATAAGCTGAAGGTGTAAGTACCAGCTGCTTTCGGAGCTGCCGTTAGCACACCTAATTGCAACAAATCGTTCCAGGTTTTTCCTGTAACTGGCAGAATATTTTTCTCCCAGTTGTTACGAACATATTGGTAGTAATCCTGAACAGGTGCATTAGCCCATACTAACAAGCTCTGCTCTGCCTGACGGGCATTAAATACCGGGTTAATGGTCGGCTGTACAATTGAATAAGTTCCTTGGTAAATATTGGCATCACCCCATGACTCTAAATAGTTTAGGTTAGTGGCAATAACATCACATAGTGTAGACGTCTCATCTTTACGATCAGAGAAGGAAACTTTTAAAGCAACTTTAGCTAATGCAGCTTCGAATGCTTTAGTATTAATTGCATCGTAAGCTGGGTTAGAGTTTAAGAAGAAAACAGCAGCTACTTCGCCTCTGTCCATTTCTTTAACCAACTCTGCAAATTCAGCATCGTTACCTGCGTAACGTGTATTTGGATTATCTAAATCTATTGTTGTACCATAACTACCAATGCTGGAGTTAATGGCATTTACTAAAATCTGTGTAGAAACATCGTTAGAGCCAGAAACCACTAATGATTTACCTGCATTCAGTAGGAGTTCTTTAGCAATTAGTTTTAAAGCTTTCTCTACAGTCGTATTATTTGGCAATACACCACCTGCTAAAGAAGAACCTGTAACTGCATTGTAAAGTGTAATTAAAGCTGGACCTTCTTCCGACAGTTTAATAGGCAAACGTGTATCAGCATTTGAACCAGTAATGCTCATTCCTGTTTCAAACTGAAAATGTCTTGACATTTTTCCGCTAGCTAAGGACTTCGCATTTCTGTTAGAAACATATTGTGAAGTAAACTCTTCTCCACTAATCCATGTTCCAAGGAAATCAGCGCCAAAACTTACAATAAGGTCTGCCTTATCAAAATTATATTTAGGCAATACTGCTTTACCAAAGCTATTTTCATTTGCTTTTATGATACCAGTATAAGAAACGGCATCATATTGTACATGTTTAGTCGTTGGGTAGGCTGTAATAAAGTCAGCAACAACACTTTTGGTTGAAGGACTATCTACAGATGAAGAAACGATACGTATTTTTTTACCCGATGCTTGTGCTTTATTTAACTCTCCTTTTACAAACTCGTCAACTTTAGTCCAGGTTGTTTCTTCGTTTTTAACGATAGGAGCCTTAAGTTTCGACACATCGTATAAATCTAATACAGAGGCTTGAGCCTGTGCATCAGTTCCAAGCTTGAACTGTCCGCCATTTGGATTTGGTTCAATCTTGATTGGTCTTCCTTCTCTGGTTTTAACTAAAACACTTTGGCCGTTATAGGTAGACACATAGTAATTAGGTATACCTGGAACAACCTCTTCCGGTTTAACTAAATAAGGGATTGATTTATGAACAGGAGCAGGCTGACAAGCAGCCAATGTTACCGCACCTAAACCAAAGCCAAGCGCTTTTAAAAAGTCGCGGCGAGGAGTTACGGTACTTAATCCTGCTTCATTTAAAACATCTTCTATTGGAAGGGGCTCAGCAAATTCGTTCTTGTTGTTTTCAACAAAATCCGGAGTCTTTTTATACTCTTCTAAGCCTTTCCAGTATTTTTTATTGCTTTCCATTTAAGCTTTATTACTGTTTATCGAACGTTCTTTTCTTTACTAACTCTTATTAATAGTGACATTTACCACACTCAAGACCACCAAGGGCAGCAGGCGTAATTTTCTCGCCTTTCTTGATTTTCTCGTGAGCCTCAATGATTTTGGTATAAAATGCATTATCCTTTACATTAAGCTCCGTAGACTTGTGGCAATCCACACACCACTTCATTGTCAATGGCGAATACTGGTAAAGCTCTTCCATAGTATCAACAGGACCGTGACAAGCGAAACAAACTGGTTCGTTTGGCTGTAATCCTTTTTCTTTACGGATCGCTTCCTCACCTACCACAACGTGTTGTGAGTGATTGAAGTAAGCGAAATCAGGCAAGTTGTGTACACGAACCCATTCTACCGGCTTTTCTTTAGACTTATCGTAAGTCATGTGATCGGCATCATACCCTAAAGCATTGTAGATTTTTTGAATCTCAGGAGAAATGTTTCCATCGTAATTATCTCTGCCCTGAACCTGCTTATGGCAGTTCATACACACGTTAAGTGATGGTATAGAAGCATTTTTCGATTTGAAAGCGCCAGAGTGACAATATTGACAATCAATTTGATTGATACCGGCGTGTAATTCGTGAGAAAACTTGATCGGCTGCACCGGTTGATAACCCGTGTGAATACCTGTATTCCACATACCCATCCAGCCATATGACCCTAATGTGATCACAAGACATAGAATAAAGAATAATACAAATTTTTTGTTTTTGAATAAACCTGCTACACCTGTAACAACAGACACCTTTGCAGGCTCTACAACCTCAACACCTTGTTTTTGAAGGATCAAACGCTCCAACATTTTAATGGCCTTAGCCAATACCACAAGGACTACTATTGAAATTAAGATGATGGCTAAAACACCAGCTAAAGAGAAGTTAGAAACCTCATCAGAAGCACCACCACCTACTGCAGCAGCGTCACCTTCTTTTTTAGGTTCACCTTCTTTTACATAAGCGATAATGCTTTTAATTTGCTCTGGTGTAAGCGTTGGAAAAGCAGTCATTTCTGCATTCGCGCTCCACTTTGAAGCTTCAACCGCTTCCGCATCACCAGATGCAATCATTGCTGGCGCATTGTGAATCCATTTCAGCAAAAACTCTTCACTTTTTGAAGCCACTATTGGTTGCAGTGCAGGACCAGTCATGTCACGGTCTAAAGCATGACATGAAGTACACTTTTCCCTAAAAATTTTCCTTCCTTCGACAACATCCTGTGCCTGTGTAGCAGAAACGATTAAAACAGATAGAGCCGTTATCATAAATGCCGACTTCCAAACTCTTCTAATGATCAATGAGATATCCCTCATAATGAGTATTTTATACAATTTTTTAAATAACTTAAAATTATAATCAATGTTTAACGACTTAGCTATACATCAAAAACGTGAACAAAAGTAAAGTTTATTAAGTTATCAATGACAAATTAATGACACCAAATACAATTTATAACCATTCTAAACAATCCCCTTACATGCCCTAAACGACCATATATCAGCTTTTTTTCTAAATTTTTACTGATCTCATCCTTAACTAAAATGAGCCGTCGTTTGGATATTTAATTTACATTTTTAATATCCAGGCAAAAATCAATGGCGCAACAATTGTAGCATCAGATTCCACAATAAATTTAGGCGTATTAATATCTAATTTACCCCAGGTAATTTTCTCATTTGGCACTGCTCCTGAATATGAACCATAAGAAGTGGTCGAATCAGAAATTTGGCAAAAGTAACTCCAGAAAGGAATGTTAGGCATTTCCATATCCTGGTAAAGCATTGGTACCACACAAATTGGGAAATCCCCAGCTATACCGCCGCCAATTTGAAAAAAGCCTATCCCCTTACCTTCGCTGTTTTTAATGTACCAATCAGCTAAATAGCCCATATACTCAATACCACTTTTCATTGTGGTTGCAATTAACTCGCCCTTCATTACATACGAAGCGAAGATGTTACCCATTGTCGAATCTTCCCATCCAGGAACAACAATTGGCAAATTCTTTTCTGCAGCAGCCAACATCCAGGAGTTCTTTGGATCGATCTCATAATATTGCTCTAACACGCCACTTAGTAACATTTTGTACATAAACTCATGTGGAAAATAACGCTCACCTGCTGTATCAGCATCTTTCCAAAGTTTATGAATATGTTTTTGTAACCTGCGGAAGGCTTCTTCTTCTGGTATACAAGTATCGGTAACCCTGTTGTAATGGTTTTCTAAAAGGTCCCACTCGTCCTGCGGACTTAAATCTCTGTAATTCGGAACCCTTTTATAATGTGAATGGGCTACAAGATTCATAATATCTTCTTCCAGGTTTGCCCCTGTACAAGAAATAATAGATACTTTATCCTGACGAATCATTTCTGCCAAAGAAATACCCAATTCTGCTGTACTCATCGCTCCAGCAAGGGTAATCATCATTTTTCCACCCTCGTCTAAATGGGTTTCATATCCTTTTGCAGCATCCATCATGGCTGCAGAATTGAAGTGAAGGTAATTACCCTCCATGAATTGCGAAATAGGTCCTCTTGTGCTCATCTGTTTATGTATAAAAGTCCAAAAATAGTCAATATTTCTCAAATCAGACATAATCCTGATAAACTCGCCAAAGAAACCATTGCATTTATTTATATACTTCCTTTACATTTGGGGCGATGAAATATTTTCCGGCATTTTTCCTGCTTCTATTCTGCAGCCTCCACGCTCTTGGGCAAAAGAAATTAATCCAACGTCTTTTATCAAATGATGTAGATACCACCCGCCGGCCTAGTTTTATGCCAATACCCGTAGTAGGCTATAGCCAGGAGAACGGCTTTGAATTTGGTGTAGGAACGTTGTACTCCACCTATATGGATGCTGCGGATCCCCAAAACCGCAGCTCCAACTTCTCAGCCTTAGGCTCCATCACCACTAAAAAGCAATATAACGTTTCACTAAAAAGTGATATCTATACCAAGGAAAACAAATACCATTTATTAGGTGAACTGAAGTTTAAAAGAACTCCTTTTAATTTTTACGGTATTGGTAATGAAACCCTGGAACGTAATGAGAATAAGGTGCTAGAGGAATTATTCAAAATACAGCTTGAAGCAGAAAAAGCGCTGCTCCCTAATACCTATACAGGCCTATCGGTAGCCTTTGAAAACTATCAATATACAGATCGAGGCGAAGGAGGCCTGTTTTCTACTGACCCTCATCTGGTAGACAGGCAAGGTGGACCGGTGTTATTTTTAGGTCTTTCTCAAAGTTACGACACCCGAAACTCTAATAACTACCCGACAAAAGGCTTTTTTGGAAGAGTAACTTATCAATATGCGCCTAACCTGTTTTCAAAAAGCAATTACAGTGCTAGCCAGATCCGTGTAAAATTAAGCAACTTCTTCCCGCTGGCTAACCGACTGGTACTTGGCTTAAATGGAATATACTATACGGTACAAGGCAAAAACACCCCCTTCTACTTATTACCACAACTGGGTAATGACGAGATGATGCGGGGTTATTATAAAGGTCGTTACCGTGATCAAAACTTACTTACTGCCCAAACCGAACTCCGTTATCGCTTTAGTAATCGCTTCGGACTGGTTGGTTTCGCAGGCGCAGGCCGGGTCTTTGAAAATGGAAACTTCTCCTTACAGGGATTGAAACCGAATTACGGCGCCGGTGGAAGGTATTTCTATGATCCCGCTAAAGGATTAAGTATCAGACTGGATTATGGGGTTGGCGGCATGGCGCCAAACGAGAAACGCCAGAGTGGCTTTTACATCAGTCTGGCCGAAGCATTCTAAAACTGTTTATATTTCAACTTAAAATGTTCTTTGGCCTGACCCTTTTTAAAATATACGAGGCCAATCCAAAATAAATCAATGGTCACCGTTACCTCAGGGTGTGCCTTAATTTCTTCCCAAGCTTCCTTCATGCCTTTGCTCCAATAAATATCGTCAAAAATCAACAGGGAGTTTTCATGCACTTTCGGCAAACACCACTTAAAGTAATTCAATGTAGCATCCTTGCGATGGTTTCCATCAATATAAACGAAATCTACTTTTTCTTGTTTTGCCAATACTTCGGGCAACAGGGTATCAAAATTCCCTACCTGTAATTCCACATGGTCTAATTGCAGGTCCTTAAAGTTCTTTGCAGCAACCGCAGCCGTTTGCGGACAGCCCTCAATGGTCAGGATGTTAGCCTGCGGACAAGCTTTGGCCAGGTAAGCCGTGGTTAATCCCAGACAAGTACCCAATTCAATGACTTGCGCTGGTTCATTAGCTTTAGCCAATCGATAGATCAGCTGGGCTAAACGCGGACTTTTAAGTGCATTCTTTGCTATTTCTTTAACCTTTTTGCTTCTGTTTTTATTTAAGTGAGATCCTGCACCCAAATCGGTTACTTGTATCAATGCATCGTCACGATAAAGTTTTTTTCGCTGTTCTTCGATCGCATTATAATCAGGTCTTAAGTTAAAATCGTAAATTACCTCGTCAGCAAGCTTATAAACAAATGGAGAGTGTGTACCATGTCTGGTTTTAGCCGTAAAACGATGCTTTAGAAAATCAATAAAGAAATTAATATCCATATCGGCAAAAATAGACAAACGCACAATTGTAATTGCATATTATGGAAAATAGTACAGAAATAAGTGCTTTAGTTAAACTCCTCGATGATACGGATCAGGAAGTATTTCAACACGTAGAACAGCGTTTACTGGACTACGGACCAACAGCTATTGTGTATCTGGAAACTGCATGGGAGCAATCGCTGGACGTGTTGTTACAAGAACGCATAGAAAATGTGGTTCACCGTATACAGTTTAACACGGTCAAAGAAGACCTCAGGTTGTGGCAGCTTAGTGGAGCTTTCGATTTATTACAGGGCGCCATGATTATTAACCGCCATCAGTATCCAGACCTTGATGAACAAAAACTCCTTAACCAGATCGATGAAATCAAGCGCGATGTGTGGACAGGCCTGCAAGACGAGATGAGTTCTATCGAAAAGGTCAAATTAATCAACCACATCTTTTATACCCAGCATGGCTTTACCGGGAACGTAAAAAACCACCAGGACCCGCAAAACTCCTATATTAACCAGGTATTAGAAAGTAAAAAAGGGAACCAAATTTCTTTAGCCATTATTTACGCTACTGTTGCACAGAAACTCGATATTCCAGTATATGGAGTAAACCTGCCACAACACTTTATCCTTGGTTATCTTGATGAGGGGAAACAGGAACAGGATTATAGTGTCTTATTCTACATTAATGCGTTTAATAAAGGGGCAATATTTGGAAAACACGATGTAGATCAATTTCTTCGCCAGCTTAACCTCGAACCGCAGCCGGGTTATTATACCCCTTGTAGCAACAAGGAAATCATTGGAAGAGTGATCCGCAACCTCATTTCAGCTTATACCAACCAAGGGGCTCTCGAAAAAGTGGAGGAATTACAAGAACTGCAAGAGGTGTTAAACGACCATTAAAGCAATTTATTCATCAGCAACCAATTACGTAGCCTTTCAAACCATGGGTCGGTCGTCGACTTATTGTTTAAGCCAAATCCATGTCCCCCATTTTGGTAAACATGTAATTCTACCGGCACTTTATGTTCCACAAGTCCCTGCGCATATAACAGACTGTTTTGTACGGGTACACCGCCATCATCAGCAGCATGCACAATAAAAGCCGGAGGTGTTTGGGCATCTATATGTTTTTCATTAGAAAAGTAAGCCTTTTGCTCAGCTGAAGCTTCCTTCCCCAACAGGTTATTTGAGGTGCCCATATGCGGAAATGCTGCCAAAGAAATTACAGGATAAATAAGTAAGGAAAAAGCTGGTTTTACCTTAGCCGTTTTATCAGTAATTTTTGGAACATTATACCGTACAGACAAGGTCGAAGCCAGGTGACCGCCGGCAGAAAAACCCATTACACCAATTTTATCTGGATTAATGCCCCACTGTTTAGCATTTTTGTGTAATAGTGCCATTGCTTGTTGTGCGTCCTGTAATGGGCCAGTCGTCTTATCGTCCATGATCTGGTCATCAGGCAGCCTATATTTTAACACAAAAGCTGCAACGCCAATTTTATTAAATTCCTTTGCCACTTTATCTCCTTCATGATTGATGGCAAGGATGCCATAACCACCGCCTGGACAAATCAATACGGCCGTTCCAGTGGCACTCCCTTTCTCTGGAAGGTATACTGTTAACGTAGGTATTGAAACTTTACTTACCCTGATCACGCCATCGTCGCCGGCAACAGAAAGCTCTTTATAACTTTCAGGCACAGGTTTAGCACCCGGAATCGGACCATTATAAATCGGAACAACTTCCTGGGCAACAACCGGCCCGGTTAATATGGCTAACAAGATCAGGGTAAGGTTAAATTTCTTCATTAAAACTCCATTAAATAAGCTTTCAAAAAATCATTCAATTCACCATCCAATACCCCCTGGGCATTAGACGTTTCATAGTTTGTTCTCAGGTCTTTCACCAGTTTGTAAGGATGCAATACGTAATTGCGAATCTGCGACCCCCACTCTATTTTCATTTTAGAACCTTCCACCGCTGCCGAAGCTTCCATACGTTTACGCATTTCTGCCTCATATAACTGCGACTTCAATAAACGCAAAGCATTCTCTTTGTTTTGCAATTGCGAGCGTGACTCCTGGTTTTTAATCACGATACCCGATGGCTTGTGATATAAACGCACAGCGGTTTCCACTTTGTTAACATTTTGTCCACCAGCACCGCCAGAACGGAAAGTCTCAAATTCAATCTCCGAATCCTTCACTTCAATTTCGATGGTATCGTCTACCAAGGGGTACACATAAACTGAAGCAAAAGAAGTATGACGACGCGCATTTGAATCAAATGGAGAAATCCGCACCAGGCGATGTACCCCATTTTCTCCTTTCAGGTAGCCATAAGAGAAGTCGCCCATAAATTGTAGTGTTACAGATTTTACACCCGTTACCTCCCCTTCCTGGAAATCCTGCTCAGTTACTTTATAGCCATTTTTCTCGCCCCACATAATATACATCCGCATCAACATAGCCGCCCAGTCGCAACTTTCAGTACCACCTGCACCTGCAGTAATCTGCATCACCGCATTCAGCTGATCTTCCTTGCTGCTCAGCATATTCTTCAACTCCAGATTCTCTACTGTCGCCAAACATTGCTCATACTGCTCCTGCATTTCTTCTCCAGTGGCATCACCGGCCTGCATAAATTCAAAGAGCACCTCGGTATCATCGAGCTCACTTTTTGCCACCTGCCAGGCATCCGTCCAAACTTTTTTTGAGTTCAATGCAGCCAAATGTTTCTCCGCCTTTTTGGGATCATCCCAAAAATCTGGTTGCATGGTCATTTGCTGTGCTACATAAATATCCTCTAGTCGTGTTTCGACGTCAAAGATGCCTCCTCAGCGACGCTACTCTGTCCCTTAAATCCTGTATGTCTTCTTTAGTCATAGCTACAAATATATAATAATTACTAAGTGTCTCTTAAAATAAGCCCTTTAATTTATCCATCATGCCACCGCTTTTATCATCCGTTGTGCCCTTCGCCTGGTCCTGGCCCCCAAACATATTGGTGAGGTCTGATAGTTGAAATTTCCCATCTGGTCCAGCAATCTGACGCATAATGTCCTGTAGATCAAATGACTTGTCATTAGGGTCCTTCGTTTTGTTTGCAAACTTAGCCATGAGCATCGGTATCAGCGAAGCTGCAATTGATTTGGCACTGTCTATATTAACACCCATACCACCCAATTTCGCTGCAAAACCACTAGACGCCTGTTGAACCACGGCATTTCCTGATGCATCACCCCCACCCTTAAACATATTAACAAGTTCTGAGACGTTACCTGAAGATACCTGCTGTTTTAAGGCATCGAAAATAGACATAGATGCCGCAGATACTGCTTCCTCATTCCGTTCATTAGGGATGTCAGGGTTATTCACTATTGCATCCTGTGCATTTTCTTTAACTAATTGATTCAATTTCTCTACCATGATTTTATATTTTATTTAAAATTAATCCCTATTTAATGACGTGCAACAAATTAGCGGCCAAATCTGCAAGCCAAATGCTCCCTTTTATACGCATAAATACCTGTTTTGGTTTTCACAAATAAAATAAACCATTACATTTACATAAACACTATCATTATGCTACCATCAATAAATTTCACGGAAACTAAGGCTTATAAATACCTGGCCGATCATTTTATAAACATCAACGAGAAAAGTCTTAAAGATCTTTTTAACGAAGATCCCCAACGATTTGAAAAGTTCTCTGTCCTTTTCGATGATATGCTGTTAGATTATTCGAAAAACAGAATCGATGACACCACCATAGCGCTATTGGTGCAATTAGCCAAAGAGTGCAAACTTGATGAGGCCATTAAAGCCATGTTCAGTGGCGACGTGATCAACCAAACCGAAGGCCGCCCGGTGCTGCACATCGCACTGCGAAACCAAAGTTCAAAAAGCATCATCGTTGAAGGTAAAAACGTCATGGACGATGTGAATGCGGTATTATCGAAAATGGAAAAGTTTAGCGAAGCCATCATTTCCGGCGCATGGAAAGGCCATACAGGTAAATCTATTACTGATGTAGTCAACATTGGCATCGGCGGTTCTGACCTGGGTCCGGTCATGGTAACAGAAGCACTTAAAGCTTACAAAAACCACTTAAACCTTCACTTTGTTTCCAATATTGACGGTACTCACCTGGTAGAGACCTTAAAAACTCTAGATCCTGAAACCACTTTATTTTTAGTTGCCTCTAAAACTTTTACCACCCAGGAAACCATGACTAACGCCAATTCGGCAAGAGAATGGTTCCTGAACAGCGGAGCAGACACGTCAGCTATAGCCAAACATTTTGCAGCCTTGTCTACCAATGCAAAAGATGTTTCTGCTTTCGGAATTGATACCGAAAATATGTTTGAATTCTGGGACTGGGTTGGCGGCCGTTATTCGCTTTGGAGTGCTATAGGTTTACCTATTGCCTTAAGCATCGGTTTTGAAAACTTTAAACAATTGTTAGCCGGTGCACATGCTGCCGACAACCATTTCGAAACTACCCCTTTCGAAAACAATGTTCCAGTAATCATGGCCCTGGTAGGTATTTGGTATATTAATTTCTTTGATGCAGAAACACAAGCCATTTTACCTTACGACCAATACATGCACCGTTTTGCCGCGTACTTTCAACAAGGCGATATGGAGAGCAATGGTAAACATGTAGACCGTAATGGAGAAGAAATCTCTTATGAAACCGGCCCTATCATCTGGGGTGAACCAGGCACCAATGGACAGCATGCTTTTTACCAGCTGATACACCAGGGTACACGCCTTGTTCCCTGCGATTTCATCGCTCCTGCACAAAGTTTAAACCCATTAGGCAATCACCATCCCATTCTGTTGTCTAATTTCTTTGCACAAACTGAAGCCTTGATGAATGGAAAAACACTGGAACAGGTAAATGAAGAACTTCAGAAAGATGGAAAGTCAGCTGCCGAAATGGCCCAAATTGCGCCCTTCAAAGTCTTCGAAGGAAATCGTCCAACCAACTCCATCTTATTAAAACGTGTAACACCACACAGTCTAGGTAGTCTAATAGCAATTTATGAACATAAAATATTTGTACAGGGTATCATCTGGAACATCTTCAGTTTCGACCAATGGGGTGTTGAGCTGGGTAAACAACTGGCAAAAAGCATATTACCCGAACTCAATGACGACCAGCCGGTAAATAGCCATGACGCTTCTACCAATGGCTTGATTAATCAATATAAAGACTGGAGAAAATAAACTTAGATCTGACTATTAATAACCAATAATAAATAAAAGCTACCTAACCTTCTCGCTTAAAAGCTTGGCAGAAGCTTTGGGTAGCTTTACAACCTTAACAATTAATTATTTATGAAAAAAACGCTCTTTTTGACAATGGCCATTTCAGGGATATTCCTGAATACATTCGCCCAGCAGGTTAAATTTTCCGAGTTCGACTTGGATAATGGCCTGCATGTTATCCTGCACCAGGATAAAACCGCCCCTGTGGTAGCTGTCTCCGTAATGTACCATGTAGGTTCTAAAGATGAAGAAACAGAAAGAACCGGTTTCGCACATTTTTTTGAACACCTTTTGTTTGAAGGTAGTGAAAACATGAAACGAGGTGAGTTTATGAAAATTGTGAGTAGTAATGGTGGTCAGAACAATGCCAACACCTCACATGACAGGACGTTTTATTACAACATTTTCCCCTCTAATCAACTAGAGCTAGGCTTATGGCTGGAAAGCGAACGTATGCTTCATCCCAAAATCGATGAAGTGGGTGTTAAAACACAAAACGAGGTGGTCAAAGAAGAGAAAAGACTACGAATAGACAATTCTCCATATGGAAAATTTACAGAGAACATTTTCAAACACTTATTTGATGGGCACCCTTACCGTTGGCAGCCAATTGGCTCCATGGAGCACTTGGATGCCGCTAAACTAAGTGAGTTCCTGGCTTTCTTTAAAAAGTACTATGCGCCTAATAATGCTGTACTTACCATAGCCGGAGATATTGATGTTGCAAAAACCAAACTTCAAGTAAAAAAGTATTTCGATGAGGTACCAAAAGGTGAACCAGTCGTTAGACAGAAATATACGTTAAAACCTATCGAGAAGGAAATTATCGATACCGCTTACGATGCCAACATTCAAATTCCTGCCATCTTTGCCGCTTACCGTGTCCCAGGAATGAAAAGTCGCGATAGCCAGGTATTGGGTCTAATCAGCAACCTGCTGTCTGCAGGTGGAAGTTCCAGGTTAAGCACAAAAATGGTAGATGATAAAAAAACCGCCTTACAGGTAGCAGCCTTTAACTATACGCTAGAAGATTATGGCGCTTACATCACTTTAGCCCTACCCAACAACAATACCCCACTTAACGATCTGTTGAAAGATATTGACGAAGAGGTAGTTCGTTTGCAAACTGACCTGATCAGCGAAGCAGAATACACAAAACTCCAAAATCAGTTTGAGAATAGTTACATCAGCGCCAATAGCAGGATGATTGGCGTGGCCGAAAACCTTGCTAATGGGTATAGTTTTCACGAAAAAAATACAAATGAAATTAATGAGCAACTGAAGCAGATTAAAACCATCACCAGGGAAGAAATCAGAGATGTAGCACGCAAATACCTTAATAAAAACCAGCGTGTGGTTCTATATTATTTACCAAAGAAATAAGCTGATTTCCTCATCAAAAAGAACTGAAAAATGAAAAAGATATTCCTATTTGCCCTGGCTACCGTATGCATACAAGTTGCTTCGGCTCAAAAATTAGATAGAAGCGTTAAGCCAACTCCTGGTCCGCCACCCACCATAACCTTTGCCGACCCGGTAACCTATAAACTTCCCAATGGCATCACCATACTTGTGGTAGAAAACCACAAATTACCTAAGGTTACCGCAACTTACAGCATTGATGCTGGTCCGATTACGGAAGGCGAAAAAGCCGGTGTCATCCAGTTGATGGGTGGTATGTTAAATGAAGGTACCACGACAAAAACTAAAGTGCAGTTTGACGAAGCCGTTGATCAGATGGGTGCCGACGTTGGCCTGAGTGCTACTGGAGGAAGTGTTTCTTCACTCACACGTTATTTCGACAAAGCCTTTATCTTAATGGCCGATGCCATGAAAAACCCAGCTTTTCCACCTGCTTCTTTTGAGAAGTTGAAGTCGCAAACCATCACCGGATTAAAATCTAATGAACGTAGCGCTAAAGCAATCTCTCAACGTGTAGTCAATGCCTTATCTTACGGCACAAGCCACCCTAACGGAGAGTTTATTACAGAAAAAAGCGTGAATGGGATTACCCTTGACGATGTTAAAAGTGCCTACAAAACATATGCAACCCCATCAAGAGGTTACCTGACATTTGTGGGCGACATTAAACCTGAGGCAGCAAAAGCTTTAGCGATTAAAGCATTTGGCGACTGGAAAGGAAATAATTTAAGTCTTCCGGTACTTACAAAGGTTACTAACCCAGCAAAAACAGAAATTAATGTCATCGACCTCCCTACAGCTGTACAATCGGAAATTACAGTAACTAACCTGGTCGACTTGCCAATGAGCAGTCCGGATTACCATGCGGTATTACTGGCCAACCAGATATTAGGAGGTGGTTCTGATTCAAAACTGTTTAGAAACCTGCGCGAAAAACATGGCTTCACCTATGGTGCTTATTCTTCTACAGGTGCAGGTCGTTTTCAAACGAAGTTTGAGGCTAATGCCGCAGTTAGAAATGAAAAGGTAGATAGTGCTGTGGTGGAGTTCCTCAAGGAGATTAACAACATGCGTACGGTTAAAGTGAGTAACGAAGAACTACAAAACACCAAAAACCTTTATAATGGATCTTTTGCGCTAGGCTTAGAAAACCCAGCACGCATGGCTTCTTTTGCCAGCAACATCCTGATCAATAACCTGCCAAAAGATTTTTACCGTACTTACCTGCAAAAAATCAATGCGGTAACACCAGATGATATCTTGCGCGTGAGCAAAAAGTACTTCGGCTATAACGATACCCGAATTGTGATTGTTGGAAAACAGGAAGTATTCCTGCCTGGCTTAAAGAAACTAGGCTATACGGTCAAAAGTTTTGATAACTACGCCGTTCCCGTAGCAGATAATTCAGCAAAAAAAGTAGCCGTAACGAAGTCGGGACAGGAAATTATTGCAGGTTACCTGACCGCCATTGGAGGTGAAACCGAACTTAAAAAAGTTACGTCTTTATTGCAAACGGGCGATTTCGAAGTTCAAGGCCAAAAGTTAAACGCAACCATCAAGTACATGCACCCCAACCTGGAAAGCACCGAGATTTTGATGAATGGTACATCAGTGATGAAACAGGTGTTTAATGGCACTACTGGTTTCCAAAGCCAGATGGGTCAGAAAAAAGATGTTACCGGCGATGAATTAGCGGAGAAAAAAGCTAAAAAGGGAATTTTTGAACAATTGTACTACAATGGCAAAAAACTGGAAGTAGCTGGTGTAACTAAAGTAGGCCCAGCAGATGCTTATAAGTTAATTGTAACGGGAGACAATGGCAAAAAAGGAACTGAGTACTACGATGTGAAATCAGGTCTCTTGTTAAAAGAAGAAAAAACTGCCAAAGTCAATGGCACGGACATTACCCAGATTGCCGAATACAGCGATTACCGCAAAGCAGGCAGTGTGATGATACCTTATAAAATTAATCAATCAGTGGTTACCCCAATGGGCAACCAGGACTTTTCAATAACGGTTAAAGATGTTAAAGTCAATGCAGAGGTGAAAACCGCTGATTTTAATTAAATCTTCACCATTTTAACTTTTCGGGGGTTGTTCCACTTATTGGAACAACCCCTTTTTTTTAAACCTTTTGCCTGCACAATTGTCTATATTCATATAAAAAATCAGGACATGAAAACATTTAAAAGCCTATTCGCCACCCTGTTAATCTGCGCCACCCTTCCAGTGCTTGCGCAAACAGATAAAGCGACTACCGAAAGAATAGTTAAGGCACAGGACTTCGTATTTGTGGCCACCAGGGCACTGCCCTTATCCAGTCAGGATGTATTTGCTGTAATGAGTAGCATGAATCACCCGAACGCCTCCGGTTCCATTACCTTAACAGGTGCGCAATATGACCTCAGGATCAACAAAGATAGTGTGGTCGCCTTTCTTCCTTATTATGGACGAGCCTATCAGGCCTCCATGAATCCAGATGATGCCGGTATTAAATTTAAATCAAAAGACTTTAAATACGTGAAAAAAGACCGTAAAAAAGGGGGATGGAGCATTACCATTGAACCTAAAGATGTAAAGGATAACCAGCGATTAACCTTATATGTGTCAGAAAATGGATACGGAACACTGAATGTATTAAACAACAACAGACAGTCCATTAGTTTTAATGGATTTATCAGCGAACCTAAAGCCAAAAAATAAATTTATTGCGGCACCAGCGTAATTTCAAAAAGCTTACTGAACTTTTTACCCGTAACAAATAGGCGCTTGCCTTTTGCATCCCAGGCAATACCATTTAACACGTCTGTATTTGGATAACGATCCTGTGCGGCTAAGATTCCACTCAGGTCAATATAACTCAGCACAGCGCCAGATTTCGGATCTATGATCGCAATATTATCCGACTGGTAGATATTAGCGTATATTTTTCCGTCTACATATTCCAGTTCATTAAGCTGTACCACCTGTCCCTGATCATCGTAAACCTCAATCACACTTTCTTCTTTATAGGTATCCTTATTTAAAAACCAAATTCTGTTAGTACCATCAGATTTAATCAGTTGTTTACCGTCAAATGCCAGTCCCCAACCCTCCCGGCTGTTCTGGTAAGGGAATGTACCCAGCTGTTTAAACGTCTTGGCGTCAAAAATAAGTCCTTCATAGTGCTCCCAGGTCAGCATAACCACTTTATTTCCTACCAGCGTTGCCCCTTCCCCGAAATATTTAGCATCAAGGTCTACTTTCTGAATCACTTTACCAGTTGCCGGATCGACCCACCGTAAGGTCGATTCGCCATTCTGCCCGGTGCTCTCTAAAAAGCGGCCATTATGGTATTCTAATCCCTGTGTGTAGGCTGCCGTATCGTGTGGAAAGGTTTTCACCACTTTATAACTGTATGAGCTAGGTTTTATGGCCGATTTAAGAACAATATTAACGGTAAGTGAATCCTTAACGTCACCATGCTCCACTACGGCGGTAATTAAGCGAAAACCCAAATTAAGACTATCTGTTTTTAAATTAAAGGGCGATGCCTCTTTAGTACTGCCTACCTCCTTACCATCAACCAGGTAAGTAATTTTATTTACGGTGCTGCCTGCTGGTACATCAAGCTCCAGGTTAACTGCCTCGCCAAGCTTCAGCTCCTGGCCCTGGCTTGGTGATTTAAAGCCTATAGTCGGACTTTGATCTTTATCCTTACAAGAGATTATAGACACGCTCAACACGAGCAATAATGAACATAGGGTAATTAATGTTTTAGGGGTACTAGCCTGGCCAAAATGCATCTTCAATATGATTAATTTTAAACTGTTTATTATTATTCATGGTTACCGCAATGACGTCGAAACGAATCTCTCCCTGGTGTTGCGCGCGCTCGATGTATTCCAGGGAGGCAAATTCTAATTGACGTTCCTTCTTATGGTTTACGAACTCCTCAGGGTTTCCGTGCGTAACCGAACTCCGGGTTTTAACTTCCACAAAGATAAGCTTCGCCTCATAAAACGCAATAAGGTCTATCTCCGCCCTTCCATACACCCAGTTCTGGTTCAATATGCGGTATCCCTTTTCCTCCAGATAATGGCGGGCAAGATCTTCGCCATAGCGGCCCAATTCATTATGCGCAGCCATTTATTTTACAATTACTGAACCCAGAAACTTAGAAATTTCCTTTTCCACATTTTTGATAAAACTATAACGCTGCATCAGGATTTCCTGATTAACCGCATCTTCTTCTTCTTTAATTTCGTTTAACAAGTTTAGTAAAATACGGTCAACTTTCCTTTTTTTAAGGTGAAAGATTCCACCCAAAATGGTCGCCTTGAGGTTCATGGTTTCATCACGAACGTAAATCTGGTGTTTATTATACCAGTTTTCACTTAGCGCATAGGGCGAGGTTGACAGCGTAATGGCCAGGTCGGCAATTTCCCGGTCCTGATTTTTTATAAACTGATTGGCGGTGGGCAACTTACCACTATCTATTTCCTGCTTATAATAAGAAATGATCTTATCACATACCACATCTTCAAAAGTCACATCTGCCAGGTTCTGCATGATAAAAGAACCAATATACATGTTATCTATTTTATCCCAGCTCACCAATTCATGACCAAATGTTAATAGCAAACGCACAATCTCACGTTCCTGCAATTCATCAGAAACCGCCGTGCGCCCAATGGTATCACCTGGTGTGGCCTGGTCGTCAAATAAATTATCAGGTGGCCCATCCGGTTGTTGTGAAGAAAATGATGAAGATGGTGGTGCCATTTTCTTCAGCTTCGCAGCATGTATTTTATTGAGTTCAGAGATTAGGATACGCTCTTCCACTTCCAATAAGTGGCTACATTCTCTGATAAATACCGAAGCCTTAATGTTATCTGGAATCTTGGCAATACTCTCCACGATGTCCCTGATAATGGCGGCCCTTTTAATCGGATCCTTACCAGCTTCCTTTAACAGCGTGGTGGCTTTGTAAAGAATAAAATCCTTACGGTTGTTTTCTATATAAATTTTGAAGGCACCAGCCCCCACTTTATGCATGTATGAATCAGGATCATGGCCATCAGGAAAGTTAACCACTTTCACATTCAGTCCTTCTTCCAGAATCATGTCCAGCCCTCTTAAGGAAGCTTTTATTCCGGCGGCATCCCCATCATAAAGAATGGTCACATTTTGTGTAAAACGGCCGATAAGCCTAATCTGTTCTGTGGTTAAGGAGGTACCCGAAGAGGCCACCACATTTTCAACCCCAGCCTGGTGTACAGATAATACATCTGCATAACCTTCCACCAGGTAACAGTTATCCGTTTCCCGTATCGCTTTCTTGGCATGAAATAAGCCATAAAGTACGTTCGATTTATGGTAAATCTCACTTTCGGGAGAGTTTACATATTTAGGAACGTTTTTATCCGTCTTTAACGTTCTACCGCCAAAACCAATGACCCGTCCGGTAAAGTTATGAATCGGGAACATCACCCGACCCCTGAACCGGTCGTAAAGCTTGCCTTTATCATTTCGGATGGAAAGCCCCGTCCGCTCCAGATTTTCTTCTTTATAGCCGCTGTTAACGGCCTTAGTCGTTAAGGCATCCCAGACATCGGGCGAATAACCCAGGTCAAACTTCTTAATGATGTCTTCCCTAAAACCCCGTTCTTTAAAATAACTTAGTCCAATGGCCCTGCCGTCGGCGCCAGTCCACAATTCATTTGCAAAAAAAGCAGAAGCAAACTGCGAAACAATGTATAAAGTCTCCCTTGCATTTTGCGCATCAATTTGTTGTGAACTCTGTGCTGTTTCTTCTACTTCAATATGGTACTTCTGCGCCAGAAACTTTAAGGCCTCCGGGTAGGAATATTTTTCATGGTCCATGATAAAGTGGACCGCATCGCCTCCTTTTCCGCAACCAAAACATTTGTAAATGCCTTTAGTTACTGAAACATGAAAGGAAGGTGTTTTTTCATTGTGAAAGGGACAATTACCAATTAAACTGGTTCCACGCTTTTTCAACGCCACAAAATCACCTACTACCTCCTCAATGCGGGCAGTATCCATAATTTTGTTAATCGTATCGTGGTTAATCATCTGTGTATATTATTATCTTATTTAATTAAGGGTAACAGCTGTGCTGCCACCAGTTGATTGCCTTTATCATTCAGGTGAACACCATCTGTGGTTAAAACACCTTTTGCCACATCCTGCGGATTATTAGCCAAGTCGTAAGCCGTAAACACACTTCTTAAATCAACCAGGGGAAGCTTGTGTTCCTCCGCAAGTTTTCTAATCTCCCCTGCATATTTATCAAGCTCCTGATCCAGTTCGTTTGCGCCATTTTTCTTTTCACCAATTACCGCTGGGGTACACAAAATTATTTTAGCACCTGTGGCACTGATTTTTTTAATCAAGGCCTGATAAAACTTAACAAACTTATTCTGGTCGGTACCCGTTCCCGACGATTGTTTATGCCATACATCGTTTACGCCAACATAAATGACTACTACATCGGGGTTTTTACTCAATACATCATCTTCCAGGCGTAAATACAAATCATAAACCTTATTTCCACCTATTCCTGCACCAACTAAAGTATACTTAGTGGAGTCGAGGGTCTTTTTAACAATAGAGACATACCCGCCGGCTTGAACGCCCATCTCAGTAATGGAATCTCCGAAAAACACTATTTTTTTAGGTTTAGGCACCATAGAGGTAAATAATAATACAAATAAAATAACGGGTAATAATTTAGCGTAAGATTTCATGGGTCAGGTTGATAATATTGTTTAAATTCTAGTGATAACTGCTATTACCACTAAAGTTAAACAAATTTATGAAGCGCTTCGCTATCTATAATTCTTATGCAAGATGAGCACACTGGCCCTTTCTTCCTTTTTAAGCGGCACATTCCAGTCGCCTTGGTAAGAGATTTTGGACGGTAATTTTTCTTCGCCAAAATAACTCATTTCAATATTCATCTGCACATCAAAATTGAATAACAGGTTGCTGTATTTCATGTCTACATAACGACCTAGAATTTCGAAGTTTCGCTTATCAAAAATAGTGGTCAGTTCTTTAATCATCAGGCCATCTTTGGTCCAGCTGCTTAAATCAGGTTTTACCAGCACCCTAAACTTATACACGGGTATAGAATCGAGATAGGTGGAACTATAAAAACTATAATCATAATATTGGCGCATGTTCGGTGTAAAGATCTCCGTTTTGTTGCCAATAAATGGCAGTCCTTTAACAGGCCTGCCCGGCGAAAAAATTAAGGTTTTCAATTTGTCTTTATAACTGCCAATGGAACCTTTATCACTTGCTTTACCGGCAAAAGCGGCATCTGAAAATTCAGACTTGTAGGCATTCATAAAAATATAGTCGAACATCTCCAGCGTGTACAGCTGGTACTTTCCATTTTTTTTATAGATCTTTCCCTCGTCTTCTTTAGCCAGGTACTCCATCTTTGGGGCTTTCTGGTTATGTTTAATCTTGCGGTAAATCCTTCCATTCACCTTATTTTTCTTATCGTAAGTATAAATTCGGTTTTCAGCTATAAAACCAAAACGTTTCATTTGCTGGAAAGCGCGGTAAAAACTGGTATCGGATATTACGGCATCAATAAAAGTCTCCACACTCAATCTCTTCGCGGTAATATTTACCGTGGTATCGAGCGTGATCGTTTTGATGGTATCCGGGTTGTACCGGTTAATTTCCTGGGTAAAACCACTAAAGAAAAAAGGCAATAACAAGGCTAGCAGAAGTGTTTTCTTCATGGTCATATAGCAGAAAGAACGTTTATTTAGTTTCCTAATTGTTTTACAGCGAGATAAGCCATTAAACCTGTAGAGATTTTAAGGGCGTCCTCATCAATGTCAAATTTAGGTGTATGTACTGAATGGGTAATTCCTTTAGCTGCATTACCGGTTCCTAACCTGTAAAAACAAGCATCAGTTACTTGAGAATAATAGGCGAAATCTTCTGCAGCCATCCAGATATCCAGGTCTACCACATTGTCTTTTCCTAAATAATCTTCCGCACCTGCACGCGCCTGACCCGTTAACACCGGTTCGTTGATCAGGAAAGGATAACCTTTTTCGATACGAAATTCGCAACTTCCACCCATACTTTCGGCAATGCCTTCAGCCATCTTTTTCATCAGTCGTTTGGCTTCCAGTCGCCAGTCCTCATCAAGGGTCCTTAACGTGCCTTCCAGCTTCACTTCATTAGGTATGATGTTCGTCGCACCATTAGCCGTTACCTTACCAAAAGACAATACCGTTGGTATACGGGGGTCGGCATTGCGACTAACGATTTGTTGTAAAGCAATAATAATATGCGAGGTAATAACAACCGGATCAATATTCTGGTGAGGCTGTGCTCCATGGCCACCTTTTCCGGTTACGGTAACATATAATTCATCAGTAGATGCCATGTAAATTCCAGAGCGGAAACCAACCTTGCCAGCTTCAATTAAAGGCATTACATGCTGCCCCAGGATATGTGCAGGTTTAGGATTTTCCAACACACCTTCTTTAATCAGGATGCTGGCCCCTCCAGGAAGAAGTTCTTCACCTGGTTGAAAGATGAATTTGATGGTACCTGCAAATTGTGCTTTCAGCTTTGATAAGATATAAGCCGTACCCAATAGCGAGGCGCTATGCACATCATGCCCGCAGGCATGCATCACCCCCTCATTTTTAGATTTATAAGGTTTATCATTGGCTTCCACAATTGGTAGTGCATCCATATCAGCGCGCAAGGCTATCACCTGGTCAGAAGGCAAATCGCCTTTTAACAATCCTACTACCCCTGTATTGGCCATCACCGTAAAAGGAATACCCCAGGTACTTAGTTTTTTCTGGATAAAAGCAGATGTTTCAAACTCCTTAAAGGAAAGTTCAGGGTTAGCATGCAGATGTTGACGTAAGGCCACCACTTCTCCGAAGATGTCGGCCGCTAATTGTTGAATTTGATCTTTAATCATAGTTTTCCTCTAATACAGGTGCGTTGATTTTCTCTCTGAAAATAAAAAGTGTAGGAAACATAGGCTTTAATTCATTCATTAAGCGCTGTGCCTCCAAACGCGTTCTAAAATCCCCAACGCGCAGGTAATAGTTTGGTTCCCGATAAGTGATATAGGTATTTAATTTTTGGTACATGCCTTTAAAACGAGCCTGCTCCTGGAAGGTTTCCCTTCTGTCAGATCCATAAAAAATCTGTACCCTATAGCCTACCTGCGCTACTATAGGTCCATTGCGCTTAATGGTAGGCGTAACCACCTTTTTACTAAGCTCCAGCCGTTTATTGATGAGACTATCAATCAGTGGATTCTTGATAACGGTTACCTGTCCTCTGGTTTGCGCCAGGGCAGAGAAACCACACATATAGATGAAACAGGTAATGATGATCTTCATGAAAGGGTATAAAAAAAGAATGCCGAATTTCTTACAAAACTCGGCATTCTATCTGTTTATTACAAATTACAATCCTGCACCATGGCAGTTCTTGAACTTTTTGCCACTTCCACAAGGGCAGGGCTCATTTCTACTTGTTGTTACTTCTTTTCTAACCGGCTGTTGTGGCACCGCTTCCCGGGTATCCTCTACAGGTACCGCTTCACCTACCTGCTGAAACTCTGGTTTAGACAGCTTCAACTTGGCTGCAGGTGCTTTAGGCGCTTCTGCTTCTTTCAAAGTCTCGGCTTCCTGGTGTACCGGAATACCGCCTTTATACAAGAAACTTACCACTTCTTTGTTCACTGCCGTCAACATGTTTTTGAACAAATTAAAAGCTTCCATTTTATAAATAACCAATGGATCTTTTTGCTCATATACTGCGTTCTGCACCGATTGTTTCAACTCATCCATTTCGCGTAAATGCTCTTTCCACGACTCGTCGATTAAACCTAATACAATCGTTTTTTCGAAAGATTTAGTCACTTCACGTCCTTCGTTCGCAATGGCTTGTTTTAAGCCTACCGGAACCTGGATACTGCGCATCCCATCGGTAAATGGAATGACGATCTGCTCAATGTGTTCACCACGCTCTTCAAATACCTGGTGTAATACTGGCATGGCCTGACTAACAATTGCCTCACATTTTCTAGCATAAAATGTCTCTGCCTCTTCGAATAACTTATCGGTTAACAAGTGTACATTTTTAGCATTAAATTCTTGTTCGGTAATCGCACTATCTAATGAGAAATTTTTAATGACTTCCAATTTAAAGCCTTCATAATTTCCTGCTTCTTTATATTCAGTTACAACATCTTCAGCAACATCAAATACCATGTTGTTCATGTCTACATCCAAACGCTCGCCAAACAAAGCATTTTTACGCTTCGAGTAAATCACGGTACGTTGTGAGTTCATCACATCATCATATTCAAGCAAACGCTTACGAATACCAAAGTTGTTTTCTTCTACTTTTTTCTGTGCACGCTCAATGGATTTGGTAATCATGGAGTGTTGAATCACTTCTCCTTCTTCAATACCCATTTTGACCATGATGTTAGAGATACGCTCTGATCCGAATAAACGCATCAGGTTATCTTCTAAGGACACGAAAAACTGAGATGATCCTGGATCACCCTGACGACCCGCACGACCACGCAACTGCCTGTCTACACGTCTGGACTCATGTCTTTCTGTACCTACGATGGCTAAACCACCTGATTCTTTAACACCGGCACCTAATTTAATATCCGTACCACGACCAGCCATGTTGGTTGCGATGGTTACCTGTCCGGCTTGTCCGGCTTCAGCAACAATATCAGCCTCTCTCTGGTGCATCTTCGCGTTCAATACGTTGTGTTTAATACCACGTAATTTCAGCATGCGGCTTAATAACTCCGAAATCTCCACGGAAGTGGTACCCACCAATACCGGGCGGCCAGCTTCTGTTAATTTCACAATTTCTTCGGCTACAGCATTGTATTTCTCACGGATGGTGCGATAAACATAATCCTGATGATCTTGTCTTGAAATGACCCTGTTGGTTGGAATTTCAACCACATCCAGTTTATAAATAGACCAGAACTCCCCTGCTTCCGTAGTTGCTGTACCAGTCATACCACATAATTTGTGGTACATCCTGAAGTAATTTTGCAAGGTTACCGTAGCATAGGTTTGTGATGCGTCTTCTACTTTAACGTTTTCTTTAGCTTCAATGGCCTGATGTAAACCATCAGAGTAACGGCGACCGTCCATAATACGACCAGTCTGCTCATCAACAATTTTAATTTTACCTTCGTCAATGATGTATTCTACATCAATTTCAAATAAAGTATAGGCTTTTAACAATTGATTTACCGAGTGGATACGTTCTGCTTTGATCGAATAATCGCGCATCAGCTCATCTTTACGGGCAATTTTGTCTTCACTGCTTAATGTTGATTTTTCGATCTCTGCAATTTCAGAACCTACATCGGGTAAAACGAAGAAACTAGTGTCTTCACCAGACTTTGTGATCAGCTCAATACCTTTCTCGGTTAATTCAACCTGGTTGTTTTTCTCATCGATATGGAAAAACAATTCAGCATCAACCTTTGGCATGTTCTTGCTCTGATCAGCCATATAATAATTCTCTGTTTTTAATAAAGTCTGCTTTACACTTCCTTCACTTAAAAACTTAATCAGTGCTTTGTTTTTTGGTAAGGCACGGTGTGCTCTTAATAAAGCTAAACCACCTTCACCTTCTTCCGGACCAGTTTTACCATCATGAATCAATTTCTTGGCTTCATTTAAGGCTTTGGTTACCATTTCACGTTGTGCATTCACTAGACGCTCAATTCTTGGTTTCAATTCATGAAACTCATGTTGATCGCCAAAAGGAACCGGACCAGAAATAATCAATGGTGTACGGGCATCATCAATTAATACGGAATCGACCTCATCAACCATGGCAAAATGCAACTTGCGTTGAACCAGTTGATCAGGTGCCTGCGTCATATTGTCACGCAGGTAATCGAAACCAAACTCATTGTTTGTTCCGTAAGTAATATCAGCTAAATAAGCTTTTCTACGTTGTGGCGAATTTGGCTCATGTTTATCGATACAATCAACCGCTAAACCATGAAATTCAAATAAAGGACCATTCCACTCCGAGTCACGACGGGCAAGGTAATCATTCACCGTAACGATGTGGACACCCTGACCGGCTAATGCATTCAGGTAGGCAGGTAATGTACTTACCAGGGTTTTACCCTCCCCAGTAGCCATCTCGGCAATTTTACCGCCATGCAATACTGCACCTCCAATTAACTGCACATCGTAATGTACCATGTTCCATTTTACCTCACTGCCTGCAGCATCCCAATGGTTAGCCCAAATGGCCTTGTCGCCTTTAATCTCTACATTGGCTTTACGCGCAGCATAATCCCTGTCAAAATCAGTAGCGGTCACTTCCAGAAACTGGTTCTCAGAGAAACGTCTTGAAGTTTCCTTGATGACGGCAAAAGCCTGTGGCAGAATATCTGAAAGTACCACTTCCAATTCCTTGTCGCGATCTTTGATCAAAACATCAATTTGGTCGTATAATGCAGTTTTCTCCGTTAATGATAAACTCTGACTTTCACCATCCGTTTTTAACGCACTTATTTTACCGTCAATTTCTGCTAAAGCTTTAGCAATGACATCCTTAAAATAAACGGTTTTACCACGAAGTTCGTCATTTGTTAAAGCGGAAAGCTTTGCATACTCTTCATTTATCTTGATAACAATAGGTTGTATTGTCTTTATATCTCTTTCTGATTTGCTGCCAAATACTTTGGTTAAAAATCCTAACATCTTTTTATGCTTGTGTTTATATATTAAAAATCATGAAATACAACAATTAAGCCATTGCGATATACAAGTCACTTTGGCAGTTGTCGGGCGCTAAAATTACAAAATATCCGGTACATTGCCCGGTCACTGGCGTTTTATTTTATATTTGCCCTATGAATATTTTACTATTAGGTTCTGGCGGAAGAGAAAGTGCTTTCGCCTGGAAGATGAGCCAGTCTCCGCTTTGCACAAAACTTATTATTGCACCGGGTAATGGTGGAACAGCTGCCTACGGCAAAAATGTTAAACTAGACCCCAATAATTTTGATGCCGTGAAAGCCCTTGTTTTAAAAGAAAACATTGGCCTTGTGGTAGTTGGCCCAGAAGAACCTTTAGTAAACGGTATCCATGATTTCTTTTTAAAAGACGAGAGCCTGGCAAACATCCCGGTGATTGGTCCTAAAAAAGAAGGTGCCATTCTGGAAGGTAGTAAAGATTTCTCTAAGCAGTTTATGGCACGCCATGGCATCCCTACGGCAGGCTCACGGTCGTTCACCAGCGAAACACTGGAAAAAGGACTGGTCTACCTGGAAAACCACATCACCCCGATCGTGTTAAAAGCCGATGGACTGGCTGCAGGTAAAGGCGTATTGATCCTGGATAACACCCGCGAAGCACAGGAAGAATTAAAACTGATGCTGAGTGGCAAATTTGGCGCTGCCGGCACCACTGTCGTAGTCGAAGAATTCCTGACCGGAATTGAGCTTTCCGTATTTGTATTATCCGACGGCGAAAACTATGTGATCCTGCCAGAAGCCAAAGACTACAAACGTATTGGCCAGGCAGATACCGGTTTAAATACAGGTGGCATGGGCTCGGTTTCACCCGTTCCTTTCGCTACAGAAGCTTTCCTGAAAGAAGTAGAACAAGATATTATTATCCCCACCATAGAAGGTTTAAAGAAAGATCAAATCGATTATACTGGTTTCATTTTCTTCGGATTGATTAAAGTAGGCGAAAAACCTTACGTCATTGAATACAACTGCCGCATGGGCGATCCGGAAACAGAAAGTGTAGTTCCGCGTATTGAAAACGACTTGGTGGAGCTTTTTATAGCCACCGCACAAAAAAGATTAAACGAGGTAGACCTTCAAATTAGCCCTAAAAACGCCGCTACAGTGATGATCGTAGCTGGTGGATACCCAGGTGATTATGAAAAAGGAAAAACCATCACCGGTTTAGATAACTTGCGTCAGTCTATGGCTTTCCATGCCGGCACAACAACCGATGGTGGTGTTACCAAAACCAATGGTGGCCGCGTTATCGCCATCACCAGTTTACAAGACAGCCAGTTTGAGGCTTTGCAATCTGCAACGGCAGATGCCGCAAGAATTTACTTTGATGGTAAATATTTCAGAGAAGATATCGGTTTCGATTTGATGTAATAATCATACAATTAGACCCTGGGTTCCACTCAGGGTCCAAATTGGTTTCTACGCATTTATAGAGAAGAAAAGACTAAAGGAAGGCAAGAACTTCTCCTTTAGGGAGTTCACGGGCTACATAATACAAGCTAAGCTGATGATCACTATGGATATTTTTTAATTGCATCAGTTCTTTTACTGAAATTGTCATCCTCAAATCTGAACCTGTGGTATTAGCAAAAGTCCATTTCTTCAAGGTATGCCCATTTTCATCTCTCAAAACCATACTTCGATTGGTTCCGGCACCCTTGATCATACAATGCGTATATTTAATAAGCAACTGGTCGGATTCCTTTGCCTTAGCTAGCTCCAGCTTTCTCAAACTCAAGGGTTGATTCACCGTTTGTTTTAATATAAGTTTGTTGTTTAGAAAGATTTCAAAACTGTCCAATCCTAACTTTGTGGTAAAACCAGATGCCGTAATGCACAGTATAATCAGCGTAAACATCTTCGTAAACGCCTGATAAATTTTACTTCTTTTCATATCATTAAGTTTTAAATAAAACATTAGTTAGTACAGCACAATATTAAGTTAAGCACATGATATTCAGAAAAATAGTAGACCAACTACCATAATTGTAGACGTCACTATTTATGCTTACATTCATCTACTTATTGTGCTGTTGGTCGATTTAATTTTGCAGGCTTATCCAAAATCCGTTCTTTTAATTGACGTTATTAATTTTAGCTAACAGAAGATGCACGTTCTTGATAAACCGCTAAAGCTTCCCTACTTAAAAAGTAAGGTCACCATCAAATATGCCATCATTCACAGCTTATACTGGCTACTGGTTACGGGATTTTTCATCTTTGAGAAAAAGTACCTGATACAAAAAGCCAGCATGCCTTATTTTATATCCTGTGTCACTGTAAGGATTGCATTACTCATGGTGATCGCTTACCTGAATCTTCAATACTTTTTGCCGCAATTCCTTTTAAAAAAAAGATACCTGGCTTATTTTACTGCTGTTTTCATTTCTGTAACGGCATATTTGGCCATACAAAGTTTATATGACTTTTATTTATATGGGTATGTGATTGGCCCCATGCGGGGCAGCAGATTAATGGAGGCCTTATCCTATAATTTTTTTAGCACATTGTGGTATTTGGCTTTAATGTTAGCGCTAAAATTGAGTTTAGACTGGTATGGACAGCAGCTGACGATTCAAAGGATTACCGTGGAAAAGCTAAATGCTGAAGTAAATTTTCTACGAGCCCAGGTAAATCCGCATTTTCTTTTTAACATCTTAAACAACCTTTACGCATTGACGCTTAAAAAGTCGGAACTAGCACCCGACGTTGTGCTAAAGCTTTCAGCAATGATGGAATACATGTTGTATGACAGTGCGGATGAAAAGGTGTTATTGGAGAAAGAAATAGTATACTTAATTAATTACATTGAACTGGAGCAATTACGTTTTAACACGGGTGCTAAGATTGCTTTAAATGTCAAATCTGACCTTAATCATCATGAAATTGCACCATTATTATTGTTACCTCTTGTAGAGAATGCCTTTAAACATGGCCTAAGTAAGCAAACTGACAATAAGTGGTTAAATGTAGAAGTTGAACTCGAAGAGGCAACACTAACATTCATTGTAGCTAATGGAAAAACCTGTTCCGTTAACACTTCTGTGAAAGGTGGGATTGGCCTTGATAATTTAAGGAAGCGTTTGGAGTTGCTCTATCCAAACAGGCATCACCTTGAGTTAGAAGATAAGAAAAGCTCCTTTTATGTTAAATTAGTCCTTGAACTTTAAATACAATTGAAAAGCATGCTGAAATTTGTAATTGTAGATGATGAGCCGCTTGCACTTGAAGTTTTAGAAGGCTATATAAAAAAGTTAGATAATTTGCATTCCATTTCAGTGTTCACTGATGCCATAAAAGCGTTAAATTACCTGGAAAGTCAACAGACTGATGTATTATTGCTGGACATAGAAATGCCCTATATAAACGGTATTGAGTTTTTAACACGGCTGTCAGATCCACCGCTCACCATCTTCACAACGGCTTACCGAAACTACGCCTTCGAGGGCTTTGAGCTTGGGGTTATTGATTTTCTGCTCAAACCGATCTCCTTTCTTAGGTTTTCAGCTGCTATGGATAAGGTTAGAGACTTTCTGTTTTTAAAGTCTCATGATACACAACTTGATCCTGTGGCACTGGCTCCGGAGTTTGTTTTTGTAAAAAGCGGTGTAAAACGAATAAAGCTCTATTTTAATCAGGTTACCCATATACAGGGATTGAAAGATTATGCCATCATTCACACCCTACAAGAAAGGATCGTGGTCAAAGGTTCAATCAAGTTGGTTCAGGAGATGTTTCCGGCCTCCTTATTTATCAGGGTACATAAAAGTTTCCTGGTATCCACGCCAATCATTAAGAGAATCGAACGTAACAGGATTATTTTTGGAAGCTATCAAATACCGATTGGAAGGAATTACCGTGAAGAGGTAGAAAAGAAAATCAGTAGGCATTAAACTCAGCTATCTAAAAAACAATGGAGGGGCTGTATCATATGCAAAATGATCAGCCTCTTTTTAGTTTAAAGAAATTCGACAGTGATTCTCCATGAATATTAGTTGGAAACGTAATGTATGTATGATGTATACGTGTTTCTCTAGAAAAACATATATTCAACACGGATTCATGTCGTATTCATCTCGCTTTTATTAGGAGCTTGACTGGGGTCAAAACCATGGGATTCTGAATGAAAATCATTACTAATTTTTTAATATATAATAATATATATTTCGTTATTACAACTATACGCCTCTTATTAAGAAACCCATGGTAAGCACATCGAAAGGAGCGTGTACTTCCTTCAAATTTGCAGTCGCCCACGACACCCTATTGTTGATCGCCATGCCCGGTGCACAAAAAAAAGCAGTGCCATCCATCGATAGCACTGCCTATTTACTTAATTTTAAAAATTATTATTTTGATGCCGGCGGCCCAAGCAATTCTTCAAGCACTGCTTGTAAGCCTTCTTCACGTACATTTTTGGCAACGATTTTCCCTGTAGGATCTACCAGGATATTAGAAGGAATTGCTTGAATGCCATATAATTTAGCTACTTCATTATCGAAATATTTTAAGTCTGACACCTGTGTCCAGGCAAGACCATCTTTTTCAATCGCTTTTAACCAGGCTTCTTTACCATCCGGGCGATCCAACGATACGCCTAATACCGTAAAGTTCTTGTCTTTATAATTATTGAAAGCAGTAACTACGTTTGGATTTTCTCGGCGACATGGGCCACACCAGGAAGCCCAGAAATCTACCAGCACATATTTACCTTTAAAGTCTGATAATTTTACCGGTTTACCATTCGGGTCATTCTGTGTAAAATCGGTAGCCATTGAACCTATTGCTGTTTTTTTGGCCCCGTTGATGGCATCACCAATGCTTTTACCTAATGACGTTTGCTGTAGTGCAGCAGAGAATTTATTAAACTCCGGTTCTGCAGCTAAAGGATCAATATCATAACCCAGGCCAGACCTGAAAGCAACCAAAGCCACAAATGAGTTGCGGTTTTGTTCAATAAACTTTTTGTTAATTGGTTCCAATTCCTTTTCAATAGCTTCAAAACGCTGCTCTACTGAATTGCGGAAAGCAGTATCCTGCTTTTGCGCTTCCGTTTTGCTGTAAACTTCTTGTCTTAAAGCTTCCATTTTATTGGTTACCGGCTTTAACATTGCTTTCAGTTTCGCATTATCATCATTTAATGGCGATCCTTTTATGGTAGCGTTTTTAACAGAGTCAGGCGCGGTAATGGCCATGGATTTATTTTCCAGGTAAAACGAAATGCCGTCTATCGCAGCACGTTTTTCGGGCTGAACGGGTGCCACTGGGTGTTTTAACACCAGTTGCGCATTTGCAGGTCCAGCTACCTGGCCTTTAAATTCAAAAGCACCGTTTTTAAGTTCCGCACTATCAATAATCACCGCTTTTTCAGTTCTGTATTGCAGGTATATCTTTGCTGGTGCATTTAAAGCACCAATTTTTCCTTTTAGGGTATATCCGTCTTGTGCAAAAGTTGCAAGTGGCAACAACAGGGTTGCGGACAATATGAGTTTTTTCATGTATTCAAATCTAACGATACCTATTATACTTTAATTGTGCTAATTATAATTTTACAGTAATTTTTGATAGGTACGCCACCATAAATCAGGTATTTCGCCATTAACGGCCGTATTATAATCTTCATATCTGCAAGGCACCAGGTGGAAACGTTCATTTTTCGACAATCCTGTTGGGTAAGGAACCTGCATCCACCAACGGTCAGATTTCTTGCTTTTCACAAAGTTTATTTCACCAGTTCCTTCTTTCAGGCTGGTGCGGTAAGTGAGGTATTGCGATTTAGGCTGGAGAGGAACATCATTCTTACGGTTATAAAACCCTTCTATAAAGTACCATACCATTTGTGCAAGCAACATGGCGGTTTGGCTGCTTCGGTCGTATGCCGGATTAAACTCATAAAAACCAATGGAGGTCAGTTTATCGTTCATACCTGCATAACGTGCAATGCTACAGGCTTGCTCGCCGTAAAAGCCATTCGGCCCGGCATTGGCATTGGCCACCGCATCAGAAGAACGAATGGCCGAGAGGTCAAAACTAAGCATGTTTGCATTACGGATAATTGGTTCGGCCACGGATATATCTGTAGCAAATTCCCCCAACCGGTGAACATCGAAGTACAGCTTATTCATTACTTTCAGGCTATCCTGATTCACATAATAAGTTTGGTAACCGATATTACTGAAGTTGAACAGGTAGTTGGGCTGATGCAGGAATATTTTATTGAGGTAGGTATCTGATTGCGCTTCGATACCTTCATGATCATCTTCGTCGATATCAAATTTATGATCTACCACCACCAGGTCTACTTTTTGTTCCAGCGCTTCATAAGCCATATACTGCGCATAGGTAAGGTCTTGTCCCCCGCCCATAATTACAGGTACAATTTCCAGTCTGATCAATTCAGCAACGACCATTTTTAGGGCTACATAAGTATCGGAGACCGCAGCGCCGGCTTTGATATTTCCTAAATCGATGATGCGGCTGTTAAAAGCGCCTTCATGAAGGGTATAGAATTGCGCACGAAAGTAGTCGGGCCCCAGGGCACAACCATTATTATTAACCGAAGCGCGGTCGTCTAACACCCCAAATATGGCAATATCATAACTATTTTTTTCCAATACCGGAAATTGATCCGTATAAAAATCGGTCTTTAATCCCAGCTGACTGGCATAGAACCCCTGTTTTGGGGTAATCCCATCGAGGCTTAAAGGCGAAAAAAAATCTGATAAGGACATAAAGTAATATAATCTATGGCCCCAAATATCTATTTTTGAGGCCATATATTAATGAACATCCTAAAAATAATGAAATGATATTGGTAACCGGTGCTACTGGTTTTTTAGGAGGGGAGTTAATCCATCAACTCACCCTGCAGGGCACAAAGCTTGTTGCGCTGAAAAGAGAAACTTCTGTTATTCCGGAACGGCTAAGGGGAAATCCCCTGATTGACTGGGTAATTGCCGATATTAATGATACGGCTACTTTGGATGAACTATTCGAAGGTATTACCGAGGTTTATCATTGTGCAGCATTGGTTTCTTTTGATTCAAAAGATAAAGCCGACTTGTTACGGGTTAACATTCACGGCACCAGCAATATGGTTAACCTTTGTTTGGATTATGGCGCACGCCTGGTTCATGTAAGCTCAGTTGCTGCTTTAGGTATCGCCAAAAAGGGCAAATTGATTACCGAAAACGATTATTGGGAATACGATGCGAAGGCAAACACCTATGCTATTTCAAAGTATGAAGGCGAAATGGAGGTTTGGCGTGGCATGACCGAAGGCCTCAGTGCGGTGATCATTAACCCCTCGGTTATTATTGGCGGCCATGCAGGTTTTACCGGCAGTGGCGCCATCTTTAAGCAGGTCAAACAGGGGTTATCCTTTTATACCCAGGGCAGTACTGGTTTTGTGGATGTAGAAGATGTGGCCAAGTTGATGATACAATTAATGGCCCGCAGGGTGCCTTCTGCAGATGGCGAAGACGGTGAACGTTTTATCATATCGGCAGAAAACTGGACTTATCGAGATCTGCTTACCGCTATTGCAAAGGAATTTAACTTATTACCACCAGCTAAACTGGCCAGCCCCTGGATGATGGGCATGGCCTGGAAAGTAGCGAAAATAGTTAACTTATTTACGGGAAAAACCAGCGCACTTACCCGCGATACTGCCAACAGCAGCAGTAACATCAACTTATACAGTAACGACAAAATAAAAAACACAATCGGTATGGAATTTAAACCTCTAAGTGTCAGCATTGCAGAAACCTGCGCCGCTTTAAGCAGAACGGTTTAAAAACACAAGAAAACATGACCCCAAAAAACATTTACATCATTGATTTCGATAGCACGTTTACTCAGGTAGAGGCTTTGGACGAACTGGCAAGAATTTCTCTAAAAAAACACCCGGACAGAGAGTTAATTTACAAAAAGATTGAAGATTACACCAACCTGGCCATGGAAGGGAAACTATCTTTTGGTGAAAGTCTTGCCCAGCGTGTGAAATTACTGGAAGCAACGGAAGACCATTTAAAACAACTGATCAAAAGGTTGAAGAAAAAAGTGTCAAGCTCGTTTGCCCGTAATGCGGAGTTTTTTAAGCAGCATGCCGATGAAATACTGATTGTTTCTGGTGGTTTTAAAGAGTTTATTACACCTGTTGTGAGCCAATACCACATTAAAAAAGAGAATATTTACGCCAACACTTTCGTTACCACAGGCGACGGAAAGATTATCGATTACGACCACGCCAACCCTTTAAGTGAAGAAGGCGGTAAGGTAAAATTGATGCAACAACTTAACTTGGAAGGCGATTTGTATGGCATTGGCGATGGTTATTCTGACTTCCAGCTGAGAGAAAGTGGCTTGATAAAAAAGTTTTACGCTTTTACAGAGAACATAGCCAGGGAAAGCATTGTAGAGAAAGCTGATCACGTGACGCCAAGCTTTGATGAGTTTTTATATGTTAACAACCTGCCTAGGGCAATCTCCTACCCTAAACACCGCATCCTATGCCTGGTTATTGGTGATGTGCCTGCAGAAAGCATCGCCTTGCTAAAAAAAGATGGCTACTCCGTACGCCACAAAACTACTTTTGAAGACAAGTATGTAGCCGACGTTCACATGTTGTTATTGCCAGAAGGCGAGACCATTGACAAGGAAAAGTTAAAGATGGCCAGCAAGCTGAAAACTATCGGTTATTTAGGAAACGCTAAAAAGCTGGATTTAGAAACCTGTACCAGAATGGGCATCGTGGTTTTTGACGATGTAAAACGTAATCCGCGTAACCTGAACTTCATTCCGAAAAGAATGATGGACTTTATGAATACCGGAACAACTTACATGAGTATGAATTTCCCTAACCTGCAATTACCAAGGATCGAAAAGTCGCACCGCTTGATACACATCCACCATAACGTTCCAGGTATTATGGCACAAATAAATACCATATTTGCCAAACATGACATTAACATTGTAGGCCAGTTTTTGATGACCAATGCCACCATTGGATATGCCATTACCGACATCAATGCAGCTTATGATAAAGACGTTTTTAAATCGCTGAAAAAGATTGAACAGACCATCAAGTTCAGGGTGTTATACTAAAAGCTAACCTACCGGTTTTCTTGATGTTAGTGTATTTTACACACCAGTTATTATGAAAAAAAGAAAGACTGCCATTTGAATTTTACGTAGTTTTGTAGGGAATTAAACACATTAAGTACAAATACCGTGACCGATACGTTAACAATTAACATCAATAAAGCTGCCGAGTCGAGGTTAGCTGATACAGACTTTGCAAGCTTGCCCTTTGGTAAAGTTTTTTCAGACCACATGTTCATCGCAGAATACGAAAATGGTGAATGGTCTAACCTGCAGGTTTTACCCTACGGACCGATTTCAATGAGCCCTGCTATTTCTGCGCTACATTACGGCCAGGCTATTTTTGAAGGCATGAAGGCATACCGCCAGGCCGATAACAGGATTAGCGTGTTCAGGGCCGATAAAAACTTTGAGCGATTTAATAAATCGGCTTTCCGCATGGCCATGCCAGCAATACCAAGAGAGGTATTTATGCAGGGTATTGCAGCATTGATCGAGATTGATGAGCAATGGGTACCCCATGTAGATGGATATTCGTTATACCTGCGTCCGGTAATGTTTGCTACAGATCCATATTTAGGCGTGAGGGCCTCAGACAAATATACTTTCGCTATTTTAACTACGCCAACAGGCCCTTATTATAGCAAAGCTTTAAAAGTAAAAATTGAAACAGAATATACACGTGCCGATGAAGGTGGTGTTGGTTTTGCTAAAACCGCTGGAAACTACGGCCGTTCACTTTATCCTTTTGCGGAAGCCAGCAAAGAAGGTTTTGATCAGTTGATCTGGACGGACTCTGCTACTCACGAATTTATCGAAGAAGCAGGAACAGCAAACCTGATATTTGTATTGGATGGTAAAATGGTTACCCCAAGCATTAGAAGCACTGTGTTAGATGGGGTAACCCGCGATACGCTGATCCAACTGGCTAAAAAAGCTGGTATTGAAGTGGAAGAACGCCGGGTGAGCATTAAAGAAGTAATTGAAGGAATTGAGAATGGCACCTTAACGGATGCTTTTGCTGCAGGAACTGCCGCAACGGTAACCCCTATTGGCCAAATCAGCTACGAAGGCACTTTATATACGCTGGCAGACCCTGAAACCCGCACGGTTTCAAAAGCCATAGCGAAGACGTTAAATGATATCCGTTATGGACTGGCAGAAGATGAATTCGGCTGGAACTGGGTGCTTTAACCCACGATAACGTTACATATTACCCGAGAAAGGCGCTTTAAATAAAGCGCCTTTCTCCTTTTTAAATATTATTTTTGAAGGGTTAGGAGACGATCATCAGCTTATGGCATTACATTCCCTACAGCGCTATACTGATGACACTCCATTAAATGGGCTTGCATTACACACGAACACATGAAAAAAATTTTACTATTGAGTTTAGCTTCAGCACTTTGCTTTGCCACACCGGCAGCTGCACAACTGAAAAAACTGAGCCAGGAGCAGACCTTTGGCAAAGAACTATCAATTACCAATCCGCTGAACCCTGTTACAGGTTGGAGCGACGATGAGCATTACCTGGAAAGAGACATGAACACCCGTTCGGTACAGGCGGTAAATATTAAGACTGGTGCAAAAACAGCCTTTACTCCGCCTGCAGAACGTGACCTGGGCATTAAAGTAAAAGAAAACGATAAGAATGCGACGCCATCGCCTGATGGCAAATATGTAGCTTTTACACGCGACAATGATCTTTATGCAGTTGAAGTAGCAACAGGAAAAGAGATCAGGTATACTACCGATGCCACTGATGTCATTTACAATGGTTATGCATCATGGGTTTACTTTGAAGAGATTTTGGGCCGTGCAACGCGGTATAAAGCTTTCTGGTGGTCGCCAGATAGCAAGAAACTCGCATTTATGCGTTTCGACGACACTAAAGTTCCGATGTTTCCGATTAATGGATCTACAGGTCAACATGGTTACACAGAAAAAACGCGTTACCCTAAGGCGGGAGACCCTAATCCGGAGGTAAAGGTAGGTTTTGTTGCTGCGGAAGGCGGAGAAGTAATATGGGCTGATTTTGACCAAAAAGCAGACCAATACTTTGGTACCCCTTACTGGAGTTTCGATAGCAGCAGCATGATGGTGCAATGGATGGATCGCGGACAGGAAAACCTGAAGTTCTATGCTGTGAGCCCGGTAAGCGGTGCTAAAAAAGAAATTTACGACGAGAAGCAAAGTTCATGGATCGACCTTGCTTTTGATGGTCGCATTGAATATTTGAAAGATAACAAACACTATATCCTGAAAAGTGATAAAACTGGTTGGGCACATTTCTACCTGTATACATTAGGTGGAAAGCTGATTAACCCGATTACCACCGGAAAATGGCAGGTAACGGACTTGCTGCATGTGGATGAGAAAAAGAAAGTAATTTATTTTGGTGCCCGCAAAGAAGCGTCTACGCGTACTGACCTTTACAGTGTAGGTTTCAATGGTAAAAACCTGAAAAGGTTAACCTTTGGTGATTACACACACCAGGTGGCCATGTCGCCTTCAGGTAAACATTTTATTACTACCTATTCTAATGTAAATACGCCACATAAACGTGCATTAATGGATGCCAATGGCAAGGTGCTGAAAGAATTAGGGGATAGTAAATCTGCAGATTTCAACAATTATGCTTTTGGAAAAACGGAAATGATCACGATCCCTTCTGGTGATGGTTATGATTTACCAGCCTCGCTTACCTACCCTACGGATTTTGATAAAACAAAAAAATATCCGGTAGTTTTTAGCATTTATGGTGGACCAGATGCAGGAACGGTAACGAATACCTGGAAAGGCACGGCCAACCAATGGTGGGCGAATGAGGGTATCATTCAGGTAGCTGTTGACCACCGTGCGTCGGGCCAGTTTGGTAAAGAAGGTGTGGCTTTAATGCACCGCAACCTGGGTAAATGGGAAATGCAGGATTACATGACTGCAGGCCGATGGTTAAAAGCATTGCCTTACGTTGATCCGGGGAAACTGCTGATCACAGGCCACAGCTATGGTGGTTACATGTCATGTTTAGCTTTAACCTATGGTGCCGATGTGTTTGACTTCGGTTATGCTGGCGCCCCGGTAACGAGTTGGGAATTGTATGACAGTCACTATACCGAGCGTTTTATGGATACGCCACAGGAAAACCCTGAAGGTTACAAAAATGCTTCGGTGTTAACCCATGCAGGCAATTATAAAGGTTTGTTGCGCATTATGCATGGCGACATGGATGATAATGTACATATGCAAAATACCATTCAACTGGTAGACAGGTTGCAGAACTTGAATAAACACTTTGAGCTAATGATTTACCCTGGTGGTAGACATGGCTGGGGTGGCGTAAAAAGCGCACATGACAGGGCGCAAAGAATCAGGTTTTACTATGAGAATTTATTAAATAAACCTGCTCCTGCAGCATTGTTGAAATAAGTTTAATTAGTTTTATATTGAAAGGCTCGTATCTTAACCGATGCGGGCCTTTTGTTTTATTAGCGGTTTGTTAGTGATTAGGAAAGTGGTTCAGGACTTGGCGCCGAACCCGCGGGTTTTGATTTGTCGTCGGGTAAAGGAATAAACTCCTCATGGTCGTTAGGAGGCAGGATAAACCGGCCATGTTTCCAGTCGTCTTTAGCTTGTTCGATACGTTCCTTACGTGAGGAAACGAAATTCCACCAGATAAAGCGTTGACCAAGAGGCTCGCCGCCCAACAGCATGAGCGTCGTTTCTACTTGTGCCACGACCAGGGGATCAACACCCTTCGTAAATACAAGCATCTTTCCTTCGGTATAAGTATGTCCGGCTATTTCGACAATACCCTTAACGATATAGAAACCACGTTCTTCATGTTCTTTAGGTAGCGCAAAGGGGGCGCCTTTCTGCAAGACCACATGGAGGTAAAATAGTGGAGAATTTGTGTTAACCTTACTTTTTAAACCATAGGCATCACCGGCAATGAGGCGCATCCAGATCCCTTTGTCGGTATAAACGGGCAACTGATCAGGTGTATAATTGGCAAAGGAAGGCGCTGCCTCTTCATCTTTTTCAGGTAAGGCCACCCAGGTTTGTATCATTTCCAGCCCCCCTGCTAGTGCGGAAGGACTTTCAAATCGTTCTGAATGCGCTATCCCGCTACCGGCCGTCATCCAGTTCACCTCTCCCGGACGAATGATTTGTTCAACGCCCAGGCTATCTCGGTGCGTGACCTCTCCTCCAAATAAATAGCTCACGGTAGACAGGCCTATATGCGGATGAGGAAGCACATCCATATTTGATGGTGGCGAGACCAGGCTTTCCACAGGACCCGCATGATCCATAAAAATGAAAGGCCCAACCATTCGGCGTTGCCGGAAGGGCAGGATGCGCTTCACCTCCATTCCAGGAGTTAGCGATGCCGCACGGGAATCTATGACGAGTTCTAGCATGAGGAGTGGTTATGTTTCACCATGTATCTAATTTACTACGTTTTAAGGTTACATTTATGTAATGGCTTAATTCTTTCCCACCTTATTACACCATAAAATACCTCAAGCATCAATATGGAAGCAAAACCTTATTTAAAGGAAGTACATCTTAAAAGAGATTTAATTCCATCATTTGATATCTACCCTTTTAACATTCCTGCAATTTCAAATTTATCATCACTAGAATTCCATCCCGATGTAACATTTATTGTAGGCGAAAACGGTGCTGGAAAATCTACACTTATCGAGGCAATAGCTTTAAGTCTTGGCTTTGGCATTGAAGGAGGCACTAAAAATGTACAATTTAAAACTCATCACAATGAATCGGGTTTATTCAACTACCTGAATAACGTCAAAAGCTTCAAAAAGCCCAATGACTACTATTTTCTGCGAGCAGAGAGTTTTTATAACGTCGCAACTTATATGGAAGAGCTGAATTACCTGCACGATTATGGTGGTAAATCACTACATCAACGATCTCACGGAGAATCTTTTATGGCAACACTAGGGCTAAAACTTAAAGGAAGAGGTCTTTATATTTTCGATGAGCCGGAAGCGGCGCTTTCCCCCACTAAACAATTGGAGGCATTAGCGGTGATTGACAAACTCGTAACAGCGCATTCTCAATTTATAATAGCTACCCATTCACCAATCTTGTTAGCGTATCCACATGCTACCATCTATCAGCTTGATGAATTCGGTATAAAACGAATTAAATATGAGGAGACGGAGCATTATATGGTTACTAAATATTTTCTAAACAACCACAAGGAAATGATCAAAGAAATCCTCCAATAATTTCCCAATATAAAACATGATGAATCTTCTATCAAAGTCTGCCGAGGGGAATCAATAACAAGTTCTAACCTAAGATGTGGTTAAATTTCAAAATGCGATATTTTTTCTAGATTTTCGGCTTATGCAAGCTACAGATCGATTAACCATGATGGTTGCATAATATCCATGAAGATAATAGATAATATATTTTACAATATCATTTGCGCCTCTGAGATTATTCAAAGGCGTATTTGGGGATATGGCGATAGTGTTTGGGGAGACAGAGTACTACGGACGCTACTCAGTTTTCTCGCAATAATATTGTGGATAATTCCATTGAAATTATCTATTCCTATGTATATATCTTCTATCATAGCCTTAACTCCTTTTATTTATTACTTTTTCTTTATTGGCAGAGAAAGCGAAAGTAAATATGAACTTGCGTTTTTGAAATTTACGTCGCTACCAAAATGGGTTAGGAACACTTATATTGGTCTAATTTCTTTCATTTTCGTCATTTTACCCTTTGCGATTATTCTTTTGATTTTTGTAGATATGTATGCTTAGCTATGATCCACCTCCTAAATTTGATTTTATTACTACACGTCATGCTAACAAATATCCAGGATCCACAGCCAAAACATCCAAGGTTAAAACTTATCTGGGATTTTTAAACATGATAAACCTACGGGTGCTCGACATTCAGCAGTGACCTATGTGAACCTGTCCTATACATACAAGACAAAACATTTTTCCAAAATGATATAAAGTTCAAGTTCGTAGTCGAGTTTAAACTGGATACTGCACAGTCCTATTGTGACAAAAGATCTTTGTTTAAAGATCTAAATTTTATTTTTTCATCAGCAACTTAGCTTTTAGAAGCATTACGCAATATGCAAAATACATGGCAATGTTCCAGTGAATCAATTCATTTACACGCGTCTATAAATAGGAACACAAGAGTTTGTAACTGCTTTTGAACCGCGCATCATGCTTATTTAAGCGTATATTAGTATCTCCAAATTCAACGCATGAAGATTTTAGCCATTACCTTAACGCTGTTGTCAACCTTAAGTTTAGGGTGCAACACGAATGCTCCAGGCAAAAACTTACCCTTGGAATCACCTTCCAGGCCAGATGATTACAGCAGGCAACTAGTTGATGCCATTACCACCGTTGATGCAAATGAATTAACCTATGTGTTTAAAGGTTACGAACAAGCCGGCAATAAGGTGTATATCAAAGTACATGCTTTTGGGGACAGCACCAATGTAGAAATGCCGATTTTAGTCAAACAGTGGAACAAATTAGAGGGAGTAAAAGAGACAAAAGGGGTTGGTTATCAAGGTGCCGAATTGAGTGGTCTGGAATTAGCACTGACAAATGATGAAATTGCTAAATTTGAATATAAAACTTTAGGCAGGATCATAGACTAATAGAAACGTTCGTATGTTTGTAAGCAATGTACCAACAGCTGAGAAAACATATTGAAAAGATTGTCCCACTAAGTGATGAGGATTTTGAATTTGTAAGCACACATTTTTTAGTAAAGCATTACAAAAAGCACCAGTTCCTTGTCCAAAAAGGAGAAATAGTACCCTTTAATTATTACGTGGTATCAGGGCTTACTAAACTGGTTTACACAGATGATTCCGCGAAACAACACATCCTGGCTTTTGCAATGGAAGACTGGTGGGACAATGATTTCCAGGCCTATTATACCAAAACAAAAGCCACACTGTCTCTAGAGTGCTTAGAAGACACAACAGTCCTTTGCCTGTCACTCGACAATTACCATGCACTGTGTGCTGGGTTGCCTAAAATTGAACACTTCTTCCTCGAAAAAGTAACCCTAGGTTTTCTTGCTGCCCAACGTCGCATTTTAACTTTATTGACCAGCAATGCCGCAGCTCGTTATGAGCAGCTAATTAAACAGCACCCCTCCCTAATACAACGGGTACCGAAGACCCAACTGGCTGCATATCTTGGTGTTTCCCGCGAAACATTAAGCCGTCTTAGCAGTTAGTGTGACCTAGCACACATCATAATCGTGAGAAAAGTCACGGTCATATTTCTACAGTGATAAGCACCTTTGTAAAGTTGATCAACAATGATCAATTTGGAAATAATTAATTAAGCAAAGTAGAAATGGAAAAACGCATTATTAATCCCTGGAAATGGCAAGACGAACGGCATTATGCGCAAGCTGTTGAAGTAACACAAGTTCAAGGTACATTGTACTGTGCAGGACAGGCAGCTGTACATGCAGATGGAACATCGAGTTCAGCCGACATGGAAACACAGTTGCAGCTGGCCATCCAAAATTTAGAAAAGGTCATTATTGACGCGGGATATGAATTCAAGAACATCGTCAGGCTCAATGTTTACACCACATCACATGAAGAATTTTTTCCTTGCTTCGATACCTTTGGTAACTGGATCAATAGGAATCAGATCAAACAAGCAGCTACATTTTTTGAAGTAAAATCACTTTATGAAACCCTGAAGGTAGAATTGGAAGCCACAGTAGTCAAATAAACTAAAAGTAGTTAAAGGGTTTAAGCATCCCGGACAGGTAATGTAAACCAAAAATTAGAACCCCTACCCGGGATGCTTTCCACGCTGATGTCACCTCCATGACGCGCAATAATTTCTGCTGAGATATATAAACCCAATCCCAATCCGGCCGTGTAGCGGTTTTGCTCCAATCTATAGTACCGGTCAAACAGCTTTGGAACACTCTCTAAAGGTATTCCTGGTCCACCATCAATTACAGAAATTTTTGCAAACCCTTTTACTTGTTCTACCTGAATAACGATCTCTTGAGATAAAGGCGCATACTTGACTGCATTGTTAACCAAATTTACCAGTACTTGTTCAATCTTATGTACATCGCCAAACAATGATATATTCTGTTCACCCCGAAAAACCAGGCGGTGCTTGTCATCTATTTGAAGATGATTAAAAATGGCATCTGTAATATCTGACAAAACAAAAACTGACTTATTTAACGAAAGCTGCCCCTGCTCTAACTTTGTAGTACTTAGCAGGTCATCAACAAGGCGCACCAATTTCGTCACCTGGCGATCTGAATCCTGTAGCAATTTAAAAAGTACTTCGCTCACCGGAGTTCCAACGGTAAGCTGCCTGCTCAATAACTGGCTAATTGCCTTTACACTCGTGATCGGTGTTTTAAGTTCGTGACTCGCCACGCTGATAAACTGCTCTTTCTGTACACGCAAGTTATGCTGTTCAGTAACATCTTCAATGATCGTATAACCTAGGGTTTCGCCATGGTCTGAAAAGAGGATTGATGTTACATGGCACCAGACAATTGTGCCATCTGCTTTAGTAAGGCAGGTCTCGAGGCTAAAGTATGGTGTCCTATTCTGCCACAATTTCTCTTGTAGAACCACCCAATCCTCGCGCCGATTCTCGGGTGCATAATCCGTGATTTTCTTACCAATAAGGTCACTTTTGGCAGCATAACCTAATAAGGTGATCATGGCCATGTTTGCCTCGATGATAGTGAGGTCGCTGTTAATAATTTTATTGCCTAGCCTTGATGATTCGAAGATAGTTTCAAAAATAGTTCGGCTTTCCTGATAAGCTGCTGCTTTAGCCTCCCTCTCCGCGTTTGCGGCAGCCGCCCTTAATTCTATATTTTCTTGTTCCAAGGCAGCTATCCGGGTGACTAGTGTCTGAGCGCTTTCCATATAATAATTAGAATAATGTGTTTTGCTTCTATAAAGTAATAATCATGAATAGTAACATCATCAGTCCTCCATATGTTTAGCATGCTTTTCGTGTATTTTGGCGATGAAATGCACACAATTAAATTGAAGATAATAATTATGCCAATACTTAAAATCAGCGGATTTTTGTTTAATCTTGGTACATGAAAAAACTTTTACTCCTAATTATTTTATTTACAGTTACTACTTGTTCCTATGCACAAAAGGATAGTTTAGCCAATGCTATTCAGATGCGTTCAGCAGCCATTGGACATGCTGGCAACAATGAAATTAAAGTGAACCTCTTTTACCTGGTTCTAGGTTTACCAGAAATTAGTTACGAAAGGCTGATTGCAGATAATATGGGTGTTGGCGTATCCGCAATGTTGTCGCTTTTAGATGAACAGGACGTTAGGTACGCTTTACTTGCTAATTACCGCTTGTATTTTGGCAACAAAAAAGCAAATGGTTTTTTTATAGAAGGTAACATGGGTGTCGTGGCGGAGGAACATGGTACTTATTATTTTATGCCTGAAAATAACGGATATTATGAATTAACGAAAAGCACCAAGGCCTATTTTGGTTTAGGAGCTGCTGCAGGCGCAAAATTTTTAACTAGAAACGGACTACTTGGAGAGGCATACCTAGGTGCAGGTAGACTGTTGGGCAATAGCAGCTCGGGGTATTATCCAAGAGTAGGCGTTACTATAGGGAAGAGATTTTAATGTCTTTCCCTAGATTCTTTTGTTTTGCTTGCGTTTTTCGCGGGCCTGTTTTCGTTTTTCTCGATCTGCCTTCATTTTTTCAAATTTTGCCAGCTGGGCTTTGATATAGGCTTCCTTTTGTGGGGTAACCCCTACGCTATGGCGGATTCCCTGAAACAGGGTTTTCCATATAAAGTTGAAAAATGATCGATTGGGTTTTCTTTCATAATCTATTTTCGCCGGCTTAAATACACCGCTGGCATTGGGGTTAGCAGGGTTAATCACAACGGTGTTGGCCAGCAATGACAATAAACCCTGGCGGCTAAATCCGCCACTGCCTTCTTCGCGCTTTAAGACGGCTATGGCAAGGTCATCATATTTAAATGCCATATTTCCCTGCGCACGGCTGGAATTGGCTTTAATATTAAACTTAAGCTCTTGTACCGCACCACTTTTAATATGCATCATACCTAAAGGTTTCGTTACTCCGTTTAATACGCCGCCGTTTAAACCGTTAAGGCGACCTGAATAGCTAAACGCCCCATCCTTGGCTAGGAGATCGAACTTAAAATGTGTTTGCATACGCCCCTGGCCCATTAATAAGGTATTCAACCTGATTTCCATGAACTGGTTTTTCTTTTTTTCTTTATCAACGTTGGTAATATTGGTGATGGTACCGGAGGTCTGCTCAAAACTGATGCGCCCTTTTTGTTTGCTGTTGCGGTCGTATTCAGCATAGCTAACATCAAGATTATGCAGGCTAACTTTCCGTAGCGTCAGTTTACCCGGCAGCTTTTGTAATAACTGGTGAGGATCCTGCCCCGTTTTTATAGTATCCTTTCCTGGAATTTCATTGTTGTTAAACACTGCCACATGGCCATTCCGAATATTCATTTCCCTGGCAAGCAACTCTTGCTTTTTCACAAACAGGGGCAAATCGAGGCCCTTAAGCTCCACATCATTCAGGTGTATATTAAATCGGTCTTTCGAGTAACCAACCACTTTAGAAAATGCCATTTCCGCATAACGTGGCACCAGAGCCAGGTTGTTAATCTTTAAATTTCCAGTTGCCGAACTGAAATTGATTTCATGAGCCTTCACGTGATACATACTATCTGCTGTAGCAAAAGAATAATCACTCAGCTGCAGTCTAATATCTTTAAGCAGGTACAGGCGGGTCGTATCCTGCGCAGAGTTTGCATCAATTAACCAATCCTTCAGCGATACATTTAAATGCTGCAGGGAATCAATCACCGGAACTTCGTGGTTATTATCAATATACTTAAAGCTGACTTCGTTAAAATCAATACTGGTTACCCTCACTTCTTTGAGGTATTTGGAGACAAAGTCAAAAGGGGATTGCAAAGGTCGCGGAGGACGGTTCTCGTTATATTCGTATTGTTTGTTGACCATCGTAATTTTAGGATGGTTAATGATAATCCGATCTATCGTTAACCGACGCTTGAAATACACGCGGAAAGGATGCACATTCCGAATGCTCAGCTTTTCCAATTCAATATGATAGATGTTATTTGGTGCGCGTTGGGCAGCAATTAGTTTCTTCAACACCAGTGTATCAGGAACAAACCTTACCTGGCTCAAGCTGGCATCGCCAGTTAAGCAATTAACAGTAATCCCGGAAAATTCAATGTGATAGAGGTTTTCTGTGGTACTGGCAACCAACTGTTTGACCTGCTTTGCCAAAATAGGCTTCACCCAAATGTTCATGTAAAGTGAAACCGAACCGAACACAACTAAAAATCCTGCAGCGCTGATGACCAGCCATTTTATAATTTGATGACTCTTAAGTAGTTTTCCTAGCATAGGCGGAGCGCATAACCAGCTCTAATATACATTTTTCCAGTTATAATGTCAATTAGTACATTGCAGAGGCTATTGTGCCCTTTTCTCACGTCGTTCTTGCTTTCGTTGTTCGCGTTTTTCTTTTCGATCGGCTTGTTTTTTCTCCCGATCATCTTGATCATCAGCAATCTTTTTGTAGGCCTCTTCCGGACTTTTCACTGGTAGTGCCCCAATACCCACCGTTTCACGGATCCCTACAAATACACTTTTCCATAACAGGTTGAAAAATGAAGCAGCTGGCGTACGCTCCAGGGTAATATTTGCTGTGCGCACAGCCTCACCTTGTGTCGGGTTAGCATCTTTAATGATAATGGTATTGGCCAGGAACGACAACAAACCCTTTTCTTTTGCCGGCCCACCGTCTTCACCGGCTTTGAGCATGGTGACTTTTAAGTCGCGATAGTAAAAGCGCATGGTTCCTTTACTGCCCTGCAAGTTTGCAGAAATATCAAAATCGGCCTTTTGCACCGTTCCCTGATCAATCTTTACTAAACCCAGGTTCCGTGAAAGCGGGTTTAATGCCGTCATGTTCATGCCACCAATTTTACCCGAGTAACGAAAGGCGCCATTGGTTGATAATAGGTTAAAATCAATGTAAATGTCAATATTAGCCGCCTTAATAATTCGGGTGCTCAAGTTTGCAATCGCATGGCTATTTTTGGTCAGTTGCAATGAGTCGTTCGTCACATTACGTACTGTTCCATGTAAATTATCAAGATTTACCGTCCCTCTTTTTTGAGTGGCAGGGTTATATTCGGTATAAGCAACATTCACTTTTTTAAGGATCAGCGTGTCGATGTGAATCGGCTGTGATAATCTTCTGAGGGCCACATGTGGATAATTACGACCTTTATTAAAGCCTGGAGGCGGTAGTTCCCTATTCATAAAAATGGCTACATCAGCAGGGCCCACCGTCATGGACTTCGCATGAAAATCACCTTTTTGGTTAAGTTTAACAAAATCTACACCTGTAAAACTAAGCGACTTAAAATTCAAGTCATAACGATCTTTTTGCACTTTATATTTCCGGCTAAAAGCCAAGTCACTCAACATGGGCACCATGCGAAAACCCTTAACCTGTATTGATTTACCAGTGGCCGAACCTGTTAAGGTATCAACTTTTAACGTATACATTTTGTCTTTGGTTAAAGAATTATACCCCAGTAACTGGAAAGAGACATCCTTAGTGTTGTAAAAACGTGTGGTGTCCCGGTGTGATAATGAATCTAAAAAAAAGTCGTCTACATTAATATTCAGGTTTTTAACCGTATTAAGCTTACGGCCCCCAGTACCACTGATGTAATCAAAATCAGCATCGATCACTTTAACCTCCCTAATCCGGATAGACTTTAAGGTAGCAGAAATCATTTCGTAAAGTGTTTTCTGCTCCACAGTGTCGGGCTGAATTGGCACTTTGCGGTAAATCATATTAATAGAAGGCTTATTTAGGACGATCGATTTAATGTCAAGCCTTTTTTTGAAATACGCGTTCCATAAGCCGGCTCTGTTTAAGGCTAACCTCTCTAGTTTGACGTGAAAAACATGGGTTGGTGCCAGCTTATTTTTCTTTAATGCTTCATAACCCGCAGAATCGGGCATGAGCACCACGCTATCTAAAGTAGCCGTACCGAGTAGCAGATTCAAGTGGATATCTTTAAAGTCAATCCGGTATAGCTGATTAGATGCATTGTAAACACCTTCCTTAATTTTTTCAGTGAGTATGGGTTTCCATTTTGCGCTGAGGTAGATGGCTGCTGCGCCAATAACAATGATTAGCGCCAGGAAAACGCCAATAACCCACTTCCATACCTTACTTAACTTAAGTTTGCTTTCCGTCATAAAATAATATGATTTAAATATTACAACACAATATCTCTGCCACTTTGTCATTTATAGATATAATTACGTATTTTTGAATCCCAATAAATAGCAACTATATATGATTGATTTACAGCTAACAGAAAAGACACATGATGAAGCTCGGCAGGGTGAAGCGCTAGTATTAGACGCTCCTGAACAGCGAAACGGCAAAAAGCTATATATTGAAAGTTATGGTTGTCAAATGAATTTTGCTGACAGTGAAATTGTTGCTTCAATTTTGAAGGACGATGGTTTTACCACAACTGGCGACTATAAAGAAGCCGACGTGGTATTTATTAATACCTGTTCAATCAGAGAAAATGCAGAGCAACGGGTAAGAAACCGATTGTCGCAATTTGGTGCTGAAAAACGACGTAATCCTAAATTAATTGTTGGCGTTTTAGGTTGTATGGCTGAAAGGTTGAAAGCAAAATTCATGGAGGAAGAGAAACTGGTTGATGTGGTTGTTGGACCAGATGCTTACCGCGACCTTCCTCAATTGCTGTCACAGGTAGAAGATGGTTCAAAAGCGATCAATGTTTTGTTATCAAGAGAAGAAACTTATGCTGATATCAGTCCGGTCCGTTTAAATGGAAACGGCATTACCGCATTTATCTCCATCATGCGTGGTTGCGATAACATGTGTTCATTTTGTGTAGTTCCATTTACCAGGGGCCGTGAACGCAGCAGGGATCCTTACTCTATTCTGGCGGAAGCACAGGATTTATATGAACGCGGTTATAAGGAAGTAACCTTGTTAGGCCAGAATGTTGACTCTTACAAATGGAAAGGTGCTGATGCTGCAGAAGGTGCTGCTATCGAAGTGAACTTCGCACAATTGTTGGAAAAAGTAGCCTTGGTGAGTCCGGAGTTAAGAATACGCTTTTCCACTTCTCACCCTAAAGACATTACTGACGAAGTATTGTATACCATCGCTAAACACGATAATATTTGTAATTATATCCACTTGCCTGTACAATCAGGAAGCAGCAGGGTGCTGGAATTGATGAACAGGACCTATACCCGCGAATGGTATATTAACCGTATTGATGCGGTGAAAAGAATTATTCCTGGCTGTGCTATCTCCTCGGATATTATTGCCGGTTTCTGTACAGAAACAGAAGAAGAGCACCAGGAAACCCTGAGCATGATGGATTATGTAGGTTACGACTTTGCCTTTACCTTTAGCTACTCAGAAAGACCAGGTACCATGGCGGCCAGAAAGCTGACAGATGATATACCAGAGGACGTAAAAAAACGCCGCTTAAGTGAGATTTTAGTTAAACAACAGGAATGGTCATTACGCAGGTTACAACAACAAGTTGGCAAAACCGTTAGAATTTTAGTAGAAGGCTTTTCTAAAAAATCAGATCAGGATTACTGTGGTAGAAATGACCAGAATGCTATGGTTGTATTTCCTGCCACGAAGAACATCAGTCCGGGTCAATATGTTAATGTTTATATAGAGCGTTGTACTTCAGCCACTTTATTGGGCAGCCTAGCAGAATAATTATGGATATACAAGACATTAAAAACCGCTTTGGTATTATAGGGGGCTCTCCGCTTCTAAACCGGGCGATCGATACCGCACGTCAGGTTGCCCCTACTGATATGTCAGTTTTAATTACCGGAGAAAGTGGTAGTGGTAAAGAGGTGTTTTCACACATTATACACCAGATGAGCGCCAGGAAACATGGTGCTTTTATTGCCGTAAACTGCGGTGCTATACCAGAAGGAACCATAGACTCTGAACTTTTTGGCCATGAGAAAGGATCTTTTACCGGTGCACATGAGGCTCGTAAAGGTTATTTTGAAGTAGCCAATGGTGGTACCATTTTTTTAGATGAAGTAGCAGAATTGCCATTGGGCACACAAGCCCGTTTATTAAGGGTATTGGAAAGTGGCGAATACCTGCGTGTAGGATCTTCAAAAGTTCAGAAAACAGACGTTCGTATTATAGCCGCAACCAATGTTGATGTGTATAACCGCGTTAAATCTGGTAAATTCAGGGAAGATCTTTACTACCGTTTAAACACGGTACCGTTAAGAATACCTGCGCTTCATGAACGGAAGGAAGATATTTACTTGTTGTTTAGAAAGTTTTCTGCAGATTTCAGTGATAAATACCGTAGTCCGGGCATACAACTAGAACCGGATGCCATACAAATGCTAAGTAATTACAGCTGGCCTGGTAACGTGAGACAGCTGAAGAACATTGCGGAGCAGATCTGCGTATTGGAAAAAGAAAGAAACGTAACGGCTCAGGCCTTACTGAATTATATTCCGAATGAAAGTGCGACCAACCTGCCCATGGTAAGCGGACAGCATAATAAGGAAGACTATACAGAGCGGGATATTTTGTACAAGGTTCTTTTTGATATGAAAAAGGACATGATGGACCTGAAGAAGTTGGTAGCAGAGATTATACAAAGCGGTGGGAATACGTCGCATATTATCGCTGACAACCCCCACTACATCAACCAGCTTTATCAGGAAGCAGAGTTAGGATCGGGCATGGAGCCAACGTTGACCATTAAAAAACCAACGTCCAATAATAACAATCCGATAGAATACAACTATGCTAACGACGCAGAGGAAGTGGAAGAGTCTTTATCCCTTATCGACAAGGAATCGGACCTGATTAAAAAGGCACTGAAAAAACATAAGGGCAAGCGTAAATTTGCTGCACAAGAACTGGGCATATCTGAGCGTACGCTTTACAGAAAAATTAAAGAACTAAGCTTAAATTAGAGATGAAAAGAACACGCATATTATTGCTATTGGTGATCATCGGAACTTTTAATTCTTGTACCATCAAGTTTAACGGTGCTTCGATCCCATTGGAAATGAAAACCATTAACGTTGAGTTCTTTGAGAACAATGCCCAGCTTGTGGTTGCTAATTTAAGTCAGCAATTTACTGAAGAGCTTAAAAACAGGATCCGTACACAAACCCGCTTAAGCATGACCCAGGGTGACGCCGATGCCAAACTGGAAGGCCGGATTACCGGATACGACATCAGGCAGTTAACCTTATCGGATAATGATGTGCTTACCGAAGGATCCAGCAGGTTAACCATTACGGTAACGGCGAAGTACACCAATAATCTGGAGCCCAAACAAAGCTTTGAAGAAAGCTTCACCCGCTTTAGGAATTTTTCAGTGGCAGGCAGAAGTTTGCAGTCTATTGAGCCCCAATTGATTAAAGAGATTAACGTGGAGCTCACGGAGGATATATTTAACCGGGCTTTTGCGCAATGGTAGCCAAACCAAAAAGCAATCCTTAACTTAGCACCGTGGAGCTGGAGAAAATTAAACAGGAAAGATTATCAATGTGCCTTGCTGAACCCCATTTGGTGGATCAGCAGGATATTTCTTTATTAAAGGACCTGGCCCGGCAATTCCCTTATTTTGAAGCCATTCAGCTGTTATTGGCGAAAGCTGAACCAACGAATGCCAAGGCACTCACTAGCGCAGCTTTACACACTAACGGAGATTTGTTGCACAAGGTTATGCAGCGTAATGCAACTTTAAGTAAAGTAGATGCTCATACAATTACATTACCAGTTCAAGAGCCCATTGTAGAAACATTAAGGGAACCAGACGCTATTGAAGATGCCTTTGTATTGGAAAGCATCTCCTCTTCAGACTTTTTTGTCTTCCAGGAAAACTTTAATCCCGAAGAAGTCAAGGAAGAGATTCAGGAGCCAGTAGCTGCAATCGCGGCAACACATCCTGAGGTTATTACACCAATTGATGAACCGGTAAGTGTTAGTAATTATGATGACGACACCTTACCCTATACTTTTTTATGGTGGCTGGCAAAAACCCGCAAAGAGCATCAGGCAGTATTTCAGCCCTATGCAACACCTAAGAAAAGCAATCCAGGTGAACTTCAGCAGCAGTATGTAGAACACATCTTTCATATTCAAAGTCCGTTCAACGCAGAAGAGGTGATTAACAATACACCAAATAGCAAAAGCGTTGATCCATGGGAAACCAATATCATTGATAATTTCCTAAAAAAGGACCCTCAGATCAGTCCACCAAAGCCTGAACAAATCGACAACGAGAACAAAGCTAAAAAAAGTGCTGAAGACCATAATGACCTGGTATCAGAAACGCTGGCTAAGATTTATATCGAGCAGATGCTTTATCACAAGGCAATAGATACTTATCAAAAATTAAGTTTGAAGTTTCCAGAAAAAAGCCGTTACTTTGCCGACCTTATCCAATCTTTAGAAAAGAAAATTTAACTATATAACAGACTATGATTTTTTTAATTATTTTATTAATCATCATTTGCGTTGCCTTGGGCATATTTGTATTGATCCAAAACCCTAAAGGTGGTGGTTTAATGACTGGCGGTTCGGGAAGCAATATGTTTGGTGTTCAACGTACAGGTGATGTTTTAGAAAAAGGAACCTGGGTGCTTTTAACCTTAATCGTGGTTATTACGCTATCAATCTCTACCATTTCTAAAAATGGAGCAGGTACTAGCGGAGGTTCAAAAATTCAGGAGCAACTGGATAGAACGCCTACACCATCGCCGCTTAACCAACCGGCACCAGCAAACACAACGCCACCGGTTAACCAACAAAAGCCAGTACAATAAAAGACTCAAATAATTACTTAAGGCTGCATCATTGATAAAATGATGCAGCCTTTTTTTATGCGATAACGCCACACGTAATGCTGCCAGACTGACACGAAAATTACGTTCATAAAACGATTAGCTGACAAGGCGGTGTAATTTTGGCAAGGGTGTACCCTTGGCATAAAAACTGTTGTATTGGAATCGTTATTTATAATTACTATATATTAACCTTAAATAAAATAAGAATAAATTATGGCTTTAAACTTTAAACCTAATGCAGATAGAGTAGTTGTTGAAGCTGCTGCTGCCGAAGAAAAAACAGCTTCTGGTATTTATATTCCAGACACCGCAAAAGAAAAACCTCAGCAAGGATTCGTTATAGCTGTTGGACCAGGCAAATATGCAGATCAAACTGGAAACTTAATTCCTGTAAGTGTTAACGTTGGCGATCAAGTATTATACAGCAAATACGGTGGTACAGAAGTAACCATTGAAGGCAAAGAATACTTAATCATGAGAGATTCTGATATCTTAGGTACACTTTAATAAATAATTGTTTGAATATTAGATTATCTTCTTTTTTCAACCTTACAAAATAATATACGAAAATGTCAAAACAAGTAAAATATAATGTAGAAGCTCGTGACGCCCTGAAAAGAGGTGTTGATACTTTGGCTAATGCTGTAAAAGTAACTTTAGGTCCAAAAGGACGTAACGTAATTATCGATAAAAAATTTGGTTCACCATCGATCACTAAAGATGGTGTAACGGTTGCGAAAGAAATTGAGTTAAAAGATCCTATCGAAAATATGGGTGCTCAAATGGTTAAAGAAGTTGCTTCTAAAACTGCTGATATTGCAGGTGACGGAACAACAACTGCAACTGTATTAGCGCAAGCTATTGTTACTGCTGGTATTAAAAACGTTGCTGCTGGTGCAAATCCAATGGATTTGAAACGTGGTATCGATAAAGCGGTTATTGCAATTGTAGAAAACTTAAAAGCACAGTCTCAAACTGTTGGTGAAGACAATAACAAAATCAAACAAGTTGCTTCAATTTCAGCAAACAATGATGAAGTTATCGGTTCATTGATCGCTGAAGCGATGGCTAAAGTAGGTAAAGATGGTGTAATTACTGTTGAAGAAGCAAAAGGTACTGAAACTGAAGTAAAAACAGTTGAAGGTATGCAATTTGACCGTGGTTACTTATCTCCATACTTTGTAACTAATGCAGACAAAATGGAAGCGGAATTAGAAAACCCTTACATCTTGATCTACGACAAAAAAATCAGCAACATGAAAGAATTGTTGCCGATCCTTGAGAAACAAGTTCAAACAGGTAAACCTTTATTAATTATTGCGGAAGATTTAGACGGAGAAGCTTTAGCTACTTTAGTGGTAAATAAAATCCGTGGTTCACTGAAAGTGGTTGCTGTTAAAGCACCAGGATTTGGTGACCGTAGAAAAGCCATGTTAGAAGATATCGCTATCTTAACTGGTGGAACGGTAATTTCTGAAGAAAGAGGTTATAAATTAGAAAATGCTGACTTAACTTACTTAGGTACTGCTGATAAAGTTGTTGTTGATAAAGACAATACAACTGTTATTAATGGTGCTGGTCAGTCTGAAGACATCAAAGCTCGTGTTAACCAGATCAAAGCTCAAATTGAGACGACTACATCTGATTACGACAAAGAGAAATTACAAGAGCGTTTGGCTAAATTAGCTGGCGGTGTTGCTATTCTTTATGTTGGTGCTGCTTCTGAAGTAGAAATGAAAGAGAAAAAAGACCGTGTTGATGATGCTTTACATGCAACCCGCGCAGCGGTTGAAGAAGGTATCGTTGCAGGTGGTGGTGTTGCTTTCATTCGTGCAATTGAAGCTTTAGAAGGCATGAAAGGTGCTAACGAAGACGAGACAACTGGTATTGCCATTGTTAAACGTGCTATCGAAGAGCCATTACGTCAAATCTGTGAAAACGCAGGTATTGAAGGTTCTATCGTAGTTCAAAAAGTTAAAGAAGGTACTGCAGACTTCGGTTACAACGCACGTACTGATGTTTACGAAAACTTAATTGCAGCTGGTGTTATTGATCCAACTAAAGTAGGTCGTGTAGCATTAGAAAACGCAGCGTCAATCGCAGCGATGTTGTTAACTACAGAATGTGTATTGGCTGATGAGCCGGAAGATAAATCAGCTGGTGCTGGCATGCCTCCTATGGGCGGTGGCGGTATGGGCGGAATGATGTAATTCCCCATTTCCTCATAAATTCTAAAGGGTGTCTGGAAATTCCAGACACCCTTTTTTGTGTTTAATTTAACTACTTTTAATTTATGGACGTCCCGGAAATTTTAGAGAACAATCATTTTATCACCTCAGGAGAGGTTAACAAATTCTTGCTGACCATACTGCTATGCGGGTTAATAGGGGTAGAAAGAGAGTTTAGAAGTAAACAAGCAGGTTTAAAGACCTTAATTATGATGGGTCTGGGTTCCACCCTGTTCACTATCCTCTCTATCAATATAGGCATGGGCAGTGCTGATCGTATTGCCTCTAATATCGTTACTGGTATTGGCTTTTTAGGCGCCGGTGTTATCTTTAAAGATGACAACCAGGTCAAAGGCCTCACTACGGCCAGTGTGATCTGGATTGTTGCGGCCATTGGTATGGCGGTAGGCGCCGGTTACTTTGAACAAGCCATTGGCGTTACGGGTATTGTTTTATTTTCCCTGCTGGTTTTCCCATTGGTGGAACACCGTGTAGAGCGTCGTGTAGTCACCCGAACGTATAGGGTAGTAAAAGCTTTTGAGAACGAGAATCTCGATAAATATGAAGATTATATCCAAACTTCAAGGTTGAGATTTATCAGGGGCAGGCAACAATTGCGTGATAATAAAATCAGCGGCACCTGGATTGCTGTAGGGCGCCCAGAGAACCACAAGAAATTTGTAGACCGCATGCTGGCCGATGACAAGATACTTGCTTTTGATTTTTAACGGTGTAGCTTTGTAACATGCATAGAGAACAGATCTCGGTATTTGATATTTTTAAGATAGGTGTTGGTCCCTCAAGCTCACACACCCTAGGCCCATGGCGTGCAGCACAACAATTTATGGCCACCCTGGTACAAAGCGAACAGTTAACGCAGGTGGAGCAGGTAAAAATATTACTCTATGGCTCTCTGGCCAAAACCGGCAGAGGACATGGTACTGATATTGCGATTCTGTTGGGCATGACAGGTGCAGATCCCGTAACGTTTGACGTCAATGCCATAGATTCTACCATCGAAAGCATTAAACAACAACAGCAATTGCGACTGAACGGCCGTCATAAAATACATTTCAACTTTGATGACGACCTGATTTTTCTTTTTCAGGAAAGCCTTCCTTTTCACCCGAATGCAGTTACCTTTCAAGCTTTTTTAAATACCGGTAAAGCGGTATCTGAAACCTATTACTCCATTGGTGGGGGCTTCGTGGTTAAAGAAGGAGAAGATGGAACGGAAAAAGAACAGGTAGAATTGCCTTTCCCTATAGAAAGGGCCGACGATTTATTGCATTGGTGTAAAACCACCGGCTTAAAGGTGTCGGAAGTAGTGATGGAAAACGAAACGGCATGGCGGGAAGAAGAAGATACTAGAGAGGGTATTTTGCAGCACTTCCACGTGATGAAAGACTGCACATTCCGGGGTTGCCACACCACAGGTTTCTTGCCGGGTGGTTTAAATGTTGGACGCCGGGCTGCTGCTTTAAATAAAAGATTAATCGGCGATCAGCCCTATCATGATTACAAAACATGGATGATGGCCATCAGAAATGGCGGACAGCACTTCAACTACATCCTGGATTGGGTAAGTTGTTTTGCACTGGCGGTTAATGAAGAAAATGCTTCCTTTGGTCGGGTAGTCACTGCGCCAACTAATGGCGCAGCAGGCGTTATCCCTGCAGTATTGCAATACTACATTGCTTTTTGTGACGGTTATCACGACGATAAAATTATACAATTTATAGCCTGTGCATCAGAAATAGGCAGCATCTTTAAAAAAGGCGCTACCATATCCGCAGCAATGGGTGGCTGTCAGGCCGAAATAGGGGTTTCCTCTGCCATGGCGGCGGCAGCGTTAACTGAAGTGATGGGCGGATCACAGCGACAAGTCTTGATGGCGGCAGAGATAGCTATGGAACATCATTTGGGCATGACCTGCGACCCTATTGGCGGGCTGGTGCAGGTTCCTTGTATTGAACGCAATACTATGGGTGCCATCAAAGCCATTACGGCAAGTCAGCTTGCCCTGCAGAGCAATCCCGATAAGGCTAAAGTAAGTTTAGATGCGGTAGTGAATACCATGTGGGAAACTGCGATGGACATGAACTCGAAGTACAAAGAAACCTCCGATGGTGGACTGGCCACTAACATACCCATCAGTTTACCGGAATGTTAGGCTATTAAATCAGGGTCATTCCAAAAAGAGCCGCGATATGCGTTCTCAGTTTAAGCTTCACCTCTTCCATAGGCAGTTCGTAGCCTAATTCCTGTTGCATAGAAGCTACGGCTTTATCATCTATACCACAAGGGATGATATTTTTAAAATAGTCGAGATTGGTATTCACATTGAAAGCAAAACCATGCATGGTTACCCAACGGCTGCAGCGAACACCCATGGCGCAAATTTTACGTGCTTTATCATTATCCGGATCAAGCCATACCCCTGTATATCCGGGGTAACGACCAGCTACAATCCCATAATCTTTTAAAGTCAGAATAACTGCTTCTTCCAGCGTCCGCAGGTACAAATGAATATCAGTAAAGAAATTATCCAGGTCCAGTATAGGGTAACCTACAATTTGCCCCGGCCCGTGGTAAGTGATATCGCCTCCACGGTTAATTTTATAATATGTAGCTTGTTTTTCTTCGAGGCCTTTTTCATCAAGCAGCAGGTTTTCTGGCACTCCACTCTTCCCTAAAGTATATACATGCGGATGCTCACAAAAAACCAGGGTATTTGGGGTAATCAAAGTTGTATTATTGGTTCTATTAGCGGTCTTAATGGCCACTGTAGTATTAAATACGGTTTCTTGTTTTGCCCAGGCTTCCTGATAATCCATCAAGCCCCAATCTGTAAACTTCACCTCTTTATTCATGATCGTTTTTCTTAAGTCATCACGTAAGCAAGCATATAACCATCGCTGGTTTTAAAATAACTCGCCGACAAGGGTTGCTTGCGGTCGGGCAAGCTCACTACAGCTTCCACATCGCCCGCTTCTGCCAACGGAAAAGCCTTTACATACATGTCTTTTTTAAGCTCTAGCCCTCTCCTGCCATTCCATTTATAAATGGCCTCCTTAACGCACCAGCACACGTATAAGCCCTCAACAGACTCATCTAGTTGCACCTGTTGCAGTTCTTCTGTAGAAAGAAATTTTTGCTTAATCAGCTGGATCTTATCCTTCATTTTTTCAATGTCCACACCAACCTTTTTATCCTTACTAATCATCACCGCAGCGTAATCGTAAGAATGGCTTAAAGAAATCTCATAATCAATATTAACCAGGTACGGTTTACCATGATCGTCCATCCGGCAGTCGATATATTCATTGGTATTAAGCATAGTCCGCAGCAATAAGCGCGTGCTTAACCAATGCAGTAAACGCTTACCATTATTCAGCGAAGAGATAAAATCAAGTTCATGTTGTTTAAGCTGTAATCCGGCGGTTAGTTCAGCTTCACTTTCTTGTATCTTCCATACAGCCAGTATGGTATGATCATCAATATTTTTGTTAAAAACGATTGGCATTTCTATTTTGGGAAATCAATGGTAAAAGTATCTTAAAATAATCATAATTTAGCCCAAATAACTTAATAAATGATACTTTCCGACAAACGCATCCTTGAAGAAATAGAAAAAGGTACAATTATTATAGAGCCTTTTACGGCCGAATGCCTGGGGACTAACTCTTATGATGTGCATTTAGGCAAATACCTGGCTACCTATAAAGACCGGGTGCTTGATGCCAAAAAGCACAATACCATTTCCCACTTTGAAATTCCTAAAGATGGTTTTGTACTGCAGCCAGGTACTTTATATTTAGGCGTTACCCTTGAATATACTGAAACCCATGCCCATATTCCATTTTTAGAAGGCAAGTCGAGCACTGGACGTTTAGGTATAGATATTCACGCTACTGCCGGTAAAGGCGACGTTGGTTTCTGCAATACCTGGACACTGGAAATCTCCTGTTCACAGCCTGTTAGAATTTATGCCGGCATGCCTATTGGTCAGCTCATTTATTTTATGGTAGAAGGTGATATCAATGTGATGTACAATGCCAAAGGCGACGCAAAGTATAACAATAAGACTACTAAGCCTGTGGAAAGCATGATGTGGAAGAATAAATTTTAATCTGCCACAATTATTGTTATCTTGATCTGACATGTTAATTGCTCTCCATGAAATTCAGATCTCCCTTCACAGCATTGCTCCTATCAGGGGCCATCTTATTTACGGCATTTAAAATAAACGACGATCCATTTTCTTTAATCTTGAAGAAAATGGAAGCCTATGTACAGACCCATCCGCAAGAGAAAGTCCACCTGCATTTAGACAAACCCTATTATGCCATTGGCGACGATATTTGGTTTAAAGCCTATGTGATCAACACACAGGAAGGCGCACCATCACTTCTGAGCAAAAGCCTTTATGTTGAGCTCCTCAATGAGTCGGACGCTATTAAATATCAGCTTAAACTGCCTTTATGGGGTGGCGTGACCTGGGGCGACTTTAAACTGCCAGACACCTTAACCGAAGGAAACTACCGCATCAGGGCTTATACGCAATGGATGAAGAATGTAGGTCCTGAGTTTATATTTGATAAAACCATAAAAGTAGGAAATGGCTGGGCGAACAAGGTTTTCACAAGGGCCACGTATGTTTTTAGTATAGAAAACGAAGTGCAAAAGGTTGACACCCGGTTAAAATTTTCCGATAAAGAAGGCAAGCCTTATGTTGATCAGGAAGTCAGCTATCAGGTGCAGCTAGAAGATAAAACAGTAGAAAAAGGCAAAACAAAGACTGATGTAAATGGAGAAGTAAACTTTGCCTTCCTCAACAAAGACAACCAGCTAAAAAAACCAGGAAAAATAACAGCCAACCTAACCCTTCCCGACAAACGAAAAGTAACCAAGATCATCCCGGTTACAGAAACCTCCAAGGAAATTGACGTACAGTTCTTTCCTGAAGGCGGCAACATGGTCTTCGGTTTACCGGGTAAAGTGGGCATCAAAGCCACTGCTAAAAACGGCCTTGGAAAAGATGTGTCGGGAAACATCATCGACCAGACCGGGCAAGTGGTTACCAATTTTAAATCAACCTACTTGGGCATGGGCTTTTTTGTATTAAACCCGCAACCGGGCCAAAGTTATACGGCGGTGGTTGAAATGGTGGACGGCTCTGAAAAACGCATTCCGCTTCCAGCTGCACAAGCACAGGGCTATCAGTTAGCCGTTCAGTCTAGTGACCCCACTAAATTCAACATCAAAGTATTGCTTAGCCCTGAACTCCTCAGGCTCGGAGAGCTGAAACTCGTTGTTCAACACCAGGGAAAAGCCCATGTAGTTGCACGTATAAAAACAGATAAACAAATTGCTTTGCTGGATATTCCAAGAGAAGATTTACCTTCTGGAATCATTCAGTTTACCTTGTTCGATCAGGCTAACCAACCGGTTGCCGAACGCCTGGCTTTTCAAAAGCACATTGGCGATGAAATAAACCTCCAGATAAAAAGCAAACAAGATTATAAACCCCGGGAGAAGGTGAGCCTGGATGTACTTGCCGAAGCCAACTTCAAAGCCCTGCAAGGCAGCTTCTCGGTTTCAGTAACCAATACCTCCATAGTTAATCCTGACCTTGAGAATGAAAGCCATATTTTTAGTACGTTATTGCTCAGTTCAGATTTACCAGGTTATATCGAGAAACCCAACCACTATTCTCTGGATAACTCCAGCATCACCTTACAACGCCTGGATAACTTATTACTCACCCAAGGTTGGCGTAGGTTTCTCTGGAAAAACGTGATTGATGAGGTAATACCCTCAATAAAGTATCAGCCAGAAAAATCACTATCCGTTAGCGGAACTTTACTTACTGAAGGCGGCAAACCCATTTCCGGCGGAAAGGTTACGCTGGTCTCTTCTATAGGCGTTTTCTTATCTCTTGATACTTTATCTGATGCCAACGGAAAGTTTGTGTTCGACGACCTGATTTTCAGAGACAGCACTAAATTTGTGGTGCAGGGTAGAAATGAAAAAGGCAAGAAACATACTCAACTCAAGATGGATCCCATTCCAGGCTTGGTTGTTACACCTAATAAAAACACTGGCGATATCGCTATCAATGTAAATGAAGCCATTGCCAGTTATGTTAAACAAAGTGAAAGTTATTTTGATGAATTAACTAAACGAGGTTCGCTGCAACGCACCATTCAGCTGCAGGAAGTAAATATTGATAAAACGGTAAGTCTGACAAAGAATACTGCAAACTATAATGGCACTGGTCCTACAGCATACGACGCCCTAATTACCGGAAAAGACCTGCAAACCTGCCATTTACTAAGTCAATGTCTTTCAGGAAAGGTGTCTGGTATAATCATTAAGAATGGTCAGGCATATTTGACCCGAAAGGACGCGCGCGACCCTATGGCAATCATTCTGGATGGTGTACACCAGGATTTCAAATCCATGGATAACATTTCCCCTATAAATGTGGAAAGCATAGAGGTGCTAAAAAGTCCACACTTGCAATCCATTTACGGGTTGCGTAGCAATGGAGGTAATGGCATTTTAATAATTACCTCAAAAAGAGGGGTGCAATCCACTTATTCTACTTATACGCCGGGACTGGTTACCTATACAGCTAAAGGCTAGCTTATTCCAGAGATTTCTATTCTCCGCCATACGATACTGAAAAACCCAATGCTGCACCAGATTTACGCACTACCGTATACTGGAATCCGCAAGTGGTAACAGACACAAACGGAAAAGCAACCATCGAGTATTTTAACACCGATGTTCCGGGTACCTACCGCGTACACGTGGAAGGTGTGAATTCCGCCGGACAACTGGCAAGATCCATTTATACTTATCAAGTAAATTAACAAGGATGAGCACGCTTACAACTTAAAGATTACGCAAAGTATAATAACAAAACGACAAAGCCTGTGGAAAGCATGATGTGGAAGAATAAATTCTAATCCGTCACAATTATTGTTATATTGATCTGACATGTTAATCGCTTTCCATGAAAACCAGATACCACATAACGGTAATGCTCCTATTAGGCGCCAGCTTAATTACTGCATTTAAAATAAACGAGGATCCATTTTCTTTAATCTTGAAGAAAATGGAAGCCTATATACAGACCCATCCACAAGAGAAAGTCCACCTCCATTTAGACAAGCCTTATTACGCCATTGGCGACGACATTTGGTTTAAGGCCTATGTCATCAACACGCAGGACGGCGCACCGTCACGCCTCAGCGCAAGCCTCTACGTAGAGCTCCTAAACGAGTCTGACTCCATTAAACATCAGCTTAAACTGCCCTTATCTAGTGGAGTAACCTGGGGCGACTTTAAACTGCCAGACACCTTAGCAGAGGGGAACTACCGCATCAGGGCCTATACGCAATGGATGCGGAATGCAGGTCCTGAGTTTATGTTTGATAAAACCATTAAAGTGGGAAATGCCTGGGCGAACAAGGTTTTCACAAAGGCAACTTATGGTTTCAGTATAGAAAACAACGTTCAAAAGGTAGACACCAGGTTAAAGTTTTCTGACAAGGAAGGCAAGCCTTATGTTGATCAGGAAGTCAGTTACCAAGTGCAACTAGAGGATAAAACAGTAGAAAAAGGTAAAGCAAAGACCGATGAAAATGGCGAGGTAAATTTCGCCTTCTTAAACAAAGGTAACCAGCTGCAAAAAGCCGGACAAATAACAGCCACCTTAACCCTTCCCGACAAACGGAAAGTAACCAAGATTATCCCGGTGACGGAAACTTCGAAGGCTATCGATGTACAGTTTTTTCCTGAAGGCGGCAATCTGGTTGTAGGTTTACCGGGTAAAGTGGGCATCAAAGCCACCGCTAAAAACGGCCTTGGTAAAGACGTGTCGGGAAACATCATCGACCAGACCGGGCAAGTGGTTACCAATTTTAAATCAACCTACCTGGGCATGGGTTTTTTTGTGTTAAACCCGCAGCCGGGCCAAAGTTATACGGCTATAGTCAACATGGAGGACGGTTCTGAAAAACGCATTCCCCTGCCTGCTATACAAGCACAGGGCTATCTGTTAGCAGTTAATTCCAGTAATCCTGATAAATTTAACATCAAAGTTTTACTGAGTCCAGAGCTCCTGAAAAAAGGAGAACTGAAGTTGGTGGTGCAGCACCAGGGACAGGCCCATGCCATAGCACGCATAAAAACTGACAAACAGATCGCTATGCTGGATATTCCAAGGAAAGATTTACCATCTGGAGTTATTCAGTTTACCCTGTTCGATCAGGCCAACCAACCGGTTGCCGAGCGCCTGGCTTTCCATAAAAATATAGCCGATGAAATCAACCTCCAGGTAAAAAGCAAACAAGATTATAAACCCCGGGAGAAAGTAAGCTTGGATGTACTTGCCGAAGCCAACGGCAAACCCCTGCAAGGCAGCTTCTCAGTTTCAGTAACCAATACTTCTGTTGTTGATCCTGACCTAGAAAATGAAAGCCATATTTTCAGTACTTTATTGCTCAGTTCAGATTTACCAGGTTATATCGAGAAACCCAACCTCTATTTTCTGGATAACTCCAGCATCACCTTACAACGTCTGGACAACTTATTACTCACCCAAGGTTGGCGTAGATTTCTCTGGAAAAACGTGATTAATGATGTATCACCCGAAATGACGTATCAGCCAGAAAAATCACTGTCTATTAGCGGAACTTTAACTACTGAGGGTGGCAAACCCATCTCCGGTGGCCAGGTTACGCTGTTTTCCTCTTCAGGCGGTCTCTTAACACTTGATACTTTATCTGATGCCAACGGAAAGTTTGTGTTCGACGACCTGATTTTCGGCGACAGCACTAAATTTGTGGTGCAGGGTAGAAATGCAAAAGGTAAGAAATATACTGAACTCAAGATCGACGCCATACCTGGCTTGGTTGTTACACCTAATAAAAACACTGGTGATATAGCCATCAATGTAAACGAAGCCATTGCCAGTTATGTTAAACAAAGTGAAAGTTATTTTGATGAATTAACTAAACGAGGCTCGCTGCAACGCACCATTCAACTGCAAGAAGTAAACATCGGTAAGACGGTAAGTTTGACAAAGAATTCTGCAAATATTAATGGTACTAATGCCGGTGCTTACGACGCATTGATTACTGCCAAAGACTTGCAAACCTGCACCATGCTTAGTCAATGTCTTCAGGGCAGGGTGGCCGGCCTAGTCATTATGGATGGTCAGGCCTGGTTAACCCGAAATAGTGGCCGACAAGCCATGACGATCGTTCTGGATGGGGTACACCTACAAGACACCAGATTTCTGGATAATATTTCGCCTATGGATGTAGAAACCATTGAGGTCTTAAAAAGTGCTCACTTATTATCCATTTACGGTATGCGTGCCAGCGGTGGCGTTTTAGTGATAACCACAAAAAGAGGAGGGCAAAGCACATACTCGACATACACTCCTGGATTGATTACCTATACACCAAAAGGCTATTCTTATTCCCGAGAATTCTATTCTCCCGAATACGATTCCGAAAAACCCAATGCTGCACCAGATCTACGCACTACCGTTTACTGGAATCCCCAGGTGGTAACAGATACAAACGGAAAAACTAAAATCGACTATTTTAACACCGATGTTCCTGGCACCTACCGCGTACACCTGGAAGGGGTTAATGCCGCCGGACAACTGGCAAGATCCATTTACACTTATCAAGTAAAATAACAAACATGAACACCATTAAAGTGAGTATAAAAGACCGATTAGCTATAGTTACCCTCAACCGGGGGAAGTCTAATGCCATGAACCGGGAAATGATTACCGAATTAACCGACCTTTTTAAAAACATCGAAAACGATGAGAACATTGGCGGCGTCATGATTACCGGACAGGAGCACTTCTTTTCGGCAGGACTGGACTTAATGGAACTCTATCATTTCAATGAAGAAGAGGTAAAGTCCTTCTGGGAGTTGTTTTTTAAATTTGCAGCAACCATCGTGAGCTTTAAAAAACCTTTAGCTGCAGCTATTAACGGGCATAGTCCTGCTGGTGGCTGCGTGATTGCATTAGCCTGCGACACCAGGGTGATGGCCGAAGGTAAATACATCATTGGTTTAAATGAAGTACCTGTGGGTATCATCGTTCCAGACAGTATTTTCCAGGTTTATTCGTTCTGGCTCGGAAAAGCAAGTGCAAGCCGCAGTTTACTGGAAGGGAAATTGTTTAGTCCGCAGGAAGCCCTGGCTATTGGCCTGGTAGACGAAGTGGTTAGTGCCGACACTATTTTAACCGCTACAGAGCGAAGAATCAGAAAATACATGGCCTTTGAATCCAATACCTGGCAGCAAAGCAAATTTAACATCAGGAAAGAACTGATCCAGGCTACAACAGCAGACCAAACGGAGGTGTTAGCACTCATGCTTAAACAATGGTGGTCACCAAACACTAGAAATATCCTAAAAACAATTATTGATAACTTACAAAAGAAATAAGCCATGTATAATGAACCAATGCTCAGAGATGATGCTTTAAAAGGAAAGACAATCGTAATTACAGGGGGCGGCACAGGCTTGGGTAAAGCTATGGGCACTTATTTCCTAAAATTGGGCGCCAACCTGGTAATCACCAGCCGCAAGCTGGATGTGCTCCAAAAAACAGCCGATGAGTTAGCCGCAGAAACCGGTGGCAAAGTGCTGGCGGTGGCTTGTGATGTGAGAGAATATGAGCAGGTGGAACATGTACTGGCGGAAACCCTAAAAACTTTCGGTGAAGTGCATGCCCTGCTAAATAATGCTGCGGGCAACTTTGTATCACCTACAGAACGTTTATCGGCCAATGCCTTTTCTTCTGTGATTGACATTGTGTTAAAAGGCTCTGTAAATTGTACGCTGGCTTTCGGCAAACATTGGATTAAAGAAAAACAACCGGCGAGCATCCTCAATATTGTAACCACCTATGCATTTACAGGATCTGCCTATGTAGTACCTTCTGCATGTGCCAAAGGAGGTGTTTTAGCCATGACCCGCTCATTGGCGGTAGAATGGGGGAAATATGGCATCAGAACAAATGCAATCGCGCCAGGACCTTTTCCAACAAAAGGCGCATGGGAACGTTTGTTACCGGGCGACCTGGCCGAAAAGTTTGACTTTAAAAACCGGGTGCCACTTAAAAGAGTTGGTGAACACCAGGAATTGGCTAACCTTGCTGCATTCCTAATCAGCGACTTTGCTGGTTATATCAATGGCGAAGTGATTACCATTGATGGTGGAGAATGGTTACAAGGCGCCGGACAGTTTAATGGATTCGAAGCCATCCCTAACGAAATGTGGGATGCTTTTGAGCAAATGACAAGATCAGCAAAAGGAAGTTAATTCCTTTTGCTGATCGCTGATTACACTTGAATTAGGCACAGTTTATACCACTTTAATGCACTAGGTAGCTTCGCGAGCTACCTAGATGCCTCTTGATTAATTCTCCGGCAGAATTTTTGACTTATTACCACCTGATTAAAGCACTGGCCCAGGTAAATCCTGAACCAAATGCGGCTAGACATATCAAATCACCCTCTTTAATCTTCCCCGCTTCCCAGGCTTCGCATAAAGCGATAGGGATCGAGGCTGCAGTGGTATTTCCATATTTCTGAATATTATTAAACACCTTTTCATCTGGAAGTTTCATCAATTGCTGCACATACTGACTAATCCTTAAATTAGCCTGATGTGGCACCAGCAAATCAATATCTTCAGGGGTTAAGTGATTGGCTTGCAGTGCTTCCTTAATCACTTCCGGAAACTTCACAATTGCTTTTTTAAATACTGCCGGACCATCCATATAAGGCAGGGCAGCACCGCTTTCCAATTGTTCAGTGGTCATAAATAAACCGCCAAGCTCCTGATCGGGGTAACCAGGTTTATCCTTCAACCATTTATTAGCTGCCGAACCTGGGTAAAACATAGCCAATATTTCTGCATCTGCGCCATCGCTGTGAAGGTGTGTACTCAAAATCCCTTGTTTTTCGCGTGTTGCCGGCTGTAAAACTACAGCACCTGCACCATCACCAAAGATGACTGATATATTTCTGCTGCGGGTATCGAAGTCCATCGCAAAGGAGTGTTTTTCACTCCCCACCACCAATATGTTTTTATACATACCGGTTTTAATATACTGATCTGCAATAGAAAGTGCATAAACAAAGCCTGAACACTGGTTACGCACATCAAGTGCCCCAACTTCTTTCATCTTCATTTCGCGTTGTAACAACACCCCGCAGCCAGGGAAATAATAATCCGGAGACAAGGTGGCAAAGATGACAAAGTCTATATCCTGGGCTGTTGTACCGGCTCTTTCGATCGCAATCTTTGCCGCTTCAATTCCCATGGTGGTAGTCGTTTCTTCCAGCCGGTCGGCAAAGCGCCGCTCTTTTATCCCGGTGCGCTCCTGAATCCAGGCATCGTTTGTATCCATGAACCTGGACAAATCATCGTTGGTATATACGTTCTTAGGAACATAATAACCGATTCCAGCTATTTTAGAACTCTGCATTTGGTTAGTTTATATTGGTTTCAAAAGAAAGTTTACCTCCACATACCATGCAGGGATAACCTTAATTTAGCCTTAGCCTGATGTAAGTTGTAGATAATTGATTTCAAATGCAAATATATATTTGTGCTTAACAAGAACCACCTTAAAACACCTCATGGCTTAATGATTTCATCAACAACCTGGAACCCTCCGGCGACAAGTGGTGGTTATCATAATAGAGTAATTCGCCATCATTATTCATTGCATGGTACATTCCATTTCTTAAAAAGATATGGTCGGTTGGTAATATCTTAAACGCATGATCTTGTGCCAGCTTCTGAAAAAGAAGCCCATAAGGTTGGGTTAGTTTTTTGTAACTGGTTGTATCAACCATTGGACTATTGCGAAACTCACCAAAGGAATTGAGAATCTTTACCCGCGCCTGGAATATAATTGGGTCGACCGTAAATTCAGGCACATTCTGGAAGATGGTCGTTTTCAGTCCAAGGTTTTTTAGGTTATTGCAAAAGTTGACCATAAAATCTCTTTGAAACTCACTTTCCAGCCGCACACTCCAGCGTTGGACTAAAAATACCTGTTCAATGGTTTGTTGATCTTGCAGCCATTGGGTTACGTACTTATAGTATTTAATCCGTTCATTAGAAATACCCGTTTGCCTGTTTAACAGGTATCCCCCTTTTTTATTTACGCGGGCCAGGCTATCCATCCCGGGCAACAAAGAAACGGCATGGCTGTCGCCCCATATTAAAAATGATTTCTCGGCCGTGGAATCTCCTATGGGTATCAATAGATTTTTGTCTAAAGCCAATAATTGGGAATAGGTAAACTCTGTATCATTATTGACTACCCACAGTTGGGTGTCTGCAAACCTGGAGATGGTACCCGAGTCTCTAATAAGGCTGTTGGCTTCTGTATTAAAATAATGTTTAGCACCATTCGTGTAAACGATGAAGGAAGCGAAAGCGCCCACCATTACAGAGCCTAGAGCTGTATAGAGGTAATATTTATAATTGGCGTTGGCCATGCGAAACCTAAACTTCATTTCTACAAAATGCCATGACAGTATAGCCAACGCAAAAGAAACGACGATAATGGCCACATTATCCATCACTGTTGTTTCATTAAACCTGACATAACGCCAGAAAACAATGACTGGCCAATGCCACAGGTACAAGGAATAGGAAATGCGTCCAATAAAAGTAACTGGGGCGCTTCGTAATAACTGGCCTGCCAGCCCTCCATTGACGCCAAAATGCAACACCAATACGGTCCCTAGAACCACAGGAAGTGAAGCGATACCAGGAAATGCAGTATCCTGAGTATAAGTAAATGTAGGTACAGCCACCAGCACTAACCCCAAAACACTAAGCAAGTTGCCTTTTAAGCTTTGTTTTGCAGCGGTAATGCCTGCAACAGCCAGGATTGACCCGGCGAGAAATTCCCATGCCCTCAAGTGTGGATAATAAAAAGCAATCTTATGCTGCCCAAAATACATGACCAGTAAACAGCTTACAAAAGACAGGATAAACATAAGCCATAATGCCGGTTTAAACCAGTTGGGCATAAATTTCCAAATGAGGAGTAACATGACCGGAATAACCAGATAAAACTGCTCTTCCACGCCCAATGACCATAAGTTTAATAGCGGATCTTCATGAACATCGGCAGCAAAATAATTCGACTCTTTTACCGCAAAGCGAATATTAGCAAGGAACACGGAACTCATAGCAGCGGTAACCGCAACAATTTTAAGCTGTAAGAATGGATATAATACAGCAGAAAGAATGAGCACCAAAATCACCATGGTAAAATAAGCCGGCAAAATTCTTTTAATCCTTCGTTGATAAAAAGCCTGGAGAGAAAAACCACCAGCCAATAGCTCTTTGTAGATCCCCCCGGTAATGAGGTAACCAGAGATTACGAAGAATACATCTACACCAACAAACCCTCCAGAGAAAATTGTGAAATTTAAGTGAAACATAAATACAGACAGGACGGCGATTGCTCTCAATCCGTCAATGTGAGGCAAATACTTGTTTGTGGACATCTTCGCTGAATTAGTGACCATATTAACTATATATAGGGGATAATCTGGCAATTAAGTTAGGAGATTTGCAGCTGAAAATATGGTGAGCATGTGGAATTGTTTAGGAGATTTCACAATAAAGAAAATTGCTAACGTTGCCCTTAACACGGCTGAATAGGCTTTCTAAACACATAACTACCATTATGGGCTCATCAGAAGTGAGTAAAAAAAAAATAAAATTGTTATCATAATACACAGAATCAAAAGACTGTAATTTTCGACAATATGATTATACAAAGTATTCCGGCAAAAATCCGATTAAAAAAAAATAAATGAGAGCACCTATTTAGCCAATAGCCCAGGATACAAAAGGCCATCGCCAGCTGGCAAGTCAAGGTTTAAAAGCTTTGCTATTAAAGGTGCAATATCGACCAGGCCCATCTGAGGGATGACAACACCTTGGTTAATGCCTTTTCCAAAAGCCACAAAACCGGTTTGGATTTCTTTAGAATCGGGAAAGAAACCATGGGTACCACCTTTTGCAGGGCGAATAAAATCACCAGTAGCACTGTTGTTAAAAGTGAAACCATGGACAGGCGCTAAGGCCAGTGCCACATTAGGGTCAGCACCTACCACATCTAAAGCAACCCGGTCTTTCACCTCAAACATGGCTTGCTGTGATAGGGGCAGTTTTTTCAAGGCCGCCATTACTTTTGCCAGGGTCTGTTTATCATTTTTATCCTTTAACTGCAAGAAGCTCGAACCACCAGCACTATGGAAATAGGCTTTCCAGTTTTCTTTGTTTTCCGAATCATATAAACCTGCTTGTGCAAGCAAAACGTTAGGCGCCAGAGAAGCATGGATATTTACAAAACCGTGATCACCTGTAATGATAACGGTTGTTTTATCTTTAATTCCAGCTTTTTCTATTGCTTCAAGAATCGATTTAATCGCCCGATCAGCTCCAGCGACCGATGCCCGAACCTTATCACCATCTCTACCCTGCTCATGCTCAAAATGATCTACGGCAACCAGGTGTAGGGCTAAAAATGAAGGTTTATACTTGCGAATCACATAACTGCTCATCCGGGCAAGGTTATCATCAATGCTCAGGTATTCTCCGTCAAAATCAACATCCTCCAATTTGCCTGTGGCATTTTCCTGCAGTTCTTCATAAAATCCTTTCGGAAAGGCATGTTCTGACAAAGCCTTGATCATATTGCGTTTTTCGCCTTTAGCAGCGGGCAAATACCAATATTCCGGAAGGTTGTAGGTTGCCGGGTTGCCTACAGATACGGGCCAGAACATCGATGCTGTTGATAATCCTTTCGCTTTGGCTAAACTAAAAATAGTGGGCACTTTAATGTTATCGTAAGTCCAGTTCCATTTGCCGGTTACTCCTAAAGGTTCAGGCGGCGTATTATAATACACCCCATGTTTCAATGGTTTTACACCCGTAATCATAGTGGTATGCGAAGGGTAGGTAACCGATGGAAATACCCCCTCCACACCGTCAGCATAGGCGCCGGTTTGCATGGCCTGGCGTAAATTAACCATCGACCAGCTAGCGTCTTTATAAAATTCAGGTCTTAAACCATCTACACTAATCAAAATCACATGGGCATCCTGGGCTTGCAGCATGCCTATGGAAAGCATCGCCAGCATCATCAATATTATTTTCTTCATATTCTATTGTTTAGCATCAGATTTTAAAACCCGAAGTTATTGCCATGGTATTATGACAATATTAACCATAGGTTATGATTTTAGGCCAGAAAGGCTAAATTTACATGAGGCTGTAGAAATTTTGGATAGCTTTATTGCACCCCATCCTGGCTTCGACCAGGCTTCGTCGCAACGCCAGACCAGTGAGCGTCCTGGGACCAGGTGTGTTCAAAGTCTATCTCAGTTGTGTGTCGGGGACATCCTCACGATGAACCTCAAGTAGGTTACATGCAAAGCATGGAAGAGGTATCAGAATGTTGGAAAGAATTTAAAAACATCTTGTATTCGCTGATCGGGAAATTTCTGCTTTAGTTTACTACCGCTAATTAACAAACTTGTAAACTTTATTTGCTCACCGTTATTAAAGGTTATTTCATACACTTCACAGTTACTCCAGAGAGATTTGGATGACTGCACACCGTATGCTATTATCTCCTTGACATTCTGCTTGTTGTAAATTTTCATATTGCTGGATTTCCTGTAAACGAACTCATCGTGGCCTTTGGAGATTTGAAGATAATCATTCTTATCGGCTGATAGGTAATTGAAAAAGAAGAATAATAGTGGACTTGTCATGAGGAGCATCATGAACACCAAGACAATAAACAATCCTAATATAGAACCTCCTGAACCTTCGTAGTCGCTCTGTATCCCATGGATAGTTTAGCAAAATTTCCATGGTGTCGTGGAGGTTACGTGTTGCGATTTCATGAAACTCGCCTTTTTCGTTTCGTTGATATTGAACTTTGGAAAGGAGTGTAGTCACTGGAAAATAGAAGTTAGCTTAACGCGGTTAATTTTAAATTATGATTATGTTTACGCAACATAGCGCTTAACAATAATCAAAATGATTAAAAAATCTGGCTTAACCATAAAACATTTATACCTGGCTATCTTGATTGTATTTTTCGCCTATCATTCAGGTTATGCAATCGGTCAATTTATGTATTTTATTGGTGCATAATATGATGCACTTGTAGGATTAATTCGCATAGTTAATCAACTTAAGATTTATTATCATCAGAATATTTATAATAAAATATATATTTAGATAATAAACTTCTTTTCATTTATGATAAAAATTGAAAACCTGAGTTTTTCTTATCACAAAGCTGCTCCCATATTAAAAAACTTATCCTTACACGTACTACCAGGTTCAATATATGGCTTCATAGGCTCAAATGGAGCTGGAAAAAGTACAGCGATAAGGTGCATTTTGGGTCTGTTATCGCCAAAAAGTGGAAGTGTTCAAGTGTTAGGATTGGATCAGCCTACGCATCGTCAAGACATCATTAAAAGAACCGGGTATTTACTTGAAGGGCCGCACTTTTATTCGAACCTCAGCTGCTCAGAAAATTTGAAACTGCTAAAATACTATTATCCCATAGACGGTAACCGAATTGAGGTAGTTTTAAAAAAGGTAGGCCTATGGGAATTCAAAGATCGTTTGTATGGAAAGTGTTCTACAGGAATGAAACAACGTTTAGGGATTGCAAAGAGCTTTTTATATCACCCTGAATTACTCATCTTAGATGAACCATTAAATGGTTTGGATCCCGAATGGATTGTGGAAACCCGCATGATCATAAAAGACCTTCATTATAATTTTGGAACCACAATCTTTTTATCCAGTCATATACTAAGCGAATTAGAAAAGGTTGTTACCCATATAGGGATGTTGAAAAATGGCCAACTGGAGTTCGAGGGGCCTATTGATCAGTTCTTAAAAAAGACGAAAACAAAGCAACTATTTATTGTCTTAGCATCCATTGAAAAAATTGCTTCACTAAATGATACTCCTGGAATTACGCTAAAAGGGGCACAAGGAAACTGCCTGGAATTTATTATTGAAGATCAGGCCAATCTAAATGATTTTATGACTAATCTTCTGGCCACCGGAGCAAACATTTTAGACATTAAAACATCAGAAATTGGTCTCGAAGATACTTACATGAAAACTAACAGTCTATGAGTTTAATTAAATATGAACTGATAAAAAATAAAAGGATTAGAGGACTTCACCTGGTCTATCTATTTCCTTTATTAATGAGTACGATTGCCATGATGGAGCTATTTAAACGACTGGGCCTGGCAACTACGAATCAAGTTGTCCCTTTATTCTCCACCTTTTATTTTCAGTCTTATATCATGTTCTCCCCTATCATTATTGCTTTAATTCTTTACTCCTTAATTCAGGTAGAGAATAAAAACCAAATGTGGGAGTCTAGCCTGTTGTTACCTATTAGCAAAGTGAGGATTTATCTTGGAAAAGTATTTATTAGTGTGGTTTTCATATTTGCATATTGTTTAATTTCCTATTTATCCTATGTGGCAATTATATTCATCTGTATCACTTTTTATCCAGACCATATCGCGCTGAATCTGCATGACAATTATTTACTTATCATTTTTCATTCAAGAATGTTAATGGCATTTATACTATATGGTGTTTTAGTCATCCCAATTTTCATTTACATAGAGAGTGCAATCACAGCGTTAGGAATATTTTTATTCTTTATATTTCTAGGATTGTTTCTCACACAGAAATCCTGGTATATGTACTATCCCTTTTCATACCACATTACCGTCCTCAAAAATCACATGACTGATTATAATCTATTTAAAGATAAAGGCGCGTTGGTGGTCGCTATTTATACTTTAATTGCTTTATTAGCAGGAACGTTCACATTTAAATATGTAAATCAGCGGGGCATGAGCAATTGATCATATTATTTTGGAGGTCGTATAATTGAGCTGTATCCATTTCTAAACAAAATAATATTTAGCTGTCAGCATATTTTGAAATTGCGTATTTTTGCAACATGTCTACAGAAACAAAAGAAGAAACATTTACATTGGAAGAAATCCTCTCCTCTCTAAAAACCACCAACCGGTTGATTTTATGGAACGACGATGTAAATACTTTTGACCATGTGATCCATTGTATGATGAAATACCTGGATTATACGGAGTCGCAGGCAGAAAAAATTGCCTGGGAAGTTCATAGCAAAGGGAAATGCGCCGTGCTGGAAGGCTCTTATACAGAAATGGAAATTTACCGTAAGATTCTTAAACAAGAAGGCCTCACCGTATCTGTAGATTAATTTAAACCCCTAAACAATTCGATAAGTTCCTGCTGGGTGCTTAAAGTTTTATCTTTAGCATACCAACCATGAAGTTTCTCGGCAACCACCATCATGTCCTCGTCTTCCTTTTTCCAGTCAGTAAGTAACGGGCTTAACAAGGCTGGCCTTGGCCCCCATTTGTTTAATACCATCCCATTCTCATCAAGAATCAACAATACAGGTATTGCCCTTCCGCCATTGGTTAGGTGCTGGTCAATTAAGTCGGGATACTGGTCGCGAAGCACAAAGCGTAACTGAAAATGCGCCGGAGCGGCTTGTACAATTTTGTCAAACAGAGGTACAATTTGCGCAGCATCACCACACCAGCCTTCGCTAATCACCAAGAGGTGATATTTTTTATTAACATTAGCCAGTACACCTAGAAATTCTTCCGTGAGCTGGACGGTTTTATCAACCCGCGTCATGCGGTGAACATTCATTTTGGAGTAGTGAAGCATGTCTTCCGAATCATCTTCACCCGTTGTTTTACCGGCTTTTAACTTTTCATCGATCAAATCCCGGTAGGTTTGATACGTTAACCCATTCTTCACAAAAATATTACTGTAATTCATCATGTTTTCGTTGTAATAAAATAGTTACGCCCTGAATATTAAACTTCGCCTCCGTTTCTTTGTCCCTCTTTATAACAGACACCCCATAAATGAAGATAGAATTGATGAAGACGCATTTTTACAAAGCCTTATTTTTAATCGCTGCCATATGTACAAGCACTTTAAACCTTTATGCCCAAGCTCCGGCGCAAACAGTTCTTGTAGCAAAAGTAGTTGACGGACAAAACGACGAAACCATTCCATACGCAACTGCAAGTATACTTGACAGAAAAACTAAAGCTATCATAAAAGTAGCACAAACGGATGTAAACGGAAATTTAAAAGTTTCGGACCTGCCAGCAGGTGTGGTTACGTTTAAAATAAGCTATATGGGTTACCAAACCATGGTAAGGGATTCCATTACTTTTAAAGGCGGACAAATTAACCTGGGTACAATAAAGATGAATCCTTCTAAAGGACTTGCCTTAAAAGAAGTAGAAATTTCGGCACCTAAAAGCACCATGCAGCTGGGTATTGATAAAAAAGTATTCTCTGTAGACCAGAGTTTAGTGAGTGAAGGGGGATCGGCCACAGATTTATTGCAAAACGTTCCCACTGTACAAACAGATATGGAAGGTAATGTAAGTTTAAGAGGATCATCAGGAGTGAAGGTACTGATCGATGGTAAACCATCGCTTATTGCCGGTGGAAATGTAGCACAAATTCTGCAATCTATTCCAGCCAGCTCTATTGAAAGCGTAGAGGTCATTACCAATCCTTCAGCAAAATATGATGCCGAAGGTCAATCGGGTATTATTAACATCGTACTTAAAAAGAATAAAAAATTAGGTTTAAATGGTAATGTGGCTTTAACTGCCGGAAACCAGGAAAACTATAACGCCAACACCAGCTTAAGTTATCAAAACAATAAAGTTAACCTTTACGGTAATTATAGTTTCCGTACCGGTAACCGTTTAAGCAATGGGTTTAACAACATTACCTACCTTGACAGCACTTTTCCTACGGTATTTGCAAACCAGATTTCTGATTCTGAAGGCTCCAATAACGGCCATAATGTGAAAGCTGGTATTGACTATAACCTAGCAGAGAAAAGTGTGGTCAGCTTATCCGGGGGTTTTAACGTGAGGGATAATGACCAATTCGAATTCCTGAACATCAATAAACTAAATGCTAATCTTGGTGCCGTGGAATTAAGTAACCGAACCAATAACAACCAACGTGGTGGTAAAAGTTATGACATTAACGTTGATTTTAGTCAGAAGTTTAAAAAACCAAAAGAAGAAATCACTTTTAATTTCGGATATTCAAAGGGCAATGACGACAACTACCAACGTTACAACACTAATATCTACAATATTGATGGTGAAGCTGTAGATCTGCCTACTGGAGTAAATATCAATGATGGTATTGGCGACAGTAAAAACTACAATATCCAGGCTGATTATACCCTGCCTATTGGTAAAACAGGAATGTTTGAAACAGGTTACCGCAGCCAGATCCGTTATTCTGACAATACCACACTTGCACAGATTCTAAATACGACCACCAACGAATTTGATATGGATTACCTGGTTTCAAATGATTTTAACAGCAAAGACCAGGTGCATGCTTTGTACGCTAATTTCCAGAACCAGATTAAAAACTTTGGCTATCAGGTAGGCTTAAGGGCTGAAGATGCCTTGCTAAACACCAATTCAGGTGCTTACAGCGCCATAAATGGGGTAACTTATACCCCTGGAAAAGTGGCTTACACCCGTTTATACCCAAGTGTATTTCTAACGCAAAAATTAAAAGGCGAACAACAAGTTCAATTAAGTTACAGCAGAAGAGTAAACCGCCCAAGAGGATGGGATACTAACCCTTTCCTGGATACGTCTGAACCCTTAAATTACCGTCAGGGTAACGTAAATCTGAAACCAGAAGACGTAAATGCCTACGAATTCAGCTATAACAAGTACTGGCCAAGCATTACCTTTATTTCCAGTATCTATTACCGCCAAACAAATGATGTAATTCAACGCGTGAGGTCATTGCCAGATGAAGAAGGAATTACCATTACAACGCCACAGAATTTAACGCGCGAACGTAATACTGGTTTAGAACTGATAGGTAAATTTGATGTGCTTAAAGCCTGGAATTTTACTGCTAATGCCAACTTTTTCCAAAGCAACATTAAGGGAGTACCGGAGTTTGGTATTTTAGAAAACTCTGGTTTTAGCTGGGATGCCAACATTACCAATAACATTACCCTGCCATACAGCATTACTTTACAAATTAAAGCTGATTACAGGGCGCCACAGGTAATGGCACAAGGAAAAAGAAATGCCATGTATGGCATGGATGCCGGTGTTAAATACGACCTGCCAAACAAAAAATCATCGTTAAGTTTAAATGTACGTAACGTATTAAATACCCGTAACTGGAGCATGACCACCAACACCAACAGCACAGTTGTTGATTTTGAAAGGTATATGCAAGGACCTATGGCAAGCTTAACCTATTCTTACCGTTTTGGTCAGACGACCTTCTCAAAAAAACCAAAAAAAGCGGAGTCCCAACAGGATCAGCAAGGACCTGATGAAGGATCATTTTAAACGTTAATTTTGTATCTTGCGGCATGGACGAAACGAACCCATGGGTTACTTTAGACAGCCGCAAGATCTATGAAAACAACTGGATCGGCCTTACCGAACACCAGGTAATTAACCCTGCCGGAGGTGCCGGTATTTATGGTGAAGTTCATTTTAAAAACCTGGCCATTGGCATTTTGCCCTTAGATGAGCACCACAATACCTGGCTGGTTGGCCAATACCGTTATCCACTGCAAGCCTACAGCTGGGAAATTCCCGAAGGTGGTGGGCCCTTAGGCACAGACCCGCTTGATAGTGCCAAACGCGAGTTATTGGAAGAAACTGGCTTAACCGCAGGTTCCTGGCAGGAGATTCAACGTATGCATTTATCCAACTCCGTAAGTAATGAACTGGCCATCATCTATATTGCCCGCAACCTCACTCAGGGTGAAGCCGAACCTGAGGATACAGAACAATTAGCCATTCGCAAGCTCCCCTTTGCGCAGGCCTTCGACATGGTTATCCGTGGCGAAATTACCGACAGCATGAGTGTTGCCGCCATTTTAAAAACACATTTCTTATTACACCAAGGACAGATTTAGCGAATTCCCACATGAAAAAACTAGTAGGCTATGTCCTCACTCCTATTTTTTATTTTTTCTTTCTATTAACCCTCATCATTTTCCAACCTATTCAATGGCTGAGTTATAAGTTTGGTTATGCTGCCCACAAAAAATCGGTAGATGCACTGAACTTTTTCCTTACCTATTGTCAAGTGTTTTTAGGAAACAGCATCACCTTTATCAATGAGCAGGAATTACCAGAAAACCGTCCGATTATTTTTATTGCCAATCACCAGAGCATGTATGATATACCCGGCATCATTTGGTTTATGCGAAAATACCATGTCAAGTTTATCTCTAAAATAGAACTCACCAAGGGTATCCCTTCCATTTCCTTTAACCTGAAATATGGTGGTGGGGCTAATATCGACAGAAAAGACAGCAAACAGGCCATTGGTGAGATTATTAAACTGGGTAGGAAAATGCAGGCACATAACTGGTCGGCCATGATTTTTGCGGAAGGTACACGTGCGAAAGACGGGAATATGAAAAGATTTCAGGTTGGCGGCGTAGCCACCTTATTAAAGCTAAATCCTAACGCCCTTGTTGTGCCTATAGCCATTGAAAACTCCTGGAAGGTTGTTCGGTATGGCATGTACCCTTTAAGCGCAGGAGAAAGCCTAAAATGGACAGTATTATCGCCTGTAGCTACAGAAGGGCAGAGCCTGGAAGAGATTACTATGGCTGCAGAAAAAGCGATACGCCATAAACTCCTGCAGCCCCTGCCAGCTTAAATATTCTTATTGTCAATGCGCTTGAAAAATTCTTCCCTATAGGTATCGCCAATAGGTATAATTTTACCACAAATCGTGATGCGGCTTCTTTCGATACTTTCTATTTTATCTAGGGATATGATATAGGATTTATGTACACGGATAAACTGTGTATGTGGTAAAGTTTCCTCCATCTTTTTCATGTTCTGTAAGGTAATCACCCTTTCGTTCTTGGTAAAGATGGAGATATAATCTTTCAATCCTTCAATATAAAGGATGTTATCCAGCTCGATTTTCTGAATTTTATGTTCGGTCTTCACAAAGATAAAATCCTGTACGGGATTTAAAGCTGCAGGTGCTACGGGCGCCGCCACAGGAACGGGAGCAGCAACAACAGGCGCTTTTTGCACCTGATTATACACCTTTTCTACCGCCTTATAAAAACGGTCAAATGCGATTGGTTTTAATAAGTAATCTGATACATTCAAGTCATAACTTTCTAAAGCATATTGCGAATAAGCGGTGGTCAGGATATAGTTGGATTTACCCGTAGCTATTTTTAAAAACTGAATCCCAGTTAAATCAGGCATCTGGATGTCGAGGAAGACCAGGTCAATTCCCCCTGCCTGCACAATTTGCAGCGCCTCAATGGCATTCTCGGTCCGCTTAACCAGTTCGAGGAATGGGACTTTAGAAATATAATCCTCTATAATATCTAGCGCTAATGGCTCATCATCCACAGCTATACACTTCAATTTTGTCATATATCAAGCATTAGTTCACTGGTGTAATGGGTAGCCGAATTTACGATATTTAACTTATATCGTTCAGGATATAATAACTGTAACCTGCGCTCCACATTACTTAATCCCACCCCACCCATTTCATCTTTATTGGCGTTACTTTTTTTATTGGTGATACTAAAATGAAGTATCTTTTGGTTTGCAATCAGGTTGATCTTTATCGGATCTTTCGGGTCGTTGGCTACCCCATGTTTAAAGGCATTTTCCACAAAAGAGATCAGGATGAGCGGCACAATCGGCTGGTCGTCTATATCCCCCTTGATGATTAGTTCTACGGCAGCTCCATCGCGAAACCTAAGTTTCTGCAGCTCAATATAACTTTTAACATATTCAATCTCCTTACTTAAGGCTACCCAGCTGTCATTACTTTCGTAGATCATATACCGCATAATCTCCGACAACTTTAACACCGCATCGGCTGTTTTATCTGATTTCTGGTAAGCAAGTGAATAGATATTATTTAAGGAATTAAACAGGAAATGGGGGTTTAATTGTGATTTAAGAAACTGAAGTTCCATGTCCTTTTTCTCACTTTCCAGCTGTCGCTGTACCCTTTCGTTACCAAACCAATCTACAGAGAACTTAATGAGCGAACTGATCACGATAAAGAACCCACTAATGAAAATGGATCGGAAAAAGTATTGAGTAACTTCTGTATATATTTTTGCCCCAGTGCGGGAATTTACGTAGGTGAGGATCACATCACTGTACAACAAGGCAATCATAGATTTTAATACCCCCATAAATACAATGAGCGCAATTAGCGACAAAACATAAAGGCCATATCTTTTCCGCTCTTTGACCAACTGTGGCATGAGCAGAAAATAGTTAATGTAAAAAATAGAGACATTGATCAATCCGTAGTAACCAAAGGAAACAAGGATATGATGCCAGGAAGGCTTTTCCTCATTATTGATCACCGCAAAAACACAGATCATGATTAAGAAAAGCCAGAAGATAAGATGGATAACTACTGATCCCTTGTTTTTCATTTTCTAAACAAAATTAACAGGTTCTAAAATATAAAAACTTAACCTTTATAAGCGGAAGATTCGACGAACAGGCATTTTTGTTCTACAAACAGCCAAAATTGCTAAAAATCTGCGTATTTGAGCTTAGAATCCGTTTATCTAGGATTACTGGTACTTGGTCTAAAACATTTTAGCAGGAAATATTTTATGATTCTATTTGTTCTATCAAAACGAACAATCATGAAAAAGTTAACCAACGTTTCGCCATTTATACTATTATTAGTACCTGTTTTTGTAATGATGTTATTAACCTTCACTACCAGCATAAACAGCGACCAGGAGCAAGAGAACATGGCTGCTAAAAAAGCGAACACCAGCCAGTCGATGACAAAGGTAAGCGCTTCTTACCTGAGGTAAGGTGACGACACGAGACTCTCATGTCCTTTGTCGTCCACGGCCTGTAATCCAAAGAAGAAGTTGTCTTTTGAATAGGGCAGCGTAGCGGATGTTCCCTTCACAAAAATCTTCTTCTCCCAATGCGGACTTGTGGTCTCCCTCCATAACACATAATAGCCCGCTGGTGCTTTCCCTACAGGTGCGGCCCAGTTGATGGTCGTGTTATTAGTCAATTGAGAAGTAACCAGCTTCACCGCTGTCGGTTGCTGCGGGGCAAGTCCCACGTTAGCTAATACTGCCAGGTTTAATCGGGTTATTTTCTGCAAATAAGGAAAATCTACATATTCCGGCAAATCGCCAAACTTAAAGCCATTCTCTGTACGTAGATCCTGATGCTGGCGATTAAAATCTTCGTTCATCTCGGTAATCCTTACTGCGGTAAAACCCTGAGCAGAAAACGGTGTATGATCTCCACCCCTCAAAAAGCGGTCTCTTCTATAAATCAGTTTAACCTCCAGCTGGTCTACATATCTTTCCCCTATTTCTTTAATGTAACGTGCTGCTTGTCGCGCATGTCCTTCGTTTTCACTTCCAGTAGATAAACGCTGGGCAGTTTGCTCCTTGGTTTCGCCGGCAGGCACCCCTTCAGAGAAAATTCGAACCTGGTTATTATTCTTCAAGTCGGTTTCCATACCAAAGGTATTACCGATCATGTCGTTGTTTAATACTAAATGAACATCCCAGCCTTCTGCTTTTGCGCGTTTAGCTAAATTGGTGGCGCCATAAAGTCCTTGTTCCTCACCCACCATCGCTACAAAAACTATGGTGGCAGCAAATGCCTGTTTACTCATTATCCTGGCTAATTCTAATACACCGGCCACACCAGAAGCATCATCGTTGGCCCCCGGCGCATTGCTTTTATTGTTCATCACGTCAGTAACGCGTGAATCATAGTGCCCACAAACCAACAACATCCTTTTGTCTGCAGCATCTGTTCCTGGCAATACTGCCATCACGTTTTTAAGTACCGTGGCCTCTGGCACCCTCCGGCCGTCGGCAGGTTGCACAAAGCTATCATAAGTCACCTGAAGCTTTCCGCCATTCTCTTTGTTATAACGTTCAAATTCCGACTTAAGCCATGTCCTTGCGGCACCAATACCAGTGGTTTTACTTAGGGTATCGCTTAGCGTATGTCGGGTGCCAAATGAAACCAGCTTACGCACTGAATTTTCAAGGTTTGCAACAGCTATCTGTTCCATCATCCCGGTGATTAAAGGATCACGATGAATGGTTTGTTGGGCAAAAGTGGGAAGAAAAAAAAACAAGAGTATAGCAGTAGCGGTGTATTTCATAGTAGAGATAGGTTTGGTTGAAGGAAGATACGCTTTATTGATAAAAATCGCTCCTACTAAAAAATTAGTTATAGAATAGTTGTAAAACTAAATAATTAGTTATAGCTTTAGATAAGCAAACTAAAAACACAATAAAACATGGAGATCAAGGACTTAACAAAAGCGGAGGAACAGTTGATGCAAATCATCTGGCAGATCGAAAAGGGATTTGTAAAAGATGTGATGGATCACTTGCCGATACCAAAACCTGCATACAATACGGTGTCGACAATTATACGTATTCTGGAAACAAAAGGTTTTGTAGCACATGAAGCTTTTGGAAAAGCGCATCAATATTACCCCTTAATCAGTCGTGAAGATTACCGGCGGTATGCAACATCCAAATTATTGGATAATTATTTCGAAAACTCTGTGGAAAGCATGTTTTCTTTTTTTGTTAAGGAAGAAAAGCTTGACCTGAGTGATGTTGACGAGATTCTGAAAATGATTAAGGACATGAAAAACCGACCAAGATGAGCTGGGCACATTATCTTTTACAGGCCAATATTTACCTGGTGGTATTTTACGCCTTTTACAAGCTTTTATTAGCCAAGGAAACCTATTTCAAACTTAACCGTATTTACTTGCTTACGGCGGCCTTATTGGCCCTGCTGATCCCCTATTTAAGGGTAGACTGGTTATATACTGATCAAAGCAATAACCTGGTTAATGGAATGAATGCGTTGAATGACCTGGTCACAGAGGTTGCTGTTGCAGCTGAACGCCCCGATGCCTTTTCTACAGGCAATTTATTGGCCATGTTATATTTTCTGGGTTTGTTATTTTTTACCAGCCGTTTGTTATACCAATTATGGAAGATCAATCGATTTTTAAAGGCAGACAACCACCTGATAAACAGGTATGATGGTAAAGCATTTTCGTTTTTTAAGCGAAAGATAATTGACCCAACGCTTCCCGAACTGAAAACCATTGAACAGCATGAGCAAGTACACACCCGCCAATGGCATAGCCTGGACGTGGTGTTAATAGAAATACTAAGCATCATTTGCTGGTTCAATCCCATCATCTACTTATATAAAAATAGCTTAAAAAGTATCCACGAATACCTTGCCGACGAAGAAGCAGCGCAGTATATCGGCGACAAGCAAAAATATGCCTTACTCCTGCTTAGTAAATCCTTTGGGGTACCAGTAAGCAGCCTTACCAATAGTTTTTTCAATCAATCACTTCTTAAAAACCGAATCAAAATGTTAAACCAAGAAAAATCACCTAAAAAAGCATTGCTAAAATACGGCTTGTACCTGCCGGTATTTGGCCTTACCTTATTGTTTTCTTCTGCTACTTTAAGGAACAATGAGCAAGTTAAAGAATTAACGGAAAGTATCCCTTTGGAGCAGCCTTTAGGGCTGGCCCAAAACATAGCTGCAGCACATTCCTACAGCAGCGGAATAAGATTTTCTCAAGATACGGTCTTTGCTTTTACTAGCATAGATCAGCAACCAACTTTTCAGGGTGGTATGGATAAGTTCTACGAATATTTAAGTAAATCAGTAAAGTACCCCAAAGAAGCTGTGGCGAAAAATGTGCAGGGAAAAGTGTTTCTATCATTTATTGTGGAAAAAAATGGCGAGCTAACAAACATTAATGTGGATCGTAAACTAGGCGCCGGCACTGATGAAGAAGCCGTCAGGGTATTAGAGGCTAGTCCACGCTGGATTCCAGGTAAAATTGCTGGAAAACCGGTTAGGGTTAAATACAACATTCCTATTAGTTTCGCTTTGAGTAAAAAAAATACGGACAGCGTGTCCATTAAGGTGGCAAACTTAGGGGCTAAGGGGCCCGCTAACGCCATAAAACCGCTCTATATTGTCGATGGTATTAAGTTGGACGATGAGAAAATCAAATCACTGGATTCAAAAAATATCGCATCGGTAACCGTTCTTAAAGATGAAAATGCAGTAACTCAGTATGGAGCAGAAGCTAAAGGAGGTGTTATTCTTATTACCACTAAGGCGAATAGTGGTACAAAAACAGATAATGAAACAAAGGAAAGAGATAAAACAGCAGAAATTAAAATAACTAAAAAAGAAGGCAAAAAATAGCTTTAAAAGACGAAACCCCAGCCATATTGGTCGGGGTTTCGCTTATATCCTTGTCTCGAGATATAAATTTATTAAACTTCTTCCTTAGAAACAAATTTTGCGGAATAAAAATCTCTGTTCATTAATGCAATATTTTGCAGGGAGATTCCTTTAGGACATTCCACTTCACAGGCGCCAGTATTGGTACAGTTACCAAAACCTTCAGCATCCATTTGCGCCACCATACTTTGTGCACGACGGTAACGTTCTGGCTGTCCCTGAGGTAATTGCGCCAACTGCGCAATCTTAGCCGAAGTAAACAACATCGCCGAAGCATTTTTACAAGTAGCCACACAAGCTCCACAACCAATACAAGCTGCTGCTTCGAAAGCCGCATCTGCCTGACTCTTTGGAATTGGAAGATTGTTTGCATCTTGTGCATTTCCTGTGTTTACCGAAATAAAGCCTCCTGAGGCTACAATTCTATCAAATGCAGTACGATCTACAGTTAAATCTTTGATGACCGGAAATGCAGCCGCTCTCCATGGTTCTACAACAATGGTATCTCCATCATCGAAAGAACGCATATGTAACTGACAAGTAGTAATTCCTTCTTTCGGACCGTGAGGTCTTCCGTTAATGAACATCGAACAAGCACCGCAAATACCTTCGCGACAATCGTGATCAAATACAACCGGCTCTTCTCCTTTATTAATTAAATCCTCATTTAATACATCAAACATCTCCAAGAATGACATATCAGGAGAAATATCAGCTATTTTATAATCCACCAAATTACCTTTGGCTTTGTTATTTTTTTGACGCCAAATTTTTAGCGTTAAATTCATATTTCCTGTACTCATGATTTTGAGATTTTACTATTTATAACTTCTTTGTGCAATCTTAATGTTTTCGAATTTCAATTCTTCTTTATGCAAAGTGAATTGAACATCACCTGAATATTCCCAGGCCGAAACATAAGCGTAATTCTCATCGTCCCTTAAGGCTTCCCCTTCTGGTGTTTGGTATTCTTCACGGAAGTGACCACCACAAGATTCATTTCTATTCAGGGCATCCATGCACATTAATTCACCCAATTCAATGAAATCTGCCACACGGCCTGCTTTCTCCAATTCTGGGTTAAACTCATTTGCTTCTCCCGGAACACGAACGTCAGACCAGAAATCCTTGCGTAGTTGCTGAATTTCCAATATACCTTGTTGCAAATCTTGAGCATTACGGGCCATACCACATTTATCCCACATGATTTTCCCTAACTTCTTGTGGAAATAATCAACAGACTTGGTGCCTTTAATGGCGAAGAACTTATCAATAATTGACTTCACATTGTTTTCCGCTTCAACAAAGGCCGGATGGTCAGTAGAAATGGCTTTTGTAGCTAAATCTTTTGACAGGTAAGCACCAATGGTAGCAGGGATCACAAAGTAACCATCTGCCAATCCTTGCATTAAGGCCGAAGCACCTAAACGGTTAGCACCATGGTCAGAGAAGTTAGCCTCACCTAAAGCATATAAACCAGGTACAGTTGTCATCAGGTTATAATCAACCCAAAGGCCACCCATGGTATAGTGAACCGCTGGATATATACGCATCGGAAACTCATAAGGATCTTCTCCGGTAATTTGTTTGTACATGTCAAACAAGTTACCGTATTTCTCTTTAATCACTTCTTTACCCAATTTCATGCAAGTTTCATGATCAGGGTTAAAATTATTATGCTTTGTAGCTTCAATACGGCCATAACGCTCTGTATTGGCAGCGAAGTCAAGGTAAACAGCTAGTTTAGACTTACCTACTCCGTAACCAGCATCACAACGTTCTTTCGCTGCACGTGAAGCAACATCACGTGGAACAAGGTTACCAAAAGCAGGGTAACGACGCTCCAGGTAATAATCTCTTTCGTCTTCAGGAATATCTGTAGGCTTACGGGTATCGTCTTTTTTCTTTGGAACCCAAATTCTTCCGTCGTTCCTTAAGGACTCTGACATCAGCGTAAGTTTACTTTGGTGATCTCCGGAAACCGGGATACAAGTAGGGTGGATTTGCGTAAAGCAAGGGTTACCAAAGTAAGCGCCTTGTTTGTGTGCTTTCCAGGCTGCGGTAGCGTTACTACCCATGGCATTGGTTGATAAGTAGAATACGTTACCGTAACCACCACTGCAAATCAATACCGCATGACCGAAATGGCGTTCCAACTCGCCGGTAATTAAGTTACGTGCAATAATACCACGTGCTTTACCGTCAATTTTAACCACTTCTAACATTTCATGGCGGGTAAACATTTCTACTTTACCCATTCCAATTTGGCGCTCAAGGGCACTATAAGCACCTAAAAGCAATTGCTGACCCGTTTGACCGGCAGCATAAAAAGTTCTTTGAACCTGGGTTCCACCAAATGAACGGTTATCTAACAGACCACCGTATTCTCTGGCCAAAGGCACACCTTGTGCCACTGCCTGGTCAATAATATTTACACTCACTTCTGCTAAACGGTGTACGTTAGCTTCGCGGGCACGGTAATCGCCACCTTTTATCGTGTCGTAAAATAAACGGTAGGTACTGTCACCGTCATTTTGATAGTTTTTTGCTGCATTGATACCACCTTGTGCTGCAATAGAGTGTGCACGTCGTGGAGAATCCTGGAAACAAAAGCATTTTACTTTGTATCCCATTTCTGCAAGTGTAGCGGCTGCCGAAGCACCTGCCAAACCTGAACCTACAACAATGATTTCTATGCTTCTTTTATTTGATGGATTGACCAACGGCATAGAAGAACGTAACTTAGTCCATTTTTCGGTTAAATCACCTTCTGGTATATGAGCATTTAATTCTGCCATGTTATTTTAAGCTTATACGTTCAATTATTATTTAATTAACCCTGTGTACATGGCAATCGGCATGGCCGCGAACAGTACAGAAATGATAATGGAATACCATACACCGAAACCACTAATCAGTCCGTTGTATTTTGGGTGATTCCATCCCAGGGTTTGGAATGCAGATGCAAAACCGTGTAACAAGTGGTAACAAAGTGAAACCATCGCTAATACATACAAAATAACCAACCAAACATTGCTGAAGGTTACTTTCATTACGGCGAAAAGGTCTTCAAAACCGTTAGCGTCATGGCTAGGGATACCTGTGAACCTGGATACAAACCAGAAGTTAGACAAATGCACAATAAGGAAGATGAGCAATAAAGTACCTAATAACCCCATAGAACGGGAATACCATTTACTGTTAGACTTGCCATCATGAACTGCATATTTTACCGGGCGGGAAGCCTGGTTTTGAAAGGTTAAACGGGCACCTTGAAAAATGTGTGCAAGCAAGCCTACAAACAATACAATTTCACCAGCCCTGATTAGCCAGTTGTGCGCCATAAAGTCTGCACCTTGATTAAAAGTAAGACCGCCGTCATTAAAAAAGATCAGCGCATTGAGAAAGCAATGCACTATTAAAAATAAAACTAAAAACAGGCCGGTAATGCCCATAATTAATTTTTTTCCAATAGAAGAGGAAAAAGCGTTTCCGAAACTAGCCATTTGATTGTTTTTTATATATTCTGTTACTGCAAAAGTATCCAATTAATAAAATAATTAGCTAAATCAAAGGAGCTAATAGTTATTTAGAAACATTCTACATGACAAAAGCATGATAAAAAAAACGGGCGACCAATGAAGGCCGCCCGTTTTCCAATTAATTATTCGGATTTTTAAAAAGTAAACGTAAAGTTTCCATTACCACTTACGCCTGAGATGGTCGTCATGCCGTTTTTAGAAGTCGGCAACGCAGCCTCTATATCTTTCACACTATTCACCGCTTTACCGTTTACGGTCGTAATTAACATGCCTTTAGGCACATCCAATGAATCGAATATTTTACCTGATTCAACACCAGTAACTACTACACCACTTTTTACACCATATTTAGCTTTAAGCGCTTCTGGTGCCGGCGCAAAGGTTGCCCCTAGTTTACTGATCGATGCACCAGTTGATTTGGCTGCAACTGCTGGCTTGTCGGCTTTTACACTTTCATCGCCTTTTAGGGTAACAGTAAGGTTCTTAAGTGACCCATCTCTCAATACAGCCAAATTAACCTTGTCGCCAGGACTCAAACGGCCAATTCTTTCCTGCAAATCAGGGGAATCAAAAATCTCTACACCTTCCACTTTTTTAATAATATCACCTTTTTGAATTCCAGCTGCTGCACCACCACTATTTGGCAATACTTCATTTACATATAATCCATTAATGTCTTTCACCTTCATTTGCTCTGCATAATCAGCATCAAGCGGAACAAACGTTACCCCAATATAACCACGTTTTACCTCACCATATTTTTTGAAGTCTTCCAGGATTTTCTTTGCCAAATTAATCGGAATGGCAAAACCATAACCTTCATTGGTACCTGTTCTTGAGGCAATGGCCGCATTGATACCGATCAACTCTCCATTTGCATTAACCAAGGCACCACCACTGTTTCCAGGGTTAATCGCCGCATCTGTTTGAATATATGATTCAATTGCGTTATTGGTCTTTGTAGGATATTTCCCTGTTCTCTGGTATTCTTCGTATTCTTCCTGTGTAGGCTGTTGTTGTTGTCTGGCTAAAATTCCAATTGATCTGGCTTTAGCACTAATGATACCTGCCGTAACAGTGGTTTGCAAATCTAATGGGAAACCAACGGCTAACACCCATTCGCCAATCTGAACATTATCTGAATTACCCATTTTTACCACCGGTAAATTGGTTTCCTCCACTTTTAGCAAGGCAAGATCCGTGTTTGGGTCATTTCCCACCACTTTGGCAATTACTTTACGCCTGTCTGATAACACCACTTCTACCTTTTCTGCATTTTCTACCACATGGTTGTTGGTCACAATATATCCATCAGGGGTTAAAATTACACCAGAACCTGATGCTGCTCTTGGCGCACTTCTTCTTCCACCGCCACCAAAAAACTCTTCCATCATATCCATTGGGCTTCCAGATGACCTGCTTCCAGTACCGGCAAAGACTGTCCGTATGTGTACCACAGCAGGAGACACCGCCGAAGCAGCCTGAACAAAGTCGATAGAACCTGCTGAAGATATTTTTGCCGGATTATTGGCAAACAGCACTTTTTGCGTTTCCGCAATTGTCATATCGTTATCGTTACGCTCTAAAAACTTATAGGCGCCAATTGAAGATGCACCACCCACAAAGGCAGCCAAAACTATTAATCCTACTCTTTTCATTTGCATATATTTATTTATCCTTCAACAGCACTTATGCTAAGACATAAATGTTGACAAAAGGTTTTGTTTAAATGTTTTACAATTAATTATTGCGAATAATTCAAATTTAATACCACATCACCGATATTTGCATCTTCTCAAACTCATTATTTAGTTAAAAAATGTTAAATAGCCCTGAAAACCACGTATTGCCCCTCCAATTCTTCAAATATCAAGGTGCTGGTAACGACTTTATACTGCTAGACAGCCGTCATGAAAACCTCGACCAGCTCAGCGAAGAAGTGATTAAAAAGTTATGTGACAGGCGTTTTGGCATTGGGGCCGATGGATTAATGCAATTGAAAGCTCACCCGGACTACGACTTTGAGATGTTGTATTATAACGCCGATGGCCGACCAGGAAGCATGTGTGGCAATGGAGGCCGCTGTATTGTTGCTTTTGCTAAACATTTAAACATCATCACTCAACAAACTGAATTTTTGGCAGTTGACGGCGTACATTTCGCCAGAATTTCAGCCGATGGCACCCAGGTTGATCTCCAGATGATTGATGTAGATCATATTGAAAACGATGAAGACGCTTTTGTGTTAAACACGGGTTCACCTCATTATGTTAAACAGATTAGCAACCTGGAACACCTTAATGTTTATGACCAGGGTAAAGCCATTCGCTATAATGATACCTATAAAACGAATGGTATTAATGTCAATTTTATTGAAGACCAGGGCGACCACCTGTTTGTACGCACTTACGAGCGTGGTGTGGAGGAAGAAACCTTTGCCTGTGGCACGGGGGTTACCGCTGTTGCCTTATCCATGGCAAAATACAAAAACCAGATCGGGACCCAAAGCACAGCAATAAAGGTGCTGGGTGGCGACCTCCGCATTAATTTCAGCTATGATGGCGAGAAATTTCGTGATATCTTTCTGTGCGGACCTGCCATACAGGTGTTCAAAGGAGAAATCTCCCTTTAATCGCCTTCGGCGATGTGTGCAGCAACGCCTATCTTTATTTCACCAAAAGTATAGTCTCGGCCCAAATGGGTACGGATGGCATTCATCTGTAAGGTTTTTAATTCTTTAATGGCTTTCAGAATGGCATTTAGCTTGCCTTTACTTATGGCTTTATGCGCTGGTATCTCCTGAAGTGCAATATAATGCGCCAAGTGCCCTTCAATCGTGCCAATCACCATCTTCCTTTCCATAGCAATCTCCTGTGGGGTCATCCCCTGGTTCAATAGCGCCAGGGTCAGCGTCTTGGTATCTTCTTTCGGCGCTTTGTCTGTCGCTTTTTTAATGCGTGCAGGGGCCTTCTTTTTAGCGGTAAAATCCAGTGTGTTCGATAAACCAATTACCTTCTTCATGTCCAGCTCTCGCTGTGCCTCATCTAGTAAAGCCATTACGTCGTTACGCGTAAACTCTTTCCCTTCCATGGTTGCTTTTAATAAAGCCGTTGCTTTACGGATGTTTTTATATTGTTCATAAAACAAGGACTCCATTTCCATCAGTTCAGTCAGGAATGCCGTAATTTGCTTTTCCTGCTTCACCAGCTCCATCCGGTCAAAGATATTTTTTGACATGGCCTTCAATAGCGGATTAAAATAGCGCTCTGCTGCCACGGTGCGTTCCAGGAGTGTTTGAAAACCTGCCTCAGATTTATCTACACACAAGCGTTGAATTTGAGTTAGAAACTTATTGGCATTTGCCTTTTGTTCACTAAGCGATTTCAATAAAGCCTGTGCCCATTTATGGTGTTTCTGCTTTGCCGATTTATTTAAATCTTTAGTATAGGAATGCACATGTTCATAAACATAGTTATCCAGGTTGGTCAGGTCGAAACACTTCAGCAGGTAATTTTTTAAAAAGACGTCACTTTCCGATTTAATCTGCTCCGTCAGGATTTCACTGGCTACCTTATTTCTGGAGAACATAGAAACATTAGGATCCTGCATAATTCCGCTACCAGAAATTTGAGAGGTCAGGATCAGCCCGTCCAAAGAACGCAGTCGCGACAAGGCCACATAAATTTGTCCAGGCGCAAATGCATTCCCTATATCAATAATGGCTTTATCAAAGGTTAAACCCTGACTTTTATGTACGGTAATGGCCCAGGCCAGTTTAATGGGGTACTGGATAAATTTACCAATTACTTCTTCCTTAATTTCATGGGTCACCTGGTCGGTGGTATACCTGATGTTTTTCCAGGTGTATTTCTCTAAAACAATTCTTTCTTTCAAGCCTTCCGTTTCCACCTCAATCTCCTCCGCAGATAACTTGACCACCGTAGCAATTTTACCATTAAAGTAACGCTTTTCGGGCGTGGGATCGTTTTTGATAAACATTACCTGGGCACCAATCTTCAGCTCCAGGCTGTGTTCGGCAGGGTAAGCTGACTCACTGAACTCATCATCTACCTGTGCAGTATAAAAACGCGACGGGGCCTTTAAAGCCGATAAACTTTGTTTGTTCATCGCATCAGCACGTTGGTTATGGGTAGTTAGCGTAATGTATTTATCTTTTGAACCGGGTTTAAAGTCTTCCCGGTAATACGTTTTTAACAAGGCAACATCCTGCTCTGTAACGGTGTTATTCCTCAGGTTATTCAGCAGGCTGATAAATACATCGTCAGACTGGCGGTATACTTTTTCCAGCTCAATGTATACCGGAGGATTATGTTGCAGTGCATGCGCATCGAAGAAGTAAGCACTTTGGTAAAACTCACTTAGCAAGCCCCATTCATTGTTACGCACCACCGGAGGAAGCTGGTGTAAATCGCCAATAAAAAGCACCTGCACACCACCAAAATTACTATTGTTTTTACGTACGTAACGCAGTACCATGTCAATCGCATCCAAAAGATCAGCCCGCAACATACTAACCTCATCAATAATCAGCAACTCCAGGTCTATAAAGATCCTGCGTTTGGTCATGTTCATTTGCAGATGCCTGACAATAGATTTTGGGGTATTGTATTGCTGGTTGAAATGGCTGTCGCCCGATGCCGGTTGTTTAGGTAAATAAGTACCAAAAGGCAGCTGAAATAAGGAATGGATGGTAACCCCTGCCGCATTAATGGCAGCAATACCTGTAGGCGCCACAATAACCGCTTTTTTGTGCGTTAAGGCTATTAAATTCCGCAGAAAGGTAGTCTTCCCTGTGCCTGCTTTACCGGTCAGGAAAATATGTCGCGAAGTATAATTGATGAATTTTGCAGCCAGTTCTGCGGGGTTAGTCTCAGACATATTGCAAAGCTAAACAACTTAATTGAACTGGCGGTTGCCACTTTTATTTTATCTTAATCATTAAATAACCCCGATAGCTAAAGTCATCCTTACGCTTGGAAGGATTATTAAAAAACAGGTCTGTTAGCACCAGTTCCAGTGTATACTGGTCGGTATTCAGGTTTTTTCTCATGTCCTCTTCCTGCACCATATAATATTCTCTACCAGGTTTCACTTGTAGTTTACCCTGCTGGTAAGCTGCATCCGTTTTTTTAACAATTCCACTAATATCGATCGTCAGGGGAGCCTGATGGCCGATGGTGACCACCACCTTGCCTTTTTGCTGTTGAGTGATAGACACCTGTTTACCGTTAACCTGGAGCGCTATAAGCTGGGTATCATTAATCGGGATCAGGTAATCAAATCCTTTTACAGAAAGTGGTGAATTTTTATCTGTGCCAAAGGCCAGGAAGCTGGGTTTAGCCGTTCTTTCCAGCAATGGGTTATCTACCTTGAAAATATGGTAGGCGGTATCTACTAGTTTTGCCTCCATCGCATAGCGGGATTCAGGACTAACTGACTTGCGGTGTAAAGACTTTTCAATTGCCGACAGGTCTACCTGAGCAAAGGGCTGTAAAGAACTTATTCCATGATGAGTAACCAGGTAGTGAATAATACGCCTTTTCTCGAGCATACCCTTATTGTCTTTAGCAGCATTAAAATGTTCAAACCGCTGGATTTGCGAATACCTGGAAACGGAAGCAGCACTTTGTGGGCCAAATGTAGCCAGGAACGCTAAAACACTCAGGCTTATGGGGATGATGCGTATATTCTGTTTCGAACTGCTTAAAAAGTATGCGGTAATGATGGCGAGCCAAATCGCCAGTACAATCAAAATGTAACGGGGCTCTGTAATTCCGTAATTCCTGATCCGCTCCCAGATGGCCAGCATCAACAAGACCAGCAGCGGGATCATCATGATAAAGATAAACTTAGAAAAATGCCTGAACCAGCGGTTTTCTTCGTGTTCTTTAACGGGGTAAATTAAGAGTACGGCAAGCAGGCCTGCCACAGCGTAACTTAAAATCAGCATAGACACGGTGCCTTTTGGCAGCTCCCATGCCATTAAAATGGTCACTTCATAAATCAATAAAATGCCCAGGTAAACCACCATTAACGGAGTCAGCACGTATTGCGTAAATATTTTTAAGCCTTTTGGATAAGCAGGCTCCGCAGCATTTAGCGCTTTAAAATTTGCAGGCAAGCCCCCCATGAAAAAGAAGGTGGTAAAGCCGATTCCAATCACCGTAAGCATGTACAGATAAACCTCTGTTTTAACTTCCACATTAAACAACTGGTCGATGGCCAGCAAGGCAACAGAAAGCCCACCAAATAATACCGCTGCATAAAAAGCAGCTGTCAGAATACGTAGGAGCAAGATTTTATTAAATTCCCAAAATCCGTTCAGGTTGCCCTCGTGGAGAAAAGCACTATAGGAAACAGACAGGTGAAAAGCTACTATAAAAAACACAATCCTGAACCAATCAGCGGCAAATAACCGCGGTTGCAGGGAAAAATAAATAGCCACGCAAAAGACCAGCACCAACATTCTTAATGCCCATTGTTTATTGGGCTTCCATTGGTTTGACTCGGCGTATAGGTCGGCCGACAGTAAAGCTACAAATGCGATATTAGAAATGAAGGCTAACTTCCAGTAATGATCTGACAAGGGCGTTTGCCCATCAAGGTGTATGGTGTAGAAACAGGCCACCATGGCCAGTAAAACTGCTGCCACCGCTAAAGGAAACCTGATGACCGTAGATTTGGTGCTTTGGAAAATCGAATCTAATGACAATATGCGCATAAGGCAGAGGTTTGTTTTGCGCTAAATGTAAACAAATAGTAGATTAGTTGACTAATAGTTTATATCCCTTACCATGCACATTGATGATTTCCACTTTTGGGTCCTCACGCAGGTATTTACGCAACTTGCTTAAAAACACATCCATACTACGCCCGTTAAAATAATTATCATCATGCCAGATTCGCACTAAGGCTTCTTCCCTGGTGAGTACAGAATTCTTTTTCAAACACAACAATTGCAACAACTCAGCTTCCTTTGTCGATAACTTCTGTTGCTGCCCATTAAACCAGATGAGTTGGGTGGTAAAATCGAACGTATAATCGCCGATCTGGAATTGTGTCGGTATCACTTCTTTTTCTTCCTGTTCTTTGCTGGCCGAAACACGTTTAAGCAAGGCATTGATGCGGAGCAGCAATTCTTCAATTCTGAAGGGTTTGGTAATATAATCGTCGCCCCCTAAATCATAAGCAGAAGCTTTGTCTTCCATCATTGATTTCGCTGTGGCAAAAATAATCGGCACTTGTTCGTTGATTTTCCTGATTTCCTTTCCCAGGGTGAAACCATCCTTTTTTGGCATCATCACATCCAGGATGCAAAGGTCAAATGTTTGTTTATTAAATGCACGAATGCCTTCTTCGCCATCAACGCATAAAACCACTTCAAATTTCCCTTTTAATTGCAGGTAGTCTTGTAATAATGTACCCAGGTTAGGATCATCTTCAACCAATAGAATTCTTTTCATCTTATTTCAACGGTAAGGTAATTTCAAATACAGTCCCTTTATCTTTTTCACTGCGCACTTTAATGGTGCCTTTCATTTGTGCTACAATGTCCTGAACATAGTTCAAACCTAGTCCAAAACCTTTTACATCATGCAAATTACCCGTTGGTACCCGATAGAACTGATCAAAGATACGTTTAGTCTGGTCTTTATCGATCCCGATACCCTGATCGGCAATTTCAATAACCAGCGATTTATTTAAATTGCGGGTAATTATAGTAATGTCCGGTGCATCAGCACTGTATTTATTGGCATTATCAATCAGGTTATAAATGATATTGGAGAGGTGTAACTCATCGCCCAATACCAGGGCATTTTCTGCATCCAGGTTTAAAGTGAGGGTTGCGGCTCGTTTTTGCAATTGCAAACTCATGCTGTCTGCCACCACAACAATCAGTTCGTTTACATCCACCTCTTCCCACTCCAGGTGTAATTCTTTTTTATCTAACCGGGCAATACTCAACACACGCTCAATATGGTTGCCCAGGCGCATATTTTCATCATAAATAATCCCCGCCAGTTTTTTAACCCGGCTCCGGTCTTCGGTGAGTTCAGGGTCTTTTAGGGCCTCACTGGCAATCATAATGGTTGCTACCGGAGTTTTAAACTCGTGGGTCATGTTATTGATGAAATCTGTTTTCATCTCCGATATCTTCTTCTGCCTTAAAATGGCATACAGGGTGTATGAAAAGATAAAAATCAGCACGATCACTAATCCGCCCGAGGAAGCGAGTGTTGCGCCCATGTTGCTGAAAATCGACGCATTTTTATCAGGAAAATGCACATAGAGCATTCCTGGATCTCTTTTAATATCGTTACTAAACAAGGTGGTCTGGTAGGTATTCTCTTCAGAAGTTTCCACATCTGCTAAAGTAACTTTCTCAAACAAGAGGGAATCCTGGTTAGCCAGTTTTACCCAGAAATTATAATCAAGTGAAATGTTTTTATTGAGCAACTCACGCTTGATTAAGGTATCCAGCACGTTTTTATTTACCCTTTGGGTGATGGGCACATTCTCCTGCTGCATCTCCTTGGCCGCTTCTTCAACCAGGTTAAAATTATCCGCATCAAACACGCTTAGGGTGTCTGTTTTCAATTGTTTGAGCTCTTGTTGGTAGCGCCTGGCCGCTAAAGCATCTTCCCGCTTGAATTTATCTTTCAAAACACCATCTAATGTAGCCAATGACACTTTAAGCGGCTGACCATCCAGGTAGCTATAAGCAAGGTACCTGATGCTGTCGGGCAGTTGTTCAGGTTTTAAACTAAAGGTTTTTTTAGACTCCAGCCTGAAGGTTTTTCTGACGTTGCCATCTACCAGGTGCATATCGGCATCCAGCCGTACGTTGACATCAACGTCAAGCGGTGTGGTCGATTGATTTCCCAGTGCCACATAGGTTTCTTCAGAAATAATCTCCGGATTACGGAAATTAACCCTGATCATGCTGTCCTGAAAATTCAGGTCATCTATGATAATCTTCTGTTGTGCAATTTTACGTTTTCTTTCTCCTTCTTTATAACGTTCGGCTAGTTGAAGGATGGCGTCTTCCTTATCCCGGCGTTCCTTTTGCAGGTTTAGGCGGCGTTCGAAATCTTTGCGGGTAATGTGACTGGCAGCATTTCTGCGTTGCACTTTGTTGACCACAGCGTTTAGGGCCTGATTAACATTTTGCTCAAAAAGCTGGGAATTTAAATGATAAGCCTGGCGGATATAATACAGCTGCATGACCACCACACCTACAAGTGCAATTGTCATTAAAGCCGTAATTAACCAAAAGCTAGTCTTTTTCATTAATGAAAATTTGTTTATTAACGGCGTAGAAACTTCCTTAAGCTTAAGGCGGTTTTCTTCCATAGAATGTATTCAAAATTAATGAAGCCTAATTAGAAAAGCCTTTATTTAACACTTTTTAACGAAAAGATCCTCCAGGATATTCTAAAGTACATATAGAAAGTAGCCATCAATAGCCATATCAGCGAGTTGCCGTTGTCTCGCCGTCTTTAGGGGGTTGCTTCGGCTGTAGGCGAACCATGGGCGAAGAGAGGGCGACGAGAGGGCGAAGCAACCCCCTAGAGACGGCCTAGTGACTATTAGACAAACGAGCGTTTATGATTGCTTTTACTTCAGCAAATAGGTATGTTCCGCAGGCGGAAAAAGAAAGCCGCTGTAAAAATTATTGCGCAAAAAAAAGTGCCGGGAGCTACGCCCGGCACTAATTTTAAAATTGCTTCCTTAAAAAAAGGTCTTAGAATGGCAAATCATCTTCATCGCCAGGTGCACTGTTTAAGTCTACAGGCGGAGCATATTCTGGTGTTGCGCCAGCTGCATTATTTAATGCATTGATACGCCATACTACTAAACTATTAAAATAAGAAACCTTACCGGTTTTATCCGTCCATGGACGACCACGTAAGTTAAAAGCAACTTCTACCTGATCACCAACCTTCAAACTATCAAATAAGCCAGTTTTATCTTGCAAAGCTTCAAACCTGATATATTCTGGATAAGTAGGGTTTTCAGCGTACTCTATAATTAGATCGCGTTTTTTAAAAGTCTCACTCACCTGCTGTAATGCACCGATTTCATGCACTTTTCCTTTTAATTCCATAACAAATACTCTTATATTCTACTTTCAAGTTCAAATCTCTATATTTTTATTGATAACTTCGCACAATATATGATGCAAGTTTTCCACACAAAGAGTAAGGTTATCATAACCTGTAACAAAAGACTTTCGCCTTACCTGGTAGAGGAAGTTAAATCATTGGGCTATACCATTGTTAGGGATTTCCCAACAGGTGTAGAGTTAAATATTACCTTAACAGAGTGTATAAAACTTAACCTGAACCTGCGTTGCGCCAGTCAGATTTTATACTGCATCAGCAGCTTTAAAGCTAATAATCCAGAAGAATTATACCGCGAGGTGGTCGATCTGGAATGGGAAGAGCTGATTGACTTTGCGGGTTACTTTTCGGTAACTTCCAACGTTGATAACCCTACCATCACTACGCCTTTATTTTCCAATCTAAAAGTAAAGGATGCTATTGTTGACCGTTTCAGGGCAAAGAAAGATATCCGCCCAAATTCGGGTTCCGACAACAACAAAACAGTTGTCCATTTATACTGGAAAGACAGTGAAGCGGACATCTTCATTGATACTTCTGGCGAAACATTAGCCAAACATGGTTACCGTAAAATTCCTGGAAAAGCACCCATGCTGGAAGCTCTTGCCACCAGTACGATTATGAGTACCACCTGGGACCAGAAATCGCCATTTGTTAACCCGATGTGTGGATCAGGAACCCTGGCTATTGAAGCTGCCTTATTAGCTACTAACCGCCGCCCCGGTTTATACCGCATGAACTATGGCTTTATGCATATTTTAGGTTACGATGAAGAAGCATTTTTCGCTGAACGCCGAATTTTAAAAGAACAGGTCATAAAAAATGTAGACTTAACCATTATCGCCACTGATATTTCTGAAGATGCGGTAGAAGTGAGCAGACGTAATGCTAAAACTGCAGGCGTAGACACTTTAATTACTTTTGAAGTATGCGACTTTGCTGATACCCCGGTACCTGAAGGTGGCCGTGGCGTAGTGGTTTTTAACCCTGAATACGGTGAACGTTTAGGTGAACACTCTAAGTTAGAATTAACCTACAAACGTATTGGCGATTTCTTAAAACAAAGTTGTAAAGGTTATACAGGATATATTTTTACCGGTAATCCTGAATTAGCCAAAAAAATAGGCCTGAAAGCTTCCCGTAAAATTGAATTCTATAACGGTAAATTGGATTGCCGTATGATGGAATATGAATTATACGATGGTACTCGCCGTCCGGAAGGCGAAAGACCTTTAGCTAAAACCCCACAAGATTAATTTATGGAGCAGGCCATCATCAGTAAAACCATTGCATTCGTCAAAGAAACTTTGGAAGGCGCCGAAGCCGGTCACGACTGGTTTCACATTGAACGTGTTTTCAAAACAGCGAAACACATCAATTCAATAGAACAAGGCGACTCGCTGGTGGTGTCATTGGCTGCCCTATTACATGATATTGCTGATAGCAAATTCAATGGAGGCGACGAAGAAATTGGCCCGCGCATCGCAGGCGAATTTCTTCAGCGTCTTGATCTTGATACTGCTGTTATTGAACATGTACAGCAAATTATTAAAAACCTAAGCTTCAAAGCCAGCCTGGGCGAAATTACTTTTTCTTCTAAGGAATTGGACATTGTACAGGATGCAGACCGTCTGGATGCCATTGGCGCCATCGGTATTGCTAGGGCGTTTACCTATGGCGGTTTTAAAAACCGTGTATTGTATGACCCGGAAATCAAACCGGTGGTTAACCAAAGTAAAGAAGCTTACAAAAATACGGTGGCCCCAACCATCAATCATTTCTACGAAAAATTACTCCTGCTTAAGGACCTGATGAAAACCTCTGCAGGCAAACAAATGGCTATAGAAAGACACCAATTTATGGAAACCTACCTGTCGCAATTTTATGCAGAATGGGAAGGCATTAAATAAGATCCCGTATAAATACTACTAATTTAATTAGTTAAATTACTACCTTTGTTAGTAAATTTAACAATTATGTCTGAACGGGTAAGGGAAAAGTTAACCATTCTTGCAGACGCCGCTAAATACGACGTCTCCTGCTCATCCAGTGGCAGTAAAAGAAAAAATGATAACGGTGGCGTGGGAAATGGTCATAATTCTGGCATTTGCCATACCTATACAGAAGACGGTCGCTGTGTATCGTTACTCAAAATCCTACTCACCAACCATTGTATTTTCGATTGTGCCTACTGTGTATCGCGCAAAAGCAACGATATAGAAAGGGCAGCATTTACTGTTGACGAAGTGGTGCAATTGACCATGAACTTTTACCGTCGCAATTATATTGAAGGCTTGTTCCTGAGTTCTGGCATTTTTAAAAATGCCGACTTTACCATGGAGCGCCTGCTGCGCGTGGTTAAAAAACTGCGCCTCGAAGAACGTTACAATGGTTATATCCACTTAAAAACGATACCAGGTGCAAGTGAAGATTTGATCAGGGAGGCTGGCCTCTATGTTGACCGGATGAGCATTAACCTGGAAATGCCTACAGAAATTGGCTTAAAATTGCTTGCGCCAGAGAAAAGCCATGACGACGTGATTAAACCCCTGGGTTTTGTACAAAACCAGATTGTGCAGTTCAAGGACGAGAAAAAGCTGATTAAAAGTGTCCCTCTTTTTGTGCCTGCGGGGCAAAGTACACAAATGGTAATTGGTGCTACACCGGAAACCGACAAAGACATTATGCATACGGCAGCGGCCTTTTACAAAAACTTCTCGCTGCGCAGGGTTTACTATTCCGGGTATGTGCCCATTAGCAATGATAATCGTTTACCGCTGTTAGGCACCCAACCCCCATTGATCCGCGAAAACAGACTTTACCAAACCGACTGGCTTATGCGCTTTTACGGCTTTAATGTCAATGAGCTCCTGAATGACGCAAACCCCCATTTAGATATTGACATCGATCCTAAACTAAGCTGGGCCTTGCGCAACCTGCAACACTTCCCCGTAGACATTAATGTAGCCAATTACAAAACGATTCTCCGTGTACCCGGTATCGGGGTTGGATCTGCCAAGAAAATTGTGCAGGCCCGTAAATTTGGCAAACTGCGTATCGACCAGCTACAGAAGATTGGCATCGCCTATAACCGTGCAAAACACTTTATCAAATGCGCCGATACGCCTTATCAACTTAAAGACTTTCAAAGCACACAGATTAAATCTTTTATTTTAGCCGAAAGCAGCAGCAAATATCTGAAAAACGACACACAACAACTGATCTTATTTTAAGATGATTTATGTATTTGATGGTAGTCTGGAAGGTTTACTTTGTGCCGTTTTTGAATGGTTTGAGCGTAAGCCTGGTCAAATTACGCTCACCACAGAAAAGCTGTACCAGCCAGATGCCTTTAACATTTCCTTTCAAGTGGAAAATGATGCTAAAAAAGCCGACCGTGTATGGAAAGCCTTGCAAAAGAAATTAGGTAAGGGTTGGTTAAGGCGTTTTTACTGTTGTTACCTATCTGAACAACCAGAGGCGCTCACACACCTGTTTGAATTTAGTTGTACCATATTCCAAAACCCTCCCGGCGCCGAAAATAACTATGGCAACGCCCATGTATTGGCGGTAACCCAACTCGCTAAAAAAGTAGAACGGGAGAAACACCGCATGGAAGCCTTTATTCGCTTTCAGCAAACCGCAGACGGTTATTACTATTGTGGGATCGACCCGGATTTTAATGTCTTACCATTGATCATGGGACACTTTAAAGCACGCTATGCCGACCAGCAATGGATTATTTATGATTTAAAAAGGAATTACGGATTACATTACGACCTACAGGATGTGACGGAAATCCACATCCCTCCGGAGGACAGGCACCGGTTAAAAAAACCAGCCGACAACCTGCTATCAGAACCTGAAGCGATGTATGGTGAGCTCTGGCGTACCTATTTTAAGAGCACGAATATTGTGGCCAGAAAAAATACTAAACTTCACGTACAGCATGTTCCGAAACGCTATTGGAAATACCTGACCGAAAAACATTAAGCTTCTACCGCTTGCACATGCTGCAGCTTTTCGTATAGTTGTTCTGGCTTAAAGGGTTTACTTAGCGCATCATTCATCCCCGCTTCCACTACTTTGGCATATACATCGTCAGCTACGGAGGCCGTTAAAGCTATAATGTAAATACCAGCCTTTTGCAAGTCGGGCAGCTCCCGGATTTTCATCGTGGTTTCATAACCATTCATTTCTGGCATCTGGATGTCCATCAAAATCAGGTCGTAATCATTACGCTCCATCATCTCCAGCACTTCAAATCCATTTGCAGCCACATCAAGCGTGATGCCCCAACGCACTAATAATTTTTTCATGAACAAAATGTTCATCATGTTATCTTCTGCCAGCAGGATCTTTAAATCCGAGACATTGATATCCGGCTTTTCTGAACGTGGCCCCATAACCGGTTGTATTGCCTCTCCAGCTAAAGGATATTCAAGGTCAAAAGCAAAGGTTGCACCGGCGTTCAGCTCACTCATCAGCACCACCTCACTCTGGTGCATGCCTAGCAACTGTTTAACAATGGAAAGTCCTAAACCTGTACCACCAAACTTTCTGGTAGTATCCCCGTCTGCCTGGGTAAAAGGATCAAACACATGTTGCTGTTGAGTGGCGCTCATTCCTATGCCCGTATCTTTAATACTAAAGTGCAATAATACCTTACCCTCCTCTGCAACTCCTTTGCGCACGTTAATTTCAACACCACCTTTTTTAGTAAACTTAATGCCATTTCCTACCAGGTTAAATACAATTTGCAGCAGGCGCGTAGGATCTCCCAATACATTAACACCCGCTAAATCTGGCGACAGCACCAACCTGCAGTACAAGTCCTTTTCCATCGCTTTTATTCTTAAACCCGCACAAGCGTTATCCAATAGTTCTTTCAATTGAAAAGGGATGGCTTCCAACTTTACATGTCCTGTACCCAATTTATTTAAATCCAATATATCATTGATCAGTGATAACAAGTTCTCCGCCGAGAATTTAAGGATATCCAGGTTTTCTTTCTGTTCTTTATTCTTGTTCCCATCAATTAACAGGTTGGCCATACCAATAACCACATTCAAGGGGGTCCTTAATTCATGCGACATATTAGAAAAAAACAAGGTTTGCTTTTTGTTCGCATCCTCTAGTGCTACATATAGTTTTTCCTTACTTTCAATGGTATCATATAAAAAGTTACTGTAAAAATAATGCGCAAAAAAGATGATAAAAAAGTTGATAAGGAGGACAATGATGAAGGGGATGGAAGAGAATTCTGACATCCCAAGCGGCATATAAACCGCCCCTTGCACGATAATCGGGTAAAATAAGGGAATGGTGGCGATCCAGGCATAATGAAAGCCCCACTTATCTTTTAATGCATAAAAGCTCCACATACATACCATGAAAATATCCTGTATAGTTAATAAGGTCAGGTTACCACCATAAAAAATAGTGCCTCCAATAAGCATGGCGATCTTTAATATTAATACCAGATGAATAAGTTCATTCAGGTATTCGGGTTTTTTCAGTAAAAAGCTGATGATAAATAAGATGAATGCTAAACCAATGACACTAAAACCTAATTGCTGGTAAGCCTGTTCAGCAAGATAACTCGGAATTAATACCCCAACTTTAACAACGTTCATCAAGAACACATAATAGAATACCGTAATTTGTGCATGTTGAATGGGATTATTAACCTTTGCAAGCGTTTTTTGCAGAGGTTTTTTAACGAGCGTCAGGAAAGAATTCATGCCTAAATTTACATAAAAGTATACAACATTACACAATTAACCACTTCACAATTATTCTCTTAGCTAATTAATTTGCTTTACTTAGGCCAGTATCAAATAATCTTGTAAATTGCTAGTATGAAGTTAAGTGTTTTAGTAACCATTACAGCGCTAGCTGTAGCGCTATCCATTGGGTTGGTCAATTACCATTTTCAAAACAGTTGGTATTACATGATGATCTCTTTTGGAATTTCTTTCGTCACCAGCTTTATTGTATTCTACTACCTTTTAGAAAAATACATCTACTCCAAAGTCAAACTGATTTACAAGTTAATCCACAACCTTAAACTAGGTAAGGATTTAAAAGATGCCCTTGGAGAATACGTTAGCAACGACCCTATTAACGACGTAGAGCAGGAAGTAAAAGAATGGGCAGGCGCTAAGAAACTAGAAATAGACGTATTAAAAAACCAGGAACAGTTTAGAAGGGAATTTTTATCTAACGTTTCTCATGAATTTAAAACCCCGCTATTTGCCATACAAGGTTATATTGAAGCGCTGGAAGATTGCATGTATGATGATCCCGAACGTGCAGAGAAATTTCTAAAAAAAGCACAAAAAAATGTAGACCGTTTGAGTTTCCTGGTTACCGACCTGGATTCTATTTCAAAATTAGAAACCGGCGAGATACCTATTAACTATGAAAAATTTGATTTTGTGCTGTTGGCTAAAGAAGTGATGGAATCAATGGAAGATAAAGCCAAAATCAAAAATGTAAAACTCTTTTTTAAAGAAAAATACACCCATCCGGCCATGGTGAGTGCAGATAGAGAAAAAATAAGGCAGGTATTGGTTAACCTGATCCAAAACTCATTAAAATATGGGAAGGATAATGGTTCTACTGCCGTTAAAATTTTTGAATTGCACGACCAGTACCTGATTGAAGTGACTGATGATGGGATTGGTATTGACGAAAAATACCTACCCAGGTTGTTTGAGCGATTTTATCGCATTGATTCGCACCGTTCCAGAGAAATTGGCGGAACCGGATTGGGTTTAGCCATTGTTAAACATATTCTGGAAGCACACCAGCAGATCATTTCGGTGAGAAGCACACAACAAATCGGGACCACCTTTGCTTTTACGCTAGCTAAGGCAAGTTAAATTAACAATAATTTCAGATACACGAATACTTAACATTAACTTAACATTGCAATCCTACTTTTGTAAAATATTTTTTGTGTTTACCGGTAAGAAAGCCCTGATAGGTAAACTCATTAAAGAGACAAAAACATACAGATGAACAATATTTTTAAGTTCTTTACACCTAAAGACAAAAAATTCCAGCCCCTATTTGAGCAAGCTGCCAATAACGCAGTTAAGATTTCAGAAGCGTTATTGATTGCGTTAAACACGTCAGATCTGGAAAAAAGAAAAGAACACATTAAAGAAATAGAGCGCCTGGAACATGTAGGCGACGAAATTACCCATTCGATCTTCCTGGAGTTAAGCAAAAACTTTATTACTCCCTTCGACCGCGAAGATATCCACTCCTTAGCGAGTGCCGTTGATGATATTGCTGATTATATTCACGCATCTGCAACGAACATAGAATTATATAACATTGTTAAAATTGGCGATAGCATGATTAAACTGGCAGAATTGCTGGTTGAAATGTGTACCGATTTAGAGAAAGCTATTAAAGAGCTGAGAAGTTTCAAAAACATCCGTGTCATTGCTGATGCCTGTGTAAGGATTAACAGTGGCGAAAACCAGGCAGATTACATCTGCAATTTGGCTATTGCACGTTTGTTTGAATTTGAGACCAATGCCATTGAGTTGATCAAACAAAAAGAAGTTTTGCAAACCTTAGAGCTTGCAACAGATAAATGTGAAGATGCAGCGAACGTGTTGGAATCTATCTTGGTTAAGAACGCTTAAACTTCAAACAAATGATAACTACCTTATTGGTCGTTGTAATTATTCTGGCTATTGCATTCGATTATATCAATGGCTTCCATGATGCAGCAAATTCTATTGCAACAGTTGTTTCCACTAAAGTACTTACCCCTTTTCAAGCGGTACTTTGGGCTGCAGTTTTCAACTTTGCCGCTTATTTTTATTTTACAGATCACAAAGTAGCCAATACCATCGCAAAAACGGTGGTCGAAAACTACATCACCCTGGAGGTGATTTTGTCAGGCCTGCTGGCCGCCATCATCTGGAATTTATTTACCTGGTGGTTTGGTATTCCATCCAGTTCATCACATACCTTAATTGGCGGTTTCGCTGGTGCGGGCATGTCGAAAGCCCTTTCTATGGGTGACAATGCGCTATTGGCAATTGATTTTGCCCCTATTTTTAAGGTCGTCGCTTTTATTGTGCTTGCACCTGTTATAGGTATGATCATTTCGGTCGTCATTTCCATCATCATCTTGCATATCTCCAAAAATGCGCGGCCTTCCGTGGCAGAAAAGTGGTTCAAAAGATTGCAACTGGTATCATCTGCAGCTTTGAGTTTTACTCATGGTGGTAACGATGCACAAAAAGTAATGGGTATTATTTATGTTTCCCTGGTTGCAGGAAATGTGTTAAACAACGGCGATGCCATGCCGGAGTGGATCCCAATTTCCTGTTATGCGGCTATTGCCCTGGGCACCATGAGTGGTGGCTGGAAGATTGTTAAAACCATGGGTTCTAAAATTACGAAAGTGAACGCCTTTGAAGGGGTAGCTGCAGAAACTGCAGGTGCGGTAACCCTGGGTATTACAGAGCACTTTGGTATTCCGGTTTCTACAACACATACCATTACCGGTTCCATTGTTGGGGTTGGTTTATTAAAAAGGGTATCTGCAGTACGTTGGGGTGTTACGGTAAGTTTACTTTGGGCATGGGTATTAACCATTCCTGTATCGGCTGCTTTAGCAGGCATCATCTTTACCATTGTTCACGTATTCTTTGTTTAACGAATATCGTTTCCATATTATACAAAAAACCGCAGCCTATTTGGTCTGCGGTTTTTTTGTATAATATGTTCAGGTTTTAAAAGCCGATACTCAGGCTTACTTTATTGCTATTGGTGGTTAGTTCCCAATTCGGACCATCCTTTACCAGCCTGATCGCTTCATCTGTATAGGCCTGTCCGGGTGATTTCAGCACTTCAATTCCTGTAGCCTTTCCATTAACCACCAGGAATGTCAGGCTCACCTGTGCATTTGCTTTGTTAGCTTTCAACCTATTGTTAGCTTCTATATATTTTTGATAAGCCGGATAGCCCCCTACAGGCTGTGCCGTAGTCACGTAAGTAGTTTCAGTTACTGTAGCCGCTTGTTGTTTTGCCAGTTCATCCCGGTTTACATTATTTTTCATCCAGAACACAATACCTACAGTAATGAACAATACCGCAGCTGCAGCCGCAATACTTAAACGCTGCCAGGTAACTACACTTTCCTTCTGATGGGTCTTTTGCTGCGCCACCCTAACCCGCAATTGTTTTTGCAGCAGAGATATTGACTGCAGGCCATCGGGATTGGCAGTTAAGCCCGCAAGCGCCTCAGCCACAAAAGGATCTTCCATTGCCTGGCGTTCCACCTGGTACATGTCCTGTGGCGCAAGATTACCATTCAGGTAATCTTCTAAAATTGCTGTTGTAGACCAATCTTTATTCACTGCTATTTTTTTCGATACAATTTTTCAAATTCCGCTTCCCATTCTGGATATAACTCTTTACTTTAATTAAGTCGTACCCGGTCAGTTCAGCGATTTCTTTATAACATTTCTCCTGCAGGTAAAACAGATCCACACTTTTGCGTTGTTCTTCTGGCAAGGCTTCCATGCATTTTTCCATTACGCTGAGCTGCTGCTCCTTTGCATCGTCAAGATCAAGATGCACAAAATTGCCGTTTTCCACAAAAGTATCTTCCAATGATACCGTTGGATTTCTTGACGATTTACGAATGGCCATTAAACAATGGTTCCTGGCCAAAACATGCAGCCAGCTTTTGAAGTTTTGCACCTCATGTTTCTGCAATTTGATCACCAGTTCTTCAAAAATTTGCATTACTGCATCTTTGCTCTGCTCTTCATCTTTGAAATAATTTAAACAAACCCCATACACCAGGTGCATGTAACGGTTGTACAGTTCGCCCAGGTACTCGAGGTCGCCACTTGCTTTATATTGAGCAAGCAACCAGGAATCTTCTGGTACGGGATGACGTTTGTCTGTTTTAATAAACATTGATATCGCGGAGTTAATTGATCAAGTATAATTATATTTTCTGAAAGATTTAGCGCTTGGCCAGAGATTTGCTAACTCCACCGCAAAAACACAACATGAACAAAGTCTACATTTGCCTCCTTGGCGGCTGTCTGTTGTTATCTACCGGATGCGACGTTCAAAGTCAGGCACAACTAGGTAACATTTTAAAACAATTTCCTTCTACCGCTAATCCAAGTACAACAGAAATTGCCCTGGGCATAAAACAAGCTTTAGAGCTGGGAACGGCAGCTGGTGCCGACAAACTTGCTGCTAAAGATGGTTTTTTAGGGAACATGGCCATCAGGATAGCTTTCCCCGAGGAAGCACAGAAAGTAGAGAAAACCTTAAGAACCCTGGGTTTAGGTTCTTTAGCTGATAATGTGGTGACCAGCTTAAACCGTGCAGCAGAAGATGCCGCTAAAGAAGCAAAGCCAATTTTTACTGCCGCCATTAAACAAATGACTTTAACGGATGCTACCAATATCTTGCTGGGAAACTCAGATGCAGCAACCAATTATTTCAAAAGAGTGACTACTGCACAGCTGATGGAAAAGTTTAAACCGGTTGTAGCCAACAGCTTAAATAAAGTAGGTGCTACAAAATATTGGACCGATGCGGCAACAAAATACAACACCTTGCCCCTGGTTAAATCTGTGAATCCTGATTTGTCGGAATATGTAGCACAGAAAGCCCTGGAGGGAATGTTTATTCAGATTGCACAAGAAGAATTGCAGATCAGAAACAATATAAATGCCCGTTCAACCACACTTTTGCAGAAAGTGTTTGGCTATGCTGATAGGAATAAATAAATATTTAAGTTACTTTTATAGAATACAGTAACAATAACAAGTACATTGGATTTCAAAGATTTTAATTTTAACCCTCAATTATTAGAGGGCTTACTGGCCATGGGATTTCGCAGCGCCACCCCCATACAGGAACAGGCGATCCCAATAATATTAGATAAAAAAGATTTAATAGCCTGTGCGCAAACAGGTACGGGTAAAACCGGCGCCTACCTTTTACCAATCATGAATATGATTAGTGAAACGCCAGACAGACATAACAATACCCTGATTTTAGCTCCTACCAGGGAGCTGGCCCAACAAATAGACTTACAGGTAGAAGCACTCTCGTATTTCACCAACATCAGTTCCCTCACCGTTTACGGTGGAGGTGACGGTATTGCTTATGAGCAACAAAAACGTTCCATGCGGGATGGTGTAGATTTGATTATTGCTACCCCCGGGCGGCTGATCTCTCACCTTTCATCTGGCTTGTTAAAGCTCGATCAATTGAAGCACCTGGTGCTTGATGAAGCGGATCGTATGCTCGACATGGGTTTTTACGATGACATCATGAAAATCATTTCTTTCCTTCCGGAAGTTAGGCAAACGGTGATGTTTTCAGCAACCATGCCCCCAAAAATCAGAACCATGGCGGCTAAATTGCTTAAAAACCCTTTGCAAATCAGTTTAGCTATTTCTAAACCTGCAGAAGGTATTGACCAGCAGATATACATGGTGCATGATGACCAGAAGGTGCCACTATTAACCGACTTGCTTAGAAACGGTGGTTACAAAAGCATTATCGTTTTTGCATCAACTAAGGAAAAAGTAAAAAACCTGGGCAAGGTGTTCAGGGGTTTAGGCTTGAAAGCCGAAGCTTTTCACTCTGATCTTGATCAAAAAGAAAGAGAGAGTATCCTACAGACTTTTAAAAACAAACAACTGCCAATTTTAATTGGTACCGATGTGTTAAGCAGGGGTATTGATGTGGAGGGTATTGACCTGGTGGTTAATTTTGATGTTCCTCATGATGCGGAAGATTATGTTCACCGCATTGGCCGTACCGCAAGGGCAGCAACTAAAGGCACAGCGATTACCCTGGTGAATTCACGTGACAAACGTAAATTGGAAAGCATCGAGAAACTGATTGAACGTAAAATTGTTCCTCAGGAATTACCCGAAAAAATAGCGGCCATTGAAGCGGTACACCGCCCGGAGGCAGCTAAAAACCGCAGACCGCAACAAAAGAAAGTTTGGCATAAAAAGAAAGCGATGTAATCCTTTTTAATATATTTACGTCATGCAAAACTTACCACCTTTAGCTGAACGTATGCGTCCCCAAAACCTGGACGAGTACGTTGGCCAAAAGCACCTGGTAGGTGCTGATGCCGTATTAAGGAAGGCAATCCATAGCGGACAACTGCCTTCCATGATTTTCTGGGGCCCGCCGGGTGTAGGCAAAACTACCCTGGCGTATATCATTTCCCAAACCCTCGACCGACCCTTTTTTAACCTGAGTGCTATTAATTCAGGCGTTAAAGACATTAGGGAGGTCATCGATAAAGCAGCTCAACTCAAAGACAGTTTCCTGGGATTACCCATCTTGTTTATTGATGAGATCCACCGGTTCAGCAAATCACAGCAGGATAGCCTGTTGAGTGCCGTTGAGCGAGGTTTAGTCACCTTAATTGGTGCCACAACCGAAAACCCCTCTTTCGAAGTCATCTCGGCCTTACTCTCCCGCGCTCAGGTATATATTTTGAAATCGCTAGAAGAAGATGAGCTTGTAGGTCTTTTACATACTGCCCTGCAACAGGACGTGCTGTTGAAAGAAAAAAACATTACCATTAAGGAACACGAAGCCTTAGTGCGCCTTTCTGGTGGCGATGCACGTAAACTGTTGAACGTTTTGGAGATTGCTGTGAACGGCATTGGCGGCGACACTTTGGTGCTGACCAACGAAAATGTGATGGTTCATGCGCAGCAAAACCTTGCTCTGTATGATAAGGCTGGCGAACAGCATTATGACATCATTTCTGCCTTTATCAAATCTATCCGTGGCAGCGACCCTAATGGCGCCGTTTACTGGCTGGCCCGCATGATTGAAGGTGGTGAAGACCCACTATTTATTGCCCGCAGGCTATTGATCCTGGCCTCCGAAGATATAGGCAATGCCAATCCAAACGCTTTGCTGTTAGCCAATAACTGTTTCCAGGCTGTTAATGTCATTGGGTTTCCCGAATCGAGGATCATCCTCTCTCAGGCAGTTACCTACCTGGCTTCCTCTGCAAAAAGCAATGCTTCTTACGAAGCCATCAGCAAAGCACAGTCGCTGGTTAAACAAACAGGCAATTTACCCGTGCCCTTGCACCTGCGTAACGCACCTACTAAACTGATGAAAAATATTGGCTATGGAAAAGACTACCAATATTCACATGGTTATGAGGGTAATTTCTCTCCACAGGAATACCTTCCGGAACAATTGAGCGGCACCAAGCTATACGATCCCGGCAAAAACCCGGCTGAGGATAAATTGAGAGAGAAACTGCGACAAAACTGGAAATCAAAATATAACTACTAAACCATATGCTCTTCACATTTTTAAGTCACCAATGGACTAGCTTTTTACGCTCCAGCGGCAAAGGCAGTAGCATTGCAATACAAATCTTCCTCGGCCTGTTGGTTCTCTGGATATTAGCCAGTGCCACATTTATCGGCATGGCTTTAGAAGACTTATTGCCACGCCTGGTTCCGGCAGTAGATCCTATCGTTACTTTTAACGGACTGATACTTTATTATTTTGCTGTTGACTTTTTAATGCGTTTACAATTGCAGGAATTACCTACTTTATCCATTGTGCCTTACCTGCACCTTAACATTCGTAAAAACAAACTGGTCAGCTTTTTAAATATCCGGGCTTTATTCAACGCCTTTAACCTCATTCCAATAGTACTATTTTTTCCTTTTTGCCTCGTCAACATCAGCGAAGACTATGGCACATTAACTGGAGGCATGTATGCCCTGGCCATATTTTCCCTGGCCCTTTTTAACAACTACCTGGCTTTATACATCAAACGACTGTCGATGGTAAACATGCCCTTTGTATTTGGTCTGTTGATTCTGCTGTTTAGTTTAGCCGCTCTTGAATATTATCAGGTATTTTCTATTGCAGCGGTATCAAACCTCATTTTCCAGTTCATAACAGCCCAACCCGCAATCGGCATCATTTTCCCCATCCTGGCTATTGCCATGTTTAGCTGGAACGCCAGTTACCTTAAAAATCACCTGTATGTGCAGGAATTAAGCACTGGCGAGAAAAGAAAAACAGCTACCGATTATCCCTTTTTAGATCGTTTTGGAGATGTAGGCACGCTGGCCGCCATGGAAATTAAGTTGATTCTAAGAAACAAACGGTCAAAATCCACGGTGTCAAAAGGATTGCTATTTGTGTTTTATGGCTTTTTGTTTTACAATGGCAAGCGGTTGGAGAATGATGATTTTGGCATGATGCTTTTTGCAGGCATCTTTATGACGGGCAACATGATTCTGTTATATGGCCAATTTATGTTTGGCTGGCAAAGTTCGGAATTCGACGGATTGATGGCCAACAGAATTAACCTAAAAACTTTTATTCAAAGTAAATTTTTGCTGTTTACCTTATCCTCTACCGTGCTTACCATTGTAGTGAGTTTATACGGCCTCATCAGCTGGAAAATTGTAATGATACAACTGGCAGGCTACCTCTATAGTATTGGTGTGGCCTCCGTGCTGGTGCTTTATATGGCCACTAGGAACTATAAATACATTGATTTGAGCAGTGGGTCAAGTTTCAATTGGCAGGGTGTAGGCACCACATCCATGTTAATGTCTTTGCCCGTTTTGCTATTGCCCTACTTGATTTACATACCGCTGTCGCATATTGGGAACCCCTACCTTGGCATTGCCGGCGTAGCCGCATTAGGCCTGGCCGGTATATTTACACGAAGCTTTTGGGTAGACTTCCTGGTGAAAGCATTGAAAAAAAGAAAATATAACATAGCCCAAGGCTTTAGAGAACGCTAAGCATGATTGAAATTAAGAACTTAAAGAAAACCTATGGCAACCGTACAGTGGTTGATATTGAGCACCTGCACATCAATGCTGGTGATACCATTGGTGTTATTGGAAATAATGGCGCCGGGAAAACAACCCTGTTCCGCATGCTGCTTGACTTAATCAGACCAAATGAGGGTGAAATTACTTCTAAAGGGCAAAACGTAGCGAAAGATGATCAATGGAAAAATTATACTGCTTCTTTCCTGGATGAAGGATTCTTGATTGATTACCTCACCCCCGAGGAATATTTTGTGTTTACCGGCAGTCTGCATGGACAAAGTGTGGCACATGTAGTCAATAACTTGCAACAATATGAGGAATTCTTTAATGGTGAAATCATGAAAAGTGGCAAGTACATTCGCGACTTTTCTAAAGGGAACCAGAATAAGGTGGGTATTGCTGCCGCATTAATGCAAAATCCTGAACTGCTGATTCTGGACGAACCTTTTGCTAACCTGGATCCGACCACGCAAATCAGGTTGAAAACCTTGCTAAGGAATCTTAAAAAAGATCAACACCTCACCACATTAATTTCAAGTCACGATTTAAACCATGTTACAGACGTTTGCAACCGTATTATTCTGATGGAAAAAGGGGTAGTGATTAAAGATATACAAAGGACCGAAAACACGTTAAAGGAGCTGGAAGCGTATTTTGCAGACTAAAATTGTACAGAATACTGGTCATAATAACTGTTTCGATACCCCCACTTTAATCACCGAATTCCACTTCTTTAATGCTAAAGCATGGATATTGCTCCAGAATTAGAGTTGGCATCCCGTTTGACTACGGTGTAGTATAATCGAGTGAAACAAACAACATAGAATATGATTACTTCAAAATTTAAAATAGCAACATTTAGCATTGCTTTAGCTATAGGTGCTATGGGACTAACAGGATGTGATAGTTTAACAAAAACCCAAAAAGGTGCTGGTATTGGTGCAGCAGCTGGTGGTGTTTTAGGTGCTATCATTGGTAAAAAAGCTGGTAATACAGCAGTAGGTGCCATTATTGGTGGTGCCGTTGGTGGTACAGCAGGTGGATTCATTGGTAAAAGAATGGATAAACAAGCTGCAGAAATTCAAAATGCCATTCCTAGTGCAGAAGTAATTCGTGAAGGTGAAGGTATCATTGTAAAATTTGATAGTGGTATTTTGTTCGACTTTGATAGTTCGAACTTAAAAACGGCTGCAAAAGACAATGTTAAAACTTTAGCAGCATCGTTAAACGAATACCCTGGTACTGACATTAAAATTGTTGGACATACAGATAATAAAGGAGCAGCAAGTTACAACATGAGCCTTTCTGAAAGAAGAGCAGCTGCAGTTAAAGCATATGCTGTTGCACAAGGTGTACCAAGTGCAAGATTAACAACTTTAGGAAAAGGATTTAATGAGCCGATTGCTGATAATACTACTGAGACTGGCCGTGCGGCTAACCGTCGTGTAGAAATTGTTATTGTAGCGAATGATGAGCTTAAAACTGAAGCTAAACAACAAGGATAAGATTAACACATTACCATCTACCTATAAAAACGAAACCCGTTGTACCTTGGTACACCGGGTTTTTATTGTTTTCGTTTAGGCTATGCTGTACCGTAGATGTCTTCAAAATAGTCGATCGCTAATGACATTAGCAGGAGTTCCTGTTGCATCATGGCAAAAGAGGGAACCGGTTTTACCAGTTTCCAGTGCGGCCAACCATCCTGATCCAGGCCTTCCAGTTCATAAAAACCCATTTCACTTAATAAACGACAGGTAGCGATATGCATCAGCTCTTCCTTTTGGCGTTTACTGTATTTTCCGGGACCCTTACCTAATTCCTGAACGCCGATTAAAAATAAAATGACTTTCAGGTCCGGTACATCCGAATCAAATTCCTTAGCTATTTTTTGCTGAAGAACTTTCCATTTGGCATGAATTTCTGCTGGCTTCATGGCCCAAAGATACAGTTATCGAATTTGTATTTCGTATTTTTAGCACATGGATAGCGTAATTATAACTGGCCTTCTGGCCTATGGCATGTCAGGAAAAGTATTTCATGCCCCCTTCTTAGAAGCTCATCCGGGCTTTAAATTGCATGCCATTACCGAAAGGAATCAAAAAAAGGCGCAACAGGATTACCCTTCGCTGATCAGCTATAACAGTGTAGATGAGTTACTGGATGATCCGGCCATACAACTGGTGGTCATTAATACGCCCAATTTCAGCCATGTGGATTATTCCAAACGTGCCTTGTTAAAGGGGAAACATATTTTGGTCGAAAAACCTTTTGCTGCAACAGTAGCTGAAGCACTGGAAGTATTTGATCTGGCTAAAAAAGTGGGAAAACAGGTATTTGTGTTTCAAAACCGCCGCTGGGATAGTGATTTTAATTCCGTTAAAAAGGTGATTGAACAGCAAAGTTTAGGGAAATTAAACGAAGTGCATTTTAGGTACGACCGTTACCGCAATGAAATTGGACCTAAAACCTTTAAAGAAGAACCAATTCCAGCAAGTGGTTTATTATACGACCTGGGGCCACACCTGTTAGACCAGGCGATCAGCATTTTTGGCAAGCCTTTAAGTTTCCACAAGATTTTAGGAAAGAACCGTGTAGGTACACAGGTAGACGATTACTTTAGCATCCATTTAAGTTATGCCGACAGTGTAAACGTGTTTGTGCATGCAAACATGCTGGTTACAGATGCGCAACCCGCTTTTGTACTGCATGGCACCAATGGGAGTTTCATAAAAGATCGTACTGACGTACAGGAAGCCCAGCTATTAAAAGGCATGAAACCGACTGACCCATCTTATGCACTGGAAGATAGAAATAAGGCTGGGAAACTGACATTAATCGATGAACAGGGGAATAAAACACAAAGTCTTGTTGCCGCAGAGAAAGGCAAGTACCCAGAATTATTTGAAGCAGTATACGCCAGTTTAACAGCGGACAAATCTTTCCCGATTAGAGAGGAGCAAATACTTTGGCAGCTGGAAGTTTTAGAAAGCAAATAGCAGGTTGGAGTAAATAGATAATTGGCTTATAATATACTGTGGTTTTTAAGGAAGGACATTATAACAGGAATGATGTCTTCGTGAAGCGGTAGCGATGGGTTATTATAAGTGGCAAGGTTCGATAGGCGATCTGATGGTGCTTTTTTCAACACATGATTCATTTCAGGAATAACTTTTAAGGTGGCTCTATGGTTCTTTGCCGCGAGCCGTTTTGCCGCTTCCGCTTGAATTTGTAGATCTGTAGTACCTCCGATCACTAATATTGGGATTTTCAACTTCTCGATCTCTTTACTTTGATCATATTTCATGGTAGAGCTCAGAAATATCTGGGAGGTAGTTGTGAAGATGGGTGCCAGTGTTGCCGATAAGTTCCTGTTTACAATCTTTCCCGCTTTAAGGCTATCTGCCAGTTCAGTATAAATTTTGTAATCCTGCGGGGTAAGCGCTGGCCTTAATTGTTCGCCAATTAATGTAACCATGTCATTTTCATATCCACTAAGTGATATAAATGCTGCAGGCATGGTCATTATGGAGGTCATTAAGCCGATGGCTGCTCCCTCGCTATGGCCTAGAACGATGATGTGCGAAAATCTATCATCAGACGCGAGTTTTGACACCATGAGGTTGGCATCATTAATAAAATCATCTAAAGTTAAGTTTGGGCTTTTTACTGCCCCCATACTTGACCCTACCCCTCGTTTATCATACCGCAGGCAAGCAATTCCGTTTTCTGCTAAACCTTTTGCAAGTAGCAGGAATGAATTTGTTCTAAGGCCCTGCCCCTGGTTCATATTACGGTCTGTAGGTCCGGAGCCCCCAATCATTAACACCACAGGCACTTTCTTTTTGTCTTTAGGTAGGGTAAGTGTCCCATACAATTTACCAATAGAATTGTCTATATAGAAATTATCAGGACTCTCCTTATCCGCTCCGGCTACTGTTTTAGTGGGAACTGCTTTTTGCAAGATACCTGCTATAGAATCTTTCTTCTTAAATTTAACTACAGTGTTATTGGTTTGAGCATTTGCTGAGCTTAGGATAATGGTACAACAGAATAATAGAAATGCTTTCTTCATGTAAAGATTTATGGATTTTTTAAAGATGAATAGTAATAAGTTACAAGGCACCTAATAAAGACACCATAAATTCTGTGGGAATTTCCAGATGAGGAATATGGCCGCAGGCATCAAACTCCACCAACTTGGCCTTTGGTATTTTAGCTACCGTTTGTTTACCCAACACACGGTACTGTCCATACATTTTTTGTTGCTCTAGGGTTAACAGACCTTTTCCTACAATGGTTTTATCGTCTTTACCAATGAATAATACCGTAGGTACCTTGAGATTGGCAAATTCATGTACCACGGGCTGCTCATAGATCATGGTGAAGGTCATAGCGGCAACTTTCGCATAACGTGGGAAATCAGCACTATGCATTACCCCGGCGGCAATACGAACCAGCTCCTCATATTCTGGCCGCCATTGAGTAAAGTAGGAGGATTTATAGTAGTTCCGCACACTTTCAGCTGTTGCTTTTAACTCCGTCTGGTATTGCTGTTCTGTATTTACATAAGGAACAATCTGGCGGTAGTCTTCCAGTCCGATCGGATTTTCGAGTAATAATTTTTCGGTAGCCTCCGGATAAAGTAAGGCATACCGGGTGGCCAACATGCCACCCATAGAATGACCTAAGATATTGGCTTTTTGCACACCTAAGGAGGTTAGCAAAGCTTTATTCCAGGCCGCTAGCTGATGAAAGCTGTAGTGAATAAAAGGTTTGGATGATTTACCGAAACCGATCTGGTCGGGCACTATTACCCTGAAACCTCTTGCAGTTAAGGCTTTGATAACGTTGGTCCAGTAATAACCACCAAAGTTTTTACCATGAAATAACACCACCGTACGACCATTGGGCTTCTCTGTTGGTGCTATATCCATATAAGCCATTCGTAAATCCTGGCCTTCAGTAACAATAGGAAAGTATTTGATAGGGTAAGCGTATTTTACATTTTCCAGGGTGATGGAAAGGGTATCTGTCTGTTGGGCTATGGCAGAAGTGCTTAGTGTAAGAATAGTCAGGATATATAAGTGTAGTCTTCTCAATGTAGATGTGTTTATTAGAGTAACAATAAGGTCTATTGAAAGTTCTAAAGATAAACTATATTATTCCTTTACTTGGCAATTTCGAAGGATGCAGCTTTCGTAACCGCCACGGTTTTAAAAGTCGTGGCGCATTGTTACCAGGTAATTGGGCTTATACCAATGACAAAGGCCGGTCATTTTGAAATGAACCGGCCTTTGCAGATTTTAATATATCTTATTTTAAGTTAAAAGGCATAATTAGCCCAAACGTAATGTTACGCCCCGGGTTATACACTCCGAATGTAGGATCCCCGGCATCCAGTCTTCCTGGCTTATAGCGACTTAAATGATCATAGTATTTTTTGTTCAGCAGGTTTTTACCCGAAACATACAGCGAAATCTCCTGCGTTTTACCAAGTTTCAGGGTGGTGCCTACTGCAGCATTTAACAAGCTATAAGCGCCGGTTGCTGTTTCAAACTCATCTACACGGTTTTGCTTAAAGAAATTGTCTAAACCCAGGGAAAGGTAAGTTTTCTCTGTTCCTGGAATTGAAGGTTCAAAACGAAGTTCATTACGCAAGGCAGCTGCCGGGATAAAAGGCAAAGGCTGATCAGTCGCTTTGTTTGTAGCACGGGTGTAGGAGAAGCTGTTTTCAATATGCAGGAATTCTACCGGGTGCAAGGTAAGTGATGCCTCTAATCCACGCAAAAGCGCATCACGCTGTACAGAACGGTAAACCTGCATCTCGTCGATGGTTTCACCTGTGGTATTATAGAAAATAAAATTGTTGATGTGGTTAACAAAACCACCTATGCTGGCACTCAAAGTGCTCGTCTGGTAATCCAGGGAAGCATCAAACTGATAACTTTGTTCGGCTTTTAAATTGCTGTTACCAATTTCATAACGGAAAGTTCCTTCGTGCACACCATTTGAAGAAAGCTCGGCGATGTTTGGCGCACGGAAAGCAGAACCGGCATTGGCTTTAAAACCCAGCTGTTCGTTAAATTCGTGCGTATAACCTATACCAGCAGAAACGTTGGAGAACTTATTTTTAAAGTTCTGGAATACCATTTCTTCTTCAGCTATATGTTCTTTGCCATCCAGTTGGTGGTAATCGAAACGTGCACCGGCATTGATAGTATTTTTATCCCAGGTTTTTTTAACGTAAACAAAAGCACCATAACTCTGAGAATCAAAATCAGGAATCAGGGCCTCCATACCTTCGGTGTTCAAGCTGTGAATAAATTCAGCTGAAGTACCAATCACGGGTGCCCAGCCATTAACTGGTTTAAAGGAATATTTAAAATCGTAAGTATAGGTATGCATGTTGAGCAGCAATTCTGGCACCTCATCAGCTGCTTCCAATTCCTTACGGTTATTTTTTTGATAGCCCAGGGTGGTTTTTAAGCTCCCAGAGTTAAACAAAATATTACTGTTCATGGCTATTTTAAAGTGGCGTACATCCTGTTTTGGAAAGGCCAAACTGCGGCTGGTCAGCTGGTCATTGGTAAAGGTGTTTTCATCCTCATCCACAAACTGACCGGCAGCATTTACCGCAGGCTCGTAAAAACCTAAATTAGTACGGAAACTCGAAACATCCAGGTGTGCATAACCCCAGTGTTTATTTAAACCCAGCTGTCCGTTGAAACTGGTCTCATTAAAGCCAGAATTAGGCAGATAACCTGTTGGTGTTTTAAAAGAATGTGCATTTTTATACGATCCGCGGGCACGGTAAACAAAACCATTTTCATTACCCTGTAACATCAAGGAGGTACCGGTTAAGCCACTGTTTGTGGCGTAATTACTTAATAACTCACCTTGCAAGGTACCTTCGGGTGCAGGAAGTGCATCAAGCACGTTAATTACCCCGCCCAATGCATCTGAGCCATATAATAAACTTGCCGGACCTCTTAATACCTCTACACGGTCGGCACTATACTGGTCTATTTCCAATCCATGCTCATCGCCCCATTGCTGGCCTTGTTGTTTCACCCCATTATTTAGGGTTAATATCCGGTTACCACTTAAACCACGAATTACGGGCTTAGAAATGCCGTTTCCAGTGGTAATTTGTGAAACACCAGGTACACGTGACAGTGCATCAACCAGGTTGGTCGATGGGTGTGCAAGCAACTCGGCTTTGCTCACCGTACTAATGGATGTACTGTTTTTACGGCTATTGGAACTGGTTGCCGTTCCGGTGATCACCACCTCGCGGCCTTCAATAACACTCTGTTTAAGAGAAAAAGTGTTGGTTTCAATGTTAGAAAAATCGACCATGCGGGTTAATGTTTCATAGCCCATATACCTGATTTGTACCAGAAAGCTGCCCTGACCTGGAATGTTTTTCAGGGTAAACTCGCCATCGGCATTGGTGATGGCAGCCACACGTAAATCGGGAATGGAAATGACAGCGCCAGGTAAACCTTGCTGAGTTTGAGCATCAATCACTTTGCCTTTAAATTGTATGAGTACGGCAGCATTACTGCGTACCGAAAGGAATAGGAATAGCATAGCTATTACCAATTGGAATCGTTTCATGTAAGTGTTTAATAAGAATGGAGAAGTAGCAATACTTCTGTAGCGGACCTCAATAATAAATTAAGCGGTGGCTGCCGGGGGTCCTCTCAATGAGGTATGAACAAGTTCCGTATATGAACTACGCAGAGAAGGGTTAACGATTAGGCATGAGGTGGTACTGATAAACACCTGGAAAGTGGCAGTACTGTTAACAAAATCTTTCACAAAATGTGCCTCACATACCAAACAAGAATCCACATGACTGCTCAGGTGCAGTTCATGGGTGCAGGATTTCTCTACTTCCTGGTGAACCACTACTTCCGGATGATGGTGCAAAGCATTCCATGGCGTTAGTGCAATGGTAAAAACCAGGAGCAATAACACAGATAAACAACGGCTGATATGTTTGTTTTTCGAATACAACAGGGCAAAATTAATCAAATTATAAGAATAACATCCTTTTGTTACCTAACATATCCTTTACATTGCCCAATCCATACGCTAAATTGTTAACTTAACATTGTTATGACAGCGTATAGATAATAACAGAAAAAATGCATTAATCTTGTTTATGGGATTAATAAAAATTGATAAACATTATTTAACTTTGAATATTGTAACGCTTAAATTAAATCACATTGGCTAAAGGATCGAACTTATATAAGAATATATTGGTAATTGAAGATAATCATGCCATTTTAGACGTGATTACCCTGATTTTGCAAAGTGAATCATATAAGGTAACCGGATTGCAGAAGAGTGCTGATATGTTAAAACATATCGATGACGTTAAACCTGATTTAATTATTCTGGACATTATGTTACCAGATGGTGATGGTCGTACCCTTCTGGAGGAATTACGTGGGGCAGAACACACCATGGATATACCAGTTCTCATGATTTCTGCCCGTTATACAGAACAAAACATTCAACATGGGGCTTATAAACCTAATGGCTTTTTAGCTAAACCTTTCGATATAGATGAATTGCTTGACCGTATAGAAGGTATTCTGGCTGGTAATACCTACTGTTAAGCGCCTTTACCACCAAGGCTTTGCAGCAATTGATCATACAGGTCATCACTTGTTGCAGCTCTTGGTTTAAGCTTTTTAACCGTTGCTCTTTTACCCTTAGCCTTCGCTTTAATAATCTTTAATAGCTCCTTGGTATACTCGTCTTTAAAGCTTTCGATATTAAATGGCGAGGAATATTGCTTAATTAAAGCCATCCCCACATCAAGCTCCTTTTTACTGATGCTGCTCAGGGCAGGCACCTTAACATCCTCAGCGCTGCGAATTTCTTCCTGAAATCGAATCTTAGTCACGGTAATCACCTCACCTAAAGGATGAATCACACACATATTCTCCGTGTTGCGCAAGACAAAACGGGCCACACCTGCTTTTTTAGATTGGATCAAAGCCTTTAACAAAAGCGCATAAGCCTTCTTACCCTGTGTTTCAGGCTCGGCATAATAAGAAGTCTCATAATAAATGGGATTGATTTCCTTGATGTCGACGAAATTTTCCAATTCAATCATTTTAGTTTTCTCCGGACTAGCATCCGAGAAATCCTGATCATCAAGGATTACGTAGTTGTCGTTAAGCATATAACCCTTTACGATTTTATCGTAAGACACTTCCTTACGGGTACTTTCATTTATCCGCTGAAATTTAATGCGGGAATGATCTTTTGCATCAAGCATATCCAAGTCCAGGTTGCTCTTCTGCACAGCAGAATATAGTTTAACCGGAATATTTACTAAACCAAAACCGATAGATCCTTTCCAAATTGCTCTCATAGCCAACGATAAATTGTCTAAGCTAAACACAAGGAATTGCCTGTTTGTTTTGATTTAGCACAGGACTACGGTTGCGCGCTGCAATACTTAGGACTGGTTTTCTTCAATGAAGGTTTGTAAACGGATCAGGATAGCTGCAAGTGGTAGTTTTTCTTGTGTGCCTGATTGCATATCTTTAAGGGTAAGCAGTCCGCTTTGCATTTCATCACTGCCAATGAGGATCACAAAAGGAATGTTCTTAGCATCAGCATAACCCATCTGTTTTTTCAGCTTGGCTGCCGCAGGGTAAAGCTCTGCAGCTATACCAGCCTCACGCAGTTGCTGTAAAAGTGGCAAGGCATATTTTTCGGCTTCCTGATCAAAATTACTAAACAATACTTTAGTGCCGGCAACAGCCGAATCCGGAAAAAGATCTAACTCTTCTAGCACGTCATAAATGCGATCGGCACCAAAGGAGATCCCCACGCCAGTAAGGCCTTTTAAGCCGAACATCCCGGTCAGGTCATCATAACGGCCACCTCCACCAATGCTGCCCATTGCAGCTTCGTTGGTTTTTACTTCAAATATACAGCCTGTATAATAGTTTAAGCCCCTGGCCAGGGTAATATCCAGCTCCAACTTCATGGCTGTAGGTAGCGTGCCACACAGGGCTTCTATATAGTTAAAAACGCGCTCTATTTCTTCAATACCTTTTAATCCAATGACAGAATTAGCCAGTACTTCTTTCAAACGGGATAACTTCTGATCATTTGTGCCTTCCAATAAAATAACGGGTTTTAAGACCTCAATATCTGCAGCTGTAAAACCACGTTCCAGCAGTTCTTTGGTAACTCCTTCAAAACCTATTTTATCAAGTTTATCAATGGCCACGGTCATGTCGATGATCAATTCTGGTTTACCTATAATTTCGGCGATGCCAGAAAGGATTTTACGATTGTTAATTTTAATGGTAAAATCAGTCAATCCTAAGTTTTGCAGCGCTTCCTGATAAATTAAGGTGAACTCTGCTTCGTTCAACAGGCTGTCTGAACCTACTACGTCAACGTCACACTGATAAAACTCGCGGTAACGGCCTTTTTGTGGCCTGTCGGCACGCCATACCGGCTGCACCTGGAAACGTTTAAAGGGAAGGGCTATGTCATTCTGGTGCATCACCACATAACGCGCAAAGGGAACCGTTAGGTCGTATCGCAAAGCCTTTTCACTCAAAGACGACGTTGCCGCATTTGAGTTGCGGTTATTTAGTAAATCAGCGTCTACTTTAGCCAGGTAGTCGCCGCTGTTAAGGATTTTAAAAATCAACTTATCGCCTTCATCCCCGTATTTACCAGTTAGGGTAGATAGGTTTTCCATGGATGGTGTCTGTATCTCGGCATAACCATATTTACGGAACACAGTTTTAATGGTGTCGTAAATAAAGTTTCTTTTGATCATTTCCTGTGGAGAGAAGTCGCGGGTTCCTTTTACTAAAGATGGTTTGATGATAGACATAGCGGCAAAAGTACAAAAAGTAACAGGCATAAAAAAAGCTGCCTAGGCAGCTTTTCTATTTTTTAAACTAATAACCTCACAGGTTCTTCTAGAAGCGCCTTCAGCGTTTGAAGGAAAGCAGAACCGGTTGCCCCGTCTACCACGCGGTGATCGCAACTCAACGTTACTTTCATTACGTTTCCTGGAACTACAGCACCATTTTTAACTACTGGTACTTGCGAAATTCCGCCAATGGCTAAAATACAAGCATCAGGTGGGTTAATAATCGCTGTAAATTCATCTATACCAAACATACCCAGGTTAGAGATGGTAAAGGTTGAACCTTCCCAATCTGCTGGTTGTAATTTTTTAGCTTTTGCACGTTGTGCGAAATCTTTCACTTCTGCAGAGATGTGTGACAATGATTTTCCATCAGCAAAACGTACCACAGGAACCAATAATCCATCTTCTACAGCCACAGCCACACCAATGTTAACATGCTCATTGTAGCGTATTTTATCGCCTAACCATGATGAGTTTACATTTGGATGTTGTTTCAAAGCAATAGCAACTGCTTTTAACACCATGTCATTGAATGATATTTTAACCGGTGCATACTCATTGATTTTTCCACGGGCAGCAATTGCGCCATCCATATCAATGCTCATGGTTAAGTAGAAATGCGGTGCAGTAAACAAGCTTTCCGATAAACGTTTGGCAATAACCTTACGCATTTGGGTAACTGGTTTCTCTGTGAATTTCTCTTCGCCAATGAATTGAGGAATGGTAACACCTGGTTTCTCTGCTGCTGCTGCTGGTGCAGACGCCGAAGCGGCTGGAGCTGCTGCTGCAGGTTTGAAGTTTTCTATATCTTTTTTGATGATGCGACCACCATCGGCACTACCTGCAACTTGTGCAAGGTCGATACCTTTTTCTTTTGCAATTCTTTTAGCTAAAGGAGAGGCTTTAACACGTCCGCCATCAGCAGTAACAGCTTCTTTTTGTTCTGCTGCAACTGGCGCTGCTGCTTCAGGTGTAGCTGCCGCTTCTGTTTTACCAGCTGCTGCAGGTGCATCACCCTGGCTTAAGATACCGCTGATGTCAGTTCCTTCCGGACCAACAATAGCAATAATGCCGTTAACTTTAGCAGCCTGGCCTTTTTCAACACCTATATGTAATAAAGTACCCGCTGCATAACCCATTACTTCCATAGTTGCCTTATCGGTTTCTACATCAGCAAGGATATCATCGTCTTTAACCTGGTCACCTACTTTTTTGTGCCATTCTGCAATAACACCTTCCGTCATGGTATCGCTTAACAAAGGCATGCGAACCACGGTAACACCCATTTTCTCCAGATCAGCTTCTGACAATGCCGGCGCCGAAGCGGCTGCATCATTTTTTGTTTCTGGTGTTGGAGCAGCAGTTTTATCTGCTTCGGCTGCTGGTGCAGCCGGAGCGCTTTCTGCTTCTAATAAAGCTTTATAATCTTCGCCTTCTTTACCTACAACGGCAATTACAGCATCGATTGGAACAGCTTTACCTTCTTCAACGCCAATGTACAATACTGTAGCATCCCAATATGATTCCAAATCCATGGTCGCCTTGTCGGTTTCCACTTCGGCCATTACATCGCCGCTTTTAATTTTATCGCCAACTTTAACATGCCACTTTGCCATCACCCCTTCGGTCATGGTATCGCTCATTTTGGGCATTCTAACTACTTCAGCCATTCTATAATATCAATGATAAACGGTAAATATTAATCTAGTACGTAAGGGTAATTCTCCTGAACATATACATCAGTATATAATTCTGATGCTTCTGGCCATGGAGATTCTTCAGCAAATTTCACAGAATCGTCAACGATCTGTTTCACTTTAGCTTCAATTTCCTCAATCCAGGCCTGGTCAGCATAATTCTCTTTCAAGATAACTTCCCGCACCAATTCAATAGGATCTTTTGCTTTGTACTCTTCTAACTCATCTTTAGTACGGTATTTTGCCGGATCCGACATCGAATGACCGCGGTAACGATAAGTACGCATTTCTAAGAAGGTTGGTCCTTCTCCGTTACGTGCACGCTGTGCAGCTTCATCCATTGCATTGTGAACCGCAACTGGATCCATACCATCTACTGGCGCACATGGCATGTCGAAACCTAAACCGATTTTATATATGTCAGTCATGTTGGTGGTACGCTCTACAGAGGTTCCCATGGCATAACCATTATTTTCACAAACAAATATTACTGGAAGTTTCCAAAGCATTGCCATATTGAATGCTTCGTTTAAAGCACCCTGACGAACAGCTCCATCACCCATGTAACATACGTTCAGATTTTTAGTTCCTTTATATTTTTCTGCAAATGCAATACCTGCACCTAAAGGAATCTGTCCACCAACGATACCATGTCCGCCGTAAAAATTAAATTCTTTACTGAACATGTGCATAGATCCACCTTTACCTTTTGAGCAACCAGTAGCCTTACCGTACATTTCTGCCATAATGCTATTTGCACTAACGCCTTTCGCTAAAGCATGGGCATGGTCGCGGTAAGCAGTAATCATGGAATCTTCAGGTTGTAAAGCAGAAATTGCTCCGGCTACAACAGCCTCCTGACCAATATATAGGTGACAAAAACCACGGATTTTTTGTTGTCCGTATAATTGCCCAGTTTTCTCTTCGAATTTGCGCATTAGCAACATCGACTCAAACCACTTCAAATAGGTATCTTTATTAATTTCTACTGCACTCATTTTGGGTGTTGATTTTTTTACGAGAGCAAATCTACTTTATTATTGTAACATATCGAAGAAATTGAATGTAAAATACACATAGGCACGAGCCTAAATGTTAATAACTTTAAGAAATGTTAAGATTACATTTGGATAGCATTTTGAAATTCCATAGTTTTGGAAAGATGACAATAAGCCCATAAGGGTGTAAGTTTAAGTGCAAGTGCTTTTTACCCAAACTTAATACCAACATGATAAAGAAATTTTTGTTTTCTTCGCTAGTTGTGCTCTGTGGATCTACCGCAGCATTCGCACAATCAAAAGATAAAGAAACCAACAAATTAGCTGATCCTGATAATTTAGCTTCCCAATATTTTTCCCAGGTAATGGGTGTTGCCATGGATGCAACTTCAAACATTAAACTCTACAAATTCATTTATGAATGGATAGGGACACCTTACCGATTTGGAGGTAATTCAGAGAAAGGCATTGATTGTTCTGCTTTTACTAAGACAATTTATGATAAGGTGTTTAACACTACCATCTTAAGAAACTCCAGAGATATCTTTAGCATGGTTAATCCTTTACCAAAGGACGAATTGAAAGAGGGAGACCTGGTCTTCTTTAAAATAAAGAGCAGAAGCATTACTCATATCGGCATCTATTTAGGCGATAACCGCTTTGCCCATGCGTCCTCTTCCAGAGGTGTAGTGATCAGCAACCTTAACGAACCTTATTACTCCCGTTATTTTTATAAAGGCGGCCGTATTCTTGATGGCGTGAAAAGCGATCTGATTCAAGAGTAGCCCTAGTTAACTTATTATAAATCCTCCTAATTGCTTAGGAGGATTTTTTTTTGAGTAATTATGCCTCGTCCTTAGTATTTCTAACTAAGCCGATACCAGAGATAAAAAAGATGATCCCGATAATAGCTACAACGATCAACTCACGCATTTGTATGCTGTGGTTAACGAAACCTATACCGGCCCAGATTAATCCGATGATACCTAAAATTGTTAAGATTGTTCCGAAAGTACGTTTTACATTCATAAGTTTTTGATGATTATGTTTGCATAAATACAATATCTGTGCCGGGATATAAACAGGAAGGGCTGCTGTAAATGAATACAGCAGCCCTTCCTTATGGATTGAAGTTGATTTACTTGATCTGCATCAAGTCCACCATCACTTTTAAACTCTCATCTTCAACAAAATCAAAGCGCTCTTCTTTGGTGCTTTTATCGCCTTTTTTCAAAGGTGTTAAGCCGCGCAAAGCCCTTAATTGATTTGTTCTTGCTAAAGACTTTGCTTCCAGACTATCTCTTTCCGCTTTTAGCTTGGCCATATTTAAACTCACCGAAACTTCTTTTTCACGCTTTTTCATCTCCTGGATATCTTCCTGAAGCATTTTATACTCTTCTGATTTTTCCATGCGCTGGTCATGCAGTTCTTTTAATTTCTCTTTAGTTGCAGTCAAATCCGTTACCGGAAGGAATGTCGATTTTCTGATCACATCCCAAGGCAAGGCAGAAGGCTCTGTGTCCTCTCCTATTTTATCCATTGGATAAACAGAAGGGAAAACAATATCAGGCATCACCCCTTTATGCTGTGTGCTACTACCATTAACACGGTAAAATTTAGCCATGGTCAGGTTAATTAATCCTAACTGCGGCATTTCTGGTTGTGAGCCGCCAGCTACAACTGCTCCATCTTTGTTAACTAAAGCAGCCAGTCGTTGCAATATAGAGCGGTTAACCAGGCTGTTCAGGTCTATAGATGACTGCACTGTACCTTTTCCATAGGTTTGAGTACCGAATACCATACCACGACCATAATCCTGAATGGCACCGGCAAAGATTTCAGATGCCGAAGCACTCAATCGATCTACCATTACACCAAATGGACCATCCCAGGCCACACCCGCTTCTGTATCTTCATCTACCTCAATGCCACCTCTTAAGTCTTTAACCTGCACTATAGGTCCTTTATCTATAAATAAGCCTGTCAGGCTGATCGCTTCTAACAAAGATCCACCGCCATTAGCTCTCAGATCCATCATCACCGCGTCAACCTTGTCTATATTCTTTAAGGTATCTAACAATAGCTTCACGTCACGGGTAGTACTTTTATAATTTGGATCGCCAGCTTTTGCCGCTTTAAAATCAGCATAGAAAGCCGGAACTTTTATTATCCCTATTTTGTAGTCCTTTCCGTTTGACTTAATTGTCTTCACCTCTTTTTGAGCAGACTGCTCTTCCATAACGATTTTTTCCCTTACCAGTTCAATGATGACTGGTTTAGCAGACATTTCCTGGCCTGAAGGAATGATTTTCAAGCGAACCTTAGTACCTTTTGGGCCTTTAATTTTAGCTACAGAATTTTCTAATCTCCATCCAATTACATCTTCAAACTCGCCATCGCCCTGCGCAACACCAATAATACGGTCGCCAGCGCTAAGGGTTTTACTTCTAAAAGCTGGGCCGCCAGGAATAATCTCACTGATTTTAATTACTTCATTGTCCAATTGTAACCTTGCACCGATGCCTTCGAAAGAACGGGCCATGTCTTCGGCAAATGCCTGCGCATTAGATGGATTAAAATAGCTGGTATGGGGATCTATAGTTTCGGTAAAGGCATCCATGATGGATTGAAACACATCCTGATTATTGATTTTACCAACTTGAGATTTTAAATTAGTATATCTTTTAGTTAAAGTTTCTATGTTCTTATCTTCCTCAGTACCGGCAATTTTAAGGTTAACAAGTTCATATTTTACTCTTTTCTTCCATATATCCTGAAGCTCGACTGCTGAGTTTGCCCAAGGCATTTTTTCCCGGTCGAACACATAAGTTTCATCCCTGGTAAAATCATACTTTTGCTTCACCTGTGAGATGGAGTAGCTGATCCAATCGTTATAGCGCTTCAAATAAACGTTAAATATGAAAAATGGCGCACTCAGGTCACCATTTCTGAAATCATCATCCAGCGTGTTTCTGTATTTTTCAAATGCCTTTATATCAGCACTCAGGAAATAATTTTTGGAGGGGTCAAGCGACTCGATATAGGCATCAAATACCAATGATGAAATAGAATCATTCAGCTTCAATTTCTTGTAGTTGTAATTCTCAATCAGCGCAACCACCTCTCTCGCTACCAAACTTTGTTGCTCAGCCGGTTTTATATTAGGTATTCCTTCCACCACAGGCTGTTGTTTTGGTGAGGCCTGACAGGCCAACACAGCAGCGGTAAAAGTTACCAGTAGAATTCTTTTCAACATTTGCTTAAATAATTTAAAATCCATTTTTTTATCAACAACCAATATGATACCAATTTCTGAAATAACCAAAAAAGAGACAGCATTATTACGGTCTCTTTTTTGTAAACTTAAATAGTGACAATCAAATGCCTGCTACTTTTTTGCGTTTACCTTTTCCTTTAATAAACTACGTGTATTTTTAAACTGGGTATTATACTGACTCACTTTATTCGTACGTGCAAAAAGCTCTGCCTTACTCACATCTTTCAAGGCAAGGTTATACTCTTTCTTTTTTATCTTAACCTGGATAATGCCCATCATAGAATCGATATAGGCAGGGTTGTTGCGCAGCTGACGGGCAATAATGCCTTGCTGTGTATAGAACCATAATGACTCTGTCAATTTATTCGATGCATAATAAACTTTTCCTAATTGATAATAAGAGTCCATTTGTCCGCCCCGGTGACCAATACGGGAGTAATTTTTAAGCGCTACGTTTAAAATTACCTGAGCCGCTTCGTTATAATGACTAAGTAATAAATGAACATTACTTAATTTGAGTAGTGCCGTACCGTAAGATGTATATTGTCCAGCACTGTTATATTCGAAAGCCGCTTTACCAAATAAGGTTAAAGCCTGGTTTAATTCTCCTCTTTTTTGTGTTTTCTCTGCTTCAGCAAAGTAAGCATCTCCATCTGCCTCATCTGGTGTAGAAACTGCAATATTTATTGCGCCTCCTGCACCCATAGGAACAGAAGGAATAAAATTATTGGTTTGTGCCATTGCTCCGAAGCAGAAAAGCACACTACACACCGTAAGGCAAACTTTATACATTTTACAAATATAAACTATTTTAGTTAAACACCTGTAAGCTACCATCAAAAGCTGCCCAGACCATATAATCATGAGAATCTAAATGATAGAGTTCACCGGCAGCGGTGATGCCAATCACACCTGCGAAACCATCAATGGTTGCAAGTTCGGCGAAGGACTTTACTGTGGCCGCTTCAAGTGAACTGCCATCCATTACCCGAGTAACAATTTTTGTTGCCAGGGCAGTATTTACAATATCTTCCCCTACGCCGGTACAAGATATAGCAGCATGCGCATTGGCAAAATTACCGGCAACGGTTGCAGAATCGCTTACCCGGCAGGGAATTTCGTAACCTTTACCACCAGTGGAGGTCCCAGCCGCTAAAAATCCATCACGATCAAGTGCTACACAACCTACCGTTCCTTGTCTGTTTTGCTGGTTACGTTTTTCTTCATACTCTGCCTTCCGCTGGTCAGTTATGGGGTTAAAGTAACTGAAACCATGCGCCCTGGCAAAAGTTAAAGCACCCTCACCGCTTAATACACGGTCGTCCAAAACCGACAGCCGCTGCGCCACCTGAATCGGATTTTTCACATCCTCTATGTTAATGACCCCACTAAAATGTTGTGTTTTTCCATCCATCAGCGAGGCGCTTAACCTCACTTTTCCGTCGCTTTGAATCTGCGACCCTAAGCCGGCATTAAACAAAGGATGGTCTTCGAGTAAGCTCACTGCAAAAACAACCGTTTCCACGGCGCTGTGGCTTTGTAAAAAGTGATGAGCTTCAGTAACAATAGCTGATAAAGCTTCCTGTTTAGCTATTTTGGTCTCCTGGTTTTTATTAGACTCGCTAAAAAACCCACCATGTATAATTATTTTCATGAAATGGCTCCAATGCTTTTAGGATGATGAATAGTCAGGCTATGTTCTGCAAGGTCATATAAATCGCCTTCACACATCACATGTACCACCATATTTTTGATTGATACTGGTTTTCCCATTTCTACATCAGTTAAATTAGTGTCTGCCATATGACGGCCATCAACCAAGATAACCATTCCCGATCCTATGGCCTGCATCATATGGCCATTGGTAATGTATAATCCGGTATCCTCGCCTAAACCGATGCCTAAATTACCTGGATTACTGGCAGCAGCGTATAATAACCGCCCTATTCTGCCTCTTTGCACAAAGTGTGTATCCACTATAACGCCATCAATAAAACCTAAGCCACCGGTAATTTTAACCTCGCCTTTAAGCAAGGCATCTTTACTGCTGCCCTGGTAGATCATATTTTTAGAACTGGCTGCAGCGCCTGCCGAAGTGCCAGCGATCACAATTTCCTCATTTTGATATTTATCTAGCATGATCTGGTGGATTTTAGTTCCACCGAAAATTGATGATAATCTAAGTTGGTCGCCCCCGGTAAATACCAGTACATCTGCAGCTTGTATACGGTCACAGTTTTCCTGCGAATTGGCCTGTTCCCGGCTCCCAATATTTAACACCCCCACATCATGAACATCCAGTTGTGCAAATGCTTTAATATATTCTTCACCAACTTTCTCTGGAATTAAAGAAGCAGTGGTAATAATCTCGAATCTCGACGCTGTATTGTGCAATGATTCGACAGTGATGCGTTTCAAAATGCCTCTTTCGAAGAAATTCATATTCTGTGGCAAACCAAACTGTGTTTCTGTGAAACTGCCAGTATCAATTGCGCCACCAATAATTATTAATTTGCCTTTTGGAGTCATTTTAGTCTTTTAAATCCCTATTATTTCAAATATATGAGCTAAGAATTAATATCTATCCTTTTTTATCAAAAGAATACCAGCGATTAACATTATGTACCCAAATAAAACATCAATTATTTTATTAAATTTATAGACAAAAAAACCAATAATTGGTTTAGTAGGTTTTGGCTATATAATTGCAGTGCCCCCAAAAACAGACCAATCAGACAAAAACGAAAAAATAGAATTATACATGAATATATTAGGCATTCAAGTGCTCAGAGGACCAAATATCTGGTCTATTAAAAGAAAGAAACTTATTCAAATGCGTCTGGACTTGGAAGACCTCGAACAACGACCAACAAACTTAATTGATGGATTTGGTGAGCGCCTTAAACAAGCTTTACCCAGTTTATATTCACACCGCTGCTCTAAAGAACATGCTGGTGGATTTTTCGAAAGGGTACAGGAAGGAACCTGGATGGGCCATGTCATAGAACACATTGCCCTGGAAATACAAACCATTGCCGGTATGGACACCGGTTTTGGCCGTACACGCGAAACTAAAACACCTGGAGTATACAATGTGGTCTTCAGTTACATCGAAGAAAAAGCTGGTAAATATGCCGCTGAAGCTTCTGTGCAAATTGTAGAAGACCTGATCAATGGAGATGACTGTAAGCTGGAAGATCATATTCAGAAATTGCGCGAATTGCGTGAACTGGAACGTTTAGGACCAAGTACAGGTTCCATTGTTAATGAAGCTATTGCCAGAGATATTCCATGGATCAGGTTGAATAAAAGTTCCTTGATCCAATTGGGTTACGGTAAAAATCAAGTGCGCTTTAGGGCCACAATGACCGAAAAAACAAATAGCATTGCCGTTGATATTGCCTGCAATAAGGATGAAACGAAAAGATTATTACAGGATTCGGCTATTCCTGTTGCTGCTGGCGTGACCATTTCAACCGAAGAGGAATTGCACAATGCCCTTAAATCTGTAGGTTTTCCGTTGGTATTTAAACCACTGGATGGTAACCACGGTAAAGGTGCGTCAATCAATGTAAAAACAGATGCTGCTGCATTAGAAGCTTTTGAGTATGCAAAACAGTATTCAAGAAAAATCATTGTAGAGCGCTTTATTACCGGATACGATTTTAGGGTACTGGTTATAGACCACCAGATGGTTGCAGCCGCTTTACGTGTTCCTGCCCATGTGAAAGGCAATGGTCAACTTACCGTAAAGGAATTAATTGACCAGGAAAACACAGATCCCAGGCGTGGTTACGGACATGAAAATGTGCTGACTGAAATTGTTGTAGACCGGGATACTGAAGATTTATTGGATAAAAAAGGATACACCCTAGATACCGTAGTACCTAATGGAGAAATCCTTTACTTAAAATCAACTGCTAATTTAAGTACAGGTGGCACTTCTATCGATGTAACGGATCTTGTTCACCCACAAAATATATTTATGAGTGAACGCATTTCCAGAATTATCGGCCTGGATATCTGTGGGATCGACATCATGGCAGAAAATCTTACCCAACCCCTAACAGATAATGGTGGAGTAGTACTGGAAGTTAATGCTGCCCCCGGCTTTAGGATGCACCTGGCGCCGAGTGAGGGTTTACCCAGAAATGTGGCTGCACCTGTGATCGATATGTTATACCCGCCAGGAAAATCGGCCAGAATACCTATCATTGCGGTTACCGGCACTAATGGCAAAACTACTACCACACGTTTGATTGCCCATATTGTAAAAAGCAATGGAACAAGGGTTGGTTACACCACGTCTGACGGGATTTATGTTCAAAACACCCTGCTCCAGAAAGGTGATACCACAGGCCCGGTAAGTGCAGAGTTTATTCTTCGCGACCCAACAGTGGAGTTTGCCGTATTGGAAACCGCACGCGGTGGTATATTACGTGCAGGATTGGGCTTTAACAAGTGTGATATCGGTATAGTAACCAATATACAGGAAGACCATTTAGGCATTGCAGATATTCATTCATTGGAGGACCTTGCGCGTGTAAAAAGCGTGATTGTGGGTGCAGTAAAACGAAGTGGCTGGGCAGTGTTAAATGCCAACAGCAAACATTGTTTAAAAATTGCTAACGATGCCGATTGCCAGGTAGCTTTGTTCAGCACAGATGAAAACAACCCTGCCATTATAGCGCATTGCAAAAAAGGTGGTACTGCTGCCATATATGAAAATGGTTACATTACCATTAAAAAAGGCGACTGGAAAATCAGGGTGGATAAAGTTACCCATGTTCCTTTAACTTTTGGAGGTACTGTAGAGTTCATGATTGAGAATGTACTGGCAGCCACGTTAGCTACCTTTCTTTGTGGTTACAAAATCGAAGATATCCGGATGTCATTGCAAACCTTCATCCCTTCAGCAGCACTTACTCCGGGCCGTATGAATATCTTTAAGTTTAAAGAATTCCAGATCATGGTTGATTTTGCACATAACCCTGATGGATTTAATGGCATTAAAGATTTCTTGAAAACTGTAGAATCCACAGAACATGTGGGTGTATTTTCCGGGACTGGCGACAGGCGTGATGAGGATATTAAAGAAACTGCCCGAATAGCAGCCATGATGTTTGATAAAATCATTATTTGTCAGGAGAAATACCTGAGGGGACGTAATCAACAAGACCTGATCGACATTCTGTTGGATGGTATTTATGAGATAAAACCTGAAATGGAAGTCATCATTAACAATAATGGCGATGATACCTTAAAGTACATTATGGCCACGGCAAAGTCGGGTTCCTTTTATACTATATTGAGTAACACCATTGACAACGCCATAGTTAAGGTAACAGAGTACCTAGATAAGGAATATGGGGTTTAACCGGTAAAATACAAGCACAAAAAAAGGTTGTATCATTTTTCACAATGGTACAACCTTTTTTTATGTATACTCGAGGCTTATGAAGCCTGCATATCTCTTAAGCTTTTAATCTGGTCATGAGAAACCCTTAGCTCTGCTTTTTGCTCAGAAATAAGTGCTCTTAGGTTTGCCGATAAATCTTCGTCTTCCAAAGCTGTTTTATAAGCTTTCTGTGCCGCGTCTTCACCAAATTCACAGTTGTTTAATACTGTTTTTCGGTCATGGCCGGTAAATACAGCTTTGACGTCCATCCATGCTCTGTAAATTTTACCAGAATTGGTAGTACCCTGATCGATATCAGTTCCTAAAGCCTGAACTTCAGTAGCAAGGGCTAACTTATGTTTATGACTTTCACCAATCATTTTAACAAACAGCGCTTTTAAGTCACTATCTGCTGGTTCTAACTCTGCCATTGCTTTTTCATATCCTGCAATGCGATCATTATTGATTTGTACCAGGTCGTTTAAGATTTCTGCGTTTACTGTGCTATTTCCCATATTATTATAATTTAGATGTATGGAAATAACAGCTTTAGCCTAAAATAGTTTTAAGTTTAAAATATCCAAGGTGCAATTCGTCAGCCGGCAGTTCGCTTACGTGCTTGACAGACAAGCTATAATGTTTACGAAAAACCGCAGGAAGGATGTCTTCTACTTGGTAAACATCATCTACATCCACGCCATATTTATCGTCAATATGAGCATTGGCACCGGTAAAACCAGTATGTTTAAAAAAGGCAGTTTGCTTTGCTTGCTTTGTGGCCGAGGCCAGATCTGGTGCCACCACCAATAGTTTATAATGAGGTTCATCGAATTCACCAGCCCTGTAACCCCCTAAGTTGATAAAAAACAGTTTGTTTTCTTCAGGCTCAATTACCTTTGGCACTACAATTACCTCATACCCATCAACATGTGTTACTTCCCGCCAGGCATCCAAATGCATATTATCCTGTGCTTCTGGCCAAAAGGCCTTAGCATAAGGTATAGTTTCTTTTAAAGAACTAGCTATTGCGAAGAAAATATCATGCTGCTCTGTATGCCTGCCTGCAGGTTTACAACCCAGCATGATCATGTATAATTTAAGCTTTTCCATAGATATCGTTAATAATTTTGGCCAGTCTGATACCACCTTTAAGCAACTGCTCATTCAAGGTATCAACGTGGTCGAAGTTATAGCGGTAACCTAACTTATCATCGTGTTTAGTAGTATCGTAAATAACATTACAAGCCTCATATGATTCAAATACCATATCTTGCAAAGAAGCTGACTGCCATGTTTTCACCTGCGCTTTGGAAGGATGATTAATTGCTGTAGCGTATTCTGTATAACTAAGGCGTTGGTAATCTACCAATTCTTCATCCCACACTTTGTGGAGATTTGAACGCGCACCAAACCAGGTTACATACACTTTGTTGCCACCAAGATCTTCCTTTCTGGCCGTATGCATGGGTTGGTGAAGGTCGCCCACCAGGTGGATCAACACGCGCATTGCCATTTGCTGCTGCGTAGCAGAACTTTGTTTATCCTTTAATATATTAACCATGGCATTAATCTGTCCGTAAACATTTGGTGCCTTTTCAGCATTTAAAAATTGATATACCCCTTGTTTGTCCAGTCCGCCTGGTAAATTAACATAGTGCCAGGAGCCCATGTAGTTAAAGGTGGTATCTGATTTTATAAAATCAGGCCAATTGCTGGCCATTGCAAGCGTTTCTGAACCTAGAACAGTTTTTACACCTTTAAGGCCCTTTTTTGTTAAATATGATTCTGCAACTTCACCCACAACGCGGTGCCCGATCATTCCCCAGGCACTGGCTTTAATAGGCATATACGTGAATATGGCAAGCGCCAACCCAATTTTTACTTTATTCTTAATCGCTGTAATGTTCATTTTATAATGGTTTTTGCTCGCATACAATTCTTTCCTTCAGCGCTAAATTGATATCACGCTGATCACTGGCGCTCTCCATTTGGATGAGCTTAGGACTGATGGATTTGACAAAGAAACTTTTAATGTAACGACCGGTATGGAAACATCCAGATACCTTTTGCTTGTAATTCGGTTTAGTATAATCACCTTCCATAAAAAGACTGTCGTTACGCACCACATAAACGCCTTTAGCATACTCTTTCCATATCCCGTTATTATAACAGGAATCGGCGTAATAGTTCACTTTAGAATGGGTGGTTAAATCAACATAGAAAGAATCGCAGGTAAACTTAAATTTATGCTGGGTATAACTGAGCAGTTTATCTGCATTTGAAATGCTATCCTGGTTCCATACGCCCTGAAGGAAGGCCTCTCCTTTTCCTTGTACGTTTGGCAGTCTTTTGCAGGCCGTGATTACACTAACAAACAGCAGCAAAAGGAAGAGGTTTTTTATCATGTTCCTGGTCAAATTATTTTAAACTCCCAACCATTTCTGCTGGTTTAACCCACTCATCAAATTGCTCATTGGTTAATAAGCCCAGTTCTACGGCCGCTTCACGAAGGGTTTTATTTTCTTTATGTGCTTTTTTAGCAATTTTTGCTGCATTCTCATAACCAATATGAGGATTTAATGCAGTAACCAACATGAGCGAGTTTTCAAGGTGTTTTTTTATTTCCGGAAGGTTCGGCAAAATACCGGCAGCACAATGGTCATTGAATGATACACAAGCATCACCAATTAACCTGCCCGATTGTAATACATTTGCTGCAATAACCGGCTTAAATACATTCAGTTCAAAATGACCATTAGATCCGCCAATACTAACGGCAACATCGTTACCAATAACCTGTGCACAAACCATAGTTAAAGCCTCTGGTTGCGTGGGATTTACTTTACCTGGCATAATTGATGAACCTGGTTCGTTATCTGGGATAATGATTTCACCAATACCAGAACGCGGACCAGAACTTAACATCCTGACATCATTTGCTATTTTCATTAAGGAAACCGCCACACGTTTATAAGCGCCAGACAGTTCTACCATGGCATCATGGGCAGCTAATGCTTCAAATTTATTTGGAGCGGTAACAAAAGGCAAACCGGTTAGTTCAGCTATTTTCTCTGCAACCAACACATCGTAACCTTTAGGAGTATTTAACCCTGTACCTACTGCAGTACCACCTAAAGCTACTTCAGTTATCATTTCTAAAGCATTTTTTACAGACCTAATGCCATTACGCACTTGCTGTGCATAACCAGAAAATTCCTGACCTAAAGTTAAAGGCGTAGCATCCATAAAGTGGGTACGGCCAGTTTTTACGATGTCAGAAAATTCTGCTGCTTTAGCATTTAAGGTAGTATATAATTTTTCTAAGCCAGGAAGCGTAATTTCTGCAGCTTGTTTATAGGCTGCTATGTGCATGGCTGTAGGATAGGTATCGTTTGACGATTGCGACTTATTCACGTCATCATTCGGGTGAAGTGCTTTTTTACTGTCATTCAGGTCGCCGCCATTGATCACATGTGCACGATTGGCAATTACCTCATTTGCATTCATGTTACTTTGGGTACCTGATCCTGTTTGCCAAATCACCAATGGAAACTGGTCATCCAGGTCTCCGGCAATCACTTCATCGCAGGCTTTAACAATTAACTCTTTTTTATCATCGGCTAAAACGCCCAATTCCTGGTTGGCCATTGCAGCCGCCTTTTTTAAATAACCAAAAGCATGTATAATTTCCTTCGGCATGGATGCCTCTGGTCCAATCTTAAAATTATTACGTGATCGTTCAGTTTGTGCTCCCCAGTATTTATCAGCAGGCACCTGTACTTCACCCATGGTATCGTGTTCCGTTCTAAAAGCCATAATTTTATAAGTTTTGCTGCAAATTTAAGCTTTATCTTTATACGTGAATGTAAAGTATCCGATAATGTTTAAAACAATTTTACGTTTAAAGGGGTATATTTCTTAATTTTCCAGCTTTTTAAAAGAACCCTTTTTTATTCATGATCTACCGAAGAATTCTCATGGTGGCCACAATGGCCACTTTCCTATTTACAAGCTGTTCATCATCCAGTAAAGATCCCGTTGACCCTACCATACGAACTGAAAGTGACGATAAAACCGATAGTTTATTAATCGTTTACAAACCGGAAAAAGAAGATAAATTTATTGCAAACTTTGTGCAAAATCTGCATAAAAAATATGGTTTTAATGGAAACGTATTGGTGGCAAAAGATGGCAAAATCCTTTACCAGAGAGCGGTAGGTTGGGCAGATTATTTACATCGTGACAGCCTTAAAATTAACTCTGAGTTTGAGCTGGCTTCAGTAACTAAACCTTTTACTGGAACAGCCATTATGCAGTTGGTGGAAAAAGGGAAACTAAACCTTACAGATGACGTTAAAAAGTTTTACCCTAACTTCCCTTACGAAGGCATCAACATCAAACTGTTACTTACCCATAGAAGCGGAATGATGAACTATGTCTATTTTACAGATGGGATCTGGAAGGATAAAAAGAAACCGATGAGCAATCAGGATGTCATGCGATTGATTGAAGAACATAAACCGCCACGTTATGCGAAACCTGACACACGTTTCCATTATAATAATTCGAACTATATGCTTCTGGCGGCCATCATCGAAAAGGTTACGGGTAAAACCTATGCTGATTACATGATGGAAAATGTGTTTAAACCTGCGGGCATGAAAAATACACACGTGTATTCTACAACGGTTTACCCCAAAATTCCGGTTGATGTGGTTGGACACGACCGTTCTTGGAGGTATTCAGTGGTACAAAACTTTTTAGATGGCCCGGTGGGCGATAAAGGAATTTACAGTACCCTGCACGATCTGGTATTATTTGATAATGCTTTGCGTAAAGGCAGATTACTAAAAAAGACTAGTCTAGACTCTGCCTATACTGGTCATAATAAAGCAGTAAATGGTCATTTCAACTATGGTTATGGCTGGCGTTTATTTGAAGGAGATAAAGGCCGTAAGGTGGCTTACCACACAGGATGGTGGCATGGTTTCAGGCACATTTATGTCCGTGACCTGGATAGTAAGATTGTGGTGATCTTTCTTGGCAACCTGACCAATGGCAGCCTGCTGCACCTGGACGATTTATATAAACATTTAAAAATGCCTGTAATCCGTAAAGGTGCCTATTCTGGAAGTGGCTCCATCCCGGGCAGTGATGAAGATTAAAGTTTAAGATATTTTATCAAAGGAAATTCCCTGGTTCTTCTTTTCCAGGTAAGTTTTTAGCAAATGATTTTGAGGGAGTTCCAGCATCGGATCTTCCTCAAATAAAGCTATAATGGTATTTCGGGCTTCCTGCAAAATAATCTGATCTTTTGCCAGGTTAGCCAGTTTTAAATCAAGCACCCCACTTTGCTGCGTACCGGAAAGGTCGCCGGGCCCTCTCAACTGTAAGTCAATCTCAGAAATTTCAAAACCATTATTGGTTTTCACCATCGTTTCCAACCGCAGTTTTCCCTCACGGGTAAGTTTATTACCTGACATCAAAATACAGAAAGATTGTTCGGCACCGCGGCCTACACGCCCACGCAACTGATGTAACTGCGACAAGCCAAAACGTTCAGCATTCTCAATAACCATCACCGAGGCGTTGGGTACATTTACCCCTACTTCAATTACCGTAGTCGCCACCATAATTTGAGTCTTTCCTTCCACAAACCGCTGCATCTCGTATTGTTTATCGGCATTAGTCATCTTCCCATGTACCACACTAATCTGGAAATCAGGTAGCGGAAACTGATAACGCATTTGCTCAATACCTACTTCTAAATATAAGAGATCAAGTTTTTCACTTTCTTTAATCAAGGGATAGACTACGTAAACCTGTCTTCCTTTTTTGATCTCCTCCTTCATGAAACCAAACATACGCAGGCGTTGCCCTTCATATAGGTGACGGGTTTCAATAGGCCGTCTACCGGCAGGCAGTTCATCAATGACCGAAACATCCAGGTCGCCATATAAGGTCATGGCCAAAGTGCGTGGAATCGGCGTAGCGGTCATGACCAGAATATGTGGGGGAATGATGTTCTTGCGCCATAATTTTGCACGCTGTTCAACGCCAAAGCGGTGTTGCTCATCGATGACAACAATACCCAGGTTATTAAACTGGACTTTGTCTTCAATCAACGCATGTGTACCTACTAAGATATCTATCTCTCCAGCCTCCAACTGCTGGTGTAATACTGTACGTTGCTTCTTAGATGTACTACCAGTAAGGATAGACACCTTCAAAAAATCATCCGGAATAAGTGCAGTTAAGGATTGGTAATGCTGACGGGCTAATATTTCTGTAGGCGCCATCATACAGGCTTGGCAGCCGTTATCATTAGCCAAAAGCATGCTCATCAAGGCCACAATGGTTTTACCGCTTCCTACATCACCCTGCACAAGACGGTTCATTTGAACACCTCTCTGTGTATCTACCCTGATTTCTTTGATTACTCTTTTTTGGGCATTAGTTAATTCAAAAGGAAGCATTTCGCGGTAAAAGGTATTCACCTTATCGCCAACTTTATCAAAACGCACACCCTTATATTTTAATGTGCGTTGTTGTTTACTATTGAGTAGCTGAAGCTGAATAAAAAATAATTCTTCAAATTTCAATCGTCTTTCGGCATCTTGTAACGCCTGCGCGGTAGCCGGGAAATGAATATGCAGAATAGCTTCTCGTTTACTGATCAGTTTATATTTATCACTGATATAACCAGGAAGAGTTTCCATAACTTCACGCACATGCTGCTGAATAATGGAGGCCTGGAGCTTCTGGATGCCTTTGCTATCCAAAAAGTGCTTCTTTAGCTTTTCTGTACTGTTGTAAATGGGTTGGAGTGTTAAGTTACCTGTAATAGTAGTTGGCCGTGGATAGGTCTCCAGCTCAGGATGCGAAATGCTATACGTGCCATTAAAAACATTAGGTTTGCCAAAGGCGATATACACCTTTCCACGCATTACATTTTCATCTACCCACTTCAAACTTTGAAACCATACCAGCTCTATGGTGCCGGTTTCGTCAGTAAATTTAGCAACAATGCGCTTTTTATGTTTCTCTCCAATTTGTTGTTTATCGGTAATTCTACCTACAACCTGCACCAAGGGTAGTTCAGGATCCAACTCGTTTACTTTATAAAAACGCGTTCTGTCAATATACCTGAATGGATAATAATTTAAGAGTTGGTCATAAGAAAAAATGCCCAGCTCCTTTTTCAAGAGCTCGGCACGTCTGGGACCAACACCTTTCAGGTATTCAATTGGGGATGATAAAACTCCTGTATACAAAATGTATGTTTTTGCTTGGGTGACTAAGAAGCCTGGTAAGCAATGGCCGAAATTTCTACGTTAACACCTTTGGGCAAACCTTTAACGGCAACAGTTTCACGGGCTGGATAATCAGAAGTAAAATAAGATCCATAGATTTCATTAACCTCAGCAAACAAGCTCATGTCTGACAAGAATATAGTAGTTTTTACAATATGCTCAAAACCGTAACCAGCTTCCAGTAATAATGCTTTTAAGTTAGCCATCACCTGGGTTGTTTCCGCCTGAATAGAATCTTGTACCAATTCGCCACTTGTAGGCTCAATTGGAACTTGGCCTGAAATATAAAGAAATCCATTGACTAAAACGGCTTGACTGTAAGGGCCTATTGGCGCTGGCGCATCGGCAGTATAGATGATTTGTTTCATCAGTATTATTTTAAAATGAGTAGGTCAATTAATTTCCAGATTATACCGGCAATAAAAATCAAGATAGCCAGTGCATTAATAAAATGCATGGCTTTAAGACTCCCGCTGGTGGGTCTGTTGCTATCCTTTTTTCGAAAGAAGTACATACACAAATGTATAAATAAAAAAAGAGGGCCTCGAATATCGAAGCCCTCTTTTTTAAAGTATGTTCTTAAGAAAGATTAGTTTCTTGAAGATTCAACACGACGGTTTTGGATACGACCTTCTTCAGTATCGTTAGAAGCAATTGGATTAGCTTCACCATTACCTTTAGCAGCTACTTGGCTAGAATTAACACCAGAGTTTACTAAGTATGTTTTAACAGAATTAGCTCTGTCTTTAGATAACTTCATGTTGTAAGCAGCAGTACCTTCGCTTGAAGCATAACCGTTTAAAGTTACTTTACCACCGTTATCACGTAAACCTGAAGATAATTTATCTAAGATAGGGTATGATTCAGTTTTTAATACTGAACTGTTGAATTCAAATTGGATTGGCTCATAACCAGTTACATCACCGTTAACAGTTGTAGTAGCTACTGGAAGTGGACATCCTGAACCATCAACTGCAGTACCTGCTGGAGTTCCAGGGCATTTGTCAAATTGATCAGCAACACCGTCACCATCAGTATCTTTTTTCAAATCTTCGATAGATCTTTCTACGTTAGTTACACGAGTTTTTAATGCTTCAACTTCTTGACGTAAAGATGGATCTTTCAACTCATCATACATTAAAGCAAGTGGGTTAACCCATTCTAAGTTAGGCTTGTCGCTTGAACCAAGAGAGAATTCTAAACCTGCATATCCGTAAGAAAATTTATCTTTTGAAGTTGGTTTAGCGTAAACACCATCAAAGTTATCGCTATCAATAAAGTGCATAGTGTAACCTAAGTTAAAAGCAACACGGTCAGAAACTTTAAATTTAACACCAGCACCAACTGGGATATAAGCTTCTTTCACATATTCTTTATCTCTTGATTCGCCAGCAACACCTTTCCAGTCAGAAACTGTACCAGCTTCAGAAGTGAATGATGGAGCATAAGCGATTAAACCGTAACCAGCTGATACGAAAAAGTTAACTGAGTTCTCACGACGTAAAAAGTCAACTGTTGCTACATTAACAACACCTCTAATGTCTGCAGAGTAACCAATTTCAGTTTCAAATTCTCTAACACCGAATTGTGAACCACCAGCAAAATCTTTATTTGTTCCAGAAACTTTTCCACGGAAAACGTTACCTTCTAAAGCGAATGCATGACCTAATTGTTTTTTCAATGACAAACCGTAACCTAAGTTAACGTCTGCGTTTGTGAAGTCGTTAGTACCACCGATAACTAAGAATGGAGACATAACACCCGCATTCACACCGATTGACCAAGTTCTGTACTGTCCTCTTCCACCAAATACCTTGGCTGAAGATGTTGTCATAGTAGAGTCTTGTGCACTTGCAAGAGTCGTAGCTCCCATTAATGCAACAAAAGAAACTGCTAGACCTTTTTTTAAAGTAGAATAATTCATAATTTTCTTTTTTAAGGTTAAACAAATTTTAATCGTCTAATTTTTTTTGTGTAGCAAAATTAAACAAATTTTTAAATTCTCAAACTGTTATACAAACACCGTTCCAAACTTAGAACATCGGACAAATTACAGAAGAAGCGTACCTTCTACCTTCTATTCGCATCACCCGCTAAAATGTTAGCAACGCCAAAGATACACACTAATTAACTAATAATCAATAGTATACCTAATTAATTAAAGTTTAAATATAATTTAATGCTGATGTCATAATAATATAACGATGTTATTTATACGCCTTAAAGGCGCTTTTTGGCAGAAAAAACCGTAACATGATCATTAAGATTTGTACTTCTATACACACCAGTCCAGTTTTTTATACAGATGATTTAAGATTACTACTTGCCCATCGATCAACAAAGCTGTAGATATTGAAATCTGATTTTCTTAATGCGACTTTTACAGCTTCCCTTAATTTTACTTTATCTATATCACGCATTCGTTCATGCTGTAATATTTTAAAAGCTTTTTCGGCTAACAAGTAGGGTTTAAGTTTATTATCAAACTCCATTGGAGTTAACAACCAATCACATAATGCTTTAATTCCTTCCCCTTTGTCAGCGACTGTCTTAAATACTGGTAAATGTGTATGCTGCTGCCTAAGCAATTTCAACAAGTTATTTGCAAAAGTATCAGCACCCTCCCGGTCAGCCTTGTTTACCACAAAGCCCTGTGCTATTTCCATAAGGCCAGACTTAATGTTCTGTATTTCATCTCCAGACTCTGGCACCAGCACGACCACTGTGCGATCTGCCAATCCTGCAATTTCTAGTTCAGATTGCCCTACACCAACGGTTTCCACCAGAATAAGGTCAAAATTGGCAGCCCGCATCACATCTACCATTTCAATAGTTTTTGTGGAAATGCCACCCAAAGCGCCCCTTGTTGCTACAGAACGAATAAATACATGAGGGTTGTTAAACTGTTGCGACATTCTTATCCTGTCACCTAGTAAAGACCCGAAATTGAATGGCGATGTCGGGTCTACCGCCAAAATGGCTACTTTTTTGCCGTTTTCTACTAACGTTGCAGTAATCGCATTGACCAAGGTACTTTTACCTGCACCCGGGGGGCCAGTAATTCCTATTACCGGAACTTCCCGTATTGGTAATGCGCGCAAAAGAACTGCCGAAGGTTTGATTTCATTTTCCACGAGCGTTAATGCCCTGGCAATTGATATGAAATTCCCTGCGGTAATCCCTTGAATTAATTTGTCTGTCTGCTCCATGCCATCTACCGTTTGTTCTACAAATAAATGGAAATTATTCTTATTTGCAGAGTTTATGCTGAAGTGGTAGCTTTAGTACTTAATACCGATTATGCCCATTCCAAAAATCATACATCAGACCTTTAAAACGGCGAAATTTCATTTTCTGACGCGTTGGCATATTGCCAGGCTTAGAAAGAAGAACCCGGATTATGTGTATGAATTTTATGATGATGATCGTATTGATCGCTTTATACAAGCAGAATATGACAATGAGGTATTCTCTTTATATAAAAGAATTAATATCGGTGCCGCTAAAGCTGATTTCTTTAGGTATGCGGTATTATATAAGAAAGGCGGAGTATACCTCGATATCGACAGTGCCATTAAAGGTAAACTAAGTGATTTTATCCTTCCGACCGACGTGGCGGTCATCTCTAAAGAGAGAAACGAAGGTCTATTTGTGCAATGGGCATTAATTTTTGAAGCACATCACCCCTTCCTTAAGAAAACACTGGAACTTGTACTCGAAAACCTTCGGACAAACAAATACAAACACGACGTTCATAAAATGACAGGGCCACAGGTTTATAGTAACGCTATAAATTTATGCCTTAAAGAAAACCCTGACTCCCCTTACCGGCTCTTCGGAACAGATTACGAGGGACACCTTAAATTTAAATATCCCTTTAGTAAATTACTGTATGAAAAAGGGGAACATTGGAAAAAAAAACAGCTCACCACACCTGTCATGCGCGACAAAGAAACAGATCAAAATTAAAGGTATATCTTTGGAACTAAATTTTACTTGATACCTCTTATGAAAGTAACCGGCTTCACATTTATCAGAAATGCGATTGTTAATGATTACCCTGTAAGTGAAGCCATTCTATCGGTTCTACCTTTATGCGACGACTTTATTGTTGCCCTAGGGAATTCTACCGACGAAACTGCTGCGCTTATTCAAAACCTGGACACCAATAAAATAAAAATTGTAAACACAGTATGGGACGATTCATTAAGGGCTGGAGGACAGGTGTTCGCCCTGGAAACCAATAAAGCTATAGCCGAGATTTCAAAAGACACAGACTGGATGATCTATATCCAGGGAGATGAAGTTTTACACGAAAAATACCACGACCTCATCAGAAAAGAAATGATTAAGACCCTTTCAGACCAGCATATCGAAGCATTGTTGTTAAAATACAAACATTTCTATGGCTCTTACGATTATTTTGCTGAATCACGTCGCTGGTATCGCCGGGAGATCAGAATTCTGAAGAATTTACCAGGCATACACTCATATAAAGATGCGCAGGGTTTCAGAATCGATGGTCGAAAACTTCGGGTTAAACTTATTGATGCTTGCATATACCATTATGGCTGGGTTAAAACACCTGCTGCACTTCAAGGAAAAGTTAGAAATTTTAATCAATTTTACCAAACAGCAGCATGGGTAGAAGAAAATTTCCCCGTTCAGCAATCATTTGACCTGCGAAATGCAGATCGGCTGGTTAAATTTACAGAAACTCATCCAGCAGTAATCGCACCCAGAATTGAGGCCACCAACTGGAAATTTGAAGAGGACATCACCAAACTGACGCCTAAAATGGATTTCCGCCGAAGGACACTCCAAAAAATTGAAGACCTTACAGGTGTCAGGTTATTTGAATACCGAAACTATAAAATCGTCAAATCATCTTCATGAAGAAAAGTCTTTCCGTAATAATTCCCAATTATAACGGCAAACACTTGCTGGAATCATACCTGCCTTCGGTCTTTGAAGCATTAGAAAATACTGGCGTAAGCTATGAACTGATCATCATTGACGATGCTTCCAAAGACGATAGCATACCATTTATTAAAAGCTTGTATCCCCATATTACTTTATTAGTAAATGCAACTAATCGAGGCTTTTCATACACCTGCAACCAGGGTATAAACATCGCTCGCAACGAACTGACCTTGTTATTAAATTCAGATGTCAGGCTTACGCACGATTACTTCGAGAAACAATGGCCTTATTTCCAGCATGAAGACACCTTTGGTGTGATGGGGAGAATTATGAGCGCAGACGGCTCAACTATTGAGGATGCGGCCAGAATTTTATTCTACAATGGCTGCAGAATAAAAGCCAACCGATTTTATTATAGCACCAATAACAATGACAAGGATGTATATACAGCCTATTTGTCAGGGGCAAATGCTTTAATAGACACTAAAAAACTGAAAGCACTTAAGGGTTTCGATGAAATATATTCACCTTTCTCTTCAGAAGATTCAGACCTTAGTTTACGTGCATGGCTATTAGGCTGGAAGTGTTATTACGAACATCAATCCATCTGTTACCACCAGGTTAGCGGCAGTACCAAGACACAAATTAAATCTGCTTTTATTAAAACCATTTATTACCGCAACCGCTTTATTTTCCATGCCATTCACCTCCAAGGCTGGCGACTTAAGTTGTGGCCTGCTTATGCGTTGCTTGTTGAGGTATTGCCTAAAATAATGGCAGGTAAAACATGGATGTTTTTCAGTTACAAACAATATTTACAATATCATACAGCAATTGAGCGTTCAAGGAATAATATCAAACACCTGCGTAGCGATCACATAATTGATATCGACGTAAATAAAGTAATGGAGATGATTAACCGCTCAATCTCAACAAAAACCATCAAGTATTTGTAGTCGCTATCATATTAATAAGAATTGTAACTTTGCACATGCCTTAATATTAAACCTGTTACTATTAAACAAACAATAGTGTTCAAAGATTGAGTATTCATATATAATCCCAAAAAGGATAGTATTCTCCTTACGAAGTGTTTAATTGCATTTCATTGAACAGCTATCTGGTTGGAAAATTGGAAAATACAATAACTATAAATTATTAAATAAGCTGTGTAGCGTTTTCGCAGGAATAGCAGTTTAACTTTGTAAAGTAAACCAGCGTAAAAAGAATGGAAATCATTTTAGATTGTGAGCGAATGAAATACAAGTACACCGGTTTATTCGAATATTGTTATCAACTAAGCCACGCATTATTAACTACAAAAGCGAGCGACGATCATTTAGTAATCTACACACAGAAACAAAATTTGGAGTATTTTGCCGAAGGTACGTCAATTAAGCCTCAGCGTACACTTCACAAATATATTTTCCCGAAAATAGATACGAAAATCGATATTTGGCACGCAACACATCAAACCTCAAGATACTTGCCGCCCGCAAATAGACATGCTAAGATTGTCATCACATTTCATGATCTGAACTTTCTTTACGAAGAGAAATCCGAGTTAAAACGTAAATGCTACTTGAAGAAACACCAGATTAACATCGATCGTGCAGATCATATTGTAGCTATATCAGAATATACTAAACAGGACATTCTAAAACACCTAAAAGTAAATGTCCCTATTAGCGTGATTTATAATGGGTGTAACACTGAAAAATTTCCACGGCACAATACTCCCGTTTACCAACCTCAAAAGGAATTTCTTTTTGCGCTTGGAACAAATAATGCAAAAAAAAACTTCCATGTATTACCTTGTTTAATCAAAAATACCAACCTTGAGCTGATTATTGCAGGCACAGAAGACTCTGCTTACGTGAAGAAGATTAAGAGGGAGGCAACCTCTTTTGGGGTTGAGGACAGGGTGAAGATAATCGGCCCGATTAGTAAGGAAGATAAATATTGGTATTATAAAAATTGCCAAGCCTTTCTATTTCCATCTATTGCAGAAGGATTTGGTATACCCGTTATTGAAGCGATGCAATTTGGTAAGCCAACCTTTCTTTCAACAACTACATCCCTACCCGAAATTGGCGGAGATTGTGCTTATTATTTCGAAAATTTCGAACCCGAGCATATGCAGGAGATTTTCAAATCAGGGATGAAGGATTTCGCCCTTACAAGGCCGGAACAATCAATTATAAATCATGCCAGCCAGTTCAACTGGAACAACAGCGCCAGAGCGTACTGGGAAGTATACCGAAGTCTAATGCATTAAATAGGAATGATTTTATACCTGACAGTAAATCTGTACATTTGTAGAAATCGCCACTTTTAATGAGAGATTATTTTAGACTACTATATTTTGCCAAACCAATTGAAAAGTTTGCAATTCCATATGTTTTTACGACGCTACTTTATATTCTATTCAACACTTTAAACCTAGCGCTTTTAGCGCCTTTGCTTGATACTCTTTTTAACAGTAGAACATCACAAGCGATTGCCACTACAGCAGTCGAAAAAAAATCATGGTGGGATATTATGGCCAACTTCAGGAGTGTTACCGATTATTACATTCATAATTATGGCCCACAGAAAGCATTACAATTTGTTTGTCTCGTCATTATTGCATCTGTTTTTCTATCCAATATTTTCAGGTATTATTCAGCGCGAATCATGGAAGACCTTCGTGTACATACCTTATTAAATTTACGTAAAACAGTATTTAATAATGTGATGAATTTGCATCTTGGATACTTTAACAATCAACGCAAAGGAGATATTATATCAAAAATATCCTCTGATGTCCAAGTTGTACAGTTCACTGTCACGAATACACTACAAGTTGTATTTAAGGAACCGGTCACACTCATCGTTTATATCGTTTTACTATTCTCGATATCAATAAAACTCACTCTATTTTCGTTACTCATCATCCCCCTTTCCGGCCTTATTATTGCAAAAATCGTTAAAAGATTGAGAGCGCAGGCCACTAAAGCACATGAAACCTTTGCTTATATGATTGGCTACCTTGATGAGGCGCTTTCAGGAATTAAGATTGTTAAAGCTTTTAATGCTACAGAATATGTTAAAGGCAGGTTTCATCAGGAAAACGTTAACTATTCAAATATCACTCGCAAGATGGTACGCAGACAACAGTTAGCATCCCCAGTATCTGAATTTTTAGGTGTTATGATGGTCGCAGGGATCGTTTATTTTGGTGGGTCAATGGTTTTAACAGGGCAATCTTCATTAACCTCATCTGAATTTATCGCATATATCGCAATTTTCTCTCAGGTCATGCGCCCTGCAAAAGCATTATCAGATGCTTTTAGCGGTATCCATACAGGATTAGCAGCAGGAAAAAGAGTGCTTGATCTGATTGATGTTGAGCCAGAAATCTCCAACAAACCAAATGCTCTTAGCATCCCCTCGTTTGAAAAGGCCATCATGTTCAAAGATGTAACCTTTGCATATGGAGAAAAATTAGTGCTAAAAAACATCAATATAGAAATACCTAAAGGAAAAATCGTTGCCCTTGTTGGCCCCTCTGGAGGTGGTAAATCGACTTTAATGGACCTGGTTCCAAGATTTATAGAACCGCAGACTGGTCAAATATTTATTGATGGGATAGATATCCAAGATATAACTGTAGAATCACTTAGGAATCAGCTGGGTTTCGTCAATCAGGAATCCATCCTTTTTAATGACACTATATATAACAATATCGCCTTCGGAAAGCCTGATGCTTCTATGGAGGAAGTCATTGCCGCTGCAAAAATTGCAAATGCTCACGAGTTTATCCTTAATTCTGAAAATGGTTATGAAACTTCTGTTGGAGATAGGGGCATACGCTTGTCGGGCGGACAAAGACAAAGGCTCTGCATTGCAAGAGCTGTAATTGGAAATCCACCTATTATGTTGCTGGATGAAGCGACTTCTGCACTTGACACAGAATCTGAAAAATTAGTTCAAGATGCCCTATATAAACTCATGCAAAATCGCACATCTCTAATTATTGCGCATCGTTTATCGACTATACAAAATGCAGATCTCATTTTTGTATTAGATAAATCTATGGTTGTGGAACAAGGTACTCATGCCCAGCTTATGGCAAAAAACGGTTTATATAGACGATTAATAGATATGCAGACTTTTGAAGAATAGATGAAAAAGGTTTTATTTTTTATGCCTGATAACCCTTTGAAAAAAAATGCTGGTAATAAAATCAGAGCACTAAGCTTTTTGCAATATTTTAAATCGAGAGATATGCATGTCGATTTTGTCAGCGAATATTTTTGGGGCGAATGGAATCATAAAGACATAGAAGAGTTCCAGCTTAGTGGCCTTGCGAAAAACACCTATATTATTCATCGTAAACCTTCCAAAGGAAACTTGTTAAGTTATTTATTTACCTATAAAATACCAAACTTCTTTTATCAGAAGAAATGGGGAATTATTCCAGAGGCTTTTCCAGAGTTAGTGACTTCAATATTAAAAAAACGTTTTAACCGTATTTTGCAGCAAAATAAATATGATTATATCTTCATTAATTATGCCTCCTGGTCATCTTTAATTGAGGACAATAAGCTAATTGACAAAGCCAAAACTATAATCGACACTCATGATTTTTTAACGGCTCAGCACCAACATAAATACCCTATCGGATCCTCTTTTCATGAGGAAATAAGACGGCTATCCCTATTCGACCAAGTTTTAGCTATATCAGTTGAAGAGCAATACATATTCAGCCAGTTTTGTAAAGCAAGTGTAGCTTTGGCGCCTGTTATGCTTAAAAAGCCAGCTTTGGCTTCATTAGGGATTTCCGACCGAAAGTTCGACATCATATATGTAGCGAGTAAAAATCCACATAACATAGAAGCTGCGAATTGGTTCATGACGAAAGTTTATCCTCAGTTACCGTCAAACATTACTCTTTGCTTTATTGGACAAATAACAGATTCTATAGGCAAGGATTTTGAAAATATTACGCTGGTACCTTTTTCGGAGAATCTTAGCAGCTTTTATCACGAATCAAAAATTGCTATATGCCCAATGCTTTCAGGGACAGGAACGAAGATAAAAGTCATAGAAGCGCTGTCTTACCAACTTCCAGTTGTTTGCAATTTGCGAGGGGTAGATGGAATGACAAACAAATCCGATAACGGTTGTTTAGTTAGTGACGACCCATTTAAATTTACACAAAACATTTTAGATTTGTTAGATAACTCTGAACTCTACCATCAACAATCTTTACTCGCAAAATTGACATTTGAAAGCAATTATGAACAACAGAATTGTTATAAAAGACTAGATTCATTATTTTAAACATGACGTTATTCTTCACCATTTCTACCACAAATTACCTTCCCTTTGCAGTGTCCTTACTCGACTCAGTGAGGGAATTTCACCCGGAATTTGAATTTTGTGTTTGCCTCACAGACTATTTGGACGTTAATCAAATCAAAGAACATTCTTTATCAACTCGGTACCCTTTACTGCAGTTGCATGAATTAGGTGTTGAAGAATTCGATTTCATTACGCAAAACTATACTCCTATGCAGTTGGCAAATAGCTCAAAAATTCTATTTGCCAGGCACTTCCTGAATCAGGAAAAAATTGACCAAATTATTTTCGCAGATGCGGATATGCTATTCTTTAATCGGCTGCCAGAAGAGGTAATTGATGATCAGCAGATTATTTTCACGCCCCATTTTTCATCTCCACCGCCCATTGATATGAAAAGACAGGAACTTGAAGTATTAAATGCTGGGTTGTATAACGGGGGTTTCTTTAAATTAAAAAAATCAAACGAAACTGAATTGTTTATCACTTGGTTGAGAGAAAGAGCTGTATTAGATTGTATATACGATTTCAGTAGGGGTTATTATGGAGAACAGTTGTGGCTGAATTTTATTCCGCTTTATTTTAAATATGCGCATATAGAGCCTAGCGTAGGTCTAAACGTCGCTTATTGGAACCTGCATGAAAGGCGAATAACAGAAAGAGATGGTCAATTTGTAGTTAACAATACAATTCCGCTATACTTTTTTCATTTCAGTGGTTGGGACTTTAACAATCCGTTGCAGATTTCAAAATGGGCATTATTTAATACACAAATGCGCCCAGATATAATTCCTCTGCTTTCTAAGTATCACGAACGCTTAAAGAATAATGAATATCAGCGTTATATTAACCTACCAAATTATTATACAACTAAAAACACATCCTTCTTAGCAAGGATAAAAAAGTTTTTAAAATTAACCGCTTAATTATTTGAGTTTAGCAACGTTTTAAATATTTGATTAATCAACTTCTCATAAAGTGGCAATTGATGTTTTACATCGTATATCATGGCGGCCTCCCTCATTTTAAAGGTATCAATTACCACATCGCCTTCATGAATTCTTTGCATTCCTGTTAGGAGCTCAGGCAAATTACCATTATCAACACTAATTCCCATCTCCCCTTTAATAAATTGGGCTGCTATTCCTGTTTTAAAGGCCACCATTGGAATCCCTAAATAGGCAGCTTCCAGCATGACCAGAGAGAAGGTTTCTTCCCTAGACAATAACAAAAACCCATTAGCAACAGCCATGTAATTATAATAATCTTCAGATAAGTTCCCTGTAAAAATCAATCGATCAGGGTATTTTTTTTCAGCCACATTTCTAACGTAAAATTCTAACCCATTGCTTAGCTGTGGGCCCAACCACATTATTTTTATGTGCTTGTCTTTAAAATGTTCTAATATTGGCAATACATAATCGAGTCCTTTCATATACTTTGTTCCTCCCGAGACTACCCACACAAAATCATCAGGTAAAATACCCAATCTATTTTTGATGTCCTGTATTTTCTGCGAGTCCGTATTAATCGTGTCCGTATCAATGAAGCTGTTTTGTAAATACACATTTGTATCCTTAAGTTCACTGATTTTTTCGCATATCATATCAGAACAGCCTATCCATGCATCAGAATAGGAAAAGACCCTTTCAAGTGTCTGACGCTTGATATCACTAAAGGCATATAAAAATTCATGTATATGTGTGATTAGTTTAACTCCTACTGGACGAGCTAATTCAAAAACTTCGGGAACAGCCACCGTGTTAACATACCATACATCTGCTTTAAAGCTACGCTGTATCTTATCTAACTGATATTGGAGTGGATCTATACCAAACATTTTCACGATGCGTCGTATGGCCCTATCTGTCCATTTGGGGCTATGCTTATACATCACATGCTTTTCAATAAAATCTGGTAAAAGATCATATAATTCCCCTTTCCTGATGCAGAACACAGAAACATCGTAATCCTGATTATTTAAATTTTTCAACAAATACCATAAAACCATTTCTGAACCCGTTCTGCCAAGATGCTGGGTGATGAATAAAATTCTTTTTTTCAAGCTACCTTTGTTTTATATGTCCCCAAAAATAACTGTTTTTATGGCCGCATACAATGCAGCCAAATATATTACTGAAGCAATTGAAAGCATTTTACATCAAACATTCGAGGATTTTGAACTATTAATCGTTAATGACGGTTCTACGGATAATACCGTTGCAATCATCAATAAATTTCATGATCCCCGGATAAGGCTAATTCATAATGACCGAAACAGAGGATTAGTATTTACAAGAAATGTGTTATTAGAAGAAGCTAGAGGGGAATATATTGCCATTCTGGATAGCGATGATATCGCAATTTCCAACCGGTTAGCCTTACAATATGAACATTTTAAAAAGCATCCCGAATTAGCCTTATGCGGTGGTCATGGACAGGTTATCAATCACTCGGGAGATACCATTAATGATCCACGACTCATTGTACCAATAGGACCAGAAAACATTAAAATTACTTTACTGTTCTTAAATACTTTCGTAAATTCCACAGTGATGTATAAAAAGGAAGTTCTCTTGGAACTTAATGGTTACAATGACTTTGCACCTGCCGAAGATTACGAACTTTTTATACGTATAGCAGATAAATATGCTGTCGATAATATCGACACCGTATTAGTAAAATACAGGGATCACGATCACAATACTTCTGTCGTTCAGGTATCCACAGGCAGCAGAAAAGTGCATGAGATAAAGAAGAACCAATTGAATCGGCTTCACATCGAAGCAGATCAAAGGCTTATAGAGGTTTTCTATAGCGTGTTGGCCCACAATTTTGAGCCTTTTGACTTTTCAGACTATTTATCACTTTTCTGGAAATTGAAGTCAGCAAACCAGAAATTAAAGATATATCCAAAAGAGCCTTTTGAAAAAAGGCTCTTTGAATACTGGTTCAAGATAATTATGATTAAAAAGGCGAAAGGAAATGCCTTGGCCTTACTCTTCAGTAAAAAACTATTTAATTTTAGATACCTAACAGCAAAGCAATTCAGGAAGACATTTAAACTGTCGCTAAGAGGGATAGGAACTTTATCTAAATAATACTACATATTAAGACTACTATCGGTTACTCCATGAAAATCATTCAATTTTTAGGCGGATTAGGCAATCAGATGTTTCAATACGCATTATACAAAGTACTTCAACAGAAATTTCCAAACGTTAAAGCTGACCTGCATAGCTATAAAAATTACTCCTTACATAATGGTTTTGAGCTTGAAAACATATTCAACATTAAACTAAATAAGATCACCCCTTTTACTAAAAATCTATATAACAAACATAACAGAAAGTGGATTTATAGGAAACTTAGGCGATTACTCAACCTCAGAAACGCTTATCAGGAAGAAAAATCACTATTTAGTTTCGACCCATCCATATTAGCTGAACCTAAGTCACGCTACTATTGGGGTTATTGGCAAAATCTTCGGTATTTTGATGCTATTGCTGATGATTTAAGGATTGACTTTGAGTTTAAGAACAAGCTCACCGGAGCAAACCAGCAGACGCTATCAGAGATCCAACAAACAGAAAGCATAGCTATCCATGTTAGACGGGGTGATTACCTCAAAGACCCACTATTGGGGGGATTATGCGGACCAGCATACTATCAGGAAGCAATCAATCATATGCAATTGAAGGTGAACTCACCAAAATATTTCGTTTTCTCAGACGACATTGCCTGGTGCCAAAAACACCTGGTATTAGCAGAAGCAAAATTTATATCCTGGAATAAAGGTTCAGAAAGTTACATTGATATGCAATTAATGAGTGCTTGTAAACACAATATCATCGCTAATAGCAGTTTCAGCTGGTGGGCAGCCTGGCTTAACCCTAATCAATCTAAAATTGTAATATACCCTCAAAAATGGGTTAATGACAATCAAGCCAAGGAAAGTATGTCTACTCCAGCAAACTGGATTGCCCTATAATCTCCATTCCTGGAATCTTCTACAAAAAAAACACCTTGCAAAATAAATTGCAAGGTGTTTAATATGATATGATTGATTGGATTTATAACTTCCTTTTCACTTCTACTTGTTCGTAGGCTTCTACAATATCACCCACTTCAATGTTATTAAAGTTATGGATATTCAAACCACACTCGTAACCAGAATTCACTTCTTTCACATCATCTTTATAACGTTTCAGTGAAGCTAACTCGCCTGTGTAAACCACCACACCTTCTCTAACGATACGGATCTTACTGTTACGGGTAATCTTTCCATCCAATACCATACATCCTGCAATGGTACCCACTTTAGTGATTTTGAAGACATCTCTGATTTCCACGTTAGCAGTAATCTTCTCTTCAAATTCTGGAGCCAACATACCTTCCATCGCCGCTTTGATCTCATTGATCGCATCGTAGATGATCGAGTACAGACGGATATCGATTTGTTCTGCTTCCGCTAATTTACGTGCTCCTGTAGAAGGACGTACCTGGAAACCGATGATAATCGCATCAGATGCAGAAGCTAACAATACATCAGATTCAGAGATCTGACCAACAGCCTTGCTAATAATGTTCACCTGAATTTCTTCTGTTGACAGTTTCAATAGAGAGTCAGATAATGCTTCAATCGAACCATCCACGTCACCTTTAATAATCAAGTTCAGCTCTTTAAAGTTACCGATAGCCAAACGACGACCGATCTCATCTAAAGTAATGTGTTTCTGTGTACGTAAACCTTGTTCGCGCATCAATTGTAAACGTTTGTTTGCAATCTCTTTCGCTTCATGTTCTGTATCCAGTGCATTAAAGCGATCTCCCGCTGTTGGGGCACCTTGCATACCTAATACCTGAACCGGTACCGAAGGTCCAGCCTCCGCAACTTTCTGTCCACGCTCGTTAAATAACGCTTTAACACGTCCACTGTAACTACCTGCTAAAATTGGATCACCAACTTTTAACGTACCTGCCTGAACAAGAACAGTGGTTACAATTCCGCGACCTTTATCTAAGGTAGCTTCAATTACACTACCTGTAGCACGTTTCTTAGGATTAGCATTAAGGTCTAAAAATTCAGCTTCTAATAATACTTTCTCTAGAAGCAAGTCTACATTTAAACCGCTTTTACCCGATATCTCCTGCGACTGGAATTTACCACCCCAATCTTCGACCAAAATATTCATCGTTGATAACTGCTCACGGATCCGTTCTGAATTCGCACCTGGTTTATCAATTTTTGTAAAAGCAAATACCAATGGTACGCCTGCAGCTTGTGCGTGGTTAATTGCTTCTTTTGTCTGAGGCATCACGGCATCATCCGCTGCAACTACAATAATTGCAATATCTGCAACTTTAGCACCACGTGCACGCATCGCGGTAAAGGCTTCGTGACCTGGAGTATCCAGGAACGTTACTTTTTTACCTGTAGGTGTGGTTACCATATAAGCACCAATGTGCTGTGTAATACCACCTGCTTCACCAGCTACAACGTTGGCTTTACGTATATAATCCAACAGTGATGTCTTACCATGATCCACGTGACCCATAATAGTCACCACTGGTGCTCTTGGTACTAAATCTTCTGCTGCATCTTCTTCTTCTTCTAGGATATCACTTTCATCATCTGGTTTAATGAATTGAATTTCATAACCAAACTCATCAGCAACAATAGTTAGGGTTTCTGCATCCAAACGTTGGTTAATCGATACAAACATACCCAGACTCATACAAGTACCAATAATTTTGGTCACTGGTACCTCCATCATCGTGGCCAGTTCATTTGCCGTAACAAATTCCGTAACCCTTAATACTTTCGATTGAGCCTCTTTTTCTAACGCTAATTCATCCGCAGTTAAAGCCACATCATCACGTTTCTGACGACGAAGTTTCGCTCTTTGTGCAAACTTACCAGATTTACCTGCTCCACTTAAACGTGCAAGCGTGGCTTTAATCTGATCTTGTATTTCTTTTTCCGTAGGCTCTTCCTTAGATCCACCGAAACCACCTGGTTTGCTGTTTCTAAAATTAGGCCTGTTGGCTGTATTATTTGTGTTGTTTCTAAAATCCGGTCTGTTGGTAAACGTAGGTGGCGTTGCAGGTTTTGGTGGATGTGCTCCGCCAGTAGTTTGTGCAGGTGTACCTGTACCCGAAACCTGCCCAGTAGTTGGGTGAGGAGTTCCTGGTGTCTTTTTACGTTTACGCTTACGCTTCGCAGCGTCGCTGTCATTTGAAGAAGCGATTGGTGATGACTTACGGTCTGGCGTTGTTGGCAAAACAATTTTACCAATAATGTTCGGACCAGTCAATTTTACAGACCTGGCTTTGATAACTTCTACTTCTTCGGGTTTGTTAACCTTTGGAGTAGCAGGTGCTTCTTTAGCAGGCTCTGGTTTAGCAACAGCTGCAGGTTTAACCACAGGTTTCTCTGCCGAGGCAGATTTTTCCTCTGCTTTAACCACAGGAGCAGCCGGAGCCGCTTCAGGTTTTGCTTCTGCTTTCACTTCGACAGGCGCTTCTTCCTTTACTTCTGCTTTCGGTGTTTCCTTAACCACTTCTGGTGCAGGAACCGGTGCAGGTGCTGGAGCTGGAGCTTCTGTTTTAACTTCCGCTACTGGAGCAGGAGGTGTAGCTGCCGGAGCTGGAGTTTCCTCTTTTTTCACTGGACGCGTTTTCGAATTTAAATCATCAAGATTTATTTTGCCAATAACTTTAACGCCTGGCAAAGAGCTTTCTTCAACCTTATCAGGTGTTTGCACCTGAGGAGTTTCCGCTTGATGAGCTGGCTGTGCTTTTACAACAACAGGCTCCTCTTTTGCTTTTTCCGCCGGAGGGCTATAGCTATGAAGGTTCTTTACTAGAATACCTTCATTTTCGAACTCTACATTCTTCTGTGGTGCTTCAGGCGCTTTTTCAATTACATCAGGCTCATCACGACGTATTTTACCAATAACAATTTGATCGGCCTGTTCTTTTACGATTTTATCTCCCTGAAATTCTTTCAATAATGCATCGTACATATCTTTTGAAAGCTTGGTAGTGGGTTTATTCTCGACAGAGAAGCCTTTCTTTTCCAGGAACTCAACGGCCGTAGCTATGCCTACGTTAAGTTCCTTAACTGCCTTAAATAAAATTATTGGTTTGTCGTCTGACATTGATATTCCTCTTTTTTCTTAAATCTTATACAAAAGTAACGTTTATTCTTGTTTTATTTCATGTGTATGTCATTTGTTTAAAAAATCTCACACGCCATACAAAACTTCCCTGCGGTTACTCAAATTCTGACTTTAAAATATTGATAACTTCTTTTATAGTTTCTTCTTCTAAATCAGTACGTTTTACTAGTTCATCTACCGATAGTGTTAATACACTTTTTGCTGTGTCACAACCAATGGCTTTTAGCTCATCGATTATCCAGCTATCGATTTCATCTGAGAATTCTTCGATATCCACATCCTCATCTTCTTCTCCTGCTTCACGATAAACATCGATCTCATAACCGGTCAATTTTCCGGCCAGCTTAATGTTGTGTCCACCACGGCCAATAGCCAGTGACACTTGATCAGGCTTCAAGTAAACAGATGCGTGTTTTGTCACGTCATCCAGTTTAATAGAACTGATTTTAGCCGGACTTAATGCCCGGGTGATATATAGAGAAATATTGTTTGTAAAATTGATTACATCAATATTCTCGTTTTTTAATTCTCTTACAATACCATGAATACGTGAACCTTTCATACCAACACATGCTCCAACCGGGTCAATTCTGTCATCATAAGATTCAACCGCCACTTTCGCACGCTCTCCTGGTTCACGAACAATTTTCTTAATGGTAATCAAACCATCAAAAATCTCTGGAACTTCGATCTCAAATAAACGCTGTAAAAATTCTGGGGCTATTCTGGATATAATAATCTTAGGTGAGCTGTTCATCATATCAACTTTTGATATCACTGCACGAACTGTATCTCCCTTTTTGAAATAATCTGCAGGAATCTGTTCAGTTTTGGGCATCATCAGCTCATTACCTTCATCATCAAGCACTAAAGTCTCTTTTTTCCATACCTGGTAAACTTCACCAGTTACAATTTCGCCAACTCTGTCTTTATATTTCTTAAATATTTCGTCTTTCTCTAATTCCAGCACCTTAGATACTAAAGTCTGGCGGGCAGCTAAAATAGCACGACGGCCAAAACTCTCTAAAGTAATCTGCTCAATGTAGTCGTCGCCAACTTCCATATCCGCATCAAGTTTCTTCACCTCAGAAAGTTCAATTTCTAAATCATCGTCCTCAGAAAAGCCATCTTCCATCACTTTTCTGGTTCTCCAGATCTCTAAATCCCCGTTGTCAGGGTTAACAATGACGTCACAATTCTCATCGGTACCGTATTTTTTTCGCAACATGCTACGAAACACCTCTTCCAGCACACTAATCACTGTCGGGCGGTCGATGTTCTTGAATTCCTTAAATTCTTGAAACGAATCGATTAAATTAATATTGCTCATTTTATTTAAATGAAATTAAAACCTTTACTTCTGTTATATTATTAAACGCGATCTGGGTTTCTACCAGCTGCGCCTTTTTACCTTTTTCTTTAACGCTCTCTTCAATTATGATTCCAGCCTCATCAACGGCAAGCAACTTACCTTCTTTTTTATCACCGCCTGGTAGTTTAACGTCAACTAATCTTCCAATATTTTTTTCATATTGTCTTTTCAATTTTAACGGCTCACCTACCCCTGGTGACGATACTTCCAGGTTATAGGCCTGTACAATGGTGTTTTCTTCTTCCAAATGAAAACCAACATGCCTACTTATGGCAGCACAATCCTGTATGCTAATGCCTTCATCGCCATCCACATGAATAATTAGCTTATTGTTTGGAAGCATTTTCACCTCCACCAAAAATAATTCCGGTCTATCCGCAATTTTTTCTTCAACCAGTTCTCTTACTCTGTTTTCTATCTGCATAACCAATTTGCTAAAACAGAAAAGAGGGGACACCAGCCCCCTCTAATTCTCTATATCTTTGCAAAGATAGATATTTTTATTCAAAAAAAAAAGTACTACCTTATTCGCCATCGCATTCTATAGTCATAAGCAACTATCGCTCCAACAGCACTTCTTGTGGCTGTAAATGATAACGCACTTTCCCCTTCAACACCTGGTCTGCATCACCAAATGTTGCATTTAACGGTGTACTTACCAAATAGGTTTTCCCCCTTTCAAAAGCAGCATTCGGTATAAACCAAATTTCCTTATTCTGCATACGTAACTTACCCGGCACCTCTTTTCCATCGGCAGAAACCCTTACCCAATCACCAGCTGTAGAATCTTGCGCAACTTGATGCTGCAACTCCAGCAAACCAACCGGATTTATCCCTTTCAAGCATATAGCCGCACTATCAGCCGTAAATTCTATAATAACTGGCTTATTATTTGATATGCTGCAACTAGCAAACAAACAGGTAATAAAAACAACAATTAAACCTAACTTAGGAAAACACTTTATCATCACACTAAATTAAACATTATGAGCTTTATTCTGGAAATATTATTGATGGGCCTGGTTATGCTCTTTGGATCGTACATCACGCCTGGCGTAGAAGTAAATGGATTTGGAAGCGCAATTTTAGCTGCCGTATTAATTGCCTTGGCTAACGCCACCATCGGGTTTATCCTCAGGATACTTACCCTGCCACTAAATATCATTACCCTTGGCTTGTTCTCTTTTATTATTACTGTATTGATGATTTTATTAGTAGACAGTATGATGACCAGCTTTAATACTTCTGGTTTCTGGGCAGCAGCTATTTTAGCTATTGTAATGGCTGTGATCAAAATGGTATTCGGAGGTTTGGCTAATTCCAGATCATAACACGAAACACGATAAACAGAAAAAGCACCTGATCAGGTGCTTTTTCTGTTTATATCAATTTTACTTATCTTAAAATATCCCTTGAAATTACCACTTTCTGAATTTCTGATGTGCCTTCATAAATTTGAGTAATTTTCGCATCTCGCATTAAGCGCTCTACATGGTATTCTTTTACAAATCCATAACCACCATGAATCTGTACCGCTTCAATGGTTACATCCATCGCTACTTTAGAAGCAAACAATTTTGCCATTGAACCTGCAAGGGTGTACGATTGCCCCTGATCTTTCAACCAGGCTGCTTTATACACCAATAAACGTGCGGCTTCAATTTGAGTAGCCATATCTGCCAATTTAAAGGCAATAGACTGGTGTTCATGTATCGGCTTACCAAAAGTTTTGCGTTGTTTCGAATATTCCAAAGCCAGTTCGTAAGCACCAGCTGCAATTCCCAATGCCTGGGCAGCAATACCAATACGGCCGCCTTCCAGTGTTTTCATCGCAAACTTAAACCCAAAACCATCCTCACCAATACGATTTTCTTTAGGCACCTTCACGTCGTTAAACATTAAGGAATGCGTATCAGACCCCCTGATGCCTAATTTATTTTCTTTCGGACCAATGGTAAAACCTTCCATGCCTTTTTCGACAATGAAAGCATTGATTCCTTTATGTTTTAATTCTTTATGTGTCTGTGCAATCACCAGATAAGTTGATGCGGTGCCACCATTGGTAATCCAATTTTTAGTGCCGTTTAACAAGTAATAATCGCCTTTATCTTCGGCAGTAGTCTGTTGTGAGGTAGCGTCAGAGCCCGCTTCTGGTTCCGACAAACAAAACGCACCAATCTGTCTGCCAGATGCAAGTGGTTTTAAGTACTTCTCTTTTTGAGCTTCTGACCCAAAAGCTTCTAATCCGTAACAAACCAATGAATTATTAACCGATACCACTACTGATGCAGAAGCATCAATTTTAGAAAGTTCTTCCATCACCAAAACATACGAAAGTGCATCTAAACCACTTCCTTCATATGTCTCGGATACCATCATACCCAGAAAACCTAATTCTCCTAATTTCTTAACTTGTTCTGCAGGAAACTTTTGATGCTCATCACGCTCAATCACCCCAGGCTTAAGTTCACTCTGCGCGAAATCCCTGGCCGCCTGCTGAATCATTAATTGTTCTTCACTTAGTTGAAATAGCATAATAATTATTTTTAAAAATATGTATTAGGCCAAATTTAGTTATTCTAAACCAAAATACTATGGTTGCATAATAATTTCTAAGCAAAAGCGCAAGGAGGCTATTTCAACAGATGATTGTTGTCGTCAGGGAACACCAAAATGGGATGGTAATTTTTTGCTTCTTCAATAGGCAAAGAACCATACGACATAATGATCAGGATATCGCCTACTTGCACTTTTCTTGCTGTTGCACCATTTAGACAAATCATGCCAGATCCACGCTCACCTTTAATCGTATAAGTCTCAAAGCGCTCTCCATTATTGTTGTTCACAATTTGCACTTTTTCATTTGCAATTATGTTTGCTGCATCCAATAGATCTTCATCAATGGTAATACTGCCAACATAATTCAGTTCTGCCTGCGTTACCTTAACGCGGTGTATTTTCGATTTTAATATCTCGATAATCATTTTGCAAATTTAATTAAAATTAAATAGTTGTAAGGGTAGAATTGTTAATGCAATAACATGTTATCGATTAAACGGGTTTCGCCAACTTTAGCAGCCACCAGTGCCACCAGGTAAGGGGCATTTTTATCTGTCTCCGGCAAAAGTGTCTCTCCATTTACGATGGTAAAATAATCAAGTGCTACACCTGGCTCTGCATTAATCATCGTTTTCGCCTCAGAAACCAACTCTTCGATGGCTTTAGACTTGAAATTGTTGCGTACATATTCGAGCGATTTACTCAACACCAGGGCGTGCTCATGGTCTGCTGCCGTTAAATGTATGTTTCTCGAACTCATGGCTAAACCATCATTTTCCCTGATAATCGGACAGCTGACAATCTTCACTTCCAAGTTAAAATGTTCCACCATCTTTTCAATCATCAGCACCTGCTGGAAATCTTTCTGCCCAAAAAAAGCAAGATCTGGCTCCACCGCATCAAACAGTTTTTTCACAATTTGGGTCACACCTTGATAATGTCCTTTCCGAAATTCACCTTCCAGTAAAAATTCTGCGGCGCCCAAATTAATCTGCCATGTTTCCGGTTGTGGATACATCTCTTCAACACTAGGCATAAATACCACATCACAACCTGCTTCTTCAAGCTGCTGGATATCATGTTCTAAAGGCCTTGGGTATTTCTCCAGATCTTTTGTGTCGGTAAATTGTGTAGGGTTAACAAAAATGCTACACACTACCAGGTCTGCCTGTTTCTTTGCCATAGCGATTAACGAGACGTGACCTTTATGAAGAGCACCCATCGTTGGGACCAGCGCTATTTTTTGCTGAGCCCGTTTTAGGGGCTCCAGCAGCATTTTTAATGCTGCGATTGTTTTTATGATTTTCAAACCAGTGTGAAAAATTTACAGCGCCAAAGTTGGTTATTTATACATTCTTAACAAAACATCTTGGCCAACAACTTGATAAATATTATAATAATGACTATCTTTGCCCCTTGATTATCTTTTCTTTAACATAATTTTATTTACGAATATGGAGATGGCAAAAACGAAGCTACTGATTGTTACACACGAGATGTCGCCTTTCCTCGAACTCACCAAAATTTCAGAAATTACCCGCCAATTACCTCAGGCCATGCAGGAAAAAGGATTCGAAATCCGCATTCTGATGCCAAGGTTTGGTAACATTAATGAAAGACGAAACAGGTTACATGAAGTAATCCGTTTGTCTGGCATGAACATCATCATTGATGACAATGACAACCCATTAATCATTAAGGTAGCTTCTATTCCTGCAGCACGTATGCAGGTCTACTTTTTGGACAATGAGGATTATTTTCAACGTAAATACGTTTTCCGCGATAAAGAAAACAAATTTTATGCTGATAACGATGAAAGAACGATCTTTTTCTGCAAAGGCGCATTGGAAACAGTTAAAAAACTAGGCTGGGCACCAGATATCGTTCACTGCCATGGCTGGATGACCGCACTTGTTCCTGCTTACATTAAAACATCTTACAAAAACGATCCAACGTTCAAAAATGCTAAAGTAGTTTACTCCATTTATGAAAACTGTTTTACAGAAACGTTAAATACGGATTTGCATAAAAAAGCTGTCATGAATGCCATGACCGCCGAGGACACTAAAGTATTCGAAAATCCGACCAACAACACCATGCATATTGGTGCAATCTCTTATTCTGATGCAGTTGTTTATGCAGCGGAAAAAATTGATGCTGATGTGTTAAAATTTGTTAAAGATTCTAATAAGCCAACTTTAGCTTATAATTTAACCGAAAATTTCGACAACTTCTTCAATCTTTATGAAGAAATTTCGAGCGAAGAAATGGTTTCAATAGCATAACAAACGGTATTATTAATTTAAATATGAAATTCTCAAAACTAGACTTATTGACCCTGTTGATAAGTCTTTTTCTTTTTGCATCGTGTAATGAGTCTAACACTTTAGGCTTAGATCTAGATCCTGAAAATGCAGTCCAGGGTGCTTTGGTTGATACATTAACCATTCAAACAAAAACAATGGCCGATGATCCTTCATCAACCTTTTATGGTGCATCCTCAGAAGCAAACCCTTCTCTACTTCCTTTAGGCTTTATTAAAGATCCTGTATTTGGAACTTCCGAAGCCAGTCTGGCCCTAAGTGTTGCTGTACCCAATTCAGCCTTCAGTTTTGGCACCAATCCCATCATTGATTCTGCTGTACTGGTTTTACCTTATGCACCACAGTTTTATGGAGACACTACTACCTCAGTGTACAGCATTGATGTACATCAGTTAACAAATAACATCGCCAAGGAAGCAAATTACTTAAGCAACAAACAATACGCTTACCAAAATACCCTTACCGGAAACTTTACAGGTAAATTAAAACCTAATACGCCTTTTAAAGTGACTGCTGTACTTACAGGTGCTACAGACACCCTAAAAGCAGCGCCTGCTTCAATCCGGATAAAACTGGACAAAGCCTTCGCACAAGCTAACCTGGCTAACTTAAGTGCAGCTAACCTGGCAAACAGCACAGTATTTAATGAATATTTTAAAGGATTGCACGTCAGCATTAATAAAGCTAAAACAACAGGCAATGGCGGCATCATGCACATTAACCTGGATGGCACAAACTCAAAATTAGAAGTTTACTATAGAAGACAAAACGCAACAACCGCCACCTCCATTGATACAGTAGCTTCAGTATTCCCGGTTGGTAAAACATCGGGCCCCGTTGCGGCTTCTATTAAACATGATTACGAAGGCACAGCGATCGCTACCCAGCTTGCAGATGTAAGCAATAAACAATACGATGTTACATACCTGCAAAGCCTTGCTGGTTTAAAAAACAAAATCACTTTTCCACACCTTCAGGCTTTCGCTAAAAATGTAGGCAGCAGAATTGTTATCAACAAAGCTGAACTTGTGGTAGATTTAAGTGCAGGTACTGATGTAGCTCCATTTATCCCAGCACAACGTCTTGCCCTTTACCAGTTGGATATCGCTGGTCAGCGCGCATTAATTGCCGATCAAGTCAGTACAGATAAGCGCTACACTGGTAATTTTGGTTCTGGTTATAACAGCGTGTCAAAAACATACAGTTTTATTGTTACTGGTCATATTCAAGACCTCATCGATGGCAAAACCCAGGATTACGGTACATTTTTAGCACCAGCTCCTCCTTCCATGGCCGAATATAGCATAGCGCCTAACATCACTACCGCACACCGCTCAGTGATCGGCTCCATGTCTAATGGCACCAATAAAATTAAACTGAACATTTATTATACAAAAATCGACTAGTCTTTTTACTGTTCTACAAAAAAAAGGGTCACTTCTATGAAGTGACCCTTTTTTTTGCTGTTTAATTTAAAATGGGATATCGCCTCCTAAATCACCCCGGTTAGTGAATTCATCATCGTGTTTGGGGGTACTGTGGGTAGCTACAGCTGGTGTCGGACTGCTTTCAAAGTCGCTTTTTCTACCTAAAATAGTAAAGTTCTCTGCTACCACCTCCGTTACATATTTTTTTACTTTCTCCCTGTCTTCAAATGATCGTGTACGAAGCTTTCCTTCTATGTACACCAGCTTGCCTTTTTGCAGGTATTTAGACGCTACCTCGGCTAATCCACGCCAAAGCACAATGTTATGCCACTCTGTTTGTTCAACGCGCTTACCGTCCTTATTAAAGGTTTCGGAAGTTGCTAAAGGGAAGCTTGCTACGGTTACACCACCGTCTAAATGACGAACTTCAGGATCTTTACCTAAATGTCCTACGAGAATTACTTTATTGATACCTGACATGAAAATGAAATTATTTGGTTAAATAGGCATTTATGAAATTGGTGATTACTATAGGTTGGGGCAAATCGTCTAACTCCATTTTGCCCACCCATTTTACACCTGCATCTTGATTAAAGTTAATGATATAATTAGCCAAAGCAAAAAATTGAACATATATTATTTGGTGAGTCAAGACATGTTTTTTAGCCATCAATGGCTGTATAACAACCTGTTCACCGCATAGTTTTTGAATTTCTAATGTTAAAAATTCATCCGGAAAGCCTGTTTCGCCTGCTGTTTCAATTAAAGGAAAATCGTATAAGTGTTGCCAGATATCTCCGGGCTGTCTTTTTTTAACCAAAATATTCCCGTCATTCTCCATAATCAGGTAGTTAAAATACCGGTTGCGGGGGGGCATTTTTTTAAGCTTTACCGGTAGCGTGTGCTGCAAGTTTAACCGCCTGGCTTCGCAGTGATCTTGTAAGGGACATACCTCACAATCGGGCGATTTTGGCTTGCACTGAAGGGCACCAAACTCCATGATGGCCTGGTTATATAACATGGGGTTTTGACCCACAATCAGCTCCTGTGCCAGTGCCGAGAATTCCTTTTTTCCTTCCGTGCTGTTAATGGGGATGGCTATACCAAAATACCTGGCCAGCACCCTAAAAACATTGCCATCAAGCACCGCACGCAATTCACCAGCAGCAAAAGAGGAGATAGCCGAAGCAGTATAATCACCAATGCCTTTCAGTTTAATGAGCTCATCATATTGAACCGGAAACACCCCCTCATGCAAGGCCAGCACCTGCTGTGCCGTATGATGCATGTTACGGCCACGCGAATAATAACCCAGACCTTGCCATAGCCGCAACACCTGTGCTTCCGTTGCCGAAGCAAAATCTTCCAACCTTGGAAAGGCCTCCAAAAATCGGTTAAAATAAGGCAGCCCCTGCTCTACCCGCGTTTGTTGCATAATAATTTCTGAGAGCCAGATTACATAAGCATCTTGCGTATGCCGCCAGGGTAAATCCCTTTTATGCAATTGATACCAGTTAACAATTTCCTGCTGAAATTTCATTTTCCAAAAATACGTTCTATTCCATCGCTTTTTCTAGATGTTGCAATTCAGTGATGATTACACAAGCAAATAATTGATCTTTTATTTTCCTATCTCATTAAAAAGCAATACTTTTGCAACCCCAAATCACTTATAATATTTAAACACACAATAATTAATAATAGAGAATATGACTAAGGCAGATATTATTTCAGAAATATCAACAAAGACAGGAATTGAAAAAGTAGATGTGCAGGAGACTGTTGAAGCATTTTTCAAAGTGATCAAAAATAGCATGATCGGTGGAGAGAATGTTTATGTAAGAGGTTTTGGTAGTTTTGTAGTTAAAAAAAGAGCGCAAAAAACTGCAAGAAACATTTCTAAAAACACCGCCATTATTATCCCTGAACATTTCGTTCCAAGCTTTAAACCTGCAAAAGTTTTTGTAGATAAAGTAAAAAATAACACTAAAAAACTTAGCGTAGAGGCTTAATATTATGATTAAAAATATCCGTACTAAACAAATCGTTATCATTGGAGCAGTTGTATTGCTTATTGCTTTTTTGTTTACACGTGATATTACTGGTCTGGAAAAACCTAAAGAAGACACTGCTAGTGCTCCTGCTACCGAACAAATGGCACCAGTTGCCGCCAAGGAGATCGATCTGGAAGAAGTTTCCAGGACAGGCAAAAACCTGATCAACAACAGTCTTGCTAATGAAATTAAGAACCTGGAGAACACTTATAAAGGTGCTTCCGAAGACAAAAAATTACCATTAGCTAAAAACCTTGCCCAGAAATGGGATGATGTTGAACAGCCAATTCCAAGTGCATTGTACCTGGAAATTATTGCCAACAAGGATAAAAACCTTACAAACTGGATAAATGCCGGTGCACGATTTATGAAAGCTTATGATTTAACACGCGACAGCGTTATGCAGCCTGCGTTACTTCAAAAAGCTCATCAATCATACACCAATGCGTTTGCCATCGATTCGACTAGTGCAGCTGCAAAAACCGGATTAGGTATCACGATAGTAAATGGGATGGGCATGCCGATGAAAGGTATAACCATGCTGATGGAAGTAGTTGCCAAAGACCCGACTAATTTAGAAGCAAACATGAGCTTAGGCACATTTGCTATTAAATCTGGTCAGTTTGATAAAGCCATTACCCGATTTAATGACATTATTGCGCAGAAGCCAACACCAGATGCCTATTTTTACCTGGCTACCGCTTATGAAAACCTGGGCAGAAAAAAAGAAGCGATTGCCGCTTATTTAAATAGTAAAAAGCTTGCAGCAAATCCTACCTTGTCGAAGTTTATTGACAAACGTGTGGAAGAGCTCAGTAAATAATTAATAAACAGATTTATAAAAATATTAAACTTACAACATTATGCCAAGTGGTAAAAAAAGAAAGAGACATAAAATGGCTACGCACAAACGTAAAAAACACTTAAGAAAGAACAGACATAAAAACAAGAAGAAATAGCCTCTTCTTTTAAAATGTAAACAGGTAAAATATACGTTGATTTATTGGCGTATATTTTGCCTGTTTACCATGTTTTTCATATCAGTCCATGTGTTAATAGGGTATTTTGATATACCTTAAAATTTACAGCTTTTGGTAAAAGAATTAATTATCGATTCAGCTCCTACGGGGGTAACCATAGCTTTAATTGAAGACAAACATCTTGTAGAACTTCATAAGGAACACATCAACAACAACTATGCTGTTGGCGACATTTATTTGGGCCGCATAAAGAAAATTATGCCGGGACTAAATGCTGCGTTTGTTGATGTCGGTTATGAAAAAGATGCGTTCCTGCATTATTTTGATCTGGGACCGCAAGTGCAATCTTTATTAAAGCTTACAAAAATTAAGCGTAATGGCTCTGTTAATGGAACTTTATTAGACAATTTTAAACTGGAGCCCGATATTAACAAGGCCGGTAAAATATCTGAAGTAGTTGCCAAAAATATCGTCATCCCTGTTCAAATAGCCAAAGAGCCTATTTCTACAAAGGGTCCACGCTTAAGTTCTGACCTTTCTATAGCGGGTCGCTATATTGTATTGGTACCGTTTTCTAACGTTATTTCTATATCCAAAAAAATAAAAAGTAATACCGAACGTAATCGTTTAAAGAAGATTATTGAAAGTATTAAACCTAAAAACTTTGGGGTTATTATTAGAACCGTTTCAGAAGGAAAAGGTGTAGCAGAACTACAAAAAGATCTCTTGGATTCTGTAGCCAAATGGGAAAACTTCATGAAGAAGTTGCCCGATGCAGAACCGTCAAAACGTGTTTGGGGAGAAATGGATCGTACGTCAACGTTGATCCGCGATATCCTGAGCACAGATTTCACTAATGTCTATGTAAACGATCAAAGTTTATTTGAAGACATTCGTTCTTATGTTCATGAAATTTCTCCCGAAATGGAGAAGATAGTGAAGCATTACAAACAGAAAGAACCCATATTTGAGCACTTTGGCCTGGATAAACAGATCAAAAACGGCTTCGGAAAAACGGTAAACCTTCCTGGTGGTGCTTACCTGGTTGTAGAACATACAGAAGCATTACATGTTATTGATGTAAACAGCGGTAACAGAACGGCGAGCAAAGAAAACCAGGAAGAGAATGCCCTTCAGGTGAATAAAGAAGCCGCAAAAGAAATTGCACGCCAGCTAAGGCTGCGTGATATGGGTGGTATTGTTGTTGTCGATTTTATTGACATGCACAAACCGGTTAACCGTAAAATGTTATTTGACTATTTACGTGAACTTATGCAACTTGATCGTGCCAAACACACGATTTTGCCACCAAGTAAATTTGGTTTAGTTCAGATTACCCGCCAGCGGGTGAGACCTGAAATGAACATTGTAACTAGTGAAAAATGCCCTACCTGCGATGGTACAGGAGAAATCAAAGCAAGCATCGTGTTGATGGATGACATTGAGAATAACCTGATGTATATTTTACAGGAACAAAATGAAAAAAACGTTACGCTGTGCGTACATCCTTATATTGAAGCCTTCATTAAAAAAGGGATTTATTCCTTGCAATGGAAATGGTTCTTCAAATTTGGCCAACGCATCAAAATAAGGGCTGTACCTTCGTACAACCTGACAGAGTTCCATTTCTTGTCTGCTAAAGACGAAGAAATTAAAATGTAACCTCCTGTTTAAAGCTTAATGGTAAGCCTGACTTCATAACGAAGTCAGGCTTATTCATTTTCACCCTTTTGGCTTTACTTCCACACTCCCCTCAAATCCATTAACGCTGCTGCCTAAAGTGTTGCTTATTTCTAGCAATTACTTTCGTTGGTCTATCTAATTAGCCTTAAATTAGTAGCCCTTAAACAACACACCTTGGCTAAAACTAAATCAGCATATTTTTGTCAGAGTTGCGGCTTCGAAACCGCAAAATGGCTCGGCAAATGCCCGTCCTGCAATTCATGGAATACTTTTGTAGAAGAAGTTATTGAAAAAACAGCAACAAAAGTTCCAACCTGGAAAAGTGCCGGCAGCTCTACCCGCATCAATAAACCAAGTAAGGTAGATACCATTGTATCTTCTACCGAAAAACGCATGTTAACCGGCGACCAGGAGTTGGACCGTGTATTGGGCGGTGGACTCGTGCTAGGCTCTGTAACCTTAATTGGCGGCGAACCTGGTATTGGTAAATCAACACTGATGCTGCAGCTGGCCTTAAACATGGGCAACAAACGTATTCTTTACATCTCTGGGGAGGAAAGTGAGCAGCAGATTAAAATGCGTGCGGAACGCATCACGGCTAAACCAACAGCCGATTGTTACATTTTAACAGAAACCTCCACTCAAAATATATTTAAACAGATTGAAGCGCTGGAACCTGAAATCGTCATTGTCGATTCCATTCAAACCCTTCACTCCTCGCACATCGAATCTACACCCGGCAGCGTAAGCCAGGTAAGGGAATGTACAGCAGAACTCCTGCGTTTTGCAAAGGAAACAGATACTCCTGTCTTCCTGATTGGCCACATCACCAAAGATGGCGCTATTGCCGGACCAAAAATACTGGAACATATGGTGGATACAGTGCTGCAGTTTGAAGGCGACAGGCACCACATCTACCGCATTTTACGCGCTATTAAAAACCGTTTTGGTGCCGCAGCCGAACTAGGCATTTACGCCATGAACAGTAGTGGATTACGCGAAGTCACTAATCCTTCTGAAATCTTGCTTTCCCAACGGGAGGAGGAACTGAGTGGCATCGCCATTTCGGCCACATTAGAAGGCGCCAGACCTATGCTCATTGAAACGCAGGCATTGGTGAGTTCCGCAGCATACGGAACGCCTCAGCGCTCTGCTACAGGCTTTGACACCAAGCGAATGAATATGCTGCTTGCAGTGCTCGAGAAACGTTGCGGATTTAAGCTCAGTGCACGTGATGTGTTTTTAAACCTGGCGGGCGGTATCCGTGTGGAAGACCCGGCGATTGACCTGGCCATCATGGTGGCTATTATTTCTTCTCATGAAGACATTGCCATTCCTTCGAAATACTGTTTCGCGGCTGAAGTAGGTTTGTCGGGAGAAATCAGGGCGGTAAACCGCATTGACCAGCGCATTGCCGAAGCAGACAAATTAGGCTTTGAACGTATATTTATTTCAAAATATAACCTAAAAGGCTTAAATTTAGAAAAGTACAAGCTCGAAGTGGTAGGCGTTGGAAAAATCGAAGATGTTTTCAGTGCTTTATTCGGCTAGCTAACGCCACTCATCCCCTAAAATTTTATTGTAGTTACAGCACGGCTTGTGTACAGGCTGACCTGGGTTCCACTCAGGTTCGTCGTAAGTCCGGGGTAACAACGTACCTGGTACGGCATTAGTACGGGACTCGTACGGGAGTTGTCGAACGAGTCCCGTACGAGGTCTGTTCAAAGTGCGTCTCAGGTACGGTCTTGCAACGAATCACAGTCGAGCCCTGGTGGGACTTATGTTAAGCAGTTAATAAATTTTAGGATAGTGATTTTGTTGTGAACGAATCCGCCAGAAACGGTGGATAATAGCGCATTTTTATTCAGGCAGTGTTGCCGGTTTAAGGAAACTAAATTTATAAAAAATAATGCAAATATTGTTATTTGTGATAAAATAGCCTGGTTATATAAGGAAGAAATGCCTTATAGATTTAAATCCATAAGGCATTTTTAGCATTTTACTTTTTTAAATCCAACTCACTAAATAACGAAGGATAATCAGTTTCGATAATATCGGGCTTAAGGCTAATTTCGTGCCTATATCCTGCATGTTTTTCATTCAATGTCTGGAGCTTATCTTGTGTTGGCGCAACAGCAATCATACACATCACCCCTTTGCCATGTAATATATCATAAACCTTTTGATGTTTAGGATCCATGGTTTCCCCCACATAAGCGATGATGCGGTTCCAGGGTATACCTGACTTTTCGTAAGCGAGGTAGTCGTCCATATTTTTTATACCTGCAAACAGCATCACCTGATCATTTCGCTCATAATAAAACAAGGCTTCTTTAACACTGCGCACACTTAAGGTGATGTTGGCGAATTTGTGTTCGTTGAGCATTGTTGAATAAATTTCCCAGGGCACCCCTTTATTATCAAAGTTGAAAATGGTTTTATCTTTCCCCCAAACCAACATTTCCATTAAGGTTGGGATTTTATAAGTTGTTACCTTACCTTCTCTATCCTTCAGGAAAAATTGCTGTAGCTCTTTATACGTATAGTCTGACACTAAACCTTTGCCATTCGTAGTTCTGTTAATGGTTTTATCGTGCATTAAAACAACCACACTATCTTTAGTTAATTGAGGATCAATTTCAAAAAACGAAGGCATCATGGTTAAAGTCTTTTCGCAAGCTTCAATGCTATTTTCAGGATAATTTGACATCATTCCACCCCGGTGACCGCTAATAACAATGTCCTTCTTTTTATCGTAAGTAAAATAGCTTTGCAACTGTTTAAGGTTATTCACTTTTACTTTATGAAGTTTCTGGGCATTTGCTTCGCCAGCAGCGCCATTAATAATAACCAGTAGAATAACCGCCTTTAATAGGTTTGGTACGCTCATCTTTATATAATTATATTGCTTTAAATATAAACACAACATTCCAATTACCACCCCGGATTTTGCTTAAGTTCAGGATTAAGTACGATATCAGCATTAGAAATTGGTCTAAAATATTTTTTGTCGTCAAACACCCTATTTTCATCATCTCTCCAGGTAATGTGTCCCGAATTACCATTCGTTAATTTTGCCGCTTTACCGTCAACCACGTAATAGACAACCCCAGGTATTTTGGTTGCTGGAATTTTATCTACGAATGAAACATCAGGTGTTTTATTACCATCAAGGTCCATTGGTAAACCCATTGCAGGAACATAAATCCCCTTCCATTGCATTTCCAGCAGGCGGCCTTTTTTCCAGCGTAATAAATCTTCGTAACGCAAGCCTTCATAGGCAAGTTCCACCCCTCTTTCCCGACGCACCTCTAAAAGATATTTATCATTGATCTCAGGGAAATAGACTTGTTGCAAATACTGATCAGCAACTAAAGGTTCGGCATTACTTACACCTGCACGATTACGTAGTACGGCAATGGTTTGTGCCCATACAGAACTATTCATTTGTCCAAGTTCCGCTTTTGCTTCTGCATAGTTCAATAAGACCTCAGCATACCGCAGCAATGGAATGCTGTTATATGATTCTGTAACGCCATCAAAACGTTTATCATCTAAACTAAATTTAAGAATATGGTATCCTGTAAAAGTATACCCGAAATTTGCGGGAGCAGCGCTTCCATCGCTACGTTTATAACCTAAGGTTCTGATGGTTTGCGACAAACGGAAATCCCGGTCTTTAACCTCTCTCACAAATTGCACCGTATCGTATCCATTCACATCAGTAAATCGGGAACCATCTGTTTTCAGATACGTATTAATAAACTGTTTATTTAAGCCCCAGCGAGAACCATAAGTTGCACTGTTAAATTTCCAGGTTACTTCATGCCACCTTCTTAAAGCATTATTATAAACCAGACCCCACATCACTTCAGTTGAAACCGGATTTTCGCTGGTAAACAAGGTACGGTAATCGCTTTCCGGTTTTCCGGTATTGTGGATTTTGTACTGGTTGGCATCTATGACTTGTTTAGCAGCTAAGGCTGACTCTTCCAACCATTTATTGGCAGTCCCTGCCAGATTTATTTCTGGATGGTACTTTCTGAAGGTACCTTCAAATAAACATACCCGGGATTTAAAAGCCAAGGCAACTTGCCTGGTTACAATAGAAGAAGTATTATCCTTGGTCTCCCTGATATGTGTTGCAGCAAAATTTAAATCAGCAAGCACAGAATCCATCACTAAGGCCCTTGAATCGCGACCTTTATACAAATCTGGATCATCAACAGATAGAGTACCCGAATACCAAGGCACATCTCCATAGGTTTGCACCTTGTCGTAATAAAAATAAGCCCTGAAAAAACGTGCTAAACCGATATGATGGTTTCTCGCTTCTTGACTTATACCAGGATCATTAGATTTCTCTAAAAAATAATTGATATTCCGCAGATTTGTCCACGACCAGCTTCCTTCGTTTACGGAAGAATACGCGCCAGCAATAAAATTTGAGGAATTACTTTTAGAAGTATAATCGCCCATTTCATCAGCTTGTACAACGGCTAAACCTGCAGGCAGCATTCTTTGATAAAAGGAATTGGTATAAAGCTCCAGGTCTTTTTCAGTAGTAAAGAACGACCCGGGCACCAGTTTATCTAAAGGCTCCTTGTCTAAGAAATCCTTAGTGCATGAACCCAAGCCAAGGGTCAGTCCAATACCTATAATTGATAATATATTTTTATTAATTGATTTCATGTTTTAAATGCTAGAATTAAAAGTTAAGGTTTAAACCAATGGTGGTTGTTTTTAACATAGGGTATGCGTAGCCCTGGCCGCTTCCATTAGTTAAGTCGCCAATAGGAGCTTCCATAATTTCAGGGTCGAAGTTTTCTGTATGCTTAAACAAGCCAGATAAAGTGAACAAGTTCTGACCGGTTACAAATATGGATGCCTTGGCTATAGCAATCTTTTTCAACCATTGTGTTGGGATTTCATAATCAACGGTTAGCGTTTTCAGGCGTAAATAACTAGCATCCTGCAAATAACGAGTTTGCGGTGCACCTAAGGAACGATTTGCATTTAAAGCCGTATACCCTCTGTATCTTGGGAAATAGGCATCCGTATTTTCAGGAGTCCATATGTCATCCATCATCTTCACAGGCTGATAACCATAGGGTCTGTTATATGGCCCCCAGAATAAACCTGCTTCCTGACCGAAATACCAATCGCGTTTTGCAATACCCTGGAAGAAAGCAGAAACACCAATACCATTCCAACGACCTGATAAGGTAAAGCCAAACTGGTAACGTGCAGCGTTATTTCCAATAATTTTTCTGTCGCCAGAATTGTAAATGGTATTATCACCAGCATTTATAACACCATCGCCGTTCAAGTCAGCGAACTTTAAATCACCCGCTAAATAAACGTTGTTATTTGAATTCTGTAGAAACTTTTGATTTGGATGATTAGCCACTTCTTCATCCGATTGGAAGAAACCCTCGGTCTGGTATCCCCAGATTTCGCCAATTTCATGACCTTCGTAATAAGTTGAAGACAAGGTACCTTTAGGGTTATTAAAACGGGTAATAACAGATTTACTATCCCATAATGAACCATTGATGCCGTAAGAAAAATCTTTGCCAAATAAAGAGCCGCGATCATTCCAGCCAACAGTAACCTCCCAGCCTTTGGTAGATAAATCTGCATAATTACCAAAAGGCACTGCAGAACCAAATACTGAAGGTAAAGGCTGCCCAACGGTAAACATATCTTGCGTTTTACGCTCATACCAGTCGAAACTTAAAGCCAGCCTGTTTTTAAACATATTAAGATCGACACCAATATCCAGGGTTGTAGAACGTTCCCAGGTTAAGCCATCCGGAATTACACCCGGCAATTGCGTATAGTTTTTTTGTGTACCTTCCAGAATCAGACTGGTTTTACTCACACTCATTTGCTCTAAATAACGATATGGTGCCACATTACCATTCCCTAGGGAACCATAAGAGCCTCTGATTTTAAAGTTATCCAACCAGGAATCACTCCAATCCATGAAACCTTCTTCGGCAACTCTCCATCCGGCAGAAACAGAAGGGAAGAAACCATAACGCTGATTTTCAGGGAATTTAGAAGAACCGTCATAACGGCCATTTAATTCTAGTAAATAGCGGTCATTAAAAGCATAATTAAATCGGTAGAACAATCCTGTATAAGACCACTCATCTCCGCCACCGTTAATGGTATAATTTAAACCATCCATTAAATTAAAATCAGGCTTGTCTTCCAACAAAATCCCATCGCGGCTGGCATTAAAAATATTATATCTAGATGATTCCACATTATAACCAACCAGAGCTTTCACATCATGCTTTTTGAATTTACGGTCAAAGCCAGCTGTTAAATTAGAAGCCAGGTAAGTTTTATTATTACTAAACTGTCTTAGTAAACTTCTTCCAAAGCGGTCAGTCTGGCCTACGCCATTACTATAGTTGATAAAATTGTTAGTTCTACGTTCCTTTTCAGCTTCATTGGAATAAGTAAAATCACCTTTTATGGTGAGGTAATCTTTCCAGGGCTTAGCTATAAAACCGGCCGTATTCCTAATGAATAGATTGGTTTGGTTTGACTCATTGTTGCCCTCCATGTAAGAAGCAATACCTGTATAAACACCAGTATGTGTATACGTTCCATCTGGATTGGTAACCATGGCCATAGGATAACCCTGATGTTCAAATTGACGCCATGGATTACCATCGCCATCGGCAAACATTGGATAATCGTATGAAAAAGTAGAGAGGTCAAAGTTATTCTGGAAGGTTAACCACGATGCTACTTTTACATCTCCCTTGGCTCTAACATTGTACTTATTATATTCATCTGAATTATACCTGTAAATACCATCCTGATAGTAATAACGACCAGAAATATAATAATTTACCTTCTCCGACCCTCCTGACACACTTAAAGCCTGTTCTGTTGTAGGCATATTGTCTTTATAGAGTTGCGAATACCAATCGGTATTTCCGAAATATTCATAGCGCCCTTTAGACTCATTATATTCCGTTTTCGGCAAGTCCGGATTCTCATCGTGCAATTTCAATGCATCTAAATATTCAAGGGAAAAGGGATAAATATTGTTGATGGAGATTGGATGAGAATTGTAGTCATACCATGCATTAAATGACTCATCAAAATTTTTCGCCCATTGATAACCATTAGTAACCACATTTGGCGTTACTGTACGTTGATTGATGGAGTAATTGGTGTTAAAATTAACCGTTACCTTTCCTGTTGTTGGCGACTTGGTTGTAATTAATACGACACCAAATGCCGCACGTGATCCATAAATTGCTGCTGACGAAGCATCTTTTAATACAGTAACACTGGCCACGTCATTGGGGTTAATCATGTTTGGATCTCCCTCAACACCGTCAATTAATACCAAGGCATTTCCACCTGCACCGATTGACGTAATACCACGAACGTTAAAACTTGCCCCCCGTGTTGGACTGCCATCTACCATTTTTAGGTTTAGGTTGGGCAGTGTTCCCTGCAACATTCGCGTAAGGCTAGGTGCCGGGCGATTTTCAAGAGTTTCGGAAGTGATCTGTGCAACAGCACCGGTTAAGTTGGCTTTCTTTTGTGTTCCGTAACCAACTACAACAACCTCACTGAGGTCTGTTTGTGAAGGCAGTAACGAAACATTGACTACTCCGCCATTGATGGCAACTTCCTTATCTATATAGCCAAGTAGACTAAACACTAAGATACTTCCCTCTTCAGGACTAGTAAAATTATACCTGCCATCTGTATCCGTTAAGGTGACTAACTTGGTATTTTTAACACGAACCGTAACACCTGGAAGAGGCTGATTATTTTCGTCGGTCACTTTTCCTGTTACTGAAATTTTAGCAAGGGCAATAGGCGCCGTATTGCTAACCCAATTTACACTTTCCTTATTTGGGGTAACCGAAGCCGCTTCAAGCTGATGACCGCCCGCTAAGAGCAAGAAGGAGAGGGTAATTTTAGGGAGAGCCCCAGGCTTCCACCACGTTTCCGGCAATGGGAAATAAACTTTTTTTGTAGAATTTTTAAACATTTAGAATTAGGTTAAACTATAGGTTGTAAGGGTGATTTAGAATTATTGATCAATGGCAATGTCGAATGTGGTTTCAAGTACTTCATCAGCTGAAACCAATATGTTGTAGACCTCCAATTTTAGTGGCGTTTTGGCAGGATATTTCCATATGGCTTTTAAAATCAGCGTGGTGGTTTGCTGTGGAAGTAAAGTGGTTTGTCCGCCAGGAAATGCCTCAATATCATACTGAGCTGTAGCCTTTACTTTAAAGGGGATATCACTGTTATTTGATAATTTAATTTCCAGGATGGGCTCTCCTTTACGGTCTATTTTCTTTGAGGTGAGTTGCACCGCGGCTTTAAAAAATTGCTCGGCTTCATTTTGGCGAGCGATAATAAAATCATCCACGTAAATGGCAGTCCTACGTGCTATTAAAGCTTGTTTGATACCTTCAGCTGTTTTGTCTTTTGCAAAAACCAGTGTCATCGGGCGGTGGGTGTCGGCGTAACGTGGGTATAAGTCGTAATGCTCATCACTGTTTCCTAAAAACGTAAGGTTATATTTCATGGCCATGCGATGAGCCAGGATATTGTAGTTGCCAGAATTTACGACTTCCACTCCTGCCATAATACCTTGGTCAAGCAATTCATGATGAAACTGTGTAAATACAGTGGTATCTTTTTTATCCCACCAAGAGTAAGAAGGATGATTGTAGAAGACGAAGGCTTGCTGCTTTTTAGCTTCTAAAAACGGTGCCATCAACTGCGCCTTTGTTAAATCCGGCTTCATGATGAATTTTTTCTTTCCGTCCTTCATGTATTCACTTGGGTATTTATTGGCATCAGTCACAAACAGTGCATTATGATGATACGGAGGAACACGGGGAGAAATTTCTATCCCAGGAATGATTAGGAGGTTTTTATTCTTTGCGGCAGCAGTAGCCAGTTCATAAGTTTTATTGTAATCCTTTTTAATTTCGTCAGGGAAACCTTCATAATCGATATGTTCTGTAATCGAAATAGCATCAAGCCCGTCTCTTAAAGCCTCATTTACCCGAAAACTTGGCCATACATGCCCATCAGAAAAAACAGTATGCATATGAAAATCACATTTAAGCGTTACATGCCCTGGGATGTTGGGTAGGTTAACCTGTTTTTTAACATTTTGTCTGACCTGGGCGCTTATGGGTAGGACAAATAGAACCAACCATAAAACGGCGAAATACTGGAAAAGATAAGCCTTCATAATTTTTAACTATACGTTATTAATTGAATCGCAAATCTATAAAGGCGGTGTTAAGTGAACATTAAACCACTATGATGATTGAGGGTTTTGGAATAACTTCAATGATATAAGTCATAGCATGAAAACATTCCATAATAAATGAAAAAAGAGTTATTTTTAACATCATGCGATAGTTATCGCCTCATTGTTGATAGAATACAGGTTGTAATAAATGCTGAAACCATTAGTTATGTTAAAAACGATAAAAACAAAGGTAAGCTCCGTTAAATTCTGCTATTTGATATTCTTGCTGACACTCCTGTCAAAAACTTTATACGTGCATGCACAGGAAAGCAAGCTGACAAAACCCCTTGCAGAACGGAGTGCTCATGCTAAAAGTGATTTGATGGTACGTATAGCAGAAATAGAAATAATTCCTGAATACCTGGAAGCGTATAAGGAAATTCTTAAAGTTGAAGCGGCAGCATCAGTGAAATTGGAACCAGGGGTAATAGTCATATTCCCGATGTATGAAAAGGAGCACCCAACCAGGGTAAGAATTCTTGAGATTTATGCGGATAAGGCAGCTTACGATACTCATTTGAAAACGCCACATTTTTTACATTACAAAAAGGAAACCTTGAAAATGGTGAAGTCATTAAAACTGGTGGAGATGGCAGGTGTGGATACAAAAACGATGTTGGAAATTTTTAAAAAATCGCGTTGATAAGGCCTGGAACTGGCGACTGGCCTGTTAGCGAAAAGATTTAAGAATTCTCTTTATCATGTGAAATAATTTAGATCCAGTGATCTATTACCAACAGGAACATCGCAGCGTAGTAAAAACTTCAGATCACAGTTAATACAAATGATATTATTTCCATATTTGGCACCGACACCAGAAAAACAAAACCATGCCTGATACCGTGCTCATCATAGATGATGAAAAAAAAATATGCAACCTGCTTGCCCGGATCATCGGTTTAGAAGGTTTCACTGTGCTTCAGGCTTATACCGGAAAAGAGGGACTAAAATTGCTTAAAAACCATGATGTGCAGGTGGTGCTCAGTGATGTAAAACTACCTGATTATAGTGGCATCGAATTAGTTAAAGCGATTAAAGAAGTAAGGCCATCGGCAGAGGTCATTAACCTGACCGCTTTTGGCACCATTGCCGATGGTGTAATGGCCATGCGCAACGGTGCCTTTGATTACATCACCAAGGGAGATGATAATGACAAAATAATTCCACTGGTTTATAAAGCCTTGGAAAAGGCAAAATTAAACTTCAGGGTTGATGAACTGGAGAACAAAATTATTGATAAACACAGCTTTGATGCCATATTAGGGAAATCAAAAGCCGTTGCTAATGCCATTAGCCTGGCACAAAAGGTTGCCGTAACAGATACCACTGTAATATTACTAGGTGAAACCGGCACCGGTAAAGAGGTTTTTGCCCAAGCTATACATTATGGCAGTCACAGGAAATTGAAACCCTTTGTAGCGGTAAACTGCAGCAGCTTTAATCCGGAATTGCTGGAAAGTGAGCTTTTTGGTTACCTCGCAGGCGCTTTTACAGGTGCCGTGAAGGATAAAAAAGGACTGTTGGACGAAGCTGATGGCGGAACGCTGTTTCTGGATGAAATTGGCGAGATGAGTATTGACCTGCAGGCCAAATTACTTCGGGTTTTAGAGAACCAGACGTTTATCAAGGTCGGGGCTACCCAAACCAGTAAAACTAATTTAAGAATTATAGCCGCAACCAACAGAGATTTAAAAAAGGAGGCGGAGAACAATACGTTCAGGCTTGATCTTTACTATCGTTTATCGGTTTTCACCATCGAACTTCCTCCTTTGTCGCATAGAAAGGAAGATATTATTCCCATTGCCATGCATTACTTGCAGGAGTTTACAGCGAAGGTGAATAAGCCCCCTTTCAGCCTTGATAAAAAATTCTCAGCATTGCTGCTGAGCCACCATTGGAAAGGAAATATCAGGGAACTGAAAAATGTGATGGAAAGAGTAGTTATTCTTGCCGACACCAATGAAATAACAGCCGACCTGCTTCCTTACGAGTTCTATGATGAAAGCCCTGGTCAGGATCCACTGAATATGCAGGTGATGGAAAAGCAGCACATCATTAAAGTATTAAATTACGCTAAAGGCAATAAAACAGAAACCGCACGACTGCTTGGCATTGGACTCACTACGCTGTACAGAAAAATCGAAGAATACCACATCGTGTAATCAGGCACCCGCTTATCGTAATGAAAAAACCCTTCCAAAATGGAAGGGTTTTTTTTTGCCTAAAAATGGCTGAAAATAAAATAAATACCCTAAACAACTACCAGTCAACCCTTTATAAGTCACATTAATATTATGGCCTTTCAATTGGATAGTGGCCGTAAAAACAAGATAAATTATGCTAACGATTTTACTATTTCTCGCCCTGCTCCTGTTATGCTGGGTATTTTACAAATCAATCGACTGGTTCGAAAAAATTTAGGCCGCCATGATGATCACCTTATTTATTATCGCCATTGCCGTATTCATTTATATGATTTACGTGCTCATTAAACCAGAAAAATTTTAATCAAACGTTATGAACACAGAACTACTTGGAATAATAGCGACCTTCCTGCTTACGCTGGTCATCGCTATTCCACTCGGCAAATACCTTGCAAAGGTATTTGCCGGAGAAAAAGTCTGGACAGACTTTTTAAAGCCCCTTGAAACCGGCATTTTCAAACTATCAGGCATCAATGCCAAAGAAGAAATGAACTGGAAACAGCACATGAAAGCCTTGCTCACCATTAACCTGGTGTGGTTAATTTACGGCTTTTTTGTGTTAATGAACCAGGATAAACTTCCCCTGAATCCAGATGGGAATCCTGGCATGACAGCCGACCTTTCCTTTAATACCATTATCAGTTTTGTGGTTAACTGTAACCTGCAGCATTATTCGGGCGAAAGCGGTGTTACTTATTTAACCCAGCATGTTGTGGTCATGTTCTTACAATTTGTAAGTGCTGCAACGGGAATTGCTGCTGCTGTAGTGTTATTTAAAGCCTTCAGAGATAAAACAACTACGCAGTTGGGTAATTTCTGGGACTTCTTCGTGAAATCTATTACGCGTTTATTGTTACCCTTATCTTTCGTCATCGCCTTAGTGCTTGCCTTTAATGGTACACCAACCAGCTATGAGGGAAAAGACCAGTTTATATCGCTACAAGGCGACACTGTAAATGTATCCAGGGGGCCTGCTGCTGCCATGATTGCCATTAAACACCTCGGCACAAACGGAGGCGGCTGGTTTGGCGCAAACTCTTCACACCCTCTGGAAAACCCTAATTACCTGACCAATATGGTGGAGCTCATTGCACAGATGATTATTCCAATCGCCATGGTTATTGCCTTTGGTATTTTTATAAGAAGGAGGAAACTTTCCTGGATGATTTTCGGCGTCATGACCTTCGGTATGCTCCTGCTGCTGCTGCCGACCCTAAGTTCAGAATTAGGCGGAAATCCGGCACTCGCAAAAATGGGCATTTCCCAAAGCACCGGCGCCATGGAAGGAAAGGAAATGCGCTTCGGCCCTGCCATATCTGCCTACTGGAGTACGGTAACCACCGTCATTTCTACAGGCTCGGTAAACAGTATGCACGACAGTACCATGCCCTTAACCGGATTATGGCAATTACTGGCCATGATGATCAACACGTTTTATGGCGGTTGCGGGGTAGGTATTTTGAACTATTTCATCTACCTCATCATCGCCGTTTTCATATCAGGATTAATGGTTGGAAGGACACCAGAATTTCTTGGACATAAAGTAGAAGCGCGGGAAGTGAAGATCGCTGCGATCATCACTTTACTGAGTCCGTTTTTAATACTTGCCGGAACAGCTATCGCCACTTATGTATTTAACAATCATGGGGAGGCCGCATGGGCTGTACAGCCACAAAACTGGCTTAATAACCCTGGCTCACATGGTTTCTCAGAAATGCTGTATGAAATGACCTCTTCAAACGCCAATAATGGATCAGGTTTCGAAGGTCTGGGCGATAACAATGTGTTTTGGAACATATCAACCGGGTTTGTGCTATTGCTAGGCCGCTTCCTCCCAATAATTGGCCCTATCGCCATTGCAGGCCTATTAGGTGCTAAAAAGTTCATCCCTGAATCTACAGGAACGCTTAAAACCGATACGCTGACTTTCAGTGTCATGACCTTAGCGGTCATCGTGGTGTTGAATGCCCTTTCTTATTTCCCAGCACTCACTTTAGGCCCATTGGCAGAATACTTTACCCTATATAAATAATATTTTCATCAACAACATAATAAAAATCAGATGAAACCATCTTCAAATAAACTGTTCGAACCTGCATTAGTAAAAACCGCATGGAAACAGTCTTTTATTAAGCTAGACCCACGTTCCATGATCAGGAACCCGGTGATGTTTACAGTAGCCATAGGTACAGTGATCATGGCTTACGTAACCTTCTATTCGATGAGCCATAGCGGGCAGGGATCGCCCATATATAATTTCTTTATCTTTCTAATTCTGTTCCTGACGGTGCTTTTTGCAAATTTTGCGGAAGCCATTGCAGAAGCCAGGGGGAAAGCCCAGGCCGACTCGCTCAGAAAAACACGAGAAGAAACACCAGCTAAAATCATTCAAGGCGACGGCAGCATAGTCATCCAGTCGTCTAGTTTCCTCAAAAAGGGAGATATCTTTCTTTGTGAAACCGGCGATACCATCCCTACGGATGGGGAGATTATCGAGGGCATTGCGACCATCGACGAATCTGCAATAACCGGAGAATCTGCACCGGTTATCCGTGAATCTGGTGGCGACAAGTCATCAGTTACCGGCGGCACAAAAGTATTGTCAGATCAGATAAAAGTACAGGTAAATACGCAGCCCGGAGAGAGTTTCCTGGATAAAATGATTGCATTGGTAGAAGGTGCATCACGCCAAAAAACTCCGAATGAGATTGCCTTAACCATTTTGCTGGCCAGCTTTACGCTCGTGTTCATCATTGTATGTGTAACCTTGAAACCATTCGCTGATTTTGCTAATACACCTATTACGGTGGCTGCATTAATATCACTTTTTGTATGTTTGATTCCAACCACTATCGGGGGGTTGTTATCCGCCATCGGCATTGCCGGGATGGACCGTGCACTACGTGCTAATGTAATTACCAAATCTGGGAAAGCAGTAGAAACTGCAGGTGATATTGATGTGCTGTTGCTTGATAAAACCGGAACGATCACGATCGGCAACCGTAAAGCCACCCATTTTTACCCTGCAAGAGGCGTAGACCAGGAGCAATTTATGCTTGCCTGTACGCTAAGCTCTTTTGCAGATGAAACACCGGAAGGTAAATCAATTATTGAGCTAGTAAATTCTGGTAATCGCCGGAGCGCTGAAATACCTGAAGGTTCAACTTTTATCAAATTTACCGCTGAGACCAGGTCCAGTGGCGTAGATACTCCCGATGGCACCAGAATCCGGAAAGGTGCATTTGACTCCATCAGAAACCTGGTTTTAATGGCGGGAAATCCTTTCCCTTCAGACCTGGAAGATTTTGTAAAAACAATTGCCGGAAATGGCGGAACACCGTTAGTGGTGTCTATGAATGAGAAGGCAATGGGGGTTATTGAGCTTCAGGACATTATTAAAACCGGGATTAGTGAGCGATTTGAGCGCTTGCGCAAAATGGGTGTAAAAACAGTGATGGTGACGGGCGACAACCCTTTGACGGCAAAGTTCATTGCTGATAAAGCAGGCGTAGATGATTTTATAGCGGAGGCTAAGCCTGAGGATAAAATGAACTACATTAAACAAGAGCAGGCTGAAGGCAAGCTTGTTGCCATGATGGGCGACGGAACGAATGACGCGCCGGCACTTGCCCAGGCTGATGTTGGTGTAGCGATGAACAGTGGCACCCAGGCGGCTAAGGAAGCAGGAAACATGGTCGATCTGGATAATGACCCAACTAAACTTATCGAGATTATTGAAATCGGCAAACAGTTGTTAATTACCCGTGGAACGCTGACAACCTTTTCCATTGCCAATGACGTGGCTAAATATTTCGCTATCGTTCCAGCTTTGTTTATCGCAGCTATACCCGCCTTACAAAGTCTGAATGTGATGGGCCTTCATAGTCCTGAAAGCGCGATCATGTCGGCAGTCATCTTTAATGCGATCATCATTCCCATATTAATACCGCTGGCGCTAAAAGGTGTGGATTACAAACCCATTGGTGCTAGTGCGCTACTGCGCAGAAACCTTTTCATCTATGGTTTAGGAGGTATAATTGCGCCATTCATCGGCATTAAGCTGATCGATATGGTCGTAGGTCTATTCGTTTAGACAACATTCAAAAACATGAAACCATCATAAGCTTACAGCTTACAAAAAAGCAAAAAATAAGCTTATGATAGCTTCATTACAAATAAAAAACAAATTATAAACTGATGAAAACATACATATTACAATCTATACGTCTTACCGCTGTGCTCATGGTATTGCTATGCGTAGTGTACCCCTTAATGGTAGCCTTTGCCGGTGGATTTTCGAAAGGTAACGGCGGGGGAGAAAAGGTGACTGTAAACGGAAAAGTTAAAGGTTATGCACTGCTGGGGCAATCATTTACTCAACCGGAATACTTTTGGGGCAGGCCATCTGCCACAGGCTATAATGCTGCAGGTTCTGGCGGTAGTAACAAAGGACCATCCAATGCTGCCTACCTGGAAGAAGTGGAAAACAGAATCGACACCTTGCTAAAGTATCACCCTTATTTGAAAAAAGAAAGCATCCCGGCAGATATGGTTACTGCATCTGGCAGCGGATTAGACCCTAATATTTCAGAACAAGGTGCGATTATCCAGATCAAAAGGATCGCTGCACATCGGGGTATTAACGAGCGGAAGGTAGCAGAACTGGTTGTTGAACACACTAACCGTCCATTCATGGGTTTATTTGGCCCTTCAACGGTTAATGTACTTCAATTAAATATGGCCCTAAATCAATTAAAATAATATCAACATCCCTTTCCGCCTAGCTGCTTGATCACGCGTTTGCCAACAAGAAGATCAGGCAGCCGGGACTGGAAAATTCAAGAACAATAAATACAATAACATGAAAAAACTTTTAATATTAGCTGCAGCATTATCAATAGGTACTTTAGCCAATGCACAGGAAGAGCCAAAGATTAAGGTAAGTGGTTACCTGGAAACTTATTATGGCTATGATTTTAACAGACCAGCAGACAATAACAGGCCGGGTTTTATATACTCACATAACCGCCACAATGAGGTTAACCTCAATATTGGGTTCATCAAAGGAAGTTACGACAATGGCAGCCTTAGGGCAAACCTGGCGGTAATGGCAGGAACATACAGTAATGCTAACCTGGCCGCTGAACCAGGCGTACTAAAAAATATTTTCGAAGCTAATGCAGGGGTAAAGCTATCTAAAACTGCAAATTTATGGCTTGATGCTGGTATTTTCTCCTCGCATATTGGATTTGAAAGTGCAATTTCTAAAGACTGCTGGGTGCTTACCCGCAATATCTCGTCAGAAAACACGCCATATTATGAATCTGGGGCAAAAATTACCTACGGTACCGATGATGGAAAAATGACGATTACTGCCTTATACCTTAACGGATGGCAAAGAATGAACCGTCAAAATGGAAACAGCCAGCCAGCGGGAGGATTACAGCTTACTTGGAAACCGACAACAGGCGTAACGCTAAATTACAGCAATTACCTGGGTACAGAAGGTGCAGATTCAGTACGTGTAAAACGCTTTTACCATAATGTTTATGGAATATTTCAGCTAACGGATCAATTCGGACTGACACTTGGACTGGATTATGGTACCCAGGAAAAAGCAAAAGGCAGTGACGACAAAAATGAGGTGATATCGACTGTAGCAATTGCCCAATACAAGATGACTGATCAATGGGCTATTGCCGGAAGGGTAGAATATTATGAAGATAAAAACGGTATTTTTATTACTACAGACTCCCCGGAAGGTTTTAAAACTACTGGTTACTCTTTAAATGTAGATTATGCTCCGGTAACGAATGCGGTGATCAGGCTGGAAGGGAAAGTATATGATGCAGCGCGCAGCAATACTGCCCTTACTGCTAGTATTGCGGTGTCCTTTTAAAAACAAACGATGAACGCAGATTCTTCAACTTCTATAAAAACCTTCCTCGACTTGATTAAAACATCAAGGCGAGGAAAGTTTAAGGTTTATATCGGAATGAGCGCGGGCGTAGGTAAAACTTACCGAATGTTACAGGAGGCCCATGCTTTACTTAAAAATGGCATAAATATTCAGATTGGCTATATAGAAACGCATAAACGGAAAGAAACGGAGGAGTTACTACATGGCATTCCGGTAATTGCCAGGCGACAGCTCTATTATAAAGGCAAGCAACTGGAAGAAATGGACGTGAATGCGATTATTAGCATTCACCCGGAAGTTGTGATTGTTGATGAACTTGCACATAGCAATATTGAAGGCAGTAAAAATGCCAAAAGGTGGCAGGATGTTTTAGATATTCTTGATGCCGGAATTAACGTCATATCTGCGGTGAATATTCAACACCTGGAAAGCATGAACCAGGAGATTGAGGTGATTAACGGTGTTCGGGTCACGGAGCGCATCCCGGATAAGATTCTGGAAGCAGCTGATGAGGTAGTGAATATAGATTTAACAGCTGATGATTTAATTGAACGTTTAAAAGCGGGGAAGATTTATGATCAAAGTAAAATTGAACGGGCATTGAATAATTTCTTTCAACCCGGAAAAATATTACAACTTCGCGAGCTGGCTTTAAAAGAAGTAGCCCATCACCTGGAAAGAAAAATTAATATAGAAGTTCCCAGTCAGGTTAAACTTCGCCCGGAAAAGTTTATGGCCTGTATATCTACTAATCACCAGACCGCGAAAGTTATTATTCGCAAAACAGCAAGGCTGGCATCCTATTATGGGTCGCCCTGGATTGTACTCTATGTGCAAAGAACGACGGAAGGTGGCGACAGGATTAAGCTTGATTTGCAAAGGCACCTCATTAATAGTTTTAAGTTAGCCACAGAGCTGGGCGCCGAAGTGATAAAAGTTAAAAGTGATGAGGTAACTGAAACCATAAGCAGAATAGCCAAAGAAAAAGAAGTAACCACCATTTGCATTGGAAAACCTCATTTGAATCTTCTTCAAATACTGATGCGAACAGCTATTTTTAACCAGTTATTGAAGACGATTTCTGAAACTGAAACTGACCTTGTCATTGTATCATAATGAAAATTAAAACCAAACTATACCTGGGTTTCGGGTTCTTATTTGTGATGGTGATGCTGTTTGGCGCATTTTCACTTATTTTTGTAAACAAGATTTCCACCAGCGCCAAGGTTGTATTAAAGGACAACTACAAAACATTACAGTATACCCGCAACATGCGTGCTATACTTGATGAAAACAGTTTACCACTTTCTGAAAAAGCAGAAGTTTTGTTTACCAAACAGCTTGCTGGAGAGCAAAAAAACTTGACGGAGCAAGGAGAGGCTGAAGCTGTTCATAAACTGGAGGCAGCCTTTAAACAAATTGTTGATCCAGCTTTAGCCGTGCCTCTTAAGCAATCCGCTTTAAGAGAAGCCAGAAGGCAAATTAAGCTTATCGACGAGCTCAATATGAATGCAATTGTCAGGAAAAACGGGGCTACCCAAGCTGCGGTAGACAAAGCAACCCTGTATATCATCTTCTCTGCCTCTGCCTGTTTTTTAATCTTGTTATCATTTAGTGTTAATTTTCCAGGCTTTGTAGCAAACCCATTGAAGGAATTTTCTGAAGCCCTGAAGGAAATAAGTAAGAAGAATTACAAACAACGGTTGCAGTTTAAGGGACATGATGAATTTTCAGAATTAGCTACTGAATTTAATGTGATGGCGGCAAAGCTTAACCATTGGGAGAACAGTAGCCTATCTGAAATCAGCTCTGAAAAGTTGCGGATTGAGGCCATCATTGAACACATGCAGGACGCCATTATTGGCGTGAATGAGCGAAATGAGTTTTTATTTTTAAATAAAATTGCAGGGCAGTTGCTGAACCTGAATGTGAAAGAAACGATTGGTTTAAATGCCAGCGATGTCATGAATAAAAATGACCTGCTAAAAAAGATTCTGCAAATGGAGAGCCTGGAGAAACCTTTAAAAATATATGCCGATAATAAAGAATCGTATTTTCAGCTTGAACGCCGACAGATATTAGTGCCCGCTGGTGTTTCCGTACAAGAAGCAAGTTCTGTTGGCCAAGCGGCAGGTGAAGTTTACATATTAAAAAACATTACCCGGTACAAAGAATTGGATGAAGCGAAGACTAATTTTATTGCAACGGTTTCCCATGAACTCAAGACACCCATTTCTTCGATAAAAATGAGCTTAAAGCTGATGGAAGATGAGCGGGTTGGTGTGATGAATTCGGAACAAAAGGAATTAACACAGCATATTAAAGAAGATTGCGGCCGGTTATTAAAGATTACCAGTGAGTTGTTAGATCTGGCGCAGGTGGAAACTGGGAACCTGCAGCTGAATTTTGTAAAAACAGATCCCCGTAAAATTGCGATATACGCCATGGACGCCGTGCGCTTTCAGGCGGAGCAGCGAATTATTGAACTGGAATTGATAAGCCGGAATAACTTGCCACAAGTGAATGTAGACACGGAAAAGACGGCATGGGTATTGGTGAACTTCTTGTCAAATGCACTCCGTTATAGTGTAGAAAAATCAAGAATTGTGGTTCAGGTTATTGAAAATGGCCATCAAATAGAGTTTTCGGTTCGGGATTTTGGAAAAGGAATCGATGAACAGTATCAAAAGCGATTGTTTGAGCGGTACTTTCAGGTCCCTACGGATGGGAATAACAAATCGGGTTCAGGTTTAGGTTTAGCCATTTCAAAAGATTTCATTGAAGCGCAGGGCGGTAACATTTGGGTAGAATCTGCCATTGGAGAAGGTAGTCGTTTCTGTTTTTCGTTACCCTCTGCAAGTAAGTTTTTGCTAACTTAACCTCATGGAAGAAAAGCCCTATAAAAAAGCACGGATGACAAACTGGTTCCAGCCATCAATGTTACTCAACGTTGCTTTAAAATCGGTTATTTCAGGCACTTTCGGTAATTACGCCGATCGCAGGGAGCTTCAGGCGGCATTAAGTAACAGCGATGAAGATGCCGAACCAGAGCGGTTGCGGCAACGGTTGGTGACTGGGAAAAAAGAGATCTGGGTTGACATTATTTGTGACACCGGTGACGGTTTTGATTCCACGTTTTCGGTAGCTAGAAAAGCGGCACAAAAGAACCTGGTCTTGCAAACAGATGACCCCAACAGCCCCTCCTATACCACTAACCGTGGCGATGTGTTGGTTTTAGGTGGCGATGAAGTATATCCCTTTCCTACCCTTGATACTTATAATACAAAATTCCGCATTCCTTTTGATGCCGCTGGCGATAGAACAGAACCACTAACTGACGAGAGCAGGCCACTTTTATTCGCCATCCCCGGCAATCACGACTGGTATGATGGCCTTGGTAATTTCATGAAACTATTTTGCCAGCAACGCCGTATTGGGATCTGGCAGACCGCTCAAAAAAGGAGTTACTTTGCAATTCCACTTCCCCATAATTACTGGATCTGGGCTACAGATATCCAGCTAAATTCAAATATCGACCAGCCTCAGCTTGATTATTTCAGCCGCATTGCCAAAGCAGAAATGCAGGAAGGTGATAAGATTATCCTGGTTACGGCCGAACCTGCCTGGGTATATCATGAAATCAGACGAAATGACCAGAGTTTTGAAAGGCTGAAATATTTTATTTCCAGAAATATTCTTGATGAACAACATATCATTGGGAAGAAATTCAAACTTGCAGTGAATATTACCGGAGACCTACACCATTATTCACGGTATTGCCTTACAGAAAATGGCCATCAATACATCACTTCCGGAGGCGGAGGTGCATTTCTGCACCTTACGCACAATTTGCCTTCTACGCTGGACGCCATAAAGGGCAATAAACCTGAGGATATTATTACGCAGAAAAAAGTTTTCCCGGATGTATCGACATCCAGGCGGCTGCTTTTAGGCAATTTTCTTTTCCCATTTAAAAACCCTGCTTTTACTTCCCTGGCCTGGCTGGTTTATTTTTACATTTTTTGGCTGTTTCAAAGTCACCATGCCTCCTTAGAAGGCGGCTTTTTTCTCAGTGGATTCACCGGGATATCAACTGACCGGTTTTTCGAAACGATGTTTGACTATTTCGTCGGCGGCCCATCATTAGCAATCAGCATTGGGGCCCTATTTGCGGGATTTTGGCTGTTTGTAGACAGGGTTTCAAAAAAACGTGGAAGTTATTGGGTAGGACTTGTTCATGCGGTGGGTCAGACGATGATGTTATTTGGAACCATGTATTGGTTTGCACAAACCAATTTAATGGATTATTGGGGGCACTGGTGGGGCAATGCAATCATCATTGTGATTTTTAGCCTTAGTGGAGGCACTGTATCGGCTTTCACCATGGGGGTGTATTTATACCTCTCCAACCTTTTGCTGGGCATGCATGATGACGAATCATCGTCCGCCTTGGCAGAGCCGAATTTTAAGAACTTTACGCGAATGAAAATTCATGACAAAGGAATCGATATCTACCCTATAGGTATCTGTAAAGTCCAAAATAATTGGAAAGTGAGTGGAACGCAAAAGAAAATTACTGTTGAAGGCGAAGACTTTGACACCGTGCTTATTGAAAAGCCGATTAAGATTCTTGACCGTATGCTTTAGCAGATATCTTGGTATCCATTGCCCACCAAACGGTCAAATCTAGCCAATTACGAAACATCAGTATTTCTAAACTGAACGGTTAGGGTGCCTAACGATTTACAGAAACAACCCACATCATTTAGCGGAGGCTGCTGTTCGCTGGCGGACAACTCCTGTTCAATAATGAACAATGACATTTAAAATAGCACGATATTACCTTGTATAACAACACATTAATAGCTAACGCTATTCTGGCACAAACTTAGTCTCCAGCAAGACAACAATAGGAAACATCTGATTAACTAAAACTAATATTTATGTTATTCTTAAATCTCAAAATTGCGCTACGCAACATTTGGAAAAGCAAAGTGACATCGTTTATCAACATCATCGGCCTGGCCATTGGTTTAGCCGCTTGTTTGATGTTATTAGTTTATGTTTCTTATGAGTGGACTTTTGACAAACAAGCAAAACACGCAGAACAGGTATACATAGCCATGTCACATGTTACCGATGACTTTGGCAAAGACATTATGACTTTTGATGGCACGCCAACCTCTTTAGCCACTACACTAGCAGCCGGCCTTCCAGAAATCAAACATATCGCCCGGATTAGCTATGACCGCGTACATTTAATCGCCAACGGTGAAAACAGCTTTAAAAAGACGGCTAAATTTGCTGACGCTGATATTGTAAACATTTATGAATACCACTTTATCGCAGGGGATAAGAAGACCGCTTTGACAAAACCTGCTTCAGTAATCCTTACGGAAAGCATGGCAAAAAAGCTATTTGGTAAAACTGATGTGTTAAACAGAACCCTGCGTTTTGAAGATAAAACCACCTTAACGATTACTGGTATAATTAAAGATCTACCCAGCAACAGTTCTAACCGCTTTGATTATTTGATGCCCTGGTCATCTTACGATTTGGTAGACCATTCTTCCAAAGCATTGAATTGGGACAACTATAGTTTTGTGACGCTGGTGAGGCTTAATCCAACGGCCGACTTGCTTAACGTCAATCACAAGATAAATCCCCTTGTTAAAAAACAAACAGGCTGGAAAAGTTCTCCCTTTTTTTTATTCCCACTGCACAAACTCCACTTATATGGCAAATTCGAGAATGGAAAAAGTGTAGGCGGCGCTATTGATCAAATATGGCTCTTTACGGGTTTAGCCATTGGTATCTTGCTCATTGCCTGCATAAATTTTATGAATATGGCTACGGCGAAATCTGAGAAACGAGCCAAAGAAGTAGGTATCAAAAAAACGATAGGCGCTACCCGTGGTTCATTAGTCCTCCAGTTTCTTACAGAGTCCATGGTGCTCACCCTCATCAGTGTATTTATTGCCATTGCCGCTGTAGAAGCATTGCTCCCTGCTTTTGGCAATCTGCTCCAGATAAAATTCGAAGTTTCCTTATTCAGCTTTCAAACCTGGCTGGTTATCCTAGCCACAGTACTCCTCACGGGCGTTATCGCCGGAAGTTATCCTGCTTTTTACCTCTCCTCTTTCCACCCAATTCAGGCATTAAAGAGAAAAGTAAAAGGGCGGCAATTTTTCTCCTTCAGCTTAAGGCAGTTGCTGATCGTTGGGCAATTTTGTTTTGCCGTAATGCTAATGATTTCAACCCTGGTAATTTATAAGCAGATTCAATATATCAAGAACAGACCCGTTGGAATAGATATGAATGCATTAGTGGAGATGCCCAGTGAAGGCGCCTTGAAAGGCAGGTTTGAATTATTAAAATCACAGTTGATTAATGCAGGCGCCATTGTATCAGCAACAGAAACAAGTATAAGTTTATTACACCATGGCCAGAACTTTAATAATTTGGTATGGCCAGGAATGACACCTGCTGAAAGCAGCATGATGTTTACGCAGATGGGAACATCCTACAATTTTATTGAAACCACCGGGTTAAAACTAATAGCAGGCAGGGATTTCGCTAAGCAGTATGCATCGGATAGTGCTGCACTGCTGGTCAGTCGTTCGGCGGTCAAAGTCATGAACCTTACTGATCCGATCGGCAAATTGATAAAATTTCAGGGTGAAAATTTCAACATCATAGGTGTTTTTGAAGATTACGCATGGGATTCGCCTTACCAATCCAATAACCCAATGATCGTTTATCTTGGCAGAGAAGCGGGAAACATTACGATGCGGTTAAATCCGGATAAAAACCTGCAGGAGACCATGGAGATTATAGAAAAAACCACGAAGAACCTAAACCCTGCCTTTCCAGTACAACTCAGTTTTGTAAATGAGTCATACGATAAGCTACTTCAAAAAGAAAAAATACTAGGCATTTTATCCAATCTATTTGGCGGACTGGCTATTTTTGTTTCCTGTATAGGTCTGTTTGGACTCGTTGCTTACAGTGCCGAACAGCGCACCAAAGAATTTGGCGTGAGGAAAGTGCTTGGCGCTTCGGTGAGCAGTTTAATGCAATTGTTATCAATGTCTTTTATAAAATTGATCGTTCTTGCCATTGGCTTAGCTATACCTATAAGTTATTATGCGATGAATAAATGGCTCCAGGGATTTGAATTCCGTACGGAGATCAGCTGGTGGATGATTGCAACCGCAGCGTTTGGCACATTATTCCTAGCGCTCCTTACAATGAGTGTACAAGCGTATAAGACAGCCAGGGCAAACCCAGTAGACTCCCTTAAATATGAATGATTAACTATTCATGAATTGCTGAAACTTTTCTACAAATAGCCCTACGTGATACCCATCCATTAAACCATGATGCACATGAATGGAAACTGGCATAGTATGAACACAATTGAGTATTGTCATTTGTCCAAAAGATATTTTCGGAATGCTATCAGGAAAGCTGTAACTTCTTGCATGAGACAAAGAGGTAAAGTTAAGCCAGGGAACAGCCGAAAAGTGTATTACATTCTCACCTGAAACTGAAGGATGTAACCCTTTGCTTTGCCTAACTTCCGTCATCACTTGTTGGGCATTTTGACAGAACAGTTCTTCGTCCTCATGATAGTTCATATAAGAAAACCCAAAGGTTTCATCGAGACGATTAACCGTCGAAGAAGCATGGACCTCTTCGAAAATAAACACCTTTTTATCCACAATACGATACCTGAAGGCCTCTACAACGTTAGCAGCTTTTAAGGCGCGGTACAAATACCATAAAAAGAAACTTGCGCCTTTTTCTTTAGCCTGTTTGTAGGCTAATGTACAATCAATATTTACCGTTACGCCAAAAAATGGCTCTTCAAATTGACAGAAGAACTCATAATGGTCCTTACGTGGCCAGTTAATCAGATCAATTTCTTTTTTCATCATTGAAAATTTATGTTTTGGTTCATTTACTATATTTGACATCGAGACAAAAATAAAGCGACACCCCCTTAACTAAAAGGACATTTGTCCCAACGCAACTATGTTACGCACCAACAATTCATTTCTTTCCTTTATACAACAGCTTTATGAAACTAAAAAGCATCATAAGGAAATTCATTTAAAACGATTCCCAAAAGGAAGCAGGTTGTTACAACAGGGGGAAAAGGCCAGTAAAATATTCATTGTAGCCGAAGGGATCACTAAATGTTATTTCAGTGAGGAGAATGGGAAAAATTATATCCTGGAATTTTTGGGTGCCGGAGAAATAGCAGGAGAATTGGAGGTGATTAAAAATATTAATTGCCTGTGTAATATAGAAGCCGTAACAGAAGTGCAGGCCTATGTGTTAACTGTTCCCATAGTGAAGTCGTTGTTAGCAAATAACCCCTTATTTAATCACATGTTGTTGACCGAACTTGCAGAGCGCATCATTAACACCAGTAGCCGCTCTTCCTTCCAGCAATTATATAGTGTGGAGCATGCGTTGAAAAAGTTATTGATGCTGCAGTCTGAACACCAGCTTTCCATATCAAAGGAAGATATGGCCGCCTACCTGGGAGTTACCTTGCGAAGTTTAAACAGACTTTTAGCTGTTAAATAATAATTGCAACAACGTTACCTTGCCGGCTAACAATTTCGTTGATCCAAATGGGAGCAAATGGTGAAGTGCAACCCTTAGAAACTGGATAATCTCGATATATGCCCATTTTCTCGCCCATAGCAAGAGCACGGTCCCGGTACTCAGGATGGTGTATTCCAATTTGGGCTAACGTAGTGTTCATTGTCCATTGCACTTCCAGCGTTGCATTTGGCATCTCAGCCTCAATGAGATTAAGAAGTGCCTGAATATCGAGTCCATCCGGATTTCTTGCCACCCTACCGCTGGTAAGGCTCCAGCCTGCGCGGGCAGCCATCAGGTGATCAGTAGACATCCATCTCTCTCGGAGAACTTCATGATTAGGATGCTGCTTTATCACATAGGCACTTAACCAATCTGCAACATAAATAAAGTTAACAGAACGTATCATGGCATCAATGTCGTCCGCTGACAGCGCCTTAATGTCCAGGATAAGTATAGCTAAAAACCTGGCGTCAATGTTCCCCGTACCGGCCATTGGCTGTGTCCCGGTATTCACTATTTCAAGGTTTTGCATGCTCTGGTAGCTCGAGTTACTCAATAATACCGCATATAATGATGCATCAGGGGCAAGAACCTGGGGTTTATTACCTTCGCCATAGGCATCAACCCGAATGATATTGCCCTTTTCACCCTGGCCAGAAATTCTCAACACTTCAAGGAAACGGCTTCCCCTCTTTAACAACAATTGATCACCGGCACGCAGTTTTAGCTGTTCCAGATTTTTGAAAGATTTCCAAGGACGATGAAGACTTTGCCCATCCTGGATGGACAAGTAAACGGCATTATCTTAGTCATGCTGCAAGTTAATATTCTTTGGGTCCTCCTTTACAAATTTTCTGATCTCCAAAAAACTCTATAAAAAAAGCGGGTGATCTTTTAATGACCACCCGCTTCGTATCGTATTTTTATCTACTTATTTAGATAAGTACATTGATTTATCTTTGTACAACTTTCTGAAATAAGGATCTTCCAAATCTTTAATGAAACGGATTGATTCTCCCGTTGATTTCATTTCAGGACCTAATTCCTTTGTTACCTCAGGGAATTTCTCATAAGAGAATACAGGCTCTTTAATGGCATAACCAACCAGCTTACGCTCTATGGTAAAGTCTTTCAACTTATTAACGCCTAACATCACTTTCGCTGCAATATTGATGTAAGGAACATCGTAAGCTTTAGCGATGAAAGGCACCGTACGAGACGCCCTTGGGTTAGCCTCAATAACATAAACCTTACCATCTTTAACGGCAAACTGAATGTTTAATAATCCCCTTACATTTAAAGCCCTGGCAATTTTCTTAGAATAAGTTTCCATATCGTTCATTACCTTTTCAGAAAGACTGAATGGAGGCAATACGGCGAATGAATCTCCCGAGTGGATACCGGCTGGCTCAATATGCTCCATTAAACCAATGATATGTACATCTTCGCCATCACAGATTGAATCTGATTCAGTTTCTTCAGCACGGTCAAGGAAATGGTCAATCAGCACGCGGTTTCCAGGTAGATCACCTAAAAGCTTTACTACTGCTTTCTCCAGGTCTTCGTCATTAATGACAATGCTCATGCCTTGTCCGCCTAACACATAACTTGGGCGAACCAGTACCGGGTAACCTACTTGATTAGCTACCACAATCGCTTCTTCAGCATTTTCGGCAACGCCATATCTTGGATAAGGAATATCCAATTCTTTTAACAAGTCAGAGAAACGGCCACGGTCTTCCGCAACATCCATATCGTTGAATGACGTACCAATGATTTTGATGCCGTTCTCATGTAGTTTTTCAGCCATTTTCAAGGCTGTCTGACCACCAAGCTGTACAATTACCCCTTCAGGTTTTTCAAGGTCAATGATCTCACGAACATGTTCCCAGAATACCGGCTCAAAATAAAGCTTATCAGCCATATTGAAATCGGTAGAGACCGTTTCAGGATTACAGTTGATCATGATGGCTTCGAAGCCAGATTCCTTAGCGGCTAATAACCCGTGTACACAAGAATAGTCAAACTCTATACCCTGACCAATACGGTTAGGTCCCGAACCTAAAACAATGACTTTCTTTTTGTCGGAAGCAATAGATTCGTTTTCCTCTTCGAAAGTAGAATAGTAGTATGGTGTTTGTGCAGCAAACTCCGCAGCACAAGTATCAACCATTTTATAAACACGTTTGATTCCTAAAGATCTTCTGCGGTCATAGACCTCATCTTCCGTTACATTACCTAACAAATGAGCAATCTGAATATCAGAATAACCTTTTTGTTTCAAGGTAAACAGGAAGTCTTTAGGTACGTTATTTAGGGTGTATCTTTTTAATTCTGTTTCCAGTTGTACAAGCTCCTGAATTTGTGATAAGAACCATTTATCAATACGGGTAACTTTACGGATCGACTCCAAAGGTACACCCATAGCCATGGCATCTTTAATCAGGAACAACCTGTTCCAGCTTGGGTGCTCCAAACCGTACATGATTTCGTCAATACTGCGAACGTTTTTACCATCAGCACCTAATCCGGCTCTGCCAATTTCTAAACTCTGACAAGCTTTTTGAAGGGCTTCAATAAATGTACGTCCAATGGCCATCACTTCACCAACAGATTTCATCTGCAGGCCTAGTTCCATGTTGGCACCTTTAAATTTATCAAAATTCCAACGAGGAATCTTTACGATCACATAATCCAAACTTGGCTCAAAATAAGCAGAGGTTGTTTTAGTAATCTGGTTTTCTATTTCATCAAGGTTATAGCCGATCGCTAATTTAGAAGCGATTTTGGCAATTGGATAACCTGTAGCTTTACTGGCTAAAGCCGAAGAACGGGAAACTCTTGGATTGATCTCAATCGCAATAATTTCGTCGTTAGCTGGATTTACCGAGAACTGTACGTTACATCCACCGGCAAAATTACCGATTGCGCGCATCATTTTGATGGCCTGGTTACGCATGTCCTGGTAGCAACGGTCAGACAAAGTCATGGCCGGGGCAACCGTAATGGAATCTCCAGTATGGATACCCATTGGGTCAAAGTTTTCGATCGAGCAAATGATAATTACGTTATCAGCGCTGTCTCTCAACAATTCCAACTCATATTCTTTCCAGCCTAAAACCGCTTGTTCTACCAGCACTTCGTGTGTTGGAGAAGCCTCTAAACCACGTTTTAAAGCTAAATCAAATTCTTCTTTTTTGTGGACAAAACCACCACCTGAACCACCAAGGGTGTACGATGGACGGATAACCAATGGATAGCCGATTTCCTGAGCTGCTTCTTTACCTTCTAAAAAGGAATTGGCAATTCTGGAAGTAGCAACACCCACGCCGATATCGATCATCAGCTGTTTGAAAGCTTCTCTGTTTTCAGTTTTTTCAATCGCAGCAACATCAACACCGATTACACGAACACCATGTTTTTCCCAAACACCGCGTTCTTCTGCCTCTTTACAAAGGTTTAAAGCGGTCTGGCCTCCCATAGTAGGTAAAACAGCATCAATTTTCCGCTCGATTAAAATCTCTTCAATAGCGTCGACTGTTAAAGGGCGAAGATAAACATGGTCAGCAATGACCTTATCTGTCATAATAGTAGCAGGATTGGAGTTTATGATGGAAACTTCAATTCCTTCTTCTTTTAAAGATAAGGCTGCTTGAGATCCTGCATAATCGAATTCACAGGCTTGACCGATAATAATTGGTCCGGATCCGATAATTAATACGGAGCGTATGGAAGTGTCTTTAGGCATATGGCTTTTTAAAGTTTTGCTCGCGAGATTTTCAATACGAAGAGAAAGATCCCGACAACTCTGTCGGGGTGCAAAGTTACGCTTTTAGCGCATAAACTGGATACGTTTTTTAAAAAATTTGGATTACTTAGGCAGCAGTTTGATCTGCCCGATAGTTGTAGTGGCACTGTCAATAACAGCCACATCATTTAAAATATAGTCCTGATATGGCGCAATGGCCTTTACATGTACCGTATAGGTATTCGCCTTGAGGCTTTTAACTTCAAAGTTACCCTGTTGATGTGGCACTTTTAAGGTGTCAGTTCCGGCAATTACCAGGATCTCCGCAATACCTTCCGGCGGACTGATTTTTCCTTGTATGGCGCCACTGTTTGCTGCTTTAAAAGCAAAGGAGGCACAAAAGAAAACAATGATGGAGGCGTAGGCGATATTTTTCATAGAAATATGATTTAGCCGTTATAGCTTAAAGATGCACAAAAAACACCTTTGGAACAAATTTTGTTCTTTCCTTAACATGAAAAAACTAATCATTGCCTTTTTGGCCGTTTCTATAGGCATTAGCGGATGTGCCACTGTACAATCAATTATCAAATCCAGCTTTCCCTATACGGCAACACTGATTATTCCAGCATCAACAAAAGCCAATACTACCGTTTCTGCTACCAGTGCAGCCAGTAGTTTTGATGAAATTTTCGGAAATCAGGGTGGAAATAGCTACATCAAAGAAGTAAGAATTGCTTCGGCAAAGATTAATGCCTCAAATCCAAACACCCAGAGCATGGGTATGTTCAAATCGGTAAAAGTTTTTATTTCTAATGGAAATAGTGGAGAAGTCATGGTAGCGTCACGAAATGATATTGCTGAAAATATCGGATCATCGCTTGTACTAGACATCGACAATTCACGTTTCTTAGATAATTACATCAAAGGAAACAGCCTGCGCATCAGAGCAGAATATGTGTTAAGAAGTGGTGTAACCACCGATGTAAGCGTTAAAGCAGCATTAAGTTTCAGCTCTTCGCCTAACACGGTTAATTAAGATTAAACGCATTCTTCCCTAGGAAGGATATTCTTCATAAATAGTTTGTTTGGTTTATTATCCGGTATAAGTTTATCTTATGCCGGATTTTTTTTGCATTATCATGCCGGTATCACTTAATTTGCCGCTGGTTAGGCCACCAATACCTACGGCTTGTAACGCAACTGCAGGCCATTAAATCGGAGAAAGACATATCGTGAATAAATCAGTAAAGAAAATTGCCATCGTTGGTCCGGAAAGTACCGGCAAATCAACCCTAACCCAACAGCTGGCCAGGCAATATCATAGCCCCTGGGTAGCAGAATACGCTCGCTATTATTGTGCGGCCTTAAACGGCCCCTGCACGCTGCAGGATGAAATGAACATGTTTCACGGGCAAGTGGCCCTAGAAGATTCTGTGCTGGCATCCACAGAAAAAGACCTTGTTTTTTGCGATACGACCTTCCTCACGGTTAAAATATGGACCGATCACCTATTTGGAGAAACGCCACAACTGGTACTCGATGCTTTACATGCCCGCCCTTATGACCTATACCTGCTCATGGATATCGACCTGCCCTGGGAAGAAGACCCCTTGCGGGATTTCCCAGACCTCAGGGAGCACTTTATGCAGGTATGGCACCGAGAACTGCAAAATCTGCAGGCTAATTATGTGGTGGTGAGCGGCACTAACGACCGTTTTGCCCATGCCGTAGCTGCAGTTGATCATTTTCTGCAGATGTAAATAATTTTTATACATTTGTACCATCAAAAAGGGGTGCCTTGTTTTGTAAAAAACACAAAAACAGGCTGAGAACATACCCATTACATCAAACAACATATAGGTTTGGATGTATGCACCTGATCCGGATAATGCCGGCGGAGGGATTGGAGTTATGGAGTTTAACTAAACTGTGAGTACCCCTGCTTACAGCTTGTTTAACTAAAAACAATTTTTAAAATTGAAAAAATTACTATTCATGGCCCTTGCCATGTTGCTGTTTCCGTTATTAACGAAAGCACAATTTACCCTATCAGGAACTGTTTCTGATGCTAAACAACCCTTATCCGGCGCAAGCGTGAAGCTTAAATCTGCACAGCGTGGTGCCACCGCAAATCGTTCTGGCGAATACCAGTTTAAAAACCTGCAACCTGGAAATTACACTTTAGTGGTCTCCTACATAGGTTACGAAACCCAGGAGAAAACCATAAATTTAACATCCAACCTTACCTTAGACGTTGCTCTGGCACCTTCAGCCTTCCTGGCCGATGAAGTGATTGTGAGAGGCACCAGGGCCACCGAGAAATCGGCCACCACTTACAGGAACCTGAGCAAGGAAGAAATCAGCGAAAACAACTTTGGACAAGACCTGCCCTTTCTCTTAAATAATACACCTGGTGTGGTAGTATCCTCTGATGCCGGATCTGGCATTGGTTATACCAGCATCAGGGTTCGCGGTAGCGATGCCACACGTGTCAACGTGACGGTGAATGGCATTCCTTATAACGATAGCGAGAGCCAGGGAAGTTTTTGGGTTAACATGCCCGACTTTGCATCCTCGGTAGAAAACATCCAGATCCAGCGTGGTGTGGGTACTTCAACCAATGGCGCTGGTGCTTTTGGCGGAAGTTTAAATGTGCAAACCAGCGCCCCTTCCAGAGCGGCTTTTGCGGAAATAAACAATACCTATGGCTCTTTTAACACCTGGAAAAACACGGTAAAAGTAGGAACCGGACTTATCAATGATAAATTTAGCTTTGATGGTCGTTTATCGCGCATCAAATCAGATGGTTTTATTGATCGTGCAGCCTCCGACTTAAAATCATACTTTTTATCGGGTGCCTACCATGGTAAAAAGGACCTTTTACGGATCAATGTGTTTGCAGGTGCCGAAACCACCTACCAGGCCTGGAACGGGATTCCCGAATCGCGTTTAAATGGCGACCTGGCCGGTATGCAGGCTTATATCGACCGTAATTACCTGAGTGAAGCGGATGCAAACCTGCTTTTAAATTCAGGAAACCGCACTTATAATTCTTTCACCTATAAAGACCAGACCGATAACTACTGGCAAAACCATTACCAGCTGTTATATGCTCGCCAGTTTAATGAGCAGTTTTCCTTTAACGGCGCCTTGCATTATACCGACGGCCGCGGTTATTACGAAGAATTTAGAACCGGCCAGAAGTTTAGCAATTATGGTCTGGATAACGTAAATCTGGGTGGCAGTCCGCTGGACAGGACAGATTTAATTCGCCGCAGGTGGCTTGATAACGACTTTTACGGGGTAACTTATAACTTTAACTACCAGCCTTCCAACAAGCTGACCTTTACCTTGGGGGGTGCTTATAATGAATATGCAGGAAAACACTTTGGTGAAATCATTTGGGCGCAATATGCTTCTAATGGCCAATACGGAGATCATTACTACGATAACCAGGGCGACAAAACAGATTTCAACATTTTTGGAAAGGTAATTTACAGTCCGACAGAAAAGCTGAGCCTCTTTGCCGACCTGCAATACCGAAACCTGAATTATGAGGTGGCCGGTACAGATAAAAACCTGGACCTGATAGACCTTAACGACAAGATGAACTTCTTTAATCCCAAGGTTGGCGCTACTTATTTTCTGACGGAGCAAAGCAATGTTTATGCATCGTATAGTGTAGCTAATAAAGAGCCTAACCGCGATGATTATGTGAATGCCACCGCCGGATTATTCCCTAAATCAGAACGCTTGAACAATGTGGAAGCAGGTTACCGCTTTAAAAATGACCGATTTAATGCAGGTCTAAACGTCTATGGCATGTTCTACAAAGACCAAATCGTGGTAACCGGAAAAATCAACGACGTAGGAGAATCGATACGTCAGAATGTACCTGAAAGTTACCGCATTGGCGTAGAGCTGGATGCATCGTATGTGCTGAGCAGGAAACTGGTATTAAACGCCAATGCCGCCTTGAGCCGCAACAAGATTAGCGATTATATAGATTACCTCTATGAGTACGACGATAATGGCGACATTAGCAATACGGTAGAAACGGCATACACCACTACAGATATTTCCTTTTCCCCTGCTGCCGTTTTGTTTGCAGAATTAGCTTATAAACCGGTTACTGGTTTCGCCGTTGCCTTACAAAATAAATATGTGGGCAAACAATACCTTGATAATACACAAAATGAATCGAGAAAGTTGGCCGCTTATTTTGTAAGCAACCTGCGTGCAGCCTATGATTTCACAGCTTTTGGGGTTAAAAACATCAACCTCGCCCTTTTGGTAAACAACGTATTCGATAAAAAATATGAAAGCAATGGTTATACCTATGGTTCTATTTACCAGGGTATAACTACCACAGAGAACTTTTATTTCCCTCAGGCAGGTACAAACTTCTTACTTTCAGTAAATTTGAAGTTCTAGTTGACAGCAATCAAGCACATGAGCTTAATTGTTTAACACCAGATTAACCTGATGAAGCTATTTAATTGATGATTGCTTCTCGCCGCAAATAAACAGCATTGATAAATGAAAAAATACATAGAGAAACTACATTTCATTACCCATGACCTGCCTGATTTTAGTCATGTAGAGCAGACCCAACAGTCTTGTGAAGCAGGTGCTAAATGGATACAGTACCGCTGTTTATCTAAAAGTGGGGACGAGCTGTTGAATGAAATACATCAAATAGCATCGATTTGTGACGATTGGGGGGCTACCCTGATCGTCACTGATCATGTGCAGCTGAAAGGAAAAGCAGATATACAAGGTTTTCATGTGGAAGATTTCGACGCCGATTTTAAAGCCTTAAGGGCACAGCTTGGCGAAGAAACCACCATCGGTGGATCGGCAACAACAGTAGCCGGACTAATCAGGTTATTTGAGGAAGGTGCCGATTATGCTGGTTTTGGGCCCTTTAACATCACCACCACAAAACCCAACAATTCCCCTTTACTGGGCATCCAGGGATATACAGCCGCAATGGCACAATTACAAGCATTAAACATCGATTTTCCAGTATTGGCAGTAGGCGGTGTAACACTTGCAGATGTAGAAGCCCTGATGGAAACGGGGATCTTTGGTCTGGCAGCATCGGCCGCCATTAACCAGTCGCCCAACCTGCGTGACGCCTATGAGGATTTCCATGCCCTACTAAGTTAAGCCTTAAGGAGAGCAGGTTTGTACAGGATAGTTAAGGGAGCGTTTTTCCCTATCTTGGAACAAACCAAATAGACGCTTTAAGGACGATGATGATTAAATATTATTTAGCCAGCTGTTTGCTGTTTGCAGGTTTAACCCTGCAAGCACAAAAAATTAACCGCCAGGCATTGGTAAGCCGCCACAACGTGAAGGTAAAACAGGTAGATTCTTTAGCCTCCCTATCTGTTGGCAATGGTAAATTTGCTTTTACAGTAGATGCCACAGGTTTACAAACTTTCCCAGACCGTTACCAACACGGCGTCCCCTTGGGTACTCAAACCGAATGGGGCTGGAATACCTTCAAAAACACAGAAAACTTTACACTTGAAGAATCGTTGCGCGAATACCAGCAATACGGGCGCAACATTACTTATGCCGTACAGGTAAAAACGCCGGAGCGCAATAAAAATGCTTCAGACTGGTTCAGGAAAAACGTACACCGCCTGCAGTTAGGTAACCTGGGTTTAGAAATTACCCTGAAAAATGGCAAAGCAGCCGGTCCTGACGACATCAAAAATATTGATCAGGAACTAAACTTATGGACAGGCACCATAAAAAGCAACTTTACCGTAGAGGGCGAAAAGGTAGAAGTGCTTACGGTTTCGCACCAGCAGGATGACCTGATTTCCACTAAAATCAATTCCAACCTACTTACCACGGGCAGACTGAAAGTCAAACTGCGCTATCCCTACCCAACTGCCGAATGGATGGATGTAGGCAATAACCATGCAAATGTCGATAAACATAAAACCCAGCTGACTAGAATTGCGGCGCGTTCGGCGGTGATTACCCGTCAACTGGATTCGGCGAGTTACATCACCGCCTTGAAATGGACAGGGAACGCAAACCTCACCACTAAGGATAAGCATTATATCGTGCTTCATCCCGATAGAAAATCAAACACACTAGAATTAACCGCCTGGTTCCAGGAAAAAGAAACACAGCAAGCAATTCCGACATTCAAAGAAACCGAAAGCAATAGCATACATGGTTGGAAAACATTCTGGCAAAGCGGTGGTGCCGTTGATTTTGCTGGCAGCAGCGACCCCAGGGCACATGAACTGGAGCGTAGGGTCATCTTATCACAATACCTCACCAAAGTACAGTGTGCAGGCTCTTACCCACCCCAAGAAACAGGTTTAACCTATAACAGCTGGTTTGGAAAACCTCACCTGGAAATGACCTGGTGGCATATGGTGCATTTTGCCCTATGGGGAAGGCCAGAAATTATGGAAAAGACGGCCAACTGGTACCATAAAGTGGCGAGCGGCGCAAAGAAATTAGCGGAACGCCAGGGTTTTGATGGCTTGCGCTGGCAAAAGATGACCGACAACAATGGTAATGAAAGTCCGTCATCAGTTGGTGCGCTCCTCATCTGGCAACAACCTCACCTAATCACTTTCGCCGAACTGGGTTACCGGGCGCATCCCGATAAAAAAACACTAGAACAATACAAAGACCTGGTCTTTGGTACCGCCGATTTTATGGCTTCCTTTGCTTATTTAGATAAGGAGACGGGAAAATATCGCTTAGGTCCGGGTGTTATTCCTGCCCAGGAACGTTTTAAAGCGGAAGAAACCTTTAACCCTACCTACGAGCTGGCATACTGGCACTGGGCATTGAATATTGCACAGCAATGGCGCGAGCGACTAGGTTTACAAAGATCGGCCAAATTGGATGACGTGATGGCTAAACTGTCACCACTGCCTGTGCAGGACGGCGTTTATCTGGCCACCGAAAGTGCAAAAGATTCTTACACCAACCCTGAGTTTAAAACAGATCACCCTTCGGTTTTGGGTACTTACGGCATGTTGCCGGAAACCCCTTTACTGGATAAAAAAGTCATGCGCAAGACATTCGACCTGGTGTGGGATACCTGGAGCTGGAATGATACCTGGGGCTGGGATTTCCCAATGACGGCCATGGCAGCCGCCAGATTGAATATTCCTGAACGGGCCATTGATGCCTTAATGATGAATGTGCAAACCAATAGGTATCTGGTTAACGGCCACAATTACCAGGATGAGCGATTACGCCTGTACCTGCCTGGCAATGGAGGTCTGCTCACGGCGGTAGCCATGATGTGTGCAGGTTGGGACGGGCAAACCGAGAACAACCCCGGCTTTCCGAAAAACGGCAAGTGGAATGTAAAATGGGAGGGTTTAAAACCTATGCCTTAACCATCAATAGCAAACAGCGTGTTGAGGTTTACACTTCGACACGCTCGCCAACTTGTTGGCGCCACATGGCATAATAAAGTCCTTTTTCAGTTAATAGGTCTTCATGTTTTCCCTGTTCAATGATATGGCCTTTTTCCAACACATAAATGCGATCGGCATGACGGATGGTCGAAAGCCTGTGAGCAATTAAAATACTGATGTGACTGGTTTTAGAAGAGATCTCCCGGATGGTTCCGGTAATTTCTTCTTCGGTGAGCGAGTCTAAAGAAGAAGTGGCCTCATCGAATACTAAGATATCTGGCTGGCGTAACAATGCCCTGGCTATAGAAAGTCGTTGTTTTTCGCCACCGGATACTTTTACACCACCTTCACCAATCACGGTATCCAGTCCATGTTCTGCCCTGGCCATCAGGTTCTGACAAGCAGCTTGCTGTAATACATGCAGGCATTCTTCGTCGGTAGCATGAGGCCGCACAAATTGTAGGTTCTCCCTAATGGTACCTGAAAAGAGTTGCGTATCCTGGGTTACAAAACCAATCTTCTCCCTAAGCTGGTCGAGATCGATCTGGCCGCTGGATATTTCGTTATAAAAAACTTCACCTTCAACCGGCTGGTATAAGCCCACCAAAAGCTTCACCAATGTGGTTTTTCCAGAGCCAGAAGGGCCCACAAAAGCAATGGTTTCCCCACGGTCAGTACTAAAACTAATATGATTTAAGGCATTGCTTTTACCCGTCAGGTGACGGAAGCTGACCCCATTAAAGGAAAGTCGTGTAATTTTATCAAGAGGCACCGGGTTCACAGGTTTTTTATCTACCGGTGTATTCAGAATGCGCTTAAAGTTAGCTAAGGATACTTCCGCTTCACGCCAATAAAGGATCACATTGCCCAGCTCCTGTAGTGGGCCGAATAAAAAGAAAGAATAAAAAAGGAAAGAGAAGTACTGCCCCGGTGAAATGGTATTTTCAAAAATCAGGATGAGCAACACCACCACCATGGAACTCCGTACAAAATTAACGGTGGTACCCTGCACAAAACTCATGCTGCGCACATATTTCACCTTCTTCAGTTCCAAACCTAATATCTGGTAAGTAGTTTTATTTAACCGCTCTATTTCCTGGTTTACCAGGCCAAGGCTTTTCACTAATTCAATATTTCGTAGTGATTCGGTTGTTGAACCCGCTAAGGCAGTCGTTTCTTTTACAATGGTTCTTTGAATCACCTTTATTTTTTTGCTGAGGAACCAACTGACCAAACCAATGGTAGGTACTGCAGCCAGGTAAATCAGCGTCACTTTATAACTTACGGAAGTGGAATACACCATCACGAAAACCATACCGATGATGCTCACAAAAATTACACTTACAAAGGAGGTAATGAACTTCTCTGTGTCGATGCGCACTTTCTGCAAAATCCCTAAGGTTTCACCGCTGCGCTGGTCTTCAAACACCTGGTAAGGCAATTCCAGCGAACGTTTCAGGCCATCGGCATACATGCGGGCGCCTACTTTTTGCACGACGATGCTCGTGAAATAATCCTGGAAGTTTTTAGCCAGTCGCGATACCATGGCCGCACCAACGCCAAGGCCTACTAAACTCAGTACGCCCCATACAAACTCACTTCTGCTCAGTATATCCTTTTTCTCGATAAACTGGTCGACAATACGACCCGTAATATAAGGGTCAAGCAAGGAAAAGCCGATGTTAATGGCTGCCAGCACGAGGGCAAGGGCAACCGTCCATTTGTGATTTTTTAGATATTGCAGCAGTAAATTCATTCGGTGCAAAAATAAAGAAAGGGAATACAGCTTTCGCTACATTCCCTTTTTATGATAATAAAAATATAATTGGGTGTTTATACCGTCAAAATATCTTTCTCTTTAGCTTCCATGTGTTTATCTACCTTAAGGATATAAACATCAGTGATTTTTTGTACTTCGCCTTCGCCAGTTTTAATTTCATCATCAGAAACCGCGTCACCTTTCAAACGTTTGATCTTTTCGTTTGCATCTTTACGGATGTTACGGATGGCAATTTTTCCTCTTTCTGCTTCTTCTTTTGCTTTTTTAACCAAGTCGCGTCTGCGTTCTTCAGTTAGTGGCGGAACCACTAAACGAATCACTACCCCATCATTTTGTGGGTTGATACCGATATTAGCTTCCATAATAGCACGCTCAATTGGCGTAAGCAAGTTTTTCTCCCAGGGTTGAACCAGCAAAGTACGAGCATCAGGAGTATTGATACTGGCTACCTGGCTCAATGCTGTTGGTGTACCATAATAATCTACCGTAATTCCATCCAGCATACCTGCAGAAGCTTTACCTGCGCGTATTTTTGTCAACTCCGATTCGCAATGTAAAATTGCTTTATCCATTGTCGCTTGTGCTTCCTGTAATTGTTTCTTTATGAGGTCATTCATATGAGGTGTTGTTTGTGCAAATTAAAAAATTATTAACCTTTAACCAGTGTTCCTATTTCTTCGCCCTGAGCAATTTTCATGAAATTACCAGGTTTATTCATGTCGAAAACAATGATGGGAAGTTCATTCTCTTCACAAAGTGTAAAAGCGGTCATGTCCATTACATTTAGCCCTTTTGCATAGACTTCTTTGAAAGAGATATTGCTGTAACGGGTAGCTGTACTGTCTTTTTCCGGATCGGCAGTATAAATACCATCAACACGGGTACCTTTTAATACCACATCTGCTTTAATTTCAATGGCTCTTAAAGCCGCTGCAGAATCCGTGGTGAAGTAAGGGTTTCCTGTTCCTGCACCAAAAATCACAACCCTGCCTTTTTCAAGGTGCCTTACCGCTCTTCTGCGAATAAAAGGCTCACAGATCTGTTCCATTTTGATGGCAGTAAGTAAACGGGTTTTTAAACCCACTTTTTCTAAAGCATCCTGTAAAGCCATACTGTTGATTACGGTAGCCAACATCCCCATGTAATCGGCTTGCGCGCGATCCATTCCCGACTTTTCGGCACTTAAACCTCTGAATATATTGCCGCCACCAATAACAATTGCAATTTCAAGTCCTTGGGCATGCACTGCTTTGATATCCTCAGCATACTGTCTAACGCGCTCATTGTCAATACCGTATTGCTTATCGCCCATCAGCGATTCGCCGCTTAACTTTAAAAGGATCCTTTTATACTTCATGACTCCAAAAATAGCTATTTGTTTTAATTATTAACGATCAAATGTTCAACTCCGGCAACAAAAGCCTTTTGCAAAGTCAGCTCCTCATTTAAAAGCAGCAGATTGGCGGATTTACCAGGCTCCACAACGCCTATATGTTCAGCCATGCCCATTACCCTTGCCGGGTGCAGGCTGGCCATATTAACTGCCTCTCCCAATGGGATATCACAATGATTTACGCAGTTTTTAACGGCGTCCAATAAGGTAATATTGGAACCCGAAAGCGTGCCATCAGCCATGGTAAACTTAGTACCCACCAAACGATGCTGGTATGGTCCAACTTCACAGGCCGTCACCGCGTCGGTAATCAGAAATAAGCGCTCTTTAAGCAGTTTATAGCTCATCTTTACCATTTCGTAACTGACGTGCTGTCCATCAGCGATAATGCTGGCAGCAGCTTTGGGGTGACTAAACAACGCTACTGGCAAATTTGGTGCGCGGTGGTGTATGGATGGCATGGCATTAAACAGGTGTGTGGTGGTTGTAAAACCATTGTTGTAGGCGTCGGTAGCTTGTTCAAAGGTAGCATCGCTATGCCCAAGTGATAACACGATGCCCTGCTCACGCAGGTAATTAATCACTTCCTCATCCTGTAGCTCAGCCGCCAGGGTCATCATTTTAACCGTGCCCTCCGCATATTCGATGAGCGCTTTTACTTCCGCTAATGTTGCCAGGTGTACAAACTCAGGAATATGAGCACCTAAACGTTTTGGATTCAAATAAGGGCCTTCTAAATGCAGTCCCATAAAAGCTTTTGCTTCGGCACGGTAGGCCTTGGCAGCGTCTATGGCCGCATAAAAAACTTCCATGGAGTTGGTGGCCAGGCAGACCAGAAAGCCGGTGGTACCCTTGCTAATTAAGTCGGCATCCATCTGTCTCAGCGTTTCCACCGTTGGAAATGCAGAAAACAAGTTCCCTCCGCTACCATAAATTTGAAGGTCTATAAAACCAGGGACGATATAACTACCCCCGGCATCAATAGTGGTATAGTCGGCCGGTATGGTACCGTCGCTAATCGCTTTAATCGCTCCATTTTCTATAATAACCGTTTGGTCTGCTGCCAAACCATGCTTTGTAAATAACTTTCCGTTTGTAATTGCTATCATAAGGCAAATCTATTTTCGTAAATATAAGGCATAAAAAAAGTCCCATAAGGGACTTTTTTTATATTCATTACAAAAAGGTTATGCACCTAATTGTACACGTTTAAAAGAAGTAACGGTTAAATCTTTAGCCGTATCGGTTAAAAATTTACGAACATCTTTAGATGAATCTTTAACAAATTCCTGGTTCAACAATGTATTGTCTTTGTAGAATTTATTCAATTTACCAGCAGCGATTTTTTCAATCATTGCTTCTGGTTTACCTTCTGCACGGATTTGTTCTTTAGCAATCTCAGTTTCACGTTCGATAAGCGTTGAATCAACACCGTCTTTATCTAAAGCAACCGGGTTCATGGCAGCAATTTGCATCGCTACGTCTTTACCTGCTTCGTCAACACCTGCAACATCTTGATTTAAAGCAACTAAAACACCTAAACGGTAGTTACCGTGGATGTAAGGAACAACTTTTTCACCTGTTACAGTTTCGAATTTAGAGATACCAATTTTCTCACCAATTTTACCAGTGTTTTCTACAATGATATCAGAAACTTTAACGCCATCAATTTCTAAAGCTAAAAGCTCTTCTAAAGTTGCAGGGTTTTTCTCGATTGCTAAATCAGCAAATTTATTACCTAAGGCAACGAAATCAGTGTTTTTAGCAACAAAGTCAGTTTCACAGTTCAATTCAATAACAACACCACGTTTTCCGTCTGCTGTCGCTTTAGCAATAACAACACCTTCGTTAGAATCACGATCCTGACGGCTTGCTGCTACTTTAGCACCTTTTTTACGTAAGTAATCAACGGCTGCTTCGAAATCGCCATTTGCTTCTGTTAATGCTTTTTTGCAATCCATCATACCGGCACCGGTTTGTTGGCGTAATTTATTTACATCTGCAGCAGTAATTTGTACTGACATTTTTGTTTCCTTTTAAGTTTTATAAAAAAATAATGGGTTGTATATTGTTAGTTGTAAGTAAAACCCGCAACACACAACATACAACCCAAAATATATTATTTACGCTTCGCTAGTACCTTCTTCAGAAGATTCAGCACTTACTTTTCTCTTTCTTTCGCCTGGTTCTTTAACTTCCGGAGCGTCAGCAGCAGCTTTAGCAGCTACAGCTTCTTTTTCTGCTTCGTCGTCTTTTTCACGTTTGCGCTCATCTAAACCTTCTTCAATTGCTTTGATAATGATATCAGTAATTAAAGAGATTGATTTAGTTGCATCATCATTCGCTGGAATAGGGAAATCAATGTTTGACGGATCAGAGTTAGTATCTACCATAGCGAAAGTTGGAATGTTTAATTTCAACGCTTCGCTTACTGCGATATGCTCTTTTTTAACATCAATTAAAAAGATAGCAGCTGGTAAACGGTTTAAATCCGCGATACCACCTAATAAGCTTTCTAATTTAATACGCTCACGTTGGATCATTAAACGCTCTTTCTTAGAAAGAATCGAGTAAGTACCATCTTTAGTCATCTTGTCGATGTTAGACATCTTTTTGATCGACTTACGTACAGTTTGAAAGTTAGTTAACATACCACCTAACCAACGTTCAGTTACGAAAGGCATGTTTACTTTTTTTGCTTGTTCAGCAACAATTTCTTTAGCTTGTTTTTTCGTTGCTACAAATAAGATCTTGCGACCAGATTTTACGATTTGTTTAATCGCAGAAGCAGCTTCTTCAGTTTTAGTTAAAGTCTTGTTTAAATCTATAATGTGGATTCCATTGCGCTCCATGAAAATGTAGGGCGCCATCTTAGGGTTCCATTTACGGGTAAGGTGACCAAAATGTACACCTGCATCCAATAAGTCTTGATATGTTGTTCTTGCCATTGTGTTGTCTCCTTAAGATTAACGTTTACTGAATTGGAATTTTTTACGAGCTTTCTTGCGACCTGGTTTCTTACGTTCAACCATACGCATATCACGGGTCATTAACCCTTTAGCACGTAATGCTGGTTTTTTCTCAGCATCTAATTCAACAATAGCTTTAGCGATAGCTAAACGAATAGCTTCTGCCTGGCCTTTAATGCCACCTCCTGCTACGTTTACATTGATATCATACTGACCAACTAACTCAGAAACTTCTAAGGATTGATTAACGATATATTGTAAAGGTAATGTAGGGAAATATACTTTGTGGTCTTTACCGTTAACGGTAATGGCGCCGTTGCCATCTTTTAAATAGATACGTGCAACAGCAGTCTTTCTTCTTCCTGAAGTGTTAGTAACTGACATTTCTTTCTTCCTTTAATTAAAGTGTAATGGTTGTTGGTGATTGTGCCTGGTGAGGATGCTCTGCTCCTGCGTAAACAAAAAGGTTGGTGTATAACTTAGCACCAAGTTTTGTTTTAGGTAACATACCACGAACGGCTTTCTCGATAACACGCGTAGGGTGTTTCGCCATTAACTCTTTCGGAGAAATGAAACGTTGACCACCTGGATATCCAGTGTATGAAACGTATTGTTTCTCGCTGAATTTATTTCCGGTCAATTTAACCTTGTCTGCATTAATAACGATAACGTTATCTCCGCAGTCTACGTGTGGGGTGTACTCTGGCTTGTTTTTTCCACGGATGATCATAGCGATCTTCGATGACAAGCGCCCCAAAATCTCGCCTTGAGCATCAACAACAACCCACTGTTTGTTAACAGTTTTAGCATTGGCTGAGACAGTTTTGTAACTTAACGTATTCACTTGCTTGTATTTAATTTGTTAATAATTCTTTTATTCCCCCTAAAATTTAGGGACTGCAAAGATAGATAGAAATCTTTTATAAATCAAATACTCAGGCAAAAAGAAATTAATAAGCTAAAATTGGATAAAAATGATTTGGGCCAAAAGACTATATTTGAATATGAGCAACTGCCTGAAGTTTCTTTTACTGATGTTGTTTTCATTACAATCTGCCTATGGCCAGCAAATAAAGGGTGTTGTTCAAGACAGAGCTACTGATTTAAGACTAGAAAATGTGATTGTTAAAAATCTAAGCTCGAACAAACAAACCCTTACCAATGCCAAAGGTGAATTTACGATACCGGCGGCCATAAGTCAGTTGCTCTTGTTTTATCAACCGGGGTATTTACCTGATACCCTTCTTATAATAGACCTAAATCCGGTATGGCGCTACCTGGTTACAAATGATCAAATGCTGAAAACGGTTCAAATTAAAGGTGAAGCTTTTAATCCAGTGGTCGACTATCACCAAGTATACCAGAAAGCCAGGGCCATTCGCTTAAGTCAAAATCAACCGCTTTCTTTTAGCCCTTCCAGTTTCTTTGGCAAAGAAGGAAAGAATGCCAGACGATTTAAAAAGAGGCTGGAGCAAGAGAAAATAGAAAGGAAAATCGACGCTCGTTTTAATGTAGCTACAGTAACAAAATTAACAAGGCTACGGGATCAGGAACTTGATAACTTTATGGTCCTTTACAGACCCACGCTTCGTGCATTAGAAAAAATGGATGAGGAGGGTTTCTTGTTTTATATTATGGATTCTTTTAAGGCCTATAAATTATTACCAAGCGAAAAAAAGCTTTTGCCAACGCTAAGCCACTAACACATTGGCTATCCCACTCCATCTCCAGACTTGTAGATATTGATTACCCACAATTCTTGTTAAATAAAAGGAACTTGCCCGAACAGCACAGCAGCTACACCTAATTCCAAATTCCTTATCATTAAACTACATATTGAGTCCGAGTATTTCTAAGAATACACGGTTTCAACTTGGACTGAACTTGGACTGAATATGGATGGACGTGTAGCTACACTCAAACTCCACTTCGCAGATTGTATCGCTTATAACAGGCAAATGTTGAGAAATTTGTCGCTGATTTATGAATGTTAAGCAGTTTGATGGCAAGGAGTTCTACTTATAGTTAAAAATATGGTATTTAGACCTGGCAATCAGTTGCCCGCGAGTTTCCAGCACCTATTTTCTGCCCTCTTTTTAAAATAACAAACTAAAAAGCGCTTTACTTGTTTAAACCTATATACAAATATAATTACAAACTTTTTAAAACGAAAATCATGACAAAAGAAACTAAAATCATTGCAGGATTATTGGCAGGAGCTGCCTTAGGCGCTGCTGTTGCTTTAATTATATCTAGTGATAAAGGTGGCGACTTAAAAGAAACCGTTTCGGACTGGTTAGCTGATGTTATCGATGCTTCTAAAGACAGGTTAGCTACTGCTACAGATACCGTAAAAGACTCTATTTCTAAAGTAACCGCCTAACGACTACATGGAGATAGCCTTTCATGGTGCTGCCCGTGCTGTTACGGGCAGCAAACACCTGATTACCCTCACTAATGGAACCCAAATCTTATTAGACTGCGGCCTTTTCCAGGGTATGGGCGAAGCAACCGACAAATTGAACGGTTATTTTGGCTTTAAACCCAGCGACGTTACCTACCTCATTTTATCGCATGCCCATATTGACCATTGCGGACTATTACCCCGCCTGGTAGCTGAAGGTTTTGCCGGTAATATCTTTAGCACACCAGCCACGATGGATCTGGCGAGGATTCTATTAATGGATTCGGCTAAGATCCAGATGCAGGATGCGGAATACCTCAACAAACACCTGCGGGAAGGTGAAGAAGAGGAAAAGCCACTGTATACGGATGATGATGTGGTAAAAACACTCAGTTTGTTTAAGGTGGTGGACTACAATGAAGACTTTAAAATTGATGAACGCATCAGCTTACGCCTTACCGATGCCGGACATATTTTAGGAAGCGCTGCTGTTCATTTAACTATTGTAGACGACGGTAAGGAAACCAAAATATCCTTTGGCGGCGATGTTGGACGTTATGGCGACCTCCTCTTAAAAAACCCACAACCTTTCCCTCAGGCAGATTATTTGATTCTGGAATCTACATATGGCGATTCGCTTCACAAAGACCTTGAGCCTATTGAAGAAAGTCTGCTTGACATTATTAACCATACCTGCAATATTAAAAAAGGTAAAGTCATTATCCCTGCTTTTAGTGTGGGGCGCACCCAGGAACTGCTTTACGTACTCAATTCACTGTCCCTAAAAAATCGCTTACCTGATGTAGCCTATTATGTCGATAGTCCGCTCTCCCAGAAGGCCACCGAAGTGTTGAAAAACCATACGGAAGTTTTCAATAAGGGAGTACAGGAAGTACTTAAAGTAGATTATGACATTTTTGGTTTCGAAGGACTGCGTTTCATTGAAACCATTGAAGAATCGAAGGCATTGAACACTGATACCAGGCCTTGTGTCATTATATCAGCATCTGGTATGGCCGAAGGTGGCCGCGTTAAGCACCACATTAGAAATAACATCAGCAATCAAAAAAATACTATTTTAATGGTAGGTTACTGCGAACCAGGTTCTTTAGGTGGTAAGTTATTAGCTGGCAATAAAGTTGTACAAATCTTCAGGGACGAATATGATGTGGTAGCCGAAGTACGTTCTATTAAATCGATGAGTGCTCATGGCGATTACGAAGATTTAATCAAATTTATATCCTGCCAGGACCCAGAACTTATTAAACGCCTGTTTCTGGTGCATGGAGAGCATGAGGTACAGCAACGTTTCGCGCAGAAATTAATCGATGTTGGATTTAAAAATGTAGCCATCCCTGAACAGCATAAAACGTACGAACTTTAAACATGATAGATTTTAATAGCTTCAGTGGCCCCCTGGTTAGGCAGTCTGCCGAAAACTTCGGTATAGCACTGGCGGCTATCATTATTGGCCTGCTATTAAAGTTCATTCTGAAAAAAATGTTTCTGTTCTTTTCCAGGTACTGGGCTACTTTCACGCTAAATGTGGTGGTCAAATACCTCAACACCGCAGTTGGTTTTTTCATCCCGCTGGTGCTGCTTGATTCCTCCCTTGAATTCATGAAACTTGATGCCACAGCCTACCTCCAGCTGAACAGGGCCCTGGAAATTGCGCTAACTATCAACTTCTGCATCATCCTGATCAAGACCATCAAGATTCTGGAGGAAAGCTTTTTTCACTCCTACGACCTGAATAAAGAGGATAACCTCAAAGAAAGAAAACTGCGCACCCAACTGCAGTTTATCAGGAAATTCGCCATCTCGATGATTCTTATTGTTACCGCCGCTATTATCTTATTAAGTTTTGAAAGCATGCGTAAAATTGGTGCCGGCTTACTTACTGGAGTCGGTATTGGAGGTATTATCATTGGTTTTGCCGCACAAAAAACACTGGCTAACCTGCTGGCAGGTTTCCAGATTGCTTTTACACAACCGATTAGAATTGACGATGTGGTGATTGTGGAAGGCGAATGGGGCCGGGTAGAAGAAATTACGCTTACTTATGTGGTGGTGAACATCTGGGACCAGCGGCGACTGATCCTGCCCATCACTTATTTTATAGAAAAACCCTTCCAGAACTGGACCCGGGTATCTGCCGACTTGCTAGGTACGGTATTTTTATACCTCGATTATAACACCCCTATTCCAACTTTACGGGAAGAACTGACTAAGGTATTACACGTACATCCCCTATGGGATAAAAGAGTAAATGTGGTTCAGGTAACAGACAATAAAGAAGCAACCATTGAGGTGCGCTTTTTGATGAGTGCCCGGAATTCTAGTCAGGCATTTGACCTCCGCTGCGATGTAAGAGAGCATATGCTGGCCTTCGTCAGGGATCATTATCCGGAAAGTTTACCAAAAACAAGGCTGGAATACAAAGGAAATTCCTAAGATCAGCTTACCTTTGGCCAATGGATATTTTAGGCGCAGCATTGCAGGATCATTTCGAAAAAGGAATAGCCGAAACACTATGGGTACATAATTCTTATGGCGAAGACGAGGAGATGCCTGTTGATTTGTTTTTTAGGAATGAAGATGAAATGCCCGAGCTGGAACTTAAGGCACTGGAACTTTGCCGCGGCCGCGTATTAGATATTGGTGCTGGTGCTGGAAGCCATGCGTTGGTTTTACAGCAAAGAAATATCGAAGTTACGGCTTTAGACATATCGACCACGGCAGTGGCCATTATGAAAAAAAGAGGCGTTAAAGATGCTATAGAACAAAATATTTTCGACTTACACCTAACCGAACCTTATGACACGTTGCTTTTTATGATGAATGGCATAGGCGTAACTGGAAGTGTGGGTGGCTTTGAAGCCTTTCTGCAAAAAGCAAAAACTTACCTTAAACCAGGGGGACAATTGCTGTTCGACAGCTCCGATATTTCTTATCTCTACCAGGAGGTACCCATGCCTGAAAATGTTTATTTCGGTGAAGTGGCTTTTGCTTATGAGTACAAACAACAGCTAGGCAAATGGTTCAATTGGGTATATCTAGATCAGAAAACGTTAACTGATGTGGCTGCCGCAGCAGGCTGGAATAGCCACATTGTGATGGAGGATGACAGCGACCAATACCTGGCACAACTTACCCTGAAATAAGGAAAAGCTTATGCCTGCTCTTCCCAGATGGCAGCAATGTTAATTATCGTTTCCACAGCTTTTTCCATATCCTGCACCGAAACCCATTCCTGTTTGCCATGAAACGCATGCTCACCGGCAAAGATATTCGGGCAAGGCAACCCCATTAAGGATAAACGTGAGCCGTCTGTACCACCCCTGATGCTTTGCTGTTTTGGGCTAACACCTGCCCTTTCAATGGCCTGCATGCCAATGGCAATTACTTGGGGGTGTTGATCCAACACACTCTTCATGTTGCGGTATTGCTCGGTGATGTCCAATTGGTAAGTCGATTTCGGGTAAGCTTTTAACACCTCTTCTATCGTTGACCTTAACGTTTCGCCATGCTGCGCTAAAAGCACATCGTCAAAATCGCGGAGGATGAAATGCGCTTGTGCCGTTTCTACATTTCCCTGTATACTAACCGGGTGTATAAAACCTTCTTGATGACTTGTGGCCTCAGGTGTTAACCGGTCTTTAGGTAAACGATCCAGAATGGCACTTAATATTTTGATGGCACTTTCCATTTTACCTTTGGCGAAACCGGGATGTGAACTTACGCCATGTATGGTTAACACAGCACCATCGGCAGAGAAGGTTTCATCTTCCAGAGAACCCAGACTTTCCCCATCAACGGTATAGGCGAAATCGGCACCAAGTTTTTCAAGATCCACTTTATCTACCCCACGGCCAATCTCTTCGTCGGGCGTAAACAAGATCCTTATTTTACCATGTTTTACTTCCGGGTGCTGCATTAGAAAAGCAGCAGCTTCCATAATTTCTGCTAAACCGGCCTTGTTATCGGCACCCAGTAAGGTGGTACCACTGGCGGTAATAATATCGTTTCCTACCTGATTTTGCAGATCAGGGTGTTCGCTTTGTTTTAAAACAATAGTTGTGTCATCAGGCAGTATAAGATCCTGTCCCTGGTAATTGTGATGCACAATTGGCTTCACATTTAAACCACTACAATCTGGCGAAGTATCCATATGCGAGCAGAAACAAATGACCGGAACTATTTTGTTGGTGTTTGCCGGAATGGTGGCATATACATAACCGTATTCGTCGATGTGCGCATCGGAAATGCCCAAATCCAAGAGCTCCTGCACCAGTACACGGCCCAGGTTTTTTTGCTTCTCTGTAGAGGGTATTGTTGCAGAATCTGGGTCTGACTGTGTATCAATTTGCACATACTTCTTAAAGCGATCTGCCAGTGATTCGGTTTTATTTTGATATTTTAGCATAATTCTAAAAAACGTAAAGGTAAAGAAATTGAAAATAATACTCACCAGCATCTTTCTCGCATGTTCGTTTTGTGTTACGGCGCAATCCAGTTTCTATAAAATTAGTTTAGGTGGTGGTGCAGGTATTACCCGTTCTTATGCCGATTTGCCTGAAAAGAATAATGCAGTTGCCGCTTATGGTACCGTCGATTATTTATTTACACCCTTTATTAGCCTGGGCCTGGAAGTGCAACAAGGAGAGGTAAAAGGTGGTCAAAACAAGGTAGATCCTTACGGTCGCCGGTTTACTAACGACTACCGTTCCATCACGATCAACGGAAAACTGGCCCTGGGTAATCTAGTCGATTACAAAAACAATGTATGGTTTAATCACCTGAAGGGTTTATATGTAGGATCAGGCTTTGGATTTATCCAGAACAGGGTAAATCAACTAGACCGTGGCATAGAGAATGCGCCAGAACAGGTTTATATTCCTTTTACCAAAGAACCTATCATTCCCTTAAATATCGGTTTGAACTACTTTTTTCCCGATCGTTATGGACAGTACCGCTATGTAGCCAATATCAATATTCAAAGCAACATCGCTATTGGCGAAGGCCTCGACGGTTATGATTCCACTATCGCCACCTTTAAAAACGGAAAACCTGATATCTTCTCCTTCTTCAGCCTTGGCATTAAATACAACTTCGGTCCGGAAGGTGTATCACAAAAAACCTTTAAAAAGTACTAACGAATGCGTCTACTCTTCCTGATCCTTGTTTGTTCTACCCTCCACAGCTTTGCACAGCTTAGCCCTTTTGAAAGCAGTAAAAAACAAGAAACAGCTACTTACCCCCAGGTAATCAGTTTTTATGAACAGCTGGCAAAAACCTACCCCCAGGCAAAACTGCTAAGTTACGGGCAGACTGACTTTGGGAAACCACTACACCTGATGGTGTTGTCGAAAGACAGGCTTTTCGATCCGCAGGTGCTTAAAAAAAATAACAAAAGAATTTTACTGATCAATAATGGCATCCATCCCGGCGAACCTGAAGGTGTAGATGCCTCCATGATGCTGGCGCGCGATTTACTTAAAAACAATAAACTGCCTGACGATGTGGTCATCTGTATTATTCCCCTCTATAATATTGGCGGAAGTTATAACCGCAGCAGTACATCAAGAGCCAACCAAAACGGCCCTTTAGCTTATGGCTTCCGGGGAAACAGCAAGAATTACGACCTGAACCGCGACTTTATTAAAACAGACTCTAAAAATTCGCAGACTTTCCAGTTAATTTTTAATACCTGGCAGCCAGAGGTATTTGTAGATACCCATACCAGCAACGGGGCAGATTACCAATATACAATGACGCTGATTCCGACTCAAAAGGACAAGCTGAACCCTATACTGGCTGATTACCTGAGCAAAACCATGTTGCCCGATCTGTATAAGCAGATGGCAAAAAAGGGCTTTGAGCTGATCCCCTACATTAACAGCGTAAAAGAAACACCCGATGAAGGCATTGAGGGCTTTTTGGAAAATGCGCGTTATTCTACAGGGTATGCTGCCCTGCACAATGTGATTGGTTTTATGCCCGAAACACATATGCTTAAGCCCTTTGATCAAAGGGTAAAGTCGACTTACCAATTGCTGGAAACTTATATTGACATCATGGTACGCGATGCGCAGGTGATTGGCGCAAATAAAGCCAAAGCAGATGCTGCCGTAGCGGCACAAACCGCTTTCCCTTTGGTATGGAAATTAAATAAGGAAGAAGCCACAGCGCTGACCTTTAAAGGGTATGCGGCAAAGTACAAAAAGAGTGAGGTGAGTGGTGCCGACCGCCTGTATTACGACAGGAAGGCCCCTTATACTAAAACTATTAAGGAGTGGAACAGCTTTCAACCTGCGGTAACGGTAAATAAACCCATTGCTTATATTATTCCTAAAGCCTGGGACCGTGTGGTGGAGCTGCTGCGCTTGAACAATGTGGTGGTGAAAGAGCTTCGTGAAGAGATGACCCTGCCTGTGGATGCCTATTACCTAAAAGATTTTAAAACCAGCGCCTACCCTTACGAGGGACACTATTTACATTCCGCGGTACAGCTTCAAACGGTGCAACAACAGCTACGTTATGTTGCCGGCGATTATGTAGTTTATGTGAATCAGCCTCAAAACAGGTATATTGTGGAAACTTTGGAACCGCAAGCAACAGATTCCTTTTTTAACTGGAACTTTTTTGATTCGGTATTGGGACAGAAAGAACATTACTCGGCCTATGTATTTGAGGATACTGCAGCAGCGCTCCTGAAAGAAAATCCAGCTTTAAAGGAACAATTGGAGAAAGAGAAAGCTAATAACCCGGAGTTTGCAAAGAACCCGGCTGCACAACTTGATTTTATATACAAAAACTCTGCTTATTACGAGCAAACACACAAACGTTACCCCATTACCCGTCTTGAGAAAGACATAAACCTAGTTTTAAAATAACAGAATGGAATATATTAATAACACACCAGTAGCCTCCCTCATTTTCATCTTTACCATCATCACCAGCATTTACGCCTTTAACGACAATGTTTTATACGGAAAGTTTATGCTGCATCCATATAGTGTATACCGTAAAAACAAAGTTTTTACCTTAATTACCAGCGGGTTGATCCATGCCAATTGGATGCACCTTATTTTTAACATGTTTACCTTTTTCTTTTTCGCTTTCCGCCTGGAAGAAACCATAGGGCACTGGCAGTTTGCCACCATTTATATGCTGGGTTTAATTTTAAGCGACCTGCCTACGGTAGTGAAACACAAGAATGATTTCTGGTACAACAGTCTTGGGGCCTCCGGTGCGGTATCAGCAGTATTATTCAGCTATATTCTGTTTTATCCTTTTTCTACCCTGATGATCTTTCCTCTGCCAATACCCATCTGGGCCTGTTTATTTGGGGTACTTTACCTGATCTATTGCGCGTATATGTCCAGGAACTCCAGGGATAACATTAACCACGACGCCCACTTTTATGGCGCCATTTCTGGGGTTATTATTACCATCATCTTAGAGCCTAAAATCATCCCGCATTTCTTTGGGCAATTACTGACCGCAATCGGTTAACCCGCTTCGGGTAAACAAGGGGGATCAAAGAAGCTAATGGGAGCTCTGGGATTTTTAATAATTTCAAAAAGGGTTTGTCCCCATGGCTTCCAGAAATTCTCCAGCACCTGGGCATAGGTTTTATGTTGCCATACATCAAACAAGGGTTTGTTAAATGCGCCTTTTAAAGGCATGGCATCGATGTATACGCTACCTTCTACGGCCATCACATTGTATTCTGGCAGTCGGTTAAACAAATAAGCAGAGTAAAAGAAACGGGCACAAAGCTCTTCGTATTGCTGTTCGCTCAGCGCTTTACCAGCAATGTTGTCCAGTATTTCCTGGTGAAACTTTTTATTGGTACCATTGTCTTGCAAACAGGCAATGATGCCGAAATCTTTCAATTTCAGGGAAAAGGTAAGGGTATTGATCTCATCGCGGAAGCTGAAGTAATGATCAGTATCCGCTAAGGGAACCACTATAATTGACCAGGGCGTAAAGCCTTCATAAACCACATCGCGGTATACACTTTGCACCATGGTATTAAGGTGCCCGAATTTATGCATCAGGCCCTGTGACATGTTCATGCCATCGCCACTTAACTGTTGCAATTTAATGGCGGCATTCATCTCAATATAGATCAGGCTGTACATAAACTTACCGATCCACTTGAATAGATCCTCTTCCGGAAGCTGACTTACGGCTTCGTAACCGATCGAGAAAGCATGGGCAATTTTATCTTCCAGGGGCTGTATAAAGTTCTCCTGGATTTCTGTGCTTACCGGCACTTTCAGCGTATTGTAGGAACGCACACTTTCATCTAAAAGTTTAATGCGCTCTTCGCCAGTATAATTGGCCACCGCCAACAACCATTCGGGTAAAACATTCGTTTCCACTACCGGAGCAGAGAAAATATCACCACTTAAAAAGCAGTTTTTATATTTGAAGTCGAAGTTTTTAAACGGTTGGTATACGGTGCTGTTCATAAGATAGGGCAATATTAGGCATATTATTTTTACATTAGCTCCGGCACATCTTTTTTTAACTTTGATATTACTAAACGGCTCGCACCTCATGGAAGCTTCCTATATCTCCTACAACCTCGAATTAAAACACCCCTTCGCTATTGCTAAATTTTCTAGAACCAGCACGCCCCTGTTGATTTTAAAATTGCGTTACGAACATGTGGACGGTTATGGAGAAGCATCAATGGTGCCTTACATGGGTGAAAGTTTTGAAACAGCCGTAGCTTTTTTGAATCAGGTAGATTGGCTTCGCATGGTGTATCCTTTCGATTTTGAGGAAATTTTAGCTTACCTCGATAGCCTGGCTCCCGGCCATCCGGCCATTAAAGCGGCTATTGACATTGCCTTAAATGACATCAATGGCAAGATAAAAAATAAGCCTTGTTATGAGATTTATGGTGCCGACCCGCTAACCATGCCGGTGACATCATACACTATCGGAATCGACAGTCCGGAAGTGATCAAAGAAAAAGTAGCGGATGCTAATGGATTTAAAGTACTGAAGATTAAACTGGGCAGAGACAATGACCGGGAGCTGATTAACACGATTAGAAGTTTAACCGACCTGCCTTTATATGTGGATGCCAACCAGGGCTGGTCTGACCGTAAAAAGGCCATTGAAACCATTTACTGGTTACACGACCAGGGGGTGGTATTAATTGAGCAGCCGATGGATAAAAATGATTTGGATGGTAATGCTTGGTTAACTGGCAGAAGTCCGATTCCGATCCTTGCCGACGAAGCCGTGCAGCGCCTGGCGGATATGGACCAGTTAAAAGGTGCATATCATGGCATTAACATTAAGTTGATGAAAAGTGCAGGCATGTATGAGGCCCATCAGATGATTCTGAAAGCCCGCAAATTCGGCATGAAAGTGTTGATTGGTTGTATGAGTGAAACTTCCTGTGCAACGCTGGCCGCCACAGCACTGGCTCCATTATGCGACTGGGCCGATTTGGATGGCCCCTGGTTAACGAAAAACAACCCTTTTGATCATCCTGAAATGAAGGATGGCAGGTATGTGTTAAAAAATCTTCCAGGCCTTGGCCTGGAAGGAATTAAGATTGATTGGCCCGGTCTCTAAGCGCTTTGCGGAAGTCCTTGGTTAATTTTATTTTCAGGTATAAAAAGAAGATGGTCGTTACGATAAAAAATCCACCAGCTACCTGTTGATTATTTTCAAAACCCCATTTTATGCCGAGTACCGACACAATTATACCTAACGTGTAAAACACGTTCATTGCAATTTGTTTCTTCATTCTTTACTTAGTAAACGGGCATATTTGGATCATACGCTTCCTGCCACGCTAAAATCCCACCCTTAAGGTTATATAAATTGTCAAAACCCAGCATTTGTTCCAATTGCATCACTGCTGCAGCACTTCTTTTACCGCTTCTGCACTGCATGATTACAGGTTTATCTTTTGAAATTTTATCTGCTTCGATCAACAAACCACCCAATGGAATATTTTCTCCATTCAGGTTAGAGGTTTCATACTCAAAAGTCTCTCTAACATCGATCAATTGAAAATCCTCTTTATTATCTATTTTCTGTTTCAGTTCTTGTACGGTAACTTCTTTCATCTCCTAAAATTTTATCAAATATACTCATTTATAACAAATGCGATAAAAGGCGAAATAAATTGGTTATAACGAATTTATTTTAAGTCCTTTACTGTAACAAGTAAGTTTCGGCGGCGTTTAATATAAGTCTTTATTAATTTAAGAGCTCAGCATGAATAACATCTACCGTTTTTTCTGGTTCTGTTCTGGCATACACATCGCTACGCTGGAGAAACACCCTACAGAACACAACAAATACGTGGGGATTGGTGCCACCATATTTTTTACTGGCTTATTCGCAGCTTTGTCTGGCGGTTATGCCATGTATTTTGTCTTTAAAGGCGACCCCGGCGCTGTATTTTTCGCCTTGTTCTTTGGGTTGCTTTGGGGACTGGCCATCTTTAACATGGACCGCTACATTGTATCCAGTATTAATAAGAACGCCTCTACCTGGAAACAAATTGCCCAGGCCACCCCAAGAATTTTACTGGCTATTATGATCGGGATTGTAATATCCCGGCCTCTGGAGCTTAAAATCTTCGATAAGGAGATTAAAGAGCGCTTAAAAATCAGTTATATCAATAGCCAGCGTTCCAGAATCGACACCCTTAACAGTTCCTTTAATAAAAAGTATACCTTTGAATTGAATCAATTGAATGAAGCCAAGGCCAGGCGCGATTCTTTAGCCAGTGGCATTGAATCTGACCGCCAGAAGCTGAACTTTGAAATATTTGGCAATAAAACCAACGAAACATCGGGGGTGATGGGTTATGGCCCTTATGCGAAAAGAAAGGAAGCGGAGCTACAGCAGCGCACGCAAAATCTGGAGTCCTTAACTACTGATGTGCAGCGACTGGAGCGTTTTGTAGATGACCGCAAGAACTTTGATGGTTTAATGACAGAAAGGCTATATACGGGGAAACAATTGGACAGCCTGACCAGCCATGCAGGTTTTGCCGATCGTAACTGGGCTTTAGGGCAGTTAAGTTTTAACCCTGATGGCACCCGCGATACGGCTACTGCCATGGCAGTAACTTTTATTGGCCTCTTGTTCATCTTCTTTGAATGTTTGCCTGTATTTGTAAAAATGATGAGCAGCAGGGGCCCGTATGACCGTTCTGTAGAGAATATAGAAGATGCACAAAACAATTCTTCTACCAGGAACCGCGACTTTGAGGTGGACGTCACCGATGCGGTGCAGGACACCAGGGTACAAACGGAGACGGAGAAACAAAAAGTAATTATTAAAGGCAAGGCCGAACACGACTTGCACAACTACGATTGGAATAAATAAAAACTATAGATAAAAGATGATTAAACACTTACGTTATGCTGCTCTGGCACTGCTTTTCGCAGGACCGGTGTCCGCTCAGGACATTAATAAAATTGTTACCAAAGACTATGTAGACGGATTAATTAAAACCTTAAGCAGTGATGAGATGGAAGGAAGAGCCACCTTCACGCCAGGGATAGACCGTGCGGCAACTTTTATAGAAGCAGAATTTAAGAAAATAGGACTAAAAACATTACCAGATCAAAAGGACTACAGACAGACTTTTTACAAATACCAGGTTAAACCTACATCAGCCGAAGTAACGATTGACGGGAAAGCCATACCGGCAGAACAGGTAGTGGTATTGGGCAATGTAGCTGCCGACCTTACTTTTGACCAAAGTAACAGTGCCGGCTGGACCAAAATGGATCCTGAAAAACCTTTCATGGCACAATACCGTGCCTTAATGGGCAGCAAAAAACAACAACTGGTATTGGTAGACGCCAAGTTTGCGAACTTTTTCGGTCAGTTGAAAAACCGTAGCAAGGGTGGAAGTTATGTGAACGAAAAAGATTTAAAGCCTGCCACTGCCAATGCATTGGTGATGGTATTAACCCAGGATACGGTGGCTAAAGATTTTAAAGTAGCTGTAAAAAACAACATTACAAAAATGCCGCTTTTTAACGTGGCAGGTGTACTTCCGGGGAAATCCAGGGCTAAAGAAATCGTGGTTTTCTCTGGCCACTACGATCACCTGGGCATTATGCCTCCGGTTGATGGGGATAGCATTGCCAATGGTGCCGACGATAATGCAACGGGAACGACGGCTGTGATTGCCCTGGCTAAATACTACAAGAAATTGAATAACAATGAACGCACTTTAATCTTCGTAGCCTTTACTGCCGAAGAGATTGGCGGTTTCGGTGCACAATATTTCTCTCACCAGCTTAACCCTGATGACGTGACGGCCATGTTTAACATCGAAATGATTGGCAAGGAAAGTAAGTTTGGTAAAAATGCTGCTTTTATTACGGGTTTTGAACGCTCCGATTTTGGAAATATCCTACAGAAAAACTTAAAAGGAAGTCCTTTTACCTTTCATCCAGACCCTTACCTGGAGCAGAACCTGTTTTACAGAAGCGATAATGCTACTTTAGCTGCCTTAGGTGTTCCGGCACATACGATTAGTACTGACCAGATTGATACGGATAAACTGTACCATACGGTAGATGATGAGTATTCATCATTGGCTACAGAAAACATTTACATTACGATTAAGGCGATTGCCCAAAGTGCCACTTCGATTATCAGTGGTGCGGATACCCCAACCAGGATTCCTAAACAATAGCGATCTCCATCACATAATCATTCATAAAGAAACCGTTGCCAATATCCAGGTCAACGGTTTCTTTGATTATAAAGCCTGCCCTTTCATAGAAATCTTTAGCCTTGTTGGCCCGGTTTACGTTTAATGCTAGTGATTGTCCCCCGGCCAGGCGCACTTTGTTGACCACCTCATTGATGAGGAACTTGCCAAGACCTTTGCCATGTGCATCTGGCAATACATACAGCTTATGCAATTTATAAGCTCCAGGTTGCGCTGGAATCAGCCCATAAGAAACAAAAGCAACATCCTTACTACCCATTTCAGCAATCAGGAACTGATCTCCAGCTTGTAACTGCTCTAGCAGGGCCAGCCTGCTATACATGGTGTCCAGCATATAGTCAACCTGCTTACGCCCAATGAGGGGCACGTACGTAGGCTCCCAGGTAACCGCAGCAATATGCTGGATTATGGGTATATCCTGCTCAGTTGCTTTTCGCAAAAGGATCATAATTTCTCGCTGATGATTAAATATTCTGCATTGAAAATAAACTCTACAAAACCATCATTAATCACTTCGAATTCTTCGCCTTCATTTTGCTTCAGGTTACTGGTTTCAAAATAAGAAATGATGTCGATGTAATAAATGGTGCCCTGAGGTTTCCATACCGTAAAACCCTTGGTAATCGCATATGTTTTGCGGGTTGCATCAAATAATACAATATTGATCTCATCGAGGTAATACTCCAGGTCTATCAATTTGGTGCCCACGCTAATGATGTTCACCGCGTCATATTTTTCAGCCAGCAGGTAATTTAATACTGTATTAAACGCATCACCAGCGCCCATAATGGTTTTAGTATTTTCCTGATAGGTAATTGGCAAATCTACCGAATTAACCACAATGTCTACCTTTAAACCCAGACTAATGATTTTCTCATATTCAGTAACATTGACAATCAATGTCGGGCTCCATTCTAATAGCTGACCTAAGTATTCTTGATTAAATTCACCTAATTCATGAATATACAATGCAGGCTCCTGCTTTTCTTTAACGATGTGATGTGATGACATACAGCGAAAATAACAAAAAAAGGGACATTCGAACCCAGGCTGCTTAAATCTTAATCTAACCTGGGGTTACGGACCAATGGCGTTTTTGGTGGCTCCACACTTGTTTTGTTAAGGACAGAGGTAATGCTGGAAATTACACCCGCAATATCCGACAGATCGGCCGGTACAATCATGGTATTATTTGTTTTAGCCAACTTACCAAATTCAGCCAGGTATTGTTCTGCCACACGCAGGTTCACCGCATTCATACCACCCTCTTCATTAATGGATTTGGCAATTTCACGGATCCCGATAGCCGTAGCTACAGCAACCATTTCAATTTCCGATGCTTTACCACTCGCTTCGTTAATTTTACGTTGTTTTTCCCCCTCAGAGCGGGCAATCATTTCTTGTTTATCGCCCTCGGCACGGTTAATTTTCGCTTGTTTATCACCTTCAGATTCGGCAATTAACGCTCTTTTTTCTCTTTCCGCACGCATTTGTTTCTCCATCGCATCGCGGATGCTCTGTGGTGGCGCAATATTTTTTACTTCATAACGGGATACTTTAATGCCCCAGGGATCGCTGGCTTTATCAACTGCCGCTACAATGGTTCCATTTACGGTTTCGCGTTCTTCAAAAGTTTTGTCCAATTCCATTTTACCAATCACACTTCTCATGGTGGTTTGCGAAATCTGGATCACTGCAAATTTATAGTTATCAATGCCATAAGAAGCCTTTTGAGGATCCATTACCTGCAGGTACAACACCCCATCCACTTCAACGGCAATGTTATCGCGGGTAATACAAATTTGAGGGGCAACATCAATGGCCTGCTCTTTCAGGTTTTGTTTGTAGGCAATCTTATCGATAAAGGGAATCAGGATATGAAAACCAGCTTCCAGGGTACGGCTGTATTTACCCAGACGTTCTACAATAAATGCAGAGCGCTGTGGCACCACCTTGAAGGTTGATAAAAAGGCAATGACTACGAAAAGGGCGAGGAACAATAAAATTAAAGTAGATGCTGTCATAATGATTTGGTTGATTTTACAATTAATAGGATACTGCGGGTTTCGGTGATGAGCACCTGCTCTCCGGCTTCAATATAGTCGTCAGAACTGGCATCCCAGGAGGCACCCTTGAATTCGACTTTGCCATGATGGCCCGGTGTAATAGCAGTTTCGGCCAGGGCATATTTACCAATATACTCGTCTTCCAGCTGTTGAGGTGATTTTTGATTCAGGTCAAATTTGTTCTTTACCCAGTTTCTAAACATCAGTACGGTCAACAATGAACTAGCTAGAAACACTAATATCTGCACATTAAGCGATACATCTATAAAAAGGGTAAGGATAGCCACGATCCAGGCACCTATTCCAAAAAAGAAAAGGATAAATCCTGGCAGCACGAATTCAAGTAACAGAAACACCAGTCCCAGACCAAACCAAACTACTGCACTATTTAAATATTCTTCCATGCGTTAAATAAAAAAACTTGATAAATAAACCTGATTGCCTGTGAATATAAGCAATTTAAGCCTATAATAAGAGGCTTTTCCCATAAAAATCACTGTCGGCCGGCAGCTTTTTTTAAGCACATCGCTTACCGATGCCTTAATTGAAAGGCACGGAATGTAAAAAACAAACGTTATTGTTTAAGCGTTGCAACAAATATTAAGTTATGATGAGTAGCTTTGGTCTACAATCGCTAAATTAAAAACCAAAATAATTAACATGAAAATTACAAAAACCATTATTTTACCCGCTTTAATCGGCTTATTGTCCATTACGATGTATTCTTGTAAAACCAAGAAAGTGGTTGCACAACCCGCCCCGGCTGCACCGGCACAAGAACAAACGCCTCCACCACCGCCACCTACCCCACCAGTGCCACAACCAGAAAAAGCACCTGAACCAGAAAAGCCAGACTATACTTTCGATAACATCCAGTTTGAATTTAACTCTTCGGTGTTAAAAACAGCATCTTTTGCTGTATTAGACAAGGCTGTAGCTGAAATGAAAAAAGACCAGAGTGCTAAGTTTCAGTTAAATGGCCACTCTTCAGCAGAAGGTTCCCCAGAACATAACCTTTCCCTATCTGAAGACCGCGCCAATTCCGTGAAATCATTTTTAGTGAATGCAGGCATTGATGCCTCCAGATTCAGCATCAGAGGTTTAGGTGAGTCGGAACCAGCAACGTCAAACACCACAGAAGAAGGTCGTGTATTGAATAGAAGAGTAGAGATTAAATTAATTCCATAATAATAATTTACTAAGGCTGTGGCTGTCAAAGCTACAGCCTTTATAGCTAATTAAATCCCAGCCATAAAATCATGGTTTTCGGGTTAAATTACATAGGAAAATTATTGGGAAGGGTGGTTAGAGTGAGGCCCTGAGGGTTAGGTAGAAAGGTACTTCCACTTGTTTTCTGGAGTTTTCCAGGATAAGATTGGCCGCAATGATCCCCATCTTCCTGAAGTCAGTAGAAATGGTGGTAATACCATTCAAAATCACCTTCTTCCATGGTGTCTCGTTATAGGAGATTAAACCCACCTGGCTGCCAATGTCCAGTTTAGTGGTTTTTATCCTTTCGATCAGGGTAACCAGGTCATCTTCCATAAGGTTAATAAACACATCACCTTCATTAATCGGCTCCCGGTTGGCATCGCTGATGACTTTCTGGTTGAAACCGTATTGCTGACAAAATTTAGAAAAGCCTTTTTTAATCTCCACAGGGAAATAACTGTTCGCCGGAAAAACCAGCTTAAGCATCTTGTATTTACTTAAAGGTACTAAGGCTTCTTCCAGCGCCTGGTAAATATCTTGCTGGAAGTTTTCATAGGCTGCACCATAATCGCCGGTAACTTCAGCGATCATTTTATCCATCAGAATTAACTTGTTTTTGGGGATGGTGTTTAAGATTTCATATTCATGTGCATCGGATTCCAGAAAATGGGGGATGATGACATAATGAGAGTATTGTTCAGTTTTAGCCGTTAACAGGTCTTTAAACTGGTTAAAATCATTGTTATAGATATAGAAATCAATAGCAACATGCTCCCCGATGGCATCCACAAAAGCATCATAAATCAGTTTTTTGTGGTTGCTTAGCTTGTTAAACATCAGGCAGATTTTCAGCTTCTGGTTATAATCCTCATTTAGAATATAATAACCCTTGCCAGGTATAGAGCCTAAAATCCCTAGGTTTTTAAGGTGTTTGTAGCCTTTTTCGGCTGTATCCCTGGAAATTTCCAGTTCATAGCTCAGCTCATTGATGGAAGGCAGCGTATCGTTCTTCTTCAGCCTGCCTTCTTCCAGGGCCGTTAACACTGATTTAGTCAACTGCAAATACTTGGGTACCGCAGAATACTCATCAACCTGTAAGTATGAAAAAAAATCATTGATCTTCATGGCTTTTTTATGCTAATTGATCAACTTACAAAGTTTAGGGCTAAGTTGAAAACGAAAGCCTATTTTTAACTATGCAATCGTTCCCGGACCCTGGTGACTATGGATAGGCCGTAATCACCACTGGCCCTACTAATCCTGATGGCATAGGTTGCCAGCCCGCCGCATCGAATGGTTTATAATCGATGTTCACAAAATTGATTTCGTTATAATTACGCCAGTTGATCTTCTTCAGGTCCATGTCCCTGATGCGATTAGCCATCAGGTTGACCACCTCAATTTTAATGGTGTTTTTTCCTTTGACCAGGTACTGCCCGATTCTTTTTTGAAAAGGATGGCTCCAGATCATACCAGCATCTTTGCCGTTTATCCATACTTGCGCACTTTCATGCACTTTACCTAAGCTGAGCACGTATTCTTTGGCATCACCTGTAGGCAATTTAAAGGTGGTGGTATAAACACCGGTTCCAGAAAAAGCAGTAGCCTTGTCGTCGCGCAGATCAGTCCAGGACACCAGTTTACTCATCTTCCTTGCTTTTGGCAATTCCGGACCACCAGCTGTAAATTCTAGTTTCCAGCCCTTTTCTATGGACAGGCGCTTACCGGCCTTATCCAGGTATACCCAGTTTTTGGCGTTCTCTGGTACGTCATTAGTTTTTAAAAATAAGGCTTCGCCCGATGCCAGTTGAATTTTTACCTCGGTTTGCTCACCCTTGGCCGTGCTTGCTGCTAAACCGTAATCGCCGGTTTGAGGATCCAGGATCATCACCGATCCTGCTTTTGCATTCAGGGTAATCAGCGTATCCATTGCCTTGGCCGTGTGGTTAACCAGGTAGTAAAATTTACCACCTGCTACCTGGCGACGGATAAATTTAAGTCCGCCGTTCACTAAACCTTCGCCTTGCACTTGCTTAAAGGCCAAGGCTTTTTTAAGGTCACCAGACACGATAACTTCGCCGGCACCATGTTGCGCACGTTGCAAGCCCGGAGTAGCCTCCTGAAGCATTAAACCAGCTAGTAACTGTTTAAATCGCTGCTGCTTCCCGGCAAGCTGACTTAAGCCCGGCACATCTTGTGGCAATTGCTGAAAAATAACTGTTGCTCCGGCATTGGCCAAGGATAAAATAGCCGATAAGGTTTCTACAGGCATCAGTCCGGTCGCCGGAATAATTAAGGTTTTGTAAGGTGCAGCTGTTTTTGCGGTTTGCACTTGTTTACCGCTTACCGTGGACTGCTTTAACACCAGGTCTGACGCAAAATCAAAGGCATAACCTGCTTTTTGCAGTTCCATACTCTGTTTGTAAAACTCCGTTGGGTGCAGCCATACGTCCACATCGTGAACTTTCATGGGCATATCTAAGCCTTTAGGCTTGCCCCACTGGTCGTAAACCGGCCAGTAAATAAGCAATTCATTGTCTGAAATGCCCGACTGCAATATTGACTGCGTACGGGTAAAATAGTCGTTCATACCTTTTAAATGTGGCCATAAACTATTTGCCGGCACTACATTCATGGAGGCGTAAAATAACCAGCCCGGAAAGGGAACATTGGGTGGTGTATAGGTGGTACCGTGATAAAAAATATGATTAATACCTGCCAGAAAGAGCTGTTCGGCCTCTGGTTTTGCTTGCGCATAAGAAGTTTTAAAATGCTCTGTAAGCCAGGTAAAGGTTTCTGATGACACGAGCTTTTTGCCTGTTACATGTGCTGCCGAACTGGCAAACTTACTCATCATGGGGTCGGGATCCACATTACGGATATCAGCTTTGTCGCGCCTCAAACCTGGGATAGGGAAATAACTGGAACCAAATGTTTCTGTTTCGGGAATATCTACCGCAGCATAAAGGTCAATTAAATTACCCGGTGAGCCATGCGACTGGTTTTTAGTCATGCCCTGGTAGCGGTGTGCCCAGTTGCTCCAATTTTTAGTGAAGTTATCCAACAGCATTTGGCTCATGGTTTCACGGTAATCAGATTTAATCCTGCCTACGGTAGCGCTGGTAGAATCTTTTCCACTTAGTTCTTTGAGGTGTTTCTCCAGGTCGTAACCCTTCTGCTGCCTAAAGGTCTCCAAAAATGTAGGTGTCCAGTTGGCGCCATAAACTTCATAGCTGTCGTTAAAAAAAGCCCTGATTTTTGGTGATTCACCTTTAAAAGCCTCATCAAAACGCTTTAAATATACATCGACAGCGGTTTTATCCAAATGATCTAAGGTGAGTCCGGCACCGCCTGGCGCGGCGCGTTTAACCTGCTGCAGAGTTTTGCCAGAAAATAACGCGTAGAGTTCGTATTCTGAAGAGTTGTCTCTCCAAATCAGCTGCCCATTGGTATCAACACGATCACCGAGGCTGATTACCTTTCCCCCCGGACCATAGGCCGTAAGGGCGTTTAAGGTAGCCCCTGCTGCACGCTGTTTCGCATCTGCGGGTTCTATGGGGATGTCTAAATATCTCCCTCTAGGAAGTTTGTATTGTTGCACAAAAAACTTAGATGCGGCATATTCCGGTGTGATTTGCGGTCCGCCAAATGGCCAGCCCGTACCGGTATTCATGTCTACCCCCATGCCTAAAGCATTGGCTTTAGTTACGGTAAAGTGGAGCATCTCCATCCATTTCGGCGACAGGTAGTCGATGTATTTATCTTCAAAACCTTTTGCGCCATAAATAGGCGTTATTTCTACACCACCTATACCGGCCTGCTGGTACGTTGTTAAAGCAGCTTCCAGACCTTTCTGATCTACCGCATTACCCATCCACCACCAGCGGGTCCAGGGTTTCATTTCTTTCTGCACCACTGGCCATGGACTGGAAGGGTTAGTATTTACTTGTCCAACACCTTGTTGAGCACATAGAAACAGCGCAAAGGCCAGTAGTGTCTTTTTCATGTTATTCTTTGTTAGTCCAGGTGGAATACCGTTTTAAGGGCAATGCTTTTCGGACTATTATCAGGATTAGTCTCCATGATATCGGCCATATAGTTCCACCATTTTTTCACTAGTTCATTGTCGCCTAATGCCTGTGAACCTAAACCACTATTTTGCTGTACGGCAAACAAGTTATCGGTTTCTTCATCCAGGAAAATGGTGTAATCACTTACCCCACTGGCGCGAAGCAAGGTAGAAAGTTCTGGCCAGATTTCATCGTGCCTTTTTTTATATTCATCCCTAAAGCCAGGCTTTAGCTTCATTTTAAATGCTACTTTCATCTTTATATTTGTTTTAAGCGTGTTGAAGCATTGTTTTATTGCAGGTATTGTATCAATGATTTTCAATTACTGTTTATACCAATAGATAAAACCTATTTTATTTTACAGTTAAATCAATGTTGTCGCTATTGCTGTGCTGACTAGCTATCCAAAGCAGTCTAGTCTGGGCATCATAATACCATCCTGCCTGTTTACCATCCAATACGGCCGTCGCTTCCTGCAGCTTTTTTCCATTCTCCTGCACTACGTTAGGCTTGCTGCCATGCCAGTAAATTTTTGCCAGATAGGTATGTTTAGTAGGGTTGAATTTACCGACAGGTTTGGCAATAGCCAAGTTAAATTGATTAGCCTGTAAATCTGCGGTAATTTTTGTTTGCGCATATGCTCCTTGCTGGTAGGCCAAGGAAGAACCATCGTCTTCATACAGGCTGTACACTGATTTTTTGTCCGGGTAGATGGCTAAGGTGATGACGTCAACAGGCTTTTCTCCACTATAAGCCATCTGAGGCTGCATGGGTATAATGCCACCACCTTTAACAAAGAGTGGGATGGTATCTAAAGGCGCTACCACATGTACATACTGTTCACCGCTGTGTTTTTCGCCGGTCCAATAGTTATACCAATTTCCCTTAGGTAAATACACAGAACGGGTCACTGCACCTTTGGTGGTTACCGGGCACACCAGCAATTGTTTACCAAGCATATACTGGTCGGCAATTTCATAAGTATTCTCATCATCCTGGTTATCCAGTACCAGAGCACGCATTAAGGGTTTACCTGTAGTATGCTGCTCATACATTTCCGTATAAAGATAAGGGATCATGCGATAGCGTAATACGTCGTAGTTTTTGAAGTTCCGCAGCGCATCATTACCATAATTCCATGGTTCCTTATAACCTGGATGGTCCATCCCGAAGACCATGGCAATGGGACTGAACATGCCGAACTGCACCCAGCGGATAAATAATTCGGGATCAGCAATGTGCTCAAATCCACCCATGCAATGTGCCCAGGAGCCAATACCTGATAAACCAATATTTAAACCTGCTTTGATGACTGGCGCAAAATATTGCCACTCACTAGGCCAGTCGCCCGCAAACAAATAGGGATACCGCTGTATCCCAGCGTAACCTTCGCGGGTCTGGTTCAAGCCACGCATTTTATTCAGCTGCTGAAATTTCTCAAAAGGGGCTTTTGCATAAGCCAAAGGAAAAAGATTATGTAAACGTTCCGCTTCTTTACCTGTGGGACCAACTTTATCGCTTTCATTAGCCAAAGCACCAAAGGCACTGCCTTCGTCAGTTTTCAGAAACTTAGCGCCCATGGAAGCTACGCGCATCACGCCGTTTTTCCACCACCAGTCTGTCGCTTTTTCATCGAAGAAATTGACAAATTCGCCTGGCTTGCCGTCCTCGGGATAGGTATATCCTTTTTCACGCGCCTGGTCTAACAGGTTTAACTTTTTAGCATTATCAAAACGCGGCCTCACATGCAGGCCAACCATTTTATAGTCCATGGCGTAAAGGCTGTCGAACATGGATTTAGGATTGGTAAAAGTTTCGCGCCACTCAAAAGAGGTTGCCCCTTTACCCCCATTCTCGCCAAATAAACGCCAGGTAGAGTCAATCCATAAGAGATCTGCGGGAATACCCATTTCTCTGTAGCGTTTGGCCAGGGCTACCACATATTCTCCGGAAGTTTCGTCTTCATGGCCCCAGGTTCCACCAGCATAGGTGCCCACATGTAGTCCTAAAGCAAAATCAGGTAACATCGGCGATTTACCCGTCAGTTGGGTATAATGGTTCAAAAGCGTTGGGAAATCAGGACCGTAGAAAAAGTAATAGTCCATTTCTCCGTCTACCGCTTCAAAACTATACTGGTCTTTTCGGGTAGCCCCCATGTCCCAGTTGGTGGCAAAGGAATTATGCATAAAAATGCCATAACCACGGGTACTCATAAAAAAGGGAACCGGGCTATAATTAGCTTCTAAAATATTGTAGGCGCCGATGGCATGGGGTAAACCCTTGCCACGACCAACATCTAAACGTACTTTTTTATGGCGCCGGTCCAGGAAATCCATGCGTTCGCCAAAGCCGAAGAAATGTTCATCGCCCTGCATGGCTTTGACTACCCCAACGGTATCGCCCTTTTTTGCCATGCCACTCCTGGCACCAGTTTCTGCTGATAACAGCCTACCTTTTTTATCAAATACGCTGATCAAAAATGGCGCTTTAGTGATTTTAATATCCAGTTGTGATGTGCTCAATAGGAAATGATCTTTCTTTTCTTCTGCTGTAGCTTGTACGGCGGGCCAGTTGTATTTAATCACCATCAGGTTTTCATTCGACTCAAACTGCCCGTTCCAGGTGCTACGCACCCTGAACACACCGTCGCTACAGAAGTCTATTTTTACCTTTGCGGTGGTGGTTTCAAAGCTCACCTCGTTATCCTGCTTTTTAAAAGCAGTTTTATAATTACCTGCTTCTTGAGCGCCTCCAATAAAGGGAAGGCAAAACAAGATGCATAAAAAAGAAAGGGGTTTGTTGATCATGCTATTTCTTCATTTTATAAACTTCTGTTCCTGCAAGCAGGAAACAACCCAGTCCATAATCTTCAAAGTCAGGTCTGCTGGTAAAGGTTACCGGCTGTCCATCTTTTGGCTCTTTACCGGTTCCTTGCAGGTACCCCAGAGAACCATCCTTAGCAATGGCGTCTTTAGTCATCGCATTCCATGCCTTAACCAATACTGGTTTGTACGTTTCTGATGATATAATCCCTTTGTTAATTCCCCAGGCCATGCCATAAACGAATAACGCTGTTCCCGAAGTTTCTTTTCCACCAAAATGGGTAGGATCATGTAAACTTACATTCCAGAAGCCATCAGGTCTTTGTAAAGGCACAAGTGCCGCAAGCATTTCTTTATAGGTTTTCAAGTATTCTTCTCGGTGCGGTGCATCTTCAGGCATAATATCCAATACCCTTACAAAGGCGGCAATTACCCATCCGTTACCTCTAGACCAATAGCAGTCTTCACCATTCGGCTCTTTGTAAGGCGGCACAAAATCTTTATCTCTCCACCACAGGCCATCGGCCTTATTATATAAACCGCCACCTTCTACTTCTTTCGAGTGCATGTACATCTTGTACATGTATTCATAATAAGCATTATCGCCTGTTAAATTCCCTAATTGGGCAAAAACCGGCATAGCCATTTGCAGGGCATCAATCCAGGTCCAGTCATCCACCTTTCCTGATTTCATCATCAAGTCCATCGACGCTTTAATGTCTTTTATACGCTCCGGGTGTTTCTCTATATCATGCAGGTGCAGGTAAGTCTGGCCACAAGCCTGATTATCGGCATTTCTGGTGCTGGTGCCTCCACGTAAGCCCCAGTTGTGTTTTTCACCCCATTCAACGGCGTAATTGTAATAGGCTTTATCTGGATTTAACTTATACATATCCATTAAACCCTCATAGTAAACGGCTCTGGTCCAGATATTACTTGGGCGGGTTATATTCGTGGTAATGGATATGCCCGGATCGGGCCATTTATTCATAAAATAGGCATTGGTTTTCACCATGGCCTTCATGACAGACTTTTTTGAAGGTGTTTTTTGTGCAGAAACCTGCGACAAACAAGTGGTCAGTCCTAGAAAAAGGATACTGCTAAATCTTAAGAGATGGTTCATAAGGTGCTATTAAACGCTTGTTATATATTTGGTTGTTATCCGCTATATTAGGGCTAAACATTCAATATGGCAACCTGTAGTATCCTGTTTGGCTGTAACATCTTATTTACAGCCTGCTGTTAAGGCTTAAGCAGGTATTTATTCAATGGGCTTTTCTTTAGTGCACGCAAACCTGTGACCACCGAAGCGGCATTGACTTTTGCCCCGGCAGCATTGGTATGGGTATGGTCAGATGGGAAATAAGTAGCTACAACATCCGGTCCTGATTTTTGGTATTTATCTGCGGTAATGTTGTTGAGGTCTATGAAAAAAGCACCCTCGCTTTGCGCCACCTGTTTTGCCCATAGGCCATAACTATCGTTGCTTCTGACCACTTTACCTTCTTTAAAATTATTTCTTGGGATCGGCGAACAAACATAGGTAATGGCACCTTTTGCTTTGGCATCTGCAATAAACTTACGCAGGTACCAGCCATAGGTGTAAACGGTTTCATTTTTCTTTAAGATGGGATTGTAGATGTGTTTGCTTTCCATGCCCACCCCTTTAATGGTTCCACGTGCACGTGCGGTATCATCAAGCTGACCGCCGTCATTATGACCAAACTGCAGCATCACCACATCGCCGGGTTTAATTTTAACCAGAACACTGTCCCATAAACCACGGGTTTGGAAAGTGCGTGAGCTGGTACCACCTAAAGCACGGTTTTCAAGGTTAATTTTCCCCTGGTCAAAATACTCACCGATAAAATTACCCCAGCCCCACATATCGCCCTCGCCCTTCCCTTTGCCACTTTTTACGGTAGAATCACCGATGAGAAATAAGGTAGGTGTTTCTTTCCGCATGATAAATGCAGCCGAGATCATCAGGATACCGATCAGCAAACAGCCAATTAATTTCTTTTGTAGGAACATATATTTTATTTTAAAGGGTTAATAACGGTTGTGCTATAATGAGGGGTGGTTTTTATCGCTGGTCTGGGCGCTTTTTTCATGCCTTTGCCCAGGTAAAAGCCGGTATGCGGTGGTTGGTTGTAACCCACATTTTGCCAGGCAATACTTAAACGGTATTGCGGGTCGTGCATCAGGGTATATAGTTTATATTGCGAGGGAATGGTGCTGGTATAAATCCGCAGCGCCTGGTTATCGGCAGTGCGAAAAATAACTTCTTCCCGCCAGTCGCCCAGGATATCCGCGCTTAATGCCGGTGTTGATTTGCTGCCGTTATTAGCTACACTGCCCTCTGCCTTTAGCAAACGGCCGCCATTGTATTTATCAATTTGGATTCCACTAAGCAGTTCCCTGGATAAGTCGCCATCCCACCACACCAGGAAATTTGTAGAGGAAGGTTGTTCCCCGATTTTATTAGCTTTCATATCAAACAAGCCATCACCTCCTGCCCACCATAACTGTGCGCCTTCACGTGTAGCATCAATATTTGCCGCCACACCTCTGCCCACATCTGTATCATGCGCTGCAGAAAATAAGATTTCTCCGGTTTTAGCATCAAAAAGTGCCACCCCCGGCCCTTTGGTTGATTCTTCAATTTCATGTACCCCAAATACTTCCAGCCCTGGCCGTCGAGGGTCCAAATCACTAACATGCAGTGCATCACCATGGCGTAAACCTGTGGTGTATAATCCTTTTCCATTATCATCAACGCACATGGCGCCATAAATGATCTCATCCTTGCCATCGCCGTCTACATCCGCTACGGAGAGGTTATGGTTCCCCATACCTGAATATGGATTGTTGCTATCTTTGGTATCAAATATCCAGCGGGAAGTCAGCTTGCCATCACTCCAGTCCCATGCCGCAAGCACGGTACGACCATAATAACCACGGCACATCACTATACTGGGTCTTTCGCCATCAAGATAAGCAATTGCCGCATTAAAGCGGTCTACGCGGTTACCTTTCTGATCATTTCCTCCGTTGCCACCCACACCACCCCAGCCACCAAGGTTGCCGCGGCCCGGGATATAGCCTGTTGTAGCCATGGCAGCACCGGTTTTACCATTAAATATCGTAAAGTACTCGGGCCCGTCAAGTATTCTGCCCGTTTCATTGCGCCAGTCTTTTTTAGGGTCACCTATAATTTTTCCTTCACCATCTTTTGTACCATCGGCAGTTTTACAGGCAAATTCGGCCAGGCCGTCGCCATCCAGGTCGTACACCATAAACTGGGTATAATGTGCACCTTCCCTGATGTTGATACCCAGATTGATCTCCCATAATAAACGGCCATCCAGGTGATAAGCCTGAAAAATTGCAGGATCGGAAAAACCATCATGTGAGTTGTCACGTGCCCGACCCGTTTGATGAACAATCAGCTCATAAGTCCCGTCACCATCCAGGTCGCCAACCGATAAATCACCGGGTGTATAACCTGTTGGTGTTTTTAATGGTATCGTGAGGTAAGGCTCAGCTTTTGCATTGGCGGGAAGTTTAAAAGCCTCGCTTGCTGTTGTTTCTTTGCCATTAATTACCGGGCGTACATGATAGGCATTAACATGGTCAAGGTCTACTTTGGTATCCAGGTAATCGGTGGTTGCTGTGATGGGTACTTCATTAAGTTTAACCGCAGCATTTTTTCCAGTACTGCGATACAAGTTGAAAGCGATGTTTTCAGGCTCTGTGCCTAACATCCGCCAGCCAACGTAAACGGAGTCATTTCCCTGATGCACCGCCACCATACCCCGGTTAAGGTATTCCATTTGGCGCTGTGCGGTGGCCGAAAAAGCAAGGAAAAGAGTTGACACTGTAAATAACGCGAGCTTTTGCATGGTTTATTTTTTGAGGTCCAGCTTCATGTCTGTTGCATTCGAAACCTGTAATTTGCTACCGTCTTCTGCTACAATGTTGACGTTGGTAAATTTCCAGCCTTCAGCATAGTCAATTTGTCCGGCAACGGCTGCATTCACATTAACGTTCTGCAGGTTAAAGTTCTTTAATACCGACTGCTCCAACCCTGTGGCGTTAACTGCACGTTTTGAACTTTGAATATTGATGTTGGAAATATAAATGTCTTTAAAAGTGGGGATACCTTTTTCCGCTGGTGTTACTTTAGCCAGCAATTTTTTCCAATGTGGCGGAAGTGTTTCTTCCTTGTAGCCCTCAGGTAAGGATGAATAGCTATAGGTAGGGTTCCAGTTCATATTCACCTGTAAGAATGTACCCACATTATTCATATTGATATTTTCGAAATAGATGTCTTCTACGGTTCCACCACGGGTAGTGGCCGATTTAATGTTCAGTGCATTAGAGGTGCCATCACCTGTTAAATTGGTTGCCAGCACATGCCTGATGCTTCCCGACGTTTCACTGCCCAGGGTAAGCAAACCTGCACCACGACGGGCGATGCTGTTCCTGATCACCACATATTCTGTAGGCCTATTTACCCGAAGGCCATCCCAGTCGCGCCCAGCTTTCAGGCAAAAGTTATCATCATTGCAGTCAATATCACAATTCTCTATAAGTACCCATGACGAGGAATCGATGTCAATGCCATCAGTACTTGGGCCATGGCCATTTACATTGTTCTGGATCAATAAACCATCAACGGTAATGTGATCTGAATATAACACCTGTACGGTCCAGAAACCTGCCTGTTGTAAGTTTAAACCCTTCAACGTAACATCCGATGATTCGGCAATCAGCACCGTCCGGGGTCTTTTGGCGTCATAGTCGACCACCCAGCGAAGGCCTTTCGGTTCATAAGCTTTGCGCAGATTCCAATACATGTCCCAAAACACCTTGCCTTGCGCATTAACCAGTCCTGCACCCGTAATGGCCACATTTTTCTGTTCCAGCACATTGATTAATGCGGCTGGCCACTTCATCTCTATACCTGCAATGCGGCTATCGATCTCCGGATAATCTTTAATGTCTTCACTTCCGCGAACCTCCACCCCTTTATCGATGCGCAGGTTAACGCCTGCTTTGACAAAAATAGATCCTGTTAAATAAATTCCAGGTTCGAAGGTAACCAGGCCACCGCCAGCTGCCGAGGCAGCATCAATGGCTTGCTGGATGGCTTTTGTCGTAAGGCTTTTTCCTGTTTTATTGGCTCCATAGCTGTTCACCTTAAACACTTTCGTTTTTAACGGTACTTTTCTTGCACCCACTTTGTCTACCCAGCTTTTATAGGATTGTGCCTGAACGGTGAATCCGCAAAACATCACCAGTAAGAATAAACTACTTAGTGACTTCAGCGGTTGTGACCATAATGAATTTCTTATCATGACTTATTTAATTAGGGTGACACCCATGAGTCCAATAACAACGTCGTTGGCCAGGGTTTTTAACGTGAGACTTTTTAATGTTTTTTTAGGGTCTAAGGAAAGATCGAGCACGGTAGCCGCGCCGCCTGGAATGATTTGCTCACCAACTTTTGCTTCTGGTGCTGCACCCATTACCATTTTACCTGTTTTTAAATGTACCCTTACTGGTGGGGGTGTTTTTAATTGGAAGGCAAAACCATCAATGTAATAATCTTCCTGAATAGGCCACCAGGTTTCCGGATTTCTCAAGGTGAGCACAGCCGTGGTGCCGTCCATATAGGTAACCACCACCTGGCCATTATCAAACTGACTTTGCATGTGATTGGTGGATCCTGCCATCAGAAAATAGGCATGGGAAGCACTGCCAGTCAAAGGAACCACCTTTTCTGTGGGGTAGTTGTCCCATTGAGAAGTAAACAGAATGTTCTTTTTCTGCGCTTCTCCCGGAGTGCTGAAACAGATGCCCTGCGGCAGGGTAATCTGGTTATTTTCTCCCGCTAACTGTCGTAAGCCGCTATCATCGATGTCGGCAGTAGCCATGGCATGTGGCCAGTCGCCAAGCCCCTGCCATGGTATTTGTAAGGTTGGTCCTGCTGTTGGCCGCGGACTCAAGTATTTGTTCTTAAAGATCTGGGTCACCTGATCGTTAAAAAAGCTCGATAAGTCAACTGTACGTTGCCCAGGCACCGGTTTATCGACATCCCAGTTCGTCAGTTCCAATAAATTTACTTCCTTGTTCGCTGCTGTAAATTTAAAGGCATTGCGACCTACAGACACGTCGTTATGGGTAAGGTGAAGCTCCGCTTTTTCTTTTGCTTTCAGGCTGATTTCTTTTTCAAATCCAGTACCGTTCAGTGTTCCTTTGATGACTTTGTTGCTGTTATTAATCAGTGTAAATAATAACTGGTTTTTCACTTGTTTAGCTGCTGGCAACAGACTTAGCGATGGTTTTATGGTAACTGAAAGTGCTTGCCACCAGGTAAAGGACCCTCTTTTTAATTGTATAAATGCAGTGCGATGCCCTGTTTGCCGACTAAGCATCGCGTTAAATACCCCACCTTTAAAAGCTGTATTGGCGAATGCCTGTTGTGGATCATTCAGGGCCAGGATGGTTGCGTCTTTAAAATCTACCACCAGCTGATCGCCAGCGGCATATTTAGTATCCACTTTAGGACTTTCAAAATCCTCGCCCTGCCAGGTAATCTCCACCTGGTATTGGCTTGCTGGTGCGGCTACAATTTCAACCATGGCTTCGCCAACGGCACTGTCTATCGTTGTCCAGCTTGACTTCTTGCCATTCACCAGCACCTGCGTAATGGAACTTCCACGTGCTTTCAACTGTAAGCTTAAAGAAAGCGGTATAGCAAAACTTTGTTTAAACGTATATCGGTCTGTATGATCTGCTCTTTTAAAGCTATAATGCAGGTCGGCCATGCGGATCGCCGCATGATCCCAGTCCGATGGAAAACCCGGTCGTATGACCAGTTTTTTATGCAGGGCATCAGGAATTACACCGAATAAACCATTCACGAGTGCCCTGGAAGAAACCCCCACCGGATCGGCAAAGTCGCGATAGGCCTCTCCACGGATGGCATCATAATGCGAAATTTGCACAAAGTTTCCCGGACTACCACCCAGGTACATGGAAGCAAGGATTTCACTTTTAAAAAGGTTATAGGCTTGCTCATGTCTGCCCGCTTGCCAGTTGGCTAAAGCCGTGTGCATGGATTCGGCCAGGCTAACATTATTAATAGACCATACGTAAGGCATCCAGCTACTGGTAGATAGGGTATGGTATTTTCCTTCCGGCATTCCTTTAGCCAGAATTGGCAGGTGAGGAATCTCGTTATCAATGTATTTCAAGCTTGAATATGCTTGAAAAGGATCAGCAATATCACTGTCGAGACTGTGGTATATGGTCCACAAAGCTGCAGCAGGATGAAGGGCCTTAAGGCCCATTCCATCCTGATATTCTGCATACACACCTCTTTCAGGCATCCACAACGTGTTGTTGATACCCGTTAATATCTTTTTAGCTTCCTGATCATAATGACCAGCATCTTCACCGATTAATGAAGCAATTTTAGCCATCATTAGGTGCGCACGGTAGTTATAAGCCGAGCTATGGGTTACCGCTCCGCCACTATAATACAGGGCATCGCTTGCCCATATGGCTGCATAAGCATCGTAAAGTCCGTCATTATTTGGATCGAAGTTTCTTTTTTCCCAGGCCAGGTGACGCTGTAATACCGGCCACATTTCCCTGGCAAAGTCGAGGTCGCCCGTCCAGTTCAGGTGCCACAATAGGGCATCAATGTAAACCAGGTTCATGTCGTAATGATGCGGACGTAAAGATTTTCCTTCCGGGTCGCGACTGATATACCCCTCTGTAAACATGGAAGTGCCCATTTTTTCTTCATGCCTGGCTAAATGAAAAGCAGTATCTGCAACCACTGGACCGCTTGCCGGACTTAGCAATTGTGATTTAGCATAGGCCCTGAAGTGTGTTTTCGCACGGTCATGCCAGCCTAGCGGATCGGCGGTATAAGCGCCGCGCCAGCCGTTTAAACGCATCCTCCAGCCAACAGCGCCATGCAGGTAGGATGGGTCTTCCCAAATGGCATCTGAAGCAATGCTGATGGCAGCGCCCAAAGTGTTAAGGTATGGATCCGGGGTGCTGATGCTGATCTGACCGGCAACTTTCTTCCTTGCCGTTTCAGCGGCATTAAAAATGCCTGCAGCCTGGGCTAACTGTACCGGCGCCGGGTTGGACGCAGGATTTTTTATCAGAAAATACTGACTTTCGCCCGAAAGCAATTTCTTTTTCGCAGTCACCACGGGTGTCGCAGATCTTGTCGATTGATCAAAGGTTTCCACCTGATCGAGTGTTGCGGCATCCCCCAGTTTTAAGGTCGCCGGAAAGACGCCCGTCAGTGTTTGATCTTGTTTAGCACCATAAGTAAGGTTAAAGGCACCCTGATTGAGGGTATATACATTGGTTTTGCAATAATCAGGATGTAGGTAGAAACTGGATTCCGGATCAGGACCCATATCACCAGAACGGAAGAACTTTTTGCCGCTGGCACCACCGAAAACAGCTAACAAGGTAATGTCCTTTTCGGTACCTTCAACTGTGGCTTTAACCACCATGCCTTCTGCATCAGCCATGGCTAAAACCACCATGTGTAATGTTCCTGATCCTAATAAAGGATCCTTGATGACATAGCTCATTTTGCCTGGCGTATAACGCGCCGTAATGTCTTTTGCAGCAATCAACCAAATGCTTTTACCGCCTTTTTGCAAGGCAAATTTAAGGTTACCACCCATACCGGGCATATACATGGCAAATTCCGGCAAATCACCTGCTTCCACGCGAAAAGCCGTATTGGTGCCATAAAGCGCACGATTAAATCGCCGGGTACCATTATTGATTACGAAGTCTTCCCCTTCAGGATGGTATCGCATCTCCCGTTGCTCGCCATGCCACTCTTGTGCAAATGCTGGCGCTGGTGATAACGCAATAATAAACGTAAGGGAAACCAGGAATAATAAGGCTTTCGGCTTTAAGAGCATACTAATATGTTTTATCGTAAATAAAAACGGTCATACTTCTGGGCCCGTGGGCACCCAACACCAGTGATTGTTCAATATCAGCTGTTTTGGAAGGACCGGAAATAAAGGCACCATAACCGTATGAAGCATCGCCCAAGATCTGGTAGGCCGCATGCATATCAGGAACCAGGATAGCCACATCCACCAGCATCACGATATGCTGGGTAATAAAAGGCAACACCCTAACCCCCATCAAATCTTCGGTAAGCCATAAGGCAGAATTTTCTGCAACCGCTAGGGTCGGTTTAAAAATGGCAACGTCCACATCTTCGTAATCGTGCGGACTAGTTAAGGCAAAGGCACTTATGGTTGGAGAAACTAATTCCTCCACCAGTGTCACCAGCCGTTTGGCGGAAGGGAATTCCTGCGCCAGCCATGCTGGAATTTCCGCTAAGTCTGCCACCTCTATTACCTTGCTGCCGATACCTTCTGCCATCGCTTTAAATTTTTCCTGCAGGTCAGTGATTTCTTCCCGATCCATGATTAAAGAAGGAAGGGGCACCTGCTCAGGTTGATTTTTCGTTAAGGAAGCTAATATATTTGCTCTGCTCATGTCTTTATTTCTTATCCTTTATCGTGCGTTTATACCACTCGCCAAATGATTCTTGCGGTGCGGCAGGCATGTTCCGCTGTTTATACCAGGGGTTTAGGCCGTTGTTGACGGCAAAAGGCACGTGTTTTAACATCCAGCGCCCAGCTTTACCGGCTGTGCGGTAAACTTTTGGTGAGGACAGCGTGTAATTCATCAGCTGCATGCCCATGGTTTTAGACTTGGTGGCATAACCTTCCTTCACAATGACCTGCCGCCATTTATAAAGTTGCTGGTGGATATCAATTTTAACCGGGCAAACATTGGAACAGGATCCACAAAGGGTGGATGCAAAAGGTAGGTCAGCATGTTTTTCCATGTCCAGATTAGGTGCCAGAATAGCACCAATCGGGCCAGCAATGGCATTATGATAACTATGACCTCCACTTCTTCGGTAAACCGGACAAGTGTTCATACATGCACCACAACGGATACATTTTAAGGAAGCCCTAAAGTCTTCGCGGCCCATCTGAACGGAACGTCCATTGTCTACAATCACAATATGCATCTCCTGCCCTGGCCTTGGTTTTTTAAAATGACTGGAATACGTAGTAATCGGCTGCCCGGTGGCACTGCGGGTTAATAGCCGCAGAAATACACCAAGGTGTTTTCGTTCTGGAATAATCTTTTCCAGCCCCATGGCTGCAATGTGTACCTCTGCTAAATGGGCACCCATGTCGGCGTTACCTTCATTAGTGCAGACCACATATTCACCGGTTTCTGCGATGGCAAAGTTTACGCCCGTTAAAGCCGCTTTGCGGGTCAGGAAGGTTTCGCGAAGGTGCTGCCTCGCCGCCTCGGTCAGTACCTGTGGATCGGATACCCCAGAAGCTACGCCCAGGTGTTCATGGAAAAGCGCTCCGATTTCTTCTTTTTTCTTATGGATACATGGCAATACAATATGACTTGGTGGTTCTTTGGCCAGTTGCACAATGCGCTCGCCCAAGTCGGAGTCAATCACTCCGATCCCCTGCTGTTCCAGAAATTCGTTAAGGTGGCATTCTTCGGTCAGCATAGACTTACTTTTCACCATCTGCCGGATACCTTTTTTAGTTAAAATATCCAGAATAATCTGGTTATGTTCTGCGGCGTCTGCAGCCCAATGAACGGTTACGCCGTTTTCAATAGCCTTTTTCTCAAAGGCAACCAGGTAATCCGCCAGGTTACCCAAAACGTTTTCCTTTATTTGAGAGGCAATGGCCCTTAATTGTTCCCATTCAGGAACGCCATGTGCCGATTTATCTCTTTTTTGCCTGATCCACCAAAGGGTTTCATCATGCCAGTCGACACGTGCTTCATCTTTATTAAAACTTTCGGCTAATTCCGGGTGTGTTTTCATTCCTGCATTCATAGGTTTAGGTTTATTCTGCATTCAGGATTTCTGCGATGTGCAACACCTTAACCGGGCTGTTTTGGCGCTTTAAGATGCCTTCCATATGCATGAGGCATGACATGTCGGATCCGGTAATGTATTCCGCCTTATGCGACAAGTGATCCTTCACCCGATCTTTACCCATTTTTACGGATACCGCTTCTTCAACCACGCAGAAGGTGCCACCAAAACCGCAGCACTCATCTTCACGGTCTAAAGGAATTAGCGTTAAGCCGCCCACTTGGCTGAGCAATTCATGGGGTTTAGAAAAATAAGGGGCATTGAGCTCAGACATTTGCGACAAGAACAATCCGCGTTGGCCGTGACAACTTTGGTGTAAACCTACGCGGTGAGGGAATTTCGCCTGCAGGTTTTTAACCTTTAATACATCCACCAGAAATTCAACCAGCTCATAGACTTTATGCCTGATGGCCAATGCCTTTTCCGGCTGTGCGTCGGTATGTAAATGTTCTTTGATGTGTAAAACACAACTTCCGGAAGGCGATACAATATAATCGTACTCGCCGAAGTTGTCGACAAACAGTTGGTTACAACCCTGGTTGAGGTGCTCAAAACCAGAATTAGCCATCGGCTGTCCGCAGCAGGTCTGCCCCGTAGGATAACGCACTTCAACGCCTAATTTTGTTAACAACTGGTAAGTGGCTATACCCGCATTTGGGTAAAACTGATCCACATAACAAGGAATAAATAAACCTACAATCATAGGGAAAGGTCGTGTGTGGTCGCGTAATATTTCAATTCAATAATATCATTTGGCATCTGCTTGGTATTCCAGTGTTTGTGGATCGACAGGGCTGTACCAATGGCTGTAGCCTGGGCCATAGAGGCCGCAAACACTTCAACTTCTGGAAATACCCGCGCCAACAGGTTCATAAAAATAACGTTCTTACTGAATCCGCCATCTACAAAAATCCGTTTCACTTCGTTACCCATTACCAGGTTGGAAGAGGCCTTTTGTTGCACCACCAGGTCTAGCATAAATTGGTGATAGGCCTGCGTATCTGATGAAAAAGAAGCTAAATCACGGGCGCCAAATGCAGAAACCTTATGGTTATCCGGCAGACTTTCATTCCGTTTTTTTCTTTCTTCCAGCAGCTCATCGATGATACCTGCGTCATACCGCATATTTTTATACCTGGATATTCCTTGTTTAAAGAAAGCCCCAATACGTTTCACTTGCTGGTCATGTTCATAACCCGCGAAAATTCGTGATGCCTTCACCGGTTTACCCTTGTAATGCAAATAAGAAAGGCAATCCTGCTGCAGGTCTTCAGCTTGCAAAGGGGTATTGTTAAAGGGGTTCATGGTAATACTCCAGGTACCCGTAGAAATCAATACGAAAGGTTCATGAAAACTCGTCAGGTATGGAATAAGTGCCGCAGAGCTGTCGTGTAAGCCGATGCCAACCTTATACAGATTGCCTGGAAACTCGGCAGGAAAAACGTCACTTGCTTCGGCAATGGGTGCCAGTTTTTTGTCTATCCCTTCCTGGAGTACCCAATCATGGTAATCGTTTTTAGTAAAATCCCATAGCTGGGTATGACAGCCAATACTGGTCAGGTCTGAATATTCAACCCCCGAAACCAGGTAGCTGAGGTATTGCGGCAGGTGAAGGGCATATTTGATCTGCTTAAACAACTCCGGCCGTTCTTTTTTAATGCGGTATAGCTGCATACCTGAGTTCAGACTGTCTAAAATCGGGGATGCCGTTGCGGCGGAAATAGCGGTTTCGCCGCCATACTTTGCATAAAATTCTTTTTTTAGCGCTTCCGGATAAGGCTTCAGATAATTGTATAAAGGTGCAAGTGGTTTACCGTATTCATCAATATAAACAAAACTTGCTCCATACGATGAGAAATTGATGGCTTTGATCTCGAACTCTTTCCGCTTTAACACCTCCCGAAGGGAATCAAAAACAGATAACCTTAAACTTTCCAGGTTTTCACAGGGATCGCCATCCTCATCGAAGGTCTCGATAAAACGTGCGGAACGTTCAAAAACTATTTTATAATTTTCGTCGAAAAGGAAGAGCTTTTTGTTCGTCTTCCCTACATCAAAAACTACAATTACCGGTATTTTACTCATTATAATCCTGTGGCTACTGTTTTATTTCCCCGTTCTGAAATCAAGGTATTTCTTACTTTTAACGCTCTGTACAATTCCAGTGGTCTTGCGGCACCACCGGATTGTATCCTCGCTTCCTGAATGATCGGACGTACATCACTTCTGAAAGCATGCTGCAATATTTCCTGTGCAGTTGACACATCATTTTCCTGTTGCGCTAGCTCCAGGGCTTTCCTGTCTACCAATAAGGCCTGCGTATAGGCAATCATAATGGCTTCTACCGACTGCAATAAATCTTCTAATGGATCTTTTACGTTATGCGACGCATCAATCATCCAGCCTAATCCGGTGGCATGATCAATACCTTTCGCATCCATCCCTTCAATCAATTCATTGAAAATGAGGAACAGCTGGTAAGGCTTCATGCTTCCCGCCGTCAAATCATCATCGCCGTATTTTGAATCGTTGAAGTGGAAACCACCCAATTTACCTTCCATCAATAATAAAGAAACAATTTGCTCAATGTTAGCGTTTGGTAAATGGTGACCTAAATCAACCAGGGTAAAGGCTTTAGGGCCCAGCTTGTTGGCAAACAATAACGACTGCCCCCAATCGCCAACCGTAGTCGAATAGAAGTTAGGCTCATAAGCTTTATACTCTACAAATACTTTCCAATCTTCCGGCAAAGCGGCATAGATTTCTTCCAGACTCGATAAGGTATTTTGGAAAGCTTTTCTGAAATTCAGCTGCCCGGGGAAACAAGAACCGTCGGCCAGCCATACGGTGAGCGACTTCGAACCTAATCCAACACCCTGACGGATGACGTCAATATTGTGCTCAATAGCCTGTTTACGCACGGCTTTGTCTACATGCTGCAGGGAGCCAAACTTATAACTTTGCGCCTGACCTGCCTGATCCTGGAAAGTATTGGAATTCATCGCGTCAAAACGGATGTTATAATGATCTGCCAAGCCTTTTATCGCTTCGAAGTTTTCTGTTTTATCCCAGGGAATGTGGAGCGAAATGGCGCCGCTCGACTGGTTTAATTGATGGAGTAAGCCGATGTCCTGGATCTTTTCTTCCAGGTTGCGTGGTTCTCCACCGCCTGAAAAACGACCAAAGCGTGTTCCGCCATTACCTAAAGCCCAGCTTGGAATCGCAATTTGAAACTTAATCAGTTTTTCGATGATTTGGTAAACATCCGCATGCTCCCCTATAAGGAAGTTAAACCTGCGTCTATGATCAAGGTGTTGATCTTGGTTATGTTGATCAATCTGGTGTTTCTGTATTTCCATTTTTTATAGATTAAATTACCTCACAAAAGCATTGGCCACTCCGCCATCAACATTCAATACATTGCCGGTCGACTTCGATAACTGTCCACCCACGAAAACCATACAGGCATTGGCAATATCCTCTGGTAAAATAATTTTATCCAGGAGTGTGCGTTTTGCATAAAATGCAGGCAGCTCTTCTACCTTAACGCCATAAGCTTTTGCACGTCCGGTTGCCCAATCGCCTTCCCATATTTTACTGTCCGAAATCACCGCATCAGGGTTCACCACATTCACGCGGATTTTATCGGCACCTAATTCTGCGGCATTTAACCTGCTCAGGTGTAACTGCGCCGCTTTGGCAGAGCCATAACCAGCGTTATTAGGTCCGGAAACCAATGCATTTTTACTGACAATGTTAATCACATCGCCACCGATATGTTGTTTACGCATCACCGAAACACCGGCTTGTGTAACCTTAAACTGCCCCTTAACCAACACGTCATACAATAAATCCCAATCCCTGTCGGTATGTTCTTCAATCGGTTTAGAGATCGATAAACCCGCACAATTTACCACAATATCTACCCCACCAAAAGCAAGTGCTGCAGCTGAATAAGCATTGGTAATCTGCTCGCCATTGGTTACATCTAAGGCCACTGTAATATAGGCATCTTTACCATATTCCCGTTCTAATTCCAGGTCGGCATTAGCCAGTCTGTTCGCATCATTATCGTTAATTACCACTACGGCGCCTTCATTTAGAAATTTCTTGGCAATCGCTTTTCCTATCCCTCCGGCACTGCCAGTAATTAAAGCAATCTTGCCCGATAAAGCTTTTGGCTTAGGCATCCGCTGTAATTTAGCTTCTTCAAGCAACCAATATTCAATGTTAAAAGCTTCTTGTCGCGGCAAAGAGGTGTATTCAGAAATGGCTTCGGCACCTTTCATCACGTTGATGGCATTGACATAGAATTCTGCTGCTACCCGAGCCGTTTGTTTGTCTTTAGAAAAAGAAAATAAACCAACTCCAGGGTAAAGAATGATCACCGGGTTGGCATCACGTATGGCCGGACTATTTTCTCTTTTACAAGTATTATAATACTCCGCGTAAATAGCTCGGTAAGCAGTAAAAAGCGGTGTTAAACGTTCTTGTAAAGCTGCAGTATCTGAAAGGTCAGCCTGAGGATCGAGGTCTAAAACTAAGGGACTGATTTTAGTGCGCAGGAAATGATCCGGGCAGCTGGTTCCTAAAGGCGCCAATCGTTCAAAATCATTGGAATTGATAAATTCCAGCACATTGGCATCATCAACAAAATGGCCTACCATGTGGCGTTCGCTGGAGCAAAAGCCACGTAAAACAGGCGCCAATAAAGCTGCCTTTTGTATTCTCTCAGGTTTTATGAGACTTCCTAGTTTTTGTCCGCCAAATACAGGCGCTTTTTTACCATAGTTTTCTTCCAGGTAATTGGCACAGGTTTCAATGACTTCCAGGGTATTCAGGTAACTTTCGTAAGCAGTATCACCCCAGGTGAATAACCCATGTGAGCCAAGCATAATACCACGGATCCCTGGATTTTCATTTAAGCATTGCTCCAATTGCAAACCAAGGTCGAAACCCGGCTTTTGCCAATCGACCCAGCCGATGGTTCCCTGAAACAAATCATGGGTGATCTGCTTACCATCTTTTGCCGCTGCAATAGCGATGGCTGCATCAGGGTGTAAGTGATCGATGTGTTTGAAGGGTAGGAAACCATGCAAAGGGGTGTCAATAGAAGGTGCTTTTGATTGCAGGTCATAAATGCAATGGTTAAATAACTCCACCATTTCATCCTCCTGGTATATCCCTTTATATATATTCTTCAGGTTGCGAAGACGCTCCACATATAAAGCGGCAAGGCCACTACGTTTTAAGGTACCAATGTCTCCACCAGATCCTTTAATCCACATGACCTCAACGGTTTCTCCCGTCAGCGGATCTACGGCTGCTGCCTTGCATGAGGTGTTGCCACCCCCATAATTGGTGAGGCGAAGGTCTGCACCCAGCAGGTTAGATCGGTAAAGTAATAAGGCAACTTCGTCACCTGCCAGTTCAGCAGCATGAGCTTCATCCCATAAATAGCTTACATGTTTAAAACGGTCTTTTTCGACAGACATATGATTGATAATTTAATATTTTATTTTAAAGAATTTCCGTATCCCACCACCATGATGGAGATGATAATACAAGCGATACCCAATAACACGGTACGAAAGGTTTTTTTGCTAACTGAAGTCCATTCTTTAAGGACCAGCCCCCATACGTTAGCTACCAAAATGATAAAGGCCATGTGCAGAATCCAGGAGCTTGCGCCGTTTCCGAGTTTACTTTCGCCCATTCCATAAAAAAAGAACTGCAAAAACCAGGTGGTACCCGCCAAAGCGGCGAATATATAATTGGATAACATGGGCACTTTACGATTCGTATAATCGCCAAATGTTTTATTTTTTGTATTTAAGATCACACACCAGATCAGGTTGGTGGTTAAACCACCCCAAAGGATCACGATATAGGTAACGTTGTTTTGAAAAAGGAATTCACCATCGCCTGGGTTCAATAGTTTCCAAGCCGCGTTAGCTTCGTTGGCCATGTCTTTTCCGGCATCAATACCAAAGGCGAAACACGCACTCAAGATTCCGGAAACGATGGATACTACCAGGCCTAAGCCGATTTTAAACTCCGCACTTTCCTTGGTCGCTGCTTTTGCACCCAGGTCTTTTTCTTTCATCATGCCAGCTTTTCCGCAGAAAAAGATGCCGACTACACAGATAATCAGCCCAATCAAAACCACCTGCCCCCAGGAACTGCCAATAATATCGTTAAAGCTGTCCCTTCCTTCTTTAGGGTAAAAGTTATAATAGATGGATGGCAGTAAGGCTCCAAATACGGAGCTTAAGCCTAAAATAATAGAACTACCTAGCGAAACACCGAGGTACCGAACACCTAAACCATAAGTCAAACCACCTATGCCCCAGAGGATTCCAAAGAAATAAGTGAGTGCTAAAATAGAACCATTGGTTTGTTTAATGATCTCCGCGAAACCAGGGATAGTGAGGTAAGCGGCTATAGGTGGTACAATTAACCAGGAGAAAACACCTCCTACGATCCAATAGCTTTCCCAGGCCCAACCTTTTACTTTTTTAAAAGGAATATAAAAGCTGCCGGAGGCAAAGCCACCGATGAAATGGAATAATACTCCAAAAATGATCTGCATAACAATATATCTGGTTAGTTTGAAAAACAATAATAATGAATGAATTTCTATTAACTGTTCTTAACTGTCCTGCTCCAAAAAAGATTCATCAGGATTGTTACAATCTATTGCACCTGAATTTCTTTATTAGCTATTGGAATGAAAATCAACAAAGTTGATAAGGGTAAGGTTTAAACTAGCCAGTAAAATGAAGCCGAACTGCAATTATCAGGTATAAGAGCAACAAAAGGGTGTTGTGGCGGTGTTATAAGGGCGTTTGAAGGGCTGTAGCCGTTTAGAGGCCCTTCAAAGGCCCTTCAAACGCCCTTCTAAAGCCCTTATACTTAGGAATTGATGTTTGAAAAATGTATCGCCGCAATTAGCTTAAATATTCCAACATCGGTGTTCTTAAGTTTGGTTTACATATGTGTAATACTCAAAAAATAAGGTTACAACAGTCTTAGACTATTGAGGATCATTCTCTGGTAAACTTGTATTAAATGAAGGTTTAGATTTTGATCTGCAGGTTATTCTTGCGGAGTATATTTTATGTTTTCTTTATCAAAAACTCATTATCAAAAACAGGAAAATAGCGTTGATTAATGGAATGAGTTCTTGATAATCGACAGAAAAATGAAAGGATCGATCAGGCTAGATAGGGAAAGATTTGATATGTTTAAAAGCTATGTGCCATAGCCAATATTAAATTTCAGTAAAGGAGGGCATATTCATAAATATTTTAGCTGTAACTTTCCAAACTAATGTCGTCTAATTGAAATGAAACAGTTATTTATAGTATTATGTGCGCTTTTAAATCTTTTTTCCACGTACCGTTCTTTTGCGCAAGATAGTGTAGTCACGAAGCTTGCAAAAGCTAATGTATCATCCTTTTTGCCTGAAGGGAATTCGTTTTCCGGTTTAGGTTGGACAAAGATTATGGATAAGGTAAACGGAAGTAATGATGTGCTCATTGGAGAAGATCACTTTACGAATGAAATCCCGTATTTCACTTCTGCATTAGCTTCACAAGTAAAATTTGATAACTTCTTTTGTGAAATTGATCCCTTTACAGCTGGCATTTTACAGCAGAAGATTAAAAATCTATCAGATATTGAATTACAGAAGTATGTAAATAGATATGGAAATACCTTTTCTTTCTATGCTTTCACTTCTGAATTTGCCCTGCTTAAACAGTTGGCTAAATCAAACACCCAGATACATGGCACTGATCAAATAATGGTAGTAGGTGACAGAGTAATATGTAACGAGCTACAAAAAATCACAAAGAATAAAAAAGCTAAAGATATATATACCACGATAGAAAATAATTCAAAAATATACTTTGACAATTTTCTGAAGGATCAAAGTAAGCCTTTTTACCTATTTACAGATGACTTTGAAAAAAATATTGAAAAACTATCATTGCTCGAATTAAGCCCAAAAGAAGGACAAATAATTGCTGCTTTGAAGCAAAGTGTAAAAATATATAAGTCTCGAAACCATCATTTGCGAATTCAATTGATGAAAAATCAACTCATGGAAAAATATTCAGACTGGGCTGGCAAGAGAAATCTTTTTAAATATGGTGCAAATCACTTAGCAAAAGGCGAAAGTTTGATGGAGGTCTATGATATTGGAAACTTAGTAAACAATATTGATGATAGTAAGTACAAAAATTCTTTACACATCATGATATTAAGTACGTCAGGTACCCAGGCATCGCCATTTCAAGGTTTTCCAGAAGAAAAAATTGATGAAAACAGCAGTATACTTAAAACATTAAAACCAATAACAAGAGCAATCGATGGGAACCAATGGCATTGTTTTGATATGCTTCCACTAAGAAAGGCTCTGAACGAAGGAAAGATTAGCATTTCCGATATAAAGTTATCCAGGATAATAAAAGGTTATGATTTATTAGTCATTATTCCGAAGGTTACAGCATCCAAAATTGCTGATCATTAAAAATTATTGTGATTCCGAAATCTTCCTCATTTTATCCCGTCCTTAATTTTCAGTTTTTGGAATTTATCAAGTTAACGATAACCTTAACTATCATCTCCTTCTCGTCCGATTAACTTTCGGCAATCATCAGTGTTATTGCAACAAGCGCATTATTGGCAATACGTTTAGAACCATCCTTTCGGTACTAAAGTTTATTTTTATCTATAAACCATACGAAAAGGTTAGGCAGCGATTCTTTTTTAGATCGAATTTGAATCTCTCTAGCATCGACATAGTCTATTACAAATAATGATGTCGAAGTTGTTGCCTCTATGCTTAATTGTTGATGGTCGTACTTATCGAGAATATCCAACGTATAAGAGTAATCTGTGACTACCGAGAAAAACTTGGTAGTTGAATCCTCTTCCAATTCCCCCTCTGTAAATATTCTTAATATGCAATCCAATTGTATCAGAATCTTTATCAAACAATTGAGACATTAATTTCAGACTCCACCAAAGCGTCTCACCTTCAAGCTTTACATCAATTCTAGTTTCCCCGTTCGAGGTTTGATAAATAATTATCTGATCTTGTTCCATATGCTATTAAAAAACTGGGATAAGAAATTCACAAGCTGACGCTTATCAAATACTAGCATGAAATCTCCCTTTTGCAGGATGGCACAGGATACCGAATTGAATTACGAAGTATACATTTGAACTACCCCTGAAATTAAATACCGGGGGTAACCATTTATAAACTCGTAATGACCTCATGCACATCCAACGATTAAGGCTATTTGCTGTTTCCATCACCGGACTCTTTTCACTAAGTTTGTTATGGCCCGCCACCAGTAATGCGCAGGATCATGGCTCCTATAAGGTGTCTGTGAAACCACCAAAAAATCAAGGTCCTTATTACTCGGTAAAAGTACCTGAAGGGAACTATATAGTTACCCTATCGTTAAAAGGCCATAATAGACCAGACACGTTAACGGTCAAAGCGGAATCGCGCCGATTGATGGTCGATAGAATTACTGTTGGCCCAAAAGAAAACAAGAAAATAAGTTTTGTGGTAAACGTCAAAAACCCACAAATTGACGGGAACAATAAAGTACAATTAAAGCCCCGTGAAGTTGGCAACCTCAACTGGGACGACCAACTTACTCTCGAATTTAGCCATCCGTCACTGGTGAAATCAATTAAGCTGAAAAGAACAAACGACCAGCGCAGTATTTACTTTGCCGGGAATTCTACCGTGGTTGATCAGGATGAGGAACCTTGGGCTAGCTGGGGACAAATGATCACGCCTTTTTTTAAACCAGGTGTGGTCGTAGCTAACCATGCGGCATCCGGACTTTCGTTAGGCAGTTTTTTGGGTAGCCATCGCCTGGATAAAATCTTGTCCTTGCTGAAAACCGGCGATTATGTATTTATTGAGTTCGGACATAATGATCAAAAGGAAAAAGGCCCTGCTGATGGTGCCTACGGCTCCTACACTAAACGATTAAATCTCTTTATCGATAAAATCAAAGCCAAAGGCGGCCTGCCGGTATTGGTTACCTCCACCGCCCGCCGCTCCTTTGATGATAACGGAAAAACGATCAACACCCTGGGCGATTACCCTGAAGCAGCACGAAAAGTGGCCAGGGATCGTCAGGTTCCTTTAATCGACCTTAATGCCATGAGTACCCAATTTTATGATGCATTAGGGGTAGAGGATTCTAAAAAAGCTTTCGTACACTATCCGGCAAACAGCTTTCCCGGACAAACAACTGCCCTTGCCGACAATACCCATTTCAGCACTTATGGTGCCTATCAACTGTCAAAATGTGTGCTGGAAGGCATCAAAACCACCCTACCTGAACTTTCTAAATACATGATTGAAGTGCCTCCTTATAACCCAGCACAACCCGATCAACCTGAAACCTTTAGCTTGCCTTTAAGTCTTAAAACCAGCGCGGTTAAACCAGAAGGCAATTAGCATTAATCTACAAGTGATTATAGATGAAATCACATAAGCTTAGCAATGAATAAGCTTATGATCGCTTCATTACCTTTAAAAAACAAGTTACATGAAACCAGCCTTTTTGTTCAAAACATTGACCCTTTTTGCCTTACTCCTTCCAGGTGTTCATGGCCTACATGCTCAGTCTATTCATAAAGAAATCCAGTACCTCTCGGGTACCGATAATAAAAATACCGTGACCTGGGATTTTTGGTGTACCAGCGGAAGAAACAGTGGTTTTTGGTCTAAAATACAGGTTCCTTCGGTTTGGGAGCAACAAGGATTTGGCACTTATAACTACGGTCGCGATTATGTAACCTATGGCAAAAACTTCCGCTTTGCAGAAGAAAAAGGCCTCTATGCTTATAGTTTTGCCGTACCCGCGGGATGGAAAGAAAAAAACATTCAACTTGTTTTCGAAGGCTCGATGACGGACACGGAAGTAAAGATTAATGGTAAAGTGGCTGGCCCAACGCACCAGGGTTCATTCTACCGCTTCACCTATGATGTTACCGATAAAATTAAGGTCGGCCAATCCAACAAAATAGAGGTAACCGTAAGTAAAATGTCGACTGATGCATCGATAAACAACGCCGAACGCCTGGCCGATTACTGGATATTCGGGGGTATTTTTCGCCCCGTTTATCTGGAGGCTACGCCAGTGCAACACATCAGCCATACGGCCATTAAAGCCGATGCCGATGGCACGTTTGCCATGAATGTATTTTTAAAAAATGTGCAACCTGGAGGCAAGCTCCTGGCCAGTATAATCGATGCAAAGGGTAAAACCGTTGGAACAGCTACCGCCACCACGGGAGCGGACTCGGTTGTACTGATGAAAACTAACGTTAAAAAACCAAGTTTATGGAATGCGGAAACACCTAACCTATATCAGGTGAAGCTGAGCCTGCAACAACAAGGAAAAGACATTTATCAAACTGCGGCTAAGTTTGGCTTTCGCACCATAGAAATTAAAAAACAGGATGGTATTTATGTGAATGGCGTGAAGATAAAAATGAAAGGCATCAACCGCCATGTATGGTGGCCGGAAACCGGACGTACGGTAAGTCCGGAGATCGATTTAGCCGATGTGAAACTGATCAAAGGCATGAACATGAATGCGGTGCGTACCTCTCATTACCCGCCCGACCAGAGTTTCCTTAACTACTGCGACTCCCTGGGTTTATATGTTTTAGACGAGCTGGCAGGCTGGCAAAAATCATACAGCACTAAAGCTGGAACCCCGTTGGTTAAGGAAATGGTGACCCGCGATGCCAACCACCCTTCCATTATCTTTTGGGTAAATGGCAATGAAGGCGGACACAACTTTGAACTGGATGATCTGTTTGCGCAGCATGATTTGTCGGCCCGACCAGTTATCCATGCCCACCACAGACCTGGTAATGCTTTTAATGGCATTGACGGCAACCACTACGAAGATTATTACAGCACAAAAAAGATACTTGCCGATACAAATATTTATATGGTGACCGAGTTTCTGCACGCACAGGATGATGGTGGTGCAGCCGCAGGTCTTTCTGATTTCTGGGATCTTCACTGGAATAGCAAAAGAGGTGCCGGTGGATTCATCTGGGCACTGGTAGATGAAGGTATAATACGTACCGACAGAAATGGCCAGCTTGATGTGAACGCCATCAATGCCAATGATGGTGTGGTTGGTCCACACCGTGAAAAAGAAGGAAGTTACAATGCCATTAAGGAAATATACTCTCCGGTTAAAATCACCTTAAAAGACCTACCGGCCGACTTTAAAGGACAGGTACCCGTAGAAAACCGTTACCATTACACCAACCTCAACCAGTGTACTTACCGTTGGGAACTGGTTAATTTTAACCAGCCGGGCGATCAGGCAGGGGGTTACCGCAGCGAAAAAAACGGTATCGTTAATCCGCCATCCATTGCGCCGTTGGCCAAAGGGTTTCTTAAGCTCAATCTTCCTGCCGACTGGAAAAATCATGACGCCTTAACCCTTGCCGCCTATGACCCTTCGGGAAATGAATTGTTTAAATGGACCTGGAAAATCAAGTCTAACGTTAACCTCATCAAAAACTTGTTGACCACTACGGCCAGCACGCCCGTAGTGACCAGCGAAACGGATACCAGTATGACCTTAAAAGCAAGTGGCATTGCAGTGACCATCAGCAAAAAAGATGGCACCTTGCAACAGTTGACGAACGATTTCAGCAAACCCTTATCCTTTAATAAAGGCCCAATACTGGTCAGTGGTGAAGCTAAATTAACAGGTTTTAAACACTTTAAGGATGGCGAGGCTTACATTATAGAATCCAGTTATAGCGGCAACCTAAAAACCGTTCGTTGGAAAATGCATCCCAGCGGCTGGCTCGAATTATTTTACGACTATCACCTCGACGGCACCTATCCTTTTGCAGGCGTCAGTTTCAGTTACCCGGAAAGTTATGTGCTGAGTGCAAAATGGCTAGGTGAAGGTCCTTACCGCGTTTGGAAAAACCGCCAGTTTGGTACCGGCCTTAATGTTTGGGAAAACATGTACAACCCTACACAAACTGGTGCTGCACCCTGGATCTTCCCTGAGTTTAAAGGCTATTTTTCAGAAATGGTATGGTTGGAACTGAATACTGCCGAAGGTAAATTTATCGTCGCCGCTAAAGAAGAAGATCTTTTTGTACGTCTGTTTAATTTTTACGGGTTAACCGGACCGAAACCACAGCCCGTTTTACCGATCGGAGACATTTCCTTTTTAGACCGTATACCACCCATTGGAGGCAAACTTGCATTTAACATCAGCAACAATACAGCAGCGCTTGGTCCTATTAGCGAACCCAACATTATTAAAGGCGCTACACAGCGAACCTTGTATTTCTATTTCGGCACACCTAAGCCGACTACAGAGAACAAACAATTTACCATGCCCAAAGAAAATATACTTACAGATTAAACACTTAGCCACCCTGTATCATACCTGCTTATGATACAGGATACTACAGGTTGCCGATATTTAAGGATAAGTATACTTTAGTGCACTGAAGAAAGATTTTCTAACCAAAAAAACCAAATATGTACCGAATCATTTACGTGAAATGCAAGCCATTTCAGTTCCGGGTAATTGCCCTGTTCCTCTTATTTTCCTGTAGCTTCCTCACGGCTTTTGCGCAGCGGGCTATTAACGGTCGCGTTACCGATGAAACAAATAATGGAATACCAGGTGTATCCGTTACCATTAAGGGACAAAAACAAGGTGCCGTGACCAATGGTCAGGGCCAGTTTACCATTAGTGCGGAACCTGGGCAAACGCTGGTCTTCTCCTATATCGGTTACACGCCGAAAGAAGTTGCCGCCGGCACCTCCACTACGCTAAATGTGAATTTAGTTCCTCAGCAAAACGATTTAAATGAAGTGGTCGTTATTGGTTATGGTACCGCCAAGAAAGCGGATGTTACCGGGTCAATTGCTGGAATAGGTGCTAAAGACATCGAACGTTTACCTGTGCAAAACGCTTTACAAGCCGTTCAGGGACGTGTTTCCGGTGTCGATGTAACCTCAAACTCCCGTCCGGGCGAAGTAGGAAGCATCCGAATCCGTGGTAACCGATCGTTATTAGCCACCAACTCTCCGTTGTATGTGGTTGATGGGGTTCCCTTGAATGCTGGAGGTATCGAATCGATTAGTCCACATGATATAGAATCTATCGATATCTTAAAAGATGCATCAGCAACGGCCATTTATGGTTCGCGTGCGGCTAACGGTGTAGTGTTAGTCACCACTAAAAGAGGCCGAAATGGAGTAACCTCCATCTCTTACAATGCCATTTCCACCTTCGAAAAGCTTCATACCGAAGACGAGCTATTTAACTCAGGTGAATATGCAGAATACCGCAGAGATGCCTACCGTGTGCTTAAACAGGGAACAGCTTTCGGTTACAATACGCCATATCCTAACCCTGCAGAAGATAAGAAAATTCTGGGCACCGACCCTGTAGCCTGGGAAAACATCGCAAACGGGTATACCTGGTTAGACAAAGATAACCTGATTCCACAGATGCGACCAACAACACCAGAAGAAGCCGCCAAATGGGGTGTATCTGAGGTTCCTTTGTACGATGGCAGCAGAATTCAAACTACTGACTGGGCAGATTATGTATCCAGAACAGGCATCACTCAAGATCATACCTTAAGTGTAAGCTCGGGTACTGAAAAATTAAGCGCTTATTTCTCTGCCGGTTACCTTGATCAAAAAGGAACAAATAATGGCCAGGATTTTAAAAGATACAGTACAAAACTAAGTATAGACTTTAAGCCAACTGACTGGTTTACTTTAGGGGCATCGATCAACGGAACCTGGTCGGTACAAAACTATGGTTATACAGGTACGGGCTCCAGGGGTGCTAACGGTATCTATGCCGCCGCCAGAGGCATGTTACCATTTGCACAACCTTATGATGCTGAAGGAAATTATATTTTCCAGCCAGGAGGCGATATCGGTATCCTTAACCCAATTTTAGAAGACCAGTACGTAATTAGCGAAAGAACAGCTTTACGTGCCCTGGGTAGTTTTTATGCAGAGATACAACCGATTAAAGGCTTAAGGTACCGCGTTAACTTCGGACCGGATTTCAGAAACTTCCGTTCAGGACAATTTCAGGATGCAAACTCCATCCTTCGTGGTGGTGGTGCAGCAAGCGCTACCAATTATGCCAGGTTGCAACAGAACCAAAATTTCTCGTATACCCTTGATAACTTAATTTTCTACGATAAACAAATTGGCAATAAGCACAAAATCAATGTGACGTTGCTACAAAGTTCACAGTTAAATACGAGTGAAAATTCGGACATGACCGCGACCAACCTTCCTTACGACAGCCAGTTATGGTATAATTTATCATCGACGGCTAAAGGTGCATTGGACGGATGGGGATCTGGTTACAGCAAAAACACACTTGCTTCTTTTATGGGTCGTGTAAATTATTCCTTCATGGATAAATACTTGCTTTCCGTATCAAACCGTTGGGATGCCGCTTCTGTACTTGCCGAGGGCAACAAATGGAGCTCTTTCCCTTCTGTAGCCCTGGGCTGGAAATTAGAAGAAGAAGCCTTTATGAAAAACGTGAAATGGGTTAACCAGTTGAAACCAAGAATCGGTTTTGGTGTGATCGGTAACTCAGCGATACAACCATATTCTACTGCCGGCGGACTTACACAAATGCCTATTGTATTTGGCAACCAGGTGTCTCTTGGTTATGTGCCTTCAGATCCGAAAGCTGCTAACCCAACCACCATGCCTAATAAAGACCTTAAATGGGAAAGAACTACACAATATAACGTAGGTATTGATTATGCCTTGTTCAATAACAGAATTTCTGGTAGTGTTGAATACTACCGTTCCACTACTGACGACTTGTTAATTAACAGACCAATTGTTAGTATTTCAGGCTTCACCTCTACTTATTTCAACGTTGGACAAACAAAAAACAAAGGATTCGAGTTTTCGATCTCTTCGAGGAACATTGACAACCCTAATTTTAAATGGACAACAGACTTCAATTTTGCAACAAATTCTGATGAAGTGGTTGAACTTTACAATGGTAAAAATGATGCGATTGAGTTAAATGCATTTATCGGTCAGCCGTTATTTGTATTCTACGACTTCAATAAAATTGGTGTATGGCAACTCGCTGATGCCGAAGAAATGGCTAAATTTAATGCAAATGGTGCCAACTTTAAAGCAGGAGATATTCGTGTGGAAGACTTAAACGGTGATTATAAAATAGATAATAACAATGACCGTAAAGTTGTTGGTAACCGCTTTCCAAAATACACGGGTGGTATGACCAACACCTTTAATTACAAAAACTGGGAGTTATCTTTCTTTTTCTATGCCAGAACAGGATTTACTGCTGAAGGTGGTGCCGTTGATATGCAGGGCCGGTATGCCTCTAGAAAAGTTGATTACTGGCGTACAGACAACCCAACGAATGCTTATCCACGTGCCGATTATGGCAATGGTGGCCAGCCGCTGTATTATTCATCAATGAATTACCAGAATGGGTCGTTCGTAAAGTTGAAAAATGTCTCTTTGGGCTATTCGTTATCACCAAAGGCACTGGAAAGCATTCATCTTAAAAATTTCAAGATCTATGCGCAGGTATTAAACCCTTACTTGTATACTAAAAATGGCTTCATCGATACGGATATTAACTCATCCATTACTTCAAGAAGCGTCGTGTTAGGTTTAAATGCATCATTTTAAGAATTATCATCATGAACAAAATTAAATACACTATACTCAGCTGCGCACTATTTGTTGCAGTAGCCTTGCCAGCATGTAAAAAATACCTCGAGGAGGAAATGGTGGCCACCCTAACCAATAAACATTACGATACTGTAGAAGGACTGGAAAGTCTGGTGACGGGTCTTTACGATGGTCTTAGGTTCCATTTTATGTATGAATGGGCATATACAACCACAAACTATGGTACCGATGAGTTTACCCATGGCGGTGGTTTAGATAAGGTTCATTTTAACACCTATTCTACTGCACTGGATTCACGCACGGGAGAGTTTACGAACGTGTGGGATAACATGTATGCTAACATCAATACAGCCAATACCGGCATTGAGAAAATCCCTGTGGTTTACCCGGCTGGTACTTCTCAAAACACGCGTTTAGGCGAATGTTACTTTATGCGTGCCTTCGATTACTTTAAATTGGTTAAACAGTTTGGCGGTGTTCCACTTAAACTAAAACCATCTACAAGCTTAGAACTGGAATACACACGGTCTTCTGCAGAGGCAGTTTATGCCCAGGTGATTGGCGATTTTAGAAATGCTGCTGAACTATTACCTGTAGCACCTGGCCAGGTTGGAAGAATAACCAAAGCCGCTGCAAATCATTTCCTGGCCAAGGCTTATTTATACCGTGCCAGCGAATTAAATGCAAGTTTCAGCAAGTCAACAGATCTTGACAGTGCCATTTATTATGGAAACCTTGTGATTGACAATTCAACACACAAGCTGGCAACAAACTATGCCGATTTGTTCAAGTATACCAAAGTAAATGACGCCAATGAGACCAATGCAGAAATGATTTTAGGGGCACAATTTGATAATACGGAAGCCTTAGCTGGCCGTTACGGAAATCAAACTCACCTTTACTTTTTATCGGTATACCAAAACCTACCAGGAATGACGCGTGATATTGTTAATGGCCGTGAATTTCAAAGGTTAAGGCCTACAAATTATGCCATGGATATATTTAACCGCACCAATGATTCTCGTTTTTATAAAAGTTTCAAAACGGCCTATATCTCCAACAATGCGAATACTTTACCGAAGTGGACCGCAGCCAATGCACCTTCACCGGACCTGGTTGGAAAAACCAAGTTTAATGTAGCCGATACGGCCATTAAATACATCATTAATGCACCAACTAACATTAAATACACTAATGAAACGCTCGACAAATCTGCTGCATCCTTATATATCCGTTACTACCTGGATAATGGAACCGTTAAATCAAACTGGACATTAAGTCAGTTTCCATCTTTATCTAAATACCTTGATGCATTCCGTCCTAATTTAACCAGTCAGTTTGGCACAAGAGATGGTATAATTGCCCGTTTAGGGGAGACCTATTTAATTGTTGCTGAAGCTTATGGCCGCAAAGGAAATTATGGTGATGCCTTAAGGCTGATTAATAAACTGAGAGATCGTGCAGGTTATGCCGAAAGCGAAGTGCGTGAACCAACCTATTTCCAGGCACAAGGCTTGCCTAAAACGGCCATTCAATCTACTAAAGCCGCAATGCTAGTCACAGAAGATTCCTTTACGCCTGGCACTGTGGCTGCACAAGCAGAACTTTATCCTGCTGGCGTAAGCGGCATGAAAGATGGGTTCATCAACTTCATTTTAAATGAGCGTGCCCGGGAGTTATTAGGAGAGTTTCACCGTTGGGAAGATCTTTCCAGAACAAAAACACTGGTATTAAGGGCTAAAGCTTTTAACGAAGAAGCAGCTGGTGCGGTAAGCGATAAACACCTTTACCGTCCAATCCCACAAGGATTCCTGGATGCTAATCAAGCTAATGGCAAACCTTTATCAGGCGAAGAGAAAACAGCCATGCAAAACCCAGGCTGGTAAAATACGATATACGCGCTAATCTTGCGGCCGGACATTAAAGATGACCGGCCGCTTTTTATTTTGATCTCATTGCAGCAAGTAATCGTTCACATTGATGATGTAATTTAGGTGCGCTTGACCAGTTTACTAACCCGGTACATCAATGCAATAGATATCAATGAAATAAACACCAGCACATAGCCAACGATGTTATAATTTTCTAAAGGACTGACACTGGTTTTTTGCACCACGATTAAACCTGATACGGTGGCTGCTACCCCACCAGCAATCTGTTGCAACGAAGCATTAACACTCATAAATGCACCGCGGTCTTCCATATCGGGAACTGCACTGGTTAAGGCAGAGGAAGGAATTACCCTGCTCATGATGCCCATCATCAGCAACACGTTCAGACCAACTACAATCCAAAAAGGAGTAACCGATAAATTCGTGTACACCACACACATAAACATCATCCAAAGCGAGGCAACCATAAATATCTTGAACTTGTCTATCCTATCACTTAATCGCCCCACTAAGGGCATAATTAACAGCGAGCTGACGCCTGACACCATAAAAAGCACCGGCAGCTGCTGGTTAGTCACATGAAGGTTGTTGATGGCAAATGCACTGGCAAAAGGCATCATCATAAAACCACCAATAGACAACAAAGCGGTGGAGGTAAACGCGGTGCGGTGTCGCTTTTTGATTACCGCTTTCCATAAATGCTTAAGGATAGAATCCGTTCTTTGCACCCCCAAATGTGCAGTAACAGGTTCTAGTTTAACTAAAATAACGACAGCAACGATGGTGGCTAAACCAGCAATCATCCAGAACGGGGCTTCCCAACTCCAGATTCCAGCTAAGTATAACCCAATAGGGATGCCTAAAACCTGACTAGCACCAAAACCCATCTGCACGAAACCCATGACACGGCCCCTTTGTTGCAGACTAAATATATCCGTAATGATAGCCAGCGAGATTGATCCAATTACACCACCAAACAAACCAGTAATGATTCTGGCCCCCACCAATTCAACATACGAATGTGCCAGGCCACAAAGCACAGTGCCGATGATAAAGCCTACATAAAAGAACAGCAGTAACTTCTTCCGGTCGAAGCGATCGGCAAAACCGGCGGCTAGTAATCCCGATAATCCGGCACTAAAAGCATAAGCTGAAACGGCAATGCCAAAAGCGGAAGGTGTTAGGGAAAGTGATTTCATCAGGGTGTCACCCAGAGGAGACATGACCATAAAATCTAGGATAACCGTAAACTGAGTGATGGCAAGGAGGAAGATGGCTAACTTTTGATAACCGGTAAAGCTGGGTGTGTTTTGTTTCATTTGATAGGTGAGGAACAGCAAAAATGTTTATTATGTTTTATAACGCAAAGGTTTCTGGGAGAAATATGTTACGGGTTACTTTGATTAGTTCATTATCTTGTTTAAAAATAAGATTTCATTATATTACCTTGGGAACGTTAAAGTGTAATTTGATTTTAGGTTATGTCCAGGTTTTGAGAAACAAGCAAAATTTAGAACTTCGACTTGATGCTTTAAAGAAAATAGGCTGCGAGCAAATCTTTCATGAGGAGATAAGTATTGGCGAAAAAAGAGCGACCACAGTATTCAAAAATGGTTGAGCTACTTAGCTGCTACCTTGTATAATCCTAAGGAATTTCAACTGGCGAGATTTGTTAAATCCTAAATTTTGGAAGTAAAACAACTTTGTATAGATATTTAAGACATGCAGGAGCCTTTAACAATCCAAAGTCTAAAACAACTGGTGTCGGTTGCTTCATTGAAATCTGTTCACTGCCCAACACTACATAAAAATTTTTAAGTATGACAAACAATCACATTAACTACATTGAATTTAAAACTAACGATCTTGATGAAACAAAAGAGTTCTATACAATGGCTTTTAACTGGAGCTTTACAGACTATGGACAAAATTACATCGCCTTTTCCGAGAGTGGCCTTGACGGAGGCTTTGAGAAATGCGCAGATGAGATAACCAATGGAGCATTAATTGTCCTTTATCACGAAGATCTAAATAAGATCAAAGATCAGGTCATTCAGGCCAAAGGAAGAATTACTAAAGATATTTTCACGTTCCCTGGAGGGCACCGTTTTCATTTTCTTGATCCTTCTGGGAATGAACTTGCAATATGGTCAGATAAATAGACTCTAATTTTGTCTTGCATTCTCGAACGCATGCGATAAGCCGTTTGCGTTACGAGATTATATATCATTAAGGCAATCCTAAGCAATATCTTTTACATATTTACCTGAATGATTGGAAGATTATGAAATAGAAAGCTGACCTTGAAAATCAATGCGTTAATTTAGTTATTGATTGGTTTGCGGCTTTTTTTAATCAATTTACTTTATGGGTACAGCGTACAAATAAGAATTAAATGTAATGAAATAGAAAAAGGAGAAAGCTATAAATTGATAAAATATTATCCAATAATTTAGTTCTATTAGTGGGATTGACTACGTGATTTATTGCTGAAAGCTGCATTTTGCTACTATCTCAAAAAACAAAAATTACTTAATACCGAATTGCTCTTTATAGTAATCCAAGCCCTTACCATTGATAAAAACTATAACAACCTGAAATATCATGGAGAACCTGAAGGCTTTTTTTGTGGCTGAGTGGTTGGTCCGAATACAGTGATTTTGCCATTTTTCACTTCCATCCTATCAATAAACACCACTCTTTCAGAACCCGTAGCAGTGGTTCTTCCATGATAAACGCAAAACATTTCCTTACCATCCGGAGAATAAATGATGCTATTGTGCCCTGTACCAGAGACTATGCCTCCATTATTAGTGTTCTTGTGCAAAACCGGGTTATTTTCTGCTTTTTTAAAAGGGCCCAAAGGAGAATAAGATGTGCCATAGCCTACGGCGTAGTGCTCGCCTCCGAAATGGTTTGCAGAATACATAATATAGTAGATGCCGTCTTTTTTAAACGTTACAGAGCCTTCGGTCCAGCGCCGGTTAACCTCTCCAGTCGTTACAGAAAGGCTTTCCCACGCTGCCTGCTTGTCATTTAACTTTACTGGAGGCCGAAGTAGTAATACAGGTTCACCTGTCACACCCGAAAAGTCTGGTTTCAGCTCTACACCATAAACCCAGCTTTCTTCAATTTCTTTGTACTTACCGCTTTTCCGGGCCTGGTCTGCTATTTCGCTCTCTACCGGATGTTTATAAGCCGCCCGAGAATAATATAAATATGATTTTCCATTGGTATCAAAAAACACATTTGCGTCTATAATCGGGTAGCCTGGATCGAACAATGGTTTCGGTGCCAAGTCAACAAACGGACCTGTAGGTTTGTCGGACACCGCAACGCCGATTTTGAAATTTTCCATTTCCTTCGCTGGGTTTACTTTCCATTGTGCACTGTAAAAGAGATAGTATTTGCCTTTTACTTCATATACCTCCGGTGCCCAATAAGCGCCGTCCCATGCGGTATTTGGATCGCTCCATCCGTTTTTATTGTCGTGGAAATACACCTGCCCTTCTGGCTTCCAGTTAACCAAATCTTTAGATGAATACGCCGAAAAGCCTCGGTCCGCCTCTCCTCCGGTGCCATACATGTAATAGGTACCTTCAGTATGTAATACATAAGGATCCCCTAATTGCACTTTCAAAGGATTTTTGTAAACTTTCTCCTTACTACTTACATGCGTTTGGGCCTTTGTAATGTTAGTAAGCACCCCGATTAAAAAAATAATGATCAGAAATTCTTTTCTCATATAGTTTGGTGTGTAAGGAGTTTTTGAAATAGCAAAAACTAAACATTGAAATATAATTATTTTATAAAGAAACTGTACAATATACTATTGTAACATAATTAATGCTGCATGAAGACGCGTAAAGAACAGTAAATTAACGTTCCGGGTATTGATGGGAAGAATAAAAACCCAACAAATAGTGTTAAAATAGTAAGTGAATTTAATATCATTTTGATTTAATCTTGAAAATTCGTTCTGCGTTACTGTATGTGATTTTTGCACGATCAGTTTCAGAAATAGGGGCAGATTCAATAAATATTACTGACGCTGTAGTGGGTTGAAAAGGATAATCGATCGCCCACATGATGCGGTCAGCCCCAATTTTATCAATACAATACCTAAGCGCAAGTGGATCTTCAACTCCACTTGTTGTAATCGTTATGTTCTTCTTAAAAAAATCACTTGGTTTTAACTGATTTTTACGTCCTGCACGAGCCCCCGGTCCCACCCATGAAGTCGAGTCTGCTGAGCAATTGAAGAGCTTCGGAAGCTTCTAAAACAGGAAAAAACCAAGGATCATCTAAATATCGATTTCCCGTATGTGAATTGACGATAAATCCATTCAGTTTTAAATGTTTAATGGCTCTCTCCATTTCCTTTGCAGCGGCATTTGGATCCTGTGGTGCAAAACTCGCCAAGCCAGCAAACCGTGTTGGTTGCCGACTTATGACTTCACTTAGCCTATCATTTGCCAAAGCGGCAAGTTCAATCGCCTGCTTCGGCGCAAACATTTGGACACCCGGCATCACTAGAGATAACACGTGCATATCAACACCATTGCTTGCCATATCCTGCAGCCTCATTTCTTCAAAGTCCAGTAATTTCGGCAGCATATCCTTTGCTGCATGGTCACGATTAGACACGTTGTTGCTGCTAGATTTTGGTTGGGCCGGGATCGTGTGCTGTTGCTCATAAAGCTGCTTCAAAAGAACAAGATCTAAATTTGTTCCACTTCGTTGTACGATTTCTCGAATTGCTGAAGCTATTTCAGGAATGGTAAAAGCCTCCTCGGTAGCAATTTTTCGCAAATGTTGTCCAGGTAGCGTGTTCACAGAGGTTTCGCTTGCAGCTTCCCTAACATCTAGAAATGTCGGTAGTATTGCAGCAGCCCCAATAGAGGATAAACTTCTTAATGCAGATCTCCGATTCATAGCAATTACCTATGCTTATACCGTTAAAGGAACTTGGCTTCCGAACCTTTGCCAGATCTGTATTCAGCCAATAACCCCTACTTTAAATTTAGAAAAAAATACGTCGACATTATAATGTTTTCATTCCTTTTACTTTCATTGATCGCCACTACTATCTTTGCTACAGTTATATTTGGCTTAAATCGCAATCAGCATGAAAATCTTGTCTCCAATTTTACTTCTGTTTTTTTCAGTTTTTGCACAAAGGCTTAAAGTAATGGTAGTACAACAAGAAATAACTTTATTCTAGGCAAAGTAGAAGTTCTACATTCTAATATTTTATCGGAAGATAGGATCTTGCAGACGAGGATTTTATTCATGTTGCCGGCATTGTTCAATTTAACACCTTTTCATGGGTGAATAGGATTAGGTCTATTTTGGTATTCAAGAAAAAAGCCGAATAAGCGTAATCGTATTAACATTGCTTGTTAGCGCCACCATTATGACTGAGGGCGCTAATCAAAAAAGCCGTTGCATATATTTAAATATACAACGGCTTTAAAGAAAATAAAATCGTAAGAAGCTAATTATAATGTAAGTACGGAAACGATTGGAAAATGATCTGAAGGAAATTTACCGAAATAGGTATCTGTAAGAATCCCCCATTTCTTTGCCTTAAAATGGTCAGACATAAAGATATGATCAATTACCCGCATACCCCTAGGTGTTCTAAAACCATTGGATGAACCATTATTTTCATAAGGAAACTTCACCTTTCCATAAACATCTTTTAATATGTCAGAATTAGCGATTGTTTTATACCATTCACTTTCGCGGTCCCCATTAAAATCACCAGTGAGCACTACCGGCTTATTTCCAGCAATCTTTTTAATCTTTTCCAGCATCAATTTACCACTCTCTACTCTGGCTGTCTTTCCTTGATGATCAAAGTGGACGTTAAATACATAGAACATTTTTTTAGTATTGACATCTTTTAGGTAAACCCAAGAGCAGATCCGGTTACAACAGGTAGCATCCCAGCCTTTTCCAGGTTTGTCCGGTGTTTCAGAAAGCCAGAAATCACCTTTCTCAACAAGGGTATACTTATCTTTTAGGTAATAGATAGCTGAATGTTCACCACCCTCTTTGCCATCATCGCGGCCCAAACCATACCTGGCATACGCTGGAAGCGCTGTACTAATATCATCCAGTTGATTTTTAAGTCCTTCCTGCGTTCCAAATACATCAAACTCGTGAAAACGAATCAAGTTGGCAATCACAGGAGCTCGGTTTACCCATAGGTTACCTGTATCACTTTGATTTGCATAACGTATATTAAAACTTGCTATGGTTAGTGATTGCGCTTTTATACCTAGGGCTATGCAGCTAAGTAAAGCGGTAAAAACAATAAATTTTAATTTCATACTATAATTTTGTCTTAGTTAATTGAATAGGATAAACTATTGCCAACCGGCGTTTTGTCCAAGAGCAGGATTTCTTTGTAAATCAGCCTGAGGAATTGGATAATAATACATTTTATCATCCCATTTTCGTGGGATTTCATTCATCCAGGTAAGTTCTCCTGAGCTGCCATTTTTTAGCAGTTGTGAATTTGTTCTGCCTCCTGCTGTAGGAGAAACATTCACATAAGTTACTCCCGGCACTGCTGTCGGTGCTGTTCCCTGGTAAAAAGCGACATCAAGAATCCCATCTTCATTCAGGTCCATTGGCGTCACAAGTGATGGAACGTAAAAACCATTCCATTCCTGCTCCATAAGCTGACCTCTTTTCCATCTTAAGATATCACTAAATCTAAATCCTTCCAGACTGAGTTCAATGCCTCTTTCACGTCTTATTTCAAGGATTGTAGCATCACTTATTCCTGGAAAATAGTTGGCCATCAGGTATGGATCTGCCTGCGTTGGTTTAGATGATAAACCACCAGTAATACCGCCTCTTTCCCGAAGTCGGCCTATAGTCTGGGCCCAGTCTCCATCTGTCAACGTGCCTAATTCTGCTTTTGCTTCTGCATAGTTTAATAAAACTTCAGCATAGCGATATAGCGCAACAGCGTTATTATTTAATGAACCTGCATCAAAGTACATATCATCAAGGGTCCATTTTATCGGTTGATATCCGGTAAAAGTATACGAAAACAAAGGGGGTGCAGGCACCTGAACACCGCCACTAACTCTTTTATAATCGCCTGAGCGGATCGTCTGTTTAAGTCTTAAATCCCTATTTTTAACCTCGTCTTTAAACACCATGGTTCTGTAGGCAGGGTCATTCGTATAGGGTGTTCCATCTAATTTTAAATAAGTATTGATAAAAGTTCTTGTAAAACTTGCTTTTGCACCGTAAGTTCCACTTGTCCACCACCAATTTGCATCGTGAAGCACATTTAAGGTAAGGTCACTGATTGACGATTGTAGAACCTCAGTTGCTATGGGTACCGTGCTTATGAATACCTGACGGTAAGAATTTCCTGGTCCACCAGCTGTATTTAAAGAATAACCTCCATTATCCATTAAATATTTAGCTGATGCTGCTGCATCGTTTAGCCAGGAGGTGGCACTTGCCTGCAGACCTAACTCTGTATGGTATTTCCTGAAAGTACCTTCGAAAAGGCATAACCTTGATTTAAACGCATAAGCTACATTTTTAGTAACGGTAGTACGGGAAGGATCATTACTTACGGTAATATTTTCGCAGGCAAAATTTATATCCGCAAGAACGGAATCCATAACTAATTCACGTTTATCTCTTTTACCATATAATGCAGGATCATCAATCGCAAGTGGTTTTCCAATCCAGGGTACGTCCCCAAATCTCTTTATTTTCTCTAGATAAAAATACGCCCTATAGTACCTTGCTATTCCTGAGTAGTTATTTCTAACAGCAAGTGGCACATTGGGATCCTTGTTATTTTCAAGGAAATAATTGATGTTCCTGAGGTCTGTCCATGACCAGCCTGAACTTAGGTTTGCACCATAGGCTCCAGGCTGAAGAAAGGTTTCTACAGACCTCACCGCCAAATAATCCGACATCGCATCGCGACTAGTGGAACTTCTTGGCATGAACGACATCGAATAAAATGAATTGGTATATAATCTCAATCCTGATTCGGTACTAAATACCGCTGATTTTGTTGCTGTTGATTCAGGTTCCTGATCCAGGGTTTCGCATGAAGCAAATGCCATCAAGCATAATAGGATCAATAGATATTGTTTTTTCATGATGATTCTTTAAGGTTAAGTTTTTCTATTAAAATCCGATATTTAAACCAAGTGAAACACTTTTTAACATAGGATAATTATAGCCGTCTCCGTTTGTACTATTTCTATTTAAATCTTGATCTGATGGTACTGCATTCTCTACATCTATTGTTTTTACAACTTTATAGAGTGGCGAAAAAGTGAGTAAATTTTCTCCCGATAAAAACACCTTTGCATTACGTGCACCAATCTTAGCTAATAACTTTGTCGGAAGGTTATATCCTACCTGAACATTTTTCATTCTTAAATAGGCTACATTCTGCAAGTATCTTGTTTGTGCTACACCAAGTGTTCTATTCGTATTGCTGGATGCTGCACGAGACATGGTTCTCGGAAAATAAGCATCTGTATTTTCTGGAGTCCACATGTTACCTAAATGAAAGGTTGGAATATTATTGTATGGTCTGTTATATTGTCCCCAGAACATTTCAGTTTCTGTACTTGGATACCATTGTTGCTTTCCTACACCCTGGAAAAACGTAGAGAAAAAGAAACTGTTCCAGTCTGCACCCAGATTGATTCCGTACAGATACCTAGGTGCTGAATTCCCTATTATTTTTCTGTCACCAGGATTAGAAACACTATTATCTCCAACATTGATGAAGCCATCGCCATTAATATCTTTTAATTTGATGTCACCGGGATACCAAATATTTGTAGGTGAGGCCCGCATCTGTGGACTCTGCTTTGCATGTGAGTCAATATCCGCCTGATCTATGAAAAACCCTTCTGTTTCGTAACCCCAAATCTCACCGATAACCTGTCCTTCATAATAATCATTTAATAATCGATCAGGGTTATTGTACCTAGTGATTTTAGATTTATTGTCGGCAAGGGTTAACCGTACATTGTACCTAAGCGGCTTAGCCGAATCTTTGCCAATCTGGTCGTTCCAGCCAAGGGATATCTCCCAACCCTTAGTTTGCAAATCTGCATAATTACCCTTTGGCACAGTATTTCCAAAAATTGCAGGGGCCGTTAAACCCAAGGTAAACATGTCAGTCGTATTACGTATATAAGCATCTCCCGAAAAAGACAAACGACTTCCAAACATGGAAAAGTCAAGACCTAAATTGGTTGTTGTAGAAGTTTCCCAGGTAATTCCATTAGGAAGTACACCTGGCTGGCTGGTCGTTTGTGGTCTTACCCCATTCAGGATAACACCAGACTGAACGATGTTGAAGATTTCCTGGTAAGCATAAGAAGCGATGTTACCATTTCCAAGTGATCCATATGATGCCCTGATTTTTAAGTCAGATACGAGGTCAGGAGAGATTTTCCAAAAAGGTTCCTGGTTAATTCTCCATCCAGCAGAAACTGAAGGGAAAAAGCCATACCGCTGATCTGTTGGAAATTTCGAGGATCCATCATAACGTGCATTCACTTCTAACAAATACCTGTCTTTAAAGGAGTAATTCAACCTCGAAAATCCACCTAAAATTGCCCATTTCTCAAATCCACCACCAGGCGTTATGGCTTGTCCTAATGCCAGATTCAGGTCAGTCGCATCTTCGAAAATCAAACCGTTTCTTTGAATATATAACCTGTTATCTGTAGACTGCTCATAATTATAACCTGCCATCGCTTTCAGGTAGTGAATATCGTTGAAGGTATGCTCAAACTCTGCATAGATATTAGTGGCCAGGTATTGGGTTTGATTTCTCTCAAAAGTTAGGTCATTAGTCGTGGTGCCTACATGAGCAATCTGCCCTAATATATTACTATAAGGAACTTGTACACGCCTTTGATTTACATTGTTATCCGTATTACGGAAAGTAAAATCAGCATTGATTCTAAATTTATTGTCAAAAAATTTCGCTCTAAGTCCGGTAATATTTCTAAATACCTGTTTCTTCGTATCTATTCCGTTTTTTCCATAATAAAAGTCACCCACCGTATAGGCTGCTGTAAAAGTCAAGGAACCATCAGGATTAAACATAGGAACGGTTGGCTTGCCTTCGTCGGCAATATTCCGCCAAATTCCACCGCCCTCCCCAACATTTAGTGGGTTGTGGTATTGCATTACTGAAAAATCCGCATTGTTTTCTAAGGTTAACCATGGAAATACTTCTACTGAACCTCTTGCACGAATATTTTTCATATTGTAATCATCCGAATTATATCGGAATAGCCCATTTTGTGTTAAAAAACGGCCTGACACTAAGAATGATGCTTTATCCGAGCTACCACTTACAGATATGTTATTCTCCGTGGCGGTTGTGTTGTCTTTATACAAATGCTTGTACCAATCTGTATTACCGTAATAAGTATATTCTCCTGTAAGTGGGTCAATCTCTACTTCATTATACGGCTGACCAGATTCAGATCTCCTTTTAAACTCATCTAAATACGCTTGAGAGAATTTCTGTGTTTTATTTGCATTTTGCGGGAAAGCGCCATCACCATTTACAAAAGCTTCTGAAAACATTTTTGCCCAGGTATAACCATCTGTAACAAAATCTGGAGTTTGGAGAGGAGCCTTTACTGCAACGTTTGTAGAATAACTAACACTTGTTCTGCCTTTTTCTGGTTTCTTTGTGGTGATTAGTACCACACCAAATACCCCTCTTGCACCATAAATTGATGCCGAAGCAGCATCTTTTAGCATGGATATACTTTCAACATCATTCGGATTTAGCAGACTTGGATCTCCTTCAAATCCATCAATTAATACCAATGCACTTCCGCCTTGTCCGATCGAAGTTGTCCCTCTAATATTATATTTGGGAGACTGTGTGGGCTTGCCATCCATCATCTTGATATTCAAGTTTGGCATAACACCCTGAAGGCCCTGCGAAAGGTTAGAAATGGGCCTGTTTTCTAAAACTTCACTAGTGACTTGATCAACAGCACCAGTAAGGTTTGCTTTCTTTTGCACCCCAAAACCCACAACCACAATTTCATTTAACGTTTTAGTATCTTCTTTAAGAGTAATACTAAGAGTAGTACGATTTCCAATTGAAATTTCCTGTGTGGTAAAACCCACATAAGAAAAGACCAGAACATCATTATTGTCGACCTCGCTAATAATGAACTTTCCATCTACATCTGTACTTGTTTGAAGTTTTTTTCCCTTAACAGAAATACTGATGCCGGGGAGGGGGCGGTTATCACCATCATTTACAGTTCCGCTGATCTTTTTCGATTGTGCGAAGGCACCCACACAGAAAAAGACAAGAATTACTGACAAGATAGATCTTCCTAGTCTAGTAGAATTTTTAATTTCCATACCTGTTTAAATTTGGTTCGAAGCTACTTGCTTCAATTTAAAGCTAGTAATAATTTTGAGCAAAGTATATGTTAACAGCCTTAGTTTTTTAACAAAAGTTAACAATTAATTAACAATACCAGCAACTTCGATAATGGAGCAATAGACTAGAATACCTACACTCAACGAACGAGCGCATGGATTTGGAAGAAAAAAAGAAAATAGCGTAAAGCGAGACTCGCCACTGCACCTGGCTCCTAACAACTCCGGCACAATAACGCATCTGGTACGGGCTTTATACGGCCTTCGTACGGCATCACGCGTACGAAGGCCGTACTAAAGGCGTTCCTAACACGTCGCATCTCCGCTCTTGCCAGGAACCCTGGTCGACCAACAATCAACCCGGTACCGGCTTTTAGGAAATTCTTAGGAAGCGTTGTAAACGTTAAACTTTTGGTTTCTGATTGGCTGGCCTTTGATCGACAAGCTTTCGCCTTGATGATCACGTGTTGGTTTAATCACAAATGGAGTTTCTGTTTTCTCGAAAGTATCGAAAGCAATTTTCAGGCGATCAATATACGTATCGGCACCAACGCGCCATTTTTTATCGGCATACCAGAAATAAGCATAAACGTTTCTGGTAGATCCAGCAGTTTTGCCGTCTAATCTGCGAAATGCAGGATTTTGTTCTTTTAATGGAAGGACAGCGTTAAGGTAAAACTCTTTAAAATCTTTATATTCTGGGATGGTGCGTACTGTACTCATAATTAATTTTTGCGCAATTTACGGAATTTCCGATCGTCAAACCATAGGACCCATTCTATTTATCGCTGAAAAAACAGTGGATCCCAAAAGGTCGTTTTTATGGATTCCACGAAATTAGGCGTAAATTGCTTGCTGATGGAGTTAAACGACGTTAAAATAGTGTTAAAGAAGCCGATATTTCCGGTGTCAGCCCCTTTACAAAAATACCTGCGGGCTTACCAAAGGGATTCAAAACTGCCCATAACCTACGACGATTTGTTGCAGTTCAGTGAGTCATTTCCTATTATGGATAAAAGTGGGAAGGATTCCCTATGGGAAGGGCCCATCTATGCTAACGATCGTATTGAAGATATTCATAATGGCCTGAAGGTGATTTACGCTAATTTAAAGGCTTCCGGAAACCTGCGTATTGTGCAGCATAAATACATCGACAAAATTGAGTATTGCACCTTTGGCAATACGCATCCTTTCCGCATCAGGATTGTCAACCGCTTAAACGACGTCTACGATTATTTTTATGTGAAACGGGCAGATGCATCACGTATTTATGGACTCGAGCTGGAAGAAATATTATCGCCGAACCAGGTCAACTACCTGGTGGACCGCGAAACCTTAATTGAAGAGCATATTGCCGGTATTCCAGGCGATGTGTTTTCGAAAACCTACCTGCATAAACCAGAATATAACCCCACCCGTATTGCTAAAGAATTTGTGAAGTTTAATGAGCGATGCCTGGTGATGCTGCTTGGCGACATGCGTTCCTATAATTTTGTGATGCAGATTACCCCCGACTTTGATGATATCCAGTTTAGAATCCGCGCCATTGATTTTGATCAGCAGTTTTATGAAGGGAACATCAAGGTTTACCAGCCCCAGTTTTTTAAGGAGAATTTTCCTTATGTAAAAATGGGTATGGAGCAGCTAACGGATAAAACCTACCTCCAATATCAACAGGAAGAAAAATCGTCTATTTTGCACTGCGTGCGAAGCGAAAGGCATCGCCTGAAAGATTTAAGAGATGTTTCCAATACTGAGGTGCTTACCTCTGCAGAAAATATTGCCCAGCTAAAAGAAGGCATGGCCGCACATTTTGAAGATGAAAACTATCTGGCCTGCCAGACCATGACTGATATGATAGAATTGAACATTAAAAACATCATCAGGCAGGTAAAACTTTAAAGTTTTAATCTTTAAGGGTTTTTTCCTGTTTCATCCGAGCTAAAATGAAATCATAGCTGGCGTTGAGGTAGCTGTTTTTTTCCTGTTCATAGGCATAGCTTTGTTTGTAGAAATCACCGATCAGCAACCTGCCATTATTATATTGTGCCTGCACATTCTGGTAATTCTCTTGTGCCAAAATGAAGTTGTCCTTTGCGCGCGTGTATTTTTTCTCCGCAAGGGCTACCTCACGGCTTGCCGCCAGACCATCCAGTTTGTTTTTATGCTGCTGATCCTGGTATTCCAGCCGGTTCACTTGTTGCTGTAACTTCAACTGGCTAATTTTCTTTACCCGCTCTAAACCCTCCGTAAGGGGTATACGAAGGCCCACATTTACGAAGCTATTGCCGTTCCAATTGCGGCTTTTAAAGAGCTCAAAATTATTATCGAAGTAATTGCTTCCATAGTACCCCTGCACTGCTAATACAGGCAGAAAACCATTCTTTGTGCCCTTTAGCTGAACGTTAATCATTTGCTCCTCCTGGTCTAATCTTTTCAAGCTTAAACGCTGGCTGCTATCGGCCATTGCCACCCCTTGAAAAGAAGAAAATAAGGACTCGATGTCATCCGTAAATTCCAGCTTCACCTCCGCTTCGGGGTCGTAGCCCAAGTGGTAAAGAAGTTGGGCAGTGGCGTCCGCATTAATCTTTGTGGCTTCATCAAAATGACTTAAGGTCGTATTGCGATCTGCTTTTGCAAGGTTCAGTTCGGCCAGTAACAGACGTCCGGCATCAAACTGCTCCTGGGTCATGGTTACCATTTTAAACTTGGCAACTGTATCGGCAATGGCCAGTCGCAATTGCTCCTCAGCAATCAGTGCAGCAGCATAGGCTTTGCTCACTTCAAAATCAATGTCGTTTTCCAGCTGCTGTTGCTCGGTCACACTTTGTTCGGCCTGCAGTTTCGCTTCCTGTAATTCCTGCTTTTTCTGCGGATTAAATAAATCCACCTGTGCATTTAAACCTGTATTTGCTGTCCATTTGGTACTAAACCTTAAAGGCAAAAGTTCCCCTTCGGGTGCCGACGGATTAAAGGCATTGGCAGGCACCGGCGTTACTGGAATAATGAGGTTGCGCTGCAAGTTGAAATCGGCATAAACCTGAGGAATTCTTTTCCATTTTACCTGTGCAATGTTTTCCCTGGCAATTTGTGTATTCAGGTCGCCAGCCCGTAAACGCGGGTTTTGATGCAAGGCCATTTTCCGGGCTTCCCTTAAGCTTAAACGCAAGGTAACCGGGCTTTCCTGTGCCTTGATTATGATGGGCAGAAGCAACAAAAAAATAGCGTTGAGCAGGGTTAGTTTCATCAATGTATATTGTTTATAATAGGTATTGAAATCATCATGAGCTATTAAAAAATAGAGGCAGGTTCGAGTCTTTTAATTTTAAATACTGCAAACAAAGATCCACCTACTGACATAAACAGGGTAATCGCCAATAACAATAAGTTAAGCTGCAAGTCTAAATTTATAATCAAGCCGGCATTGGCAACGCCACTTTTAAATAGAAACAACAACAATACCGCCATGGCATAACCTGAAAATGCAAATAACAAGGCCTGCGTTAAAATCAGGCGGGTTACATAACCATTAGTGGCGCCAATGGCTTTTAAAGTGCCATAATCCACTAAGCGATCCAATGCCGATGAATACAAGGTAAGGCCTATGATAAAAAAACCACTAATGGTTGCAAAAATAATGAGTGAGCCAAAACTAACCCCCATATTGGAAGTCACCAGGATTTCAGATACCGTAGACTTCTTCAGTTCCGCTACGTCCCAGGCTTTAACGCCGTAAAATGTTTGATTGATCTGGTTGATGACGCTTTGTTTATCTGCCCCAGGTTTAATTTTTACCACCGCCACACTCACTTGGTCGGGCGACAAGCCCCCATAAAAGCGGGCATTTTTTAAACTGGTAAACATGAAATTGCCACCAAAACCCTGTGCATTTTTTGTGAGCACTTTTACCACCGCCGCTTTTTTATTAATCTCGAAGGCCTGACCACGGTGTAGGGCAACGCCTAAATCTTTGGCATTGAAAAACTCTGCAGCAATTGCATTATCCTGATGCAAGTCACTTAAGCTGCCTTCAATAATTTTAGCGGAATGAGGTCCGGCAATGAAAACGGGGCCATCGCTGCCCACCAGGTTCACGCCTGTGGTTTTGCCACCCGGAAAAGTAACACTGGTATTGGCAATGACCAGGCTATAACTGGTTGCTACCCCTTCTATACTTCGCAGCTCCTGTACAATGCGGGCATCAATTTTATTTAAAGCATTAACGTTTTGAGTCACCTCATCGATCACCCAAATGTCCTGTTCAGTGGTATTGGAATTCACAATCAAGCCAGTCATCAACACTGTTAAAAACCTGAGCGTACCCAGCTGTTGCCCGATCAGGAAAATACTGATCACAATGCCAACAAGGATTCCGATGCTTTTCGGCTTGTCGAATTTCATGAACTTATAGGCCGTTCCAATCATATTTATTTGATCTGTATGCTACACTCTACTTTAGCATTGATTAACAAGCCATATTCCTTATCAAGGACTACTTTAAAAGGCCTTACCCTGCGGTCGCTGGCTTCACCCGGTTCACCGTAAAATAAGGATTTGTTGGCCAGGATGGGTGATAAGTAACTGACCGTACCTCTAGCAATAACAGCCTGGCTACCCACTTCATTTACAGTAACCTGCTGGCCCAGCTTTACCCTGGTAGAAAACATCTCGTCAATTTCGCCATGCAAAATTAAGTCACCCGCCGGCGCAAGGGTAGCAAAAGGTGTTAAAGCGGTTAAAGCTGCACCAATTCTGGCATCCATGGTGACCAGAATACCGTCTTGTTTCGCCCGTATCAGCTCATCGCTGGCAGTAAGTCGCGCCTGTTGCTGTTGTTTCTTAAGGGTAGCAATTTCTGCGATACTGGCGGCTGCCTGGTTTCTGGCTGTTTCTAAATTGGCCTGAATCACCTCCAATTCTTTTTGCTGGGTGTTTAGGTTCTGGCGGGTATCGGCACCAGTGGCTACCAGTTTTTCCGTCACCTGAACTTCCGTTTGTTTCTGTTTTAAACTGGCCTGGTACTGCCTGATATTTGCCGCATCAGCCGCTGCGCGGGCCTGTTGCGTCAGGATTTGTTTAGCCAGTACGTCTGTTGCCAGCTGATCGTTTTGTAAATCTATTTTAAGGATGACCTCCCCTTTTTTCACCCTATCGCCTGCCTGTTTATACAACACAGCAACAATGCCCGATTGCGGCGCAGAAAGTTCCACCAGCCCAGCTTCAGGTTCTACTTTAGCAATGGCAGAAACACGGTTAATATTTTCTGGACGGCTTAAAGAATCCTTTTTTTCTGCCGCGGCCTGTTCAGCTACTTTTTTATCGCCGCCACAAGCCATTAAGAAAAGAGCACAGAGGTAGATGAAATATCTCATTTATAATCGTCTTCGTTTTTAAGTTTATCAGCAACCACCCCTTCTTCCACATAGACGATGCGGTCGGCAAAAGGCCGCAGCCGTAAATCGTGGGTAACCACTACAACAGCCTTGCCGCTTTTTGCAAGTGCCTTTAAATCCTCCATCACCAGGGCGGCACTTTTAGCATCGAGCGATGCCGTCGGCTCGTCACATAAAATGATGGCCGCATCAGTAACCAGCGCCCTGGCAATGGCCACCCGCTGTTTTTGTCCCCCGCTTAATTTCTTGGGCAGGTTCTTTTCGCGGTCGCCCATGTTCACTTTTTCCAAAGCCTGGCGCGCCAATTTAATGGCATTACTGGTGCTTTCGCCCCGGAGCAGCAAAGGTTGCATGACGTTCTCGAGTGCACTAAGCGGATTTAATAAATTGAAATGCTGGAACACAAAGCCGATATGGTTTAACCGGATATGAGCCAATTGCTTTTCAGAGTAACTTGTGATGTCCGATCCCTGGATAAACACTTTGCCCTCTGTTGGATAAATAACACAGCCGATTAAGGAAAGCAAAGTCGTTTTGCCCGAACCTGATGGGCCCATAATAAGCATGAGTTCACCATTATGAATATCAATAGAGGTGCTTTCCAGGGCCGTAATGGTGGTATCGCCCGTTTTGTAGACCTTTTTTGCTTGCTGAAGCGCGGCGACTACTTCCATGTTATTTCTTTAAAATCCCTTTTAAAACCTTCTTATTACCATCCACTTTTTCTGTTTGTTGTAAACCAAGGATCTCTGTGATGAGCGGATATACATGTATATTTTCAAAAGATTTAATCTTCATTCCGCTTTTAAATGCTGGTCCCCAGGCATAAAATGTGGCATGCATATCTTTTACCACTTTAGGATCAAAACCATGATAACCCATGCCTGGTTTACGTTGTGAAAATACTTTAGGCCATTCCGGCACCAGAAGGATATCACCAATCCGGTTCATCCTATCGTCTTTACTGCGGTAGTTATATTTACGCGGCACATTTTTCTTCAGGTATACCTTATAGTCTTTTTCCGTAACTTTCAATTGCTTATAAACCGGAATAATGTCCGCTTTGTTTTTTGCATGTAGATCAACCATGGTACCTGAGGTAGGAATAATAAATTTATCGGGATCAATGGCAGCCGGCAGTCCTATTGGATTTTCGCGGTCTACAGCAGTCATGCCATGATCAGAAACAAAAATAAAATTAACAGGTAGTCCGGTGGCTTTAACGGCCTCGGTTAACCTATAAATGGTAGCATCCACTTCTTTAACTGCAGCAATGGTTTGTGCGGCATCAGGACCATAGACATGGCCGGCGTGGTCAGGTTCAGAAAGGTAAAAAGTAATGAGGTGAGGCCGTTTTTCTTCTGGTAACTTTAACCAATTGATTACGGTTTGTATTTTTTGTTCCGAGGATATTTTTTCGGTATAGTTGTAATAATAAGATGGCCGAACGCCTTTAATGTCGGCTTCTGAACCTACCCAGAACATGCTGGCGGCTACCATTTGCTGTTGCTCTGCCAGTACCCATAATGGTGTACCACCATACCAGCTGCCATCGCGTACCTTTTCTTTGGCACCCATGCTGTATCGCTCTGCACGTTGTTTATCGTAAAAAGAATTGTTAACCAGTCCGTGGTGCGAAGGGTACATTCCGGTAACCAGCGTATAATGATTTGGAAAAGTAACAGAAGGGAAACTCGGTATCATGGATTCTGCCTGTACACCCTGACTGCTTAATGCCAATAAATTGGTAGCACCATACTTTTGGGCATAGTCATAACGGAAACCATCGGCAGAGATTAGGATTACATAAGGTTTTCCTTGTTGGGCCTTGGTATTCTGCGGGCCTGGTACCACCTGCTGCAACGTATCGGTTTGTGCGGTACTATAAAATGGAGCGGCAAGAACAAAGGCAAAAATCAGCCTGTTGACAAGAGAGGAAAAGTATAAACGCATGGAGGTAAAAACATTATTTTTTCACCTCAAAGGTAAATACTTTTCTTCCAGGAATTCCATTTTCAGCTACCCCTTCAATCACACCAATGTAATGACCAGTCTGATCGGAGGTATAGAAAGCAATATTTCCGTTACCCTGCGAATCGGTAGTCAGATTTGGCGACCAATACAGCAGGTTTCTAAAATCGGGGATGCGGCTGCTTTTCTGATCTGCAGTTTCATAAGCTGGTGAATAGAATTCGCGTTGCAGCTGCATGCCTTCGTAATCAATAACGATGGCCTTTGGATCAATTTCCATCCCTGCCAGGTCGTTTTTATAAGTGTTCAATTTGATGATCCCCTGCGAAACTGTAGGGCCCCAGTAATATTTATGGGTGACCAGATCCATGCTTTTAATCTTCAAAGGATCCAGTTGCATCACCTGATCCATATTGAAATAAGGAACACCATCAAGCAGCACCAGTGGATTGGCATCTAGAAAGCGCTTTTCGGAAACCACTTTCAACTGGTAACTTTTCCTGACCCTAAACACACTCACTTCAGGAACAAACTCCCTCAGCACTTCTTCTATGGTGGTAAAACGGGTATAATCATCTAGTTTATAAACCTTCGAAGGTTTGCCATAAAAGGCGGTACTGTCTATTCCCGGATTATAATAACGTCTTAGCTGATCGGCAGTAAAAGTGTTTCTCAATTGCATGCTTAAGCTATGCGACTGCAACAGGTCAAGCTGTGCCGGATTCACCTTAAATTCTGACAAGGGCGTGGCATTAAACTGCTCTGCAAATGGACTTTGAAGGACTACGGTTAAGTTGCTGTCTACCTGGTTGTTTGTTTGCAGTACAATTTCATTAGGTCCGTACAAATCCTTGGTATTAAAAAAAATACGCCCCGTGCTATCGCTATTGGCGCCATAAAATTGCACACGTTCGCCAATTACGCCAAGGTAAGCAACCTTATCTTTAACCGGTCCCCCCTCTGCATTGGTTAATTTTCCGGTAAGGAAATGCCCATGATATTCGGGTAGGAATTTAAATAATGGCTTTTGTCCCGAAAAGGCTTGGTCCCATTTAAACTGTCGCCAGCCCTGGGTAAGTAACAGGTGATCCATGGCTTCTTCGGTTTCCGTATATTCATTCTGGAAATAATAGGCTGGTGATTCCAGGTGGCCATTAATCGCGGAACCTAGCCATAAATAACTAACGATGTCTACCTGTTCTGCTTGCTGTAAATCGTCAAGCTGGTGGATGGATACGGAAAGATCAACCGCTTGTGCAAGGCCGGCTTCATTCAAGGCATTGAATTTAACCTTAACCTGCTGGCGGGTTTGGTATTGTGTTAAATCAGAAGCGGCTTCGATTTTTAACTTCCGCTCTGGTCGTTTAAAATACAAACGTTCTGCTACGGGTTGTCCCTTTCCATTAAACAAGGTTATATAAGATATACCATCCCTTAATTTCTTTTTATCGATGGCAAGGGTGGCGGTTCCAGCGTTTAATTGAAGGCGATCTGCTTTGGTCACTTCCTTACCATTATGAATAAACAGGTAAACCTCTTCCTGATCAGCAAGATTTGTGTTAACCTGAAGGTCAATTCTACTGGTTGTTGAACGTAGGCCTAAAACATACCCTTTATTTTTTACAGCAGGCAGATCTCTAACCAATAAATCACTGCCTTGACTGTTTACCAATGCCTTATAAGAACTGCCGGCAACTGGTGTAAAATAAAAGGATCCCATACCAAACTTCTTGGTTTCAAAAGTCGCTACCTGTTCATTACGATCATTGACGATCACACCATTGATGTTGATGCCTTTACCATGTGGATCAGTTGATTTAAATGCAACCCTGGAAGAAATGCCTGCCACCAGGTCACCGCCTTCAGGAAAAAACTGAAGGTAATTTTTGCCTTTTACTACTTTAGCATTTTCCGTCGCATTTAACGGGTTAACAATGGTAATTTGTTTTTCAAAAAAAACCTCCGGCCCAAAGTTCTTCATCCAGTTGGTATAAGCACGCAGTTTATAACGCCCATTTGCTGCGGTAACAGGTACGTATAAAGATCCGTTTCCACTCCCCGCCTTCATGGCAACTTTTGCCTGTAAAACTGCATTATTTTGTTGGTCTATGACATCAACATACACTACCCTACTGAACAAGCCCGATGCTGCAAGAGTGTCCCGTTGCTCATACACTTTAAACCACAACAGTTCGCCGGTTAGGTAAAATTCCTTATCGGTGTGAACATAGAGTTTTTCCTTCTGCGCTGTTTGATGATGAAGGTTAAACGCTTGCTGTATACTTTCTAATACCTGTGCCTGCCCCATAAAAGGGAGCATGCAGAACAAAAAAAATAGTAAACACAATTGATAACAGGGCTTATTCATATGCTAAATTCTTATTGCCAATATTCAGGCCTTTTGTTTGTTCCTCTGATAGTGCAATCTGCGCAAGCCGATGAAGCACCCAAATAACCAAGTAAGCCACCATTTTCAGGGTGATAAAAACCCTCCACAGGTATCTGGTTGATGACTTTTTCCCAATAGAGTTTTGGTGAAACACCCGGGTCCATGTCTTGTAGAAATACAGAATCTAAAGGGGCACAAGAAAAAGGATAGGCTGTTCGCCAGTCGGGCAGCTCCCGATCTGAAATAAATATTCTTTTCTGCTCTACAGTTCCTGCAGATAGGTATCCCAATACCGGCTCTGCTGGATTATCAATATTTTTAATATTACCTGTTAATTGTGACGGCTGGGCATCAAAAATAGACCCTAAACTTTCCGTATTCTTCTTCAGGGTTTGCCAGAAATCAAAAGCTTCCTTGGTTAAAGCATATTGCTTAACCAGAATACTGTATTTAGTCATCACTTTTTCTGAATCAGAGCGGATAAAGATTACCGGATTAAGGTGAATAACGTCTTTTTCTAATTTTTCTGAAGATCCAAGCACAATAGTACTGGCATTGTATTTACCCCAGCAGCGATAGATATCCTGGGTTTCTGGATCCCGGGAATTCATCCCACTTTCCTCAGCAATGATGGAGGAAGAATATTGCGCCGTAAATTGCCAGGTTTCTTCATATTCCCAGCGGTAGTAGACAGATTTTTTAGTGTCATCATGTGTATTGCTGTAAATCTGTACACCATCGTTTTTCACTGCCCAACTGATGCTGTCGATAAGTGGTGACCTTTTTGATTCTACAAAATCAGACAGGTAGCTGCTTCCTGCTGTGGTGGTAATGCGTAATCTGTATTTCTGATTTGGATCCAGGTTTAGAGGTGCCGCTCCATATACGCCACCTTTTAATTCGTTTAGGGGATAAGTCGCATTGTTCTCACTTTCTATAACCAGTTGCGCCTTTAGCTCCGGCTTTATAGTCCCTTTTTCAGAGATAGGAACGGTACGGCTCAACTTAATAATCGTTGAATCTTTTCCGGTATTAATAAATCCTTCTACTACCAAAAAGTTTGTATTAATGGTGTCTACAGGTGGTTCATATGGTTTTCTGCAGCTGACATATGCCAGAGCCAAGCAGAAGAACAAGCAGCCTATTTTTAAATAGCTCATAGGTTAAAATCTGATGTTGTAATTGATAAAAGGGATAGCATTAGCAAAAATAGAAAGCTGATAACCTTTAATGGCACCCCCTTCGTTGTCAAAATAAACTGAATAAACATTCTGACGGCCGGTTAGGTTATATACCCCAATGGTCCATGAATTATGCGTACGTTGGTGCACCTTATGATTGCCTTCAATATTGAGCGAAAAATCTGTTCTGAAGTAATCGGGTATGCGGTAAGCGTTACGATCAACATAATACACCCGTTCTGAACCTGCATAATAGTATTTGGCAATCGGCAGGGTAATTGGCCTTCCGGTGCTATATGTTACGTTAAGAGAGGTGCTAACACGGTGTGAAAACCTATAGTTTCCGGTAAAGTTGAAGGCATGCGGTTTATCGTAATTAGCCGGATAATAATCTCCTTTATTAATGGCTACCCCAACTGTAGGATCATCAAATTTCAAAAAGGTGCGGGAGTAGGTATAACTCATCCAGCCATTCAATTTTCCGGTGCTCTTTTTCACAAAGAACTCTACACCATAAGCTTTACCCTGGGTGTTAACCACATCCCTTTCAATGTTGTGGTTCATCACCAGGTTTGCCCCGCTTTTGTAATCCAGGTAATCCTTTAATTTTTTATAATAAACCTCTACCGATGTTTCTATGGTATTGTTTTTAAAGTTTTTGTATAAACCCAGGGATGCCTGGTTACCATATTGAGGTTTAATATTGGGATCACTCAATTTCCAGATATCTGTTGGCGCAATAGCCGTGGTATTTGACAACAGATGAATGTACTGTCGTAGTGTATTATAAGCTGCTTTTACAGAGAAGTTGTCAGTGAAATTATAACGGGCAGATAAACGGTATTCAGGGCCGTGATAAGTTTTGATCAGTGCATTGCTGCCAAAGCTAGTCGTATCGATCAGGTTAAGGTCTGTTTTAGGCAAGTTAGGTGCATAATTACTCACTGTATTTGGACCCAGGTAGTTAAATAGCGAATAACGAATACCGCCACTGACAGAGAATTTATCTGTGATGTCAAACTTATCACCGAAATAAAGGGCACTTTCCAGGGCCTGTTCGTCAGCTACTTTATCTGGTATTACTAAGGATTCGTTGCCTATAGGCTGAAAACTGCCGGGTTGAAGTTTATAGTAAATGCTGCTTAAACCGAAGTTTAAGGTATGCTTACTGTTCAGGTAATAGGTGAAGTCTGTTTTAAAGTTATACTGTTTAATGTTAAAACTCAGGTCGTAGGCATTAACCGGATTGAAATCGCTGTTGATATCATAGCCATAACGGTCGAAACCTGCTGAGGCCACCCCAATAAATTTATTGTTAAACATGCGTTTCCACTTGATGGATGCATTCTTGTTATTATAACCATATGTGGTATCGCTGTTAAGCTTAAACTTATCGGTACTGTAATACCCGGATAGGTAAATGTTGTTCTTTTCATTTACCTGATGACTAATACCTAAGTTAACATCAGTAAAAGAAGCCCTGCTGTTTTTGTAACTTTCAGGCAATAAATCCATTAACCAATTAGAATAGGTGGTTCTGCCGCCCAATATAAATGATGTTTTATTACTGTCTATCGGGCCTTCGATATTAAATCTGCTGGTGATTAACCCGATGCCGGCCGTACCTGTAAATTTCTTTTTATTGCCTTCACGATTGGTAACTTCCAGTACAGACGATAATCGTCCGCCGAACCGTTCCGGAATACTACTTTTAAACAACTGCACATCTTTGACGATATCAGGGTTAAAGGCAGAAAAGAAACCAAAGAAATGCGATGGGTTATATATGGTGGCGTCGTTAAGCAGAATAAGGTTTTGATCTGATGATCCACCCCTCACGTTAAAGCCAGAACTGGCTTCACCAACCGACTGCACGCCGGGAAGGGTTAAGACCACTTTCAGGATATCGGCTTCACCAAAGGCAGAAGGCACTTGTTTGATACTCCGGATATCCAGTTTGTTCACGCCCATTTCCAGGCTTTTTACATTGGCTACTTTTTCGGTCGAGATCTTTACTTCCCGAAGTGATAATATATGCTCCTGTAATTCGATGTTTAATTTGCCATCTGAATAGAGAATGATCTGTCGCCTGGTATCACGCAAATTAGCCGCTTTAATCAAGAGGCGATGAGGCCCACGTGGCAGGGTAATGGAGTAGAAACCAAATGCCCCGGAAGTAGCACTTATTTTGGAATCAACGACAAAGATATTTGCACCGATCACAGGTTCGCCCGATTTCATATCGCGCAGGTATCCGGCCATAGTGGCCTGTCCGGCGTTGATGGTATTGGTTTTTAGACCGACTTCATACACCTTATTCTCAATGGTCGCTTCTGGAACGGCATCATCCTTTTGATTATAATAAGCAGTCTCCACTACTTTTTCGGGCTTTTGGCTCCCATCCTGATGTGGGTAATATGCAGAAGCCAGCGCTGTGTTGATGGCTTTACCTTTAGTTAGGAACACCTCCTTATTTTTACTAATGGCAAAAAAATAAACACCCTTTGGCAATGCTTGTTCCAGGATATGTGGTAATGACTTTTGATTAGCACTGAGACTCACCCGGAGGCTGTCCATTACCGCTGGGTCATAGTAAAACTGATAGCCGGTTTTCCCTTCCAGGTCATTAACCACCTCCTTTAGTGGAGCCTGCTGATAATTGACACTGATATACAGGCTGTCTGTTTGCTGGGCAAAAAGGATTTGTACAGGTAAAAAGAGGAGCAGAAAGAGCAATAATTTAATTGACTTCATATCAATTGGATAGGTTATCATAGGAAGTAGCTAAAAGCACCAGGGCACGCTCTGGTTCTTTACGGAAAATGATATCAGCATCTTTTAACACCCGTTGCAATTGACTTTTTCTTTCTTTAAATAGTTTCATAAAAGCCTTTTTACTGCCAACGTTATAATATTGCTGATCCTTTTTTAAATAATACTTGTTGTGGTCCCTAAAAACATTTTTAAGCTCCTGAATACTCGATTCTTCTTTCAATTCCCTTGATCTTTTAACCAGGATCTTCAACTTACCATTGTAAACCTGATCGTAGAACCCTGAATTCAAGGAAGTACCCGCGCTGTTCTGTACAATTCGTACGAAATGGTGCCCTAGCATGTCAAATTCGCTTACCTTTTCACTTATAAAGCTGTATTTTGAAAAACCGTCATGAAATAAGCTTACCACCAGATCTTTATGCATATCATACATCAAAGGGACGTTGCGGTAGACAAAGCCATCATAATGAATGGTACCATTAGTAAAGAAAGTAGCATCCTGAAAAAAAGCACTTCCTTCTATAGACGGATGATAAAACTCAAAATCTCTTCCGTTGTAGACACCGGATTGTTGACCTATAGATTTCTCGAAGTTGTTTTGCTGGGCGCTGGCCGAAGTGCAGAGAAACATCAACATCAATCCAAGCTTAAAAACAGTAATTAACACTTTGTGCATAGTTTGAGGCGAGAGAAGAAATACTTAGTTAATTTATACTGAGGGAAATACGTAAAAGTGAAATTACTTGTTTATTTGACTTGAATCTAATGGTATCATAAATATTACCAGAATACGGCGTTAATATTATACTATAGCAAAGCTACCCACGTTAGCCGATTTTGAATATGACAAAGTACCGGTTAATTTTATCCATAGGGCTGTTGTTTTCCTTGCCTATATATGGCCAGGTTGTGTTGCAGGATGAACCCATACCGCTAACACCTACAGGCTTTTATATTTCAGCTGTGGAGGATGAGCGAAACCATAAGTTATCTATCCTGGGTAAGGACCTGCAGGGTGGAAGTGCGGTATCATTATACAGGTATCTTCAGCGGAACCTACCCCGGCAGGAGGCAAAACGGCCTGTAATCATTAAAATTAAGGAGCTTGCCTTAACCGAAACCAACAAAAAAGATGGCCGCCTGGATGGACAGGTTCAATTACAGTTGTCGTTCGGGCTCGAAAAAGATTATGGATTTGAACACCTGGTTGATTACCGGGGTGGATTAAAGTATAATAAGAACCAGGGTGACAAAACAAGCGTGGAGCGTTATATACGACCATTAATCACTGCATCATTAACTTATTTTAACGATTGGGTGAAGGATAACGAGCCTGTAAATCGAAAACTGGCTACTGCGGTAAGGTTCAACTTTACCGATTATACCGAAGTCCCTGAAGGAGACACTATATATTACTCGCGGAAGCGTCCTTTAACCTTTAAAGATTTCCAATCACGAAACAGACCCATCGCTAAGTATAGTGCAGTAGTTTTTCCGAGTATTGGTTATGAACATGAGGCAAAAATAGTAAAAGGTGTTATCCTGGTAGACATCGCGATGAAAGCTTTCCTGCCAAAGAGTGCCGCCTGGGTAAATGTGGGCAATAAAGATGATTATACGCTAAACCATGAGCAAAGGCACTTTGACATTGCAAAAATCATTGCCGATCAATTTAAGCAGAAGGTGCAAAACGCCAAACTCACGCCAGATACGTTTGAAGGTTTTATGACCATGCAGTACCTGGATTCTTTAAGAGATCTACACACCATGCAAACCGCCTATGATCAGGAGACCAGCCATGGCATGAACCGCTTGGTGCAGGAAAGGTGGAATTCGAAAATTGATCAATTGCTGGAATAAACAAATGCTTTGTTTTGTAATCAATATGCTAATTTAGCGCTTCGTAAAATACGGACATCAAACATGGCTACAAGAGAAAACGACCTGTTACGAAGAAAGATCTATACCGTGGTCTTCAGATCGGATACGCCATCGGGTAAATTATTCGACATCATTCTACTGATGCTCATCCTGTTAAGTATCGCAAGTGTTTTTATGGAGAGTGTGGCGAAGATTCGTGATGCCTATGGCCCATATATTGTCTTTGCAGAATGGATTTTTACCGGGTGTTTTACGCTGGAATATGCCTTACGCATTTATAGCAGCCATAAACCCTTCAAGTACATGTTTAGCTTTTTAGGGATTATTGATTTACTCGCTATTTTACCCACGTATTTAAGTTTATTACTTACAGGCACGCAGTATCTGGTCGTTATTCGTGCTTTTAGGTTATTAAGGGTATTCCGGATCCTTAAACTCAACAGGTTCATGTCTGAAGGTCATATTTTAAGCAATGCCCTCAAAGCTAGTTTGCATAAGATCACGGTGTTTGTAGCGAGCGTAGTTACCTTGGTTACTATTATAGGAACATTAATGTATATCATTGAAGGAAATGCCAGCGGATTTACCAGCATTCCGGTCTCCATTTACTGGGCTATTGTCACCATTACCACGGTAGGCTATGGCGATATCTCACCCCAAAGCCCTTTAGGGCAGTTCCTGGCGAGCATCCTCATGGTGATTGGTTATGGCATTATTGCGGTACCTACTGGAATCGTATCGGTAGAAATGGCAAGGGCGACTGAAGAGGCAAAGGCCAAATGCCCATCCTGCCAGGCCGCCATACATAGTATACGCGATAAGTTCTGTTCAAACTGCGGCAAAACCCTTATTTAAGCTGGCTTAGCGCTTCTTCAATATAACTTATTCCTTTGGGCGAATAAGTCAAGGTTAAGGCAAACTGATGGCCGGTCTGGTCCATCTTCAATAAAGATTTTCTTAATATATTAACTACTTTTTCCTGATCATGTAGTGGATGGAAGTCTTCATATTGAAAAGCTAAAAATACCAGACAAAGTGCATTCTCCATGGTCTGCACTTCGTCATCCACCTTTATCTTTTTCTTGAGAATAATTTCCTGCACCCTGTTGATCTCCTGCTCCTCATAACCAGCGTCTTTAAGCATCTCGCTAGCCATTTGAGCATGGTAATGAGCAAGGTCACGTCGCCATTTCAGGTAGGGCTCCCTTCCAGGTGCATAGCTATCACGCGGAATTTCCCATCTCCCTATGTGCTGACATCGGGAAGCGAGTAATAGTGCCTCACTGGCATCTGGTTTAATTTTCAACACCCATTCATGTAATTTCAAAGCCAGAAAATATTCCCTGGGATAGGTTTCACCTTCCCATACGATAGTATGAGGATCCTTTTGATTATGGGCATCAAATTTTTCAAAGGCTATCGCCTGTTTGTTGGTTTTTTCCATGCGCTTTGCTTTTATAGGCTTTAAATCCAGTCGGGAATAACATACCTGCAAAGTATCAAATAAGTTTAATGCTTAGCGCTTGTACTTAAAGAAATTTTTTCCGTGTTTGATCATGATGTAAACAGGGATCGTTAATGCGATCCAAGATAAAATATGCCATATTCCCGTACCTAAAATAGCTAATATCAGGCCCATGAGTGTAATCACGGCCATCCAGATGGGCATGCCCCAAAGCTTAAGGAAATCGTTATTTTTAGTTGACATGTTCTGGATTCTTTGATAAGGCCATAGACTCGTTACTTTCTAAAAATCGCGCTAATTGCGCTGCTTTAGCTTTACGGCGGGCAAACCACAGGTAAAGGCCTGAAATTAGCACGATGATTGCCGCGATATCAAAAACCGCCCAAAGAATTTTTAAAGGAATGCCACCATAATCGCCAAAATGGAAAGGTTGCGAGATATAAATGGTGTTTAAATACCAGGGAAGTGGCCTCATATCGGTGAGTTCGCCTGTACGTGCATCGATTAGTGCCGGTTGAATAATCCTGGAGGTTAGTGGTGTTGTTCCAATCATGTACACCGCATAATGGTGTTTACTAGAATATAAAGTACCCGGGTAGGCTATAAAAGACACGTCCAAATCAGGGGCAGCTTTTTTTGCCTGATCTACGGCATCCTCAATGGAAGCAAGGCTACCTTTTGCTGCAGGTTTATCTTTGTATTCGGCTACCATTTCTGCCAGCTGACCAGCCCTCCATAACTCCATAGCCGGATCGGCAAGGGTATTAATTACACCTGTTAATCCCACTACAGTAACCCAGGCCAGGGTAACCATGCCCAGCATATTGTGCATATCCAGCCAACGAAGTCGGTTAGACTTTTCGGTACGTATCATGCCGAAATTAAAACGTTTCATGATGGGTGCATACAACACCACGCCAGAAACAATAGCAAGCACATATAAAATACCCATTAAACCGAGAAATAGCTTCCCCGGTAATCCAGCCAGCATCTCTACATGCAGGTAGTACATGACTAGCATAAAATTTAATTCATTGGGTATAGCATCCAGCACTTTAGCCGTACGCACATCCATGGTAAGGTAATGATCCTCTTCTATGGGCGCTTCAGTTGAATCGGCCAGGGTAAGGAACATTTGGTTTGGGTGTTCTTTCACATCCCAAAAAATATATTTAATTACTTTACCAGGCTTCTCCTCCAGGGCTGCCTGTAAAATGACATCTTTATTTAAACTTGTAGTAACCCCCGGAATAGCTGGAGGCTCTGTTCCAGCTCCAAAATAATCATCAATTTCATGGGTAAAGATCAGCGGTAATCCAGTGATGCACAACATCAACAAAAAGATGGTACAAATCAGGCTTGACCATTTATGAATATTAAACCATTGTTTAATTGTTTGTGCGCTCATCATCATTAAAAACTACAGGTCAGATCTCAGCTATTTTTATCAGCCGTCGGTTGCGAATGTAGTTATTTAAAATCATTCTAAACATAAATAGTGATATTTTTTTAATCAAACCTCTTATTAACAATATATTATAAAACTAAATTTTAAGACTTATTAATAATTTCTATTTGGATTAATTCTAATTAGAAATAAAAAGTGTAATATTGCATGCCGGAAAAACTGTCAATCCGGTCAAATGGCTTCACCAATAAAACATGGCTTTTATCTACTACCCTTTGAAATTTAAGTTAAGCAAAACCGCTGTTTCTTCTCTATTATTTACCTTGTTCATGTTGTTTACATTCCTGTCACATGCTCAGGATTTGAATGGAACTGTTTCTGGAAAAATAACAGATCAAGAAAACAATATCCTGGAAAATGCGACAGTTAGCTTAAGAGGTACTTCTACTAACGTCATGACAAATGCTGCCGGCGAATTCTCCATTTCCGCATCAGCTGGAAATTATGAGCTTTGGATTAGCCTTGTTGGACACCAAAGAAAAAGCATGAAGGTTACCTTAGTACAGGGAAAAACCCTTTCGCTAGGCACCATCGCCCTGGTAAACAACGATAATGACCTTAAGGAACTTCATGTGGAAGGAAAAACACAAGTCAAAACACAGAAAGAACAAGCCTTTAACGTTAATGTGATCGATGCCAAACAGCTGTATAATACCTCAGCTGATTTAAACCTGGCTTTAAATAAAACTTCAGGTGTTCGCATTAGGGAAGATGGCGGTGTAGGTTCCAATTTCAGTTTTTCATTAAACGGATTCTCCGGCAAACAGGTGAAGTTCTTTTTGGATGGCATTCCAATGGATAATTTTGGATCATCCCTTGCCCTCAACAATTTTCCTGTCAACATGGCCGAAAGGGTTGAAGTTTACAAAGGTGTGCTGCCCATCAGCCTAGGTGCCGATGCGCTTGGCGGAGCCATCAATGTGGTGACTCGCAGCAACCCAAACTTTACAGATTTTTCTTATGGATATGGATCGTTTAATACGCATAAAGCCTCTTTAAACCACGCCTACACTCATGCTAAAACAGGCTTTACGGTACATACCAACGCTTTTTACAATTTCTCCGACAACAATTATAAAGTTAACATCAGTCCGATCGCTTTAACAGGACCTCAGGCCGGACAAAAAGGACCGGAACAAGAAGTTAACCGCTTCCATGATGGCTACGAATCGGCCACTGTGCAGTTGGAATTAGGCGTAACCGGAAAAAAATATGCCGACAAATTGTTGTTTGGTGTCATTGCCTCAGGTAACGAACGTGATATTCAAACTGGGGTAACCATGGACCAGGTTTTTGGGGGAAGAACTGCTGAATCCAGTTCTGTGATACCTACCTTAAAATACAAAAAAGCCAACTTGTTTATCGAGGGATTAGACCTTAGCTTATACACAGCCTATAACATGGGCCAGAATAAGTTTATTGATACTACACGGTTAAAATATAACTGGTTGCAGGAGACCATTCCGACGAGCGCTGCTGAATTAACCCGTTCGCAGCTTAAGAATAAGGACAAGGAAGGCTTATTTACAGCGAACCTTGCTTATCAACTTCAGGAAAACCATGCTTTGTCGTTTAACTACGTGATGACCGATTTCAGAAGGAAATCAAGCGATGTAGAAGATCCGCAAAACGTGACCTTCTTATACCCGCAGCAACTGAACAAACAGGTGATGGGCTTGGCCTGGCAGGCCACTTACGACAATTTTACAGCAACCGCATTTTCAAAACTATACCTGCTGGATGTAAGTTCTTTTGAACGCGTGTCAAATGGAACGACTGTAGCTACTTATCAGGCATTATCGACCAACACCAGCAAAATGGGTTATGGTGTTGCAGGAGCTTATTTTATTTTACCTAAACTACAGGCTAAAGCTTCTTATGAGCATACCTACCGCATGCCTGAGGCTGTTGAGCTATTGGGCGATGGTTTATATACCCGTAGAAATTCGGCCTTAAAACCAGAAAGCAGCAACAATATTAACCTTGGTGCCCTATACTCCTTTAACCTGCAGAATGATCATCAATTTGGTGTAGAAGCCAGTTATATTTTTAGGAATGCAGAAGACTATATCCGTTTAGACCAGGCACAGGCGCAACCGATCGACAGGCAATACATCAATATTGGTGATGTACGCACCAATGGTGTGGAAGGTGAAATCAGGTACGCCTGGAAAAACAAAATCCATGCAAGCATCAATTTAACCTACCAGAATATCCTGGATAAAGAAAAATTTCTAACCAGCACTAATCTTACCGGAACCACTGTTTCACCGAACCTAGGTTATGGCTATCGGATTCCGAACATGCCTTATTTATTTGGTAATGCCGATCTGGGTTATACGTTTAACGAAGTTGGCGCTGGCAAAAATGCATTAAGCCTTAATTACAGCTTAAACTACGTGGAGAAATATTATTTAACACCTAACCACCTTGGCCAAAATAACCAGGATGATATTCCCAGACAAATTGCCCACAACATCATGGCCAACTACGCTGTACAGCAAGGAAAATATAACATCTCGCTGGAATGCAGAAACCTGGCCGATAACGACCTGTTTGACAGCTATAGACTTCAAAAGCCAGGTCGTTCCGTATTCTTAAAACTCAGGTATTTCATCAATAAATAACAGTTAATACATCCCCTATGAAAACGATAAAAAATCTACTTAAAACCACGCTCTTTGCAGGCCTGGCCATCACTGCAGTATCCTGCAGCAAAAATGAAAATAACCCTAACCCGGTTGGTGGCGACAAAGTTTATGCCTTAGGTATTGGCGTAACCACCTCGACAGCAACCACCAATTATGTGGTGCAGGCAAGTGATTTGATGAATGGAAAAATCACTGTGTCTGGAAATGGCCTTCTGCAAATTGGTTACCGTGATTATGCTTTTGGCGGATCTACCTTTTACAGCATCGGCGGATTGGGTGTTACTGATGTGAATACAATGACACTTGACGCTACAAACAAATTGGCTACCAAAACCGGGTTGACCTTTGATATCGCAAACGATCAATTCATCGATGTAGACGGCACCGGAAAAACAATGTTAGGAATTTCTAGCCCATCAAGTCCAACCGTAGGTCTGAATGCTAAGTTTTATACGGTGGACATCGCTTCAAATACGGTGACCACCAGAGGAGAAGTTCCAATGAACAGCATCCACCCAAGCAAGCAGGATTGGCTTTTCAGCTCAGGCATGCAGGTTCGTGGTGGTCAGTTGTTCCAAACCTATTACCCGGTGAACTACACCACTTACGATACTAAAAATACGGACACCAACTACGTAGCGATTTATAGCTACCCAAGCTTTAAATTAGAGAAAGTAATTAAAGATACCCGTACTGGCCCTTCAGGCGCTTTTAATACCCGTTCTGGTCTTTTCAAAACAGAAAGTGGCGACCTATACACCATATCTAACAGCAGTTACGCCAATGGTTACAGCCAGTCGACTAAACCAGCTGGGATCTTAAAAATCAATGCTGGAACGACTGAATTCGATAAAGACTATTACTTCAATACTGATGCAGCGGCTAACGGTGGTAAAATTGCCCATGCCATTTACATTGGCAATGGGAAATTATTTGCAGCAGTCACTACGGTTGCTCCTACTCTTGCCGATAAATGGGCGGACAACAATTTAAGGTATGCCATTGTAGATTTAAACACAAAAACAATCACACGAATAGCTAATGCACCCGTATTTAAAGGTGAGGGCGCAAGAAGCTTTGCTGCACTATTAGACGAAGGTAAAATATACACTGCAATTACCTTAAATGGGGTAACCAATATCTACCAAACTGATATCGCTACGGCTACAGCAACTAAAGGTGCTGAAATTGAAGGTTCATTCCTTGGTGGTATTGCAAGATTAAAATAAGCACTATTTATAAGATATGATCGGTTACCGCAAAAAGAAGAAACACCCCCGATCGCTATTCTACAGAATATCAGCCTGGCTACATTTGTGGCTAGGCTTGATTTCTGGAATCATTATCGTTATTGTAAGTCTGACTGGCGCGATCTTAACCTTTGAACAAGAGCTCCGGGTATTATTTCAGCCCTACCAAACGGTTAAAGAAGAAAACCGCCCCTTTTTACCTCCCTCGCAGCTAAGCGAAAAGGTAAAACAACGATATAACCTGCCTTCTGTTGCCGGTGTATTCTACCAGGGAGCAGGCCGCAGCGCTGTGGTTCCTTATTACGGCGACCGTAAAAACCTGGTGGTTGTTTACGTTAACCCTTATACGGCCGATATACTTCATTACCAGCGTCTAAACGACGATTTCTACCGCATCATGGTAGAAGGACACTATCAGCTATGGCTACCACGCCCTATTGGGAAACCAATTGTGGCCTATGCTACCCTTATTTTTGTGCTGCTGCTCATCTCCGGCTTGGTGTTATGGTGGCCAAAGAGGTGGACCAAAACATCAAGGGAAGCCAGTTTCTATATTAAATTTAAGGCCCGGTTTAGAAGATTGAATTACGACTTACACAATGTACTCGGTTTTTATTCCTTGATTATTGCCCTCGTTTTAGGCCTTACAGGTATGGTGTATGGCATGACTTGGTTTTATGATGCTACTTATTATGTAGGCTCCGGAGGAGAAAAACAAAGTTCTGAAAGAGCGGTATCTGATACTACCCTGACCCAGGTACACCTGCTTCCCGAACAGGATATTTTATACCAGAACCTGGTGAACAAAGGCACAAACATCAAAGCACAAATTCTAAGTGTTTCCTACACCTTCGGTAAAGCCGGCACCTGGGGCATAGGCCTTAACCCAAAGCCTGGCACACGTTACCTGGAAAGATACCAGTACTATGAACAACGGTCGTTAAAGCCTCTGGTTAGTCCCCCTGAATTTTCCGCAGCCAACGGCGGTGATCAATTGCTTCGCCTAAATTATGATTTGCATGTAGGTTCCATTGGCGGCATCTGGACAAAGATTATTGCTTTTATCGTTTGTATAATCTGTACCAGCTTGCCTATCACAGGCTTCATCATCTGGATCAAGAAAAAGAACAAGTTTAAGTTTTAAAAGCACCTGCTAGCTCATAAATAGGCTTGCTTCATGCCCACCTGACAAAGCTGCCCCTCGTATCAACTTATTAATTGACACGATATTATCGATATTTTATTTAGATTAGCTTTATACCAGTATAAACTTTTCTGAATGCCGTCCATGCGTAAAGCAACCATATACCTGATCCTCCTTGTTGCGTGTAATTTAACCTACCGCCAGGCTAATGGACAAACACCAACAAAATTTACCTATATCAATACCGACAACGGATTATCTCAAAATAGCGTTTATTCGATTTTAAAAGATAAAGAGGGTTATATGTGGTTTGCAACCGGCGATGGGTTGAACAAATACGACGGCAAAAAATTCACGATATTCCATAAAGACCATCACGACCATGGCAGTATATCGGGCAATTCCATTAATGTGATTTATGAGGATAAACGAGGAAACCTTTGGGTTGGCACCAATGAAGGGTTAAGTCGTTACGACCGGAAGAAGAATAAATTTATTAATTACTATAGCGACACAAACAACCCACAAACGCTTAGTGACAATTTTGTTGGTGCTATACAGGAAGATGCAAAGGGAAACCTCTGGGTAGGCACCTATAAAAACCTGAACATCATAAACATGGATACCTGGAAAATAACCCGGGTATTGGCCATTCCAAACCAAGCCGGAAGCCTCAGCCATGCCAATGTTACCACCATCATAAAAGATACCAAAGGACGCATGTGGGTGGGTACTGGTTTCGGACTTAACTTATACGATGCTGATACCCGCAAATTCAGCACTTTCTATCAAAAAGGTACAAAAGCTAATTTAACAAGTAATAATTACATCCATTCAATTGCCGATGATGGCCGCGGAAACCTGTGGCTGTCGACAAAAGGTGATGGCATCCAAAAATTTAACCCTGAAACAGGCACATTTAGTACTTTTACCCACAGTCCTAAAGACCCCAATAGCCTTAGCCATAACCTCACCTATACTATTACAGCCCTAAAAAATGGCAATCTTTGGATTGGCACAGAGAACGGCTTAGATCTTTATAACCCGGCAACAAATACTTTCAAGCACCTGACAAATTCACCTAAAGATAAATTTAGTATAACCAGGGGCTCTATTCGAAAAGTATATTTAGACAATGTGGGCATTTTATGGGTTTCTGTCTATTTAGGAGGAATCAGTAAGTATGATAAAAACCTGGTTTTATTTGACAAACAGCTTAATGAAAACCGGGAAGGCGAACCTTACAAGATTGTCAGTTCTTTTGCTGATGCCGGACGGGATCACATGTGGATAGGCCTTGACCGATCAGGAATCAAATTATTCGACAAAAAAACCAGGGTTTTTAAAAGCTACGTCAACGAGCCTGGTAACCCACAATCCCTGTCTAGCAACCATGTCATTACGCTGTTAAAAAGTAAATACAAACCCCAGCACCTATGGGTGGGCACCTATGAAGGTGGACTCAACCTGTTTAATACGGCAACAAGAAAATTTAGCAGTTATACCAAAAACCGGGGTGCTTTTCGCTTAAGCGACAACAACGTTTTTGCTTTAATGGAAGACCGCAATAACCAGCTCTGGATTGGCACCAATGGTGGTGGTGTGAATGTATTAGACCTGGCTACCCAGAAAATAACGGTTTACAAACATAACGAATTGGACAGCAATAGCGTGAGCAATGATGTGATCCGCGATTTTCATGAACGCCGGAACGGCGATATCTGGATTGCTACCTACAATGGCGGCATCAGCATCTATCATCCGAAAACCAATAGTTTCAGTCACCTCAATAAATTAAACAGTAAGTTGTCCAATGATATTGTTTATAATATACATGAAGACCAGCATGGTGTCATTTGGGTGGGCACACTTGGCGGCGGACTGAATATATACCATCCGAACAGCAACACATTTAGTCACTTCACCACTGCCGAGGGCCTGCCGAGTAATACCATAAACAGCATTAGTGAAGATGCCCAAGGTTTCCTGTGGCTTACCACAAATAATGGCGTAAGTCGTTTTCACCCTAAAACTCAAAAATTCAAAAACTTTGGTCTGCAGAACGGCCTGCAAAACAAAGAATATTACCTTAATGCCGGTTTTATATCCAGTACTGGCGGTCTTTACATGGGTGGCATTAATGGCTTTAATGTCATTTACCCACATGATATACGGGAAAACAAAAACATTCCTCCTATAGTTATTACCGACTTTCAGCTCTTTAACCAGTCGCAGGGTGCGCTAGCCAATGGCGATACACTGAAATTAGACCATCGACAATCGGTGCTTACCTTTACTTTTGCGGCACTCGACTTCACCATCCCCGAACAAAACAGTTATGCCTATAGGTTGGAAGGTTTTGAGGAAGGCTGGAATGAGACGGGAACTTTAAATAAAGCTACTTACACCAACCTCAACCCCGGCAGTTACACCTTCAAGGTAATCGCCGCAAACAATGATGGCATATGGAATGAGGAAGGCATTACCATTCACATAGACATTATGCCCCCTTTTTACATGACCTGGTGGTTTAAAACGCTTGTAGCTGTACTGATCTGCCTGACATTTTATGGTATTTACCTCCTGCGCATCAGGAAGATTGAGGCCCAAAAATTGGTCTTGGAACGGTTAGTGGAAGAACGTACAGAAGAAATTCAAAAACAGACAGAGGAGCTTCAAGCTACTGCAGAAGAAATCCAGATGCAGTCGGAAGAACTGCAGGACCAGACGGAAGTTTTACAACGTTTAAATGAGGACCTGGAACAGCAACGTTTTCAGGAACAAAAAGCACGTGAGGAGGCAGAGCTGGCGCATGAAGCTGCCGAGCGGGCTAACCAGGCAAAGAGTGTATTCCTGGCCACCATGAGCCATGAAATTCGTACGCCCATGAATGGGGTCATCGGCATGGCATCACTGCTCAATGACACCAAGCTTACGCCAGAACAGGCCGATTACGCCAGCACCATTATTAACAGTGGCGAGGCCTTGTTAAACATCATCAATGGCATACTCGATTTTTCTAAAATAGAATCCGGAAAAATGGAACTTGATGTGCAGGATTTCCACCTCAGGACCTGTATTGAAGATGTATTAGACCTTTTTGGACCTGCAGCAGCAGCAGCCAAGATCGACCTCATTTACCAGCTTGATCCCCGAATTCCTGAACTTCTGATGAGTGATAGCATGCGATTGCGACAAATCCTAATCAACCTTACAGGCAATGCCATAAAATTTACCCCGCAAGGCGAAGTATTTCTAAATGTAACCCTGACAACGGAAACGGAGATGGTGGCCACCTTGTTTTTTGAAGTGATTGACACCGGCATCGGTATTTCTGCCGAGCAGCTGCCCAATTTATTTAAACCTTTTTCGCAGTTAGATTCCTCCACCACCCGTAAATATGGGGGCACCGGACTAGGATTGGCCATTAGTGAAAGGCTGATCAAATTAATGGGTGGCCATATTAACGTGGTCAGTACAGAAGGAAAAGGCACCGTGTTTAGTTTTTCTATTCCTTGCGAAATTCCTGCACAGGAACGCATTGAAGCCAGTCGCCTCCCCAATGTTAGTGGTAAACGTATTTTAATTGTTGATGACAACGAAACCAACCTTAAAGTACTGGATGCACAGCTGGCTTACTGGGGGCTGGAAGCCTTTCTTGCCCGCTCGGGTGCTGAAGCCCTTTCCATGCTCAAACAAGGTTTACTGGTAGACCTGGTGATTACCGATATGCTGATGCCCGATATGGATGGTATTGGTTTAAGTGAATTCATAAAGGCCGATTACCCGCAGTTAGCTATCATCCTGCTTAGCTCAGTCGATGATACCACACGCAACAGCCATCCCCATTTATTTAATGCGACTTTAACCAAACCGGTGAAGCGCAGTTATTTAAATCAGGCCATTCAGGCAGAACTTAAACACCAGGCGCAGCCCGTGGTTTATGCAGAAAAACCTGCAAACGTTATCAGCGAGGAATTCGCTAAAAATTATCCTTTAACCATTTTGGTAGCTGAAGACAACCTGATTAACCAGAAGCTGATCCTTCGGGTTCTGAATAAACTAGGGTATGAGCCTGTACTAGTAGAAAACGGCGAAGAGGTGTTGACTTACCTGGCCGCCAACACTTGCGATGTGATATTAATGGATATTCAGATGCCTAAGCTAGACGGACTGGAAACCACCCGGAGTATTAGGGCTAACTTAAACCTGCCGCAGCCATATATCATTGCGATGACTGCAAATGCCATGACTGAAGATGAGGAAAATTGCCAGCAGGCGGGTATGGACCAGTACATTTCCAAGCCTTTTAAAATGGAGTTACTTACCAAATTCCTGGTATTGGGGCACCAGGGGCTGCAGAAATTATAAATTCTAAATATTAACTTGCAGAATATATTCTAAAATGATCGATATCTGTTGTATAGGGCACCTTACGGCCGACAAAGTAGTGACCACAAGTTCAACGATGTACATGCCCGGAGGTACGGCTTATTATTTTTCTTTTCCGTTTTGTAAACTTGATGTAAATTATCTTCTGGTTACTGCCCTTGCATTAGAGGAAATGAACTACGTAACCGAACTGCGCGACCATGGGATAGAAGTGGTGGTACAACAAAGTTCGCATACGGTTAACTTTGAGAACATCTACAGCGAAAACCAGGATTATCGCACACAAAATGTTTTACAACTAGCCGATCCATTTAGCGAAGCATTCCTGCTGCCCATACAGGCAAAACTATTTCACCTCGGTCCGTTATTACCCGATGACATCTCCGTAGGGCTGATCAAAAGTTTAGCCGCAAAAGGCAAAATAAGTCTGGATGCACAAGGCTACCTCAGGGAAGTGATTGACCAGAAAGTATATCCCAGAGATTGGCCTGAAAAAATTGAGGCGCTGCGATATGTTGATATCCTGAAAACTGATGAAGGCGAACTGGCGGCATTGACCGGATGCACCGATGTGCGGGAAGGCGCCAGAATGGTAGCCGATTGGGGGGTAAAGGAAGTGATCATCACCAATGGCAGCCAGGGCTCATTAATCTATTACGAGGGTATATTTTACACCATTCCTGCGTTTCCACCTCAGGTTATTGTGGATGCCACCGGATGCGGCGACACCTACATGGCAGGTTATTTATACCAGCGCTGCAAAGGCGCCGACGTGCAGCAGGCCGGTACATTTGCGGCCGCCTTAGCCAGCAAGAAAATGGAAGCCGCGGGTCCGTTTAAGGGTGATCCTTTTTCCAGCTGATCGCTATGCGAAGCGGATCCTACAGCTACTAATCCCTATTCCCCTTTTAAATGAATTTCTTGATTCAGGGTTTTCAGTACCCGCACCTTTCTACTTTAAAGAAATTAAGGTTGAACTTGACATGACCTACACCTGAAACCATATTCAATAGCAGATGAATACGTATTACATCCAAGTATTTGCTGGAAAAACATGGTTCTAACTTGGACTTATGTTGGACTTAACTCGGACTTACGTGTACCCAATATCAAGCTTTTCTTCGTATACTAGTAAGGGTTGCAGGGTTTTTAAAGGTAATTTTCCATCCTGATCATTAATTTAAAAGCATTAAAAAACGTATATTTAAATGTTTTTTTGCTATTAAGCAAATACGATTTTCGTTTAGGACTTTATAAAAACAGCCGTCCGGTTACTAATTACCCCAAACTTCTTTGCAACATCAAGAAAATAATATCTTTGCCTCATTGAAAAAGGTCGCTACCATATGTATTGCCGTCACGCTTTTCGTCTTTTCCACTGGTTTACAGGAATTGGCCAAGCTGCCCGTGCTGTTTCAGCATTATTTTGAGCACCAGACCTTAAATCAGGAGATCACTTTCACCAATTACCTATGGGACCACTACAACAGCGTTCCCCATACCGATGCTGATCAGGATCGCGATAGCCAGCTTCCATTTAAATCGATGGATAAAAGCGGCAGTGGCTTAGTTAGCCTGGATATTATGCCTGGCAACGCCTATCCCATTAACGTATTATCACAAACACTGCTGCTCACCCCCTCTATTTACACCGGGCATTATATTCCTGACGCAGCTGGTGCCAAAATCTGGCAACCCCCTAAAGTAACGATTTATTCTTAAACCAAGCAGGCACCTAATGCCCTGCTTTTTTATTGTATTAGAATAAATCAAATCAATTTTTCATGCTGAATAAAATTATTGGGTTTTCTGTAAAGAATAAACTCATTGTTGCGCTATTTACGTTGGCGCTGGTGATCTATGGCGCCTTTGAACTGACCAAACTGCCTATAGATGCGGTACCAGACATTACCAATAACCAGGTACAGATTATAACCTCCGCGCCCTCTTATGGCGCCACAGATATTGAAAGGTTGGTTACCTTTCCCGTAGAACAAGCCAGCAGCAATATTGCTGGCCTGAATGAAATCAGAAGTTACAGTCGCTTCGGACTATCATTGGTGACGCTGGTCTTTAACGACGATGTTGACATATACTGGGCCCGGCAGCAGGTTTCTGAACGCCTGACCACCGTTCAGGCGAACATTCCTGATGGGATAGGAAAACCTGAAATGGGGCCTATATCTACAGGTTTGGGCGAAATTTACCAGTATGTGGTGAAACCAAAAAAGGGTTATGAAGACAAATTCGACATGACGGAGCTGCGCACTATTCAGGATTGGATGGTGAGGCGCCAGTTGCTAGGTGTTCGTGGTGTGGCAGAAGTGAGCAGTTTTGGTGGCAAGCTTAAACAATATGAAGTAGCCATTAACCCGAATAAACTTCAGGCCTATGGCATTACCATTTCCGACGTATTTAATGCCCTGGAAAGTAATAATGAGAACACCGGCGGCTCTTACATTGAAAAGCAATCGACGGTATTATACATCAGAAGTGAAGGACTGATTGAGAACAAAGATGACATTGAAAATGTGGTCATCAAAAATACCGGCAATGGCGTACCGCTGCTTATTCGTGATGTGGCGGAAGTAAAAATTGGTGCTGCAACGCGTTATGGCGCCCTGATTTACAACGATCAGGGAGAGGTTTCCGGTGCCATTGTGATGATGCTTAAAGGCGCCAACAGCAATGTTGTGATTGAAAGCATTAAATCAAAAATTGCGGAAATTCAGAAAACTTTGCCTGAAGGCGTGGAAATTGAACCTTTCCTAGACCGGACGGACATGGTAAGCAACGCCATTAGCACCGTGCAGACCAATTTACTGGAAGGTGCCCTGATTGTGGTGTTTGTGTTGGTTTTGTTTCTGGGCAACATGCGTGCAGGCTTATTGGTAGCCTCGGTAATTCCCCTTTCTATGTTGTTTGCCATTATCATGATGAATCTCTTTGGCGTAAGCGGTAACCTGATGAGCCTTGGTGCCTTAGATTTCGGATTGATTGTAGATGGGGCTGTCATTATTGTAGAGGCTATTATGCACCAGCTAGGTCATAGCAAAAGGTTTGCAGGACTGACCATGCTGAGTCAGAAAGACATGGATACGGAAGTGAAAAGCGCTTCTTCAAAAATGATGAACAGTGCTGTATTTGGCCAAATCATTATCCTGATTGTATACCTGCCCATTTTTAGCCTGGAAGGCATAGAAGGAAAAATGTTTAAACCCATGGCACAAACGGTTGCTTTTGCTTTATTAGGGGCATTTATCCTATCGCTCACCTATATTCCGATGATGAGCAGCCTGGTGTTAAGCAAGAAAATCAGTGTGAAGAAAACGATCTCAGACCGCTTGATGGAGAAGGTGGAGCATGGCTATCGCAAGCTGTTGCAGCGTGCCTTATTAATTCCAAAAGCGATTATAGCCTTAGTAGTAACCCTATTTATTTTTGCTGTATTTCTACTGAGCCGCATGGGCGGAGAATTTATCCCCTCTATTGAAGAAGGTGACTATGCCGTAGAAACTCGCGTACTGTCGGGTAGCAGTTTGAACACCACCATTGAGAATGTTCAAAAAGTATCGGCTATCCTTAAATCCAGGTTTCCGGAGGTGGAAAACATTGTGACAAAAATAGGCAGTAGTGAGGTGCCCACGGAACCATTACCCATGGACATGGGTGATATGATCATTAACCTGAAGAAGAAAAACGAATGGACGTCGGCCAAATCATTTGATGAGCTATCAGAAAAGATGAGCAAAGCCGCAGCTGAGGTGCCAGGTGTAACCACCAGCTTTCAGTTTCCGGTACAGATGCGATTTAACGAGCTGATGACAGGTGCACGCCAGGATGTGGTGGTCAAGCTATTTGGTGAAGACTTTGATACGTTGGGTGTTTATGCCAAAAAGATTGGGGAGCTGGTTCGCAAGGTGGAGGGCGCTACGGAGCTTTATGTAGAACAGATTACGGGCACCCCACAGATTGTGATTAAGTATAATCGACAGGCTATTGCCCAATATGGCCTTAATGTAGCGGATATCAATAAAAATATTAACGCCGCTTTTGCCGGGCAGAGCACAGGAACCGTGTTTGAGGGCGAAAAACGCTTTGAGCTGGTGGTAAGGCTTCAACAGGCGCAACGTACCGATATCAGTGATGTACAGAACCTGCTTATTCCCACTCCTACAGGGGTTCAGATCCCTTTACACCAGGTTGCAATGGTATCATTGGTGGACAGCCCCAGCCAGATTCAACGTGAAGATACCAAGAGACGCATCCTGGTTGGATTTAACGTAAGCAACCGCGATGTGGAAAGCATTGTTAACGAAGTCCAGGAAAAAGTGGAACAACAAATTAAGTTGCCAGCTGGCTATACCATCAGTTATGGAGGATCCTTTGAAAACCTAAATGAAGCGAAGTCACGTTTGTCCGTCGCCGTACCGGTATCCCTGGTGCTGATTTTCCTTTTGCTCTATTTCGCTTTCGACTCCATCAAATATGGTTTACTAATCTACACGGCCATTCCATTATCGGCCATTGGCGGCATCTTTTTATTGGCTTTAAGGGGTATGCCCTTTAGCATCAGTGCTGGCGTAGGTTTCATTGCCCTCTTTGGTATTGCCGTGCTCAACGGTATTGTACTGGTGGCCGAATTTAACCGCATTAAAAAAACAGGAGAAACAGATATGAAAACAGTTGTTGTACAGGGTACCATTACCCGACTCAGGCCTGTGTTGATGACCGCCTTTGTGGCCTCTTTAGGGTTTTTACCTATGGCATTAAGCAACGGCGCGGGTGCATCGGTACAACGGCCACTGGCAACGGTGGTTATTGGCGGATTGATGATTGCTACCTTGCTTACCCTTTTTGTGCTTCCTATTTTATACATCAGTTTTGAAAAAGGAATTAAAAAGGTGAAGCCTAAAAAAGTGATGGCCAGCCTGGTCTTTATGCTAATGAGCCTGGCTGCGCTTCCGGCAAATGCCCAAACAACAATAGGTTTAGAAGAAGCATTGGATAGCGCCATGAAAGGCAACCTGCTCCTTAAAAATGAACGCTTAAAAGCGATGGAAGCACAAGAGCGGATTAATACGGGGGCGGACCTACAGAAGACCAGTTTAACGGGTGAATACGGAAAATTCAACAGCTCCCTGGTGGATAATGCTTTTGGCGTAAGCCAAAAGCTGAGCCTTCCGGCAGTATACCGCAGGCAAAAAGATAAACTGGCGGAGGAGCACCAATCGGCACTAATTAATGTGGATTTGCAGCAAGCGGTGATTCGCAAAAACACCAGCACTGTATTTTATGCTTTATTGGTTACGCAACAGAAAATGCAGCTATTGAAATCATTAGACAGCACCTACCGGGAGTTTTTACGGATTGCAACATTGAGGTTTAAATCAGGCGAAACCAATAACCTGGAGCACGCGAGTGCCGAAAACCAACTCATCCAGGTAGGGAACCAGATGAAAGTGCTGGACAAAGAAGAGAATAAGTTGCAGCAACAATTGATGTTATTAACAAACAGCGCTGTACCGAGGCAGCCCGTATCGGCAGATTTTAAAGTGCAGGCTCCCGTATTAGACCGCCAGTTATTGAATAATCACCCCTTATTAAAAGCTTACCAGCAGCAGGAAAAAGTCGCCGATGCGGCCATTAGGGTAGAAAAATCGAAGTTACTTCCAGAAATCAGTCTGGGATATCGAAACATGAGCATACAGGATGGAATTAATTTCGACCGGGGTTCACGATTCCATTCTTTCCTGTTCGGATTGGAAATACCGGTATTTTCTGGTGCACAGCAAGCGAAAATCAGGTCTTCAAAAACCGCCCGAATGATTAGCAACAATGAAACCGAATGGGCAACAAAGCAGCTAAAAGCTGAATTGGAGAGTGCCTGGCAAGCTTACCAGACCAATGCCGCCATGGTACATGATTTTGAAAGCCTTGCCTTAAAAAATGCAGTGACCATGACACAGACGCTAAAAAAACAGCTTGGTCAGGGTGAAATTAACTACCTGGAGTGGACGGTACTTAACCAGCAGGCCCTATCGCTAAGGATGGATTATTTTAACGCAGTGAATGAACTGAACAACAGTATGATACAATTGAATTATCTTTTATCGAACTAATATGAAATTTTGCATTAACACCTTATATACGTTACTTATTTGCGTGGCTGTTTATGGCTGCGGTACAGACGCTAAACCTGTAGCTAAAAATATTCCGGCAACTGCTGATGAGACTCTGGTACAGCTAAGTCCTGAACAGGCCAAACAAATTAACCTTCAGCTTGAGGAAGTAAAACCCCGGAAAATGAGCAGTATCCTGAAGTTAAGCGGACAAATTGATGTGCCGCCACAAAACCTTGTTTCGATCAGCATCCCACTGGGTGGTTACTTAAAATTTACGAAGATGCTACCGGGTACACAGGTAAAAAAAGGGCAGCTGCTGGGTGTTTTTGAGGATGCGCAATACATACAATTGCAGCAGGAATACCTGAGTGCGAAAAACAAGCTTAGCTACGCCAGCAAAGAATATGACAGGCAAAAAGCGTTGAACCAGTCGAAAGCGAGTAGCGACAAAGTATTGCAACAGGCAGAAAATGAATACCGCAACCTTAATATTGAAAGCAAGGGGCTGGCCGAAAAGCTGAGGTTGATTGGCCTTAACCCAGGAAAGCTGAATGAAAACAACATTGGCCGAACCATTAATGTGTATTCGCCCATCGATGGATTTGTGAGTAAAGTGAATGTAAATATTGGTAAATATGTTACCCCTTCTGATGTAATTTTCGAGTTGGTAAACCCAAGCGATATCCATTTAAGTATGATCGTTTTCGAGAAAGACCTTCCAAAAATTGGGATCGGACAGCGGGTGATGGCGTTTAGCAATGCAAATCCGCAGAAAAAATACAGAACGGAAGTGATATTAGTGAGCCATTCATTAAACAGTGAAAGAAATACGGAGGTCCATTGTCATTTTGAAGATTACGATAAAAGTTTGGTGCCGGGCATGTATATGAATGCTGAGGTGGAATTAAATAGCGTGGAACAGGACGCTTTGCCTAATGAGGCCATCGTTAATTTTGAAAACAGGGATTATGTTTTTGTGGAAACTGGCAAGAATACTTACCAGATGACGGAGGTTAAAAAAGGGAAAACGGAGGAAGGTTTTAGTGCAGTAGAGGAAAGCTTGAAAGGGAAAAAGATGGTGGTGAAAGGTGCTTATTCTTTACTGATGAAGTTAAAAAACACGGTGGAAGAGTAAAATTTGAAAAGCATTTATAACTAAAAGCGCCCGCTATCAAACAACATGTTTGATAGCGGGCGTTGTATTTAATAAGATTGTGAGTTTAAATGGAACTAAAAAGTTCTATGTTTCTTTCCATCTTTATCTGTTGTAAAAAATACTCATCATGAGACACAACAAGTAATGTTCCCTGATACTCATTTATAGCATTGGTAAGGATCTCTGTATTCTGAATATCCAAATTATTGGTTGGCTCATCAAGTATAATGAAATCGGGTGATTGTTGACTTATGGTTAAAGCACAAAGAGTTAATCGCATTTTTTCACCACCACTAAGTACCTGGCAAGGCTTATCCCAATCTGCCATTGTAAACAGAAATCTATTTAAGCGGGTTTTGATTTCATGTTCATGTAATTCGCCTGTATTAAACTGCTGCATCCGTTCATACACAGTCAGGCAACTATCTACTAAGGAGTAATTTTGATCAATATATACAGCCCTTAAAGACATCCGTTCTAAGCTTCCTCTACTTGGCTCGAGATCACCCAAAATTAATTTTATTATGGTTGTTTTACCTACGCCATTTTTTCCTTTGAGTGCAAGACGTTCTCCGCTCCTAAGCTGGAAATCTAAATTTTTATCCCAAAGAAGTTTTCCATGATACCCAAAGTTGACCTCTTTTGCATTAATTAATAATTTGCCTTTATGAAGACCCGAATTTGTAAAATCCATTTTCATTTTATCCCGTTCCGGTAAGGCCATACGCAATTGAGTTAGTTCTTTTGAAAAATGATCCAGTTTCTCTGCATGTATACCTTTTAACTTAGCTGTACTTCTTTCCGCACTGTTTTTTAATGCTTTCATTACAATAGTCGGCATCCCAGCGTTTTCCTGTTTTCTCTTACCTCTGGCATCCAATTTCTGTTGCCGTTCCATTGATTCCCGTTCTATATCTATGGCTTTACGAAGTGATTTCTCTTTACTTTTTACGGTTTGATTTAATGCTTCCGTTTCTCGCCTTTTCTGCTCAACATAAAAATCATAATTCCCGCCATATAGCGTTATTCCCTGTTTATCTAGTTCATAAACATGGTCCAGAAGATTTAGCAAATTCCGATCATGGCTAACCACCAATAGGGTATGCCTGGTGTTTTTAATATAATGATACAATTGGTTTCGGCTCCACATATCTAAATGGTTTGTTGGCTCATCCATGAGTACAATTTCAGGTTGATGGATTTCGATTCCAGCAAGGAATACGCAAGTTTTCTGGCCACCACTTAAGCTTTCCATTTTTTGGTTTAAATTTATCTCCTCTAGATTCCAATGGCAAAGCGCTTCCTTACATCGCGCTTCAATTGTCCAATCATTGTTAAGTAAATCCATGTTTTCAATGGTAGCATGGCCTTCCAAAATTTGGTTTAGTGCATTTAATTTGTCGTTTACTTGTAGTACTTTGGCAATGGTATACCCATCATATTGACCAAAGAGTTGGGGAATATAATATGGCTTGGATTCAGTCCATACCGATCCGGCAGAAGGAAGTAAATCTCCCTCTATAAGTTTTAAAAGGGTAGACTTACCTACTCCATTGTTGCCAATTAATGCCGCTTTATTGTGTTTATTGAGAACTAGATTTAAAAATGAGAATAATAAATCTTTATTTGGGTGTGTATAGGATACCCCTTGTAGACTTAGCATAATTTCTTTATTAAAAATGAATAATTACATGAACCAAGGTTATCGGTTATGTTTATATTTTAGAAAAAGAAATTATATCCTACATTGATGAGGTGGTTTGATGGAATTCAAAAATAGCAAAAATAATTAAATCATAGTGGCAAAGTCGGTGTTAGTGCGCAGCATAAAAAAATCTCTTCTGCTTTCACTTTAAAAACAAGTAATTTAGTTGGGTGAAAAATCTGTTCCCGTTGCTACTTCTTTGCTTCTTGTTTTCCTGTTCCAAACAAGAAAATAGCCAACCTGATCCGCTATCAAAACTAAATTATGATAAGGCTTATGACTTTTTTGATGAAAGTCGTTACGACAGCGCATTTTATTATTACAGTAAAGTAATTTCCTCAAATGCTGATAGTTTGATAATTGGAAAATCGTTATTTAATATGGCAATAATCCAATCCATACAGGGTGATTACTTCGGAAGTGATGAATCTGCCGTGAAATCACTTCCTTATTTCAGGGGGGATAATACCTCTTATCTTTCTACAATTTATAATACCATTGCGATAAACAAAAACGATTTAAAAAACTACAAGGATGCGATAACCTGGTATAAAAAAGCAACGGCTATAAGCTATGATGATCGTGACAGTCTCATGTTTCAAAATAATCTTGCAGTTGCGCATTTCAAGATCAAGAATTACGACACGGCTAAAACCATCTACCAAAAGCTGCTTGCCAACGATACAGTCAAAAACAACACGTCATTGCTAACTAAGGTCATTGATAATTACGCGTACACTAAATGGCTACAAGACCCTAGTTACAAGGCTGCCCCTGAATTGTTAAAAGCGCTGTCCATTCGCGAAGAACAAAAGGATTTATGGGGCCAAAATGCCAGTTATTCTCACTTGATGGAATATTATAGCAAAAGCCAACCAGATTCGGCACTACATTATGCTAACAAAATGTATGATGGAGCAACTATGCTGAATAGTGCAAACGATCGGCTCACTGCACTTAAAAAGCTAATTAAGTTAGGTCCAAATATAGCCGCCAAAACAAACTTTGAAATTTACCAAAAGCTAGGCGATAGTTTGCAAACTGCTCGGAATGCAGCAAAGAACCAATTTGCAATTATCCGATACGAAACGGAAAAACATAAAGCAGATAACCTGCTATTGCAACAAGAGAATACGGAGAGAAGATACCAGTTGATTGCAATTCTGGCCAGTACATTATTAATATTGCTGTTAAGTGTTTTCTGGTATAAAAAAAGAAAGCGAAAGTTAGAAGCAGATGCACAACATGCGATTCGGGAAAGTAAACTTAAAACATCAAAAAGAGTACATGATGTGGTGGCCAACGGCTTATATCGTGTTATGACGGAGATGGAAAACCAGGAACATGTGAATAAAGATCGTATGTTGGATAAGATAGAGGCACTTTATGAGAAATCGAGGGACATCTCCTATGAGGACGACGAGCAGATTACTACGGCTTTCCATCAGAAAGTATCAGAACTCCTCACCTCTTTTGCCACAGAAAACACAAAAATACTTATCGCTGGGAATGCAGCTGATTTGTGGGAAAAAGTGAATGCAAGTGTAAAGTATGAGGTAGACCACATCCTGCAGGAACTGCTGGTCAACATGAAAAAACACAGCAAGGCGACTAATGTTGCAGTAAGATTTGAGCAAAAGGAAAATCTGATTTATGTGTATTATACTGACAATGGGGTGGGCATGAATGAAACGACTAGGTTTAACAACGGCCTGCGGAATACGGGAAACCGTATAGATAGCATAAAAGGAGCCATTACCTTTGACACAAAAGCAGAAAAAGGAATGAGAATCCAGTTCTCATTTCCGCTATCCTAATCTTATCCATGATGTTCAAAAGAGTATTAATTGCAGAGGACCACGAAATGACCAGTATTTCTGTTAGGAAAACGCTGGACGAATTGGGCATCGCTCAAACCGAATACACCTATTATTGTGATGATGCCTACTTGCAGATTAAAAAGAGCGTTGGCAGTGAGCAGCCTTTTGATTTACTGATCACAGACCTTTCCTTTGAAGAAGATCACCGGAAACAGGTGCTTAGCGGTGGCGTAGCATTGATTAGCGCGGTTAAAGCGATACAGCCCCACATTAAAATACTTGTTTTTTCTGCGGAGAATAAAGGGGCAGTAATTGATTTACTTTTTAAAGATCTTGGTATCAATGCATATGTTCGCAAAGCAAGAAACGATGCCAAAGACTTGAAGTTGGGCATCGAAGCCATATCAAAGAATAAAACTTACCTGTCTGCCAACTTGAAACCTATCATAAAGCAAAAGAACGCGTATGAATTTTCAGCATTCGATATTACTATTATTTCTCAATTATCACAGGGCACCTTGCAAAAAGACATTCCTATTTACCTCCAACAAAATAACATCAAGCCTTCAGGTTTAAGCAGTGTAGAAAAGCGCCTGAACCTGATGAAAGAGGTACTGGAATTCACTAAAAATGAGCAATTAGTAGCCTATTGCAAAGATTTCGGCATTATTTAAGCATTACGGTTTCCCGTAAGGAATAGCAGATGTGTTGTTTTACTTTTGAGAACAAACTAACGCTAGAACTTTAGGCACAATGGACTTAAAAATTTAATATCTAAACCATAGATAACTATTAAAACGCATGAGCTCTCGAAAAAATGTAGAGATTGACTTCAATTTATTAGCTAACTATTAGTCAATCTCGCATTTTGGCTTAAAAACAATTTGTTTTTAAGGTCTAATGTTCCAAAAATTACCTAGAAAATTAACCTATTATTCGCTCTCCTCACACGTGAAAAATCAAACTTTAATTTGCCTGACTTTCGCAATTCTTTGTCTACTCAATTTAAGCTCATGCGCCGCAGCAGGTTCCACATCTTCTGAAGCCGGCTTTTTTTCAGGCATTATCCATGGCGTCGTTTTATTTCCGTTTGCATTGCTTGCAAAATTATTTGGAATGGACTATAGCTTGTATGCAGAACACAATAGTGGTTTTTCTTATTGGATTGGCTATGTAATAGGCATTGGGGGGCTAGGCACGGGGGGAAGAGCTGCATTATAGCAACTTAAAGTTAATGGAATCTTTGCGGTAAGTCTTCATGTAATCCAATATTTAATCAATAAAAAAGGAGGCTATTAAGCCTCCTTTCATACCAAAAAACAGCTAGAAACTTGCGCCCCTACCTGAACAAAAGTTTGATAAAAAATTATTAGCTGAAACCACGAGCGCCGAAGAAGAAATCACGCAAACGTTTGCAGGTATATTCTAGCAAAAAGTCTTCTATATTTAGCAGATGTCCTTAAATGCGTTGACAGATGATGAATTAGTAGCCTTATTTAAGTCCGGCAATCAAAATGCGTTCGCTGAAATTTATGAGCGCTACTGGTCAGTCTTATTTCTTCATGCCCGCAACTTACTCCGGGAAAACGAAGAAGCTGCGGATATCGTTCAGGAATTGTTTACTACATTTTGGACAAAAGCAGCATCAATAAACCTTAACCACTCCCTCTCTTCCTATTTCTACAAAGCCGTTCGCAATAAAGTTTTTGACCACCTGAAACATAAGAAGGTGATGAGCGGATATTTAGCATCCATCAATGAGTTTATCAGTGAAGGTCAACTGATTCCAGACATCATCCTAAGAGAAAAGGAACTTGCTGCCATTATTGAAAATGAGATCAACGCCCTCCCCCCAAAAATGCGCGAAGTATTCATCCTGAGCCGTAAACAACATCTTTCCTATCAACAGATTGCGCAGCAATTGAACATTAGTGAACATACGGTGAAAAGCCAGATCAGCAACGCACTAAAAATATTAAGAGTAAAATTAGGCCCATTAATTATACTCATCTTTTTTTAACTGCTCTCTCATACTCTCTTTAAAGTTAGTCGTCTTAACAGTAATTAAGAGGAAACCCCTTCTATGAACCAAATAGAATTCAACACCTTATTAGAAAAATACACTGCCGGAATCTGCAGTCACGAAGAGCTAATGCTATTGGAAAGCTGGTACCTCGCCAAGGCCAAACAAAATCCAGAGCCCTCGCTCAGCGCAGAAGACCTCTATTTCTACAAAAAGGCCATCTGGAAGGACATACAGCGAAATACCCAAAAGACACATCGCCCCCGCTGGCCGGCCATTCTTGCCGCAGCCTCAGTTATACTGATTTTGACCTTCGGTTTTTATCATTTATTTAATCAACAGCTCGAAACAACAACGAAGCCAGCCAAAACCTTAAATAAAGACCTTTTGCCAGGAAGCAACAAAGCGGTATTGATTCTATCCAACGGCAAACAAATCAGCCTGAGCGACTCCACCACGCTCAGCTATAAAAATGGATCCCATCCGCTTGGCTATTCGCCGTCAGGCTATAACACCATACAGACACCTAATGGTGGGCAGTGGCCTTCAATAGAACTACCCGATGGCACCAAAGTCTTTTTGGATGCAGCCTCTTCAGTTACTTTTCCTGTATCCTTCGACAAGGAACGCAAGGTAACCCTTACCGGGCAGGCTTATTTTCAAGTGGTCCATCAATCGAAAAAACCATTCTTTATCACAGTCAAGGGATTAACCATTGAAGATTTAGGAACAGACTTCAATGTCAATGCGCATGATGATGAACCTACTGTCAAAACAACCCTGATAGAGGGGAGTGTCAGTGTCTCCAATAAAAGCCAAAAAATCATCTTAATACCCGGGCAACAAGCCACCGCAACAGCCGGAAACGGGAAGATCATCGCCAGTGAAGCCAATGTAGAAGAGGTGCTGGCATGGAAAAATGGCTTGTTTCAATTCAACCGTACCCCTATTGCTGTCGTTATGCTCCAAATCGCTAGATGGTACAATGTAGATATAGTCTATAAAAATGATGTTTCAAACATCACATTTACTGGTAACCTGCCCCGCAATCTGAAAGCATCCAGACTGCTTGAAATGTTGAGCATCACGGGTCTGCATTTCAACATCGGAGACAAGAAAATAATCGTAAGTGCCAACTAAAAATAAACCAAATATTCATCTAACCAAATACAAAAAATGGAAAATTAGCTACAAAACCCCAGAAGGTTGAAAGGAAAAAAGCTGGAAAGTGGTGGAACACTTCCCAGCAAAAGATCTGAGTTAACCCCCTGTTTTTGTCCTCACGCAAACAGGTAAATGATTATTGAACCAACTATTCGAATTAACCCTAACCCATCACAAATTAATGAAAATTTTATCGGACTATTTAGTCATATCTCAATTATGGCTACCCCCTAAATTATTAAAGGTTATGAAATTAACCCTATTGTTATTGTTGATCTCACTTACACAGCTCAATGCAAAAGTGTACAGTCAGAACATCACACTGGATGAAAAAAATGCAACACTCAAAAAAACCCTTCAATCCATCAGGAATCAAACCGGATACCTGTTAATCTACCAGGATCAGGTTATGGAAAAGGCAAACCTGGTAAGTATTAAAAAGAAAAATATCTCCTTAACGGAGGCATTGAACAGCGTATTCTCCAACCAGCCGCTGTCCTATCAGATTCTGGAAAACACCATTATCATCAAATACAAACCAATTTCAAGCCTAAACAATGAACCCATCATTAACGCGCAGATCAAGGTACAAGGTCGCGTTGTCGATGAAGCCAATATGCCATTACCTGGCGCCAGCATCCGGGTAAAAGGCTCCAGCCTCACGGCAGCGTCCAATACAAACGGCGAATTCTCCATCAACAACGTTCCGGAAGACGCCATTCTCGTGATTTCCTTCATTGGCTATGAAACGAGAGAAATTTCCGTAAAAGCAGACTTGAAATCTATTCAGCTTAATCCCGACAATGCCAATACATTAAACGATGTCGTGGTGGTTGGCTATGGCACCCAAAAAAGGCAGAACGTTACTGCAGCCATCTCACAGGTTAAAGGATCAGAACTGGCAAAAGCACCAGTAGCCAATCTTACCAATTCACTTGTTGGCCGTTTACCTGGGTTAAGAGCTGTTCAAAACAGCGGAGAACCAGGCCAGGACGGTAGCAACATTGACATCAGGGGATTTGGAAATGCATTGGTCATCGTTGATGGGGTACCTTCCGACTTCACGCAGATCGATGCCAATGAAATTGAAAGCTTTTCCATCCTGAAAGATGCATCAGCCGCCGTATATGGTGTACGTGCCGCAAATGGCGTCATCCTGGTCACCACTAAAAAAGGCGGTTTAGGAAAGCCACGGATAAATTATAGCACCTATTATGGTATACAAAATAATTCAACACCTTATCCGGAGCTGGCCAACGCAGGCCTGTTTGCAGAACTGACAAACGAAGGCGCCATCAATGCCTGGGTTAAACAAAACAACCCGGCTGCCGTATTATCGCTACCTTTCAGCAAAGAACAGGTATCCCAGTATAAGGATGGTACGTTAGCCTCTTCGGATTGGTATAACTCTACTATCCGCGACAATGCACCACAGTACTATCAAAACCTAAATGTAGACGGTGGAACTGAAGATGTCAAGTACTTTTTCAATGTTGGCTATTTAGATCAGGATGCCATCTGGAAGAGCAACTCCACCCAATTTAAGCGTTATAACCTCCGCAGTAATTTGAGTGCAAAAATCAACAAACGACTTACAGCAGAACTTAACCTGAGCGGCCGCCTGGAAGACCGCCAAGCGCCAGGTGTAGCTTCCTCACTTATTATGGCCACTATCAAAAGAGAAAGTCCAATTTCTCCAATCTATGCCAATAACAATCCAGATTACCTGGCACCATCCAATGTGCAACAAAATTCGCTGGCGCAAACCGATAGCGAAATTTCAGGCTACAGCTCCAACCGCAAGAAATTCTTCTCCGGTATTGCCCGTTTAACTTATGACCTACCCTGGGTTGATGGTTTGAATGCCAAAGCAACCTATTCTTATCAAAATACAGATACGGAAGGTAAAACATATATCAAAAAATACAACCTTTATAAATACAATACCGCCGCCAATTCCTACGATGTAGACTATACGGCAAACGACCCAAGTAACCTGGGTGTCAACAACAACCATCAGGACGACCAGGCCTTTCAGCTTTCCCTGAACTATGCCAAAAATTTTGGCGGTAAACACAATCTCTCAGGTTTATTGTTATTTGAAAGAACTTCGACCAATACCTCTTATTTATCCGCTTACAGGGAATTTCTCTTAGATAACCTGGATGAGTTATTTGCTGGTGTACCTACCAACCAAAGCAATGATGGCAGTTCCGCACAAATTGCACGTGAAGGTTATGTAGGTAAATTCAATTATGACTATGCAAGCAAATATTTAGTCGAAATGGGCTTCAGGTATGACGGGACTTATAAAGTTGCACCCGAAAACCGCTTCGGATTTTTCCCAAATGTATCTGTGGGCTGGCGCATTAACGAGGAGAACTTCCTGAAAAACGTTACTGCACTAGACAACCTGAAACTAAGGGCATCCTTCGGTAAAGTAGGTGATGATGGTGGTGATGATCCCGGTGCAGCTAACTATATTATTCCCTTCCGTTATATCCCAGGTTATAACTATCCGGCAAACAATTATCAATTCGGCAGTCAGCTTATCCCCGGTCTAATTACTAGTGGTTTAACTAACCCACTGCTTACCTGGTACACTTCCTACACCAGCAATATCGGTTTAGATGTTTCCTTATGGAGTGGCAAACTAAGTGCTTCCGTTGATGTTTTCTATCGCAAAAGAACAGGCTTACTGGCTACCCGCCTCTTAAGTTTGCCAAACACTTTTGGCGCTGCTTTGCCACAGGAAAACCTGAATGGCGACAATACAAGAGGGTTTGAATTGGAACTTTCCCATAAAAATACGGTTGGCAACTGGACGTACAGCATCTCGCCGAACCTTACCTTTAGTCGCAGCAAGTACGGCTATTTAGAACAAAGTGAACAAACCAACTCGCTAAATAACTATCAGGGTAACATGACCGATCGCTGGATGAATATCAGTAGAGGATATGTATCCATCGGGCAGTTCCAGAATCAGCAGGAAATCAACACCTCACCTGTGCAGGACACGCAGGGAAATAAAACACTTTTACCCGGAGATATTCGCTATCAGGATATCAATGGCGACGGGGTGATCGACAGCCGTGACCAAACGGTCATCGGCAGAGGCGCAACACCCGAAATATTTTACGGCCTGAACCTGAATGTCAATTTTAAAAACTTCGACCTGTCTGTGCTCTTACAAGGCGCTGCAAATTTCAACAGGTATTATAGCGAAGAGCTGCAAAACCCTTTCTTTAACAATGCCAACTCCTTAGCCATGTTTTCAGACAGGTGGCACAGAGCTGATCTATATGATACCAATAGTGCATGGATCCCCGGCAAATATCCGTCAACCATGATTTCCGGAACCCCTAACAACCAACGTTATTCTACGTTCTGGATGCAGGATGCTACCTATTTAAGGATTAAAAATGTTGACTTAGGCTACACCTTTTCTAAACACCTGACTGAAAAAATTGGTATGCGTACGGCAAGAATATACGTTTCGGGCCAGAATGTATTCACATTAAGCAAAGTAAAATTTATCGACCCGGAGCAACCCAATGGTCGTGGCAACTTTTATCCACAGCAAAAACTTTGGACATTAGGTTTAAATGTGGGCTTTTAAATAAAAAATTATCATGAAAAAAATTAATATATATCACCTGATGATCGCCCTGGTACTAACGGGAACAGCATCATCATGTAAAAAAGACTTTTTAGACAGGACACCTAAAAACCTGGTTTCCGAAGATGTAGCTTTTGGCAGTGTAAGTGGAATCACGGCATTAACCGTTACACTTTATAACGACATGCAAACCGAGGATTTCAGTTACGAGGTAAGTGATCAGGCTGGTTATCCTTCTACCACTACAGATGAGGCCGTGCGGGCCTATGTTTGGGGCAGCATTAACAATGCGGTAGTAGGCAACTGGTTTGGGAGCTGGGATTATGCCAAGATCAGAAGAGTGAACGATTTCATTGAGAAGATTCCAGCATCCGCTGTAGACGAAACTTCAAAAAAACGCTTTCTTGCCGAAGCCAGATTTATCCGTGCCTTCCATTATTTTGCTTTGGTTAAACGTTATGGCGGTGTGCCCCTGGTAGCCCAGGTGCAGCAGTATCAAACCGGCGATGATGTGCCCGGTCTGGTGGTTTCACGAAACACAGAACAGGAAATTTATGATTTCATTGCCGCAGAATTAGACGCTGCCGTAGCAGACCTTCCTGCCAATTATTCAAGTGATCCAGACAACCAGTTCCGCATCAGTAAATACGGTGCATTGGCGTTAAAAAGCAGGGCCATGCTTTATGCCGCTTCAAGCGCTAAGTACGGTACTTTTCAGCTGAATGGTTTAGTGGGCATCAGCCCTGGACTAGCCGGTGCTTACTGGCAAAAAGCAATGGATGCGTCGAATGAAATTATCACGTCGAATCAATTTTCGCTGTACAACGCCAATGCCGATAAAGCAAGCAATTACCAGCAGTTATTTTTAACCGTAGGTAACTCAGAAGCTATTTTTACCAAGGTCTACTCGGCACCAGACAAAGCACACAGTTTCGATTTTTTTAATGCACCTCAAAGTTTCAAAATAGATTATGGTTGTGCAACCAATCCAACCCTTGAAATGGTTGAAGAATACGAATATATAGACGGCTCGGTGGGCACCCTTAAACTCAATGACAACGCAGGAAAACCTATCGTTTATGACAACCCTGGTGACCTGTTTAAAGGAAAAGACCCGAGAATGTTCGCCACCATTTTAACGCCGTTTGATAGCTGGCAAGGCGGCACCCTTGAAATCAGGAGAGGCGTAATTGACAATGGGGTAAAGAAAACATCAGAAAGTCTTACTGCTGTTTATCCTGTAGGCGGTACATTTACCATCGTCGGTAAAGACGGTCCTTTAACCACCAACGATCCAACAAAAACAGGGTTTTATATTAAAAAATTCATGGACCCTGTTAACCGCGTAAACGACAGCAGATCGACCACCCCTTGGATGGTTTTCCGTTATGGCGAAGTGCTGCTAAACTATGCGGAAGCTGCTTTTGAACTCGGACAGACTGCACAAGCCACAGCCGCCATCAACCAGATCAGAAGCAGAGCTGGAATCACAACGGTTGCTACAGTTAACTTAGAGAAAATCAGACATGAAAGGAAAGTGGAACTGGCTTTTGAAAACCACCGCATTTGGGATTTACGCAGATGGCATACGGCTACGAAAGTATTGAACAATACCCAATTTCATGCCTTGTATCCATGGATTATGTGGCAAAACGGTGTTGACCCAAGTCAGATGAAATATACATTTGAAAAAGCAGTAGCACCAAAACTTACACGTACGTTCCCTGAGAACCTGTACCTGGAGCCACTGCCACAACAAAACCCGCCATACATTCAAAATCCCGGCTACCAATAATCAATCCTTCAAAATTAAAAGATGAAAAAAATATTCATATATATACCCCTTGCCATCGCGCTTTTTAGCGCTTGCAAAAAAGACAACTACGACTCCCCTGATGCAGAACTTTCAGGCAACATTGTCGATGCTGAAACAGGAATCAAAGTACCCCAGCAAACCAATATTAGCGGTGGCTACCTGCATCTTTTCCAAACCGATTACCCTAAGCCCTCTGCCATCCAAACCGCATTGCATCCCGATGGCAGTTATACCCGGGGATTTATGTTTAGCGGCCAATACAAGGTGGTGCCAACCGGCCCGTTTTTCTACCTCGATACGGTGAATGTTACTGTAAACGGCCCAACAACACTAGATATCAAAGTCGTGCCCTACCTTACCATTACCACCGAAGTATTGAGTAAAACCGGCACCAGCATCACGGTAAGGGTAAAAGTGGCACAATCCGCAAAAAGCACACAAAAGATTGCAAGGGTTTTGGCAGTAGCCGCACCTTTCCATACGGTAGATGTTAACAATTATGCCGGCAGCAGGGGCTTAACCGATACAGAACCCATCGCCAATGCAAAAGTGGTAGCCACCAGTTATGAGTATACCATCACCGGTTTAAAGCCTAATACCCTATATTATGTACGTGGCGGCGGTCGTACCATCAATACTGGTAGTTATTACAACTATTCACCCATGTTAGAAATCACCACAAATTCACAATAACCCATGATTAAGCAAAACTCCCGAAAGCCATCCCATCTATGGGCTTTAGCGGCCATAGGCACCCTGATTTGTCTGTCTGGCTATACCATGGCGCAAACCGCCACCCAACCCAATCCCCAGCCCTTTGTTATTCCCGCTTTGCGGGAATGGCATGGCGGCAAAGGCGAGTACCTGCTTAAGTCTTCCAGCAGGATCGTTTTGACTTCCGGTCATCAGAAAGAGCTGGAAAAAGCAGCCACTATTTTAAAGAATGATATCCAGGCGCAAACAGGCTATGAATTAAAAATTGTCAGCACAGCCCCTAAAAAAGGAGATATCCTGTTAAGCCTTAGCGAAACTGACAGCAGCATCGGTGAAGAAGGCTATCACTTTAAGGCCAACGAATACCTGAGCATCGGCGCAAATAACTACAAGGGCCTGTTCTATGGAACACGCACCTTGTTGCAACTGCTGGAACATAAAAAAAGCATTCCACAAGGGAGCGCGAAAGACTTCCCGGAATTCAAAGTGCGCAGCTTTGTACTTGATGTGGGCCGCAAGTTTTTCAGCCTTTCCTTCCTGCAGGATTATGTAAAACTCATGTCCTATTACAAATTCAATGACTTCCAGATTCACCTGAACGATAACGGCTTCAAGAAGTATTTCGATGAAAACTGGGATAAAACCTATTCTGCTTTCCGGCTAGAAAACGAAACCTATCCCGGCCTTACCGCCACAGATGGATCCTATACTAAAAAGGAATTCATCGCTTTGCAGGCCCTGGCCACCGACTATGCCCTGCGCATTATCCCCGAGATTGATGCTCCAGCCCATGCGCTGGCCTTTACCAAAGTAAAACCAGAACTGGGCAGCAAGGCCTACGGAATGGACCACCTCGATTTACAGCATCCAGGCTCACTGGAGATGATGAAAAATGTGTTCAAAGAATACCTGAGTGGCGATCAGCCTGTATTCACCGGAACTGAAGTCCACATTGGAACGGATGAGTATGACAAAAAAGAAGCAGAACTTTTCCGGGCTTTCACAGACCAGATGATTGAACATGTTCAAAGCTATGGAAAAACCGTGCGCATCTGGGGTGCCCTCACCCATGCCGCCGGAAAAACCCCTGTAAGGGTCAAAAACGTAAACATGAACGCCTGGTATAATGGCTATGCCGATCCCATTGAAATGAAGAAACTGGGCTATAAGCAAATCAGCACGCCTGACGGATGGCTATATATTGTGCCAGCCGCAGGTTATTATTATGATTACCTGAATTACAAAAACATCTATGATAAATGGAGCCCGCTCCAGGTTGGCAATGTGCGCTTTGCGGCCGGAGACAGCACAATTATTGGTGGTGCATTTGCGGCATGGAACGATATCGTAGGCAATGGCATTAGTGAGAAAGATGTAAACGACCGCGTTTTCCCCGCCATGCAGGTACTCTCCCAAAAAATGTGGGGTGGCGATAAAACCATAATGACCTATGAGGCTTTCGATGCGGAAAGAAAAAACATCGGTGAAGGACCCTCCATTAACATCAGGGGTAAAATTGGAACCACCAGCCAATCGCCAGTTGCTTCCTATACTTTCGATAAGCGCGAAAAAAGCATACCAATCAGTCAAGCCAGCTACGCAAAAGGAAAAAAAGGAAAAGCATTATCCTTTACCGGCGCAAATAGCTTCGCCAAACTGCCTTATAAAGAAATCGGCTATGATTACACGGTGTCCTTCTGGATTAATCCTTCCGACAATCCAGGCAGTAATATCTCTCTTTTCAAATCATCCAATTCAGAAGTTAAACTTAAACAAGGCGACAGTGGAAAACTTGGATTCTCCAGAGATGGTTACCATTACGATTTCGATTATACCGTTCCCGAAAAAACCTGGACACATATTACCATTTCTGGCACAGCAAAAGGAACAAGCCTGTACATTAATGGCCGTTTACAGAAAAGCTTGAAGGACAACTGGATACAGTATACCGATAAGGATAAAACCAAAATGCGGAAAGTGGAGACCTTATTTTTTCCACTTGATCAAATCGGAGGATTTAATGGAATGATAGATGATTTACAAATATGGAACAGGGTGTTGTCTGATGAAGAGCTATTCAGTGTAAAATAAATCAACTTGATCCATTCCCTTTGAATGAAATGCAAAAAAATTGCGCTTAACAGTGGCTGTTAAGCGCAATTTTTTTATTAAAATCTAGTGTTTGTAGGATCAGCAGCATCTCCGGCTTCTGGGTTCCTAGACTCAGGATTTCCGAGCATTCCTCCACGCTTATAAAACCTTCCTTTATCAAAGTGATGGTGTTTATAAAAGGCATCCTGATCAAACTCAGTAATGGTATCTTCCATTCTAAGTGCTGCTGGGCTTCCGATAATGTTTCGTATCTGAACTTCCATTTCCGGACCAATCGTATCTTTATCATAACCCGGTAAAGCCGTAAACTGATCGATGTGCAGGCCTGGTAATACAACCTCATCATCGCTGGTATGCAGGTGAGCAATCCCAAGCGGGATCATCACTTTTTTACCATCAAGATTCATCAGGTTATCGTTTAAATCGACAACCAGGTATCGCACAGCACGTGTTTGAGGATCAAAAAGTAGTTCCTCTACCTTGCCGATGTAGGTGCCAATTTCGTTTTTAACTTCCCATCCGGTAATATCAGGTTCGCCTTCAACGATCTGAAAATCACTATGGCTTAACTCTTGCAGGTATCTATATGTATTCTGTTCCATGGTTTTTGCGTTAATTGTTAATAAAAATTATTGTTTTGGAAATACGACAATAGATACATTGCGATTCTGTTGACGTCCTGATTTGGTTTCATTATTTGCTACCGGCTCTGTTTCTCCTAATGACTGTACAGAAACTTGTTCAGTAGAAATATTTCCCTTTTCTGTAAGCCAATCTTTTACCGACGTGGCACGTTCTTTACCAAGCTCCTTATTTTCATCAGCTGGTCCGGTAGAATCTGTGCTTCCGTAAACACCTATTGTAGCCCCGTCAAAACGCTTGCTTATTACCCCTGCAATCATCTCCAGTTTTTTCACGCCACTTTCAGAGAGGTCATTTCCTGCTGAGGGAAACAGAATATTTTCTCCAAGGGTGTAAATGGTATAAGTTCCATTACTTCTAGTCTGGATATCACTGTCGCTTATATCCGGATCAGTTTGTGTTGCTGCGTTGAAATCAACGCTATTCCAGTCTGGTGTCGTCATGGCTATTGGTGCCTCAGTAGAATCAGTAGCGATCGTATCACCTGATGTTCCTGTGGTTTCATTGTTGCATTTATTGAAAAGCAACGCTGCCAGTAAGATGGCTAAAATTACAATGATAAGCCAGACCCACCAAGGTCTTGCCGGTTTAGGTTCTACTTCTAGATGTGCCATATTTCTTGTTTTAGTTTTTGAGATTTCCTAAATGGAAATCGAACATAGAACACAGCCGGCTTAAAAATGTTTGGTGAGGTAATTAGCGTGGCATATTAGACTCCCTGGAATAAAACTTTTTTTGGTACGTAATGTTCTTAACACAACTTATTCTAATGATTATGCATTCGTATATATCTAAGTTGACCAAAAAAGGAGCTTCAGCTGTCTTTTTAGCATGTTTATGCTTATTTTATTCAGTTAAACTGAACGCACAAACAGATTCCCCGGCACCATCTACAGAGACCACAGCAATAGAAAAACAAATTCAAGCACGTGCAGCTGCAGTGGAGAAAAAGTTGATCGCATGGAGAAGAGATATCCACCAGCATCCTGAATTAGGGGACTTCGAAACCAGAACTGCGGCATTGGTGGCGAAACACTTAAAAAGTCTTAATATTGACGTAACTACCGGCGTTGCCCGCACAGGAGTTATTGGCATTTTAAAGGGTGGTAAGCCTGGTAAAATTGTCGCCCTGCGGGCCGACATGGATGCTTTGCCTGTTGAGGAGCCAGAAGGATTACCCTTTGCCTCAAAAGCTACTACACAGTTACAAGGAAAAGAAGTGAGATTAATGCATGCCTGTGGGCACGATGCACATACCGCCATGTTGATGGCAACCGCAGAGGTACTTTCTGGAATGAAAAAAGATATCCCTGGCACGGTGATGTTTATTTTTCAACCAGCAGAAGAGGGATCCCATACACCTGATGCTACTACCTGGGGAGCGAAAATGATGCTTGAAGAAGGGATATTCAAGAAACATAAACCAGATGCGGTTTTTGGCTTACATGTCATGATGGGTCAAAGTGGCGAGATCTTTTATAAAAGTGGTGCAACTACTGCTAGCAGTGACATCCTGAAGATCGTGGTGAGTGGTAAAGGTGGCCATGGCGGTATGCCCTGGAGCACACTTGACCCAGTGCCTACTGCGGCCAGCATTATATTAGGCCTGCAAACGGTGGTGAGCAGAAAAGCAGATCTTACTGCCTCGCCTGCAGTGATCAGCATTGGCACTGTTAATGGTGGATCAAGCCAGAACATTATATCCGAATCCGTAGAAATGACAGGCACTATCCGTGCTTATGATGAAACCTTGCAGAAAAAACTACATAAGGATATTACCAAAATGGCTAATGGTATTGCTGAAGGTGCTGGTCAAACGGCAAAAGTGACTATTACTCCTAATTACGGGGTTACGATTAATGATGACAAGCTTGCCTCAGAAATGTTGCCTGTTTTGCGTCGTGCAACAAACAATAAAGTTAGCGAAGCGCTATTACAAGGTGCTTCAGAAGATTTTTCTTTTTATGCTAAAGAGGTTCCCGGACTATTTGTATTTTTAGGAGTTACCAAAAAAGGTGAAGACCCTGCTACAGCAGCGCCAAATCATAATCCTAGATTTTTTGTGGAGGAAAGCGCCTTGGTAGTTGGTGTACGTGCCATGTCATCCATGGCCCTTAATTTTTTGGGAAAACAAGAAAAGTAAATTATAAGGATTCAGGCTGGTTTATATTTATTTCCCTTTTTCTTCTAAAAAAAGCGAGAAATTATATTTACATGAAAATTGTACCCTAATGACAGAGGAACTAAAATCATCTCTGAAATTGTTCCTTTGCCCCCACTGTAATTCTACGCCTGTTTGAAATTGTGAAACAGGCAGGTACAATAAATTGAAAATGCCATAGTGGCCATTTTTGAATGCATTATCTGCTTGTGCATCCGAGTTATCTATCCGTATTGCGGAATATCCAACTGTGCTGCTCAATTTACTATTCCAGCTACGTTCCAAAAAAACAAGTCCGCCAATCACCGGTAAGGACACTCCTAATAAAGGGGTGACAGGATCACTAACATTATTTTCTATACCGATATCAGGACCGCCATCTGTTAAATAGTTCTCCATTCCTCTACCAGTAATGACTTGCCCTTTTAAAAGCGTTTTACTATCCAACCGGTGAGTGGTGCTAAGGTAAAAACCCCAACCAATCTCATCTCCACTAAGGTCAATTGGACTAGGAACAGTATTTTCCCATTTGATCCATTTTAAAACGCCTGCCACTTCAACATAGCCATTTTTCAAGAATCTACGGTACTGCGCAGTAAGATCCGGCACCTTGAATTGAGGCTTCACATTTTCAAGTTCTATCCTATCAGCATAAATACCATCATCAGAAATAGCGCCCGGCTGTTCTAATGCCAGCCCCCACCTTGCCTTCTCATTTACCTTCATATAACGTACCTGAATAGATCGAAGAAATGCCCTGCTCGGTGGCGCACCGAAGTCCAGGGTGTTTGGAGTTACATCAACATCTGTGAATAGGCTTTCCGTTTGTCCGACCGTAAACCTCCCAAGCTCAATGTATGCCCTTCGAAAATGAAAAGTGGTTTGACCGACATCCGGCCCCACTCCAAAAAGATCAAACTCAAAATTGGCCTTAAGCTGGCCCAGGGATGTTGGTGTCCAATTGTTGAATCCCAATCTCGTTTGGCGAACACCGAAGTAAATTTTTCCATCTGGTGCGAATTGATCTTCAAACTTGGGAAGTTTGGTGACGCGTAAAACATCAAACCAGTTAGGATCTGTCTGGTTGAAATTATAGCCAATATCTGCTTTAACAAAACCATATATTTCAAATCCTTTTTTCAGTTCCTGTTCCTGGGCTATTGCCTGACCAATACCGCACAGGAATAGTTGGATGTACAACACCTGCAGAAATTTTATATTTCGGAATAAACTGAAACAATCCATTTGATCAATGCTTTACTTCATTAACGCCAGAATAGTCAATAATCATAAGTCATTCGTATAGTATGACTTACATTACAATTTACAGTTTATTATTAATTACTCAGCAAAAAAAACAACAAGTTTCTTCATCACAACACATCATAGATGAAATCCACATTAATAAATCGGCAGATTTTGCTCAATAATGAATTTGAATTCTTCAAATTAAATAAGCCATTTATACATACCTTGCATGGGATAGCCTAATTATTCATTTATGTTTACGAAACCTGCTACCTTAAAAGAGATTGCTATAAGATTAAACATATCTATCTCAACCGTGTCAAGGGCGCTCCATGACCATCCAAGCATCGGTTTAACGATGAGACAAAAAGTCAGAAAGGTCGCCAATGAACTGAACTACGAACCGAATCAATCAGCGGTGTTTTTTCAAAAAGGGAAAACGCATACCATTGGTGTTATTCTGCCGGAGCTTTCTGAAGCGTTTTTTTCTACTGCTACGAGTGCAATTGAAGAAACTGCCTATAAAAAGAATTACACGGTGCTGCTTGCGCAATCACATGATGACGAACAAAAAGAAATAGAACTGGTAGACAAAATGAAGAAACACCGGGTTGATGGCTTGCTGGTTTCATTAGCTAAAGACACCTGTACATTTGAGCATTTTGAGCGACTGAAAGATTACGACATTCCCGTTGTATTCTTTGACAGGATACCGCCCATGCCAAATATTCATTCTGTGGCCTGCAATATGGAAACAGGCACTATTGAAGCGGTCAGCTTCCTGTTAAAAAAAGGACATCGGACCATTGGCATGATCAATGGCCCAAAAACACTTTTTGCAAGCAATGAACGTAAGGAAGGATATATTGAAGCCATGCAGAAACACAGGCTAAAATTCGATCCCTCGCTTATAGTGAACTGTGACCTTACAGAAGGAGATACAGAAAGATGTTTGACAGAACTATTAGCCAATAAAAGGAAGGTAACTGCCATCGTTACATTTAATGATTATGTTGCTTTATTCGCTATTAAAAAGACAAGGTCACTACAGATCTCTGGAAATAATAGCCTGGAATTCGTAAGTTTTGCTAATCTCCCCCTTATCAATTATATGGATCACGTTCCGGTGGCCTCTGTAGAGCAGTTCCCCTACGAACAGGGCCAAAAAGCAACAGACATTTTATTTGAACTACTTGCTCAAAAAGAAAGAAGTCCCGGTAAACCGGCGGCCTTTTACAATTTTATAATTGAGTCTAAACTCGTCGAGAACACCAGGGGAAACACACTATAGCAACACGGCTTACTTCCAGGGCTGTTATAAGGAAATTATAGAAACGTAATTGATTGAAAATAAAAAATTACGCAAACGCTTGTGTTAAGCATTTAGTATTAAATTAATTACGTTTGTTTAAGTCTAAAAACAGTTGAATGTTAAATAATATCCTAAGCAAGTTTGGCCTCGAAGCAACAAATTACCACATCCAAAAATTTGGTGGAGGCTTAATCAATGGAACCTGGAAAGTAACTGATGGGGAAAAATCAGACCAATTTATTTTGCAGCAAATTAATAAAAACGTGTTTAAAACACCGCAGGATATAGCAGATAATATCAGCAAAATAGGTGCATATCTAGATCTTCACCACCCCGAATATCTTTTTGTATCGCCTTTGGCAACTACAGACGGCAGTTACATTATAGAAGATAATGATGAATACTATCGCCTATTTCCCTATGTGAAAAATTCAATCACAATCGACACGGTTAAATCTACTCAGGAGGCTTTTGAAGCAGCCCAGCAATTTGCCAGATTCACCTACCTTTTGGCAGACTTTAGCGTAGATCATTTAACTTATACCTTTAAGGGTTTCCATGACCTTACAACCCGCTATAATCAATTTAGGCAGGCCGTGAAGACGGCAGACCCTGAACGGATGTTAGTGGCAAGAGAAGCCATAGAAAAGGCCAATTTATATCAGGATGTTGCTTTGACGTATGAAAATATTGTGAAGGATAAACTCATTCCATTTCGGGTCATCCATCATGACACTAAAATAAGCAATATTTTATTCGACGAATCGCGTAATGGATTATGCGTAATTGATCTTGATACGGTGATGCCAGGCTATTGTATCAGCGACATAGGGGATATGATGCGCACCTACCTGTCGCCTTATAATGAGGAGGAGCGGGATATCACAAAGATTGTAGTACGAGAAGAAATTTTTAAAGCAATTGTAGAGGGTTACTTTTCTGAAATGGGAACGGTGATTACCGAGATGGAACGAAACCTTTTCGTGTATGCTGGAAAATTTATGATATATATGCAAGCATTACGTTTTTTGACGGATTATCTAAATGGTGATATCTATTACCATACAACGTATCCTGAACATAATCTGGTGCGGGCAAATAATCAATTTGCATTATTGGATAGCTATCATGCTGCTGAGGGGCGTTTTCAACAGATCTTAGACACCATCATAAGCAACCTGCCCATTAAACATAACATCGCTTAAAAAATAATGGCGAACAGCTATTTAGCTGCCCGCCATTATCTTAATTAATTAGTAGGATTTTGCGTTAATTTTCCTGGGTATGAATTGATTGCACTTTGAGGAATGTAATAAACAACCCTATAATCTGTAGCTGTTATACTTTCAGTCTGGCTCTGAGGACCTGGGTAAGCACGGGTAAGCGGCTTTCCATTACGGAACACATCAAAACTACGCTCTGCCTGAAAGGCCAATTCCAATTGTCTTTCCTTATCAATTAAGTCTCCTGCATTTGAAGCATCTAAAGAAGCATAACCGCCATTAACAATGGAGCGTGTCCTTATGGTGTTTAAATCCGCAAGCGCTTCGCCAAACCTTTGTAATTTGGCATATGCTTCAGCTCTATTTAGGTATACTTCACCCAACCTGCTAAGTACTGGAGAGTGTAACTGCGAATTTTCTCCTTCACGAGAAGCTTTTATAATATAGAATTGAGGGAAAGCACGATTTAATGTAATAAAATTGTCGATCACTCCTGTGTAGGTTTTACCATTTTTGTAATTTATAGTGTAAATCTCTTGCGTGGCATCCACAGGTGTAAGTGTATACACATCAGCGCCCTCTTTACAGGTAATTGTATTCCCGCTTCTTGTTATAGTAGCTTGTACATAGTTTAGCACATTCCCAGTATCATCTTTAATAAATCTAAAGACTTCGGTATAGGCTCCTGTTGTAGTTTTTGAATAAGTAGGTTCGATAAATGCAGCCCTGGCATCCACTATTTTATATTTTTCTGGTCGCCAGTCATTCCTCCCTGTTTCGTTTAACAGGCTAATGTGTTTGGCACTTGCATACATTTCTCCCCAGCCTTGTCCGCCAATATTGGAATACATGCCACCAATACCATAATAATGATCAGAACCAGAATATTCTGATGCAACACGTTTAATGGCAAAAATGGTTTCGCGATTACTCTCCGGTAGGAAGGTGTTGTATTTCATGAATTGATCTCTAGGCAATAGATTATAGTTTGAACCATTGATCACTTTATTCGCATAATCTACGGCAAGTTGGCTATACGTAGGATCTGGATTATTATAAGTTCCACTCATATAAAGGTAGATCCTTGAAAGCATGGCCTGTGCAGCTTCTTTAGAAGCAAAAATAGGTCCTTTATTTACGGAGATCAACTCTTCTGCTTTTTTCAGATCCGCAATGGCTTGCTCATAAGTTGCCTTAACCGTTGCCCGATCAGGCAAGTTTAAATTGATAACGTCTTCAGGCGTACCATTAACAATGGGTACACCTAAATTGGTTTCCGGACTCTGATAATAGGGACGCCCATAAGCGCGAACCAGATAAAAATACATCATTCCTCGAACAAAGTAACATTCTCCTAATTTACTATCTAGCGTAGCGTTTTTACCTTGCGGAACCAAATTAATAATATTGGAAGCCTGAGCGATGGCCTTGTAGCCACTGTCCCAGAAAGTAGATAGCCTTGCATTATTTGGGGTTCTGGCAAAGGAGATGAATTCATAAAATGGATCAGTAGAAGATCCTCTGATCATGATGTTGTCGCCGGCGTATTCGCCCAGACGATGCATAGGATCTGACCAAGCTTTTAGCTGGGCATATACGCCATTAAGTAAACCATCAATTACTTCTTCTGGATTCTGATTAATACTTTCAGATTTCATTGACCCATAGGGTTCTCTATCGAGCTCACAAGAAGACAGGGTAATTATTGCAAAGATGATAGTTAATATCTTTTTCATTTTTATATTTTTTAGAATGAAACATTAAGTCCTAACATGAATTTTCTGGTCATAGGATAAACCGCTGGCCCTGTTGAAAATAAGATCGTTTCACCATCGTTAACTGGTATTTCCGGATCAACCCCTGAATATTTTGTAAGTACAAATAAATTCTCACCAGCTAAGAAAACTCTTAAATTCCTAACATTATATTTTTTTAAGTCGAAATTGTACCCTAATGCTAAGGAACGCATTCTAAAAAAGTCATTGCTTTCCAGGTAACGTGAAGAGGTAGAATTTCCTAAATCCTGGTTACCATATCGTGCTCTGGGATGGGTTGCAATATCGCCAGGTTTCTGCCAACGGTTCCAGCCATCCATCAATTGCATCTGGTTTCTATCTGTATAAGTTCCATCAGAATCGTATTCCTGACGAGAATAGTTATACAGTTTGCCACCAATCGAGTAACCAAATACCGCATTTAAATCAAATTTCTTCCATGTTAAGGAAGTAGTGATACCGCCGAACACATCTGGAGAGGCCTTGTCGAGCTTTTCCTGGGTAGCCTCTGCATATTTAGAGGTTGTTGTTCTTTCTGTTTCGTTGCCATTCGCATCTCTGGTTACTTTGTACCAAAGCGGCAAGCCATTTTCTGGATCAACACCTGCCCATTCCCGCATATAATAAGTGTCAATAGGTAAACCAATTTCTAGCCTCCGGCTTGCAGAGCCTGCTATACCCAAATCATCACCTCTAATGATCGGCTTCGCTGTATAAGTTCCGTCCGCATTTCTGGTTTTAAAGATATCGGTAAGTTCATTGGTATTGGTACCAATATTCACATCCAGGCTCCACACCAGGTTATCAGTACGGATCACATCGCCGCCAAGTGCAATCTCTATACCCTTGTTTTGCATTTTACCAACATTTTGCCATATGCTTGTTACGCCAGTTAAACCTGTAATAGGAACATTGTACAAAATGTTATCTGTGTTTTTGATATAATAATCTACGTTCAATCTCAATCTATTGTTGAACGCCGCAACATCCAACCCTGCTCCGCTGGTATAAGTTTCTTCCCAGGTGAGGTCTCTATTGCCAATCTGACTAATCAAAAGACCCGGAATACCATTGTAACCAGCGGCTGGATTTACAGAATATAAATCGTACTGTGGATACAACGAACTAGGGCGATTACCTACAGTACCAAAGGAAGCACGAACTTTTAAGGAATTGATAAAATCTGCTTTAAACCAATCTTCGCGATTGATATTCCATCCACCACTAACAGAGAAGAAATTACCATATTTCTTACCGAAATTAGAAGCCCCATCTCTACGAAGTGATACCTGTGCCAAATATTTACCATCATAGGCGTAATTTGAATTAAAAAGCAGCGATTGTACTGCCCATTCACTTATCCCTCCCTTGGTTCTTTCAGGTTTAGATACCACATCCAGTACTTCAAACCCTGGCAATAAACCAGTTCCGTATACATCTAAAGATTTGCTGCGGTAATCGTTAAATTCGTAAGCTGCCAGGGCGTTTAAACTATGTTTACCCCAGTTGTTGGTATAACGCAACATTTGATTAGTAAAGCGACGGGTATATTCAGATCTGTATTCTGTTATACGCCCGTTAACGCTAATTCCACCATTTGAACGGGGGTCTGTGTAACCGCTAGCAGAATAGGTATTGAACCTATAATTATTCACAGAAGAAAAAGTAAGCTGCTTAGTAAGATTGATATCAAAATCAAAATTCCCCATGAATTCATTGTTGTTATTTGCAGAATGGTCCCACTGCAGGTCATACAGGTAGTTTGTAGATACACTATTTACCCAAGCGCTGGAACGGTGTGGCACTAAATTTCCGTCAGCATCATATGGGCTATCCCATGGAAGATTTGAATACATGGAAGTTACAGAATATTGACGATCTGTTACTCCACGACGAGCACCAACTAAAGACGGCTTAACGGTTAACCAGCTAAAAGGTTTGTAAACAGTATTTAGCCTAAAATTATAACGATCGTAATTATATCCTTTAACAGCTCCTGTTTCTTTATAATACCCTACTGATAAGAATGATTGTAGTTTCTCTGTTCCACCTTGTAAAGAGATATTATGACTTTGATTAACGCCTTCTTTGGTCGCTAAATTCCACCAGTCGAAGTTACTGTTGCGTAAATCTGGATTCCAGCGTGGAAAACTAATGGTACTTGCATTGGTAAACGAAGAAAAATAATCATATAACTGCGCGCCATCCATCACTTGCAGATTACCGTTGTTAAGGGTAGTAAAACCAGCTTTTGAAGAAACATCTATGATCATCTGTCCGGATTTGGCTCTTTTAGTCGTCACGATGATTACACCATTGGCACCTTGAGAACCATAGATAGCAGTTGATGCCGCATCTTTTAAAACGGTTAGTCCTTCAATGTCATCTGGATTTAGATCTCCAGGGCTAGACCCTATAATAACACCATCGATTACCCAAAGCGGGCTCGTTGTTCCGTTCAACGTGGCTTGTCCACGAATGATAACCGCTCCCGCTGATCCTGGTCTTCCTGAGCCTGGCGCAACAAATAACCCAGGGGCTTTGCCAGAAAGCATATTTTGTACATTTGGCGAAGTAATGTTTTTTAGTTCGCTCCCTTTAATGGTACTTAAAGCACCGGTAAGGCTTTCTTTTTTCTGAACGCTATACCCAACAACAACCAGCTCCTCTAATGACTCACTTGATTCCGTAATGGTTATATCTCCTAGAGATACACCTGTTACAGTAACTTCTTTGGCATTATAGTTAAGAGAACTAATCGTTAAGATATCTCCAATTTTTGCTTCTATAGTAAAATAGCCCTCAGTATTGGTAGACGTCACTCGGTTGGTGCCTTTCACCCTAACTGTTGCGCCTGGAATTGGCCCACCATTTAGGTCTTTAATAGTGCCAGAAATACGCTCCTGTAGAAGGTCTTCTGTATTGATGGCTATCGTGTTACCTTCAATAGTATACGCCAGGGGAAGGTCTGCAAATAACTGTTGAAGTACGGTATTGATTGAATTTTCATTGATGTTGACATCAATATTTTTAATCCCTTGTAGGTCTTCGGCTTTATATAGTAAAGTGTATCCAGATTGTTTTTCTATTTCTTTTAAGACTTGGTTAATTTGTACAGATTTAAGATTTAATTTAATCGGTTGGGGAATGGCTTTTGCATTCGCCAGAGTGGATAGACACATGGTGCAGATTGCAATAACCTTCAACGTAATAAAAAATTTATTGAAGGGTTTTATTTTCCGCATATTCTGTGTCAAAACGCGTTGGTTTTGGTTGAAATTATTCATTTGAACTGAAAAATTTAGGTTAAATAGTTGTTCTTAATGCATTTAGTTGGTTTTTAGATGCTTTTTTTTGCCTAATTAGGCTCAGTCAGTAGTTTCTCATATTTTTTTGGTTTAAGTTTATGAATTTTTAGGTGCAAACTAGATAATTGCTATTTAGTTGAACTAATGTAGCCCTATCAGTATGACTATAGGTTAGTAAACACTACGCAAACGTTTGTTGACGGCACCAATGCCTAATGAGTTTTCTAAATTTTTGAATTATTTCAAAAATTATCATTTCATTTATAACTGTTTTTAGCCAGCAGTGGCTCATAGATTTTAATTAGGGATAGCGTTTCTAATTAGGAAGGTCGTCGAACTTTACTTCAGGAGCCTGACCACTTAAAGGTCTTTCAAAGACCTGACCTAACTCAGTATAATCATTGAAAAAGCCACAATTGCGCAGATAGAATGAATTTTGATGGATGCCCCCGCCATAGTCCATTCTATACTTTTTCCTTGCGGTATTATCTCCGGTAAATCTTGCTTTATGGAGTTCAATCCATTTACCTGCGCTACTTCGAACCCATTGATTTGTAAACTCTACCTGCCTTTCCACATGACCTTGATCAGGCACAAAATTCTCTAAAAAAGAATGCAAGCGTTTTAAATATGTCCGGGTATCCGGTCTGCTGAAACTGGCGATTAACATCCAACTTTCCTTTTCAGGATCATAGAAATAAGCAGTATAGATGCTGTGATTTTCTCCTTCAGGGCGGCCATGTAATAGAAACTTATAGTTGACTCCAGCCTTCCAGTTATATTTTAAATAACTCTGACCGCCTGAGCCCTCATTTCCAAATTCACCGACATGTACATCTTTACCTTTAGCAAGCAGGCGGATTTTTTGTGTCTCCGGAATTTTATCAGGATCATCAGTAGTGAAAGGGCTCCAGACGGAAAATAAAATCCTTCTTTCTGTGGCTGAATTTACCTGCATGCCAAAGTATCCTTCTCCAAAGCCATTGGCCATGAAATAAGACCCAATAACGTCATTCCGGACAGGCACTTTAACTTCATTGTAAAACCATTCTGCCTGAAGGTCTTCAGGCAGAATATAGTTCAGGTGAACAGATGGTCCTCTTCTACCCCAATGGTAAAAATTTCCTTCATTATTTTTGACGAAGGTGATGTCATCAACGTTGGTTCCACGTATTTGGAAACTCGAAACATCAGCAAACTTACTTCCTGTCCTGGAAAGACCCTTAATCTTAAAATTTAAATATCCAGTATCGGTAATTAACCAGGTTCCGGTAGAATATGCCTTTACAGAATTTCCTTCGACATTAATCTTTACCGATCTTCCAGGGCCAGCTACTTCAATTTGGCTTTTTCCTTGCGGAACGCTTAATTTAATCCAAACTTCCAGGCGTCCTGGCTTTGCACTTCTAATATAAGTTTTGAATTCAGCGTGCTGATCTGTCCAGTTTACAATCCCATCGTCGGTAATTGTTCCACCCAATTCTTCATTATTGGTCTTCCAGGTATTTCCTGCAACAGGAACTTCAATCGTTGTTAATTCAATTGTTTTGTTTACAGACTTAAAATTAAATCCCATTCCAGCAAATGCGATTATAATTGCACCAGCTGACATGCAGAGTAGCTTTCGCAAATTTGAATGCTTGTTCATAAAACTAATTTTTTAAATTAAGTGCCTAGTCTCCTCAACATTTATAATTGACTATATACTTTTCATACGTCATAGAAAGGAGACTTAATAATCGTCGTTCAACGCAAAAATTGGTTTTCTGGTCATCCATTTTCCGCCGGTGAAATCGGGAAATTCAATGGTTTCATTACCAAGTTCTATAGATTGCTCACTCAAAGGGGTGATGGCACTCCAGGCGGCAGCATCATAAACATCTAGTGGGGTTGTGGTACCTCTTTTCGCAGCTTCAATAAAAGCATGTAATACGAAAAAATCCATTCCGCCATGACCTGCACCCTGGGCATCTTTACCATATTTTTTCCAAAGTGGGTGATCATACTTTGCAAACCAATCTTCTGCCTTATCCCACTGGTGTGGCTTACTGATGCCTTCGATATGAACCCCTTTGTTCAGGTCCATCCATATACCTTGTGTTCCTTGTACCCGGAATCCTAATGAATAAGGACGAGGAGAGTTTGTGTCATGCTGCAGGATAATCGTTTCCCCATTTGCACAATCAATGGTCGTGGTCACAATGTCACCCAAACGGAATTTTACTTTGGCATTTGGATGATTTTCACCTCCATTGTCTACAATATATTTGTGCAGGCCCCTTGCTTTTGTTGCAAAAGAGTTAATTTTCACAAAGCGGTTTCCGCGGTTAATATCAATACACTGGGCTACCGGTCCAACGCCATGCGTAGGGTACAAATCGCCGTTTCTATGGATTGAATGATTCGTTCTCCATTGTGCTTCAGAAAAACCTTTCTCATTAAACTCAACGCCTTTACCACCTTTGCTATCATTGAATTTGATGTTCCGCAGGTCATGCTGGTAACCACCCTGAAGATGTATGATTTCTCCAAATACGTTTTGGCGAACCATATTTAATACCGCAAGTACATCTCTACGATAACATACATTCTCCAGCATCATTACTTGTGCCTCATGCTTTTCCGCAGCATGAACTACATCCCAGTGATCTTGTAAGGTAATTCCGATGGCCACTTCAGAACCTACATATTTAATCCCAGCTTCTAAGGATCCGATGATCATCGGTTTATGCCATTCCCAGGGCGTAGCAATTACAATTGCTTTTAGGCCTTTCATCTGGATCATCTTTTTCCATTCATTTTCATCACCGGTGTAAATTTTCGGCATGGGTTTGCCGCTTTTGGTAATGATGGCTTTAGACCTTTCCAGCATACCAGCGTCAATATCGCAAATAGCTACTACATCAACGTCAGACCGGTTTAAGAGCAAATTCAAGTGATTTTGTCCTCTTAACCCAACCCCAATTACTGCTACTTTAATTTTCTCGTTAGCAATACTGGCAAATGCTGATTCCTCTGGCATTACCGCGAGCGCCGCTGCCGTTAGTGCGCCGGCTTTAACAAAGCTTCTTCTATTCATAATTTGTATATTCAGGTTGTATTTGGATAATATTTATTTTAGTATGCTTCCTTCTATTTTTAAATGCATTAAGTTCTGACCCATGTTAAGCAGGTTGCCCGACCAGTCTTCCGTTGAATAATCGCTATTCTTTACCGTGGCTAGAGTCAGGCCGTAATGATCTCTCAGCGTCAGTTTTGCATAAGTCGAGTTCTCCCCCTGCGGATGAACTTCCAGCTGAAAATGCTGACTTCCCTTTTCTAAGCTCAACACCCGTTTATCCTTTATACCACCTATAAAAAGGTAGCCGTCCGCATGAAGCCCAAGTTCAATAGGTACTTTTACGTTGGCGGCAGCTGCTTTTGTGCCTAGCAGCAAATGCGATGTAATTAATGTGTCGGAAGTAGAGGACCAGCTGATTTTGAAAGCATGCGCCGTAGAAACCTTCAGCTCGAATTCCTGACCAGATATGATTTCATCAAATTCCTTAACCAGAGGCATGATATTTTCCGTTTTTAAATAAGCGGGCATATCAATCCCGGTCACAGTTTCCTGTGTTACAGCAGTGCCTTCAGAATTGCCTAAGAGCATACTAAAAAGGGATCTTCTTAACATATTTTTATTTGTTCTTTACTGGTATTTAAGCAATCCAAGGTAAAGTTTTCAAAAATAAGTGCAGAAATATTGCTTGGTAAATACCACGCAAACGTTTGTCTAAGCATTCATCGAGAAGGTAGATGAGTTTTGAACCGTGAAAACACATGTGGTTGTCGGATAGGTTGTCTAGTAACTGCTGTTTTGTATAAATGACTAAAACAAAAACGGCCTTCCTGAATCAGAAAAGCCGTTTTAAATGCGCTGTTATGTGTTAATTGTGGTCCCGACGAGAATCGAACTCATATCTAAAGTTTAGGAAACTTCTATTCTATCCGTTGAACTACGGGACCAATCACTTACCGCACTACACTACCGTTACTATGGTTTTGTACAGGTGCCACAAAAGTAAGTTTTCCATCTGAATTTTCAGACATTAATATCATTCCTTGTGATAGTATTCCTTTAATTTCTCTCGGAGCAAGATTTACTACCACACTTACTTGCTGGCCAATCACCTCTTCAGGCATAAAATACTCAGCAATGCCCGAAACCACTGTACGCTGGTCGATACCCGTGTCAAGCGTTAACTTCAGCAGCTTCTTGGTTTTTTCCACCTTCTCTGCCGCAATAATCGTCGCTACGCGGATATCTATCGCACTAAAATCATCAAACTGTATGTTCTCCTTTGCCGGAGCAGCAACCGCATTCGCGATAGTATTATCAATTTTACTCTGGTTCAACTTATCGATTTGTGCTTGAACCGCTTCATCCTCAATCTTCTCGAATAATAAAGCTGCTTCGTTAATCTGATGACCACGAGGTAACAAGTCCATTTTACCTGCATCTTCCCATAAATTACCACCGTAATTTAACATCTTCATCAGTTTATCAGCAGTAAAAGGCAAAAATGGCTCCATTAAAACCTCCAGCGTTGCCACAATCTGCAAGCTGATGTTCAGGATGGTGCGCACTCGATCTTCGTCAGTTTTAATTACTTTCCAGGGCTCTGTTTCCGCCAGGTACTTATTACCTAAACGTGCCACATTCATGACCTCACCTAAAGCTTCCCTGAAACGGTAGTTTTCCATCGACGCACTCACCTTTGCAGGTGCAGCAGCCAATTCATCAATCACTAATTGATCCTCAGGCATTATATCCATCAACATCGGCACACGGCCATCAAAGTACTTGTGCGTTAACACCACTACCCGGTTAATAAAGTTACCCAATACGGCAACCAGTTCATTATTGTTCCTCGCCTGGAAATCTTTCCAGGTAAAGTCATTATCCTTCGTTTCTGGCGCTGTTGCTGTTAAAACATAACGAAGTACATCCTGCTTGTCTTTAAAGTCTACAAGGTACTCGTTAAGCCATACCGCCCAGTTTTTAGAGGTAGAGATCTTTTGTCCTTCCAGGTTAAGGAATTCATTGGCCGGAACATTGTCGGCTAAAATATAATCGCCGTGCGCCATTAACATGGCCGGGAAAATGATACAATGGAAAACAATATTGTCTTTTCCAATAAAGTGAACCAGTTTAGTCGAGTCGTCTTTCCAGTATTGTTCCCAGTTTCCTTTTTCTACTTCATTTTGATTGATGTAGTATTCGTCAGCTTTTGGATTCCACACATCCAGTCTGGCATATTCAAACAACTCTTTTGTTGCCGAAATATAACCAATAGGTGCATCAAACCATACATAAAGCACTTTACCTTCTGCATCCTTCACCGGAACTTTTACGCCCCAGTCCAGATCCCTGGTCATCGCCCTTGGCTGCAAACCTGCATTTAACCAGCTTTGGCATTGTCCGTAAACATTTGGACGCCATTCTTTATGACTTTCGATATAGGTACGTAACTGCTCTTCGTATTTATCCAATGGCAGGAACCAGTTTTTGGTTTCTTTGCGCACCGGAGGCTCACCCGATAGGGTAGATTTTGGGTTAATCAGGTCCGTTGCATTTAACGTGCTGCCACAGTTCTCACATTGATCACCATAAGCGTTCTCGTTACCACATTTCGGACAAGTACCTGTAATATAACGGTCGGCTAAAAAGCTTTGTGCCGTTTCATCATAATATTGCTCGGTGACCTCTTCAGTAAAAACACCTTTTTTATATAACTTCTCAAAAAAATCTGAAGCCGTCTGGTGATGTGTTAACGAGGACGTGCGGTGATAAATATCAAAAGATACGCCGAATTCCATAAAAGAATCGCCAATGATCTTGTGGTATTTATCAACAATCTCCTGCGGACTTACCCCTTCTCTTTTAGCCTTTAATGTAATAGGCACGCCGTTTTCATCAGAACCACAAATAAACTTGACATCTCTTTTGTTAGCACGAAGGAAACGAACGTAGGTATCTGCCGGTAAATATACACCTGCCAGGTGACCGATGTGAACCGGACCATTTGTATAGGGTAAAGCCGCTGTTACGGTATATCTCTTTATTTTACTGTTATCCAAAACTATTTTTATTATTTTGCCCAAAGATAACAGTTTTACCAATGATTAAACAGCCACCCTATTTAAAAAAGAACGACAAAATTGCCATTGTTTCTCCAGCAAAGAAATTACCGAAACGAATAGACTATGCGGTAGCGTTGTTCAAACAATGGGGACTGGAAGTAGTCATTGGCGAAAGTGTGTATGCAGACCATCACCAGTTTGCTGGTGATGACGAATTGCGCACCCGCGATATCCAGCAGTATTTAGACGATCCATCCATTAAAGCTATCGTGGCGGCACGTGGTGGTTATGGTACCATCCGCATTATCGATGAACTTGATTTCACCACTTTTCAGGATAGCCCTAAATGGTTTGTAGGCTTCAGCGACATCACCGTGTTACTTTCACACCTGTTCCAAACCCTGGAAATGCAGAGTATCCATGCTCAGATGCCCTATACTTTTGAAGATGGCACCCCTGAATCGCTGGAGTCTTTACGCAGGGCTTTATTTGGCGAACCTTTACAATACCAATACTCCAGTACCTTTGCCAACCGTGCTGGCCAAACCGAAGGAGTTTTGATTGGCGGCAACCTTACCCTGCTTGTCATGATGCAAGGCTCCCTTTCTGAAATGGATTATACAGATAAAATCCTGTTTCTGGAAGACGTGGGTGAAAGCGAAGCCTCCATTGACCGTATGATGCGTATGTTGAAACGCAGTGGAAAACTGTCACACCTAAAGGGCATGATCGTTGGTGCCTTTAATGAAATCTCCGAAGAAAAGATTCCCTTTGGACAAAGCCCTGAAGAAGTTATCTGGGATGCGGTTAAAGAATACAGCTATCCGGTATGTTTTAACTTCCCTACGGGGCATATCGACGACAATAGGGCCATGGTATTAGGTGAACCCGTATCCTTAAACGTTGGACACGATGGGCATGTTCAATTTCTTATTCGTCATCAAGGGCATCAATAATGGTTTTAATCTGTGCCAGGTGCTTTCCGTAATAATACTTTACGAAAAGTTCAGTAGCCAGTCCCATGATCAAAACCACTGAAAAACATACGACAATAATAACCGGTATTGAAAACTGGCGGATACCGGGCAAATTATCTTTAGAAACCATCAGAAAAGCAATACCTATAAACGCTATGGCAATAAAAACGAGAATGTAACTCAGGGCTTTGTATAATTCTACATTCATTTTCATTTCATAGTAGAACCACAACAGGTTTTTTCTGCTATCCAGACTTAAATCATATCCATTTTTATAGAAAGTGTAAAATTTATAAAAATAATACGCCGTAAAGCCACACATGATGGAATAAAATGCCACAAAGACAGGGATAATCTTTGGCGGGAAATGGAACGTAAATGGGCACAATGCAATAATAAACATGCCGACCAATTGATAGTTAAACTCCCCCTTCATTTTCTTACGAATCGTATCAATAGGGGTATGCGCCTCTTTAATTTTCAATAGTTCGGGCGATATGTTTGCCGAAGGCGCTTTAGCGCTGTTCCAGTCATCTTTTAGTTGATCAAAATTCATAACCGTTCTTTTTTATAATGGATTGTAATTTTTCTTTAGTCCGATTGAGTTTAACACGTGCATTACCTTCTGTAATACCCAGGTTTTGCGCAATTTCTCGGTGCGACTGGTTTTCCAGGAACAGGAAGATCAATGCTTTCTCAATTTTATTAAGCTCCTGAACTGCTTTATACAAAATAATTAGGCGCTCCTCCTTCTCTTCGTTGTCGCCCGAGTCTGCCACATCAATATTTTCATCAAGCTCCGTTTGACCTACTTTCCTTGATTCCTTTCTTAGAAAAACCAGGGCTGTATTTAAGGCAACGCGATACATCCAGGTAGAAAACTTGCTATTGCCTTTGAAACCAGGGTAGGCCTTCCACAGCTGAAGTACAACTTCCTGGAAAAGGTCTTTCTGGTCTTCGCTGGTGTCCATATACATTTTCGTGATTTTATGTATAATTCCTTTATTTGCGTTAACTAAGTTTAAAAACTCTTGTTCTGTTGCTTCGGGCATGTCTGCTGATGCTTTGTTTCTATATTTTAAATTGTATTTAGCGTACCGGAGTAACCTGATAGCCTTTTTGCCTTAACAAATTCACAAGCCCTTCTTTTCCGGATAAATGTCCGCAACCTACACCAAAAAAAGTAGACTTTGTAGCCATAATTTCAGGCATCCGCGATACCCACAATTGATTGCGTACCGGTAACAGTTGGTTATAACCTTCGGGGTTGGTTGCGTTAAATTCCAGCATAATCTTATCTATAGTTTTCAAATCTTCTTTAGCATAGGCATCAATAATCTCTTGAGTCACTTTTTTAATGGCTGCATCGGTGTAAGTGCTCAAATAATTTTTCATGTCTTTAGCTTCAAAAATTTTATTCAGAAATGAAAACTGCTCTTCCACAGAGGATAGCCCACCAATACTTCTTCCGGCTGCTTTGCTCAATTTTATAATCTCTTCCTCAAAGCTTAATACTTTGCAGGCAAAGGATTTCTGCATCAAAAAAGCCATCAAAACCGCTGGTTTTAGATCCCCCAGGTCAGAAAGTTTGTAGCTAAGTTTTGCATTGACCACAGAATCTACGTAGGCGTAATCTTCCTTACTCATTTCGCTAGAAAGCGGTTTCTCACTTTTCATGTATTTTTGTGCCTGCTGGGCGAAATCAGGTGCTGCCATATTCATTTCCAGGTAACTTTGATCAGTTTGGTCAAGGGCAGTCAATACCTTAACAGGCATTTCAAAATTCTCTTCACAAATCATATGAACCGTACCAAAAAGGTACGAAGCTTCTTTTAGTCCGTTTCCTTCAATCTTCCAAAGCAAGGCATCCTCGCTTTTTTGCTGTGCCGAGACAGGCAATTGAAAAAAAAGTACTGCGACTACTAAAAATTGTTTAATCGTGTGGGTGGTGCTAAATAACGGTGTTTTCCTCATGCTAATGTTTATTTACTCCATTAGTGACGAAATGTACAAAACGTTACACAATATTTTTTTTTACGGGATCCCGTAAACAACAGCACTTGCGATGATTTACATTTGAGTAAGCTCCTTTTTTGGTAGGAAGGAGTACTACGTTTGTTCTACTACGTTGGTGTGATTTAGCTCGGGTCATGTAAATGGCCCGGGTTTTTTTATGAAATAACACTAATGGACAATAAGCACCCATCAAAAGGCCTTTCTTTAACTCAAAATCCTATAAAGCACCTATGGCTATTTGCTCCTTATAAAGTGTTATAATAATCAATCACTTTTTTTAAATCAGCATCAGTTTTGAAATTGATTTTTTCAGTCTTAACGTATTGTTCCAGTTTTTGTTTCTGATCAGGTAATGCAGTGATAAAACTTTTATTGTTTTTTACAGGTACCAATGTATTGGTTGGATTCAAAATAAAATAGGCCGACTTATCGACCACCGTTTTACTTACTGAGGCCGCATTATATTCACGCTCTTGCCAAATATCTTTCCAAACTTTTTTATACAAAGAAATCTTACCCTCTGCCAGAACATGGAAATAGTCTCCATCAATGTGGTATAATTTTATGGAAGGTTGGCCGGGAAGACTGTCTAAAAACTCAATCGAAATTACCTGATCAACAAATCCTAATTTCTCGTTTTTCTCACCACTAAAGAACGCAGTTTTGGATATTAAGTCGATGTTTACGGGCATCACCGCATTTTTGCCGTTTTTAAACCGCACCCTTGCATTTTTCATCTGCGGATGTAAGTTTGCATCACCAATCAAATTTTCATATTTCACTTCTGCAATGGGCCTTCCATTGGTTTCCTTCAAAGTATATTGTGCAAATAAGCTGGGGCCTGATAAAGTTAAAAAAGCCAATAGGGCAAGTATGTTTTTCATAGCGTCAATAGTTATCAATTTGGTTAATTCAGATGAATATACGGAAAACACAACGCAAAAAAAGACCTTTCTTTTAAGGGAAAGGTCTTTACACTTAATATGTTAATGATGATTATGGTTTATCCCACCATACACGGTTGTTAATACCATTATTAGTCCAACCTTGTTGTGCAATAGCCGCTTCGTAATTGGCTTTGTTAGTCGTAGCATCAGCTACCGGATATCCAACTCTTCTTGGAACTACTGTTCCATTTTGAGAGTTAGCTCCTGGCACTAAGGCAGGGTAACCTGTTCTTCTAAATTCAGCCCAAGCTTCCCATCCATCTAAATAAGTGGCAACGTAACGCTGTGTAGCAATTTGCTGATAACCTGTCGCTGGGTTGTATACAATACCTGTAGCCGATTTAAAAGTTGGATCAGCAACGCCGTATTGTGCTAAAGATGCATCAATACCAGCATCGTAGAAAGTTTTAGCAGCAGCCTCACCTCCACCAATCCATCCTCTTTTAGCTCCTTCAGCCATTGCAAACTGAACTTGTGCACCAGTAAAGATGTATGCCGGAGAACCAGCTTCTCTTAAACTTTCGCCAATCACACTATAAAGATTTGGAATATTTGTTTGAAGCAGAATTCCAAAAGTCAATCCTACAACCTGACCACTAGCTAATGGCTCACCATAAACAGGTAAACGTGGATCTGTTCCGGTACCATTCGCTTTCATAATATCAACAATCGTTTTGCTTATTGCAAAATCATTACGATTACTCACCGAATAGTTATTATACCAAGGATTGTAATTGTTTGCATCACCACCCAGGAAAGAATATTGAAGGGTTTCAGATGGCGCTAATGGCCCAGCAGCAACCGCTGATGAAAATTCTGTTGCAGCAAAACCGCCAACTGCAGGATAAACTTTTGACATCCTTAATGACATCAGCAATCTTTGAGTAGCCGCAAATTTTTTCCATTCGTTCATATCACCACCAAACATGATATCACCAGTAGGTCCGGCACCACCATCAATTTGAGCAGCAGCTTCAGTCAATTCTTTCAGCAAATCTTTATAAATTAATTCTTGCTTTTGAAATGCAGGAGTAATGTTTTCACTTCCTTGTAAGGCTTCCTCGTAAGGTAAATCACCCCACATATCTGTCATTTTCCAAAAAACATAGGCTTTCATAATCCTTGCCACAGCAAGTTGATTACTTTTCGAGCCATTCGAAGCAGGTGAAGCCTCTGGTGCATCCGCATTATTGAACAAAATCACCTGATTCAGGTTTTTTAAAATTTCTGAATAATGATTCCAGTATGTTCTGTTTAAACTCGCACCTGTGCTGTTAAATGGAGAAACTGTTAAATAAGGGCCTTCTGATAGGTATTGCGCATAAATTGCACCATCTGAATTCAATACCAAACCACCATTGGTTACCTGCGTGCGTTGCATCGCATAAGTAAGTAACGCTTTAGTTGCCGCTTTATCTACCCGCGTCTGGTCAACGTTGGTATCGCCAAAGTCTTCTAATTTTTTGCAACCTGATGCCAATATGGTAACACCAACCGCAAGAAATATATATTTTCTAATATTTTTCATTAGTATATTATTTAAGGTAATGAAGCTATTCATCTTCGCTTTTACAAGTATATAATAGCTTCAAAATTACAAATTAATTAAAGTCCAATTCTTAAATTAAGACCATATGTACGTGATGATGGTAATTGTCCACCTTCTTCCCAGAAGTTCTCCATCTCTGATGGATCTACACCGTATTCTTTTCCTGGAGCTGAAATCAACCAAGCATTACCTACAACTAAACCGATATTAACGGTTTTGAAGAATTTAGCTTTTGTTTCCAAATATTTAGATGGAACATTATAGCCTAAACGTACTTCTCTTAGTTTTAAGTAAGATGCATCGATCATAAAGTTCTCTCCAGATCCATTTTGCATACCATTGTAGAATGCAACACTGGCTTCCACATACCTGTTGTTTGGCGTTCCGTCAGCTAATACACCTGGGAACTTGTAACCACCACCTTGAGATACTGGTAATCTCCAATCAATACCTTTATCATTTAAACCAACTGTTTCTTGAGATAATCCACTACCCATATTAAATGCGCGGGTTGTTGAATTAAATAAGCCACCTTTTTGGAAGTCTAATGAGAAACCTAAATCAAAGTTAAACACTCTTAATGAACTGAATGCTCCACCATTATAATCAGGACGTTGATATCCAATAAATTGATTTGCAGTTGAAGTTGGCAATCCACTTGCGCCAACAATGATATTACCACTAGCATCTCTGTTATAAGTACGACCTAATATATAACCCCATTCTTCGCCTTCACGCATATTTAGCGTGTTACCAAAGAAAGTTGATGTATCATAAATAACATTTGTTTGTGCATCGGTTATTTTGTTAACAATTGTTTTTGATTTACTGAAGTTAACTGTAAGGTCCCATGATACATTCTTTGTTTGGATAGGGGAAGCAGATAAACTTAACTCGATACCAGTATTAGTAAGTAGACCAGCATTAATTAAACTACTTGTATAACCGGTTGCACCGTTAAGGGTAACTGGTAAAATCTGGTTTTTGTTTTCATTCTGGAACCATGCAAAATCTAATCCGATTCTATTGTTTAAGAATTTAACCTCAGCACCTAACTCAAAAGAACCAGATAAAGCTGGAACCAATCTTCCATCTCTAAATTCATTTCCAAGAGCCAGTGATGGGTTAGAACCATAAGCTGGTGAGGTATTGTATTGTAAGTTCACACGGTAAGGATCAACATCTGATCCTACTTGTGCATAAGCAGCTCTTAATTTCGCAAAAGAGACAATTTCTCTAAGTTCTGGAGAGAAAAACTCTGATCCAACAAATGATAAGGATACTGAAGGATAGAAATAAGAGTTTAAGTCTGGCGCAAAAACTGACGACCAGTCATTTCTAGCTGTAGCATCTAAGTACAAGTAATTTTTGTATCCTAATGAAACTTTTCCGAATACACTTCGAACTTCTTTCTCATAATACGTATTACTAACTGTTGGACGTAAAAGTGAAGCGCCAATGTTGAAATAGTTAGGGAAACTTAATCCGCCTTCAGTAGCCATGTTAGAACGTTCTCTTACTTCATGACGTAAGTTACCAGCAGCTAATGCACTTACTGATAAATCACCAAAAGTCTTTTTGTAAGTGAAGTTCAATTCGTAGTTAAACTCATTATCAGTCCATTGTCTGTTTTTGAAGTAATCTAATTGTAAACCACCAGTAGCCATACGCTCATCACCAAGTTCATTGTTGATGTTTGCTCTAACAGCACCGTTTACGCCGAATCCTTGACCAATGTCATATTTTAAACCAACGTTACCTACTAAACGGTTATTACGTTGTGTTCTGTAGTTGTTGTTTACCACCCAGAATGGATTGTCCCAATATTGCGGCGTGATAATTTCACTAGACTCGCCTGTTCCATTCGGACCTAAGATATTCCATGATGTAACAGTTCCATCTGCTAATACCTGGTTTTTCTCCATGTAGTCCATGTCTAACTGACGTTGGAACCATTGGTTAAAACCTTGAACAACGTTTAGTCCATCATTACGATATTCTTCATATGGCTGACCTACTCTGCTTTCTTTTGAAAATTGAAAATCTGTAGAAACAGTGAATCTCTTGCTGATGTCAAATGAACCGTTAACATTCAAAATATTCATTCCACGATTACCATTTTGTTGAATTAAGCTTCTACTCTGGTTGGTATAACCTACACGTAAATTATAATTATCACCTCCGGTTGCAAAAGCAATGCTATTGTTGATTGAAGATCCTGTACGTAAAAACTGCTTAATGTTATCAGGCTGAGCAGTAAGTGGAACTAATTTTCCATAATCTTCACCTGGATACCAGCTGTAATATGGACGGTATAATGAACCGTCTATTTTAGGACCAAAACTTGCATCAGCACCATAGTCTAACATTTTTTGGCCATTGAAAGCCGCGAAACTTGCTGGATGTACAGCAGGATCGTACTCAAATACATTCCAATCGGCAGAGTAACCACCAGCATATTCATTTTGATAATCTGGTAATAAACCTACCTTTTCAAAAGAAAAACCTGAATTGATTTCGATAGAAGTTCCACCTTTTTTAGAACCTTTTTTACTGGTAATGATCACCACACCATTGTAAGCACGTTGACCGTAAACAGCTGTCGCAGCAGCACCTTTTAACACGGTTAAGCTTTCCACGTTGTCCATGTTCACGTTTTCCTGTCCCGTTGGTGTACCGTCTACAATAAATAGAGGTGATCCAACGGAGAAACCGTTGATACCACGAACAATGATGGATGCATTGTCAAATGATGAACTTGCAGAACCGTTTAACTGAACACCGGCTACTTTACCGGCTAAAGCAGTACTTACATCCGTGTTTTTTGCTACGGTTAGTACATCGCCTTTAAGCTCTGTAGCAGCATAACCTAATGATCTCGATTCTCTTCGCTCACCTAATGCAGTTACCACCACTTCAGATAATGACTGGGCATCGGTAGTTAACGCAACATTAATGGTGTTTGCTGTTCCAATTACTTTAGATTGTGTAACATAACCCAAGGAACTGAAGTCTAATGAAGTAGCACCTGCTGGTAGTCTAAGCATATACTTACCATCAGCGCTGGTTTGCGTGCCACCTGAGGCACCTTTGATTCTTACAGTAACACCGGGTAATGGTAAACCATCTTCCTGGTCAGTAACTGTCCCTGTGATCGTCCGCTCTTGTGCCATCACAGAAACTGTGAAAAACAAAAGCACGAACAAACTTTGTAGAAGTTTTTTCATGAATTTTAGATTTAGTTTTTAATTGAATACTCTAAAGTATAATTTAAAAAAGAAAACCACAATGGTCTATTTCATTTAGTTTAAGCTGGTTAAGAGAAAAGACAGTATTTTGAGCCTAAAAACACAAGCGTTTACTAGCAATAAACCGCGATTTAACAAGCGTTAGCCAAGTTTTTGTATTACTAGCAGTAATTGAATTTTATTTTTTAAAATTTTAAGTTTTTTATTGAAATAAAGGTTATTCATACTAATTATGAAGACTTAAATCTTAATTCCCACTGGAATACAGGATAATCAGACATTTATATCAACTTTAATCTAGAAGCAACACACGCAATGTGTGTTTCTTTTGAATTGACAAGCTGTTTTAACTATGAATTTGTTTAAAACAAAAAAAGCTGACCATTAAAATGGTCAGCTTTCATTATTTATAAGCAACTTGTATTAGTAACCCGGATTATTTGGTTTCAACAATTCGTTTACATCAATAGCGCCTTGTGGAATAGGATAAATTTCATCATTAACCGTTCTTCCTTTAGCCTCAAGATAAACTGTGGCCATAGACTTCGAAGGGTTCGTTGCTGAAGGGGTTCTTCTCATGTCCATCCATCTCAGATTTTCGAAAGCAAATTCTACTCTTCTCTCTTTAATAATGTCTTGCAAGGTTAAAGATGCTAAAGCTCCTAAGCCCCTTTTCGTTCTCACATTATTAATTAATGTTAAAGCCTCTCCGTCAACAGAACTATTAGAAGTCAAGAATTGTGCTTCAGCTGCAATTAGATACATCTCAGAAATCCTAAGCACATAGTAAGGATGTGCCGCAGCACCTGCAGGATCCTGGTACTTATTCGCGTACCATCCTGGATTAGCCTGTGGAGCAGTAATTTGTGTCATTGACCCCGCCTTCCTCGTATCACCAGCTTCATAAGCTGAAACTAAAGATGCATCAACAGGCAATTCAGCTCTGCCTCCACCTGGCATGGATGGGTGCTGTAAAAAATAAGATAGTGAATTAGTCCCTTCAGTAGAAGTGAATTCTACTTTAAAAATATGCTCTGACGAAGTATAGGGTGGAGCAAAAATGGATTTATAATCACTAGCCAAAGCATACTTTGAAGTTGCAATAACTTCCAAAGCATTTTTCTTAGCATTAGCATAATCCTTTTTAATTAAATATACCCGTGCTAATAAAGCTTTTGATGCTTCCACAGAAGCGAATTTACTACCTGTAACAATACCACCGGCAGCAACACTAGCATTTAGGTCAGCGATGATTTTAGCATAAACCTCATCAACTGAATTACGTGGTACGTTTACTACATCTCTGTTTTCCACAATTGGCACCGCACCAAATAGTGTAACTAATTTGTAATAGGCGTATGCTCGCAAAAACAATGTTTGCGTGATCAACGCATTCTTTACTGGTTCAGCTACTGTAGTCGAACTGTTAATAATCTCTAGTAAATCATTTGCACGCTGAATAACAACGTAAGGTGCATTAAAGTACCGCTGTGTTAATACATTACTAGGTAAAATAGCATTATTATCGATTTCACCATTTTGGAAAAATGTTGCACGATAAGCTAAGTTGTCAGCAGATAAATCTTCAACAGCATAACTCAAATAGAAATAACTAGTATTTCCTTCCTGTAAGCCATCATATACCCCATTCATTAGTTTCTGCACATCTGCAGCACCTACGGTTTCAGGAGATAGTGAAGCGGTAGGATCAATATCTAACTCCTTTTGGCATGAAGTCATAAGACCTGCCGTAACCAATGCAATTAATAATATTTTGTTTTTCATTATATACTTTTTATAAACTAACATTAACACCGAACATGATTGTTTTGAATTGTGGAATTGCTCCTTGATCAACACCTGTGTTTGAAACAGTAAATTCAGATGATACTTCCGGATCAAAGCCCGTGTATTTTGTGAATGTTAATAGATTTTGTCCTGACACATAAATTTTTGCATTTGACAACTTCATCTTGTTAACTATGTTTTTAGGAATGTTATATCCAAAATTGATGTTTTTTAATCGGATATAACTTGCATCCTCTAGATATCTTGAAGAACGCTGTGTATTATAAGTTCCTCTTGCACCACCAACTGCTCTAGGATATTTAGCATCTGTGTTTGTAGGTGTCCATCTATCTTCAAATACGTCTCTATCAACATTTGTAGCAATTGCAGTAGCCGTTGCTGCCGCACCTAAACTTCCATTACCGCCTGTTCCTTCAGCAGATAAGTTGTAAAGGTAATTTCCATATGAATACTGGAATAACACACCCAAATCAAATCCTTTGTAGGACACGCTATTGTTTAAGCCTCCATAAAATTTTGGAAGCGGTGTAGCAAGATATTGTCTATCGTCATTGCTAATTTTACCGTCTCCGTTAAAATCTTCATAAACCATATCTCCAGTTGCTTTATCAACTCCCAAAGATTTTATGGTGTAGAAAGAGCCTAAAGCCTGCCCTACAGCTGTACGAGTTACGAATGAACCATCAATTGGTTGATTATTAAACAATTCTGTAACTTCATTTTTATAAGTAGAGATATTAAATGATGTTGTCCATGTTACAGCACCAACTAAGTTGTCACTGCTAATGTTAAAATCCCATCCTTTTCCATTCATCGAACCAACATTTTCAAGAATCGTAGAAAAACCTGTTGTATTAGGAATTGGTCTGTTGATTAACAAATCAGAAGTTTTCTTGTTATAGAAATCTGCACTTACATTAACTCTATTCTTAAACAATGATAAATCTACTCCAATATCAAATTGAGCAGTCGATTCCCACTTCAAGTCAGGACTACCAATCGCATTCAATGCAAACCCAGGCTGATCATCATAGTTAAAACCAGTACCAATCAATCTTCTAGATGAAAAGTTACCAATGCCTTCCTGGTTACCAGTTAAGCCGTAGCTTGATCTAACCTTTAAGTTAGAAATAATGTTGTTGTCTTGTAAGAATGCTTCTTCCGACACTACCCAACCTCCAGATACTGATGGAAAGTAGCCGAATCGACCTTTTGTAGGGAACTTAGTTGAACCGTCTCTTCTAATGGATCCACCTAATAAATATTTATTTTCCCAGGCTAGGTTCAAACGTCCAAGGTAAGATTCTACTCTATAGTTTGTAAATGCAGATGTTCCACCTACAATTTTAGCAGCTGAGGTTAAATATGGCGTTTTATCAGAAGGGAAATTCTGTCCGTCTACACGGTTGTTGTCCCTATTGTTCCATTGAAATTCATAAACCAATGTCGCATCAACTGTTAGTTTATCATCGATAAAGTTCTTTAAATACGACAAATTCTGAGTTGCCAAGTAATTTTGTGTCTGCACATAACCACTGCTTGCTGCTCCATTTGATCCTCTTCCAGATAGAGAAGTTGATGGATCAAAAGTTCTCTGATCAAGGTAGCTGTAGTCAATACCTACTGACGATTTGAATTTTAATTCAGGCAATATTTTCACTTCTGCATAGGTAGAATTGAAAATATTTGCTAATCCGACAAAGTTTTTCGATTGAAACATATGTACTGGATTATTGAAATCATTGGATGCAAATGTTCCATCTTCATTGTAGATCGGCTGATCTGGACGAGCGATTAAAGCTCTTGGAAATGGAGAAAAGATACTGTTATCAACAGGTGTTTCTGCACGATCAGATTTGGATATCGCTATATTACTTCCAACTTTCAAGAAGTCATTCACTTGGTGATCAACATTTAAACGAATTGCATATCTTTTGAATGAGCCATTAAGCAATTTCGAATCTTGATTGAAATAATTCAGGGAAGTATAAAATTGAGTTTTTGCATTTCCACCTGAAGCGATCGACAATTGAACATTTTGTACCAGAGATTTTGAACGTTGTACCTCATCTAGCCAATTAACATTTGCCTCTGGATTATCGATTTGAGCTTGAGTAAATTTTGCAGGTAATGATGGCGTACTATTAACAAGAGCTTCATTGTACATTTGTCTGTATGAAGAAGCATCAAGAAAATCTTTAGTACCAGAAAAATCTTGAAAACCATTATAAGCATTAAAGTTTACAACAGATTTACCACCTGCAGTTCCCTTTTTTGTTGTGATAATAACTACCCCATTTGATCCTCTTGAACCATAAATCGCAGCTGCGGAAGCATCTTTTAATACTTGGATGGAAGCAATATCCTCGCTATTTAAATTAGCTAGAGCTGATACACCTGCTCCAGTTGTAACAGGTGTCGCAGTACTGTTAGAAGGTAATATTACACCATCTACAACGTACAATGGATCATTACCAGCTTGAATTGACGATCGTCCACGTACATTAATTTGAATTGGAGAACCTGGACGGCCACCGCCAGAAGTTACCTGTACACCAGCTAAACGCCCTTGTAATGCTTGAGCAACGTTAGGCACTGGTTGGTTTTTAATTTCCTCTCCAGAAATTCTCGCAATTGAAGTGGTAACGGTTCTTGTACTTTGAGTTCCGTAACCTACAATAACTACATCACCTAATTGTTTAGCATCGGCATTTAAAGCCAAGTTAATCATTGTCGATGTGGCTGGTCTTTCTGCCGATACATAGCCAATAGATGAAAACTGAAGTGTTTGTGAAGCATCACCTGGAATGCGGACAGAAAATTTTCCATCAGCACCACTGATTGTTCCGATGTTAGTACCTTTTACTTTAACAGAAACACCTGGCAATGGCAAGCCATCTTCTTGTCCTGTAACTGTTCCAGTAATCGTCCTTTCTTGAGCCATCGCTACACTAGCGACAAACAAAAGAAAAAACAAACTTTGTAGAAGTTTTTTCATGAATTTTTAAATTAGTTGAGTAATAATTGCCTAAGATATTCGTTTAATTTATCATTCCAAAAAATCCTAACTTTTTTTATAAAATATACAAACAAAACTATGTTTTGTTTGTATATGCACAATTTATTGCAACACAAACTATTATTTTGCGATATCTACCCGTAAATTTAAAAAACTGAACACAAAAAAAACCGTATGGCCTTTAATGGGCCATACGGTTTTTTTATTTCTAAAAACTTTACTTAGTTGTTAGCCCACCACATAGGTGTATAGATCGCAACGTTTCCTGGGAAACTTAAGTTAGATGTTGCTTCACTGTTTGGATACAATAACCTTTCAGGTAATCTGTTTGCGCCAATAACCGAAGCGGCAGAAGTAACCAGGAAGTCAGGATAACCTGTTCTTCTGTATTCTGTCCAGGCTTCGAAACCTTGGAAACCACACATCGCAAAGTACTTCTGGGTAATAATCACCTTTACTTTTGCTTCTGTAGTTAAAGCCAGGTCTAAAGCTGGTTTTGCGTCAGGTGCAGCAGCATAATAAGCCGAAGCATCAGCAGCTGATAAACCAGTAGCCACGAAACTTGCGGTTACACCTTGTGCAACTAATGCATTCACATCACCTGCAGCCCATCCTCTGGCTACTGCTTCTGCCTGAAGGAAGAAACTTTCTGCTACAGAGATCAATTTTACAGGAGCCGTTGCAGAAGCACCGCTATTTGCATTACCACCTACCAATGAGGAAGGAATCGATACAATTTTCTCTACCCCACTTTGACCATAGGTGCCTTGAGCAATTGAATTTAGTGCATTCTGACCTTCTACAAGGTCATAGAACTTACTTACTCTTTTATCATTGTTTTTGGTAAAGGCATCAACTGCAGTAGAACTTGCTACCAAATTTTGTGTTTTACCCAAAGTTGGACTTGCCATTTCATTGTACAATGGATTTTCATTTCCTCCAGTAGTAGAGTATTTCATCGCTGCATCGCTGCTAAGAAATATTGGGTTTGTTGCATATAATGCTGCAATACCTGCTTCTGCTTTTGCCGGATCAACTTTAGCAATCCTTAAGTAGGCTCTCAGTTTCAACGTATTTGCAAATGCTTTCCATTGGTTAATATCTCCTTTAAACATCATGTCCTGTTCGCCGGGTGAAGATGAATTGGCCGTGTTTAATAAAACGGTTCCTTTGTCGATATAGCTAAATAGACTGTCGTAAACCAAAGCTTGAGACTCATATTTCGGCTGACCAAATTCGTTTCCTTTTAAGGCTTCTGTCAATGGAATATCGCCAAAAGCATCTGTAGCCAATTGGAAAGAGTAGGCTTTCAAAATATAAGCCATACCCCTGGTGTGCTCTAAGCTTGTACCTTTAGTATTGATGATCAACTCTGCGTTAATCAAAGCTGAACGGTATAAAGTTAACCAAGGACGATCAAATGATGTATTGGTTACATTATATTGATCGATGGTTCTGTATTGTGAGCTGTTCGGACTTTGCGTCCAGTACTGGCCCCAAATGTTTCCGTATACCTGGAAACTGTTTCCTACCAGCTGTCCTACCGCTGCTTGTACCGTTGGTAAAAGCAAAGTTGGCGAAGCGTTATCAGGGTTGTTAGGGTTTTCGTTAATATCTAAAAATTTCTTACAGCCTGTTAGACCAATCGTTCCGACTAGCACCAGGAGCAGTAAATTTTTAGGGTTAAATATTTTAGTTGTTCTCATATTGATTTGAGTGTTATTAAAATGAAACTTTTACGTTGATACCATAGTTGCGAACGGAAGGCTGAGCTGAATAGTCAAAACCTTGAACGTTACCTGCACCTGCAGAGTTTACTTCAGGATCCGCGAATTCATTCTCCGCAGCAGTCCACATAAACAAGTTGTTACCATAAACACCTAAGGTTAAGGCGCCAAAAGGCGAACGTCTTAACTGGTCTTTAGTAAAAGTATAACTGATGTTGGCTGAACGTAATTTAACATACGATCCATCAACAATGTTAACACCTGCTGGTCTTGCTGTAAAGTAATCTTGTTTGTTGTAACCTACCCTCGTATTCACTACGCTGTTACCATTTGCATCAAGGTATACTGAATTCGGGAAGATTGTTCCGATTCTCTCGCCACCTGTTTCAGCTGATGTTCCGTTGAAAGCAAGGATATCTTTTGTTCTGGAGAAAAACTCACCACCTTGTTTGGTATCAAATAAAACGCCTAAAGTAATTTGTTTGAATTTGAAACTGGTACCAAGGGAAGCTTGCCAATCCGGGTTATAGTTACCTAAGTATTGCGCAGTTGAACTGTTTACAGGAATTCCTGTTTCAGCATCAACAATCGTTCTGCCTTCTGCATCTTTTGCCTCTGTTACTGCATAAAATTCACCATATGGTTTACCTACTGCTGCAACAATCGACATTCCAGAGAAACCACCTAATGAAATCTGGTCAACACCTGGCAATAAAGAAACAACTTCATTATTGTTTTTAGTGAATGATCCGTAAACTTCCCAGGTAATGTTACCTGTTTGAACTGGCGTACCTCTTAAACTTAATTCCACACCTTTGTTTTGAACTTCTCCTGCATTTACAATGCTAAAGCCGTAACCAGTTGAGTTTGGAATTGGAATACTTAAGATCTGGTTTTTAGAGTTGTTTTTGTAGTAACTGAAATCAACAGCAAATCTGTTTTGGAAAAAGCCTAATTCAGCACCAACTTCAAATGAAGTAGTTTTCTCTGGTTTAAGGTCAAGGTTTCCTAAAGATGAACCTGCAGCTAATGCAGCTACGTTTCCAAATGGAAACACGGTGCTACCAAAGTTACCGTTTACAGTAGATTTATTAAATGTAGCTAACAATTGGTAAGGATCAGTATCATTACCAACTTGCGCCCAACTTGACCTGATTTTACCATAAGTCAACACATCAGAAACTGATGAGCTTTTTAACAATTCAGAGAAAACAAATGATCCACTTACACTAGGGTAGAAGAACGAATTGTTTTGTGCTGGTAAAGTCGAAGACCAATCGTTTCTAGCAGTTGCCTGTAAGAACAAGAAGTTTTTGTACGATAAGTTTAAATCGGCATATAAACCAATTAACCTTCTTTTAGATAATAGATCGGTAATTACGTTTACAGGACCGTTACTGTTTCCTAGGTTGTACCATCCTGGTACTACCAAACCGCCTGATGAGTTAGTTGCTGAAGAAAGTGTGTTGGTTTGACGCTGACGAATGTTGTTACCTAACATTAATGAACCTTCGAAATCCTCGTTAAATTTATGTGTAGCCGTCACCATTAAATCGTGAACCAACTCGGTTACGTTATATTGATCAATACGGTATTCACCATTACTTGTTCTTCTGTTCACACCTGCATATTCGCTGGTTTGATCAATATCAACAAAGTTAAATTTAGGGCTTAGTGTTCTACGTCTGTCTGTATATGTATCTACACCAATTCTTTCCGTTACATTTAACCAGTCGGTTGGTTTATATCCAATGTTAAAATTACCTGTTACACGACTTACATCATTTAAGTTTGAATAGTTATCCAAAATCCAGTATGGGTTTTGCGTATAAGCACCATAGTAACCATAAGAACCTGGAATACTAACACCTGCTGCATTGGTATAACCATAACTGTTGTAAGGATTATTTAAATTACTAACCGATTTAATATTAATATCTCTAGGTGTTTGTAACACGTTGTTATAAACAGATGCATTTCCTTGTCCGCCACCAACTTGGTTAGCGTCAATTTTCGAGAAGTTAAAGCTAACGCCTGTGGTGAACTTGTTACCAAGATCTGCCGTTCCGTTAAACCTTACCCCATATTTGTTGTATTCATCACTAGCACCCGGGTAAATTCCATTAGAATTTAAGGAGTTAATGGCTAAATAAAAGCTGGTTTTATCACCACCACCTGATAAACTTAAGTTGTTATCTGTAGCAAAACCTGTAGAGAAAAAGTCTTTTACCTGGTGTTCTGCAGCAGAATAAGGCTTCATTTGACGAACACCGTCAATTTCCTGACCCCATTCTTGAACGTTACCTGTGAAAGGCGCTCCCCAGCTCCAGTTTTCTTTTAAGTCGGTAATATAAGTAGCTGTTTTTCCACCTGGAAGGATCTGATCATAGTAACCCTGACCATACTCATTCTGTAATTCAGGAAGTTTTAATACGGATGAAAAAGTGTTATTGCTATTAAAGGTGATTGAAGTTTTTTCTGCACCTTTAGTACCCGTTTTAGTGGTAATAATCAATGCACCGTTAGAAGCTCTTGATCCGTAAAGGGCAGCCGCAGCCGGGCCTTTTAATACCGTTACCGAAGCAATGTCATCTGGCGATAAGTCGTTTCCTCTGTTACCAAAGTCAACACTCGACAGTGAAGAAGCACCACCGGTTACACTTGAGTTGTCAATTGGAACCCCATCAACAACGATTAAAGCCTGATTTGATCCAGAAATGGAAGAACCACCACGAAGTACTACACGTGATGAACTACCAGGAGCACCTGAAGTAGACGTAATGTTTACCCCTGCAACTTTTCCAGAAAGAGAGCTCAATACACTTGAACTTCCACCTTCTGTTAATTCGCTGCTCTTAATGGTTGGAGCTGAATAACCCAGGGTTCTTTTCTCCCTTTTAATGGCGTTAGCTGTTACAACAACTTCACCCAGGGTTCTTGCGTCTGGAGCCAGACTCATATTAATAACTGTTAAACCAGAAATGGCCTTAGTTTGTGGAACATAACCTACAGAGCTAAATTCTAATGAAGTCCCTTCAGCAGGAACAACTACTGAAAATTTACCGTTAAGGTCTGTGCTTGCCCCACCAGCAGCACCTTTTACTTTTACACTTACGCCTGGCAATGGTAAACCATCGTCGTTACCCGTAACTGTTCCAGTGATTGTTCTTTGTTGAGCCATTGCACTAACTGCAAATAACATCAACACGAACAAACTTTGTAGAAGTTTTTTCATGAATATTGATTATTTAATAAGTAAAAATTTGCTAAATATATCAATATTTTAGAAGCGCTCCCAATATTTTTATGTGTAACCTCTTTTTTTACGGGATTGTTACAAAAATATGTATTGCATAAGAATAAATTTATTAGGAGGATGATGACACACGTCCTCTACCCGAACTTTACATGGCCAGCACTTAACTTGAAGTTAAATACCAAACAAATATGTAATGAATACGACTTTTTCTACAAAAACACGGATTCAACACGGATTCATGTCGTATTCATTATGGACTCACTAAGGCTTCATCTTTGCCAGATTAGCGGTTTTTAGTCTATTACCAACAAAAAAAGGGCACCTTCCGGCACCCTTTAGTGATAATTATTTAATTGTAAATTAAAACACGTCCCAAAATATTTTGGTTCCTACCTCATCTCCGCCGATAGCAGTGGCTGCACTTTCTACATTGCTCCTGTTCAGTGTCCGTTCACTGGTTGGGTAGGTTAAACGTAAAGGAATGACGCTCTCTGCTTCTGCAGCTGGCCTTAAGGCAGGGTAATCCAGACGGCGCCATTCTACCCAGGCATCGTACCCACGGTTATACAAAGCGATGTACTTTTGCATGCCGATTTTTTGCTTATAAGTGCCTGCGGCAGTTGCATAAGCTACCTGTGGTTGTGCCAGGTAGGCCAAAGCCTGTGCTCCTGTTCCACCCCAATAAGTGATGGAAGCCGTAATGGCTGCGTTATAATGGGTTTCCGGTGTGCCGGCAATGCCCCATCTGGCGGCAGCTTCGGCCAGAATAAATTCTACCTCCGAATAATCCATTAATAAGGCCTCAAAGTCTGGCTGGATGATCCTATCACTTGGTTTAGAATAAGACGCATAATCGTTGTTAACACCAATTCTGCCTCCTAAATAAGCACCATTCACAGCCGTAAAATAAAAGGGTCTTCTAGGATCGTTAACTGTATTCATCAGTGTAACCAGCGTTTCGCCGGCAACATAATCCTGCCTGCTAGTATATACAGGGTTTAGGTTTGCAGATATGGGGTTATTGTTTGGCGTGGTGTTTAAATACGCAAATGCCGCATTATCAGCATTGCTGGTAAATCCCTGACTGGCGGATGTTGTAATAGCGGCCTGAGCAGTTGCTGCATCAACATCTGCCAGGGTAATGGCCAGTTTCATTTTTAAACTATGTGCAAATTTTAACCAGGCAGCGGTATCGTCATTGTACAACAGATCTGAGCCACCAAAGTTAGAACCAGGGGTAATCTGTGCAATTGCTGCATCTAAACGGGTAAATAAGTCGGCATAAATAGATGCGGCATCATCATACTTAGGTTGATTGACATCCGTCAGTGCTTCCGTATAAGGAACATCGCCCCAGGTGTTCACCAAAACAGACCAGGTGTATACCGCTGTAATTTCCGTTACCGCAATGCGGTTATTTTTTACCGCAGCATCCAACGACTCGTCTTCATCGGTCAGTCTTCTGCTTTCTTTCAAATCCTGCAATACTTCCCGGTAAAATGGGGTCCAGTAGGCTAATGGAATGTTTCTGGTCGTAATGTTATACCTGGGTTCATCCTGGTACGTAGTTGCGGTCCATTGCTGCATCCAGAACCTTAACACATTTATGTTTACGCTGGGTGTGGTCTGGTTATCGACCAGCTGCTTGAGTGCATTTCCAAATAGCGACCCTGCAGAAACCGTTTTAGGGTTTTTCTGGTCGATATTGTATTCATCTAAATTCTTGGCACAAGATGCAAGTAACACCAGGGGCAAGATATATATAATTAGTTTTTTCATCGCTAAATTATTAGTTATTTATTGGTAATGAAGCTATCAAAAGCTTGTTTTTATTGCTTGGTAAGCTGTAAGCTTTTGATGGTTTCATAGGTCTAAAATTTATTTTTAATAGGTCATGAAGCGATCATAAAAATCTGACTTCATCGCCAAGGAATCAGTTATCAACTTAAAATCTAAACCTCACATTGAAACCAAGGGTTCTTACCGAAGGGTAAGCACCACTTTGGTAACCTTGAAGGTTTCCTGAACTTAAACCTGCTTCCGGATCGGCATAAGGCACATTACTGTGGATAACCCAAAGGTTACGGCCAACAAGCGATACGTCGACGCCTTTAACAGCTTTTTCGCCAATCCATTTTTTAGGCAGTGAATAGGTTAGAGCAGCTTCCCGTAATTTTACAAAACCGGCATCGTATACAAAGGACTGTTGTGGGTTGTTTGAATAACCATAAGGCGTTACAGAGTTGTCATATGCTTCCACCCGCACAGTATTTTGTGCACCACCAGCCTGAACGCCTGGCAGGACTACACCACCTCCTTCACTAATCGGAAGCCTTTTAGGATTTCCAAGGTCATTCAATCCGGCAGATTCCGGATATATACCTGTTGCCTGTCCGTAGTACTGATCCAGCGAGAAGATACTTCCACCTTTCCTGATGTCAATCAAAAAGCTTAAGCTGATGTCTTTATACTTGAAGTTATTTTGAATACCACCTGTCCAATTTGGGTTCATATCTCCGATCACAGAGTTGGCCGGACCGAAAACATAATATCCGTCTTCTCCAACAACTTTTTCTCCGTTTTCATAGACGAAACCACGTCCCCTCAGTGTTCCAAAAGGTTCACCAAGTGTTGCATTCAAAGTAACACCGCCCTGGAAAGTAGCTAACTGTAGATTCGTGTTTTCTTCATATAATTCTGTGACTTGGTTTCTGTTCCTGGTCCAGTTTAAATTCAGGGTCCAGCTAAAATCTTGCGTACGTATTGGCAATACAAAAGCAGAAACCTCTACCCCTTTATTTTCAATGGTTCCGGCATTTACCCATCTGTTTCCGAAACCTGTAGTGGTAGAAATATTTACCGGCATAATCTGGTTAACAGATTTTGAAACGTAATAGGTAGCATCAAAACCGAATCTTGCATTAAAGAAATTGGCTTCCACACCGGCTTCAAAACTCTTGGTCCGCTCTGGCAACAAATCAGGGTTTAATTTAGTGATCGGCAGGGAGGTTAATAAATTCCCATTATAAACCGGATTGATGGTATACACATCGTATAAGCTCAATGCGGTGGCATCGTTACCCACTTCCGCATAGTTGACACGCAGTTTACCATAATTTAACCAGGTAGATTCTTTCATTAAATTAGAGAACACAAAACTTCCTGCCACGGAAGGATACCAATAAGAGTTGTTTTCTACCGGTAAAGTTGTGGACTGGTCACGGCGAATAGTGGCATCTAAAAACACCATTTCGTTATAACCAAAGGTGGCACTGGCAAACAAACCATCAACCCCAACACGCTCATAACGTTCCACAGGCGCGTTGATCAGGTTAACAGAGTTCGACAGTGAATATAAGCCTGGCACCGCCAAACCGCCATTGGTTCTCGCCTGGATAGATGATAAACTCGTTCTGCGAATATTACTACCTAATAATCCCCTGAAGGTGATTAGCTCCGTGATGTCTTTATTAAAATTCACCAATAAATCAAAATTGGTCTCTGAAGCCGTTCTATTGAAGCGGGCATATTCAGAAACATCTGCTCCGCCAATGGCTAAACGCTCTTCCTGCATTTCATTGGTACCATCATAGGTAACCCTTCCCATCACATCTAACCATTCTAAAGGTTTCCAGGTAACCATGGCATTCCCAAAGAAATGGTCCCTGGTGTCATTCTGGATGTTATTATACCTAGACCAGTACGGGTTGTTGGAATAGATTGGCCGGGTGGCGGTCACGTCAGACCAGTTCCAGGTAATATTCTCCCCATTTCTGTTATAAGCAGCTTCCTGATCTTTAATGTCCACATTGGTTTGCCACCATTGTCTGAATTGCTGGTTAGGGTTATTACCTTCATAACCTGTTCCATAACGGCCCAGACCATCTATTTTGGTATAATTAGCCGATGCACTGATGGTCACATTTTTTGTGATATCATGGCCGCCGCTAAAGTTGAAGTTATTTCGGGTTACTTTACTGTTAGGCAATACGCCTGTTTCATCACTTCTTAAATAACCTACTTTGAACGTGGTATTTTCACCACCACCGTCAATGCTGATACTATGATTTGAGTTTAGTCCTGTTTTGAAAAATGAGGATGGATCATTAGCTCCGGCCACCCAAGGTGTTGCCTTTCCATAATTAGGTGAAGAAGGATCAAAAGCATCCCATTGTAAAACCAGGGTACCAGGATCAAAAGCACCACCATAAGAGGCATCTTCTGTAAAAGGAGTAATTAAGCTATTGCCCAGACCCAAGACATCTGAATACCAGAAATTACGGTCTGGTGAAGGATAACCACTTAAATTGCCATCCCCGTCGCGTGAATACTCATTTACATAACCTGCACCGTATTCTTTTTGATATTTCGCAAAAGTACTTTTATCAATGTTCCCAAAGGTAAGTCCGGTATTTACCGTTACCCCCAGTGAGTTTTTCCTGCCTTTTTTGGTAGTGATCATAATGACCCCGTTTGAAGCCCTGGAGCCATATAGGGCTGTCGCCGCAGCACCTTTCAGCACGTTGACCGATTCAATATCATCCGGGTTAACGTCTGCTGCCGCATTTCCATAATCGTAACCACCACGCCCCGTGGTTTGGTCAGTTGAGTTGGTGTTGGCGTTACTCACCGGTATTCCATCCACCACAAACAGCGCCTGGTTATTACCGGTCATGGATTTGAAACCCCGCATGACCACATTGGTAGAGCCGCCCATGGTATTGGATTGTTTGATATCCAAACCAGCCACTTTACCCGATAGTGCATTCACAAAGTTCGCGTCCCGTGTACGGGTCAGGTCTTCGCCTTTCACTTCCTGCGCTGCATAAGGCAGTTCGTTCCTGTTTCTGCGAATACCCAGGGCCGTTACCACAACTTCAGATAAAGCCTGTGCATCGCCAGTCATCACCACATTGATCACTGCCGAACTTCCAATGGCAACGGTTTGCGGGGTATAACCCAAGGCTGAAAATTCTAATGCTTTTGCGTCCGCCGGGACACTGATGGTGAATCGCCCCTCAGCGGAGGCGCTTGTTCCGGTGTTAGAGCCCGCGACCCTAACACTTACACCAGGTAATGGTAAGCCATCATCTTTACCAATAACTGTTCCTGTGATTGTCCGTTGCTGTGCAAATGCCGAGGTGGCGAAAAACAACAGCATGAACAAACTTTGTAAAAGTTTTTTCATAAGTTTTGAATAAATTAGTTGAAATTCTATCTCTAAGATATCGAAATTCCAGCCCTAATTTAAAATTCAAAAGACTTTTGTATCCTGATTACCAACAAGTTATGATAAGAAATAATTAATTACTTTTAGTCTATAAGCAATGTGTTACCTGTGACATTTTCTATAGGTTAATTGTGCTTACATATGTGCAAAAATGATACTCAATACGAACGCTTCATCCTTAATAATTAATTTACAATCTTTGTGTGCAACCCGCTTATTTGTCCCACCAAACTGGTTCATAAATGAGTACTGAACCTGGGAAATTTTGGTTGGTCGTAATCTCCGTATTAGGATAAAGGAAACGTAAAGGCATACGTCCAGCACCCAGTGTTGATGCTGCTGATTCGACCAGAAAATTTGGATAGCCTGTTCGTCTCCACTCTGTCCATGCTTCAAAACCCTGGTAACCACACATCGCATAATATTTTTGGGTGATGATCAGCCTGATGGCATCTGCGCCAGACGTTAACTGCGCATCAGGGGCTGTACTGATATAGGCCGCCGCCAGGTCTGGGATACCAAAGGCCCCAAAACTTGCCCTGATCCCCTCTTCAAAATGGCTTCTTACGTCAGCTGCACCGCTCCAACCACGTGCGCCTGCTTCAGCTTGCAGGAAATGGCTTTCTGCCGCAGAAATGAATTTGACTGGTGCTACTGCAGAATTAGGATCAGCTGCATTACCGGCCACCCGTGCTGAAGGTGGAGACACCCGTTTGGTGGTATTTAAGCGGTAACTTCCCTGTGGAATATAGGCTATGGTATCTTCTGGTACATTGTTATTTTCTACAGGGTCATAAACCTGCAAAACCCTTGGATCGTTGTTACGATTGAACTGACGCACTGCCGTAGCACTCGCCACCAAGTTTTGGGTATAGCCCAATCCTACCATTTCACTATAAAGCGGGTTATCATTACCGCCGGTGGTCGTATAGTTAATTTGAGCATCATCCAATAGAAAAACAGGATTAGCAGCATACAGGGCTGCAATACCCGCCTGAGCTTTTGCAGGATCAGCTTGCGATAACCGTAAATAAGCACGAAGTTTTAAGGTGTTTGCAAATGCCCGCCACTGATCAACATCACCCCCGAACAGGAGGTCTTGTTCGCCCGGATCGGTTGCATTTTGCGCATTTAACAAAGCAAGCCCAAGATCTATGTAATTGAAAATGCTGTCGTATACCACTTGCTGACTTTCATATCTCGGACTAGCGAACTGACTTCCTTTTAAGGCTTCAGACAAAGGAATGTCGCCCCAGGCATCGGTAGCTAATTGGTAAGTATAAGCTTTTAATATATTGGCCATGCCCTTGATATGCTCACTGTTGGGTTGACTATGGTCAATGATCAATTGTGCATTTTGAAGCGCATTGCGATAGGTAATGAGCCAATGTGTGTCAAATGCGGTGTTGGTTACGCTATACTGCTCCAGGCTTCGGTATTGTGATGAAGTAGGACTTTGGGTCCAGTACTGCGCCCAAAGGTTACCATAAATCTGAAAATTATTGCCCACCAGCTGACCAATGGCTGCTTGTACAGTAGGCAAAAGCAAACTCGGCGTTGCCGAAACAGGATTATTAGGGCTTTCGTTGATATCTAAAAACTTTTTACAGCCAGCCAATCCGACTGTACCTATGACTAAAAGGAGGAGAAGTTTTTTTGCGCGATAGAGATATTGCGTTTTCATGAGTGTTGATTTAAAATGATACCCTTACATTAAGGCCGTAATTTCGAACGGATGGCAATGCTGTATAATCGAAACCCTGAAGGTTGCCTGCTCCTGCCGAATTGACCTCTGGATCTGCATATTTATTGGAATCGGGTGTCCATACAAACAGGTTGTTTCCAAACACTCCAATGGTTAACTCGCCAAAAGGGCTTTTAGCCAATTGTGTTTTATTAAAGGTATACGATAAAGAAAGGTTGCGTAATTTTACATAGGTGGCATCAACCATGTGTTGGCCAGCAGTTAAATCGGAGTAATAATCTTGTTTATTATAAAAGATATCGGTATTGACCACGCTGTTTCCACTGTCATCTAAATACACAGAGTTTGGAAAGATTACGCCTATCCTATCGCCCCCTGATTCTTCAGAAACCCCAACAAAACCTAAAATATCTCGGGTGCGGGAGTAAAAGACCCCGCCGTGTTTAGTATCAAAGAGTGCGCTGAGGTTAAAGTTTTTAAACTTGATGTTAGCGCCAAGGGAAGCCTGGTATTTCGGGTTATAGCTACCCAGGTATTGTGCCGACGGAGAGGTTAGTGGCAGGCCGGTCTCCGGATCGATAATGGTTCGCCCCTGTGCATCCGTAGCATTCGTTGCGGCATAAAACTCTCCATAAGATTTACCTTTGGCAGCAACAACAGACATGCCGATGTAACCGCCAAGACTTACCTGTTCCACGCCTGGCATCAGGTCGATGACCTCACTGTTATTTTTTGTAAAGGTACCATAGAGTTCAACAGAAAGGCCACCGCTGGTGCGTATTGGCGTACCACGCAAGGTGAGTTCAACCCCATTATTTTGTATTTCACCAGCATTCACTACAGAAAATCCATAACCGGTAGAATTGGGGATAGGGATGCTTAAAATTTGATTTCTGGAATTGTTTCTGTAATAACTAAAATCAATACTAAGCCTGCTTTTAAAGAAGCCCAACTCCGTACCGATCTCAAAAGAAGTTGTTTTTTCAGGTTTTAAATTGGCATTTCCAATGGTTGTACCCGCCATTAATGCCGCCACGTTTCCAAAAGGGAAGGTGGTATTTCCAAAACCACCATCAATGAGGCCCCTGCTAAAGGTGGTTACCAGTTGGTAAGGATCAGTATCGTTACCTACCATGGCATAACTAGACCTTAACTTTCCATAATCAAGGAAGTTGTTGATGGATGATTCTTTTAGTAATTCTGAGAATAAAAATGATCCACTTACACTTGGGTAAAAGAAGGAATTATTAGCTGTTGGCAAGGTAGAAGACCAGTCGTTACGTGCCGTTACCTGTAAAAATAACATGTTTTTATAAGCCATGTTTAGATCAGCATAAAGACCTATGAGTCGTCTGCGGGTAAAGTTATCCAAAATCACATTTACCGGACCGTTGCTATTGGCTAAATTATAATAACCGGGTACCACCAAACCACCGGTTGCATTGGTAGCGGATTGATTGGTATTTGTAGAACGCTGGCGGATGTTATTACCGATCATCAGCGATCCTTCAAAATCTTCACTGAACTGATGACTTGCCGTAATCATTAAATCATGGATAACTTCATTGACGTTGAATTGATCGATTTGATAGGACCCGTTATTGGTTTGGGTATTATCGGCAGAATAGTTTCCAGCTTCATCGGCAGGCACAAAGCTATATTTAGGATTTACCAGCCTGCGCCGGTCTGAAAAGAAATCGACCCCTAAACGTTCCGTAATATTTAGCCATTCTACAGGTTTATAGCCGATATTAAAGTTTCCGGTAACGCGGTTAACATCATTAAAGTTATCGTAGGTTTCGAGCAGGTAATAGGGATTAATGTTATAGGCCCCATAAAAGCCGTACAAATCTTCGCGTTGCACGCCGTCTAACACTACCTGTCCATATCCATAATAAGGGTTGTTCAGGTCGCTCATTTGGTCGATTGGAATATCGCGCGGCGTTTGCAGCACATTATTATAGATGGACCCACTGCCTTGTCCGCCGCCAACCTGGTTGGCTTTTATGTTCGAGTAGTTGAAAGAAATACCAGCAGTAAACTTATTGCTAAACTCGGCCGTACCATTAAAACGAACATTGTAACGGTTATAAACATCCTTATTGCCTGGGAACACGCTGTTAGAATTCAACGCATTTAAACCAAGGTAAAAACTTGTCTTTTCGCCGCCACCTGAAAAACTTAAGTTATTATCTGTAGAGAAACCTGTGTTAAAGAAATTTTTTATGTTGTCCTGGAGGGCAGCGTAGGGTTTTTGCAGGCGAACACCGCCGATCATTTGGCCCCATTCCTGCATTTCACCGGTAAAGGGGGCCCCCCAGCTCCAATTTTCCTTTGGATCGTTGATGTAAGTCGCCTCTGTACCATCGTCAGATATCACATCATAATACCCTTGTCCGTATTCATTCTGAAAGTCGGGCAGCTTTAAAATAGACGACGCCGAGTTGGAGCTGCTAAAGGTAATTTCGGTTTTTTGCGCGCCCTTGGTACCGCTTTTGGTGGTGATGATTAAGGCACCGTTTGATGCCCTGGACCCATAAAGGGCCGCAGCGGCAGGACCTTTTAATACGGTTACAGAAGCAATATCATCAGGGTTGATATCATTTCCACGGTTACCAAAGTCAACACTGGCCAATGCTGAAGCCCCTCCATAGACACTGGAGTTATCGATAGGGATACCGTCGATTACAATTAAAGCCTGGTTATTACCGGAAATAGAAGAACCGCCACGTAACACTACGCGCGATGAACTACCCGGGGTATTGGAGGTAGTGGTGATGTTTACCCCGGCCACACGCCCAGTGAGGGAGTTGATGACGCTGGAGTTTTCACCCTGTGTAAGCTCCGCATTATTTATGGTAGGCGCCGAATAGCCCAAAGTTCGCTTTTCTCTTCTAATGGCTTGTGCAGTGACCACCACTTCGCCAAGAGTCCTGGCATCACTCACCAGGCTAACATTATATTCGTTGGCGGTAGTCAGGTTAATTCGCTGGGTAGCATAACCGATAGAGGAAACTTCGAGGCCTGAGGCGCCATCAGGAAGCGCAATCATATATCGGCCATCGCCATCAGCTTGTGTACCACCTTGTGCCCCTGTGAGTCTTATACTGGCCCCCGGAATGGGCAGGCCATCATCTTGCCCGGTAACGCGACCGGTGATTGTTCGTTGTTGCGCTATTGCAGAAATCGTAAATAGCATGAAAACAAACAAACAATGTAGCTGTCTTTTCATTGTGCTAAGTATTAGATAAACGTCTTATCTAATTTACCACAACAAAAATTTTAAAACAAGTATTATTTTATAAAATTAAAAGAAAAATATTGAATCAATTATATTATAATTATTTGGGAAACAAGCCTTTAAAAAATAGGGCTGCTTCCCAAATTTTCATCATTATCTACTGTATTTTATCGGCACTGAAGTAATTATCATGTGATATCATTGCTGTCTGCAGGGGTTTATGCTTACACTCTTCTGATTAGTTTACCAGGAATACCGCATTAGTAAACAGCTGTTTTCCGCTTTCCCAGAACTGGCGGAACATAACATTGGTGGCGATATAAACAACTGTACCACTGCCTAAATGCTGCACACCATACAATAACCCATTATCCATTTTCTTTTGTACATTTTTACCAGCAATGCCCGTTAGGTAGGCGCCTGGGGCCAATACACCTACATTCCAGCCTTCTGCTAAAGGTTCATAGATTTTATCATCGGTAACCAGGGCATAATACCTGTCTAAACCTAAGGCCAGTGGATGTGTTTGATCAAGATTGACTTTAAAAATGGCACCAGGAATGGCATCATTAAAATCGCTTTTGTCTTTATCGCCATAGGCCCGGGTATAGATGCTTTCTTCTTTTGGAAATTCTTTCTTTTTGATTTCAAAAGGCTTTTTACCGGCCACCGCAGTGATGGCATCTTCCATTAATATCAATTTTCCCCCTTGTTCTACCCAGCTCGCCAGTTTTAGATCAATGTCTTTAGGGTAATAGCCACTTGGCAGAATCAGCACATTGGTTTCGGTAATGCTGAGGTTTCTCAAACCTTGCACACTTAACATGGTAACCGGATAATGAAGTTCCTGCTCAAAGAAATGCCAAATTTCGCCTACAGCAATGGAAGATGTTTCTGTACCGGAAAGGACTGAAATCTTTGGCAGTTTTAATAAAGGGTAAACGGTAGACCCAAAATCTTTACCCTTTTCTACAAAGCCAGTGGAAATGGCGTTTACACTTACCCCTGTTTTAATGCCAAGGGTTTTTATTTTTTCAGAAACAGGTACTCCGTTTTGTTCATTCTCTTTTCTGTAAACCAGTAAAGTACCGGCCTGATAATCTCTACCACCACTGCTAAAAGCCTGATCGGCAATACGCACTTTCAGGTTTTCCTGTTGCAGGGCGATTAATAATTTAGCATCGTCTACCGAATTCCAGGAAAAAGCCCAGGCATAAGGCATAGCCACCTGATCAGTAAGCAGGTTCTTTTCTTCAAGTGCTGTATATTTACCCTGAACAGACTCCTTTAAGGCATAGGCTTCCAGACCATAGGCATAAGGCATGGCCCAGGCGGTAATGTCATAAGTATTAGAATCAGAAACCATGGTATGAGGCTCAAACAACACATTGATCAGTGTTGCCTTAGGCTGCTGCAGGTTAACTACCAAATCGTTTCGCTCCAGCCTGAAACTTTTCTTTTTCTGTGTATCGAAGTCGTATCCACTTAAATTGCGGTCGCCACCATAAGAGAACTGAATACCATTTTTACGAAGTAAATCGGCCAATTTTTTCTGGCGACTCAATTGGGTGCCTTTGACCACATACGTTTTGTATTGGCCCGGAGGGTTGGCTATGCGGTCTACGAAAAACTGCTTAAACTCATTGATTAGCGGCACTGCATGAGTAGAAACAGTTTCTAAAGTGGCCATGCCTGTGGTAAAATGGTGGTCAATCCGGTCTTTTAAAGTTAGCAGGTCCCCGTCGGCGGTGGTCACCGCTAAACCTGCATTAATACCACCCTGCTCGTAGGTCATGCCGATGGCGCCATTATATAATGGGTAGGTATCGCCATAAGACGGATACAGCAAATCAAAATGTTCTTTGGTAAAATACTGCCAGCCTTGGGCATCAAAGTATTTGGCATTGTTTTTACCCACAGTTACCTGGAAATCACGTTGCCATTTGCTCAGGCTCTCATGTACAGGCTCTGCGGCAGGGGCAAAATAATAAGGCGAATTATAGCTTTGTTCGTGAAAATCGACATGTACTTCTGGCATCCACTGTTGGTACAAGGCAATTCGTCCCTGCGTTTCTATTTGAGTTTGCCATGCCCAGTCGCGGTTCAGGTCGAAATAATAGTGATTGGAACGGCCTCTTGGCCAGGGCTCCTGGTGTTCTCTCGAATTGGGATTTGGATTAGGAATTACGCCAGATACGGAATTAAAAAAGTTTACATAACGGTCTCTGCCATCGGGGTTTAAACAGGGATCAATAATCACCACTGTATTATCCAGCCATTGCTGTACGTTACTGGCGGTACCGGTAGCCAGTGTATAAATCATTTTGAGCGCAGTTTCTGTAGAACTCGCTTCGTTTCCATGAACATTATAACTTAACCAAAGTATAGCGGGCTGTTTCTGTATATTTACATTACTTTTTGCCTGACTTAGCGCTACATTGTTCTGACGAATCTCTTCGAGCCTGGCCATATTTGCTTTGGAAGACACAATGGCCACCATGAGCTCTCTGCCTTCGTAAGTTTTACCATACTTTTCTATTTTTATTTCCGGATGTGCTGAAGCAACATAATGGAAGTAGTCGACCACTTTCTGGTGACTGGTAAAACGGCTGCCTAATGGGTATCCTAAATAGTCGTCGGGCGATTTGGTTTGTGCCTTGGCGGCATATATACCGACAAACAACATCAAAGAGAGTAAAAGTGGCTTCATATAGATATTTAAACAGCCAAAATACTAAAGAATATTTTTTGTTTGTAACGCATAGTGTAATTTTACCAGCACAAATGAAATTAATTTCTAACATGTCAGACATCCAAGCACTTTACCAGCTTTACCTTGTACACCAAAGCATTTCTACCGATACCAGAAACATAAGCAAGGGCTGTCTATTTTTCGCCTTAAAAGGGGAACACTTTAATGCAAATACCTTTGCTGCGCAGGCCTTAGCAAAGGGCGCTGCCTATGTGGTTATTGACGAGGAAGACTATAACGTGGATGAGCGTTGTATTTTGGTGGATGATGTGCTGACTTGTTTGCAGGAGCTGGCTAAACACCACAGAAAGCAATTAAAGATTCCGGTGATTGGCATGACAGGAAGTAATGGAAAAACGACGACCAAGGAATTGGTAAAAGCAGTTTTGGCAGAAAAATATTCAGTTTTCGCAACCCATGGCAATTTAAACAACCATATTGGCGTGCCACTTTCGGTTTTATCCATCACAGCAGAAACCCAAATTGCCGTGATTGAAATGGGTGCGAATCACCAGCAGGAGATTGCTTTTTTATGCACCATTGCCCAGCCTACGCATGGATTAATTACCAATGTTGGCATGGCGCATCTGGATGGATTTGGTGGATTTGAAGGGGTTAAAAAAGGGAAAGCAGAGTTATATGCCTATATCAAAGCTACAGGAGGAACGGCTTTTATTTACCGCAACAACCCTTATTTGATGGAAATGAATACCGCAGCAGATTTAAGGAAAGTCATTTATTACGGCACTCATAAAGATGATCACCTTTGCGGTGAACTGGTTAAAGCAGACCCTTACGTTACGTTTAACTGGTCGGCAGGCCAGTATACCTATTCCACGCAAGTAAATTTAACTGGCGCATATAACTTTGAAAACAGCCTGGCGGCAGTGTGTATTGGTGTTTATTTTGACGTGAGTCCATTACATATCATTAAAGGGCTGTCTGCATACTTCCCCAGTAACAATCGCTCACAGCTGACTAAAACGGCTAACAACACTTTGATTTGTGATTTTTATAATGCCAATCCGAGCAGCATGTCAGCAGCGATCAATAACCTTGGTGGCTTAGCAGCAGCGAAGAAAATAGCCATATTAGGCGATATGTTTGAGCTTGGCGAAGAAGCGGCTGCGCAGCATGAGTTGATTATTCAGAAAGCGGCCATCACGGGAATCGATCAGCTGATCTTTATCGGTTCGAACTTTTATGATTACAAAGACCGCTATGCAGGACTATTTTTTAACACCCCGGCAGAAGCTGCGGCGTACCTGAAAGCTACGCCTCCACATGATCATTTGATTTTACTGAAAGGTTCAAGAGGTATGGCCCTGGAACAATTGATGCCTTTACTTTAATGTGTTAATTAGCACTTTCGCGCATCCGCAGCATGATTCCGGCATCACTGATGTGGTGCAGGGGGTTGTCTAACATACTTTGTTCAATAACGAGGGTGTATTTTCCAGGTTCCGGAAATTTGTAGTTGGTCAATAAGGGCAAGGTAGATGTATACAGATCGCCGGAGCCAGCACCAAGCCATTTGCCATTGGCCGAAGCCAGCTTATATTCATACCGGCGGGTAGTCCTGGTTTTCCCAGGCTCCTTCATTTGGAAGAGTATATAGATATTGGAGTAGCGGTAGGCCGCTGTATGACGGAGTTTAAAGAAAAGATCATACGTTTTAGTATGATCTTTTATATCGACAACGGTAATAATTTTATTAATATAACTCCAGCGATGCTTAGGCATCGAAACATTGACATCAGCGATGTTGTCTGTTTTACATCCGCTCCATAAACCAACGTTTAGCAGCAAAAATGTAATAACCAGGAATTTAACTTTAGTCATTTTTTGGCTTATCCGTTGGTTTATCTCCCTGTTTGTCGGCCGGACGGTCTCCAGTCCGGTTATTTCGCCTGCGGTTGTTTCTACTTTTATTTTTACTTACCGCTGCTGGTGCTCCCTGCCCTTCTACAGGATTTTTATTTTCATCAACGACCTTTTTGACCTGTGGAGGTCTTTTGGTTGTTTCTGCTACATTTTTTACCGCATCAGGCTTTTTAGTCTGATCTGCAGGTTTACGTGGCTGCTGAGGACGTGGCCCGCGTTCTGTACGTTCTGTACGCTCAGTACGGCCTGCACTTGCCTGATTGCGCTGATTAGGATTACGGTTATTACGATTTTGTTTAGTTCGTTTTTCGTCCAGGCGGGTTAAACTATCCTGTCCTACAACATTTTCGTAATCATGTACTTTCTCCACCACAACGCTTTCTTCCAGTTCCTGTGCTTCAGATTTAAGGTTATCAGGTTTCTGACCACGTTTATTCATGGCCATAATTTCTTTTACACGGTCTACCTTCAATGGAATCCAGTCTTCTGCATTCGCATAGCTAAACCACATTAACTTTTTAAAGATATCTGTTTTCTGGTGGCGGGCAACGCCTATGGCCGTTTGCAGGCTTTCGATACGGTCTGGAATATCCTTAAGGGCATCCAGATAGGTATCCAGTTCATAATTTAAACAGCATTTTAATTTACCACATTGACCGGCAAGCTTTAAGGTGTTTAGCGATAAATTCTGGTAACGAGCTGCAGCCGTAGATACGGTTTTAAAGTTAGTCAACCAGGTAGAGCAGCATAATTCACGGCCACAAGAGCCAATACCACCTAACCTTCCGGCTTCCTGGCGCATTCCGATCTGGCGCATTTCAATACGGATCCTGAAGGTTTCTGCCATTTTTTTAATCAGCTCCCTGAAATCAACACGGCCTTCAGCCGTATAATAAAAAGTTGCCTTTGTTTTATCACCCTGGTAGTCGACATCGCTAATTTTCATGGATAACCGAAGGTCTAAAGCTAGTTTACGGGCTTTATGCATGGTTTCCCATTCCATATCCTTGGCTAACTTCCATTTTTCTACATCAGCTTCAGAAGCTTTGCGGTAAATTTTGCGGGTAACCTGATCCAAAGGTGTTTTGCGGCGTTTCATCTGTGTCCTGACCAGCTCGCCGGTTAGGGAAACATGACCTATGTCGTAGCCACCTGTTGGGCCTTCAACAGCAACAATTTCGCCTATTTCCAGGTAAATATTATCATTGTTTAGAAAGAACTCCTTTCTGGCACCTTTAAATTTAACTTCTACTACCTGAAATGGTATATAATTGGAGGGCATGTCTAAATTTGACAGCCAATCGTAAACTTCTAATTTCTGGCAGCCTCCAGTAAGGCAATTGCCATTACTTTTGCAGCCCGCAGGGGCACATCCGCCTCCTGTTGAACAACTTCCACATCCCATATTAACTGTATATATATTGAGTCCCTTTCGGGAGCGTTTTAAATTTAATTATTTTAACCAATTGTAAAGATACATCTAAAAAGAGAATTTTCGGATTTGCATTCCTTTCGATGTGATAATGTGCTTGCTCCAATTCGGTGATAATGGCTTCTGCCATATTTAAACTGAGCACATGTGTGGATAGCTTTTTTGCGGTTTCCAGTGTCCTCAGCGGTAATTTAACCAAAGCTTCTGCACCACTAAGCAGCAAACAGCATTCCCTGAGGAAGCTAATGCCATATTTCAAAAAATTCTTTTGGTTCTCGCGGCCCCAACCGGCAGCCTGGTCTACAAAAGCAGAAAGCTCAAGTACTTTATTGCCATAACCTAACCTCAGCCATTCGGCAAATTTCTCGGCATGATCGTTCTGTGCGTTCTCCACCAGCATCTTCGCTTCTATTAAGTTACCGTCGGCCAGATAGCTATATTCAATTGCTTGTTGTTCGCTCAGCCCGTGGTTTTCCATCAGGTAACTTTCTATGGTAGCATCAGGTAATTTAGGAATCTTGACGATTTGAGTTCTTGATAACAAAGTGGATAAGATCTGGTCCTGGTTATTGGCTACTAAAATAAACAGGGTGTTTTTAGGCGGTTCTTCGATAATCTTTAACAGCGCATTTCCTTCTTTTTCCAGGTATTCAGGAAGCCACATGATCAGCACTTTGGTCTTCCCTTCGAAAGCCTTATAACTTAACTTTTTAATGATATCATGACATTCAGCGATATTAATATTGGCCTGTTTATTATCTGCCTGAAGTTTAGAACGCCAGATATCCATGTCGAAATAAGCATCATTCAACAGCATTTTACGCCATTGATCTAACACATCAGTCGCTATTTTAACGTCTTTTGATGCAAAAAAAGGATAGGAAAAATGAAGATCAGGATGGATATAACGTTCGTATTTACGGCAGGAAGAACACTGTCCGCAGCTATCGTCTGCCGTTTTTTGGAGGCAATTCAGGTACTGCGCATAAGCAATAGCTAGAGGTAATGCGCCACTGCCCGGGCAAGAAAGAAACAATTGCGCATGACTCACTCTATTTTCAGCAACTGTTTGAATTAACTGCTGTTTTATGGCCTCTTGTCCGATGATCTCTTTAAATCGCATTTGGTGCAAAATACTAAATTTTTAATATGGTTTCGCATATTTGTAGCATGGCACGTATTATCGCATTCGATTATGGTACCAAGCGTATCGGGGTTGCCGTGACGGATCCATTGCAAATTATTGCAACCGGTCTGGACACCATACACCCTAAAGAAATACTAGATTACCTGAAAAAATACCTAGGGAACGAAGAGGTGGAAGCCTTTGTTATTGGAAATCCCAAACAAATGGATGGCACTCCTTCAGAATCTGCACAGCATGTAAAAGGATTTTCAACTACCCTAAAAAAGAACTTTCCACACATCCCTCAATTCTGGGTAGATGAGCGTTTTACTTCTAAATTGGCACAGGAAACGATCATGAATAGCGGACTGAAAAAGCAGGACCGAAGGAACAAAGATCGGGTAGATACCATCGCTGCAACCATCATCTTACAATATTTCATGCAAGAACAGCGTTTATAACAAGCCTATGAGTATGATTAATGAAGAGCTGCAGCAGTTATTACTTCGGTATTGTGAGCCGGAAAGTGAATTATTGCAACAGATTGACAGGGAAACCAACCTTAAGGTTTTAATGCCACGTATGTTATCTGGCCATTACCAGGGCAGGGTATTAAGCATGCTGAGTAAATTGGTTAATGCACATAGAATTCTGGAAATCGGCACCTTTACGGGTTATGCAACGCTTTGTTTAGCAGAAGGTTTACGGCCGGAAGGAAAGCTTTACACATTAGATATTAACATGGAATTGGAAGATATGGTGCGGAATAATTTTGCACAATCCAGTTACCATTCGCAGATTAATTATATCCTGGGTGATGCCACCGAGACTGTAAACACACTTGACGAGGTTTTTGACCTCGTTTTTATTGATGCCGATAAAAAAAACAACGGAACTTATTACGATTTAGTTTTTGACAAAATCAGACCTGGAGGATTGGTGATTGTGGATAACGTACTTTGGAGTGGAAAAGTTCTTAGTAATCAAGTAGATAAGGATACCAGAAATATTATTACATTTAATGATAAGATAGCAGCAGACGACCGGGTAGAGAAATTAATACTGCCCGTAAGGGACGGATTATTCATCATCAGAAAAAAATAACATGATTAAAAAGCTAATGTTTATCTGGATTAGCCTGTTGTTTACAACAGCGGCATCCCAAGCACAAACCACGCTCCATTACATCAACCAAAATGTGGCTTATGCGCAAACCCTCATGAGAGAAAACGGAATTCCGGCCAGTGTCATTCTCGCTGTCGCCATCCATGAATCTGCCGCAGGCACCAGCAAAATTGCCCGCAACCTGAACAACCACTTTGGTGTGAAAGGTAAAAACTACAGCACTAAGATTAAATCTGCCTATAAAGGTTATGACTCCGTTCAGGATTCTTATGACCATTTTGTCGGTTTCATTCAGCGAAAATCGTCTTACAACCATCTTTTTGCTAAATATGATGAAGATGACTATATGGGATGGGTTAAAGGCATACAGCGCGGAGGTTATGCCCAGAGCACTCTTTGGCCATCAAAAGTGATTGCATTGATTAAAAAGTATGAACTGTTTAAATACGACCATACACCGCAGCAATTAGCCAAACCTGCACCGTTAAGTAAATCCATTCAGTACTTGAATACCGTATTACCCCTTCACAAGATTAAGTAAATAATGAACCAAAAGCTCCTGCTCCCCCTGCTCCTGATTGTATTTTTAGCTTCCTGTAAGTCCAGGCAATACAGTAAAAACAATAAGCAGATAGAGAAACAGGCCACTAAAGCCAACCCTAACTACGAAAGCTATTCTACCTTAAGTTATATTGATTCATTTAAAGGCGTTGCGATTGAGCAGATGAATGCTTCTGGTATTCCGGCCAGTATTATCCTGGCTCAGGGTATTTTAGAATCGGGCAATGGAAACAGCAGCCTGGCTAAATTTGCCAACAATCATTTTGGCATTAAATGTACATCAGACTGGAAGGGAAAAGGATATTTTAAGGATGATGATGCACGGAACGACTGTTTCAGGGTTTACAAAGATGCCCGTGAATCATACAGAGATCATTCTGAGTTTTTAAAGCGTAAACGTTATAGCTTTTTATTCGAATTGGATAAAAACGACTATAAAAACTGGGCTTATGGACTGAAACAGGCTGGATATGCCACAAATCCAAAATATCCGGAGCTGTTGATTAATATCATTAACCGCTACAAGCTGAACCAATATGACGAACCTGAAACAGAGAAAGAAAAAATTCTGAGGGAAGACCGCGTATTTACAGAAATCAACAAAAACATTCCAAAAGAAAAGGAGAAGTTTGCACCGGTAGAAACTCCTGTATCTAACCAAATGATTACTGCGGCAGAGGCTCCCATGGCTCCTGTTGATAAAACCACTACCGATGGCCGTTATATGGTTAAAAAAGGGGATACCCTGTTCAACGTAGCAAAGCGATTTAACCTAACGGTTGATGAACTGCGCTTATTAAATAACCTTCAGGATACAGGTATTAAAATTGGGCAGGAACTGCTGGTGGTTAAATAATGTTAATTTAAGAACGGACAAAAGGCTTATTTGTATTTTTGCCTGCACCATGAAATTTACAGGACTCTATTTTCTTCTTATCCTACTGAGCAGCAGTGTTTTTTCGCAGGAAAGGACATTCCAGGGTTTTGTAATTGATAAGAGCAGTAAACAACGCCTGGCTAAAGTGTATATCTATAATTCCAGAACAGACGACGGTTTGTTTAACACCACCAAAGGTGAATTTACCATTAAGGCTAAAAAAGGTGACACCTTATTTGCAGCATTACCCGGTTATGCAGTCGATACCATGGTTTATAAAGGCCAGAATTCCGTGTATTTCCAGCTCAACCCCTTATCCATCAGGCTTAGAGAGGTGAAAATTGTGGGTAGTTTGATTAGTCCGGAGGAACAAAAACAGAAAAACTTAAAGGAATATAAATATGCGCTTGACCGGGGCAGTTCAAAAGACTTGCTTAACCTGGGGAGCAATGGTGTGGGCCTGGGCATCGACGCCATTTACAACTTGCTTAGCCGCAAAGGCGCTAACGCCAGGCGACTACAAGGTATACTCGAAAAGGACTATCGCGAGCAAATTATTGATTACCGGTTCAGGCCAGAATTTGTACAACGCACGCTTGGTGTTAAAGATTTTGAACTGGAAGATTTTATGCAACAATACCGGCCAACCTATGAATTTGTGCTAGCCGCATCGGATTATGCCTTCGTTGTTTTTATCAAAAACAACTATAAAGCCTATAAAAGAAATCCGGCAGCGCTTCGTTTACAAAGCTTACCTAAGCCTGTAATCGAGCAGTTAAACCCAGAATAAGGTATTTAGTTCAATTTTAGGTCTTTGATAAGAAACATTTTTGTTTTCTTTGTATTAATGAAAGGTTTTTACACTGTATTACTAGTATTATCTTTTTCAAGCCTGATGGCTCAAGAAATTGATACCATTCCGATCAATACAACTGATCTGCAGATTAAATTGAAACGCAGTCCGCTGCCTTCACGAATAGGTTCCTTAATCTATAAACCGGTAGAATTGGCGCCTAAAGTTGTAGACGCAGAAATCAACTACTGGAATACCAAAACCTCTATTGGATTAAACTTAAACCAGGCTGCTTTTAGTGATAACTGGAATGGTGGTGGGGTAAATTCCATGGCACTAACTGGTTTAATCAATTACAAGACAGAATACCGGAAAGAGAACCTGAGTTACACCAGCGAGGTGATCCTTAACTATGGGAAAGTAAAAAACAGGGGCCAATTACAGAAAAAGACAGTCGATCGGATTTATATAGATAATAAAGCGGCGATTCAGCTATCTAAAAACTGGTATTTCTTTGGATCCATCAACTTTGAATCACAATTTGATCTTGGCTATAGTTATGAGATTAATGATGATGGCGCAGAAGTACCGAACTTGCTCTCCAGATTTATGTCACCAGGTTATTTAACAGAATCCATCGGTTTTGAATATAAACCTAACCAGTACTTTTCTACCCGTATTGGTACAGGTACAGCCAGACAAACTTTCGTTTTAGACACCTCAATTTATAATAACCCGAAAAATACCAACAATTTTGGTGTGCCGATTGGATCAAAAATGGTTAATGAGCTGGCTTTCCAGGTGGTGATGAATTATGATAAGGACATTTTTAAAAATGTAAACCTGAAGTCTAAATACATGGCCTTTGTACCTTACGACAACTTCGGCTACATCAACCATCGTTTAGATGTTGCGCTTACCGCTAAGGTAAATCGCTTTATGAACACCTCGATCACCGGTGTGGGTTTATACGACCGAAATTCAGATTCAAAGATACAGGGTAGTCAGACTTTATCACTCGGACTCATCTTTATCTTCCCACGCTAAAAGAATCGCTGCTTTTTCGCTTCTGATTCGACCAAAAATAATAACTTTGCCTTCTACAAAAAATTGAACACTAAGTACTAAAGAAAATGTTTGAGAATTTACAGGATAAACTAGACCGTGCATTTAAAGTCTTAAAGGGACAGGGAAGCATTTCGGAGATCAACGTGGCTGAAACCATGAAAGAAATTCGTAAAGCCCTTTTGGATGCCGACGTAAATTATAAAACAGCCAAATCTTTTACAGATGACGTTAAAGAAAAAGCATTAGGCTTAAACGTTCTTACGGCTGTTTCACCAGGTCAGTTGCTGACTAAAGTGATGAACGACGAACTTACGGCCTTAATGGGCGGTGAGGTAACTGAACTTGATTTAAAAAATAATCCTACCATTATATTAATTGCTGGTTTGAACGGTGCGGGTAAAACCACCTTCTCTGGGAAACTAGCCAATTACCTGAAAAGTAAAGGTAAAAAACCATTATTAGTAGCGGGAGATGTGTATCGTCCGGCTGCGGTAGACCAATTACAGATTCTTGGAGAGCAAATCGGTGTACCGGTTTATGCCAACAAAGATTCTAAAGACCCCGTTGCTATTGCATTGGAAGGTATTGCTGCAGGAAAATCACAAAACAACAATGTCATCATTATCGATACTGCTGGTCGCCTGGCCATCGATGAAGCGATGATGAATGAAATTGCTGCGGTAAAAGCCAGCACTAAACCTCACGAGATTTTATTCGTAGTGGATGCCATGACTGGTCAGGATGCCGTGAACACTGCTAAAGCCTTTAACGACAGGTTAGACTTTACCGGTGTGGTGTTAACTAAATTAGATGGTGATACCCGTGGTGGTGCAGCATTATCGATTAAGTCGGTAGTGAACAAACCCATCAAATTCATTGGTACTGGGGAGAAAATGGAGGCTCTGGATGTCTTTTATCCAGATCGTATGGCTTCCCGTATTTTGGGGATGGGTGATGTGGTATCCCTTGTTGAGCGTGCTCAGGAGCAGTTTGATGAAAAGGAAGCTGCAGAACTTCAAAAGAAAATCCGCAAGAACAAATTCGACTTTAACGATTTTTACAACCAGATCCAACAGATTAAGAAAATGGGTAACATGAAGGACCTGATGGGCATGATACCTGGTGTAAGTAAGATGATGAAAAACGTGGAGATTGAAGACGATGCTTTCAAAGGTGTAGAATCAATTATCCAATCAATGACCAAGTATGAGAAGGAAAATCCGGATGCTATACAGCAAAGCCGTAGAATCCGCATCGCTAATGGCTCTGGAAATAAGGTAGAAGACGTGACTAAACTGATTAAACAGTTTGAAGACATGCGTAAAGTGATGAAACAATTTTCTAATCCCGCAGCCGCTGCCAAAATGATGAAAAACATGCCTAAAATGCCTCAGGGCAAAATGTAAATAGTTAACCACACCACGCCTTCTTTAGCTTACATTGGCTTATTTGATATCACAAATATGCTAGTAAAAACATTTGGAAGTGCCGTGTTCGGTGTCAATGCCTTAACCATCACTATAGAGGTTAGCATTGGCGGTGGTAACAGATACCACATTGTTGGCTTGCCCGACAATGCCATTAAGGAAAGTTTACGAAGAATAGAAAGTGCCATACAAACTGCCGGGCTGCGAATGCCCAGGCAGAAAATTGTGGTGAACCTGGCCCCCGCCGATATCCGTAAAGAGGGCTCCTCTTATGATCTTCCAATTGCCATTGGCATTCTAGCCGCCTCAGGCCAAATTGAACAAGAAGACCTCCACCAGTACTTTATTATGGGAGAACTATCCTTAGACGGCGGATTACAGGCCATCAAAGGAGCATTACCCATTGCCATACAGGCCCGCACTGCCGGTTTTAAGGGGTTTATTTTACCGATCGACAATTCAAGGGAGGCAGCCATTGTTAACGAACTTGATGTGTATGGCATGAGAAACCTGCGTGAGGTGATTGATTTTTTCAATAACAGTGGCACTTTTATACCTGTAGTAGTCAAAACCAGGGAGCTGTTTTATGAAAATGTAAGCAGTTACGAACAGGATTTTTCTGATGTTAAAGGCCAAGAAAATATTAAACGGGCTTTGGAAATAGCGGCTGCAGGTGGCCATAACCTCATTTTGATTGGTCCACCGGGTGCCGGGAAAACCATGCTGGCCAAACGGCTGCCCACTATTTTGCCACCCTTAAATATTCAGGAAGCGCTGGAAACTACTAAAATTCACTCCGTAGCAGGTAAATTAAATGCAGCTGATTCTTTAATGACCGAAAGGCCGTATCGGAGTCCGCACCACACCATATCTGACATGGCGCTTGTGGGCGGCGGTGTAAATCCACAACCCGGAGAAATCTCTCTGGCTCATAATGGCGTTTTATTTCTTGATGAACTGCCTGAATTTAAGCGTTCGGTATTGGAAGTGATGCGCCAGCCGCTGGAAGACCGGCAGGTTACCATTTCCAGGTCCAGGTTAAGTGTGGAGTACCCGGCTAGCTTTATGCTTATAGCGTCCATGAACCCTTGCCCTTGTGGTTTTTATAACCATCCAGACAAGGAATGTATCTGTGGGCCTGGCATTGTTCAAAAATACCTCAGTAAGATCTCGGGCCCTTTATTAGACCGCATTGACCTGCATGTGGAAGTGACCCCAGTAAATTTTAATGAATTATCATCGCTGCAGGAAGCGGAGAAGAGTGCCTGCATCAGGACCCGGGTGATAAAGGCCAGAGAAAGACAGGACCTGCGTTTTGCGGCTAATACGAGTTTGCATTGTAATGCACAGATGAGTCCGAATATGGTAAGGAATGTTTGTCAGATTAACGATGCAGGGCGTTCGCTTATCAAAAAAGCAATGGAAAAACTGGGATTATCTGCCCGGGCATATGATAGGATTCTAAAAGTTTCCCGAACCATTGCTGATCTCGCAGAAAGCGAAACCATAGAATTAGAACACCTGGCCGAGGCCATCCATTACAGGAGCCTCGACCGGGATAGTTGGGCAGGTTAGTCTTTTACTTCTTCTCCGATAACGAAGCCTGTAGCCGTGTCATCTTCGTCGTCGCCAACTTCAGCAATATGTGCTAAAATTTCTTTGCCTAGAAGGTTGACCTCATCATTGGTGTCGAATAAAGGCATACCTGTTTTAGGATCCAGCTTAATCCACTGGAGCTCCGTGTCTTTTTGAATGTGGAGGTATTCAAGACCGTCCTTAAAAATAACATACGTATCTTCTCCTTCCGGGAACACTGCATAATCTATGTCACCCAGGGTAACATCAAATGGTTGTAGCATAAGCTGTATCTATTGTTTTAATGTGATTAGTTTTTCTATAAATGCCACAAACTTTTTATCGGCATAATTTGCTGCACCTTCTCCGTGATAAACCAGGTTACCGGCTTTATCTAATACTGCAGTGGTAGGCAATGACCCTTTAAAGAGTATTTCAGGGATGGAACTAGCTACTGCATAAACGGGTAAGCCATACTTTTTCTTGTCCATATACTGTTGCGATTTCCCAAAGTCGCTGTCCGCATCGACCAATAGAAACACGACGTCTGGGTTGGCTTTAAACTGTTCGTATAATTTGTTTACAGAAGGCATTTCGGCCAGACAAGGCGGGCACCAGGTAGCCCAGAAGTTGATAAAAACCACTTTTCCCTGCAAACTACCCAAATCAACTACCTTTCCCTGGGTATCTTTGAATTTAATTTCTGACAAATTTAATGCCGCTGACACAGGCTTCTCTGTTGTGGCTGGCTTAAACAAACCTATTTTCATTAAGCCTTGCATTAAGATTGCTTTGGCCGAAGGAACAAAAATCAGCACAAGCAAGGCCGTGATAAACAGAAAATTGGTGATTATTTTTTTACTAAAAACAGCTGTGATTTTCGACATATAAACTAATTCAAAACCAGTATGAATATTTGTTGTTATTGCATAACAATTAACATAACGGTATGGAAGAGCATAAATATACGGAAATTGCCCCGGGCATATGGGGACTAAAGATTGTCTTTGTAAATATTTACATGGTAACGACAGGTCCTGAAGAGTGGGTTCTGGTGGACGGGGGCGTTCGTGGCAGTGCCTGCCGCATAAAAAAGATGGCCGCAGATCTTTTTGGCGAAGATAATCCGCCAGCAGCCATCGTGTTAACGCATGGGCACTTTGACCACATCGGGGCTCTTCATGAGTTACTGAAAACATGGAAAGTACAGGTTTATGCACATCAGCAGGAAATACCTTATTTAACGGGACATACTTCCTATCCACCGGCAGATCCATCCGTAGGTGGAGGATTGATGAGTGCGATGTCTTTTATGTACCCAAACAGTCCAATTAACCTGGGCACCCATGTGCATGCATTGGCAAAGAATGGTACCCTACCACATATGCCCGACTGGCAGTACATTCACACCCCAGGTCATACACCGGGACACATATCACTGTTCAGGGGCCGCGATAAAGTATTGCTAGCAGGTGATGCCTTTGTAACCACACAGGCCGAATCTGCTTTTAACGTACTGACCAATAAAAAGCAACTCTCTGGTCCACCTAAATATTTTACCCCGAACTGGGTGTCGGCAGCATTATCTGTACGTAAACTGAAAGACCTGAGACCTGCTGTAGCAGCAACTGGTCATGGGCCAACCATGCAGGGCGAGGAACTCGCATCAGCACTGGAGCACCTGGTAGAGCATTTTGCAGAAATTGCCATTCCTAAACATGGCCGTTATGTGAATGATGGAAAGTATTCGGGACTGAGCAAAACAGTCTTAGGAGCAGTTGTTGTCCTTTCTGCAGCGCTTGCATTTACTGTGGTTCGGGGTTTGAAAAACAGATAAACGAATTTTAGCGCGAAAAATAAACAATCAAAAAAAATAGCCCGCTACTTTCATAGCGGGCTATAGATTTTAAAAGCCAGGTTTAGATTAACTCTACACTTCTGCTTACAAATTCTGTTAATTCTGCTCCGGTAAGCATACCTTGTGTTAACAAAGCCAAATCAACGGCCTGTTTAGCCAGGGTAGTCTGTTCTTCTTCATTATCACTCTTTAAGATACGGGAGATCAGTTTATGGTTACCATTGATGGCTACTTTATAGTTATCGGGCATGGTGCCATAAAAGCCCATTCCGCCACCCATTTGTGCCATATCTTTCATCCTACGCATAAACTCATCCATGGTTACTGTAACCGGGTGTTCTTCAGGATTTAAGCCCACCACTTCTACATGCATTCCTGGCTTAGTAATCGCTTTTTCGAAAACTTCCTTGATCTTTTTACTTTGATCTTCGGTTAATACCGATTCTGCAAGTTCATCTTTTTCAATTAGTTTGCTGGCAACGCTTGAATCTACACGTTTTAAGGCAGTTTTTTCTAGTTTCTGCTCTAAGCTTTGGATAAAGTGATTATCAATTGGTGAGTTCATCAATAACACGTCGTAATCCTTTTTATTGGCCGACTGGATGAAACTATCCTGTTTAGCCGGATCATTGGTGTAGATGTAAACTGCCTGACCATTTTTATCGGTCTGCAAGTCTTTGACCTTTTCTTTATATTCTTCTAAAGTGAAGTTTTGGTTTTTCGTATTGGTCAGTAAGGCGAAATCTTTAGCTTTATCATAAAATTTCTCTTCGCTCACCATACCATATTTTACGAACAAGCCAATGTCACCCCATTTTTCTTCATAAGCCTTACGGTCATTTTTGAAGAGTTCGCTTAATTTATCAGCTACTTTTTTAGTGATGTAACTGTTAATTTTTTTCACATTGCTGTCGGCCTGTAAAAAGCTTCTGGAAACGTTTAATGGAATATCTGGTGAATCGATTACCCCATGTAACAACATCAAAAATTCAGGAACAATGTCTTTTACCTCGTCGGTGATAAATACCTGGCGAGAGAACAACTTGATCTTGTTGCGTTGCATGTCGAAATCATTTTTCACTTTCGGGAAGTACAATACACCCGTCAGGTTAAATGGATAATCTACATTCAGGTGTATCCAAAATAATGGATCTTCTGAGAAAGGATATAATTGTTTATAGAAATCAAGGTAATCCTGGTCTGACAAATCTGCAGGTGCTTTAGTCCAGATCGGATTAGTGGTGTTGATGATGTTATCAGCCTCTACCGAAGTATATTTAGGCTTTCCTTCTTCATCCTGACCGTCTTCTTCTTCTTGTGTTTTAGTGCCAAATTTAATTGGAACAGGTAAAAACTTACCATATTTATCAAGGATTTGTTCAAGCTTGCTTTTGCTTAAAAACTCTTCCGATTCTGTATTGATATGCAGGATAATATCAGTACCACGGGTGGTACGTGTGCCTTCAGTAATTTCATAAGTGGTACTACCATCGCAAACCCAACGGGCCGGTGTAGCATCATCCTGGAAACTCAAGGTTTGAATCTCCACCAAATCAGCTACCATAAAGGCAGAATAGAAGCCTAAACCAAATTTACCTATGATTTCATTGGCATCTTTAGCGTCTTTAAATTTCTCTACAAATTCACTTGCACCAGAAAAAGCCACCTGGTTAATGTACTTTTTAATCTCTTCAGCAGTCATACCCAAACCATTATCTGATATGGTGATGGTCTTTTTCTCTTCATCTAAAGCCACTTCAACCATTGGGTTGCCAAGCTCACCATTGAACTGGCCAAGGGCTGACAAACGTTTGATCTTTTGAACCGCATCAACCGCATTGGAAACCAACTCCCTTAAAAAAATCTCATTGTCTGAGTACAGGAATTTTTTAATGATGGGAAAAATGTTCTCGGTGTGTATGGAAATGCTTCCTTTTTCTTCTATGCTCATATATGTTGACTAATTTTGTTATACGTTTCCCATCTATCAAGCGTTGTTCCAATCTTAAATATTGCCATTTTGACAGTAAACAGCTTAACCTCCAGTTGCGTATCTTTGTGCCGCATATGGAATACAACGTTCATACATTACCCAACGGCATTCGTTTGCTGCACGTACCTTCTGCCTTTACCATTTCACATGCCTGTATCCTCGTAAATAGTGGTTCCAGGGATGAAAATGCAGATCAATCGGGCCTGGCCCACTTTATAGAACACCTGATTTTTAAACGGACAGAGAAAAGAACAACCAATCAGATTTTAAACCGCCTGGAAAGTGTTGGTGCAGATTTAAATGCCTACACTACCAAGGAATATACTTGTGTGCACGCGTCTTTTTTAAATCCATACTTGGATCGCACACTCGAACTGTTCAATGATATCATTTTCCATTCTACTTTTCCTGAGGAGGAATTGGAAAAAGAAAAAAGTGTTATTCTGGATGAAATCAGTTCTTACCTCGATCAACCTGAAGAAGCCATATATGACGACTTTGAAGACCTTTTATTTAGTGGCCATTCGCTTGGAAGAAACATTTTAGGCACTGCAGAAAGTGTGAGCAAGCTTAGCAAACAGGATATTTTAGACTTTATGGCGGCCAATTACCATACCGATAAAATTATTATTGCGGTAACAGGTAATTATAGCTTAGCCAAACTTATTAAAATAGGCACCAGGTATTTCGGTGACATTCCAGCTAACATTAAACCGTTGCAAAGGTTAGCGCCTGTTAAAAATGGCGTGGTTGTACAACGCCACGACAAGCCCATTTCACAAGCACATGTGGTATTAGGTACACAGACTTACAGTTTATACCATCCTTATAAAACTGGGCTGCTATTACTCAACAACCTGCTGGGTGGCAATGGTATGAGTTCTATATTGAACTTACAGATCCGCGAAAAATACGGCATTGCCTATACTATTGAAAGCGGCTACAGTCCGCTAAGCGACACTGGCCTGTTCACCATTTATTTCGGTACTGATCAGGAAAAGGTAGACAAAGCGCTTTCATTAATTTATAAGGAATTTAAGAAACTACGGGAAAAACCGCTGACAGAGGTACAATTGCACAAAGCGAAGAATAAATTCATCGGGCAAATTGCGCTTGGCGAAGAAAACCGGATGGGATTAATCATATCCATGGCTAAAAGCCTGATTGACTACGATTATATCGACGATTTGGAAACTGTTTTCAAGAAAATACGGGCGGTAGACCGGGCGGAAATAAACGAAATTACCCAGGAAATTTTAAATGAAAAAAATCTAAGTGCGCTAACCTTTTATCCTTTAAGCTAATATTCGTATTTTTGTGGCATGAAGTTTCCAATAGTAGCCTACGGCGACCCGGTTTTAAAAAAGGTGTGTAAGAATATAGACCAGGAGTATCCTGAGTTACAACAACTTGTTGATGACATGTTCGAAACCATGTATGCAGCCAGTGGAGTGGGTTTAGCGGCTCCACAAGTTGGTTTACCTATTCGTCTTTTTGTGGTGGATACAGGTGCAGATGAGGACGGAAAAGAAGGCTTCAAAAGAGTTTTTATCAATGCTGAAATTGTAGACGAAAGCGGCGATGAATGGGCATTTAATGAAGGTTGTTTGAGTATTCCCGACATTAGAGAAGATGTAATGCGTAAACCAACCATCTTAATTAAGTATTATGATGAGCTTTGGGTATTACACCAGGAAAAAGTGTCAGGAATGGCTGCGCGTGTGATACAACATGAATACGATCACATTGAAGGTAAGTTGTTTACTGACAAACTGAGCTTACTGCGTAAAAGAATGCTGAAGTCTAAATTAGACAATATTGCTAAAGGTAATGTGCATACAGATTATAAAATGCGCTTTCCTAAACAAACTAAAAAACGCTAATTTCCTTTACGGCTTTTATCACCGTTAAGAATTTGCTGCGTAAACTTACCCCATGCAAACGGATTCAACAATGGATTCGTTTGCACCATGTTTTTATTTAACGCCCTATCGTGATTTAAACGCCAGTTTATGCCCGATATCTCTCCGGCATCACGTGAAAGGGTTTGTGCCATCCCCATTAAACTTTGAGAACTTAAGTTTTTCTTTGCAATTTCCACGTCATCATCAGCCACTTTCATGGAAAGGAACTCTTTCGTGAACTCCTCCGTTGTTGCCCATGGATAAATATGCACTGTAGGCAGGTAAACGATCTCTGAATTCATTTTAACCATGGTGGTATAACTATCGGAAGGATGATCCACAGGAATCACCAGCTGCGCTTTAGTAAAACCAACGGCAGTAAACATGATGGTATCGCCAGGATGGGCTACAAATGAAAAGTAACCCTGGTAATTTGCTGAACGTTGCTCATTGGTGCTTTCGTTACTAATGGTTACATATGGCACCACCCTATTGCTGTCAACATCTGTTATCATTCCCGAAAATTGCAACAATTTTTTACCGGCAGGCATTTGCTGAGCAAAAGCCCCGGCAAAAAAAAGCATCAACAATAAGGTAAAACTATACTTCATTGTACAAAAATAAGGGTAAATAAAATAGTGGGAAGTTAAAATGTGTTAAATGGAAATTATACCGGCTCGGCAAGATTTACCGCCACTACTGAAGTAATTTGTGGAACTGCCTTCATAATGGCTTGTTCAATTCCTGCTTTCATGGTCATAAAACTCATTTTGCATGAGCCGCAATTTCCCAATAATCTTAACTTAACTACATTGTCTGATGTAATTTCCTCTATGGCAACGTCTCCCCCATCCGCTATTAAATAAGGTCGGATTGTTTCCAATGCCTGCTCTACTTGCTCTGTTAAATTCATCTGGCTCTGTTTTAATTTATTGTTTTGTTGTGTTATAAAAATACTAATTATTTAGCAATTACACTTTGTGCGTTACTAATTGCTAATTGTTGTGCAACCTTACCCGCTATTTCCGAAAAGGATGCCGCAAGTACCGTACCTCGATTTAAAGCTACTGGAATACCCTGATCGCCACCTTCGGTGATACTTTGAACAATCGGTATTTCTCCCAGAAATGGCACATCAAATGATGTAGCTAAATGTTTACCCCCGTCTTTACCAAAAATGTAATATTTGTTATCGGGTAATTCATCAGGCGTAAAATACGCCATATTTTCTATAACGCCTAAAACCGGAATATTAATACTTGGCATCCTGAACATGGCTAATCCTTTTCTGGTATCGGCCAGGGCTACCTGCTGTGGTGTGGTCACAATGACGGCACCGGCAATGGGAAAACTCTGTGTAATTGTGATGTGAATATCACCTGTACCCGGCGGAAGGTCAACAATCAAGTAATCCAGTTCACCCCAGTCGGCATCATTAAACAGTTGTTTTACCGCATTCGATGCCATTGGTCCGCGCCATGGCACAGGCTGGTCTGGATCTGCAAAGAAACCCAGAGACAATAACTTAATCCCATATTTTTCAATAGGCAGAATTAAGGTTTTACCATCTTCCGTTTCACGGGCAGCAGGTTTCGCACCCACCAATCCAAACATGGTAGGCACAGATGGCCCGTAGATATCTGCATCAATTAAACCCGTCTTTGCGCCATTTGCAGCAAGGGCGATCGCCAGGTTACTTGCTACCGTAGATTTTCCTACGCCACCTTTTCCTGAAGAGACCAAAATGATGTTCTTGATTTGGCTTAACTGCATAATATCTGCTGGTTTTGTTACCCTCGATGTGATGTTAATATGAACTTCTGCATCCTTAGCCACAAAATACTTGATGGCATTTAAACAGGCGTTCTTTAACATGTCCTTTAATGGGCAGGCCGGGGTGGTTAACTCCAGGGTAAAACTAACGTTTCTATCTTCGATTTTAACGTCCTTAATCATGTTTAGCGTCACCAAATCCTTTTTCAGATCCGGGTCTTCTACATTCCTTAAGGCGTTTAAAACTTGTTCGTTGGTGATTATCATTATCCAAAATTAACAAAAGCCGCTTACATTAATTGAGTTTAAGCTTTTTAAGCGTAATTTTAACACGAAATAAACATTTATGTTTAACGTTTAGCAATATACCTCTACATTACAACATGGATATACCGAAGATTAAGGTTCCTCAAAAATATATAAAGATTGCTGCATGGGTACTAGGTGTGTTTTTACTCCTTTTTATGGTTGCCGGAGCGATTGCTTACACCAAAAGAGCTGCCCTGCTAAAAACTATGGTGGCAAGGGCCATCAATAAAGCCGATAAAAGCTATGGTCTTCAGGTGAAAATTGGTTCCGCAGGCTTTAATGGCCTCAGCACTGTACACATGACCGATATTTCGGTAGTCCCCAAAGACCGTGATACGTTGTCGACCATTGCCGACCTTACCATTGGCGTAAAACTGTTCCCCCTTCTCTTCGGCGATCTAAAATTGTCTAAAATGACCCTGAATAAAGGGAAAGTGAGTGTGGTAAAAAGAGACTCCCTGACCAACCTTGATTTTATACTGAAAAGAAAGAAAAAAGACAGTACAGCTGTAAAAGGGGAGCTTGACCTGGCCAGTTTAGCTAATAATCTACTGAACCAGGTATTGTATAAAATTCCTGATGAGATGGAAGTGCAGCAACTATTGTTTGAATATAAAGAAAACGATACCACACACCTGACTTTCCTGACCACCTCGGCCACAATTGATGATGGCGACTTAAAATCGACCATTGTGGTTAACCAAAAAGAAGCCACATGGCACATCAATGGCCTGATGGAGCCTACCAATAAACGCATGGATGTATTGCTCTATGCTGATCAAAAAAAGGTGGAGCTTCCTTTCCTCAACAAAAAATTAAACGCAAAAATTAGTTTTGATACGGTACGTACAGAATTAAAAGAAGCCCGCTACCGCGATGATACCTTTAAATTGAAGGGCTCCTGGTCGGTCAAAAACCTGCTGATCAACCATGAAAAAATCGCAGCTAACGATATTGTGGTACCGGATGCCAAGGTGGATGCCGATTTAATCATTGGCAAGGAATACGCGGCGCTTGATAGTACTTCTACGGTTTATTTGCACCAGGCTAAATTCCATCCTTTTATTAAATACACGCTTAAGCCCCATAAAATTTATGAGGTAAAAATACATGCACCTGACCAGGATGCCCAGAACATATTAAATGGCTTCCCAAAGGGTTTATTTGAATCTTTAGACGGATTAAAAGTACAGGGAAAAGTTAAATATAATCTTCACTTTCACCTGGATACCGCCATACCAGATAGTGTACGATTTACCTCTTCTTTAACTCCTAACCAGTTTAAAATTGTGAAATGGGGAAAAACTAACCTGCAAAAGATTAATAAACCTTTTGTCTACACCCCTTATGAGTATGGCAAGCCCATGCGCGACATTATGATTGGTCCATCCAACCCCAATTATACGCCACTAAACGCCATATCAAATAATTATAAAAATGCGCTGTTAACGTCAGAGGATCCCTCCTTTATGAGCCATAAAGGTTTTGTGATGGAATCTTTCCGTAAATCATTTGTCGTCAATTTTAAAGAGAAACGATTTGTCAGGGGAGGCAGCACCATCTCCATGCAATTGGTAAAAAACGTGTTTCTCAGTCGCAATAAAACCTTGTCCAGAAAAGCGGAGGAAATTTTAATCGTGTGGCTTATCGAAAATAACCGCCTGATCAGTAAACAGCGGATGCTGGAAGTCTATTTCAACATCATCGAAATGGGCAGGAATGTTTACGGCATCGGCGAAGCATCAAGGTATTATTTTGGTAAAACACCTGCTAATTTAACCATTGGCGAGGGGATCTTTTTAGCTAACATTGTACCCAGACCAAAGATTGCCCTATATAAATTCCGTGGTGACGGTGGCCTGAAAGACTATATGTATCCTTATTTCAGGTACATGGGCAATATCATGGCCCGACGAGGCTTAACACCTGCTGACACGAGTGGGTATGGCTTTTATAATGTTCGTTTAAGAGAAGGCTTACGACAGTACCTGTTACCAGATACGGCAACCCTGGATACGACTGCTTTTGACGATGATGACGGTCAAATGCCCGTTATACAGATGGAAGATAATGCGAAGAGCTTGTTTGATCGTATCTTTGGCGGTAAAAATAAAGACACGACTAACAAATCCAGTGTACCGGCTGATACCGTTCAAAAGACCAAAAAGCAATTGCGCCAGGAACGACGCGAAGAGCGGCAAAGGGAAAAAGAACAGGAAGAGAAGCAGAATGGCAATGGTTAGTTGTGTATAATTACCTATGGAGACCATACAAATAGAAGATAAGGATTTCGAAATCCTATTAGAAAATGACCAGATCAATAAACGCACCCGTTTAATTGGTATACAGTTAAATGTAGATTATGAAACGCGCTGTCCTATTATTATTGGGGTTTTAAATGGCAGTTTTATGTTTATGGCCGATTTGCTTAGGGAAATTGATGTGGCTTGCGAAATTGCCTTTATCCGCGTTTCTTCCTATAATGGAACCTCAACTACCGGCTCTGTAAAAGAAGCATTCGGCTTACCAGATAACTTGCATAACCGAGACATCATTCTGGTGGAAGACATTGTAGACACTGGTACCACCCTTAAATATATTTTGGAAAAGGTTCATTCACAACAACCTTCATCGGTTAAAGTATGTTCCTTATTATTTAAACCCAGTGCCTTACTGGAACCTATACCAGAGCTGGAATATGTAGGATTTGAAATACCTAATGAATTTGTGGTGGGTTACGGACTTGATTATAATGGCCTGGGCAGAAACCTAAAGGATATTTACCGCGCCACTATACCTGCTTAAATAAATTTAAAGGCATTATTTTAACCTAAATACGTGCTGGACGGATAAATTTTCCCAATTTTACAGAAATAATTTTTTTACAATGACTATACATAAGGAAGGCTATACAACAATTGCAATTACCGTGTTGTTTATTTTTGTTATTAATGCTTTTATTGATTACCGCTACGCTGACATCACCTGGTTACGCTGGTTGATATACATCATATCATTTGCCCTTTTCATTACCGTACTTCAGTTTTTCAGAAACCCAAGGCGTGCTTTTGCTTTCGACGATACCGCATTGATTTGCCCTGCTGATGGAAAAGTGGTGGTTATTGAAGAAACTGAAGAAGGCGAATACTTTAAAGATAGAAGACTACAGGTATCCATTTTTATGTCGCCTGTGAATGTGCACATCAACAGAAATCCTATTTCTGGTGTGGTAAAATTTTTCAAATACCATCCTGGTAAATATTTAGCGGCCTGGAACCCTAAATCATCTACAGAGAACGAAAGAACAACGGTAGTGGTGGAACATGCCACAGGCATTCCGGTATTGTACAGACAAATTGCAGGTGCTTTAGCCCGTAGAATTGTATGGTATGTTAAAGAAGGCGATGTGGTAGAACAGGGAAAAGAATTTGGATTCATTAAGTTTGGCTCCAGGGTAGATATCTTTCTGCCGGTAGGCACCAAAATAAATGTTGAACTTAACCAAATGGTTAAGGGTGGCATAACCGTTATGGGCCAGTTAAGCTAAGCGCTAAGCTCCTTACTTACTTAAAAAGAGCAATCCGTCGGTTGCTCTTTTTTTATGGCTTAAAACAGCTTATTTAGCCCGACCAGGCTTTGACCCTTCCTCCTGTCAAGTCCGTAGTTGAGACGTACCTTGAACGCACCTTGTACGGGACTGGTTCGACAACTCCCGTACGAGTTCCGTACTAAAGCCGTACCAGATGCGTTGTTATCCCGGTCTTGCTAAGAATCTGATTGGAACCGAGGTAAGCCTGTACACAAGTCCTGGTAGCGGTTGAGCGAATTCTTACGCATGGGCCTTAGCTTATACCCAGAATTTACCGGACGCAAAAAAACCTCCCTGGTAAAACCAGGAAGGCTAAATATGCTCGAAAGAAAATTAAATTCTTTTAGATTTGATACGGGCAGCTTTACCAGTTAATGCACGTAGATAGAACAATTTCGCTCTGCGTACTTTACCGTGGCTATGAACCTCAATTTTTGCAATGTTAGGGGAGTTAATCGGGAAGATACGCTCTACGCCAACCCCATTAGACATTTTACGAACTGTAAACGTTTCATTAGCACCTACGCTATTACGTTGTAACACTACGCCTTGGTAAATTTGAATACGTTCTTTATTACCTTCGCGAATTTTATAGTGAACACTCACTGTATCTCCTGATTTGAATGCAGGAAATTCATTTTTTACGATTACCTGCTCTTCAACAAATTTTACTAAATCCATGATTTTAAGCTATTAAGCCGACATTCTGTTGTTTGAAAATCGGATTGCAATATTAGGGATTTTATTTAACATATGAAAGTGATTTTCATTTTTTTCCAAAATCATTGGCATTTACTTTGTTTACTTCCGTAACCAGCTTCACAAGCACCTGCTAAAAAAATATACATTGTAGGCGCAATTAGTAAAATTGTATGTTAAACCATAGTAATTTACGTATTTTTACGCAAACGCTAGCGCAATAGCCATCTTTTTAGAGAAATACGGTGCACTATCAGCTATTCACCTCAAACCAAATTTTATGTATTTAAAAACGATCGTTAATGAAATCTTAAAAAAAAACAACAGGTCATTAAGCTGGCTTTCTGTAGAGATGAATAAAACGTTTGACGGTTTGAAATTAAGTCTGCTTAAAGGTTCGTTGAAATACAACGACCTGATTTTGATGTCCAAAATTTTGAATGTACCCCCTACTGTATTTTTTGAGGAAACCAACCCGACGCATTTGTTGGATAAAGAGGCTTTAAAAGCACCCGATGGAGAACATGAGGCTTCTATATTAGAAATGGAGCTTAAAAATCATAAGGAGATGCTAAGCACCCTGCGGGACCAGCTGAAAGATAAAGACAAGATTATTTCGCTGTTAAGCAAATAATTATTCGCCCAGAAGGTCTGGACGACGTTGGCGGGTTCTGGCTACCGCCTGCTCATGGCGCCATTCATTAATTTTAGATTCATGTCCGCTTAACAAGATGTCAGGCACTTTATGTCCATTCCAATCTGCAGGACGGGTATATACAGGCGCATCCAGCAATTCGCCCTGAAAACTATCAGACAGGGCCGACGTTTCATCATTGAGTACTCCAGGAATCAGGCGCACGATCGCATCAACGAGAACAGCCGCAGGAAGCTCACCACCAGACAAAACGTAATCACCAATGGAAATCTCCCGGGTGACAAACAAATCTCTTATACGCTGGTCTATGCCCTTGTAATGCCCACACAAGATCATGATATTTCCTTTGCCTGATAATTCGTTAGCCATGGTCTGGTTAAGCGTAACGCCGTCGGGACTCATAAAGATCACTTCATCGTAGTCACGTTCTGCTTTCAAGGCTTCAATGCATTTTGCAAAAGGAGGAATAGACATCACCATGCCCGAACCACCACCATATGGATAGTCGTCTACACTTTTCTGTTTGTTATCTGCATATTCACGTAAATTGTGAACCACAATTTCCACAATGCCTTTGGTTTGGGCACGTTGCAAAATAGAATGGGCAAATGGGCTGTCTAATAACGCAGGTAATACAGAGATGATGTCGAAACGCATGGTTGGTGTTAATTATTCAGGTAAATATCCAGAAGGCCTTCAGGAAGATCGATCAGCAAGGTTTGCTGTTCTTCATCAATCTCTATAATCATATCTTCGTGAAGCGGAAATAACACTTCTTTATCCTTATAGGATACTGTAGCAACAAATTGTTGCGGGTACTCGTTTATTTCCAGAATTTCACCTAATTCTCCGTGAGTTTCATCAGAAACGATAAATCCTTTTAAATCGTTATAATGAAAATCCTCGTCTTCACGGTCTGGAACCTTGGTTAAAGGAATATAAATCTTTTTACGTACCAGGGCTTGTGCTTTATCAATATGATCGATATCGTCGAAATAGAAATTACCAGTACTGTTGTTTTGTAATTTGTAAGAGGCGACAAAAAAAGGAACCATTTTACCGTTGATGTCGGCAAAGACTACATCAAGTTCTAAAAGTTCCGGTGCATCATATTCAAAATAGAGCTGCAGCTCTCCTTTAAGACCTTTGGTTTTGGTGATATAACCAATGTAATAAGCTTCATCTAGTGTCATGGCGTAATATTATTTCCCGTATTCTGGGCGAGATTACCAATTTGATTAAATAAAAATAGCGAAGGGATTGTCAATTGAATGACTCCTTCGCTATTTTTTAGAAAAAGAAAAAGACTATGCTTCTTCTTTATTTTCTTCTGTAGTGGCTTCAGCTGCAGGAATTTCTTCAACAGTTTCCTCAGTAGCTTCTTCAGCAACTGGTTCTTCTACTACTTCTTCTTCTACAGGTGCATTTTTCAATGCAATAGCAGCACCACGATCAGCATTTTTCTTAGCTTCAGCAGCTAAGGCAGCTTCTCTAACTTCACCTTTTGATTTAGTTAAGTTATCTTTTTTACCTTCAATCTGCTCACCTTTTGTGTTTAACCATTCAGCAAATTTAGCATCAGCTTGTTCTGCAGTTAAAGCACCTTTTTTAATACCACCTTCTAAGTGTTTTTTGTATAAAACACCTTTGTAAGAAAGGATAGCACGACAAGTATCCGTAGGTTGTGCACCTTTGTTTATCCAGTCTAATGATTTTTCAAAGTTAATTTCAATGGTTGCAGGATTGGTGTTTGGGTTATAAGAACCTAAACGCTCAATAAATTTACCATCTCTTGGTGAACGGGAATCCGCTACCACTACGTGGAAAAAAGGTTTTCCTTTTTTACCGAATCTTTGCAATCTGATTTTAGTTGCCATTTTTTCTTAGATTTATGTATTCAACATAGTTCCCGGAGCAGTATGCTTGCGGGGTTGCAAAAGTAATTAAAATACTAATGCCAAGCAAGATGCAAAAAAACTAAATTTGAATAGCACTAAATAGCCTTTATGAGAATAGCGATAGACATGGATGAGGTAATTGCCGATCCGTTAAAAAAATTCATTAAATTATATCACCGCGACTATGGTATCCCATTAGATACGCTGGTAGACCCTGGGAACGAAATCTACCATCATGTACCGGAACACTTAAATCAAAAATGGTTTGATTATATTAATGAAAAGGGCTTTTTCAGGGATTTAGACGTGATTGAAGGTAGTGTGAATGCCATAAAAAAACTCCAGGAACAGCACGAAGTTTACATCGTATCGGCAGCCATGGAGTTTAGGAACTCGCTGGAAGACAAGCTGGATTGGCTTGGCGATCATTTTCCTTTTATCAGCTGGCAAAATATCATTTTCTGCGGCAATAAAATTATCAATGCCGATGTATTGATTGATGACCGTGTGAGGAATTTCAATGAATTCAAGGGCCGCACCCTGCTCTTCTCTTCTCCGCATAACCTGTTGCTCAGCCAATATGAACGGGTCGATAACTGGCAACAGGTTTTGGATAAACTTTATTTAAAGGGATAGAATTTCCACGAGCTCTAACCAGGCTGGTGTTACTTCTTCTACATCAATATGTTTAATGGCATGGCTAAACGGTGTAAACACCACCTGACGGTTTAATTGTCCTACCATTTCACCAGAATGACCATTAACCAAACCCTCTACTGCAGACACGCCTAAACGGCTCGCTAGCACGCGGTCCATACAGGTCGGGCTACCTCCTCTTTGTATGTGCCCCAAAACAGAGAAACGGATATCGTAGGTTGGGAATTTTTCTTTTAACACTTCGCAGATGTCGAATCCGCCACCAACGATATCGCCTTCGGCCACAATCACTATTTTGGACGCTTTATCTTTGCGACCATGCTCTAGCCTGGTGATCAGGTCTTCCATACCAGTCTGTGATTCTGGAATTAGAATCGCTTCTGCACCCGCACCAATACCACTTCTCAAGGCGATAAGTCCGGAGTCACGCCCCATTACTTCCACCACAAATAAACGATTATGGGATTCGGCTGTGTCTCTGATTTTATCTACAGCATTGATGACGGTGTTAATCGCTGTGTCGTAACCGATGGTAAAATCTGTTCCGGCCAGGTCATTATCAATTGTTCCAGGTAAACCAATAATAGGGAAGTCAAATTCCTGCATAAAAATATCTGCGCCTGTAAACGTACCATCACCACCAATCACCACCAAGGCATCAATACCGTTTGCTTTTAAATTATCGTAGGCCTGTTGTCTGCCTTCCACGGTACGAAAACTATCGCTCCTGGCAGTTTTTAAAATTGTTCCGCCACGCTGGATAATATTGGCCACAGACTTACGGTCCATGTCCATAAAATTGCCGTTAACCAAGCCATCATAGCCCCTAATTACACCGGTAACCTTTAAATTATAATAAATTCCAGCCCTAACAACTGCTCTTATGGCTGCATTCATTCCAGGAGCATCTCCTCCGGAAGTAAGTACACCTATATTTTTAATTTTATTCATTCTTTCCTTCGTTAAACTTGGCTATTCCGCTTTTTAGAAAAGCGATATAAGCATCGGTGTCAAATATAGCACCTTTAGGGGTTACTAATGGCTTTAAATCTTGCCCGGCCATCACATAAAATGGCTGGGAATTACTATTATATTGTGTGGCCTGAAAATCGCTGTTCCACCGGCCAAGATCTGATGTATTGGTGCGAAGTAATTTCGAATAATGCACTTTTTCCGCAGGCATTTTTACACCACGCTCATCTACATAAAGCTGGATCAGCACAAATTCTTCTTTAATCAAACGCGCTACCTCCGGATCCACCCATACCTTATCTTCCATTTTACGGCAGTTTACACAGGCATGACCAGTAAAATCAATTAGTACTGGTTTATTTATTTTTTTAGCATAAGCCATGCCTTCTTCCAGGTCGAAAAATGAATTAAAGCCATGTGGAGGATGTAAAACATCGTCATATTTAACCTTGGAAGGGAAACCTGAAGTACCATCGCTTACAGTGGCGGCAGTGTTTCCGCCTAAAATAAAATCTTGTGTATGCATGGGTGGCGCAATGCCACTTAAAACATTAACGGGTGCACCCCATAATCCAGGCACTAAATAAACACCAAAAGCTAAAGATAAAATGGCAAAGAATAAACGGGGAACGGATACAAAAGGAAGGTCGCTATCGTGCGAAAACTTAATTTTGCCCAATAAATAAATTCCTTGCAGGATAAAAATCACAATCCATAAAGCCAGGAATATTTCACGGTCAAACCATTCCCAATGCCATACTAAATCGGCGGCCGACAAGAATTTTAAAGCCAGGGCCAATTCTAGGAAACCCAGGCAAACCTTCACACTATTTAACCAGCTTCCTGATTTAGGCATACTGTTTAAAAAGCCGGGGAATATTGCTGATAAGGTAAAAGGGAGTGCTAGCGCGAGGGCAAAGCCGAACATACCAATAGCCGGAGCCAGGATTTCGCCTTTAGCACTTGCCTGCACCAGTAAGGTACCAATAATAGGTCCGGTACAAGAAAAGGATACCAGAGCCAGAGAAGCAGCCATAAAGAAAATGCCACCTAAACCACCGCTGCTATCGGCTTTCTGATCTATTTTATTTACGAATGAGCTTGGTAAAGTAATTTCAAAAGCGCCGAAAAATGATATGGCAAAGACCACCAATAAGATGAAAAAGGCAAAATTAAACCAGCCACTGCTGCTGAGTTCATTTAATTTGGCCGAACCAAACAATAGGGTGATTAATAGTCCAAAGGCCACATAAATGACAATGATCGATAGGCCGTAAATAATGGCCTGCCCAATGCCTTTTCGACGGCTACCTGCTCTTTTAGTAAAGAAACTTACGGTTAAAGGTACCATTGGAAAGATACATGGCATTAAAAAGGCAATAAAACCACCGGCTAAGCCTTCCAGGAAAGTTTGCCATAGGGTCTGTTCGGAAGTGCCTGTTTCCGTCATGGCTACACTTGCTGGCACTGTTTTTTCTGCAGTATCTACAGCTTCAACCGTATCATTTGCAAGTGTATCGGCTTCTGAACCTATCTCGGTAAACACCACATCTTCAGCCACAGAAATGCTGTCTGTATCTTGCTGAAAAGCCGCGACCTGCCTTACATTTAAGAAGTTAAGGGTAAGTAAAATGCTTAGCGTTAGTATTATTCTGCTCATGTTTTGTAATAAGGCCGTGAAATTAGTGATAATTATCTGGGAACAAAAAAAGCACCTCTATATGGAGGTGCTTTATGCATTTTTATACTGAACTGTGACGGAACCTATTTAATTTGCACCGCAAAATCCACTTCTGCGGGGGGCAAACATTGGGTGGCATCACAAACCATATATTCGATTTTTCCTCTTACCGTAGCACCGGGTTTAAGGATTTTAACTTTTTGCTGGAAAATTACCTGACCTTCATGATAGGTGACATCCATATCAAATACTTTTTCAAACTTACTTTTTGCTTTAGGTGCCGTAGTAGCGCCAACTTTTACATAATCTTTAGATGGTGTGAAAGTAAAAGAGGTCTTAATGGGTCCCCCTGGTTTTACATGTTGCGAATAGATATGCCATCCGTTTTGGATATTGGCTTTAATGTAAACCACCGCTTCTGTTTTGCTTATTTTTTTCTGACCATACGACCACGTTACCGGACTTAAAATCTGTGCAGAGGCACTTAGAGCTGAAAACAAGAAAACAGTTAAGATTAAGGTTAATCTTTTCATTTTGTGTGTACGTTTAATTTATAAATTCTACTTCTTTAAAATTGTAGGCCTGTTCCTTCCCTTCACTTTCGATGATTAACATGCCCGGCTCATTGATGCCGGTGATGCTTCCTTCAAATACCTGGCCATTGTGCCGGAAGCTGGACAACTTCCCGTACCTGTAAAGCCTTTTCAAATATTCTTGGGTAAGCAAAAGGTTGGAATTGCTTTTTAATTTTAAATACTGACTTTCTATTTGACTACAAATAACCGCTAATAGCTCATCCAAATTAACATCTTTATGTAAAATTTGGTGAATGGAAATTGCCCGATCTTTTAGCGATGGCTGAAATTGTTGCTGATTTACGTTTAATCCTATGCCGATTATGCTGGATTTATAATGTTGCCCGCTGAGGATATTTTCAATTAGAATTCCACCAAGTTTTCGATCTAAGTAATAAATGTCATTAGGCCATTTAATACGGAGCCCTTCACCAACTAAGGGCAATAAGGCATCGTTTAAAGCTATGCTAACGGCCATATTCAGCTTAAACTGATTTTTGATAGCCAGAAATGAAGGTTTTAAATGCAGACTGATGGTAAGGTTCTGCCCAGGTGCAGCATGCCAGGTATTCTCTTGCTGACCACGCCCGGCATATTGCTCATCTGCCATAATAACAGTCCCATCTGGTACTGGCTCGGATTTTGACAACAGTACTTTAAGATAGTTATTCGTCGAATCAACCGAAGATAATTTAATAAAATTTCGACCAATAAATAGTGTTGAAAAAGTGTTATTTTGCAAGTGTTGATTTATATTTGTAGATAGTCAAAACTAAAAAATTTAATGGTAAATAAAAAAATAGGAAACATCTCAACATACTTATCCGAACTTGCTGTATTTGGTATACAGGAGAAAAAGGGAAATGATATTGTGCGTCTGGACTTAAGAGAACTTAATAGTGCTGCTTCAGATTACTTTATTATTTGCAATGCTGATTCCGCTACGCAGGTAAAAGCCATTGCTGATAGCGTGGAAGATGAAATTTATAAAAAAACCCAATCGAACCCCTGGAAAAAAGAGGGCCAGGAAAATGCAGAATGGATCATCCTTGATTATTTTGACGTTGTGGTTCACATTTTCAAGACTGATAAAAGAAATTTTTATGGAATTGAGGATTTATGGGGTGATGCGCAAACCACTTCTTATCAAAGCGCTTAATTAAAAAACACATTTGAATCCATGATGAAAGATAAAGAAAATACGAAGCCCAAACTGATTAAAAGAATACCGAATATTCCTAAAAAACCACAGAAAGGAAATAAGTTTAACATCTTTTGGGTTTACGCTGCTATTATTCTAGGATTGATCTTACTTCAATTTCTATTTAATGCAGACACCAGCAAGCCTGTTCCTTACAAAACGTTTGAGGCACAGATGCTGCTTAAAGGTGATGTGGAAAAGATTATTGCTTATAAATATGAGGATCTTGTTCGTGCCGATGTTTTTATTAAAAAAGATCGCATTAAGGATCCCAAATATGATGCATACCGAGCTAAAAGCAATTTTGGTGCAGCAGAAGGCCCTACCGTTTACTTTACGGCAGGATCAATGGACGGACTGGATACACAGCTAAAAGAATCGCAGAAAGATCTGCCTGAAAATGCACGTGTTTTAGCCGTTAAAGAAACCAGACAAAGCACTTTTAATTCCTGGTTCTTTACCATTATTGTACCGATATTATTGTTTGCAGGTTTCTGGATATTCATTATGCGCCGTATGGGCGGTGGTGCCGGAGGCGGTGGCGGACAGATATTCAATATTGGAAAATCTAAAGCAACCTTGTTCGACAAGGAAAGCCAGGTTAACGTCACTTTTAACGACGTTGCCGGACTGGAAGAAGCGAAACAGGAGGTGATGGAAATCGTCGATTTTCTTAAAAATCCTAAAAAATACACTAACCTGGGTGGTAAAATCCCTAAGGGAGCACTTTTGGTAGGTTCGCCTGGTACAGGTAAAACCTTATTAGCAAAAGCTGTTGCAGGAGAAGCTCAAGTTCCGTTTTTCTCGCTATCAGGTTCCGATTTCGTTGAAATGTTTGTCGGCGTTGGTGCTTCCCGTGTTCGTGATTTGTTTAAACAGGCGAAAGATAAAGCACCATGTATCATCTTTATTGATGAGGTGGATGCTATTGGTCGTGCCCGTGGAAAAAACAGCATGATGGGTGGTAACGATGAAAGAGAAAACACCTTAAATCAGCTATTGGTAGAAATGGATGGTTTTGGTACCGATTCTGGTATCATTATCCTTGCTGCAACTAACCGTCCTGATGTATTGGACTCAGCCTTATTAAGACCCGGCAGGTTTGACCGCCAGATCTCAATCGACAAACCAGATTTAGTTGGCCGTGAGCAGATATTCAAAGTTCACTTAAAACCTATTAAAACAGATGAAGTAGTTGATGCAAAGAAACTGTCTGCACAAACACCAGGTTTTGCCGGTGCTGAAATTGCAAACGTTTGTAATGAAGCCGCTTTAATTGCAGCCAGACGCAACAAAAACTTTGTTGATATGCAGGATTTCCAGGATGCCATTGACCGTGTGATTGGTGGTTTAGAGAAGAAAAACAAAATCATCTCTCCTGAAGAAAAGAAAATTGTTGCTTACCATGAAGCTGGTCACGCTATTGCTGGCTGGTTCCTGGAACATGCAGACCCATTGGTTAAAGTATCTATTGTTCCACGTGGTGTTGCTGCATTAGGTTATGCGCAGTATTTACCAAAAGAGCAGTTTTTATACACCACAGAGCAATTAACTGATGGCATGTGTATGACCCTTGGTGGTCGTGTTGCAGAAGAGATTGTATTCGGTAAAATATCTACAGGTGCTCAGAATGACCTGGAACGTATTACTAAATTATCTTATGCCATGGTTACTGTTTATGGGATGAATGCTGTAGTGGGTAACGTTTCCTTCCATGATCCGCAAAATGAATATAACTTCAGTAAACCTTATTCTGATAAAACTGCTGAAATCATTGACCAGGAGGTTCGTAAAATCATTGCTGATGCTTACCAGAGGACCAAAGACCTGTTAACGGTTAACCGTGAAGGTTTAGAGAAACTGGCTAAAAAGCTAATTGAGAAAGAGATTTTGTTCCAGGCCGATCTTGAAGAGATTTTAGGAAAACGCCCGTTTGAACACCGCACCACTTATGACGAGTTTGTAAATGGTACCGGCGATCAGGCACCTGCTGCTGAAGGTTTGTTACATGATGGCATAGAGGAAACAGCAGATCCTGCACCAGTAAATTCTACACCAGACATTAAATAATTAAATAGAGGCTAAGCTGCCGCCTAAATGGCGGCAGCATATCTTATTCCTATGCAAGAAAACATATCTTCAAAAGAGCTGATGCTGAAGAAGATCAGGAAAGCCCTCCTCGAAAAAAGAGATCATCCTCATCCTAATTTAGAAGAAACGCCCTTATACAAAAAAGAGGACGAGATTCTGGAAATACAATTTGCCGAACAACTAAGTGCTGTTTCCGGCAATTTTATTTTTTGTGAAAGCGGGATGGATTTCATCGAAAATATGCTTGAACTTGCAGATCGGTTTAAATGGAGAAAAATCTACTGCTGGGAACCTGAATTACAAGGTTTGCTAGAGCAATATGAATTTCCCTTTTACAAGACCGATAAGGACTTTGAAATGGCCGAGGCTGGAATAACGCTATGCGAGGCTCTAATTGCCCGCAACGGCTCTGTAATGGTCTCTAATGAAACAGGCGCTGGCCGCAGGCTAAGCATCTATCCCCACCACCATATTGTTATTGCTAAAACCGGTCAGCTGGTTCCCGATCTTAAAGAGGCTTTCGCCTTAATCAAAAGCAAATATGGCTCCCAATTACCTTCCATGATTACCACCATTACCGGTCCCAGTCGTACGGCCGATATTGAAAAGACTTTGGTATTAGGCGCCCATGGCCCTAAAGAATTGTTCGTATTTTTGGTAGACGATTTCAGTTAATTTTTGAACTTTAATTAATTAACTGTAATTTTATACTGTATACCAAAATAGTATGTAGTACAAAATGGACAATAAAAACCCAATATACTCAGTAATTACAGGCACAGGGAGTTTTATCCCTGAAAATAAAATAGCTGGTGATGCTTTTTTAAACGCTACCTTTTATGAAAATGGACTACTTCTGGATAAGGCTATCGCTGAAATTATCACGAAGTTTGCCGAAATCACTGAAATCAACGAAAGAAGATACGTAGACCCTTTACAGGTAAACAGTACCATTGGCACCATCGCTGCACAACGTGCCATTGAGAATGCAGGTATTGATAAAGAAACGCTTGACCATATTATCTTTTGCCATAATTTTGGTGATGTAAAAGAAGGCACCAATCGCATGGACATGTTGCCTGCGCTCGCGGCAAAAGTAAAACAGACCCTTGGTATTCAAAATCCAGACTGTGTGGCTTATGATGTTATTTTTGGTTGTCCAGGTTGGCTACAAGGCGTTATACAGGCAGATTACCTTATTAAGAGTGGTGATGCAAAGCTGGTATTGGTGATTGGTTCTGAAACGTTAAGTAGAATCATTGATCCACATGACCGCGACAGCATGATTTTCTCAGATGGTGCAGGCGCTGTGATCTTCGAAGGAAAACAATCAGAAACACCTATCGGTATTCTTGCTCATAAAACACAAACCTTTGCTGCTGATTATGGATCACTGCTGGTGATGGGGAAAAGTAATAACCCAGCGGCTTGCCAGGAGAATGCCTACTTAAAAATGAACGGCAGGAAGCTATATGAATTTGCGGTGATTAATGTCCCTCAAGTCGTTAAAAAAGCGATTGACAAGGCTGGGATCAGCATAGAAGACATTAAAACAGTATTTATACACCAGGCAAACGGCAAAATGGATCATGCCATTATGAAACGCCTGTTTAAATTATACAACCTTGATAAGGTTCCTGAGAACCTGGTTCCCATGACCATATCCTGGTTAGGAAACAGCTCTGTGGCTACCATCCCTACTTTATTGGATCTGGTTCGCCAGGGTGCTGTAGACGGTTATAAAATTGAAGAAGGCCAATATGCTGTATTTGCTTCCGTAGGCGCTGGCATGCACATTAATGCCTTTGTGTACCGCTTTTAAGACTTGAATGAAGTACATAAAAATATAGCTATAAAAAAGGCGGCTGGTGAAATCACCAGCCGCCTTTTTTATAGCTATTAAACCCTTATAATTGTTCTGCTAATTCCAACGTTAATGCTTCATCAACTAAGACTCTACCACAGTGCTCACACACAATGATTTTCTTGCGTTGACGAATATCTAACTGACGCTGAGGCGGAATCTGGTTAAAACAACCTGAACAAGAATCACGATCAATCGTAACTACGGCCAGGCCATTATTTGCATTCTTTCTCAAGCGGTGGTAAGCAACTAATAAACGCTCGTCGATAGCACCTTCAGACTTATCAGCTTTTTTGCTTAAAGTCAACTCGTCTTTTTCAGTTTCAGCAGTAATCGTTTGTAATTCCCCGTTTTTAATATCCAGGTCTTTTTTACGGGATTCCTGATCAGCTAATGCTTTCTCATAGATCTCCGTTTTTTGAGCGATTTCAAATCCATGTTCACGGATTTTCTTTTCACACACCTGAATTTCCAATGTCTGGATTTCAACCTCTTTTGTTAAAGCATCGTATTCACGATTATTTTTAACATCCTTTAGCTGAGTTTCATACTTTTTGATCAGGTTCTGAGACTCTTTGATCATGTTTTTACGCGTTACAATCGCATCTTCAATCTCGTCAAGTTCGCTTTTTAGTTTCTGAATGCGGGTTTCTAAACCAGCAACTTCGTCTTCTAAATCAGCAACTTCCATTGGCAATTCACCACGGATCTGACGTATTTTATCAATTTTAGTATGAAGGGTTTGTAATTCGTATAAAGCTTTCAGCTTTTGCTCTACAGTTTGTTCCATTAAATGAAATAATTTATGGGGTTTGTATTATGCTCCGTTAAACGGATTGCAAAGTTAGGAAATTTTTCTTGAATAATTTCAACCAACAAATTTGAGGTAAATTGTTCACTTTCAAAGTGTCCGATATCGGCAATCATCAATTTTTTGTCGGCATCAAAAAACTCGTGGTATTTAAAATCACCAGTAATAAACACATCTGCATTCGCCGCCAGCGCGTCGGGCAGTAAAAAACTACCAGATCCACCACAGACAGCTACACGCCTGATTTTTTTGGGGAGGGCCTGGGTATGCCTGATCACCTGTACATTCATCTTATCCTTTAAAAAGCTTAAAAACTCCGGGGCATCCATGCCTTGTTCAAGCCAGCCTACCATACCTGCACCTACCTGCTGCAATTTATTGTCTAAGGGATAGATATCGTAGGCCACCTCCTCATAGGGATGATTCTCTAATAAAGCGACGATGATCTTCCGCTCATCCTGAGCAAGAAATATCGTCTCCATCCTAACTTCCGGCTCCTGGTGAAGCACATTTCTTTCACCAACAAATGCATTCGTATGATCATTACCCTTAAAAGTTCCATAACCTTCGGCATTGAAGCTACATTCGCTATAATCTGAAATCTGACCGGCACCAGCATGAAAAAGGGCAGCCCTCACCTGCATGGCCTGTGCATTAGGGCAAAAAGTAACCAGTTTTTTTAACAGGTTGGCTTTAGGCCGCAAAATCCTTGGGTTCTTTAAACCCAGGCGTTTGCAAATTTCTCCACTCACCCCATTATGTACATGGTCAAGATTAGTGTGAATGGCATATAAAGCAATGTCATTCTTAATGGCTTTCATCACCACACGTTCAATGTAGTTTTTGCCGTTTAGTTTTTTAATTCCTTTAAATACAATAGGGTGGTGGGTAACAATCACATTGTATCCCAAAAAGATGGCTTCGTCTACAATATCTTCGGTACAATCCAGTGCAACCAGTACGCCGGTTACTTCCATTTCGGCCTGACCTACAATTAATCCAGCATTATCATAATCCTCCTGGTAATTTAGTGGCGCATAACTTTCCAGAAACCTCGTTAATACAGCTAATTTCATTAGGTAAAACTACATTAAATTTCCCATTTTAATCATCTGCAAACTTTCAAAAACCATGCGTTGGTTATATTCGTAAGCCAAATTTTTATAATTGATTAAATCGATAATCGTTCCAATAAAGCATAAACCGGCAGTAAAGAAATAAAGAACACCCATTCCAATCTGGTTAAGCAAAAACCTGGGTAAACCTGGCACAAAAAAACCAAGAATACAATACAGCACCATATCATCAGGATTTCTTCTTTTACTACTGTAAATCATTAAAAATCCCCTTAACTGCGCTTCACTAAATCCTGTCGTGGCTGCTTGTAAATACGAATATTCATCGGGTGTGACACCCGGCAGCATCATAAATGGTGAATTAAACATATCTCTCCTCCTTATTCTCTAATTTATTACGGCTGTTATACAACCTTTTTGTCAGTGTTCCAATGCGATAACTTAAAATGATCACGGCTGGTAGGCCAAACCAATGCTGATTCCAGCTGGATTGCAGGTCGCCATGAAACAAATGCGTAATAGACCTCCCAATTCCACAACCCGGGCACCAGTTTAAACCCATATTAGCCAGAGGGCAAAAAGTAAAATGGTCCATCCCATGTTGCGCTGCTGGTGAAGCGCCCGCTAATAATACCAATGCAATGATCCAAAGGATCAGTTCAACAGGTATTTTAAGTCGCGTCTTCATGCTTTGTTTTAATTTTAGATTGATTTCTATTTCCTTTGTTACAGGATAGCAATTCTTAAATCTTACATTTGTGTTGTGAACATCCGCGACCTGATTAACAGATATAAAACAGATGAGCGCATTGTCGCATTGGCCAAGGCCCTTAATGGTCCCAAAGGTAATAAAGTTCAACTAAAAGGTTTAGTGGGCTCTGCCGATGCTACAGTTGCTGCAGCCAGTTATTTCTTACTGCATAAACCCCAGCTTTTCATTTTGCCCGACAGGGAAGAAGCGGCCTATTTCCTCGCCGACCTGGAAAACCTCCTGGAGAAAGAAGTTTTACTCTTTCCATCCTCTTTTCGTAAAGCCTTCGATTTTACACAAATTGATACCGCTAACGTATTAGGCAGGGCAGAAGTGCTCAATGAACTCAACCACCAGGCTGAATTCGGAAAAATCGTAGTTACTTATCCTGAGGCACTTGCCGAAAAGGTTATTGACCGTGCAGTACTGGAAAAAAACACCCTGGAAATTAGCGTAAACACCAAATTAGGGATTGAATTTATCAATGAGTTCCTGATCGATTATGATTTTGAACGTACCGATTTCGTTTATGAACCCGGACAGTTTTCTATTCGCGGTGGAATCGTTGATATATTTTCTTTTTCACATGACCTGCCTTACCGCATTGAGTTTTTTGGCGACATCGTGGAAAGTATCCGGACGTTCGAAATTGAATCCCAGCTATCAGTGGAGGATGTAAAAAGCCTGATGATCATCCCTAATGTTCAATCCAAATACCTGACGGAAAATAACATCAGCTTGCTGGACTACATAGAAAAAGATACCCAGCTTTGGTTTAAAGACGTCGAATTTACGCTGGATGTGGTTAAAAGCGGTTTTAAAAAGGCCGTTGAGCTTTGGAAAGCCTTGCCTGTAAAAGAAAAACAGGAAAATCCGGACTGGATAGATCCAAAATATGGCTTTACAGATGAAAAGATGCTTGGCGATACGCTACATGATTTCTACCTGGTGGAATTTGGTAAACAGTTTTTCTACAAAACAGAAGAGGTCTTTGCTTTCGAAACCAAACCTCAGCCTTCTTTTAATAAAGACTTTAACCTACTCATTCACAACCTCAAGGAGAATGAAAAGCAGGGCCTGCATAACTTTATTTTTAGCGGCTCTTCCAAACAAACAGAACGACTCTATGCCATTCTGGACGATATTGATAAATCAGCCAAGTTTACCCCGGTACACCTCGCTTTAAGAGAAGGATTTGTTGATCCGCAGCAACATGTGGCCTTTTATACCGATCACCAAATCTTTGACCGTTTTTATAAATATAAACTTAAAAGAGGCTACCAGCGTAGCCAATCCATTACTTTAAAAGAGCTCCGTGATTTAAAACCTGGCGATTTTGTGACCCATATTGACCATGGTATCGGTAAGTATGCCGGACTAGAAAAGGTGGAAGTAAATGGAAAAACCCAGGAAATGATTAGACTGGTCTATGCTGATAACGATTTACTATATGTAAACATCAATTCCCTCAATCGTATTGCTAAATATAGCGGTAAAGACGTTGCTGCGCCCAAATTGAATAAACTGGGTACAGAAGCCTGGGAAAAGCTCAAAAAAACAACTAAAAAAAAAGTTAAAGACATTGCCCGGGACCTGATCAGGCTCTATGCCCTACGGAAATCCCAGGTCGGTACAGCATTCCTGCCCGACGGTTATATGGAAACTGAACTCGAGGCTTCCTTTATTTATGAAGATACCCCAGATCAGGAAAAAGCCACAAACGACATCAAAAAGGACATGGAAGCACCGCATCCTATGGACAGGCTTATTTGTGGGGATGTGGGTTTTGGTAAAACAGAAATCGCTATCCGTGCTGCTTTTAAAGCCGTTGCCAATGGCAAACAGGCCGCAGTATTGGTTCCAACAACCATTTTGGCTACACAACATTTTAAAACCTTTTCTCAGCGTTTAAAAGAATTCCCCGTTACGGTCGACTACATCAACCGCTTTAAAACGAATAAACAGATAAAAGAAACGCTGGCTAAACTTGCAGAAGGTAAGGTTGACATCATCATTGGTACTCACCGTTTACTCAGTAAAGATGTAAAATTCAGGGATCTAGGCATCATGATCGTAGACGAAGAGCAGAAATTCGGCGTATCCTCTAAAGAAAAATTAAAGGCTCTACGTGTCAATGTCGATACGCTTACCTTAACCGCTACGCCTATTCCGCGTACGCTGCATTTTTCGCTCATGGGCGCAAGGGACCTCAGCATTATCAATACACCACCACCTAACCGGCAGGCTGTAAATACGGAGTTGCATGTTTTCAATGATAAATTGATACAGGAATCTGTGCAGTTTGAATTGGACCGCGGCGGACAAGTGTTTTTTATCCATAACCGGGTAAATGACCTGCCACAACTGGGGGGCATGATCCAAAACCTGGTTCCTAAAGCCCGTATTGGTATTGCGCACGGACAACTTGATGGCGATGCACTTGAAGATGTGATGCTTGATTTTATTAATGGAGAAAAAGATGTATTGGTTGCCACGACCATCATTGAGGCCGGACTGGATATCCCGAACGCCAATACCATTATCATTAACCATGCACACATGTTTGGTTTAAGCGATTTACACCAGATGCGTGGCAGGGTAGGTCGATCCAATAAAAAGGCTTTTTGCTATTTGTTAAGTCCGCCATTATCAACTTTAACCTCCGAAGCCCGTAAACGCCTCAGTGCCATTGAAGAGTTTTCAGACCTTGGGAGCGGTTTTAACATCGCCATGAGAGATTTAGACATCCGGGGCAGTGGGAACCTCTTAGGCGCAGAGCAAAGTGGCTTTATCGCAGAGATAGGCTTCGACATGTACCATAAAATTCTGGATGAGGCCATACAGGAGTTGAAAGCAGATGAATTTAAAGACCTCTTTAAAGAAGAACCTCAACGGCCATTTGTCACCTTCACACAGATAGATACCGACCTGGAATTATATATTCCTGATGATTACGTCACCAACATCACTGAAAGGTATAATCTGTATACAGAGCTTTCTAAAATTGACAATGAAACTCAACTGAAAGCTTTTGAAGCATCCCTTAAAGACCGTTTTGGGCCAGTACCAAAACCCGTAAAAACCATGTTAAACGTGCTGCGCCTGCAGTGGGTGGCTAAGAGGTTGGGATTTGAAAAACTGAGCTTTAAAAAAGGTGTGGTGCGTGGTTATTTTATCCCTGATAAACAAAGTGCTTTCTTTGATTCCATCATGTTCAATAAAATATTGCACTTTGCACAGATGCATCCCCGTCTATGCAATTTAAAGGAGGTTAAAAACTCACTTAGAATTGCTTTCGAGAATTTAAATACGGTAGATGAAGCAGTAGAAATGCTCAATATGGTGGCACAATAAACTAATCACAGCAACAATGAACCCACAACTTCTGCAAGACCTGGTCAGTATGCGCATGCCATATGGAAAACATAAGGGCTGGATCCTTTGTGATCTGCCCGAACCTTACCTGGTTTGGTACCACAGCAAAGGCTTCCCAACTGGGAAATTAGGCGATTTGCTAGGTACTTTATACGAAATCAAACTCAACGGATTAGAATACTTGTTGAAACCCCTTAGAAACGCCAGATAAGCGCTTATTTCAATAATAAATACAAATAGGCAAATACAATCGGCGCACCAATTAAAAGTCCGTCAAAACGATCTAATAGCCCCCCGTGTCCAGGTAACAAAGTTCCGGAGTCTTTTACATTTAAACTACGTTTTAACATAGACTCCACTAAATCACCCAGGGTACCAAAAGATACCACTAATACTGCCATACCCATTAAAACAGGGGCAGAGAGTTCAGTGAACAACAAAGAGATAAGATAAGCCACCAGTACACTGGTAAATACCCCACCAAAAAAGCCTTCCCATGATTTTTTAGGTGAATGTCTTTCAAACAACTTGGTTTTACCTAGTTTCCTTCCAAACAGATAAGCACCTGTATCACTTGCCCATAACATCAATAAAAAAGAAAGGGGTAAATGAAAATTAAATCCCTGGTCTGAAAAGGCAAACCCTAAAGCGTAGAAAAAGCAAAAGGGGAGGGTCACGTAAATTAAACCCACAAAAGTATAGGCGATGCTGGTAAACGGACTTTCCTGATGCTGGTAAAGGGTGACTAAAAACACACAAAACAACAGGGGAATCAGCAGCACGAAATACCGACTGTCCAGGTTCCAGAAATAGCTGCTTGCCGTTATTAAAAACACGGCTGCACTAATGGCTAACCCAATACCCACATGTGCCTTTATTCCTGCGGTATTCACCAGGGTATAAAATTCACGAAGGGCCAGCAAACTCAGTAATAAATAGAAAAAAGTAAAGGCATATGGCCCTAAAAACACAGATCCCAGCATAACCAGGGTAAAAAAGAACGCGGTAATGGCTCTTGTCTTCATTATAATTCGTTTTCCTTAATGAACGCAGTCGCCTTGTCTTCATCATCTGGTCTAACCAGTACGGTTAGCACGCCAAATGTGCGGTAAGAAGAATCCTGTTGGTTAAGTACTACTGCAGGGACATCGTTTTCTACCAGGGCTTGTTTAATAATTTCGGCTGTAATTGCATTTTCTGTGGTGTATACCTTAACCCAGTTGTTTTCCATAATTCGCTTTGTTTTTAAAATAAATAAGTAAATAAACCCCCGCCAGTAAACTAATTACATAGCCATACCATGGGGTATTTAAGGTAGACTCCGCTTGATTTAAAGGCAGGTTATTGGCTTGCAGGTACCAGGCTATACACACCGCATAGGCGTTATTTATAAAATGAGCCAAAATCGCATACCACAAACTTCCCGTCCACAGGTAAAGATAACCAAATAAGGCGCCTAATAATAAACGGGGTAAAAACCCGTAGAACTGCAGGTGTATGGCACTAAATATAAATGCCGCCAGCCAGATGGCGACATGAGGATTATCAAACATCCGCTTAAAAGCACGTTGAACACCTCCCCTGAACATTAATTCTTCTGCGAAAGCAGGAACCAGGGCAATGGTTAATAAATTAAAAAAGAAATCGCCTATGCCATTAATTTTTAGAAATATATAAGTCATACGCATAGCTTCCGCTTCTTTTGCCTTCATCCAAAGCTCTACAGGCTTTAAAAACTCCGGAAAATGCATTTGCTGGTTCCATATGGCTGTCCATTCCGTAAAAGGCATGGTAACCACCATAATTAAAAATACAAGTCCTAACAGGGGTAGGGTAGGCCTGTTAAATTCATAAAATTCAGATATTTTCTTTCTTTCCGTTAACGCTAAAAATAATGGTGGTGCTAAAAATAAGCCTATAGAAGAAAGAATCTGGAATACTTTTAAGCCATTTAGGTATTTTCCGTCGCCCGCTGTCAATGCACTCATATCCATTAACACACCCTCCCCATACAGGAAATAAAGGACGATAAACCCAATGATGGAACAGATTAATATTCCAGCCAAGGCATATCCGCAAAGCATAAGTAATTGTAAATAAGCACTATTTTCATGCTTTTCTTGGTATGGGAAATTCATTATTCGTATTATTTGTACCTTTGTACTTTAAATTTTGGTTTGAAGATAGAAAAATGTCTGTAAAGATAGGAAATATAGATTTGGGAGACTTCCCATTATTGCTTGCACCCATGGAAGATGTAAGCGATCCGCCGTTTCGTTTTGTATGTAAACAAAGCGGGGTTGACATGATGTATACTGAATTTATATCCTCTGAAGGGTTGATTCGGGATGCCGCAAAAAGTCGTCAGAAACTTGATATTTTTGAGTATGAAAGACCCATTGGTATACAGATTTTCGGGAGCGAAATTCCGCATATGCGCGAAGCCACCGAAATAGCTTCCCTGGCTAACCCAGATCTCATCGATATTAATTATGGTTGCCCAGTAAAAAACGTAGCTTGCAGGGGTGCAGGTGCCAGTCTGTTACAGGACATTGATAAAATGGTAAAAATGACAGAGGCGGTTGTTCGCGCTACTCACTTACCGGTAACTGTTAAGACACGTTTAGGTTGGGATGACCATACTAAAAACGTTGATGAAGTGGCAGAACGACTGCAGGACATCGGTATTCAAGCCTTAACCATCCATGGCCGTACACGTGCACAGATGTATAAAGGACAGGCCGACTGGAGCATGATCCGCGACATCAAAAGAAACCCCAGAATCAAGATCCCTATTTTCGGTAATGGCGACATTGATAGTCCACAAAAAGCTGCGGATTGGCGATTAGAGTACGAAGTAGACGGAATTATGATTGGCAGAGCAGCCATTGGTTACCCATGGATATTCAGGGAAATAAAATATTTCTTTGAAACCGGAAAAATTCTTGCAGGTCCGACTGTAGAAGAACGTGTGAATGTTTGTAGGACACATTTTGAAAAATCCTTAGCCTGGAAAGGCCCTAGGGTAGGTATTTTTGAAATGAGACGCCATTATGCTAATTATTTTAAGGGTTTACCTGACTTTAAAGGTTACAGAATGCAGCTCGTAAAAGAAGAAAATATACAGTTGATTCACGAAATACTTGACGAAGTGTCAGACAAATACCAGCATATCGAAATACAATCTGAAATGGCTTGATTTTTGAAATCTTCCAGCTAAATTATCAAATATGGTCACCGCAACTTCCCAGGACGTAAAAATTTCCGTAGAAACCATCTATCAGGATGATTATTCAAATCCTGCAAACGATCAATTTATGTTTGCTTATCGCATTGAAATAGAGAACCTTTCTGATTATACCATACAGTTGAAACGACGTAAATGGTTTATTTTTGATGCCAATGGACACAACAGGGTTGTAGAGGGCGAAGGTGTAATCGGTTTGCAACCCATCATTGAGCCCGGTAACAGCCATGCTTATGTATCCGGTTGCCAGTTGGGATCTGAAATTGGCAGTATGAAAGGTCATTACTACATGTCAAGAGTATTAGTTGATGCTGAATTTACTGTAGATATCCCAGAATTTCAGTTAATCGTTCCCTACAAATTAAATTAGATTACCTTCCTCTGCCAAATAACATCGACGTATAGTAGATCAGGTTAGCTAAAGCACCTATTGCAGCAATTACATAAGTCATAGCAGCCCACCATAGGGCGTCTTGTGCCTGCCTGTTTTCTTCTTTGGTATACATCACCTCACTATTGGTTCTTAACCACAACAGTGCTCTTTTACTAGCATCAAATTCCACCGGAAGTGTAACCAGGCTAAATATCGTAACCAGTAGTAATCCTATAACACCCAAGCTTAAAATAAAAGGATTTCCGGTAAAACTCAATAACAGTCCGAAGATCAATACCCATTGTAATAGGTTAGAAGAAATGCTTACTACAGGCACCATATTAGACCTGAGCTGCAACCAATGATATGATCTGGAATGTTGTACCGCATGACCGCATTCATGAGCAGCTACAGCAGCCGCAGCTACACTTCGGCCATGGTATACGTCGGTACTTAAATTAACTGTTTTGTTGGCTGGATTATAATGGTCAGACAGTTGCCCTTCTGAACTCATAATCTCTACATCGTAAATACCATAATCAGCAAGCATCTTTTCTGCTACTTCTTTTCCAGATAATCCGGAACTTAACTGTGTTTCGGCATACTTCGAAAACTTGTTCCTAAAACTCCACTGCACCACCATGCTAATCACTAACATGATAATCATCGCTATCAAGTACGTTTCCATCGTTTAAAAGGTATGTTTTTCATGGACGGATAAACAAAAAGTGTTCCTTAATTAATTATCTAACAAAATTTTACATAGAATTACCTCGTTAGAACAATGTTATTTAATAACGACTAACATAATTTTTAAACAACATAAGCTGAGTAGGGTATAACCTACACTGTTTTACTAAATTATTTGTTATTTAATTTATTAATCATCATTTTTGATAAAAATATTAGCAATGGAATTAATCGTTATCTTACTTCTGCTCATTATTGTGGCTGTATTGCTTGTTTTCTTTATCAAAAAACAAGTTGCATCACCCACAGCCCATTTACTGGAACTGAAAGAACAGGAGCATCAAAAAGCTTTAAACTGGTTAAGGGAAGAAAAGACTAAGCTGGAGGATGAGTTAATTGATCTCCGGGCACAATTCCTGAATGAAAGAAGCAAATTGATCAAAGCTGAAGAAAACCTGCGTGCACAGGTAGATAAACAAATCGAACAAACCCATTTTATCAATACCCTGCAGCAAAAATCCAAGCTCGAATTCGAACATATTGCCAATAAATTGCTCGAAGAAAAAAGTATAAAATTCACGGCTCAAAACCAGCTTAATATCCATAATATCCTTCATCCGCTGAAGGAAAATATCAAAGCTTTTGAAGAAAAGGTCGATAAAGTGTACAAAGCAGAATCAGACGACCGACATACTTTACAGGGTGTAATATCTCAGCTCATGTTGCAAAGTAAACAAATTCAAGAGGAAGCCGGTAACCTGACCAGAGCGCTGAAAGGCGACAGTAAAAAGCAGGGTAACTGGGGTGAGGTAATCCTGGAGCGGGTGCTGGAAAGATCAGGACTCGTTAAAGACCAGGAGTACCGTACGCAGGCTTCTTTTACCGCTGCTGATGGTCTTCGTTTACAACCCGATGTAATTATCGACCTGCCTGATGATAAACACCTAGTGATCGATGCCAAGGTTTCCCTGGTGGCTTATGAACGCCTGGTTTGTGCGGAAACCGATGAAGAACGCGAGGTTTGCATTAAACAGCATATTTTAAGTATCAAAGCACACATACAAGGCCTTTCTGGTAAAAATTACCATGACCTTTACCAGATTAACTCGCCAGATTTCGTCTTGCTTTTCATTCCAATCGAGTCTTCCTTTGCCCTGGCAGTGCAGCATGATGCAGATTTGTTTAATTATGCCTGGGACCGTAAAGTCGTCATCGTCAGCCCCTCTACATTGCTGGCTACCTTACGCACCATTGCCAGTTTATGGAAACAGGAACGCCAGAACCGCAACGTTTTAGAAATTGCCCGTCTCAGCGGAAGTATGTACGATAAGTTTGTAGGCTTTCTAAGCGATATGGAGAGCATAGGACGCAACATCAGGCAGAGCCAGGATGCTTACGATAAAGCCATGAATAAACTCGCTACAGGAGCTGGAAATCTGTCCAACACTTCTGAGAAAATAAAAAAGCTGGGTGCAAAAACCAATAAGAAGATTGACCGCAAGTTTTTAGACCCAGCTTTATTTGAAGAAGATTAATTATAATTTAAAAGCATTCCATCCCTGTGCTTTCAATTCATGAACCACATTTGATTTGGAAATCATTTTAGCACCAGAAGCTTTATCCGTCATGTGACCAATCACTGTGACGTCAACATCATGTTTCAGTTTTTCGTAATCGGCTTGTTTGATCGTGAAAAGTAATTCATAATCTTCACCACCATTTAACGCACAAACCGTTGGATCCAGACCTAATTCTCTGGCCGTTTCATAGGTCATCGGGTCAATTGGCAATTTGTCTTCATAAATAGTGCAACCCACTTCACTTTGGGTGCAGATATGGATAATTTCTGAGGCCAATCCATCTGAAACATCAATCATCGATGTCGGAATAATTTCCAACTGACTCAACAAACTCACGATGTCTTTACGGCCTTCAGGTTTAAGCTGTCTTTCAATAATATAGTCCTTTCCTTCCAGATCTGGCTGTATATTAGGGTTTTCCAGGAATATTAATTTTTCTCTTTCTAAAATTTGTAAGCCTACATAAGCACCCCCTAAATCACCGGAAACACATAATAAATCACCTTCCTGTGCACCGCTGCGGTATACTACTTCGTTTTTCTCTGCATAACCAATGCTGGTGATGCTGATCACCAGACCTTGTTTACTCGAAGAGGTGTCGCCACCAATTAAATCAATGTTAAATTTGTTACAGGCAAGTTCAATGCCTTTATACAATTCCTCCACGGCCTCCAATGGAAATTTACTCGACAAACCGATCGACACCGTAATTTGCGTCGCCATGCCGTTCATCGCATAAATGTCACTCAGGTTTACCTGCACGGCTTTATATCCCAAGTGCATCAATGGCATATAAGCCAGATCAAAATGTATACCTTCCAATAGCAAATCGGTAGAAACCAATACCTGCTTTTGCTCAAAATTAAGCACTGCAGCATCATCCCCAATTCCCTTCACACTACTCTCGTGGTTAATTTTAAAATTGGAAGTCAGGTGTTTTATCAGGCCAAACTCGCCAAGCAGCGCTAAATCTGTACGCTCTTTATTTTCAAACATGATCGTTTTTTAAATTCAATATAATTTTTTTATCACCTGACCTTACAAACCCAGGCGTGCAGAAATCTCCAGCATGCGTTCAATTGGTTTACGTGCTTCAGCGATGATATGTTGCGGAACAGTTACTTCTGGTAAGCCATTTTTTAAACACAGGTATAGTTTTTCCAGCGTGTTTCTTTTCATGTACGGACAGTCATTACAAGCACAATTATTGTTCGGTGGTGCAGGTATAAACGTCTTGCCGGGATTCGCTTTTTCCATCTGGTGGATGATACCGCTTTCCGTAGCCACAATAAATTCCTGCGCCTCATTGTTCGACGTATATTTTAATAATCCAGTGGTCGATCCTATGTAATCTGCCATCTGCAAAACTGCCTCCTCACACTCTGGGTGGGCAATGAATTTCGCCTGGGGGTGACGCTCTTTCAAACGGGTAATTTTCTCCCTCGAAAAAATTTCATGCACCATACAGGCACCATTCCACAACACCAAATCCCGGCCTGTTTTTTTAGCTACCCAGGCCCCTAAATTCTTATCCGGACCAAATATAATTTTCTGCTCTTTTGGCAGACTTTCTACAATCTGAACCGCATTGGTTGAGGTGCACACAATGTCACTCATCGCCTTTAATTCTGCTGTGCAATTCACGTAAGTGATCACCAGGTGGTCTGGGTATTTCGCTTTGAATTGTTTGAACAAATGTGGCGGACAACTATCGGCCAAAGAGCAGCCTGCTTTCAAATCTGGCAGTAAAACCGTTTTCTCCGGCGACAAAATCTTCGCTGTTTCGGCCATAAAGTGCACACCAGCAAAGACTATCACTTTTGCTTCCGTTTTTGCTGCTTCTTGCGACAATCCTAAACTATCGCCAATATAATCCGCTATATCCTGAATATCAGGCTCTTGGTAGTAATGAGCCAGAATGATCGCATTTTTCTCTTTTTTTAATTTTTCAATTTCCTCAAAAAGGTCGAGAGTCGGGTCGATGTGTTCCTCTACAAATCCTTTGCTTTTTATTTCCTCTAAGGTATCCATTTTCAACGCTTCAATAATTAATAATTATTTAATATAAGTAGAGTTTCTATTGTTTATTAGTGTGTTAGTAATGTTAATAAATACATTTTTTTTATGCTAAGAATTGACTTTTTCTATAGTTATCAACAATTAAATTGATTTTTTATTTTAAAAATTGGCTGATTAACAATTACATCTGGTTCCTGCTAAATAGTTATCCATACTTAGATGTGTATTTTTTGTATGGTGGTAAAAAGTTAATAACCCTTACAAAGTTGCTCAAAAATAACTGAAAATATTGTGTCAAAATCCCTTTTTACCTTAGCTTTAAACATTCATAAAAATTTGTTCTATTTATTTAGACAAGAAACTAACATATAAACAGTACTTGTTAACAAAGTACCAGATTTAGCATAAATTAATGAGAAAGGTCGATTTTTTAGTCATAGGCTCGGGTATTGCAGGTTTAAGCTTTGCATTGAAAGCTGCGCAGCACGGTAAAGTTTTAATCATTACCAAGTCCAACGAGGACGAATCTAATACCAAATATGCCCAGGGCGGCGTAGCCGTCGTGGTGAATGAAGGCGATTCTTTTGGGAAACATATTGATGATACTTTAATTGCCGGAGATGGCCTTTGCGATCCAAAAATAGTGGAAATCGTTGTTACTGAGGGTCCTCAACGTATACAAGAAATTATCGATTATGGTATACAGTTCGATAAAGATAAACAAGGGGTATATGATTTAGCTAAAGAGGGTGGCCATTCTGAACACCGTGTATTACACTATAAGGACATCACAGGATACGAAATTGAGAGCGTTTTACTTCGTCAGATTCATGCCAATCCTAACATAGAGATATTAACACATTACTTCTGCTTAGAGCTAATTACCCAACATCACCTTGGTGAGTTTGTTGACAAACGGACAGAAGTTATTAACTGTTTCGGTGTATACGCCTTTAATACAGAGCTTAACGATGTGGAAAAGATATTGGCTAGTGTGACTATCATGGCTTCTGGAGGCGCTGGACACATCTATTCAAGCACCACAAATCCGGTTATTGCCACAGGCGATGGTATGGCGATGGTGTACCGTGCGAAAGGGAAATTAAGGAATATGGAGTTTATTCAGTTCCATCCCACTGCTCTTTACCATCCCGGGGAGTACCCGGCCTTCCTGATTTCTGAAGCCGTTCGTGGTTTTGGTGGCGTGCTCCGTCGCAAAAACGGAGATGAATTTATGTATGAATATGATGCGCGCGGATCGCTTGCACCACGTGATATTGTAGCCCGCGCCATTGATGCGGAGATGAAAAAATCGGGTGAAGATTTCGTTTACCTCGATATCACGCATCGCGAAAAAGATGACATATTGGCACACTTTCCAAACATCTACGCAAAGTGTTTATCCATCGGAATCGACATGACAAAACACTTTATTCCGGTAACACCGGCAGCACATTATATGTGTGGCGGAATCCTGGTTGATGAGTACGGAAGATCGACCATAGCCAACTTGTATGCCGTTGGCGAATGCTCGGCAACTGGCCTTCATGGTGCCAACCGACTGGCCTCAAATTCGCTGTTGGAAGCCCCGGTTTTTGCGCATCGGATTTATCTTGATGCTATAGAACAATTCAAACATGTGGTGATTCCTGATCACATTCCCGAATGGGATGCACAAGGGGTTACCCAAACCAATGAAGATATTTTAGTGACGCATAACCTTCGGGAAATGCAAAAATTAATGAGCGATTATGTAGGCATTGTGCGTTCAGATTTTCGCCTGGACCGGGCTATGAGAAGGCTCTATTTATTATATGGAGAAACAGAAGAGTTTTACAAAGCCAATAAGGTATCGGTAAAACTTTGCGAACTGCGCAACGTCATCCAGGTTTCCTATATCGTGATCAAGTCGGCCATGGCCAGAAAAGAAAGTCGTGGTTTACACTTTACCACAGATTATCCCAAACACGCGGATACTTTAGTAGATACAATAGTATAAATATATAAAATCAGAATATTATGGCGGTGATCTTACCGGTTAAAGGTAAAACTCCAGATTGGGGAGGAAATTGTTTTATTGCTCCGAACGCAACGATAGTAGGGGAGGTAACCATGGGGAACAATTGTTCTGTATGGTTTAATGCGGTCATTAGAGGCGATGTAAATGCCATTACGATTGGAAACGACACCAATATCCAGGACGGTGCAGTGATTCATGCTACCTACCTTAAAGCGTCGACTACCATTGGTAATCGTGTCTCTGTAGGGCATAATGCCATTGTGCATGGTTGTATAGTTAAAGACCACGTTTTAATTGGTATGGGTGCCATTGTAATGGATCATGCGGTGGTTGAAGAGTACTGCATTATTGCTGCAGGTGCCGTGGTTTTAGAAAATACCATCTGCGAAAGTGGCTATATTTATGGGGGTACACCCGCTAAAAAACTAAAGCCCATTACTGAACAGCAACGGGCTTTATTAAATAAACTTCCGGATAATTATATTATGTATTCCGATTGGTTTAGGTAGAGGGTTCTTTAGGGATAGTAATGGTTTCATTTCTATCCCAATTTGCTTTTATGCTTAGTTCTTTGGGTTCATTATACACTTTTTCCGGTTGTCGTCCTTCAGCTACACTTCCAGTATCCCATTTGCCATTCTTATTGGTATCGTAAACAATTCTTACAAAATACTTTCCTGCACGGTAATTTGTGAAACGAACCGTAGTGTCTTTTTGAAAGGTACTGCTGCTAATCAGCCCGTCATTCTCATCTATTACCTGTAAAATGTATTGGTTTTTAGGTTCCGTAATGGCTACTTTAAGTTGTAAAGTACCATAATTATCCTTGCTCGACAGCTCAAACGAGCGTACAAATTCCTTATTCGGGGTATTAAAAATAGCCGTAAAAGCACCTGGCGCAAATTTGATTTCATAGCTTCTTTTCGCAATCCATGGGTAACGAATCTGGTAAGAAAGAAAATCGCTGGTATCCTTCTCTATGATCAGGCCAGTCCTCACCACCGAATCTTCCGTTAACACAATTTTGCTCGCATCCATTTTTTCTATTGGGAAATTAAAGGTCAGCTTAAGCGGCTTATTAGGGTTAAGCAGGTTACCTTCCAGGTTATCGGTTAGATTGATATTTCTGGTATAAGTTTCCTTTTTACCACGTGAAAATTTTATGGTATCTAAAGCCTTTTGTTCATCATATATAGCCACTTTAGTCGAGTCAAAACTTAGGTCTTTTAACCATAACCGTAAACTGTCGTTCCTGGAATTAAATTTAACCAACTTGTTTTCGTCTAGTCCAGCGGGTTCAATTATCCTAATGGAAGGTTTTTTAAGTTGCTGGTTTACGGCAACAGAAATGCTTCCATCGGAATTTAATTTACGCTCGGTAACCCTGAAAATCGTCGCATCTTCTTTAAACACTTTCAGATTCACGTCTTTTTTGTCTCCATCCAGCACCACCGAATCTCTTAAAAAGCCAACCTCATCCGTAGCTTGCTGGTAGATTTTATCACTGCTTGTTTCTTTCAGCGCATACACATTATAAGTATCCGCCCTTAAATTTTTAAGCTGGTAATTTCCGCTGCTGTCGGTAGTCGTATAAATAGATGCTTTCTTTTTTCCCCATACTGTATCCCGCGCTATAGGAAAAATCATCACCACGGCTTCAATCTCTGGTGCCCCAGTCATGGCGTTAGTCACCTGTCCACTTAAACTTAAAGAATCTAGTTGTGGTCCTGTTGCAAAAACATAGGTGAAATTTTTAATGTAGTTACCTTCATTGATGTCGGCGATCGACTTGCCAAAGTTGAGGGTATAGGTGGTATTTTTTTCCAGCGTGTCTTGAAAGGAAACTTCCAGCACTTTCTTTTTTACCTTTAACGTAGGTTGCCTTTCAAACTCCGGTGATACCGAAAATTCTTTAGCTTCATTTTCAATTTTAAAATATTCGTCAAACTCAATCTCTATTTTCTCGGCTTTAAAGTTCGTCTTAAAATTCTCCGGTCTCATTTTTAAAACCTTAGGTGCAATGCTATCCCTTGGTCCGCCAACCAGTTGTCCGGGAGTACCACAGCCTATAAAGGAAGAAATTCCTAATATTACCGATAAAAAAATGGGGATGATCTGCGCTTTGCCTTGGTTAGCCATTTTAATGCTTTATAATTGATTTTTCCTTCTTAATGTAAGTTATGTTTGCCAAATTCTAAAAGTCGCTTAAAACGCTTTAAAACAAGTCAAATATAAATGTGTATAAAAATAAGCTATGCCATTGATTATCAATGATATAGTATTTATTTACTGATATGCACCATTAAAACCGAGATATCTGATGGCGATACACCCGAAATTCGAGATGCCTGGCCTAAGGTTCTTGGTTTTATCTTCAAAAGTTTTTCCCGCGCTTCCTTAGAAAGTGAAATTAAGGTCGAATAATCAAAGTCAGGGTTAATGTCTTTGTCTTCCATCTTCTGCATTTTGTTCACGATCTCTTGTTCTTTCTGGAAATAGCTTTCGTACTTAATTTTAATCTCTGCTTGCTCTACGGTATTTTGATCAAACTGATTTAACAACGCATCTAATTTAGGACTCACTTTTCTTAAGTCTTGTATACCCACCTGTGGGCGACTCAATACACTAAACAATTTTACATTTTGAGTAAGCGCGCTGGTGCCTAAAGTATCCAGCAGGTCATTTGCCGCTGCACTATCAATTCCTTCTTTTTTGGTGAAAGCAACAATTGCATCGGAGTTCGCTACTTTCTGCTTCACCACTTCCATACGCTCCTCACTAATCAGTCCCAGCTCATGCCCAATAGGGGAGAGGCGGATGTCGGCATTATCCTGACGCAACAACAACCTGTGTTCAGCTCTCGAGGTAAACATGCGGTACGGTTCTTCCGTTCCTTTTGTCACCAGGTCATCTATTAATACACCAATATAAGACTCTGAACGCTTCATAATAAGCTCATGTTTGTCATAAACCTTCTGATGGGCATTAATTCCAGCAATAAAACCCTGACTTGCAGCTTCTTCATAACCGGTAGTTCCATTAATTTGTCCGGCAAAAAACAAATTCTGTATTTTTTTCGTCTCTAAGGTTAATGTTAATTGCGTAGGTGGGAAATAATCATATTCAATGGCATAACCTGGGCGAAACATCTTGGCATTTTCAAAACCTGGAATCTGGATCAATGCTTTATATTGTACATCCTCAGGAAGGGAAGTAGAGAATCCATTCACATAGATTTCGCAGGTGTGCATGCCTTCCGGCTCTACAAAAATCTGGTGTCTTTCTCTTTCTGCAAATCGGTTAATCTTATCTTCAATCGATGGGCAGTAACGCGGACCTAAACCTTTAATCCTGCCGGTAAACATTGGCGATTTTTCGAAACCTTCTTTTAAAGTTTCGTGTACGTTACTATTGGTATAGGTAATCCAGCAGCAGCGTTGTTCTGTAGGGCGTGCTACATCCGTGTAAGAAAAACGTCCGGGATTTTCATCACCCCATTGTTCTTCCATCAGGCTGTAATTTAAAGAACGACCATCCACGCGGGGTGGGGTACCCGTCTTCATTCGGCCAGCTTCAAATCCAAGTGCTGTCAATTGCTCGGTTAAACCTGTTGCCGCTTTTTCTCCTGTACGGCCACCACCAAATTTCTTTTCTCCAATATGGATTAATCCATTTAAGAAAGTTCCATTGGTGAGTACCACCGATTTTCCTTTAATCTCAATACCCAATGAAGTTTTTACACCTACCACGGTATTGTTGTTAATCAATAAGCTGCTCACCATCTCTTGCCAGAAATCAACATTAGGCGTGCGCTCTAAAGCCAATCGCCATTCTTCCGCAAATCTTTTGCGGTCGTTCTGTGCACGGGGGCTCCACATCGCCGGACCTTTAGATAGGTTTAGCATTCTGAATTGTAAGGTCGTCTTATCAGCAATGATTCCAGAGTATCCACCCATGGCGTCAATCTCTCTTACAATTTGTCCTTTTGCTACACCACCCATGGCAGGGTTGCAACTCATTTGTGCAATAGTCTCCATGTTCATTGTGACCAGAAGTACGCTGGACCCTAGGTTAGCTGCCGCAGCTGCAGCTTCACAACCTGCATGTCCAGCACCAACAACAATGACATCATATTCTTTAAACATGGTATTTATTTTTAATGTTCCACGTGAAACCTTGTTTGTAGTTTAGTGCTCAGGGCAACTAAGGTTTCACGTGGAACGTTTTCTTTTTTTAATCTTCAGCGGACTTGTGTCCACCTGATGTAAGCCTATATGGGCTCATATGAAGTCTGTATAAAACTAGTTTGTTTTCTCTGAAAGTTCCAGCCATCTTTCCGTTACACGGTCCAATTCCGACTGGTGTTTTTCGATCTCCTGATTTACGTCCTGCATCTTTTTATAATCATTGCTATCAATGGCCAATAGGGAAGAGGTAAGTGTAACCACCAAGGTCTCTAGTTCACCGATGCGAACTTCTGCATCATCCAGTTCCTTTTGCTCTTTGTAAGTTAATTTTTTAGTCGCAGCAGGAGCATCAGCAGATTTAACAGCTTCTGTTGTTTTAACTGGTTTGGATCCTTTATCTTTTTCCGCTTCTAAACTTAAACGGTATTCAGAATAGTTACCGTTATAAATGTTTACGATACCGTCGCCTTCCATAATAAACAATTGCTCACTCATCTTATCCAGCAAATACCTATCGTGAGAAACCAACATCAATACACCTGGGAAGTTCTCTAAAAACTCCTCCAATACATTTAAGGTATCAATATCTAAATCGTTGGTCGGCTCATCCAGGATAAGGAAATTTGGGTTCATCATTAACACTTTCATCAGGTGTAAACGTTTCTTTTCTCCACCACTTAACTTCTCTACCATCCCATGTTGTTTCTTAGGTGGGAATAAAAATAGAGTTAGCAATTGCGAAGCAGATATCGTAGAACCATCGGCCATCTTAATGTATTCTGCATCCGATTTTACAATATCGATCACCCGTTCTTTTCCGTTGAACGCTAAACCACCTTGTTTGTAATAACCATAAACGGTGGTATCGCCTGTACTCACCATACCTTTTTCTGGCTGAAGAATACCCGTAACCAGGTTTAGGAAAGTAGATTTACCGGTACCATTTTTACCCGCTAAACCAATACGGTCGCCACGTTTAAAAGTGTAACTGAAATCATTGATGATTTTTTTATCTCCAAAACTTTGACCAATATGGTCCAACTCTAAAATTTTATTTCCCTGGCGGGCCATCTTCATTTTTAAAGTAACCGTCTGGTTATCAGTTCTTTGTTTGGTTTTTTCATCTAAATCGTAGTAAGCGGTAATTCTACTCTGCGATTTAGTTCCACGGGCCTGCGGCATTCTGCGCATCCACTCCAGTTCCTTCTTTAAAAGGTTCTTGTTTTTCTGGAAAGTCGCATCATCTGAAGCTTCACGTTCTGATTTTTTCTCCAGAAAAAACGCATAGTTTCCGCTGTAGTTATAAATCTTACCGCGGTCTAATTCCACAATCGTATTACACACATTATCTAAAAAGTACCTGTCGTGTGTAACCAAAAGAATGGTCTTGTTTCCTGAAGTCAGTAATTTTTCCAGCCATTCAATTGTATCAATATCCAGGTGATTGGTCGGCTCATCCAGCACATAAATCTCCGGATCTTCGATTAACAGTTTAGCCAAAGCCAAACGTTTTTTCTGTCCACCCGATAAAGTATCGATTTTTTGCTGCAGGTGATTAATGCCCATGCGACTTAAAATCGTCTTGATTTCATGCTCATATTCCCAGGCATTATGCTCGCTTAACTCTTCATATAAACGGTTTAATGTATTCTCATCCGGGTTTGGATCTTCAATCAGTTCTTCATATTCCTTGATCAGTTGTTGTTGTTTATTCTCTAAAGAGAAAATAAAATCACTGATGCTATAACCATCAGGGAAACTTGGTTCCTGATCAAGGAAGCCAATCTTTACCGATTTATTTTTTACAATTTTACCTTCAAGGGGATTAAACCTTTCGGCAAGAAGTTTCAATAAGGTGCTCTTCCCGGCTCCATTTATACCAACAAGCGCCACGCGTTGTCCGGTTTGGATACCCAGGGTTAGGTTTTTAAATAGCCATTCATCATGATAGGCATGACCCAGGCCTTCAGCTGCAATTAGTGTGCTCAAATTATACTTTTAACGGTTTGTCAGTTAAGAAATTATTACAAAAGTAAGCAATAATTTTTTTGTATCCCGATGCCGGTGCAGCGCAATAAAGACTGTTTACCAGCATATCGCAAATAATTACGAAAACATGTTGCAAAATGGAAGTTTGGGGCAAAAAAAAGACGGCCTAAGCCGCCTCTTCCTTCAATTAAACTAAAACTACGGTTATTTACGGTTGATGGCAAATTCTATAAATTCAAGCACGGCTTGGTCGTCTTTAACAGGGGTATCAATGCCGGCAGCGATGATATTTTAATCGTGGTTTTCATGATTCCTATTTTCTTGAGTTATAATGGGGATGTTTTCTTTCTTACATCTTTGTTTTTAAGACGCCAATTGGGCCATTACGTTTCAAAAGAAAAGGCAGTATTAGACAAGGGCAGGGGACCACACGACCAAATGGTGTTTTGAATCGACCAACGGGTAAGGTCTTTAATGTAACCGTATGTTAGGAATAAAAACAACTGATGTAAACCATATACAGGAATTAGAATTTTGAATGTATAGGTCATTTGGGAATAGTGCCGAAACGATTCCAGGGGCCAATAATTTAATGAATAGAACTGAACAGCAATTCGTAGTTAGAAGGGCTTTAGAAGGGGGTTAGAAGGGCCTTTCAAGGGCCTTTTAACGGCTACAGCCCTGCTAACCCCCTTTTAACGGCGACATAACACCCATAAGAGGCCGCCATCGCTGGCAGCCTGTATTAGAATCCACGATGTTTGCAGTTATCGACGAGAAAGGTAATCGTCTTCTTTCTGTGTCATCAGCGCCTTTTCGGCTTTAGATTTATCTTTATAACCCAGCAGGTGCAGGGTTCCATGCACCATTACGCGGCACAATTCATCATAAGTGGTGCTTTTAAAATTCTTCGCATTTTCCTGGATACGTTCCAGGCTGATGAAAATATCTCCTACAATGGTTTTATCTTCTTCCGAATTGTCGAAGGTGATCACATCGGTATAGGTATCATGTTTCAGGTATTGCTGGTTAATGCCCAGCAGGTACTCATCTGAGCATAAAATGAAGTTTAATTCTTCCAGTTCATACCCTTCCGCAGTCATAGTTTGCAGTAACCAGGTTCTGATTTTAGTTTTATGTTTTAAGGTATAAACCAGGTCTTCCGTAAAAAATTGTATAGCAATTTTGCTCATGGGGGTGTATTTGAAGCCGCAAATTTAGTAATTAAATTAAAAGCAGTAATTTAACGGCTTAAAACTATACAAATGAAATCTACCCTGCTCCTGTGTTGTTCTGTGCTGTTGCTTACCTTAAATGTGGAAGCACAACAGCTAAAAATTAACAAAAATCCAGTCATCGCGCATCGTGGCGCCTGGAAAACACAAAAACTTCCTGAAAACTCTATTGCAGCATTGAAAGAAGCGGTACGACTTAAATGTTATGGATCAGAATTCGATGTTCACCAAAGCGCTGATGGCGTGCTTGTGGTTAACCATGATCATGATTATCAGGGGATGGTGATTGCCAATACCACTTATGCGGAATTAAAAAAACATCCTTTGCCTAATGGAGAGGAAATTCCAACGCTGGAAAACTACCTGAAAGTAGGTATGAAACAGCGGAACACCAAATTGATCCTGGAAATTAAACCAGTAAAAGATCCGCAGAAAATGAAAGAAGTAACTGATGCGTCCGTAGCCATGGTACAGCGGTTAAAAGCCCAGGCCTGGGTAGAGTACATCAGTTTTAGTTATGCTTGTCTGCAACGTATATTGGAGTTAGATCCAAAAGCTATTGTGGCTTACCTGAATGGTGATGCTTCGGCAGAAAAAGTGAAACAGGATGGTTTTGCAGGTGTCGACTACCATTATAAGGTTTACAAAAATGGAGATTGGTTTAACGAGACTAAAAAATTAGGCTTAACGCTTAATGCTTGGACGGTTAATGATCCGGTAGAAATGCAGTGGCTGATTGATCAAAAGGCTGAATATATTACCACGAATGAACCAGAGCTGCTTTTTGAGGTATTGAAGAAGCAGAAATAATTAACTATAAAGGCATAAAAAAAGCTTCCTGATTTGTATCAGGAAGCTTTTTCGACTTATGGTAATAATAATCTAGATTACTTTCACATTAATCGCATTCAACCCTTTTTTGCCGCTTTCTACGTCATACTCAACTTTATCGTTTTCACGAATTTCGTCGATAAGGCCTGTTGAATGTACAAAAATTTCGCTATCGCCGTTTGCAGGGATAATGAATCCGAAACCTTTTGTTACATTAAAAAATTTTACTGTTCCTTCTTGCATTGTAATATGTATTAATAATTAAGTGTGCAAGATAGTAATTATTTCGAGAATTACTACAACTGCCATTTTTTTTGATAATATGGTGATGTTCAGCCCTTTATTCTGCAGCCTTAATTCCCTTTACGCTAACCGTAATCAGGCTTGCATGGGGTATACCCAGGGTAGTACCCGGCTTAATAATTAATAAATTTTGTAAGTACACGTCAATAATTCCCTCCAGCACCTTTTTACGCACCTCCCGATATTCAGGTATCGCCCCGGAAAAAGTACCCAGGCTAAGCTTTCCTTTTTCGTTCACAAATACCGTAAACGAATAGCCGAAATCCTTATAAGCTTTCTTGATCACCACCCGATAGCTAGGGTAGAGGTAGTCGTAAGCTTCGGTTTTACCGTTTAGCACATCAACAGAACTTATTTTTTCTACCTTAATGAGCTTGCTATTTGGAATGAGCTGTGCCGGTTGTCGCCCTGCAAATACCTTATTCTCATCTGTAGGGAAGCGGTTTGCGGTTTCCGAAAGACTTTTAATAAAGGCCGTATCTCTGGCGCTGGGCTTTTGTAATTCTGCAGCCGTTGTTTTTAAGGTGTTCTTGATGTAATCTTCGGCATAAAAGGTCAGGTTCACGTCAGAGCGCACATCTTTGGCAATCTCTTTATTGCTTACGTATAAGCGTTGCATGCTGATGCTGTCTTTATTAAAGTTTTTAATACGGAACCATTCCTTGGCAAAATTGTAGACATCACCATGGTCGTAATGCAGGTAAAAATGCTGCATTCTGTTTCTCTGCGGACTATAAGCAGCAATGGTATCATTCGATTTGAATTGGATGATCCAGCTTGGTTCCTGCTGGAAACCCATGGAATCAAAAGACAGGCCGTTAGAGAATCGCCGTTTTACTTCATGGTAAGTAATGCCTTTAATGGTACTAAAGTCCATGCGTTCAGTAGGAACTGGTTTGGCCTTTTTAACCGATGTTTCTTTTTCCCGGCAGCTATAAATTAAGGTAATAACACTGAGGAGGCTATATAGATAAATGGATCTTGGCATGTATTGGGCTTTGCCACAAATATAAAGTACTAAATCCGTCTTTTTAAAACCAGAATTTTGAAAATCAACTTATTCTCCCGCGCCAGTTGAAGGATCAGCCTTTTGCCATCACCTGATTTCAGCATCTGGTCGATATCATCGAGGTTATAATCGTCTACAGACTTAAAGTTGAGCGACAACAGCTGGTCATCAGTTAAAATGCCCGCAGTTTCTGCCGGTGATCCGGGTTCAATGCGGCCAATAAAAAAGAGGTCGGGGTTACCCTGTTTCACGTATACCTCCATACCCGACATGTCGTGCTCGAAAGCCGTTTTCATAAAACTATTGGGTTGTAGGTATAAGGCATTGTCGGCATAATCGATGGTGAGGTCGAAATGTTTGAGCAGGTTGCTGCCCAGGTTTCCGTTGCGCACGGGTACACCAGTTTTAGCACCTGCCTGACTAAACTCCGGAAAGGAAGTTAGCACATCATGGAACGTTTTAGACCCAATTTTAACCGTTTTTAAGCGGCCAATCCAGCCACTAATTAGACCGGCAAAACCTATACCCAGGTTAGCCTTGAGGTGTTTTTCGGGAAGCGGATAAGGTTTACCCTGATAGGATTCCATGGATAAGGCGTGACTTGCGCCAATATCCATGATCATTTTAACCTCGGTTTCTTCCTTTTCATCGCTGCTGATCCTTAGCTGCACGTAAGGTTTATTGTTGATCATTTCGAGTGGAATCTTCTCTCCCTTCTTTTTCACAGGAACATCCGGCAGGCTATAGGTCAGTTTTTTCGATGGATAGCGGATGCGCACAGTGAAACTATTGAAAAAGTAAAAACCTATCAGACCGTAAATGCGCTGCCCCACATAATCCGATAAGTTAAAAAGGTCTTTTTTTAAGATGGCCGTAGGCACATTGCTCATGGAGGCATGGCCGAAACGCACATAAATCTGGTCGGATAGGTAGGCTTCAATATCATTCCCTACACCAAGTCCGGCAAGTTTAGTGCTGCGCAGCCCCTGAAGGTTCAGGCTGTCCATGATGCTCACATCAGTAATGATCAGCGGATTAACACCAGTGTCGAGGATAAAATTAAAAGGCCCTTTACCGTTGATATACAGCGGAACGATGATGAGGTTTTTAACGAGGGCAAAATTCATGGTTTCCTTTTTTCGGTCGCCATCAAAAAGAAAATACTGTCCATATGCTGATGGGCTGGTCCATATTTCCAAAAAGGCAAATACGAGCAGGAGCCTGAGGGTAAAGATTTTTATGAACAGTAAAAGGGATATCATAAACTAATTTAATAAATTAGACAGATATTCCCTAAGTAATAATTGACGCATGTATAGAGCTCGCCGCCCTTTTTTTGTTCTTCTCGCTGGAATGATCGCCAGCTTATTTTTTCAGTCCTGTAGTGTGAAGCAAAAGGTTCACAAACAGCTGGACAAATCATTTGCCGCCTCTGAAATTGTTAATACCTATCACATGGGTTTTGCCCTGTACGACCTGGAGAAAGAACAGATGCTTTATAGTCGTAACGAGGATAAATATTTTGTGCCCGCATCCAATACCAAACTTTACACCTTTTATGGCGGCTTAAAGATGCTGCCAGATTCCATCCCTTCGTTAAGGTATGTGGAAAGAGGAGATTCGTTGATTTTCTGGGGTACCGGTGACCCATCTTTTTTGCTGAAACAGTTAAATGGCAACAAAAGTTACGAATTTTTGAAAGCCAGTAAGCGCAAATTGTTTTTTGCTCATGGACGGTATAATGGACATTTTTACGGTAACGGCTGGTCATGGGATGATTATAACGACTATTACCAGGCGGAAATCAATGAGCTGCCGCTGATGGGAAATTTGCTGAATTTAAGTGCTAAAGATGGACAGCTGCACATGGTGCCGCGATTGTTTGACGCTTGTTTTGAGGCTGATTCTACGGTAACCACCGGCGATTTCAGGGTCACGCGGGAATTTGACCATAATGTATTCCGCCATCCTCATGTGCCTGTTAAGGATAATTACCGGCAGCAGGTGCCCTATAAAATTAATACGGCAACTACACTAGCCATGTTGAGCGATACGCTGCAAAAACACGTGGAACTGATTAGCATGAAAATGCCGGCTGATGCTAAAACCGTTTATAATGTGAAAACAGATTCCGTATTAAAGGAAATGATGCTGCCCAGTGATAACTTTATTGCAGAACAGCTGCTGCTGGTGTATTCCAATCAGCTATCGCAGGAGCTAAACACTAAAACAGCCATAAAACATATAACGGATACTTACTTAAGTGAATTGCCCGACAAACCAGTATGGGTGGATGGGTCTGGATTATCGCGTGGCAACTTGTTTACACCCCGCGACATGATCAAGTTATTACAAATGATCTATAAGGAGGTGAACAACCAGGAACGCTTATTTTCTATGTTGCCTGCAGGCGGGCAATCAGGCACCCTGCGCAATGCTTACCCCAGAACCGATAAACCTTTTGTGTATGGCAAAACCGGTACGCTGTCTAATACGCATAATCAAAGTGGTTATGTGCTGACCAAGAAAGGCAAAATCTACATTTATGCTTTCCTAAACAACAATTTTGTGCAAACAACCGCTACGGTTCGTAAAGAAATGGAAAAGATCGTTACACAGATCCATGAACAGTTTTAAGTTTAACCGCCTACCGGGAGGCTTAGGACCGGTTATCGATAGAAAAGATCATTCTTTTCTATATTTCGGAGGCACCGCATACCTGGGCATGCCACAAAATGTGCTGTTCAGGGACTACTATATTGAAGGACTAAAGTTATACGGGGTAAACAATGGTACCAGCAGGAACAACAATGTACAGCTGGGCATATACGATGAGGCTGAGCAGGTTGCAGCAAGCCGTTTTGGCGCCGCAGCTTCCTTAATTACCTCCAGTGGTTATTTGGCCGCACAGCTGGCGGTACGCCATTTTGCCGACTGGGGTCATGTGATTTATGCGCCGGCTACCCATCCGGCATTATGGCTCCATGGCAACCCGCAGGTGAGCGGCTCTTTTGGATATTGGAGCCGGCATGTGGTGGAAGTAATTAACCAAAGCCAAACCGACCGTTTTGTGCTGATCAGCAATTCGATGAATAACTTATTCCCTGAGGTATATGATTTTAATTTTTTATCGGCTATTAAGCCGGGTAAGGAGGTGTTGTTATTAGTTGATGATTCCCATGGATTGGGTGTGTTGAACGAGGGCAGGGGAAGTTTTTGTGCCTTACCGCAGCTACCGCATGTGAAGGTGTTGGTGATGGCTTCTATGGCCAAAGCACTTGGCGTTGATGCCGGCATTATTCTGGGCGATTTACCACTAGTGGCGATGCTAAAACAAAGCAATGTTTTTCTGGGCGCTTCACCACCTGCCGCAGCCGGGTTGTATGCCTTTATAAAGTCAGAAATGCTTTACACCATGGAGTTACAACGATTAAAGGAATTATGCTGTTATTTTTCTGACGGTTTGGGGGCACAGAAAACTGCTTTTGCAGCCATAAAGGGCTTTCCGGTATATTTAAGTGAAGACCAAAACCTGGGGCAGATGTTAAAAGCCCAATCGGTACTGATCTCTTCTTTTGCTTACCCTGATCAGCATGGCGAAACGCTCAACCGCATTGTGTTAAGCAGCTGGCACCGGGAGCAGCACCTGGATTTACTGTTAAATCGAATCCGAGCTGGCGAATAAAGCCTTATCTTTGCTGCCATTTAATGATTGAATGACGCATGCAAAAGAACGACGAATCTATATATACCCTCCAATTTGGTTTAGTCTGTTTAAGTTCCTTCTTGTTTTCGGCAAGTTTCAACATGCTGATTCCAGAACTTCCTGCTTATTTAACCGCCATGGGTGGTGCAGAATATAAAGGGTTGATTATTGCCCTTTTTACGTTAACAGCGGGCATATCCCGACCATTTAGTGGCATGCTTACTGATAAAATTGGTCGCATACCGGTCATGGCTGTAGGTTCTGTGGTTTGCTTTTTATGCGGATTTATGTATCCGATTCTGACTACCGTTGCAGGTTTTTTGTTTTTAAGGTTGCTACATGGTTTCTCTACAGGCTTCAAGCCTACGGCTACAGCCGCATATATTGCCGATCTGGTGCCCCATCACCGCATGGGAGAGGCTATGGGTGCGCATGGCGTTTTCTTTACCACAGGCCTGGCTATCGGTCCGGCGATAGGAAGTACCATTACCGCTTATTTTTCTATCGACGTGCTATTTTACTGCTCCTCTTTTTTTGCCTTAATGTCGATCGTTATCCTGGCCAACATGAAGGAAACCCTGGCCAATAAGCAAAAATTTAAGTTCGGCCTGCTAAAAATAAAGGCTAAAGATATTATCGAATGGCAGGTTATTCCAGCCTGTGTCATCATTTTTATGAGTTACATCAGCTATGGTGCTATACTAACGGTAGTGGCCGATTGGAGTAATCATTTAGGCACGAGTAATAAGGGGCTATTTTTTGTGGTGTTTACCTTAACCTCACTGCTCATCCGTTTTGTAGCGGGTAAAGTTTCTGATCAATATGGCCGCTTGCTCATCATGAAAATATCTTTAGGGTTACTTGCAATTGCCATGTTCTGGATTGGCTTTTCTAACAGCTCCTTATCCCTGTTGTGTGCATCAGCTTTATATGGGGTCGCTACAGGCATGTTATCTCCTACGGCTACGGCCTGGACCATTGATTTAAGTCACCCGGAACACCGTGGAAAAGCCATGGCCACCATGTACATTGCTTTGGAAGCGGGAATTGGTATTGGCGCATTACTGGCAGGATGGTTTTTCATCAGCGATTTCAGCATGATTCCGATTATATTTTACTGCTGTGCGGCAGTTACCATAATGGCATTGGTATACCTGCAGTTTATTTATAAAAAGGCCATCGTAAAAGAATAGTTAGCGCTACTTACAGGCTTTTGAAAGGGATGTCGAGCAGTTCGTAGTGTTGCCAGCCAATGAAATCGTAATGCCACCATTCATTCGATAACACCCTAAAGCCATGTGCCTGCATGGTTTTAATGAGGAAGTCGCGGTTACGGATTACCTGTTTGCTTAGGTTCTTATAATCTGCTGCTGCGGCAGGCGAGAAGCTATCGTAAGGCGTGGGCATCTGGACCTCTTTCTTGCTTTTATAATCGATTAGGGTGAGATCTACCGCACAGCCACGGTTATGTTTAGAACCTTTTGCCGGATTGGCGACAAAATTCTTATTGGATGCTTTTTCGTAAAAGGCAACCGTAATGGCGTAGGGGCGGTAGGCATCGTAGATTTTTAAGCCATAGCCTTGTTTACGTAGTGCTGCTTGAATCTTTTTCAGCTGGGCCACCACCGGTTTCCGGGCAAAGGCGCGCGCCTCCGGATACATCACTTCTTTCATGAAATTATTGGTGGTCGCATAGCGGATGTCGAGCGTAATGTCGGGAATAGCTTTTTTAATGTCAATCAGTTCCTTATCCGGATGTGCTTTAACACTGTTTTTATAGCTTTTTAAGGAGCTGGTGACAGCGAGTTGTGCATACACAGGTATGCTGATCAAAAAAGCGAAACAGAGGGCGTAAAACTTCATGAATTATTGATTAGACACCACCAGCAGTTCCAGGTCTTTAAAAGGCAGGTTAAACATATTGGCCAGGTCTTTACTGGTCAGGTGCCCCTGGTAAATGTATAAAGCCTCGCGTATGCCGGGGCGGTTCCAGACTACATTCATCAGTCCCCCTAAATCGCCGATATCCATTAAAATAGGCGCTAGAATGTTGGTGAGCGCATAGGAAGCCGTTCGTGGTACCCGCGAAGCGATGTTAGGTACACAATAGTGGATCACATCGTATTTACGGAAAACAGGATTGGTGTGGTTGGTGACTTCTGAAGTTTCAAAGCATCCGCCCTGGTCGATGCTCACATCGATCACGACAGAATCAGGTTTCATGCGGCTGACGGTTTCTTCCATGACCAGGCAAGGACTACGGCCATGGTTAGCACGGATAGCACCAATCACTACATCGCAGGTGGTAATGGCTTTGGCTAAAACAATGGGTTGCATGACAGAGGTGAATACGCGGCTGCCCAGGTTGTTTTGCAGGCGTCTGAGCCGGTAGATGGAGCTGTCGAATACTTTGACCTCTGCACCGAGCGACAGGGCTGTACGGGCGGCATATTCGCCTACAGTACCAGCACCTAGAATGACAATTTCAGTTGGAGGTACGCCTGTAAAACCGCCGAGCATAAGTCCTTTACCTCCGGTTACACTGCTCAGGTATTCGGCCGCAATAAAAATGCTGGTTGCGCCAACAATTTCACTCATGGCGCGCACCACACTGAGCACCTTTCCTTCATCGCGCAGGTGCTCAAAACAAAGGGCATTAATCTTTTTATTCATCAGTGCCTTCACGTAACCCTCTTTGAGAGTTCCCATCTGCAGTGCCGATAATAAGGTTTGTCCTTTATGCATCAAGGCCACTTCCTCCAGGGTAGGTGGCGCAATTTTAACAATGATATCGGCTTCAAATACTTCTTTTTTGTTGTAGGTAATGATGGCGCCCTGTTCGCTATAATCGCGGTCGGAGAAATTAGCGCCTACGCCAGCCCCAGATTCAATTAACACCTTATGGCCATTGTTAACCAGCAGGGCAACTGATAGAGGGGTGAGTGCGATCCTGTTTTCCTGGAAAGAGATTTCCTTTGGGATGCCTATAAACAGACTGTTGTTTTTCTGTTGAATTGCTGATAAGGTCTCCTGGGGTTGTTGTAAACCTTTTTGAGCAATTGCGGCCATTCCTTCTCTAAATCCTGTAGACATTTCAATGTTTTTTTTTCGCTTAAATTTAATAATAATATCGTTAACCTGAATAACCTATGATTTAATTTTAACGAAGGACATCTCTCTGCTTTGTTCGTCTATCAAGTCAATTTTCACTTTAATATAGCTTTCAGGCAGTAAAGGTTCTATTTTTTCTGGCCATTCAATCAGGCATACCTGCCCCGAATAAAAGTATTCTTCATAGCCAATGTCATAGGCCTCCTGAAGGTCTTTAATGCGGTAAAAATCGAAATGGTAAACGGCTTCCTTAGCGGCGGTAATATATTCGTTAACGATAGAAAAAGTAGGGCTCGACACCAGGTCGGCAATGCCCAGGGCCAGGCAGATTTCCTTAATAAAGGTGGTTTTGCCTGCGCCCATGCTGCCTTCAAATATGAAAATCTTCTCTTCGCCGGCAAAGGCTAATAATTGATGAGCGGCCTCCTTAAGGTCATGGAGGCCGTTAATGTGTAGGTTCATGGAATTTAAAACTAACGTGAACTATAGGTCGCAATTGGGATGATCATCTCTTCGAGCGAGATCCCGCCATGCTGGAAAGTTTCATTATAGTAGTTTACAAACTGGTTATAGTTGTTCTGGTATACAAAATAACGGTCTTCTTTTGCAAAGATATAGTTTGAACTGATGTTGATTTTTGGCAACTGCGCTTCATGAGGGTTTTTAATTAAAAACACTTCTTTAGCATTAAAATTAAGGTTACGCCCTTGTTTGTAACGCAGGTTGGTATTGGTACTTCGATCACCAATCACTTTACTGGGGCGTTTTACACGGATGGTACCATGATCTGTAGTAATGATCAGTTTCACCTGTTTCTGGCTCAATTTTTTAAGCAGCTCCAATAAAGGCGAGTGCTCAAACCAGGAAAGGGTAAGGGAGCGGTAAGCGGCGTCGTCATTAGCCAGCTCTCGGATCATTTGCATGTCGGTACGGGCATGCGAGAGCATGTCAACGAAATTGTAAACAATGGCATTAAACTCATTTTGCATGAGGTTATTAAATTGTTCGTTCAGCGCCTTCCCGTCATCATAGGTAAGGATTTTGTTATAGCTGAACTTACATTCTTTACGCATAACCCTCTTAATTTGTTCGCTAAGGAAGGTTGCTTCATGCATGTTTTTACCACCATCTTCATCGTCGTTTTGCCATAGGTTAGGATGCTTGCGCTCCATTTCCAATGGCATTAAACCAGAAAAAATGGAATTACGGGCATATTGTGTGGCCGTAGGCAAAATGCTGGAATAGGTATCTTCTTCTTCCAGACGGAAATACTCGGTGATCAGGGGGTTAATGATTTTCCACTGGTCGTAACGCAGGTTATCAATTAATATAAAGAATACCGGTGTAGTGGAGTTTATGAAGGGGAAAACTTTCCTTTTTAACAGGTCATTGGATAATAAAGGTGCTTTTTCTTTACCATTTACCCAGCCCAGGTAGTTGTCTTCAATGAATTTAGAGAACTGCATGTTCGCCTCCGATTTTTGCATGGTTAAAATTTCATGCATTTGTGGATCATCGAGTTTTTCCAGTTCCAGTTCCCAAAAAACGAGTTTCTTGTAAACATCAACCCACTCCTCATAGCTTAGCTTATCGTTTAGGGTCATGCCAAGGCGCCTGAAATCCTGCTGGTAGGCCATGGAAGTCTTGGCGCTGATCAGTCGCTTGTTATCTATAATTTTTTTAATGGTCAGTAACACCTGTTTAGGGTTTACCGGTTTGATGAGGTAATCATCTATTTTTGAACCGATGGCATCTTCCATCAGGTTTTCTTCTTCACTTTTGGTAATCAGCACCACGGGAACATCACTATTGATATTTTTGATAGCAGCTAGCGTTTCCAGACCGCTAAGTCCGGGCATGTTCTCATCTAAAAAAACTAAATCGAAATGCTCCTTACTGAAAGCTTCCAGGGCATCGTTTCCATTGGTAAAAGTAGTTACGTGGTAGCCTTTTTCATTCAGTAATAATATATGTGGTTTTAATAAGTTGATCTCATCGTCGGCCCATAGAATTTTGGTTTCCTGCATTATGTTTTCTGATTTATGGATAAAATTAGCAATTTTTGTACCGTATAATTTATTTAAGGCAGATTGAATAAAAAGAAAATAATAAATGACCCCGTATATGGTTTTATAAATATACCATCAGCACTGGTATTTGACCTGATTTCACATCCTTACTTTCAAAGGCTGCGCTACATCAAACAGTTGGGTATGACGCATTTGGTATATCCTGGCGCTTTGCACACGCGTTTCCACCATGCTTTGGGTGCCATGCACCTGATGAGCCTGGCCATAGAGGTGTTGAGAGGAAAAGGCCATGAAGTGACAAAAGAGGAAGAAGAAGCCGCCACCATTGCCATATTACTCCACGATGTGGGGCATGGTCCCTTTTCTCATGCCCTGGAACATAGCCTGGTCAAAGGCATTCACCATGAAGACCTATCCATTTTGCTGATGGAGAAACTGAATGAGGAGTTTGGGGGTAAACTAACCAATGCCATTACTGTATTTAGGGGCGACGGTCAGAAGCCGTTTCTGCACCAGTTGATTTCCAGTCAGCTTGACCTGGATCGTATGGACTACCTGAACCGCGATAGTTTTTTTACCGGAGTGAGTGAAGGGGTCATTAGTTTCGACCGCATTATTAAGATGTTTAATGTGGTGGAAGGTCATTTGGTGATCGAAGAGAAGGGGGTATACTCCATCGAAAATTTCCTGATTTCAAGGAGGCTGATGTATTGGCAGGTGTATTTACATAAAACAGTGATTGCAGGCGAGCAGTTATTGGTGAAAATCCTGGCCAGGGCACGCGAACTGTCGTTGCATGGCGAGCCTTTATTTGCCACCCCAGCCTTACAGCATTTTCTGGTAAACGATATTTCTCCCCTTGAGTTTTTTAGTCAAGACATCCATTTGCAACAATTCGTTAAATTGGACGATCAGGACATTTTTGCGGCCATTAAGGTGTGGCAGGAACACCCTGACCGTATTTTATCAAAACTATGCCAGATGCTAACGACCCGGTCGTTATTAAAAACGGAGATTAGTTTTGAACCCGCCACAGCAGAAAGAGTGGACTTTTTGAAAGAGAATGTGGCTGCGGTATATGGAATAAGTCTAGCAGAAGCAGCATATTTTGTTTTCACCGATATGATCACTAATCGTGCTTATAATGCAGATAGTGGTAATATTAATATCCTATTAAAAAATAACACGCTGATTGACATTGTAAAAGCGTCAGATTTATCTAATTTAGAGTCACTCGACAAAACGGTTAGAAAATATATACTTTGTTATCCCCGAATTATTTAAGGTATTTTAACAAAACAATTCATTTTAATTCCGTTTTTTTGCAGATATATTCCTTGTTTTTGTAGCGATGGCGTAGCAAAATGGGTTTATTTGTTCATATCAATTTAACATTTACCTTTGTAAGATGCAATTTACTGCCAAGCAGATCAGCGAACTTTTAAGCGGGACCGTAGTGGGTGATGAAAATGTTCAGGTGGCGGAGCTTTCTAAAATAGAGGACGGTAAACCGGGATCACTTTGCTTTCTGTCAAATCCCAAGTACGAAAATTATTTATATACAACTGCTGCGTCTGTAGTGATTGTGGGGGCCGATTTTGTGCCATCACAGTCGGTAAATTGTGCCTTAATTAAAGTAAAAGATCCATACAGTGCTTTTTCTGTCTTGTTAGATAAATATAAGGAAGTGACGAGCCAAACCGCCAATCGCTCGGGTATTGAACAGCCCAGTTTTATCCATCCATCGGCAAAAATTGGTAAAAATGTTTACATCGGGGCTTTTGCATATATCTCTGAATTTGTAGAAATAGGTGATAATACTAAGGTTTATCCCCATGTATTTATTGGCGACCATTCGAAGGTTGGTGAGGATTGTATATTGCTCCCTGGAGTCAAAATATACAACCGTTCGGTATTAGGGAAACGAATTATCATCCATTCCAATACTGTTATAGGCAGTGATGGTTTTGGTTTTGCCCCACAGGCTGACGGAACGTATACTAAAATTGCACAAATTGGTAATGTCATTATCGAAGATGATGTAGAGGTCGGTTCTAATACCTCGATCGATCGTGCCACCATGGGTTCCACTTTTATCCGTAAAGGTGTAAAATTGGATAACCTGATACAGATTGCACATAATGTTGATGTAGGTGCGCATACCGTTGTGGCTGCACAAACCGGAATTTCTGGCAGCACCAAACTGGGTGGAAATTCTGTTATTGGTGGCCAGGTAGGCATTGCCGGTCATTTGACCTTAGCAAAAGGAACGCAAATAGGCGCACAGGCTGGATTAAACTTCAACATTACGGAAGAAAATAAACAATGGCACGGGAGTCCGGCACAGCCTTTAAGAAACTGGATGCGTGCATCGGTGATCTTCAAACAGCTGCCTACCCTGGAGCAAAGGATTGTGCAATTGGAAGCGAAGCTTAAAGAACTATCGTTATTAAATAATAATAAGTAGCATACAATCAGAAACAATGAATGTTAAACAAAAAACCATTAAAGGTGAGGTTTCAGTAAGTGGAGTCGGTTTACATACCGGTGTTAATGTTACCTTAACTTTTTGTCCTGCTCCGGAAAATCACGGCTTTAAATTTCAAAGAATAGATCTTCCTGGGCAGCCTGTTGTAGATGCAGATTGTGATAATGTAACGGATACAGCCCGTGGCACAACGATTTCGCAAAATGGTGCAAGTGTGAGTACAGTGGAACATGTAATGGCCTCGCTGGTAGGGATGGACCTGGACAACGTGCTGATGAAGCTAGATGGCCCGGAAACGCCTATTTTAGATGGTAGCGCCATTCTGTTTCTGGAAGCATTAGAAAGCGCAGGAATTGTTCATCAAGAAGCAGACCGGGAGTATTTTCAAATACCGCATAACATTACTTATACGGAAGCAGACCGCAAAGTAGAGATTGTTGCTATGCCATTGGATGACTACAGGTTTACCTGTATGATTGATTACAATTCTCCGGTATTGGGAAGTCAGCATGCTGGCATGTCCAGTATTGCAGAGTTTAAAAAAGAAATCGCATCCTGCCGTACGTTTTGTTTTCTTCATGAGCTGGAATACCAGTTAAAAAACAACCTGATTAAGGGGGGTGATTTAAACAACGCCATTGTAATTGTAGATAAAGAAGTAACCAAGGAGGAGTTAAACCACCTGGCAACGATATTTAACCGTACGGAGATTGAAGTGGCTCCGCAGGGAATTTTAAATAACATGAAGCTGCGCTTTCAAAATGAGCCGGCACGACATAAACTTTTAGATATGATTGGCGACCTTGCTTTGGTAGGGGTGCACTTAAAAGGTCATATCATGGCTGCCCGTCCGGGGCATGCGGCCAATGTGGCCTTTGCTAAAAAGATCAAAGCAGCCATTAAAAAAGAGAAAAATAAAAAAGTACAACACGTATATGATCCGTCAGCAAAACCGCTGTATGATGTAGTGCAGATTATGGATATCCTGCCACACAGACAACCGTTTTTGTTTATCGACAAGATCCTGGAATTAACCAAAACCTATGTGGTTGGTGTTAAAAATGTGACCATGAATGAGGAGTTCTTCAAAGGGCATTTTCCTGGGGCTCCGGTAATGCCGGGTGTGATACAAATTGAAGCCATGGCACAAACAGGCGGTATATTAGTGTTAAGTACCGTTCCTGACCCAAGAAATTACCTCACTTACTTCTTGAAAATTGATAATGTTCGCTTCCGTGCACAGGTTTTACCTGGCGACACCATTGTTTTCAGGTGTGACCTGGTGGAACCTATCAGACGAGGAATTGCACAAATGAAAGGTGTGGGTATGGTTGGTACGAAAATAGTAGTAGAGGCTGAAATGATGGCCCAAATTTCCAAAGTTAAAGAAAGCGAACGCACCTTATGATCCAACCCTTAGCATATATTCACCCTCAGGCACAAATTGCAGATAATGTTGTTATTGAGCCTTTTGCGGTGATCCATAAAGACGTTGTCATCGGCGAAGGAACCTGGATTGGTTCTAATGTTGTCATCATGGATGGCGCCCGGATTGGCAAAAACTGCCGTATTTTTCCTGGATCGGTGATCTCAGGTATTCCACAAGACCTAAAATTTGCCGGTGAGGTAACCACAGCTGAAATTGGTGACAATACCACCATCAGAGAGTGCGTTACGATTAATCGGGGTACGAAAGATAAATGGAAGACTGTTATTGGCAGCAACTGCCTGATACAGGCCTATTCTCATGTGGCACATGATTGTGAAGTAGGTAACTATTGCATATTTTCAAACAGTACCACCTTAGCTGGTCACATCACCATTGGTGATTATGTAGTTTTGGCTGGCCTGGTTGCTATACATCAGTTTGTTAAAGTGGGCGCGCATGCTTTTGTAACCGGAGGTTCACTGGTGAGAAAAGATGTACCACCATATGTTAAAGCGGCAAGAGAGCCTTTATCTTATGTTGGGATTAACTCTGTAGGCTTAAGAAGAAGAGGATTCTCTCCTGAAAAAATTAATGAAATTCAGGAGATATACCGCGTACTGTTTGTTAAACACAATAACGTAACCAAGGCTTTAGATATCATTGAAGCAGAATTTAAGCCGACAGAGATTAGGGATGAGATTGTTGATTTTATCAGGAATTCTAACCGTGGTGTGATGAGGGGCTTCGGTTCTGGTAACTAATTAACAGCATGACCATCGACTTAAAAGATGCAGGCCGCCGGTTTAACCAGGAATGGATCTTCAGGAACTTTAGCTACCAGTTTAAAATGGGAGAGAAGTATGCCATTCTGGGGCCTAACGGTTCTGGTAAGTCGACTTTGTTAAGTGTGGTATTAGGCAATTTAAGTCCTTCAGAAGGAACTATTAATTACCAAAAAGATGGTAAAGAGGTGTTGGTAGAAGAAATTTACCAGCACATTAGTTTTGCTGCACCGTACCTTGACCTGATTGAAGAGTTTACCCTGCAGGAAACCATAGAATTCCATTTCCAGTTTAAGGCCTTCCAGCAAGGAATGGATGGAGAACAGGTGTTACAACGGTTAGGACTGGCGAAAGCGCAGGATAAGCCGCTTAAGTACTTTAGTTCGGGAATGAAACAGCGGACTAAGCTTGCTTTAGCCTGTTGCGCGGATACCCCTATATTGTTACTTGATGAGCCTACATCAAATCTGGATATGCAGGGTTTAGATTGGTACCACCAGCTGATTGGTGATTATGCTAAAAACAGGATGGTTGTGGTGTGTTCTAACCAGGAAGTAGAGTATAGTTTTTGCGACCATTTTATACAGGTTACAGATTACAAAACAATGCCCTAAAGGCGCGCATTTCTAATGCGAATGTCACATATATTAGACAACATTCGTCTATTAAAAATAAATTGAGATTGCTATTGTGTAATTGATAACTAGTCTTTACCTTTGCGGCACGAAATAGGGTCGAAAGCATGGCCATTATTTCAAAAATATTCAGGTTAAAAAATATAAAGAGTTTTCATAGTTTAGTTTTAGGTTTAGGTTGATTGTGGCTTCGGAGTGGTTCCCGAAGCCATCTTTTTTTATATTTGTTTCCAAATGGAGCCGTCATAAGCTAAAGTAGCGCATGACTTAAGTATAAAAATAATTACGGATGACAAAGGCAACAATCAGAAAAACTGCAACCGCGCGCAGAAGCGCTTTAGCTCCCGAAGCATTACAAGACCTTAGTGAGCAGATCCTGGCGCACTTTACGCAGCTTGACTTTACCGGCATCCAGGTGATCCACCTGTTTCTTCCCATTGAAAAGAAAATGGAGCCGAATATGTACCTGTTTATTCATTGGCTGCAGGCTCATTACCCTTCCATTAAAATTCTCGTTCCCCGTTCTGATTTTGAAACCGCATTAATGACTCACCATGAATATACTGGTGCAGACAACCTGGTTAAAAATATATATGATATTCTTGAGCCCCCCTCGGCTGACCCCCATACCGGAAATATAGACATGGTACTGATTCCTTTATTGGCTTTTGATTGGCAGGGCCACCGTGTAGGCTATGGGAAAGGTTTCTATGACCGTTTTTTGCAAGGTATTAACGCTAAAAAGATAGGGATTTCCTTATTTCCGCCTGAAGAAGAGATTACCGATGCTGACGAGCATGATGTACGTCTTGATCTTTGCCTTACTCCGGAAGGGATTTTTGTGTTTAATTAAATAGATTGCAAATTTAACGATCACCATTAAGGATGCTGTTCGGGTTCACACCATGGTATTTTTCCGAACAGCATTAAATTTATGGGGTAAGTTCCAGTAATACCGGACAATGGTCAGAATGTACAACATCGGGTAAAATGGTTACATTTTCCAGCTTGTCGAGCATAGGCAGGGTAGCCAGGTGGTAATCAATACGCCAGCCCAGGTTCTTTGCCCGTGAGTTTGCGCGGAAACTCCACCAGGTGTAATGATGAGGATCTTTGTTAAAATGCCTGAAGGTATCTACAAAACCATTGTTTAAAAATAACTCCATCCATGCACGTTCCTCGGGTAAAAACCCAGAAGAATTGGCATTGCTTTTCGGGTTATGGATATCCATGGCCGTATGACAAATGTTATAATCGCCTGAAATGATCAGGTTTGGGAAATCCTTGCGGAGGGTTTCTGTATAGCCGTCGAAAAACTTCATAAATTCATACTTTTTAGACTGTCTTTCATCGCCACTGGATCCGGATGGCATGTACAGGCTCATGAGGGAGAAGTTGTCAAAATCGGCCCTTAAAACGCGTCCTTCTTTATCAATCCATTCTTCTCCGCAACCATATTCCACATGGTTTGGTTTAATTTTACTGAAAATAGCCACGCCGCTGTATCCTTTCTTTTCTGCCGGGAACCAGTAGTGCGTATAGCCCAGCTGTTCGATGACGGTAATGATATCAGGAATCTGTTCAGGTAAAGCTTTTACTTCTTGTAAACAGACCATATCGGGGTTAACGGCGTTTAACCATTCTAAAAAGCCCTTGGTTACCGCAGCGCGGATACCGTTTATGTTATAGGAAATGATTTTCATGCGCTCTTTCTTTTGTTCAATATTTTCTCTAATTTTTTTGCTTCTCGTTTTTTGAGCACCTTTACGGTCATGCTCACATTGGTCAGCGGGCGGTTATTCGGGTCAGTAACCACTGCCGCTATGGCATCAATAAGCTCTAGTCCTTGTACAATTTCACCATAAGCAGTATAATTACGGTCTAAATGAGGTGTACCACCCAGGGTTTTATAAACCTTACGTTGTGCTGCGGGGATCTTAAATTTTAAACGTTTGGTTTCTACAGCATCAAGTTGTTCATCGGTAAACACTTTTCCCTGCACCAGGTAAAACTGGCATCCGCTTGATGCCTTATCAGGGTTGTCTTCACGAGCCGCAGCAAGCACTCCCTTTTTATGAAAAAGACTATCATTGAACTCTGCAGGAACTGTATAACCCACGTCACCCTCGCCAAGTAATTTGCCTGCTTCCGCATTTTTGGAATCCGGATCACCCCCCTGAATCATGAAATCCTTAATCACACGGTGAAACAAAGTGCCATCATAAACACCCTTTTTAGCTAGTTTAATAAAGTTATCGCGGTGTAAGGGGGTTTCATTATACAGTTTAATCACGCATTCACCAAAACTGGTGCTTACTCGCACATATTGGTGCGTTGGTTTTTTAGCAGATACGTTTAGTAAAAATAATGACAGACAGATAGTTAAGAGGTATTTCATGGTTTGACTAAGGTTAAACAACATTAACGTGCAAATTTAAAAATGTAGAGGTATAAGCTTGATGTTTATTAAAATTTATTTCTTAATTTTGGGTCGACGATGAAAATGCGGAAAAAAATAGCTTTTGGATTGTGTGTCTTTTACCTGGTTAGCGTAATAGGCATTGCCATGAGTTTGCATTTTTGTGGTGATAACCTTTCTTCCGTAAAGTTTACCGAACAGGCCGCATGTGGTTCTTGTAAGGTAATGGACGGCAAGGAGATGGCTAAAAAAGACAATTGCTGTAAAAACGAAACGGTACAAGCTAAGGTAACTGATCAACATCAGTCCAGTGAAAAGCTAGATTTGCCTAAAAACTACAGCATTACCCTGTTCTTAACACCCATTATCGCTAATTTCATTCAGTCTCTTTTACCAGGCTTTTTTAATCAGGTAGAAAGTAAAGCTTCTCCGCTCAGTTCTAGGATATCGCTGCATATCATGAATTGCATCTTTCGGAATTAAATCAGGAATGTTTTCTTAAAATTTACGGATAAGGCTTTAGGCCACAGTTATCCTATGTTTAACATTCCCATTTAATTTATTATGAAAACGATTCTGAATCTATTTTTATTCCTGCTGCTTGCAGGCACCACTTCGGCACAACAAATTACGGCTATTGATTTACAAGTAACGGGCTTAACCTGCTCCATGTGCTCTAAATCCACAGAGAAATCATTAAGAACCCTTGACTTCATTGCCGACGTAAAACCCGACCTTAATAAAAACCTCTTTGTTTTATCTTTCAAAAAAGGACAGACCGTAAACCTGGACCTGATTAAAAAGAAAGTAGAAGATGCAGGTTTCTCGGTAGGTACTCTGGTGGCTACCTTTGATTTTAACCAGTTAAAAGTGGATGATAAAGGAGTGGCCAGCACTGGAAATGTTGCTTACCGCTTTTTAAACACAAAAAGCAAAGTGTTAGATGGACAGGTGAAAGCGACCGTGTTGGACAAAAATTTCGTTTCACAGTCGGCCTTTAAAAAGAATGCGGCTAAGTTCAATATTCCCACCTATGCCAGTGGTAAAGGGGTGGTGAACGGCAAAAATACACGCATTTATCACCTGAGTATATAGCCTGATATGAAGTATATCATGATGATGGTATTGATGGCAGGAGCCATCAATACCCTTCAGGCACAGGAACTATTTGTGTTTACAGAACCTGCCAGTAACATGGCTGCCAAATCTATTGGCGTTAGAATTACCCATGAGGGAATGGTTAATCCTGAATTTAAAAGCCGGAGCATCGCTGAAGTGATGTTTGGGTTCAACAAAAACTTCATGCTCCATGCGCAAGGTTTTAGCTCTGATATGGATGGCAGCTACCGCTTAGAAGGTGGAAGTTTATACGGAAAATATCGCTTTTACTCTGCCGACGACCTTCAAAGTCACTTCCGCATGGCCGCATTTGGCAGGATTAGTACCAGTAAACGCCCCACTTATACGGAAGACATTAACCTGGAAGGCGACAACAGTGGTTACAATGCCGGTATTGTTGCTACTCAGTTACTGCATAAACTGGCGCTTTCTGCATCGGTCACTTACCATAAAGCCATTCAAAAGGACTCCCGGCAGGTTGCAGAAGCTCCGAATCCTGATCAGCTAATCGGTTACAGCCTGTCGTCAGGTTACCTGTTACTGCCAGTGGTTTACAAAGACTACAACCAGCCTAATTTTAACGTTTACCTGGAGGCACTGGGGGCAACCAACCCGGCAAATGGCAGGTCGTATGTAGATCTAGCGCCCGCGGTACAAGTCATCATCAACAGCCGTACCCGGATTGACTTGGGCTATCGTTTCCAGCTGGCAGGTGCTATTGATAACCGTTACAATAAAAACATGTACCTGGCTCGTGTAGAGTTCAATTTCTTTAACGCCATGAAGTAGCTGGCCTTTCTTATCTTACATCAATGGTGCAGAGGCAGATAAGCCGTATTTTTGTGTGTACTAAATTAATCGATGATGTCAGATTTATCCACCATAAAAAACTTATCCGCCACACTTCAGGAACAGGAAACCCTAATGCCAGTATTCTTTATTGGGCATGGGTCGCCTATGAATGGTATTGAAGACAATGTTTTTAGTCGGGAGTGGGCTGCGGTGGCTAATGACATTCCGCAGCCAAAGGCTGTTATTGTGGTCTCTGCTCATTGGTTTACCCGGGGCACATTTGTTACGGCGATGGACTTTCCGCAAACCATTCATGATTTCGGGGGTTTCCCACAAGACCTGTTTGATGTGCAGTACCCTGCACCGGGCGATCCGCAGCTGGCTGCAGAAACAGTGGCGCTGGTAAAAGGTACGCCGGTAGGACTGGATCACGACTGGGGTTTGGATCATGGTGCCTGGACAGTAGTGCGGCACATGTATCCACTGGCTAACATTCCGGTGTTACAGCTGAGCATGGATTACACCAAGTCGCCAGCTGACCATTATGCGCTTGCCAAAGAATTATACAGCCTGCGTAAAAAAGGGGTGTTGATCATGGGAAGTGGTAACATGGTGCACAACCTGCGCATGATGGACTGGAGCATGATTAACGGTGGCGGTTTCGATTGGGCACTTGACATCAATGAGCGCTTTAAAACTTCTATACTTAGCAGTGAACACGACGATTTAATTCATTTTGATCGTTTAGGGCAGGCTGCTAAGCTAGCTATTCCTACACCTGAGCATTACCTTCCGCTATTATATACACTGGCTTTGAAAAACGACCAGGATCAGGTTACGTTATTTAACGATAAGGCCGTTGCAGGTTCATTAACCATGACCTCTGTAAGGATCGGATAGTTATATTTGTGTTGTAAATCAACACTATGAATAAATCCGTCTTTTGTCTGATCGTCATTTTATGCTTAACCTATGGGGTACAGGCGCAAACCCATAAAACAGATGTACTGGTATTAGGAAATGGAAACGCTGCCTGGGCTGCAGGTATGCAATCGGCCATATCGGGTGTAAAAACAACCATACTTTTCTCACCCGCTGGCTTTGACATTGAACTCCGGACGCAAAACCTGGAATCTGGTTTAGCCGCACAATACCGAAAACGCCAACAGGCCGACAGCCTCCTGAATCAGCGGGCCCTGTTAAAAAAATGGGCCGACAGTACCGCGAATCTTCAAATTCTATCAGATCGTAGTTATACTAAAGTCAGTCGCTCAGGCAGCAATTGGGTGGTCCGTTTAAATAACGGCCAAACCCTAAAAGCAAAAGTGCTCATTCATGCAGCGCTAGAAGCGCTTCCAAACGTGAGTCCGGCAAAAAAAATCACCTGGTTGCCCTTAACCTTCGATAACACGCTTTACCGCACCAGTGTGGCCAGTGGCGATTACCTTAGCTCAATAAAGGGTAATGCCACCGTATTGCCCCTCTCGCAGCTGCTGGTAGACGATCAAGAGAATTATGTAGAACTAAAAGACTTAAGCAATAGCATGGCTGCCGGACAGGCGGGAGGCGCCCTGGCTGCTTATGCCGTATTTTTTAAAACTAAAACCAGCAAAGCGAATTTAAAAGCCATACAGGGCGAATTGCTTAACTTTAAACAAGCTTTAATGCCACTGGCAGACGTAGCCCCGGCTGATGCCGATTGGAGGGCCTTACAGGTAATTGCCCTTATGGGAACTATGCCTGTGCAGGTGTCACAGGGTAAAGCCCTTTTCCAACCAGAACAACCTGTGGCACTCGCAGAAATCAAGGAACCATTGCAGACACTTTATTATAAGACACCCATCTGGTATGCCGATCATGCTCATGCCCCTGCAAACCTGAAGAACAGTATTTCACTAATTTGCTATTTAGGCAACAGATCGGTTACCCAGATAACCAAAGAAGTTAATAAGAAATGGGAAAAACCCTATCAGTTTAATTCGCCTTTTGCGGAAGAAACCTTGCTTAATCGCCGTGAAATAGCGGTTTTATTGCATGAATACCTGCAGCCTTTTGAGGTGAATATTGACCTAACCGGCCGTATTATAAAGTAAAAGTCAATGTATAGTTTTTGTCTATATGCCTATCGAGTATTAGTATGTACATTAAGTACCGTTTCGTTGTAATTAAGCAGATATAGCTGTACATTTGCCCATAGAAAAAAACTAAAAAAATTATGATAAACATAGGTCAACAATTCCCATCATTTTCAAAGACAGCAGTAGTAGGTTTAGAGAAAGGCAAAGAGTTTGAAACATTAACTTCTGACTCTTTAGTTAACGAGAATAACGAATGGACTTGTATGTTCTGGTGGCCAAAAGATTTTACTTTTGTATGCCCGACAGAAATCGCTGAATTCAACAACCACTATGGTGAGTTCCGTGATCGTGATACACAATTAATTGGTGCTTCAACTGATTCTGAATTTGTTCACTTAGCCTGGAGAAATAACCATGATGATTTACGTGGTTTAAAATTCCCAATGTTAGCAGATACTTCTAAATCTCTTGCTGAAGCTTTAGATATTTTAGAGCCAAATGAAAAAATTGCTTACCGTGCAACTTTCATTATCGATCCTCAAGGTATTGTACGTTGGGTGAGTGTTAATGATTTAAGTGTTGGCCGTAACGTAACTGAAGTGATCAGAATTCTTGACGCTTTACAAACTGACGAACTTTGTCCTTGTAACTGGGAAAAAGGTCAGGAAACATTAGGCGCTTAATTCCTTTATTATAAACGATCCCTGGAAATGCAGATTTGCAGGGATTTTTTTTACCCAAAATTTTAGCATACCATGAGTGCAGTAACAGAAACTATACAAGAATTATTAGCCATCGTAGGTCAGGAAGCAGACTATAGAAACGCAAGTTTAACGCTTTTAGAAAACGGAAATTCAAGATACGTACGTGATTTAAAACTTAACTTCACCAGTACCCTTACTTCCGCTCACTTAAGTGAAAAAGAATGTGCATTGCTAGCGTTAAGCATCGCGGTGAATAACAACAACACCATCTTAACTAACTTTTTTGAAAAACAAGCTTTAGCTAAAGAAGCTAGTGCAGAAGACGTTGCTGAAGCAGCAGGCTGTGCCTCTTTATTAGCATTAAACAATGTTTTTTACCGTTTCCGTCACTTTACCGGGAAAGAGAAATATACGCAGATTCCTGCACGTGTACGCATGCAGTTAATGAGTAGTCCGGTTACAGGAAAAGAGTTTTTCGAATTGATGAGCATTGCAGTATCTGCTGTAAATGGTTGTGAAATGTGCGTTAATGCACATGAAAATTCTATCCTTGCCTTAGGGGCATCAGAAGAAAGAATTTTCGATGCGGTTAGAATTGCATCTATCGTTACTTCGGCAGGTAAAGTAATTTACTAATCGACCATACATAAAAAAAGCCTGCTCACCTCTGGGATTTCCAAAGGTGAGCAGGCTTTTTTGTTTGATTAGGCTGAATTCCGCCCTGCGTTTACAATGCCGTAAACAGTACGAATGGCCAGTTTCTCATAAGATTCCAACTCCTGTTCCGTATTATCCTGTTCGTTGATATGCCTAAGCGCATAGTGCTGGATCAAGACCAATGGCAGAATAATTTTCTCGCGCATGGCGATCGAACTGCGTTCTACCGGATAGTTTTCCATCAAATAGGCCAGGCCAGATAATTTCAACAGCATGGCTTTAGAAAGTTCATACTCATCGTGCAACATCTTCCAGAAATCACCAAACTCTTCGTCGTTAGCCAAATGTGCGGTAATGGTAAAGTCCGATTTGCTCATCGACATCATACAGTTATCAATGATGGTCTTAAAATAACCGGATTCATGATAAGTCTTTTGCACCTTATCCCAATTACCAGCATCTTCCTGGTTCTTTAAAGCGGTTCCAACTCCATAGAAACCTGGAACATTTTGTTTTAGTTGTCCCCATGAGGTAACAAAGGCTATGGCCCTCAGGTCTTCCAGTTTCATGCGTTCGCCAGAATTCCGTTTTACCGGGCGACTGCTGATATTGATTTTAGATAACAGACTTAAAGGAGAAAATTTAAGCAGGTAACTCATAAACTGCGGATGCTGACGTAATGCCAGGAAGGATACATAACTATCATCCGCCATCTTATCCAGTAAGGTTTTGTTCACCTCATCCAATAAAACATTATGTTTCTCGCGGATTCCCGATGAAATACCGGCATTGATCAATTGGGCCATGTTAAATTCGGCACTGTCAATAGAACCATATTGCGAACTGATGGTTTGGCCTTGAATCGTAAGCTGTATATTTTTATTAGCAATTTCCTTACCCATTGATGCATAAAAGCGGTGTGTTTTACCACCACCGCGTGCAGGCGGACCTCCACGGCCATCAAAAAAGGCCAGGCGGATGTTGTGCTCATCTGATACAGCTGTAAGGGCAACCTTGGCGTTAAAAATAGACCAATTGGCCATTAAGTAACCTCCATCCTTGGTGCTATCTGAAAAGCCCAGCATAATATCCTGCTTGTTACCTCGTTTTTCCAGGTGTTTTTTGTAAAACGGATGGCTATACAAGGTGCTCATAATTTCATCGGCACCTTCCAGGTCGTTAACCGTCTCGAATAGCGGCACAAAATCTATGCTCAGGTTATCTTCTTCCCATCCGTTCCAGAGGAACAGCTCGATCAGTTGTAAAATATCACTGGCTTGCTGGCAATTGCTAATAATAAAGCGGTGTACGGCCAGTTCGCCGTTGTTTTGCTGCACGGCTTTAATTTCACTAATGGTTTCCAGGGCATCTTTAATCAACTCATCGTCCGTTTCCGGGTAAATGACTTTCGCACTTTTAAAGGTGAGCAAACTGATTTTTTCTGCTTCACTTAAGTCGTTGTAGTTTTCCGGATACATGGAAATGATCGGCCTGCTTTGACGGCAAAAATTATGCACATTACGCAATACACGACTATCCTGGCGGATATCGAGGGAAGCGAAATGGCAACCATATAAATTTACCTTGCGTATCAAATCATCAACCATGCCTACAAACAGGCTGTCGTGATCTTCCAGTAAGGTGGTTTTAATATTTTCTAAATGTGCTACCAGGGTCTCTGAAATATTTTCTGGGGCGGTATTGGTGTCGAAAGCGTTTTTATACAGCACTTCCTGCACCAGTGCGATCGTGTCTTCGACCCCGCGGAAGGTAATACGGCGTTTCAGGTTCCTGAAGTCACGGTAATAACAACGGAATAGAATTTGGCGCAGCATTTTGGCTACCTGCAAGGTATCTTCAGCATGTACATTGGGGTTCCCATCACGGTCGCCACCAGGCCAGAAGCCTAGCTCAATGATCTTTTTTGACTCCAGCTTAAACTCATTCATGGTGTTGTCTACATCTTCCTGAATTTGGGCTGCCGCAAAATAAAAAACGTTTTCCAGGTACCAGGCCAGGCTAAAAGCTTCGTCGACCGGGCTAGGTGATTTCTTGCTGAAAAAAGGTGTTTTTCCTAATTGCTGCAACAGTTCATTGATACTTAATATATCATTTGATTTTAAGGCGGCCGTTAAGTCGGTAATGATAGATAACACACTGCCCGGATAAAACTGGGTAGGGTGGGCTGTTAACACCAGGCGCAGTGAAAAGTCTTCAATTAAGTGTTTAACTTTATTACCCAGGGCCTCGTTGTCTACACCTTTTGAAAGGTAGGAGTGCAGTGAACTTTGGTCGTCCATGGTATTCAGCTTGTTAAAAGAAGCATCTTCCACGGCGTCAAACAAGACCACCTGGCGTTCAATATATTGGATAAACCTAAACAATAAGTCAATGACTTCCTTATTGCTAAAATCCTGAGCGTATTTATTGAAAAATGAATCGATAATCTGAACAGAAGTCTCTCTGGCCTTGACGCCCTCTTCGCAATGTTTTATAAAAAGGGGCAGGAGTGTGCCCGTATCCTTTATTTTGTAGAATGGCAAAGTTAGAAACAAACTGTTGTAAAGTTCGAAACGGGAAACGACTTCACTGTTAAAAGTTGATTCTTTGTGTCCGGTTGCTTTTTGTTTTGGGTTCATGGTATCGGCTGAATTTTGCGCTTAATCTACCAAAAATGATTAACATACGGATAATTTGGGCTGTAAATTAATTTGTGGATTAAATAAAGATCATTATATTGCTCCCCTAAGGTTAAATAATTCTAAACTTATTGGTTGGTCGTTTGAAGCCGCCAGTGCATCAAGTTGATTTTTTGAAAGAGTGGCCGGGATCTTGAGAGCGTTCCTGGTCACTCTTTCTTTTTTATCCCTTTATTTTCTATTTGAAGTTTATTAGGATCAAGATATAAACTTGTGAAGCGCAAGCTACATGCAGGCTACCCTGTTCCACTCAGGCTTTTTCTCAATTTATAGATGAGGAGCATTTCAAGTCTTCCGAATTAAAAATATTTCAATACCTTTGAACGATAACAATTTAATGATATGACTAACGAAGAAAATAAAGCAAGTTTTGATTGGGTTTATTATGTATTAGGCCTGGTTTTTGGAATTTTAGTTGGAGCAATTACTACTGGAAGTTTTGGTTATTCCATTCTTGGCGGGTTGATTGGTTTTATTATTTCCGCTTTATTCTTGCACAATCTTGTTAAAGGACGTAAATACTAATTCATTTTATTTGAAAACATCATCAGCTTACTGCTATAAGTATCATCGCTAATGATCGCTTCTTAACCTAACAAAACAATATATTCTTATGAAAAAACTAAGTCTGTTTGTTCTGGTTGCTTTTTTCGGCCTTGCCGTAAACGCCCAGGAAGTTAAATTTCCTGCCTTAGACGGCACACCGGCTGATATTGCTTATTTTCCGGTAAATGCGGCTAAAGTTAAAGCTGGCGACAAATCCTCGCCAGTGGTTAAAGTGGTTTACTCAAGACCTTCGAAAAAAGGACGTGAAGTGTTTGGTGCTTTAGTGCCTTATGGTAAAGTTAACCGTATAGGTGCTAATGAAAGTATTGATATTAAGTTTTTCAAACCAGTAACAATTGGTAAAAAAACTATTCCTGCAGGTTCATACAGCTTATTTGCTATACCGAATGAAAAAACCTGGACAATGATTATCAATAAACAAACTGACCGTTGGGGTGCTTATACCTACGATGAAGGAATGGATGTTGTTCGTGTAGAAGTTCCGGTTAAACCGTTAGCTGAGCCTATTGAAGCATTGTCTATCACTTTTAGTGAGCAAGCTGGTGGCGCTCATTTGCATATTGGATGGGATAAGACATCGGTAGCATTGCCTATACAGTTCAAATAGAAAAATATTTTTAATTAATGCAAAAAAAGGTCTGCATCATTCGATGCGGACCTTTTTTTGTTTATGAAATAGTATGCCGGGTTCTCAACAACCTATCTAAGTAGATTAAAGCAAGCAATACATCTACACAAAAGAAAATTCTCAAAGCCATTGGATTCACCATGTTGCTAATGTTCAGGTTTATTTTTACATGAAAATCTGGCAGAGTAATTTCCTGCATGCTCAGCGTGCTATTGCTCAGGGTGTATATTAATAAACCCACAATTCCAACCACAAACATAGCGGCAATGCTAAAAATAACCCGCGGATCTACCTTTGTTTTTAAGGCTACGGGCTGGGGCTCGAGGGCTACCTGTTCCATCACGTTGCGCATAAAAGACATGGAGGGCTCTTCGAGTTCCGTTTGCAGCAGCAGCTGATTGACGGCTAACAAAGCCTTGTATTGTTCAGCATATTGTGTATCTGTTGCAATCTTCTCTTCGAGCACCTTGCGTTCTTCGGTAGTGGTTAAACCATCGATATAATCCCAAAGTTGTTCTTCCATCGTTTTCATAATAACTCCTTTACTTCGTCTTTTAACAATAACTGCAGCTTTTCTCTTAGCCGGATGCGTGCACGGTGCAGTTTGACTTTAACGGTATTGCTTTCCATATTCAGGGTGTCAGCAATTTCATCCAGACTTTGTTCTCCCTGGTAAAAAAGGGTAATAATGGCGGCATCATCCGGTAGCAATTGGCTGATGGCCAGGTTGAGGTAGGCGTATTTAGAGCTAAACTCTACGCCGTCAGCACGATAGCTTGATATAGAGTTCTGTAATTGAACGTTGCTGTTCTCCTCGTCAATGGAATCCATAGGCAAACGTTTCTTTCTTAAGTGCGACATGGCCGTGGTATAGGCTATGGTATAAAGCCAGGTGCTAAACTTTGAGGTTTGTTTAAAGGTGCCCAGCGCTTTATAAGCTTTCACAAAGCAATCCTGGGCCACCTCTTCTGCATCTTCTCTGTTTTTAACAAACTTTAAGGCCATGGTAAACACAAACCGCTTGTGGCGGTTTACCAGCAGGACATACGATGCGGTTTTACCCGCAAGCGTCTCTGCCATAAGTTCCAGGTCTGTTTGCTGTTGCATATCAGAAGAATGTTGTGATGCTAGAATACAATTACGCAGATAGCTGCGGTTGTGATTCCATCCACCTTCTTTCGATCATGTAGGATATAATAAGCCCAAAGCCACCAAAAATGCTCAGGTTGCCAAAATATACCGCAGCACTTTCTTCATCACTTAATCCTAAACCCCGGGTAACAAATAAAGCAATTAATAAACCGATACCAAAGCCGACTAATAATAAGCCGAATTTAAGACTTAAAAAAGGCATAGGTGCTGCTGCACGTGCTTTTGCTACGCCGGGATCAATACCCCGTTCTATCATCGCCATTTTTTCCTTGTTCGACATATACCTGATGCCGAAAACCATTGCTGTTGCGCAAATGATTAAAAAGATAAACACTAATTCTGGTCCCATAATGTGTCGTATTTATATTATTGATTAATTTAATTGTATTTGCTGGATAGGACGAGGCTTCTTTGCAACAGGTTACACCCTCCAAACAATTAATTAATTTATAGGGCCGGGTCTTTTGGCTTAGGGATGATGGCTACCGTTAAACGGCTTATACAACTTAGTTTACCTTTATCTGTGCGGATTTTAATTTCCCAGACATGTGTTTTGGCGCCAATGTGCAGGGCGGTACAGGTTCCTGTCACCACTCCGCTTTTAACAGGGCGTAAATGATTGGCATTTACTTCTAATCCCACAGCCAGGTATTTTTCAGGATCAACACACAAGTAGGAAGCAATGCTGCCCAGACTTTCAGCTAATACAACCGATGCCCCGCCATGTAAAATGCCTGCCGGCTGGTGTGTTCTTTCATCAACGGGCATGGTACCAACAATAAAATCATCGCCATATGCCGTAAATTCAATGCCTAATAAGGCACCGATGTGGTTTTTGGGCCTGCCGTTAATTTGTTCGAGGGTAAAAGGTTTAAACCACATCCGCGTAACGTTCTTTTATAATACGGGTATGGTGAATCACGTGACCAGCCATTACAAAAAGAATAGCACGTACAGTGATGAGTCGGCCAGAGGCTATTCCACTGCGGCTGAGTTCAGTTTCATTCAGGGAGTTAAACAGGTATAGGTTGGCTTTGCGCAATAAAGAGAACTCTTCGCCAATGCTGTGCAGGCTGCGGTCTGCAAAATGGGCATTTTTAACATAGTCATCTTCTTCAAATCCTGGAAGCGGACTGGTTTCAGCGCGTGAAAAACACAATAACCGGTAACATAAAATACGTTCCGTATCTACCATATGGCCCGCCAATTCTTTAATGGTCCATTTTCCTGGTGCGTAAGCATAGTCTGCTTTTTCGATGAAGTCGGTTAAGAATTCCGGGAATTCCTGACTTTGTTTTTCGAGCAGCACCAACACATCATCCTGATCAACCAGGTTGATGTACTGCGCTCCCCATTCCGGGTACTCGTGTGGTAGTGGTCGGTTCATATGTGATGCTGCTTTTTAAGATGATACGAAAAGTAGTTCCTTTGCCTATTTCTGATTCTTTGACAAATATTTCTCCACTATGGTAATTCTCAACAATACGTCGCGTTAATGATAATCCTAAACCCCAGCCACGTTTTCTGGTGGTATAACCTGGTTGGAACACAGCATCAAATTTTGAGCGCTGTATACCTTTACCGGTGTCGCTTACATCAATAAACACTTCTTCTTTGGCTAAGTTTTCTATAATGTTTACGGTGATGTTGCCTTCGTTTGAAATGGCATTAGCCGCATTTTTAAGCAGGTTTTCAATGACCCAGTCAAACAAGGGTACATTTAATAAAGCCCGCACCTGCTCATCGCCGGTAATGGTAAATTTAATCTTGTCGGAAGTGCGCAATTTGAAATAATCAATGAAATTGCTGATCACCAGGTACACGACATGGTCTTCCAGCACTGGCTTAGAGCCAATTTTAGAGAAGCGGTCTGTAACCACTTCCAGGCGTTTGATGTCGTTCTCCATCTCGGCAATCAGGGGATCGTCTTCGGCATCAAAGCGCGACTTCATGAGTTCCACCCAGGCCATGAGCGAAGAAATTGGCGTACCCAGCTGGTGTGCCGTTTCCTTGGCCATACCAACCCATACCTGGTCTTGTTCTGATTTTCGGGCCGAGCTGAACGCTACATAGGCGGTGATCAGAAACAGGCCGATTACGCCAAGCTGGATGTAGGGGAAATAACGCAGTTGCGTAAGGATAAAAGAATCTTTATAAAAAACAAGCATCTGGGTGCCCATGTAATTGATAGGCAAGGGGGCGTGTTGTTCTTTCATGCGCCGCAGTTCCCGCTGAAAATAAGCAGGATCATATGCAGCAGTTGCTGCGGCATCCATGTAATTAGTTTTGCTGCTGTCCAGGCGCAGGTAAGTTTGTATAATGGTGCCCGTAGTATCGGTTAAAATAACCGGCACCTTACTGCTGGAAATAATCATGTTCAGCACGTCGGCATATAAGGCATCATCAAATACTTGTGACGACTTTTCTGTTCCTTTTACCCATAATTCAAATTGAATCCGTTCTTCATGCTCCATTTTTTTAACAAAGAAATCGCTATAAAAAACCGATGCAGCCCCAATGACGATGGCAAAGACCAGTAAGAATAATTTCCAGCGACGCTTTTTTTCGTATGGGTTCATAAATTGTGACGGCAAATTACTAATAAGCATTCAATAACGCATCAATAGAACGGTAACAGCGTAAAAAATATATCTTTGTACTAAGATTATGGAAAAGAAAGTTAGAGTAAGGTTTGCGCCAAGTCCTACTGGCGGCCTGCATTTAGGGGGTGTACGCACCGCATTGTTCAACTATTTATTTGCCAAACAACACCAGGGTACTTTTATTTTAAGGGTGGAAGATACCGATCAGACCAGATTTGTTCCTGGTGCTGAAGAATATATTGCTTCATGTTTAACATGGTGTGGAATGACGCCAGATGAAAGTCCAACAAGAGGAGGCGAATACGGTCCTTACCGTCAAAGTGAGCGTAAAGCGAGCTACAAACAATATGCAGATCGTTTAATTGCCGACGGACATGCCTATTATGCTTTTGATACTCCTGAAGAACTGGACGCACAACGTAAAGCATTCCCTAATTTTTTATACGGTCAGGCCAGCCGCATGCATATGCGCAACTCGCTGACTTTAAGTGCTGAAGAAGTAACTGAGCTTTTAGAGAAAAATACACCACATGTGATACGTATTAAGATACCCGCAGATGAGCAGGTTTCTTTTGTCGACCTGATCAGGGGTCATGTGACTTTTGACACCAATTTGGTTGACGATAAAGTATTGTTAAAAGCCGATGGCATGCCTACTTATCATTTAGCTGTTGTTGCCGATGACCGCGCCATGGAAATCAGTCATATTTTCAGAGGTGAAGAATGGTTGCCTTCCGCACCAATTCATATTTTATTATGGCGGTATTTAGGTTGGGCCGACGAGATGCCACATTGGGTTCACCTGCCGTTGATCTTAAAACCAGATGGTAATGGTAAATTAAGTAAACGTGATGGCGACAGGCTAGGTTTTCCAGTGTATGCACAGAACTGGACGGATCCTAAGACAGGGGATTTAACACAGGGTTTTAAAGAACTTGGTTTTATGCCTGAGGCTTTTGTTAACCTTCTTGCCATGTTAGGCTGGAATGACGGTACCGACAAAGAGATATTTACCATGGAAGAGCTGATTGCCAGTTTCTCGGTAGATCGCATTAGTAAAGCAGGCGCAAAGTTCGATTTCGAAAAAGCGAAGTGGTATAACCATGAATGGATTAAAACAGCACCGGCAGACAAAATTAGACCGCAGGTAGAAGCCCTATTTGTGGTAAATAATATACCCTTACCAGCAGATGCTACTGCCTTAGAAAGTGTAATTGATTTAGTTAAAGATCGTTGCCAATTATTAACTGATTTCATCACACAAAGCGCGTACTTTTTTGTTTCTCCTGGAGAATACGACCTTGGAGCGGTCAAACCGAAATGGACGCCTGAAAAAGCGGCCTTTTTTATGGCCTTTATTCCCGAATTGGATCCCTCATTGTCTGCAGAAGAATTGGAGGCTCAGTTTAAAATCCTGGCTCAACAATTTAACCTGAAACCTGGTGAGTTGATGTTACCATTTAGGGTGATGTTGGTAGGCGGCAAGTACGGTCCGGGTGTATTTGATATTGCCATTCGTTTAGGGGTTACAGAAACTACTAAACGGATTATGAATGCACTTTCAACATTTAATTAGATAACTATGCAGTGGTTCGGTAAAGGTAGTGGAAATATAGAAGACCGACGTGGAATGGGCGGCGGCGGCAAGATACTTGGCGGAGGCGTGGGTATTATTGTGGTGGTATTAGGCTTGCTTTTTGGTAAAGACTTAACCGGTCTGGTAGGGCAGTTACCCGCCACCGGCTCCTCACAGGAGGTTGCCCTTGGTACACCTACTGATGCCGAAGGTAAGTTTGTAGACGGTGTTTTAGAGTCAACAAACCAGGTTTGGGAAAAGCAATTTGCGGCCATGAACCTGACCTACGAAAAGCCCGTACTAACTTTATTTGATAATAGTGTGCAATCGGCCTGCGGTAACGCAAGTTCGGCTGTAGGACCTTTTTATTGCCCCGGCGACAATAAAGTGTATATCGATTTAACATTTTATAATGAACTAAAGGATCGCTTCGGTGCAGCCGGGGATTTTGCCCAGGCCTATGTGATCGCCCATGAGGTAGGTCACCATGTGCAGAATTTATTGGGAATCACCAATAAAATGGACCAGTACCGCAGCCAGCTTAGTGAAGTAGAATACAATAAGCTTTCGGTAAAACTGGAGCTTCAAGCTGATTTTTTTGCCGGTTTATGGGCACATGATGCACAGAACCTTAAAGATTTCAGGCTGGAAGAAGGGGATATAGAGGAGGCGTTGAATGCTGCCAATGCCATTGGCGACGATAAACTTCAAAAACAGGCACAAGGTGAAGTGGTCCCTGACGCCTTTACCCACGGCACTTCCGCACAACGGATGTATTGGTTCAAAAAAGGTTTTGAAACCGGCGATTTTAACCAAGGGGACACCTTTAATGCTAAAAATCTTTAATCAAATCAATATTTAATTTAATACTCATCGTATATTTTCTAACTTAGAAATTTACCGGACCTATATTCAGAAATGATCCTAATTGTAGACGATACGCCCGAGAACCTGATCTCTTTAAAAAAGGTTCTTGAGGTACATAATTTCGAAGTTGATACCGCTTCATCAGGCGAGGAGGCCCTAAAGAAGGTTCTTAAAAATGAATACGTTTTAATTATTCTGGACGTTCAAATGCCCGGAATGGATGGATTTGAAGTGGCTGAAGCCATTTCAGGCTACAGTAAAGCCAAAGAAACCGCTATTATCTTTCTTTCGGCAGCAAGTACAGAATCACGGTTCATTACCAAAGGTTATTCTTCAGGGGGATTGGATTATATTACCAAACCAGTTGACATGGATATTTTGTTGTTAAAGGTGAAAACCTTTTACCGTATCTATGAGCAAAGTCGTAAGTTAATTGAGGTGCAAAAGGCCCTGCTAAACGAAATTGAAATCCGCAAGATTGCAGAAAATAAAAAAGACGAGTTTATTAGTATTGCCAGTCACGAACTCAAGACCCCCCTCACCAGCGTTAAAGGATATGTGCAGCTTTTAGAGCGAAGCATAGAAAAAGGAGATATTGATACCGTTAAACGGCATTTGGTGAAGGCGCAGCTGCAACTAGAGAAACTAAATGACCTGATTGCCGATTTATTGGATATCTCCAAAATAGAAAGCGGAAAGCTTAAATTCAACAAGAAACATTTTCAGATGGATGATATGCTGGATAATGTGATCGAAATATTTCATCAATCCAATCCAGATTTTAAAATTGTTAGAAAAGGAAACATCACAGTTCCCCTGTATGGCGATGAAGTACGGATAGAGCAGGTCATCATAAATTTTTTAACCAATGCCATTAAATATGCACCAGGAACCTCAGAAGCCTGGATGACTGCTGAAATCAAGGACGGCCATGTGTTTGTTGGCGTTCGTGATTTTGGGATTGGCATCGATGCTCCACAACAAGAAAGTGTCTTTGAAAAATTCTTCAGGGTTGAAGAGACTGCCATACAGTTTCAGGGATTGGGAATAGGTCTATATATTTCAGCGGAGATCATCAAAAGACACGGTGGCCAGGTTGGTGTAAACAGTAAATTAGGAGAAGGGTCGGAGTTTTACTTTACGATTCCCATAGACCCTTATCCGCAAAGCAATTCGTAAATTATTATGCAAAAAACTTTAAAAAAGAATCTTCGTTTCGGATTAGGACTTTCTTTAATCGTTCTGTTTATTAGTTCCCTTGCTTCTTATGTAAGTATTGTTAACCTGATCAGGAGCTCCACCTTAGTAGCAGAAAGTAATGAGGTCCTGTCAGGTTTAGATCATGTTATTTCCAGCGTTAAAGATGCAGAAACGGGCCAGCGAGGTTTTTTGCTAACGGGTGATAAAGACTTTTTAGGACCTTATACCGGATCCAGAGAAAGTGCAGTAACGTTATTAGATGAACTTCAACAGAAGACTAAAAACAATGCCTTTCATCAGAAAAGCCTGGCCAGAATGAAAGTAATTCTCCAGGAACGCCTGAATATTCTGGACAGAACTATAGCGGTAAAGAGCAGAGGGGGAAATGTTGGGGTAATCGAATTGCAAAAGGGTAAAGTTTACATGGATGAAGCCAGATCGCTGGTTAAGGCTATGAAACTTGAGGAAAACCAACGGTTAGATGCACAGACTTCTGATTTAAATCGAACCGCAGGTTTTACACCTTTGTTAATAATACTGGCAGCTATATTAGCCATTTTAATTACTGTTTTCTTTTACCGTAAGGTGTCTACAGATATTGATGCACGCGCCAAGTTGCAGCAGGCATTAGCTGATAAAAACAAGGAAATTGACGATCGTTTGCAGGTAATTAAGGACCTTGCCGCACAAATTTCCAGTGGAAATTATAGCATCAGGTTAAAGCAGGAGCAGAAAGACAGTTTAGGAAGTGTTGCAGGTTACCTAAATGCTATGGCCGAATCTTTACAATATTCGTTTGGCCTATTGGCTGATAAAGAATGGTTGCAAGGTAGTATAGCCGGTTTGAACGACCGCATGGCAGGGGAGAAAAGTGTGTCGGAGCTGGCAACAGATGTCCTTAGTTATAATATTGAGCGATTGAATTGCCAGGTAGGCGCATTTTATTTGCTGGAAAATAAACACCTAGTCTTGACCTCCAGTTATGCGCTTAACGAGCAAGCATCAAAATCAGCGATTCCTTTGGGGATGGGTGTTATCGGTCAGGCTGCAGAATCAGGAAAGACGATGGTATTGCATGATATTCCCGAAGGAGAATTAACCATTAGTTATGGTATTGGGGAAACAAAGCCACGCCATCTTATTGCTTTGCCTATCAGACGCGATAAGGTGTTGCTTGGCGTGTTGGAATTAGGATCGCTAGGGGCCATTAATTCCTTACAGCTGGATTACCTGGAGCAAATTTCTTCCAGTATAGGTGTTGCCATCCATGTATCACAAAACCGCAAGCGCCTGCAGGACTTCCTGGAAGAAACCCAGGCGCAAACCGAAGAGCTGCAAGCGCAACAATCGGAGCTGGAGGGCTTAAATTCAGAGCTTGAAGCCCAAACTCAAAAAATACAAACTTCGGAAGAAGAGCTACGGGTTCAGCAGGAAGAATTGCTGCAAAGTAATCAAGAGCTGGAAGAGCGTACAAGTTTACTGGAAGAACGAAACCAGCTAATACAGGAACGTAACCTGGAAATACAAGAGAAAGCCCACCAGCTAGAGCAAAGCACAAAATATAAGTCGGAATTCCTGGCCAATATGTCGCATGAATTGCGCACCCCATTAAACTCTATTTTATTGCTTTCTAAGCTGATGTCTGAAAATACCGCATTAGACAAAGAATATATAGAGTATGCTGAGGTGATACAAAGTTCGGGACAAGGGCTATTAGGCTTGATCGATGAGATACTTGATCTTTCTAAAATAGAAGCTGGAAAGATGAAGCTTGAGTTTGATGATGTGAGTATGGATGAGGTGGCTACAGACATGAAGTCGTTGTTTACGCCTCTGGCCAGAAACAAAAACCTGCAGCTGGTGGTCGAAGTAGAACCTAATTTACCGGTCATCCGTACTGATAAAATGCGTTTAGAGCAGATCCTTAAAAACTTGTTGTCTAATGCCATCAAGTTTACCGGGCAAGGAAAAGTTGCTTTAATCATTAAAAACGACGAACCCAATAATTCTTTACTTTTTAAAGTAACAGATACCGGTATTGGAATCCCTTCAGCAAAACAAGCGCTTATTTTTGAAGCCTTTCAACAGGCCGATGGTTCTACCAGACGCAGTTATGGCGGTACAGGTTTGGGCTTATCAATCAGTCGTGAACTCGCAAAATTGCTGGGAGGTGTTATTGAATTGAGTAGTAAAGAAAATCAGGGTAGTGAGTTTACCTTAGTTTTGTTTCTGGACGAGGAAAAAGCAGCCCTGCAATCGGCACCGGTTTTAAGTACACAAGTGCCCCTAGTATTAAACGGTACCCCGCCAGCAGCCGCTCCCGAACGTTACCTGGTGGATAAAATACCTATGGATATTGATGACGACCGGGATAATATTTTGCCCGGCGATAAGGTGATCCTGATTATTGAAGATGATACTCCTTTTGCTAAGACCTTACTTAATTTTACGCGGAAGCGTAATTACAAAGGTGTTGTAGCGGTAAGGGGTGATGTAGGGATAGAAATGGCCAATCATTTCCTTCCAGTTGCTATTTTGCTGGATATACAACTTCCGGTTAAGGACGGATGGCAGGTAATGGACGAGTTAAAATCTAATCCGCGTACCCGGCCAATACCAGTGCACATGATGTCGTCGCTGGAAATGAAAAAAGAAAGTCTGTTAAAAGGTGCAGTTGATTTTATTAATAAACCAGTGGCGCTGGAACAGATGAAACAGATTTTTCAAAAACTGGAACATGCACTAAGCAGGCACCCTAAGAAAGTATTAATTGTAGAAGAGAATAAACAACATGCCGAAGCATTAAGTTACTTTTTAAGTAACTACAACATTCATACGCAGGTAGTCAATTCAGTAGCCGATAGTTTAGGTGCCTTGCAGCAGCAGGAGGTAGACTGTGTGATCCTAGACATGGGCATACCCGACAAAAATGCTTACGAAACACTGGAGACGATAAAAAAGAGTGAAGGATTAGAAAACCTTCCCATTATTATTTTTACCGGTAAGAACCTTTCAAAAGGCGAAGAAATACGCATTAAACAATATGCCGACTCTATTGTTGTGAAAACAGCACATTCCTACCAGCGCATATTGGATGAAGCAGGCCTGTTTTTACACCTGGTAGAAGAGAAATCGACAGATAAAGTCATAAAACCTAAGTCAGATAAACTGGGTGGATTATATGAGGTGTTAAATAATAAAACGGTACTCATTGCAGATGATGACGTGCGTAATATATTCTCGTTAACTAAAGCACTTGAAAAGCACCAAATGAAAGTGCTGGCCGCTACAGATGGAAAAGAAGCATTACAGCTGCTTAAAGATAATCCAACGGTAGATATTGTGTTAATGGACATGATGATGCCGGAAATGGATGGGTATGAAAGCACCAAACAAATCAGAAAGATTCCTGCTTTTAGAAACCTTCCTGTTTTAGCCGTAACAGCTAAAGCAATGATGGGCGACAGGGAAAAGTGTATTGCTGCCGGTGCCTCAGATTACATTTCCAAACCGGTGGATATCGATCAGTTGGTATCGCTGCTACGGGTATGGTTATACGATAAAGTTTAAAAAGAATTTCCTTGTTATATATATGGCAACTAGTAAAAAAATATTAATTATTGACGATGATAACCGCAATATCTTTGCATTAACGGCGGTATTAAAAGCTAAAGGTTACCAGTGTATGTCGGCATTATTTGCCGAAGATGGTCTTCAGCTTATTTCCCAACATCCTGAAATAGCAGTAGTACTCATGGACATGATGATGCCCGGAATGGATGGCTATGAGGCAATTGCCAGGATGAAAGAAACACCTGAATTTAAAGAAATACCAGTAATTGCCGTCACGGCACAGGCCATGGTTGGCGACAAGGAACGGTGTATTAATGCTGGTGCAGTTGGTTATATATCAAAGCCGGTTAACGTAGATAACCTGGTTAAATTAATTTCACAATATATCTAAGAAAGATTGGAACTGTCGGCAATTAGTGATGAGCAAGTAGAGATTTTGCTGTCAGATCTTCTGGAGAATTACGGGTATGACTTTACGGGTTATTCAAGGGCATCCTTAAAACGTAGGGTAATTCGCCTTTACACCTTAGATAAGATTACAGGCTTTACAGAATTCCGGTATAAAATAAACCAGGATGAGATGTACTTTAAGCGCTTTGTAGAGCAGCTTACTGTTAATGTTACGGAGATGTTTCGTGATCCTGGGTTTTTCAAAACCCTTCGCGATGTGGTATTACCCAGGTTGGGTACTTATCCATTGATCAGGATCTGGCTGGCGGGTTGTTCAACCGGCGAGGAAGCTTATTCCATGTCCATCCTGTTAAAAGAGCTGAATCTGCTTCATAAGTCACTTATATATGCCACAGATTTAAATCCAAAGGTGTTGGAAAAGGCTAGTCAGGGTATGTTTCCCCTAACTTATATGAAACAATATTCGGAGAACTATATTGCTTCCGGAGGGCAGCAGGATTTCTCCAGCTATTATACCGCTAAATATTCCCTGGCTAAATTTGATGACGAGCTGCGCAGTAAAATTATTTTTTCTACCCATAACCTGGTTTCTGATCATTCTTTTAATGAGTTTCAGCTCATTCTATGTCGTAATGTGCTGATTTATTTTGATCGTGATTTACAACATAAGGTGTTGGAACTTTTTAACAACAGCCTCGAAGACCTGGGTTATCTTGCCCTTGGATCAAAAGAAACCATTGATTTTTCTAACATCTCCAATAGTTTTAAACGTTTAGATCAGGAGAAAATCTGGCGCAAAGTAAATTAAGATGAAGAACTGTGAAGCATTACTTATTGGAGGATCGGCAGGCAGCCTTGATGTGCTGCTTAAGCTATTGCCATCTTTGGATATTAATCTTGCTTTCCCGATATTGATCATCATTCACCGAAAAAATGGGGCAGATTCTTTACTTCCTGAATTATTGTCAGGAAGAACACGCCTTACCGTTAAAGAGGCTGAAGAAAAGGAGCCCCTACTGCCGGGCGTCATTTACATTGCCCCCTCAGACTACCATGTTTTAGTAGAACTTGATCATACCATTTCCCTTGATTATTCTGAAAAGATTAATTACTCCAGACCTGCCATAGATGCAAGCTTTCAAACGGCTGCGGAAGTCTTTCAAGATCGGTTAGCCTGTATTTTATTGTCTGGATCCAATGCCGATGGTGTTGACGGTTTAAAATATGTAAAACAGTGGGGTGGACTTACCGTTATACAAAACCCTGATAATGCGCAAGTTGCGTATATGCCAGCCCAGGCAAAATTGCATGTAAAAATTGACCAAATATTAAATGCAGAAGATATGGGAGAATTTATAAATTTGCTGTCCCAATCTACACGCCATGGCTCCGCTTAAAAAAGTCTTTATTTTTGATGATAATACTGATATTCTAGAATTATGTACCATTATTCTGGAAGATGCAGGTTATGAAATCAAAACGTCCTCCACATCTAACGACATCATTAGTCAGGTGAACGCCTATATCCCAGATATTATTTTTATGGATAACTGGCTACCCGATGTAGGAGGTATAGATGCGACCAAAGCGCTTAAAGGCGACGACGAATTGAAACACATTCCGGTGATCTATTTCTCTGCCAACAACGATGTTGCGTCGTTGGCAAAGCAAGCAGGAGCAGATGGTTACCTATCTAAACCTTTTGATATTGCCGAACTGGAAGATATTGTAAATAAACACCTGATTTAAGGTGTTTATTTAACACCTAATACGTCTACACCCTGTTCAAATACTATATCAACAGGAATGCCGATGTTGCTTAATCTGTCCAGGTCCTTCTGCAATTCGGCAGGAATTACTGCTTTTTCTTTCTGCAATTTAACTACTGCATTATAATCACCATTACCCTGAAGGGTAATAATCAGGTTGCTTAATTCATTCATGGCCACTGCAAATTTGTCGTAATCTACCTTATAGGTTCCGGCTGCAGTTCTAATAAAAGCGCCTTTCTCTTTAAAGAAGTTAAAACATTGCATGTTTGCTTTACCATGTGCACTGGATGCACCGAAACGAACCGAACGCAAAATGCCGGCCATATAAGTGGTATAATAGTCTTTTAAGTCGCCCGTTAATTCTCCTTTTTTATGCAGCCCTGTAACCATATAAAGGCCTAAAACGTCTGCTTTACCTTCTTCTAACCACGAATATTGCTCTTTAAGTGCTTCTTTAACAAAGCCTTTTCCAGTAATTGTTTTTTTGATACCCAAGCCGTGAGCTACTTCATGGAACATCACATTAGAGAAAAAGGCATCAAATTTAATGTGCTTTTGCTGGTCTTTATCAATAAGTTCATTCGCAATGGGTACCAGTATTTTATCAAACTTGGCTTGCATCGCATTTTTCAATTGTGAACGACGGGTCCCTTTTTTCTGCTGGATGAGCTCATCGTTAGGTAAGTTAACGGCAATGGTTTTAGATCCGGCATTACAATCACCGGCATAATAAATTACATCGTATGCATTAAGTTCACTATCTGTACCAGGAGATTCTGCTTTGTATTTATTAGCTACAGGAAGGCCTTTTTGAAGCGCAGGAAGCATCGTTACGTATTTAGCAAGGCGTTTGCTCCAGACTTTGTCTTTAACAAGCACATAGGCCTCATAAGAGGTTTTAGCATTAAATAGTTTGTCCTCGTAATTCTCAATCGGACCAATAATGATGTCAATGGTATTGTTTTTCATATCCAGCCAGGCAATGTCGCTGGCAGTATAGTCATCTGTAACCAGGGCTTCAGAACGCAGGTCCAGGTACTTCTTAAATTGCGGATCTTCTGCAAGTAAGGCAGCTTGTTTCAGTAAACTAGATGCTTTTTGCAATTCCGTAGCGAAAAGAATATGGTAAGGCACGGAGATCAGCTTGCCGGCAGAATCTGTTCTCACCACAGCGTAAGGGTTATATTTGTCTTTTAGTGAAGCTTTTTCAATACTTTCCTTAGTCATTCCTGCCGGATAAAAAGTAGCACCATCAGGTTTTGGCCCTACACCCACCACAAAAGGTTTATCCCCATTCAGGCGGTCCCAGGGGCCATAGTTTATCCTGATAAAGGATTTAACCCTTTCATCTTTAACCGTGTTTAACAAGCTATCCCGCTGGGGGTAGGTTTGTTTCCAAAACAACTCATCCATAATCTGTGCAGCCTGCATCAGTAAAGGAAGGATTTTACGCTCATTAGGACTGAGGTCGTTCAGGTTGGTGGTTAGTTTTACAGGTTCATATATTCCAATCCGCTGATGCACATAATTTTCTAAGCTGTTTTTTGATGGCAGGGTGTCTTCTGTTTGTTGCGATGTCTGCTCCTGGTTATTGGAGCATGAAGCAAAACCTGCAAGTAAGGCGCCACCCATCAACAGTCGCGCAGCTTTATATATGTGTTTCATCAGTAATTATTTTTTCGTTAAGGTAGTGTAGCCATCCACGATGGTTTTATGTTTCCCGTACAAACTTAGGGCCTTCTGTTGGGATGAATGCAACAAAATAGTAAAAAATGGCTAATTTCACGGCTACATTTACAATTATGATGAGACTAAAAAAAACAACCCGAGCATTTTTACTGTATGGCGGCATACTTGCAGTTACGCTTAGTGCCTGTTCTACAAATAAATATGCAGCAACCAATAAAATCTACAAACAACAAGCAGAAGCATTTGCGACAACAATAAAAGAAATGCCTCCGGTGAATCAGAAAATTGATTCTTTGAATGAAAACCTGCAATCCTTTGTTGGGACTGTAAACTTTGGCATACGCAAACCTAATTTTGTGATTCTTCACCATACAGCACAGAATTCGCTGGACCAAACAATTAAAACATTTACATTGGCCAGAACGCAGGTAAGTGCACACTACGTGGTTTCCCGCGATGGTAAGGTGGTGCAGATGCTCAACGATTACCTTAGAGCAAACCATGCAGGTGTTGGCCGCTGGGGTAACGATACAGATCTTAACTCCTCATCTATTGGCATTGAACTGGATAACAATGGCAATGAGCCCTGGCCGGAGGCCCAGATTAAAAGTCTTACGGCTTTGCTGGGAACCTTGAAGAAAAAATATAACATTCCTACGGCTAACTTTATCGCACATTCCGATATTGCACCTCGACGTAAGCCTGATCCAAGTAATTTCCCCTGGAAAGTGATCGCTAAAAAAGGCTATGGTTTGTGGTATGATGAAGTGTTAACGATGCCGCCAGTCGATTTTAATGCAGAACAGGCGCTGCGGATCATTGGTTACGACATCAGCGATTTAAACGCAGCTATTATTGCCTTTAAAAGGCATTTTGTGCAAACCGATATTACGCCAAAACTTACCCCGGCCGATAAATTAATTCTTTATAACCTGTACTTTAAATACAGGTAAGCGAAAAACACAGGTATAAAAAACGCCTTCCGGAAATGGGAAGGCGTTTTTTGTTGCTCTTATTTTTTCGCTTTTGCCCAGGCGTCTTTCAAGCCAACCGTACGGTTGAATATCAGGTGCGCTGGTGTAGAATCGGTATCCAGGCTGTAATATCCTTTGCGGATAAACTGGTAACGTTCTGCTTTCGATGCGTTGGCTAACCAAGGCTCTATATAGGCATTAGTAATCACTTCCATACTATTTGGGTTCAGGTAATCTTTAAAATCACCTTCTTCGCTATCAGGAGATTCTACACTGAATAAACGATCGTAACTTCTTATCTCTGCTGTTTTCGCATGCGCTTTACTCACCCAGTGTATCGTGCCTTTCACGTTAACACCACTGGTATCCTCACCGCTCTTAGAGTTTGGAAGGTAAGTACAGTGGATTTCCGTCACGTTTCCATGCTCATCTTTCACAAAATCATCACATTGTACAATGTAGGCATGTTTTAAACGAACTACAGCGCCCGGAGCTAATCGGAACCACTTCTTGGCGGGAACTTCCATGAAATCTTCACGTTCAATCCATAATTCGTTGCTGAAAGGAATTTCCCGGTTTCCACCTTTGTCTTCTGCTTCCGGATTGTTTTCACCAATCAGAATTTCTGTTTCTCCAGCTGGGAAATTAGTAATGACCATTTTAATAGGATCCAGCACAGCCATTACCCGGTTAGCAATTTTATTCAGGTGTTCTCTTACGCAAAACTCCAGGAGACTTAATTCAATCAGGTTTTCTCTTTTAGCAACCCCAATACGTTCACAAAACTCCCTGATGCTCTCCGGGGTATAGCCACGGCGCCTTAAACCACTAATCGTAGGCATACGCGGATCATCCCATGAAGTGACAATACCTTCATTAACCAGTTGCAGCAGTTTACGCTTACTCATCACGGTGTAGGTGAGGTTTAAACGGGCCATTTCATACTGTTGCGACGGAAAAATTTCTAACTGCTCAATAAACCAGTTATACAGCTCGCGGTGCGACACATATTCTAATGTACAAATCGAGTGGGTAATTTCTTCAATACTGTCGCTTTGCCCGTGTGCAAAATCATACATCGGATAAATGCACCATTGATTACCAGTACGGTGATGCTCCGCATGTTTAATCCTATAAATGATAGGATCGCGCATAAGCATATTCGGACTGTTCATATCGATTTTAGCACGTAGAATACAGGCACCATCTTCAAACTCACCATTTTTCATGCGGTTAAATAGATCCAGGTTTTCCTCCACACTGCGGTTGCGGTAAGGGCTATCCTTTCCTGGCGTTGTGGGTGTGCCCTTTAAAGTAGCGATTTCTTCTGCAGTACCATGGTCTACATAAGCCAATCCTTTATGAATAAGCGTTACAGCGAAATCAAATAAGGTATCGAAATAATCAGAGGTATATAATTCGTTTTTCCACTCAAATCCAAGCCATTTAATATCTTCCTGCTGACTGTCGACATATTCCGTTTTCTCCGTCACCGGGTTGGTGTCGTCAAATCTCAGGTTAGTATAACCCCCGTATTTCTGGGTTAATCCAAAGTTAAGACAGATGGCCTTGGCATGTCCAATGTGCAGGTATCCGTTAGGTTCTGGTGGAAAGCGTGTAATTAAAGTTTTATATTTCCCGCTTTTTAAATCGTTTTCAATGATCTCCTCAATAAAGTTCAATGATTTTTCCTCACTCATAAAAACTGTAAATTTAGTCGTCAAAGTTAACATAAAACCGCTAATTTACTTACTTTTACTGATTACAATTACCATATTTATGAGCAATACATTAAACAGACCTATCCGTGTTTTAGTGGCTAAAGTAGGACTAGATGGTCATGACCGCGGGGCAAAGGTAATTGCCACTTCTCTGCGTGATGCAGGCATGGAGGTTATCTACACCGGATTAAGGCAAACGCCCGAAATGGTGGTTAATACTGCCCTGCAGGAGGATGTTGATGCCATAGGTATCTCTATACTCTCCGGTGCTCATATGACGGTCTTCCCTAAAATCATAGCGGTAATGAAGGAGAAAGGTTTGGACAAGGTGTTGTTAACCGGCGGCGGAATTATTCCGGAACAGGATATGTTAAAATTAAAAGAGATGGGTGTGGGTGAGTTGTTTGCTCCCGGAACCACCATGGTATCTATTGTAGATTATATCAATAACTGGGCTTCCGAACATAGAAATTTTTAAGCATGACGTATAACAACCTATTATCAGAAATTAAGGACCAGGTATTGCACCTGACCATCAACCGGGAGTCAAAGCTCAATGCCTTGAACAAGGAAACGCTTGCTGAACTGGCTGATGCCATTTCATTTGCAGCTTCCAATGAAAATGTACGTGGAGTATTGTTGACAGGCGCTGGCGAGAAAGCTTTTGTTGCCGGAGCAGATATCTCTGAATTCTCCAGTTTCAATGCCGAGCAGGGAGAGCAATTGGCGCTTCAAGGACAGGCTAATGTCTTTGATGCCATAGAAAACTGTCCGAAACCAGTTATCGCAGCCATTAATGGCTTTGCACTTGGTGGGGGTTTAGAGTTAGCCATGGCCTGTCATATCCGCATTGCTGTAAGTGGTGCTAAGCTGGGTTTACCAGAAGTGAGCCTGGGGCTGATTCCAGGATACGGTGGAACACAACGGTTGACACAACTGGTAGGGAAAGGTCATGCCTTCGAAATTATTGCCACGGCAGATATGATTACGGCAGAACGGGCTGCGGAAATAGGCTTGGTCAACCACGTGGTTGCCAGAGAGGAACTGCAAGCCAAAGCCCTTGAGCTACTATCAAAAATTATAACAAGGGCACCACTTGCTGTAGCAAATGCTATTGTGGCCGTTAATGCCGCTACCGACCCACAATTAAATGGATACGAGGTAGAGATCCGTGCCTTTGGCAATTGCTTTAATACCGAAGATTTCAAAGAAGGCGTTACTGCTTTTATGGAAAAAAGAAAACCAGTATTTAAGGGTAAATAGTCCAACATGGCTTATTGGCAAAATTATTGAATATAGCTAGCCAGCACAAACTCCCAATCATGTCTATATTTTCTTATAAACAGCGCAATAATATCACATTAGTGATTATTGTTGCCTTAGGCTGCCTCATTGCGTTCTCCCTACAAGGGATTTTTGGCTCTATATTAAGTACACTGGTCTTATATACCATCCTTCGTCCGGGTTATTTATACCTCGTTGAAGTCAAAAGGTGGAACGCCCGGCTTACCGCTGTATTACTCTTACTCACTTCCATAGTGGTTATTGTGTTGCCCTTTTATGGGTTGAGCAGTATGGTTATTACCAAAATTGCTGAGTTACAAAGCGATCATATTTATTATAAAAACCTGCTTTTTAAAATTAAACACCTGGTTCCTGTAGGGGCAGAGGTGCAGAATTTAATAGAAGAAGGCATAAAGAAAATGGGCACCTGGGCGGCAGAATTGTTCCCTTCCTTGATCTCTGGCGCATTTAATATTGTTTTGGGGTTACTACTCATGTACTTCCTGCTTTATTTTATGCTGGTAGAGCATGAAACATTTGAAAACGCGCTGGTGAAGTATGCCCCTTTCCGGGAGCAGAATGCGCTGCGTTTTGCTGAGGAAATGCGAAATACAACCTATGCCAATGTGGTTGGCCAAGGTTTTATCAGCCTGGTTCAGGGCTCATTGGTCAGTTTATGTTTTTACGCCCTGGGGTATACCGACCCCCTGTTTTGGGGCGTCATCACCACTTTTGTCAGTTTTGTACCGGTATTAGGTCCACCAGTAATTTTTGTGCCGGCTGCCCTGTTACAAATTGCCAATGGTAATGCCGTAGGTGGTTATGTGATGTTAGCCATCGGTTTTGTCGTCATTATTAATATCGATAATGTTCTCCGATTTATTATTGCCAAGAAAGTTGGAAATATTCACCCTATTATTACAGTAATTGGCGTAGTTATTGGTATACCTTTATTTGGAATATTAGGCTTAGTATTCGGTCCGTTGCTTTTGTCTTACTTCATTTTATTGATCCGAATCTACGAAACAAGCGCATTGGCGTCGGAAAGATTAGAAAGAATTAAAACAATTCCAGCAGAGGATGAGTTGTAATACCGAAGCGCATTATTCCATATCCTATTGTTTAATGTTTTATAAAAAAATCTAAATGTTATGAATGACAATTCAAAAGTATTAATTGGGTTATTAGCCGGTTTAGCTGCAGGAGCAGCCTTAGGTTTATTGTTAGCACCAGAAAAAGGTACGGATACCCGCGACAGGTTAAGTCAGTCTTTAAAAGACCTTGGCGATTCTATAAAAGATAAAGCAGCTGATGAAATTAACAACCTTGCTAACTTAAAAGATAAAGTAGTAAGTACAGTTAAAAGTAAAATAAGCCATGAAGCAGATGCTTATGCTGATGAAACAGAACACGCATAATTAATGCTAAACTAAATAACAATGCAGGAAAATAAAGAAAAAAACATCGAAGATCTCTTCTCCGACGCAAGGACTTACCTGGATGCCCGCATCGAATATGTGAGGCTTTCTATGGTAGAAAAAGTGTCACGTGCTGTAGCCAACCTTATTACCAGTTCTGTTGTCGTGATTTGTTTTGCTTTAGCTTTTTTGTTTGGAACAGTTACCCTTGCATTGTTTTTATCAGATGTGTTGGGTAGCTATACCAGGGGCTTCGGTTGTGTATCTTTAATATACCTTGCCATTGCCATTGTGGTTTATTTAACGAAAGATAAATATATAGAGAAGGGGATTATCAACCTGGCGATCAGAACGTATTTTAATAAATTAGCGGACAAGGAAGATGAGCAAAAGATATAATATTAAAAACCTGGAAGAGTTGCAAGCTCACTTATTTGCCCTGAAATCTGGCTACATGATGCAGGAAGATATGTTGAAACAGAATACCAGGCTGTATGTTAGGCAATATTCAATTGTTAACTTATTTAAAAAGTATGCGACGCCTTCTTCCTTCATGAAAGTTGACGAGAAACTGAATGTAAGCAGCAAACTGATGTCATTGGTTCTGCCAATCATCATGAACAGCACTTTATTCAGGGGATCAGGTTTTATGACCAAAGCTTTGGTTGGTTTAGCCACCAGTAAAATGGGTAAAAGTCTTGACGCAGAACATTTGTCATCAATTTTTACATCTGTAAAAGGCTGGTTTAACAAATCTAAAAAGCCAAGTAAAAGGAATATGCAGGTAGATTACGGTATTCCTCCTGATAGTGAAACCTTTTAAAAATAAAGACATAAAAAAACGTCTGTTAAGCTAATTAACAGACGTTTTTTTATGTAGTATGGTCAGCTTAGACCGTTGTTTTTATTTTCAGTTCTTTCAATTGTTTATCATCGATGGTTGAAGGGCTATCGATCATTACATCTCTGCCTGAGTTATTTTTAGGGAATGCAATCACATCTCTGATGCTATCTAAACCTGCAAAAATAGAGCACAAGCGGTCAAAACCAAAGGCAATACCGCCATGTGGTGGTGCGCCAAATTCAAAGGCATCCATTAAAAAGCCGAATTGTTTCTGCGCTTCCTCTGGTGAAAAGCCTAAATGTTTAAACATTAAGGCCTGCAATGTCCGATCATGTATCCGGATAGAACCTCCACCGATTTCCGTTCCATTAACAACCATATCATAGGCGTTAGCCCTTACTTCTCCCGGATTCGTGTCTAACAACGCGATATCTTCAGGTTTCGGTGAGGTAAATGGATGGTGCATGGCATGATAACGTTCTGATTCCTCATCCCATTCCAATAGTGGGAAATCAAGTACCCACAGGGCACTGTAAACATCTTTATTGCGTAGGCCTAAACGGTTGCCCATTTCTAAACGCAGCTCACTTAATTGTTTGCGTACTTTATCCGTGCTGCCTGCCATGATTAACATTAGGTCGCCGGGTTGTGACCCTAAAGCGGCCGACCATTTGGCAAGCTCTTCTTCACTGTAAAATTTATCAACCGATGATTTTAACGTGCCGTCACCATTGTGTCTACAATAAATTAAACCTGTTGCACCAATTTGTGGACGTTTGATAAAGTCTGTTAATTCATCCACCTGTTTGCGGGTGTAACTTGAACAGCCTTTTGCATTAATTCCGATTACCAATTCTGCCTGTTCAAAAACAGGGAAGTTATGGCCTTTCACCGTAGCCGTTAAATCAACAAACTGCATGTCAAAACGGGTATCTGGTTTATCAGAACCATACAAGCGCATGGCATCAGCATATTGCATTCTTGGCACCTCCGGAAGGTCAATACCCTTAATGTCTTTAAACAAGGTGCGAATCAAGCCTTCAAAGGTATTTAAGATGTCTTCTTGTTCAATGAAAGACATTTCACAGTCGATTTGTGTAAACTCTGGCTGCCTGTCTGCACGTAAGTCTTCATCTCTAAAGCACTTTACAATTTGGAAATAGCGGTCAAAGCCAGACACCATCAGCAACTGTTTGAAAGTTTGTGGCGATTGTGGCAAGGCGTAGAACTCCCCTGCATTCATTCTGCTTGGTACCACGAAATCACGTGCACCTTCAGGTGTAGATTTGATCAATACCGGTGTTTCCACTTCAATAAAATCAAGTCCGTCCAGGTAACGTCTTACTGCCTGGGCCATGCGGTGGCGCAGAATCATGTTGTTACGTACAGGCGTTCTTCTTAAATCTAGGTAACGGTATTTCATGCGAAGGTCATCGCCGCCATCCGTTTCATCCTCAATTAAAAAAGGAGGTATTTTTGAAGCATTAAGCACTTCAAGGTCTGATATTTTGATTTCTACATCACCTGTAGACATTTTTGCATTTTTATTGGAACGTTCTACTACAGTTCCGGTAGCCTTAATCACAAACTCACGACCCAGTTTTCTTGCTGCTTCGCACAGTTCCTGGTTATCGTCCATATTAAAAACTAACTGGGTAATTCCATAGCGGTCGCGTACGTCAATAAAAGTCATTCCACCCAGGTCCCTGGATTTTTGTACCCAACCACAGAGAATGACATTCTCTCCAAGATTTTCTATCGTTAAAGCGCCGCAAGTCGTTGTTCTTAGCATTTTTGTATCGTTAAGTTGCAAAAATATTCATTTTATTCCCATATCCATGCAAGGGGCTAAAAGTTTGGCGCGCTTTTTATATCTTTAGTTCCATATTTCTAAAAAAACATGATCGAATTATTGAGTAACCCCGCAGCGTGGATTTCCCTGCTTACGCTTACCCTCCTAGAAATAGTTCTAGGTATTGATAACATTATTTTCATCTCCATCCTGTCCTCCAAATTACCGGCTGACCAGCAAAAAAGAGCCAGAAAAATAGGCTTGGCATTAGCCATGGTGACCAGGGTGTTACTCTTACTTTCGTTAAGCTGGGTGATGAGTTTAACCTCAAACATCTTTAACATTGGTTCCTGGTTTAATTTAAGCGATTCAGAACTGTTGAGTAAACTGGCGATTTCTGGAAGAGACCTGATCCTGATCTTTGGTGGTTTATTCCTGATCTATAAAAGTACCCATGAGATTCACTTAAAGTTAGAAGGTGAAGAAGAAGAAGGGGGAACACCAAAAGTGCATACTTTTAGTGGTGTCATCACTCAAATTCTATTGTTGGACATTGTTTTCTCTTTAGACTCCGTAATTACGGCGGTAGGGATGGCAGACCATGTAGAAATTATGATTGCAGCAGTAATTATTGCGGTAATTATTATGATGATCTCTGCTGATGCCATTAGTAATTTTGTAAACAATCACCCAACGGTTAAAATGCTGGCTTTATCGTTCTTATTGCTCATTGGTGTTTCCCTGTTAGCAGAAGGTTTCGATCAGCATATTCCAAAAGGTTATATCTATTTCGCCATGGCCTTCTCAATCCTGGTTGAAATGCTTAACCTTAAAATGTCGAAGAAAAATAAAAAACCAGTGGCGCTTAGAGACACTCCGAAAGAAAATAAGGTTTAATTTATTGGTGCTAGTCAATTAGGAAAAGTACTTTTGCCGTTTACCTAACGGCAGAAGTACTTTTTTTATGATCTCATTTTTCGAAGCCTCCCTGGCAGAACTTTCCATCCATAGAATCGGCAACAAGTCAGCTGATGAGTTTTATGTCCTTTCTGATGAATCACTTGTCCTGGCCGATGAACAATTAAAAGAACTCTTACTGCAATACTTCCTAAGTCCTTACCTAAAGGTGAACGAGATTTACCGTTTTTTTCATCCCAATGATGATCTAAACCTGAATGAAGTGTATCACTTTGCTGAAGCCATCTTCGAAAAAGGCGGCAACTTCCATGAGAACAGTCAGCAACTGGCTAAATACCTCTACGAAGTTTCCAGTCACCCGAAAATAAAATCAGGAGAGCTTTACGTAGCCTATGTTGAAAACGTACAAATTGAAGGGGAGACTCACGATGCCATTGGGATATTCAAGTCTGAAAACAAGGAAACCTACCTCAAAGTATACCCTGAAAATGCCGGTTTTGGCGTGAGTTATGAGCAGGATGCGATTAACATCAGCAAACTAGACAAAGGCTGCCTGATCATTAACTGCGAGAAAGAAGAAGGCTATAAAGTAGCGGTGATCGATCAAACCAACCGTAGCGCCGAAGCGGTATACTGGAAAGATGAATTCCTGAAACTTAAAATCAGGAACGACAACTACAACCAGACCAACAATGTACTGGGCGTTTATAAGGAATTCGTGACCCAGAAACTAGATGAAGACTTCGAGATCTCCAAAGCCGACAAGATTGACCTGTTGAATAAGTCGATGAAGTATTTTAAAGACAAAGAGACCTTTGATATCGATGAGTTTTCTAATGAAGTGATTGCCAACGAAGAAGGCATTGCTTCTTTTAAAAACTTTAAAAAAAGCTATGAGGAAGAATACGACACCAGTATTGCTGATAACTTTGACATCTCTGAGGCGGCAGTAAAAAAGCAAGCCAAAGCATTTAAGAGCATTATTAAGCTCGATAAAAACTTCCACATTTATATCCATGGCAATAAAGAGCTGATAGAGAAAGGCTTCGACGATGACCGATCTATGAATTACTACAAAGTATTCTTTAAAGAAGAGTTATAGTTTTCTGTACATTAAGGCTAAAGTATTTGCGTTTAATTCATAATAAATTGTAGATTTATTTTCGAAGCCAAATATTTCCTTAACGTACGATGAGTATAGCCCCTGAAAAGAATAACATTTTTAAAGTCATCGGTGCATCCTCCCTGGGCACCTTAATTGAATGGTACGATTTCTACATATTTGGTAGCCTGGCCATGGTTATTGGGACACAATTGTTTCCCGCAGATGCTGGGGCCTCGGCCCTGATCAATACCCTGGCCATCTTTGCCGCAGGTTTTATCGTCAGGCCCTTTGGAGCACTGGTCTTTGGCCGTTTAGGTGATCTCATCGGGCGAAAACACACCTTTTTACTCACGCTCGTATTAATGGGTGGTTCCACCTTTTTAATAGGCCTCATTCCTTCCTATTCAAGTATCGGTTATGCAGCCCCAATATTGGTGCTTATATTGCGATTAGTACAAGGTTTAGCCTTAGGTGGCGAATATGGTGGGGCAGCAACCTATGTTGCTGAACATGCACCTGCCAACAAGCGCGGCTTTTTTACCAGCTGGATCCAGACCACTGCTACAGGGGGCTTATTCCTTTCCATCGGGGTCATTGTACTAACGAAAAATATGCTGGGTGCTGAAGATTTTGCGAGCTGGGGCTGGCGCATTCCTTTTTTATTATCCATTTTATTAGTTGGCGTGTCCATCTATATCAGGATGAAAATGCATGAATCGCCTATGTTCAGTAAACTTAAGGCAGAAGGTAAAGTCTCTAAAAACCCGTTAAAGGACAGTTTTAGTAAAAAAGGAAACTTTAAAATGGTGTTGCTTGCCTTATTTGGTGCCACCATGGGGCAGGGTGTCATCTGGTACACTGGGCAGTTCTATGCGCAGTCCTTCCTGGAAAACACCTGTAAAGTAGATTTTAACGACTCCCGGTATATCCTGCTCTGGGGTATTGCCTTTGCTACACCGTTCTTTGTTATTTTCGGATCCTGGAGTGATCGGGTAGGGCGCAAATGGATCATGCTCACCGGCATGCTCTTAGGTGTCATTTTCTACCGGCCAATATACCAGGTGTTTCTTGATGATACCGATGTGTCAAAAATCACCCAGGCTGATATTCTTGACACCAGCGCCCCGGTAATCACCCGTGCAGCTATTGGTGCCAGTACAGACAGTTTAATTACCACCTCTTTCAGGGTTAACCTGTTAAGTGGAGCATCGTTTACGCAAATACAGTCACATACCAAGTTTACCGATCCGGCTAAAGCTAATGAGCTTCATCCTGATACGCATATCGATAAAAAACTAAGTACTGGTGTTTTCTGGAAATTTATTGCTTTAATCTTCTTCCAGATTCTGCTGGTGACCATGGTGTATGGCCCTATTGCTGCTTTTTTAGTAGAACTGTTTCCAACTAAAATCAGGTACACTTCCATGTCTTTGCCTTACCATGTGGGTAATGGCGTTTTTGGAGGCTTAGTGCCATTCATTGCTACCTTAATTGCCAGTTTTGCTGGTTCCAATCCATTGTCGGGTTTATGGTATCCAATAGGTATTGCCGCATTAAGTTTTGTCATCGGCGCCATCTACCTGTCCAATAAAAAACCAGATCATGGCGAAGTAGAACACGAAGAAGCTGTTCAACCTGAAAAAATCAACGTATCATGAACAAAATGAAAAAAGCATTGGGTATCGTCTGGATGTTATTGGCTCCGATATCCATCATTTTCCTGCTGTTGCAGGCCATTGAAAAGGTGGGGTTGGCCGCAGAAGGTGTCGACAAAACAAATACAGCCCTTCAATGGGGCATTATCCTGTTTATTTTTATTCCCATCAGTGCCGGACTGGTCATTTTTGGCTATTATGCCATGAAAGGGGAGTATGATCAACTCCCCGAAGATCATGACGAAATTACAATACCCTAATTAACAGCCCTTTCAGGTATTCGCCTTCAGAAAAGGAAATCCTGACCGGGTGATCTTCTGGTTGGTTAAACTGTTTTAGGATCTGTACTTCTTTGCCGGCATCTAAAGCTGCCCAGGCAATAATCTGTTTGAAGGTATCGATATCTACCGCTCCAGAGCAAGAGAACGTGGCCATTAAACCACCGCTTTCCAGCAAGAGCATGCCCATACGATTTAAATCTTTATAGGCACGTGCCGCTCGGTCTAATGCAGACCTGGAAGGGGCATATTTTGGCGGATCAAGAATAATGATGTCAAACTTCTTTCCTTCCTCTTTAAAGATGCGCAGCTGCTTGTTTACGTCCGACTGTATACTTTCCTGCTTTGCAGGATCAAAGCCGTTTAAAACCACGTTATGTTGCAGCGTTTCTAAAGCAAGCGCAGAGCTGTCTACACTGGTTACATGTGCCGCACCCAGGCTTAAGCTATTTAACGTGAAACCACCGCTATAGCTAAAACAGTCCAGCACTTGTTTACCCGATGCATATTCTGCCAGTATACGGCGGTTATCGCGCTGGTCGCAATAGAATCCCGACTTTTGCCCTTCGGCGATATTGATATGATAAAGGATATTATTTTCTTTAACCTCGATAAACTCAGGTGGCATTTCTCCCCAAAGTAAACCTTGTGTAGCTTCCAGGTTCTCATGGGTACGTGCATTGGCATCACTTTTATCGAAAATACCAAGGGGTTGTAATTCTTCTCTTAAGATGTCAATGATATCAGCTTTAATGGTTTCCATGCCGGCACTTAATACCTGCAGCGATAGGAAATCGGCATATTTATCTACAATTAACCCCGGCAGGAAATCTGCTTCACTAAAAACCAGTCGGCAAGTATTCGTTTCCCCGCTTTGCAACACATGCTGGCGGGCAGCAATGGCTTTTTGAAGCCTTTCCTGGTACCATGACTTGTCGATCACCTTGCTTTCATCCCATTCTAAAAGTCTCACGGCAACCCTCGATTGCGCATTGTAATAGCCATAGGCAAGAAACTCTTTGTCTGCTGCACGTACCGTAACCACTTCTCCATTTGCCGGTTCACCTTTAACCCGGTCAATTGCACCCGAAAACATCCAGGGGTGGTGTTGTAGCGCCGCTTTTTCTTTGCCTTTTTTGAGTATTACATCGATCATGGGAGCAAAGGTAGAAAAAAGCAGTATTTTTACGCTGATGGAAGAAATAAACTGGTCCGACTTCGAAAAAGTAGAGCTGCGGGCAGGAACAATTTTAGAAGTTCTCGCCTTTCCTGAAGCCAGGAAACCGGCTTACAAACTCAAAGTAGATTTCGGTGAATTAGGCGTTAAGTGGAGTTCTGCGCAGGTCACTACTTTATATACCGCCGACGAATTGCTAGGCGAACAAGTAGTAGGCGTAGTTAATTTCCCTAAAAAACAAATAGGCAAGTTTATGTCTGAATTTCTGGTGACCGGTTTTGAAGATGAACAAGGTGCCATTGTATTAACAACGCTAAAAGGGCGGGTGCCGAACGGCAAAAAAATGGCGTAGATGTATTTTAATTTTTCAGAAGAAGAAGATCCGGTAAAAGCGGACGAACATTACATGCGACTGGCCTTACAAGAGGCACAGAAAGCTTATGATGCAGAGGAGATCCCCATTGGGGCAGTTGTGGTGTGTAAGGGCAGGGTTGTAGGTAAAGGTCATAATTTAACCGAACAGCTTAACGATGTCACGGCACATGCCGAAATGCAGGCCTTTACAGCCGCCAGTCAGACATTAGGGGGCAAGTACCTTAAAGATTGCACTTTATATGTTACTATAGAGCCTTGTGTGATGTGTGCCGGTGCCAGTTACTGGATGCAGGTATCGCGCATTGTATTTGGTGCCAGAGAAGAGAAAAGGGGCTTTATTAGCAAGGGAACACACTTATTACACCCCAAAACAACGTTGACACAAGGTGTTCTCGCCTCAGAATGTGCAGCACTCATGACGCGGTTCTTTTCCAGCAAGCGTGGCTAACTTGACAAAGAATTGAACAAAAGTTAACCTTTGATTGTTATATTTGTTTATAAATTATTTTAAACTTAATCATAATTATATGGCTTTTGAATTACCTGCGTTACCTTACGCAACAGATGCATTAGAACCGCATATCGATAAACAAACCATGGAAATTCACCATGGCAAACACCACCAGGCTTATGTTACCAATTTAAACAAAGCTTTAGAAGGTAAAGCCGAAGCTTCACAATCCATCGAAGAGATCGTTAAAAACATAGATAAATTTCCTGCTGCAGTTAGAAATAACGGTGGTGGTCATTTTAACCACTCTTTATTTTGGGAAGTAATCGGGCCAAACAAAGGTGGCGAGCCTTCAGGTGAATTAGCAGAAGCAATCAAGGCTGCTTTTGGTTCATTTGAAGACTTTAAAACAAAGTTTGCTGAAGCTGGCGCTACGCGTTTCGGTTCAGGATGGGCTTGGTTAAGTGTTGCTGCTGATGGTAAATTAGTAGTTTCTTCTACACCTAACCAGGATAACCCTTTAATGAACGTAGCTGAAGTTCAGGGAACACCAATCTTAGGAATGGATGTTTGGGAACATGCTTACTACTTAAAATATCAAAACAAACGTCCAGATTATATCGCTGCATTTTTTAATGTAGTGAACTGGGATGCTGTTGCTGACCGTTTCAGCAAAGCAAAAGCTTAGTATATAGCTTTAATAATAGTATAGGAGCCGGTCATTGAAAAATGACCGGCTTTTTTATTGATGAATATTTAGTGCTTAGCATGGGAAGTCGACTGACCTGAAGGGATAGTTTGTTTCTTTGTCTCTGGGTGGTCTCTAGGGGGTTGCTTCGCCCTCTCGTCGCCCTCTCTTCGCCTTAGGTTCGCCCCTGGCCGAAGCAACCCCCTGGAGACGGCGATGTGACCCTTAATGGACGGCCTCATGCCTGGTAGCCGCAGTTCAGTTTCATTTCGACCAAACACAAAAAAACCTGCCATCAAATTAATGAGGCAGGTTTTTTCTTCTTAACAGGTCTTCGACCCTATATACCAATAATATCTTTTTTCTTTTTCGTTTTCATGGACTTCGGCACCACTTCCATAATTTCTTCCTTAAACGCATTCAGCATGCGTTTTTTGATAAAGTTTTTGTGGGTCACCAAACTAATCTCCCGCACAGGTTCAGGGTTTTTGAAAGGCCTGATTTTGCTGAGCTGTTTAGCGTTCAAATCAGCAAGGGCCAATTCAGGGATAATGGTAGCGCCGTTGTTTAAGTCGACCATCCTGATCAGTGTTTCTACACTGCCCGTGTTATAGGTCAGTCCCTGCAGCCTGTTTTCTTTCGTAGAGCGGCAGATGTTAAGCACCTGCGAACGCATGCAATGCCTTTCGTTGAGCAGCCACATGTTTTCCGACTCCAGGTCATCAGGGTCTATCGTTTTCTTTTTGAATAACTTACTGTTCTTGCTGATGTAGGTCACGAAGTTCTCGTAAAACAGCGGATCTTCCATAATCGCTTCATCAACCAATGGGGTAGCCAGTAATCCGCAATCCAACACCCCGGTTTTGAGGTGGTGAATAATGTCATCGGTGGTGTATTCCCAGATCATTAACTTCAATCCGGGGTATTTCTCCATCATGGAGGCAATCACCTGCGGAAGCAGGTAAGGCGCCAGGGTAGGAATAATGCCTACACGGATTTCACCAGCAATGTCCTGCTGCTGACTATTGATAATTTCCTTAACCTTATGGCTTTCCTGTAATACAATGCGGGCCTGCTCAATAATCTGTGCACCTATTTCGGTAGGGATTACCGGTTGCCTGCTGCGGTCAAAGATTTTCACATTGAGCATTTCTTCCAGCTTTTGTACCTGCATGCTTAAGGTAGGTTGGGTAACAAAGCATTTTTCAGCTGCACCAACGAAACTACGGTAGGTATCTACCGCTACAATGTATTCCAGTTGTACCAGGGTCATAGGCTAAGAAGTTAGTGTCCTTAAGATTGTGTAACCGGTTCGCTGTGTTTTGCCAGGAAATCCTGATAAGCAAGGGCAATACCTTGTTCCAGATTAACCTTATGTTTCCAACCTAAACCATGCAGTTTGGTTACATCCATCAGTTTTCTAGGTGTGCCATCAGGTTTACTGCTGTCAAAAGTAAGTTCACCTTCAAAGCCAATCACCTTTTTAATCAGCAAGGCAAGATCTTTAATGGTCAGGTCTTCACCGGTACCAATGTTAATCAGGTGGCTCTCGTTAAACACGTCCATCAGGAAATAACAAGCATCAGCCAGGTCGTCAGCAAAAAGAAATTCGCGCATTGGCGATCCCGAACCCCAGATGGTTACTTCAGGGGTTCCGTTAACTTTCGCTTCATGAAACTTTCTGATTAACGCTGGTAAAACGTGTGAGTTCTCTGGGTGGTAATTATCGTTATAACCATATAAATTGGTTGGCATCACCGACACGAAATTGCAGTTATATTGATCACGGTAAGCATCACAAAGTTTTATGCCTGCAATCTTAGCTATGGCGTAAGGCTCATTGGTTTCTTCCAATACGCCGGTTAACAGGTATTCTTCTTTTAAAGGCTGTGGTGCCAGTTTAGGATAAATACAGCTGGAGCCTAAAAACATCAGTTTTTTGACGTTGTTTAAGTACGACTGATGGATCACATTATTTTGTATGCACAGGTTTTCGTAAAGAAAATCTGCCCGGTAGGTATTATTGGCAATGATTCCGCCTACTTTAGCAGCAGCCAGAAACACATATTCAGGCTTTTCACGCTCAAAAAAGGCTTTTACCGCCTGTTGGTCACGCAAATCAAGTTCCGAAGAAGTCCTGGTGATCAATTTTGTAAAACCTTCATTCTTTAGTTTCCGATGTATAGCGGATCCAACCATTCCACGGTGACCAGCTATATAGATTTTTGATGTTTTTTCCAAAATAGTGTAAATGTTTAAGCAAAAGTACAAAAGAATCGGCTACGGTGGTGAGTAGATTTATTGTATTTTTGCATAAATTAAGAAAAATAGTGGGTAAGGACAAATTAAGAAAATTTACAGAGATAGACACCTTTGCAAATGTCTATCAATTAGAAGAGGGAAAGGCACTTAAGGGAAAATGGGTGCAGGAACATTTTAAGAATGAAAACCCGCTAATTTTAGAATTGGCTTGCGGAAAAGGGGAGTATTCAGTGGGGCTGTCCAGGCTCTTTCCAGAAAAGAACTTCATTGGCATAGACCTGAAAGGTAATAGGATTTGGCGTGGTGCAAGGACTGGTGTAGATGAGGGTATTGAAAACCTAGCCTTCCTGAGGATACAGATTGAGGATATTGTAGACTATTTTGGTGAAAATGAAGTAGATGAAATTTGGATTACCTTTCCTGATCCACAGCCACAGGAAAGTCGTGAGAAAAAACGGCTCACTTTCCCAGGTTTCTTAAACAAGTACAAACAATTGTTAAAACCAGGGGGTAAAATTAATCTAAAGACAGATAATGATGGTTTATACCAGTATACGGTTGATACTGTGGAAGCACTGGGCTTAGTATGCCATAAAAAAACAGACCAGTTGTATACATCTCCATATTACGATGAGGTGCTGTCTATCAAAACCCATTATGAGCGGATTTACCTTAAACACGATAAAAATATTAATTACATTCAGTTCTCTTTAGTTTAGCTTTTAATTGCGCCATGGAACAGTCCTTTTATGATCAGGTTTACGAGTTGGTCAGGCTCATCCCCAGGGGGAGGGTAACGTCCTATGGTGCTATCGCTAAAAGTCTGGGTGCTGGAGGTTCATCACGCCTGGTGGGTTATGCCCTGCGTTTTGCAGGCACGGTTCATCCACCGGTACCCTCATTTCGGGTGGTAAACCGGGTAGGACTGCTTACGGGTAAGTTTCATTTTAACCCACCCGAACTGATGGAGCAATTGCTGGAAAAAGAAGGCATCCCCATTAAAGACAATAAAGTGCAAAATTTTAAGCTGTATTTTTGGGATCCTTTAGTAGAATTATAAATAATATACGGATAACATATCAAATTAACACCCGATTAACATGGGAAAATTAGTAGAAGAATTTAATGGCTACCGTTCAAAAATGAACGAAAGGGTGATGGAAACCGCCAATACCAATATCAAGCGTTTTTTTGCTTTAGACACCACTTCCTATGCGGAAGGTGCTTTAAATGTAAAAACCAAAGAAATGTTAGGCCTGGTTGCCTCCATGGTGTTGCGTTGCGACGATTGTATCAAGTATCACCTGGAAAAGTGTTTTAACGAAGGGGTAACCGATGAAGAATTGAACGAAGTGTTTATGATTGCTAACCTGGTGGGTGGCTCTATTGTGATCCCTCACTATCGCCGTGCGGTAGAATTCTGGGATGATTTAAAAGCTTAAAATCAATAACAATGGAGGCAGTACTAAAAAGATGTGCATGGTGTGGTACCGATCCTTTATATGTGAAGTACCATGATGAGGAGTGGGGCAAACCTGTTACCGATGACCAGGTGCTGTTCGAGTTTTTAATTCTGGAAGGTGCCCAGGCGGGTTTAAGCTGGATCACTATTTTACGTCGCCGGGAGGGCTATAGAAAAGCTTTTGCTGATTTTGACGTGAACAAAGTGGCCGCCTTTAACGAGCAGGATGAGGAGCGTTTAATGAACGATACCGGCATCATCAGAAACCGGCTTAAAATTAAGGCTGCCATTAGCAATGCCCGTTTATTTATTGCCTTGCAGCAGGAATTCGGTTCTTTTGCCAATTACATCTGGGGCTACCTTCCTGACCGTAAGCCCATTTTAAATCAGGTATCAGGCCCTGGCGATGTGCCTGCCCGTTCTGAGCTGTCTGATGCGATTAGCAAAGACATGAAAAAAAGAGGCTTTAAGTTCTTTGGGACGACGATTTGTTACGCACATATGCAGGCCACAGGTATGGTGAATGATCACCAGGCCGACTGCCACTGCAGGTAAGTTAACGTTGCGTGGCGTTGTAGGCTTTTACAAAGGCCTGCACATTTTTAGCATCGAAATCTTCAGTTGTTTTCAGGCGCTCTACCAAATCTTCGTCATTACTTAGTTTCTGAAGTAAAATATTTTTAACGGCTTCTGTTTTGTTACCTGACATACCGGTTAAAGGGATTTCCTGTATGGGGCCGCTGCCTGGTTTCTCTATATAATAAGTGATGGCCTGGTTTTTCTTCTGCTTTTTACGGCCTCCCCCGCCACCGATCATGATACCACCACCAAAACCAACGCCACCATATCCGCCAGAGCCTATACCTACGCCAATTGACGGCCGTACCCTTACGCGGCGTTCTGGTTCTTCACCTTCCTTAACAGATGAGCTTCCTAAGGAGTACAGGTTGATTTCGCCGGTTTCTTCCGCTTTCAAAAAGCGTGTTTCCATCTTTTCTTTCAGCAACAAGGTTTTGCTTATATAGATGTCACCGTTCCATAAAAATTCCTTGATGTCTGCTGCTTTAAATTTCTGTACCACATCATCGTCACGCAGCAGCTGCACTTCAGTAGCACTGGCTCCTTTAATGGTACCCCGAACGAAGTTGCCATCTTCAATAATAACGGCGTCCTGGGCGGATGAACTGAAGCTGAACAGGCATAAAACAAGGGCTAAAAGGGAAATGGGAATAAACTTCATCATGTATTAATTAACGTAAAATAGGAGGTACAGGTATAGAACAAAATTAAAGATAATAAGGGCAGTTTTAAACGCGATTGTTAACTTTGATAAAACCATGATTAATCATGACATTTTTAAAATGTGAAACCATCATGAGCTGATGATTGCTTCATCACCTGTGAAAATCAATATAAATAAATGAAAAAACTTTTTCTTCTTGATGGCATGGCGCTCATCTACAGAGCACATTTTGCCTTAAGTAAAAGCCCTAGGTTCACGTCTACTGGTATCAATACTTCTGCCGTAATGGGTTTTGCCAATACCTTAATGGAGGTGCTTCGCAAAGAAAAACCTACCCATATTGCTGTGGTATTTGATACCGACGCTCCTACAGAGCGCCATACTGATTTTGAAGCTTATAAAGCCCATCGTCAGGCTATGCCTGAAGATCTTTCTGCGGCCTTACCTTATGTGTTTAAATTGATTGAAGGTTTCAACATCCCGGTCATTACTAAGGATGGTTTTGAGGCCGATGATATTATTGGTACCCTGGCCAAGGAAGCGGAAAAAAAGGGTTTTACGGTGTTTTGTATGACACCTGATAAAGATTTTGCCCAACTGGTGTCTGAAAATATATTTATCTATAAACCTGCCAGAATGGGCAATGATATGGAGATTATTGGCGTGCCCGAAGTGCTGAATAAATGGGAAATTGAAAATGTTTTACAGGTGATTGATATCCTGGGTCTTTGGGGTGATGCTGTAGATAACATTCCAGGCATTCCGGGTATAGGCGAAAAAACCGCTAAACTGTTGATCAAACAATATGGATCGGTAGAAAATATCATTGCCAATGCCCATGAATTAAAAGGTAAACAACGTGAAAACGTGATCATGTTTGCCGAGCAGGGCATGGTTTCTAAAAAACTGGCGACGATTATTTTAGATGTTCCCGTTGAATTTGATGAAAAGGCTTTGACACTGGATGAGCCAAACCGTGAACTGCTGGAGCCTTTATTTGCCGAGCTGGAATTCCGCACATTAGGGAAACGCGTATTTGGTGAAGACTTTACCTTGGGTAGCAATGACCAAAATGGGTCGCAGCAAATTGATTTGTTTAGTCCCCAGAAAGATCAAGCCACCACATCTACGGTATTCGTGGCACCGCCATCTTTGTTTGAACAACCCAGTGCTAAAACAATCCTGGATGTAGAAACCGATTACCAGCTTGTAGATACGGCAGAGAAAAGAAAGGCATTGATCGCATTGCTGTTACAGCAGGAAAGTGTATCATTTGATACTGAAACTACCGGTACGGATGCAAACATGGCCGAGTTGGTGGGACTATCGTTTTCCATTAAGCCGGGCACGGGTTACTACATTCCGCTGTCGGCCGACCGTCATGAAGTTCAGCTGATTGTAGATGAATTTAGGCCAATATTAGAAAATGAAACGATCGGTAAAACCGGACAAAACATAAAATACGATATCCTGGTGATGAAGTGGTATGATGTTCACCTGAAGGGTAAACTCTTTGATACCATGCTTGCGCATTACCTTATTGACCCGGATACCCGACATAACATGGATGTGCTCTCTGAGAATTACCTGAATTACCGCCCGATTTCCATCACTACTTTAATTGGTGCGAAAGGCAAAAAACAAGGCACCATGCGAGATGTTCCTGTAGAACAAGTTGTTGATTACGCTGCGGAAGATGCTGATGTGACCTTACAGCTGGCAGAGGTTTTTGAGCCGATGCTGAAAGAACTGAATGCTTACGACCTGGCCATGGAGGTAGAAAATCCATTGGTTTATGTATTGGCCGACATTGAAAAAGAAGGCGTAAAGATTGACGTGGACACCTTGCTGAACTACAGTAAGGAGCTAGAAACCTCGATTAGAATCTTTGAAAAGAATGTTTTTGATAAATGTGGTACTACCTTTAACCTGGCTTCGCCAAAACAATTGGGTGAGGTACTTTTTGATAAATTGCAGTTAGATCCCAAAGCCAAGAAAACGAAAACCGGACAATACCAGACGGGCGAAGATGTATTGCTGGCCCTGGCCAGTAAGAGCGATATTGTACAAGATATCCTTGATTTCCGCCAATTACAGAAATTAAAGTCGACCTATGTGGATGCTTTACCTTTAATGGTGAATCCGAAAACTGGCCGTGTACACACCAGCTATAACCAGGCGGTGGCTGCTACAGGCAGGTTAAGTTCTAATAACCCCAATTTGCAGAACATTCCCATCCGCACGGAACGTGGCCGTGAAGTGAGGAAAGCCTTTATACCACGCGATGAAAATCATGTGTTGTTGTCTGCCGATTATTCGCAGATTGAATTGCGCATCATTGCAGAGATCAGTAAGGAAGAGAACATGCTGGAAGCCTTTAAGCAGGGACTAGATATTCACACCGCTACTGCAGCGAAAGTTTATGGGGTAACGATTGAAGAAGTCAGTTCAGAACAACGCCGGAATGCCAAAGCAGTAAACTTTGGAATCATCTATGGGCAATCTGCATTCGGCTTGTCACAGAGTCTGGGTATACCACGTAAAGAGGCCGCTGCGATCATTGAGCAATATTTTGTGCAGTACCCAGGTATCAAAAGGTACATGACCGATACGATGAACTTTGCACGTGAAAACGGCTTTGTAGAAACCCTCATGGGACGTAGAAGGTATTTAAGGGACATCAATTCTGCCAACCAAACCGTAAGAGGATTTGCGGAGCGAAATGCGATCAATGCCCCGATACAAGGTTCGGCTGCGGACATGATTAAGGTGGCGATGATTAACATCCATAGCGATATGAAAAGCAGGGGACTTCAATCTAAAATGACCATGCAGGTACATGATGAGTTGGTGTTTGATGTGTTGCGTACGGAAGTGGCGGAGATGAAAGAAATCATTGCCCATCGCATGAAAACCGCGATGAAAACTTCGGTGCCTATAGAAGTAGAAATAGGCGAAGGCGATAATTGGCTGGAAGCGCACTAATTCTCATTACAAAAAGACGGTAATTAAAAATGCCCCAGAATTGCTTAGCTTTTCTGGGGCATTTTTAATTAATAAGGGTATCGTTATTTACAATTCAATGGTTTCACCGATCGCTGGTAAATACAATTGTTTATTTTCTCTGTTAAACTTGGCTACGGCTTCTTCCGGATCAATTTCTATCACGGGGAAGGTATTGTAATGTACGCCAATCACCTTATCGCAGTTGATTAGTTTAGTGGCTACAAGGGCATCGTCTACGTCCATGGTATAATTTCCACCGATAGGTAAAATGGCATAATCCAATTTGTAGAGGTCAGCCAATAAAGACATGTCGGCATTCAAAGAAGTATCGCCGGCAAAATAAATGGCTTTACCCGCAGTTTCTAATACATAACCTGCCGGGTTACCGCCGTAACTGCCGTCGGGATTGGAGCTGGAGTGTGTTGCCCAAACCATGCGTAGCGTACCGAAATCAAATTTATGCTTGCCAAAATTCATTTCGTGAATATTGGTTACCCCTTGTTTTTCGGCCCAGGCCATTACCTCTACCATACCGATCACCTTAGCTTTGGTTTGTTCGGCTAAAACAACCAGGTCGGCCACATGGTCGCCGTGTCCATGGCTCACCAGGATATAGTCGGCTTCAATGGTTTTAATATCGATATGTTTTGCTAAGGGATTAGGGGTAATAAAAGGATCAAACAGAAACTTTACACCATCTGCTTCCAGTAGAAAACAGGATTGTCCGTAATACGTATATTTCATGATCAGGATTTAGCTTCCAAACATTCCACCTAAACCACCAAGCATATCTTTCGTTGCCGATTGCATCTCAGTAGCACTTACCTGATCTGCCTGGGCTAAGGCTTTATTGATGGCGGTTAACAATAATTCTTCCAGTTCTTCTTTGTCTGCCTGCTTAAAAAAAGCTTCGTCAATTTCAACAGCGGTAATTGCTTTATTTGCTGTGGCGGTAATTTTGATGGCTCCTCCTTCTACTTCTCCGTAAACGGATACCGTATCTAATCTTTTTTTAATCTCTTCCGCTTTCTGCTGAGCGGCCATTAATTTATCGAACATATGAGTTAGTTTATTTTAAAAACGAAATTAAGCGAAATTAGTTTAATTTATTGAGGTCTTTTTTCCTTGGCTTGGCTCTTTCATATTGTTTTGGCCAGGATAAATCATCACCAAGTTCAAGGGCAGCATGTAAAGGGAAATAAGGATCGCGCAGGAAAGCCCTGGCTAAAAAAATGAGGTCGGCCTGTTGTGCATCTAACACCATTTCAGCTTGTTTAGCGGAGGTAATTAAACCCACAGCTCCGGTTAATATACCTGTTGCTTGTCTGATTTCTTCTGCAAATTTCACCTGATAACCAGGGGATAGGGGTATCTGTTGGTGTTCAGATAAACCGCCCGATGAGCAGTCGATTAAATCAACACCCAGTGGTATTAACAATTTGGTGAGTGCGATGGAGTCTTCTGCCGTCCAGCCACCTTCAGTCCAGTCTGTCGCCGAAATCCGCACAAATAAGGCATTTTCACTTGGCCATACTTCTTTTACACTTTCTATGACTTCAACTAATAACCGAATGCGATTTTCAAAGCTTCCACCGTATTCATCGGTCCGTAGGTTACTCAGCGGCGATAAAAACTGATGGATCAGGTAACCATGAGCCGCATGGATCTCTATCATTTCATAACCGGCTGTTAAGGAGCGCTGTGCAGCTGCTTTAAAGTCTGATTTGATCTTTTCTATTCCCTCCTGGTCCAACGCAATTGGGGCACGGTCTCCTTCATGAAAAGGCTGTGCACTTGGCGCTACGGTAGGCCAGCTGCCTGGTCCCTCGTTTACCTGATTGCCGCCTGCCCAGGGTGGATTAGCACTGGCTTTGCGGCCCGCATGTGCCAGCTGGATGCCGGGTACAGCGCCCTGGTCTTTTAGGAAAGTAGTAATTTTTTGATACATGGCCAGGTGTTCGTCTTTCCAGATACCTAAGTCGCCCGCAGAAATACGCCCTTCGGGCGAAACCGCTGTAGCTTCCTGAATAATCAGGGCAGCGCCACCTACGGCGCGGCTACCTAAATGCACCAGGTGGAAGTCGTTTGCAAAGCCATCTTCTGCCGAATACTGGCACATGGGCGACACTACGATTCTGTTTTTAAGCGTCAGGTTTTTTATTTGAATAGGGGAGAAGAGTTTAGACATATTTTTAGTTTAATACAAACGTAACAATAGCCTCTTATATTTGTTTAATACCTAGTGTAAAGGGAGTTTCATTTTCATAGCTGGATTGTAAAAAAATAAAAAAGTTATTGCACAACTCAGAATTTATTTAAACCTTTGCCTTTCAAGTAATTTAAATAGGGAAACAAACAAAAAATGAGCAAGCAAAGCGTACATAAACTGTCAATCTTAGAAGCAAAGAACATTGCTTCCAGAAGTTTATTTATTGAGCGCCTGCATACTGTGTTTTTTGTGACGACGAACCGGCAAAATTATACACCCCGTATTTGAGTTTTCTCAACACTCAGCTGCCAGAGGTAGCGTTCCTCTACAAAACCAATTAATCCTTTTTTTTATCTTTTTTCGTTATCCTATTAATGAATATAAACGATTTTATAGTGCAAGTTGCACTTCCTGAACATCGTGTTTTTGCAGAAGAAATCTGCGAAGAAATGGCTGAATCTGCTAAAGCCCGTGGTACGGGTATAGCTAAGCGTTCGGCCGACTATGTTGCGGGCAAAATCTCTGATGGTAAAGCTGTAATCGCCTTTCATAAGGATGGCAGCTGGGCTGGCTTTTGTTACATCGAAACCTGGAGCCATGGCATGTTTGTGGCCAATTCCGGACTGATCGTTAACCCCAAGTTTAGAAAAGTAGGGCTGGCCAATGCCATTAAACATAAAATATTTGAATTATCGCGTATTAAATACCCTAAAGCTAAAATATTTGGCTTAACTACGGGTTTAGCGGTGATGAAAATCAATTCTGACCTCGGCTATGAACCAGTTACCTATTCGGAACTTACCCAGGATGAAGAGTTCTGGAAAGGCTGTCAAAGCTGTGTGAATTTTGAGATCCTGAAAAGTAAGGACCGCAAAAATTGCATGTGTACGGCCATGTTATATGACCCGGCAACACAAAAACATGAGGTAGCTAAGAAGTTTGCCGAAGAGCTGGAAAGAAAACCTAAACTCTACGAACGTTTTATGCGCATCAAACAACGCCTGGTGATGATTAAAGCCAAGCCTTGAATTATAATTGCTAATTTTAAAAAATACAAATAGATACAAATGAAGAAAAAGGTTGTTTTAGCTTTTAGCGGAGGTTTAGATACCTCCTTCTGTTGCATCCATCTTGCACAGGATCGCGGATTGGAAGTACATTCGGTTATTGTAAACACGGGTGGTTTTTCTGAAAAAGAATTACAGGAGATTGAAAGCCGGGCATATGCTTTAGGTGTGGCTTCTCATGCGGTAGTTGATGAAACAGCTAATTACTATGATAGTTGTATTAAATATTTAATTTTTGGTAATGTATTGAAAAATGCAACTTACCCGCTTTCTGTAAGTGCAGAACGTGTAAGTCAGGCTACGGCCATTGCCAATTATGTGAAAAAAATTGGTGCCGATTACGTAGCACACGGCAGTACCGGTGCAGGTAACGACCAGGTTCGTTTTGATATGATTTTTAACATCATCATTCCGAACGTAGAAATTATTACGCCAATAAGAGACCTAAAGCTGTCGAGAGAAGCAGAAATAGAATACTTAAAAAATCATGGTGTAGAATACAGCGCTGAAAAAGCAAGGTATTCTATCAATAAAGGCCTTTGGGGTACTTCAGTAGGTGGGCAGGAAACATTGACTTCTCATTTAACCCTTCCTGAAGAGGCATGGCCAACGCCCGTTTCTGAAACAGAAGCCCGTAACGTTGAACTTACTTTTGAAAAAGGTGAACTGGTTGCCATTGATGGCGAGACCATGGCGCCGGTTGCTGCTATACAAAAACTGCAGGCTATTGCCCAGCCTTATGGCATTGGTCGCGATATCCATGTGGGTGATACCATTATCGGTATTAAAGGCCGTGTAGGTTTTGAAGCTGCTGCACCGATGGTGATTATCAAAGCACACCATACTTTAGAAAAACATACCCTTACCAAATGGCAGTTGTCGTGGAAAGAGCAATTGGGTTCTTTTTATGGGAACTGGCTGCATGAAGGTCAGTTCCATGATCCGATTATGAGAAACATGGAAGCCTTTTTAGCAGATACCCAGAAAACCGTGAGCGGAAAAGTGTTTGTAACCCTTTTACCTTACCGTTTCCAGGTTAATGGTATTGAGTCGGCACACGACTTAATGAGCAATAAGTTCGGTAGTTATGGCGAGATGAACAATGCCTGGAGTGGTGAAGATGTTAAAGGATTCTCTAAGATCTTTGGTAACCAGGTGATGATCTGGCATAAAGTTAACGGCCATGAAGATTAAAGCAGGCATTGTGGGTGGCGCAGGTTATACGGGCGGAGAAATGCTGCGTATCCTGATCAACCACCCATCGGTTGACATTGCCTTTGTATTAAGCAGCAGCAATGAAGGAAACCTGATTTCCGATGTTCATACCGATCTTTTTGGCGAAACAGACCTGCGCTTTAGCGCAGATCTGTTGCAAGATATTGATGTGTTGTTTCTTTGTGTTGGCCACGGCGATGCAAAAAAATACCTGGCTGCTCATTTCATTAACCCTTCGGTTAAGATCATTGATTTGAGTCAGGATTTCAGGTTAAAAGCCCATGCCGGTAACGACTGGATCTATGGCTTGCCTGAATTAAACCGCGAGGAGATTAAAAAAGCACAGTACATTGCTAATCCAGGTTGTTTTGCTACTTGTATTCAGCTGGCATTGCTTCCTTTAGCCGCTGCAGGCGCCTTGAAAAACGAAGTGCAGATCAATGCGACTACGGGTTCAACCGGTGCTGGACAAAGCCTTTCTGCTACGTCACATTTCAGCTGGCGCAACAATAACCTTTCTGTTTACAAAGCTTTCGACCACCAGCATTTAAATGAAATTGGCGAAAGCTTATTGAAAGTTGATGCTAAATTTAACAGTACACTTAACTTTATTCCACAGCGCGGAGATTTTACCAGAGGGATCTTAGCCTCCGTATATACGGAGACTGATCTTTCTGAAGAAGCCTTGCTGCAGATTTATGAAGATTTTTATGCTGATCAGGCATTTACGCATGTAAGCAAGAAAAATATCCACCTGAAACAGGTGGTGAATACCAATAAAGGACTACTTCATGTAGAAAAACATGGAAATAAGGCATTCATTGTAAGTATTATTGATAATTTGTTAAAAGGGGCAAGTGGCCAGGCGGTTCAAAACATGAACCTGATGTTTGGCCTACCCGAACGGCAAGGCTTGCAACTTAAAGCATCTGCATTTTAACAACGAATCGATTATCCTTAAAAATTAAAGAATGAACTTATTTGATGTCTATCCACTAAACGATATAGAAATAGTAAAAGCTTCGGGCAGCACCGTTTGGGATGCCGAAGGACAAGAATACCTGGACCTGTATGGCGGCCATGCCGTTATTTCTATAGGCCATACCCACCCTCACTATGTCAAAAGAATTACCGACCAATTACAACAGGTAGGTTTCTATTCCAACTCGGTTAAAATACCGCTACAGGTAGCCTTAGCGAAGAAGTTGGGCGAGGTTTCAGGCAAAACCGACTACCAGTTGTTTTTATGTAATTCTGGTGCTGAAGCCAATGAAAACGCTTTAAAACTGGCTTCCTTTTATAATGGAAGGAAAAAAGTAATTGCTTTTTCTGGTGCCTTCCATGGCAGAACGGCTTTAGCGGTTGCCGCTACCGATAACCCTAAAATTATTGCGCCGGTTAATGAAACCGATAATGTGGTTTTTCTACCACATAATGATATCGCTGCACTTGAACAAGCTTTCGAACAATACGGCCAGGAAATTACAGCCGTGATTATTGAGGGTATTCAGGGAGTTGGCGGAATCAAAGAAGCAAGCATTCCTTTTCTGCAAAAAATACGCAGCCTTTGTGATGCGCATAACGCGGTTTACATTGCCGATAGTGTGCAATGCGGTTATGGACGTACGGGTGAATTTTTCTCGCACGACTATGCCGGTGTTTCTGCCGATGTGTATACCATGGCTAAAGGCATGGGCAATGGATTCCCGATTGGGGGTGTAGTGATTTCGCCTAAATTTAAGCCCTGGTTTGGCATGTTGGGGACTACCTTTGGTGGCAACCACCTGGCTTGTGCTGCTGCTTTAGCGGTTTTAGAGGTAATGGAGCAAGATAACCTGCTGGCTAATGCTGCGGAAATTGGAGATTACCTGATTGCGGAATTAAAGAAAATAGAAGGCATCAAGGAAGTTCGTGGTCGCGGCTTGATGATTGGCATTGAACTACCAGAAACCTTGCCTAATGTTAAAAAAGACTTATTGTTTAAGTACCATATATTTACAGGAGAGGCCAAGCCTAATGTAATCAGGTTATTGCCTGCATTGAATTTAACCAAGGCACAAGCAGATCAATTTTTGGAAAACTTTAAACTCGCTTTAAAAGGATGAAACAATTTACCTCAGTAAAAGATGTAGACGCGATTGGCCAATTGGTACAGGATGCGATTGCCTTAAAAAATAACCCTTATGCCGATCAGCAATTGGGTAAAAATAAAACTTTAGGTCTTATTTTCTTAAATCCAAGTTTACGTACCCGTTTGAGTACCCAGAAAGCGGCCATCAATTTAGGCATGTCTGTGATGGTGATGAATATAGATAAAGAAGGTTGGGCACTGGAAACACAGGATGGCGTGGTGATGAACGGCGGCACCGTTGAACACATTCGTGAAGCGGCTGCGGTAATGGGTCAATATTGTGATATCCTTGGTTTACGTTCATTTCCAAAACTGGTGAACAGGGATGAAGATTACAACGAAGACTTTTTCAATAAGTTTATCAGCTACTGCGGTGTTCCTGTAGTGAGTTTAGAAAGTGCCACCAGACACCCTTTACAAAGTCTGGCAGATTTAGTAACCATCACTGAAACCTGGAAAGGCGCAACAAAACCTAAGGTTGTCTTAGCCTGGGCACCACACATCAAACCATTGCCACAAGCAGTACCTAACTCTTTTTCAGAGTGGATGTGTAAGGCACAGGAAGAAGGCATGGTTGATTTTACCATTGCCCACCCTGAAGGTTATGAATTGAATGAAGATTTTACCCCTGGTGCAAACATCACCCATAACCTGGATGAAGCCCTGGCGGGTGCCGATTATATTTATGTAAAAAATTGGTCGAGCTACCAGAACTATGGCAAGGTATTGCCTTACCCGGAAGGCTGGATGTTAACCAACGACAAGCTGAAAGTGACCAATAACGGTAAAGTAATGCATTGTTTGCCGGTAAGGAGAGACCTCGAGTTATCGTCAGAAGTACTCGATGGACCGCATTCCTTAGTGATCCATGAAGCCGGTAACCGTTTATGGGCAGCACAGGCCGTTTTGAAAGACCTTTTACAAAGTTTATCTTCGGACAAATAAGAGAAAAATATGGAGCAACTAATAATCGTTAAAATAGGTGGAAATGTAATTGACAATTCAGCAAACCTTCACCGGTTTTTAGTTGACTTTACTGCCTTGCCTGGAAAGAAAATTATTGTCCATGGTGGCGGAAAGGTAGCCACAGAAATGGGCGTCTCCCTTGGCATTGAGGCCAAAATGGTCGAAGGCAGGCGTATTACAGATATCGAGACCTTAAGGATTGTGACCATGGTATATGCCGGTCTGATCAATAAAAATATGGTGGCACAGTTGCAGGCGAAAGGCTGCAACGCCATAGGTTTAACCGGGGCAGATGGCAACATTATTCAGGCGGTAAAACGTCCGGTGGTGACCATCGATTATGGCTTCGTTGGCGATTTAGACCAAACGTCTATCGCCTCGGACACCTTAAGCAGCCTGCTGCAAGCCGGTTTAACGCCAACACTTTGTGCCATTACCCATGATGGTGATGGACAATTGTTAAATACCAATGCCGATACCATCGCCTCTGCGGTGGCCGTAGCCATGTCTGCGTTTTATGAAACACAACTGGTGTATTGCTTTGAGAAAAAAGGCGTACTTAAAGATGTGGACGATGAATCGTCGCTGGTAATGGAAATAAAAAGCACGGAATTTGAAGGCTTGAAAGAAACAGGCGTTGTTTCCGGGGGAATGATCCCTAAGCTGCATAATGCTTTTGAAGCCATCAAAAATGGCGTAAAAGCGGTATACATTGGTCAGGCAGACGAGCTGCTGCAACTCAAAGAAAACAATTTTGGAACCCGGTTAATCTCCTGATGATGGAACAATATCAAGGCAATATCGCTATTTTAGGTAGCGGAAACATCGGTCTTTCTTTAGCGAAAGGCCTGGTTAAAGCAAATTATGTGCAGGCGTCGCAAATATGCCTGACCCGGCGCAACCTGGACCACCTGGCTGCCTATGCAGAACAAGGCTTTCAGGTTTCTGCCGATAATAGTTATGCGGTTAGTCAGGCCACTATTGTGGTGTTGGCCGTATTGCCACAGCAGCTAAACCAGTTATTGGAACAGATTAGCCATGTGGTAGATCCTGAAAAACATTTAATCATCTCTGTAGCTTCAGGAGTGACCTGCAAGGATATCCGTGCTAAACTATCAGAACAAGTGCAGGTGATCCGTGCGATGCCGAATACGGCAATTGCGATTGGTCAGTCGATGACTTGCGTAGCCACCGACAATGGTCATGATGCAGAGGTACAGGAAGTAACCCGCATGTTTGAAACCGTGGGTGCTGTGGTGAAGATTAACGAAGACCTGATGACGGCTGCTACTGCGCTTTGTGCCTGTGGTATTGCCTTTTTCTTGCGTGCTATCCGTGCTGCCTCACAAGGTGGTGTAGAAATTGGCTTCCATGCTGATGAAGCCTTAAAAATGGCTGTTCAAACGGCTAAGGGTGCTGCTGATTTGTTGTTGCAAATGGAATCGCACCCGGAACAGGAAATCGATAAAGTAACTTCTCCTAAGGGATGTACCATTGCGGGATTAAATGAAATGGAACACAACGGTTTCAGTTCTTCCTTAATCAAAGGCATCAAATTATCTGCTTTAAAAGCAGGCAACTTATATACTAAAGAATAATATGATAGCACAACTACAGGAGGATAGCATAGCCTTATTAAAACAATTAATCAGCTTGCCATCTTTCAGTAAAGAAGAAGTGGAAACTGCAGACGCCATTGAGCAATTTCTGCAGGCCAGGTCTGTGAAAACCCATCGAAAAAAGAATAATGTTTGGGCTTACAACTTACATTTTGATGCTGCAAAGCCTACTTTGTTGCTTAATTCACATCATGATACGGTGAAGCCAAATACAGGTTACACAAGAAACCCTTTTGCCCCTGATGTGGAAGAAGGCATATTGTATGGCCTGGGTAGTAATGATGCCGGCGGTTGTTTGGTATCACTCATTGCCACATTTCTTTATTACTATAAACAAGAAAACCTGAGTTATAACATTTGTCTGGCCGCAACCGCAGAAGAAGAAATATCTGGTGTGAACGGACTGGAATATGTATTGCCAGAGCTGGGTGAACTTGAATTTGCACTGGTGGGCGAACCTACCCTGATGAACCTGGCTATTGCTGAGCGGGGTTTATTGGTATTGGATTGTAGCGTACATGGCAAAGCAGGGCATGCCGCACGTGAAGAAGGCGATAATGCCATCTATAAAGCGTTAAAGGATATTGAATGGTTCCGTGATTACCGTTTTTCTAAAGTATCGGAGGTTTTTGGCCCACTAAAAATGTCGGTGACCATCATCAATGCCGGTTCACAGCATAACGTAGTTCCTGCGCTTTGCAGCTTTACTGTTGATGTACGCGTTACAGATGCATATACCAATGAAGAGGTGCTTAAAATCATTAAAACCAATGTAGATTGCGATGTTAAACCACGCTCTACGCGGTTAAAACCTTCGTCTATTGATAAGGAACATGCGATTGTACAAAGCGGACTTGCTCTGGGGAGAACAACTTATGGCTCGCCGACCACTTCTGATCAGGCTTTATTAACTATCCCATCGGTAAAAGTAGGCCCCGGAGATTCAGCGCGTTCGCATATGGCCGATGAATACATTTACCTGGACGAAATTAAGGAAGGTATTCAATTATATATCGACTTATTAAAACCTGTTATTAATGGCAGGTAACCTGGGGTAATTTCCCTACGGTTATTTATTACTAAATTTACTTTTTCGGTTTAGGGTGTGATGCCCTTATAACTGTGACCAATAATATATTACATGAAGATCTGGCAGAAAAACATAGACGTTAATAAAGATATTGAAACCTTTACGGTAGGAAAAGACCGGGAGCTGGATTTAGAGATGGCTGCTTTTGATGTGCTGGGATCCCTTGCACATGTAGAAATGCTGGAAAGTATAGGTTTGCTTACTGCTGAAGAGCTGGTACAGATTCAGAAAGAACTTAAAAATATTTATGGGGAGATAGAAGCCGGAGATTTTGTGATCGAAAACTCTGTGGAGGATGTACACTCGCAAGTGGAGTGGTTACTGACCCAAAGAATCGGCGAAGCTGGTAAAAAGATCCACAGTGGCCGCTCGCGTAATGACCAGGTGTTAGTGGACCTGAAGTTGTTTTTCAGAAATCGTATTGAGGAGATGGTAGATCATACCAGCACCTTATTTCAGCAGTTGCAAACTTTAAGTGAGGCGCATAAGGATAAATTGTTACCAGGATATACGCATTTGCAAATTGCCATGCCGTCGAGTTTCGGTTTATGGTTTGGCGCTTACGCGGAGAGCCTGGTTGACGACCTGGAACTGATGCTTGCGGCTTACAAAGTGTGTAATAAAAATCCATTAGGTTCTGCCGCTGGTTATGGATCGTCCTTTCCTTTAAACAGAACGATGACCACAGATTTGCTTGGTTTTGAAACCTTAAATTATAATGTGGTATACGCACAAATGGGGAGGGGCAAAACAGAGCGTGTATTAGCACAGGCCATGTCGTCTGTTGCAGCAACCTTAGCCAAAATGGCAATGGATGTTTGTTTGTTCATCAACCAGAACTTTGCCTTTATTACTTTCCCTGATGAGCTGACGACCGGATCGAGCATCATGCCGCATAAAAAGAACCCGGATGTATTTGAACTGATCCGTTCACGTTGCAATAAAATTCAGGCCCTGCCTAATGAAATTGCCATGATGACGACCAATCTGCCATCTGGATACCACCGCGACCTGCAGTTGTTAAAAGAGAACTTGTTTCCTGCCATTACTTCGCTGAACGAATGTTTAAGCATTGCTACCTATATGTTGCAAAACATCACGGTTAAGGATAACCTCCTTTCCGATCCAAAATACGCGTATTTGTTTAGTGTAGAGGTGGTAAACGAACTGGCACTGAAAGGGGTTCCTTTCCGTGAGGCTTACCAGATAGTGGGCGCAAGCATAGAAAACGGCACTTTCGAGCCTCAGGCGTCGGTTATTCATACCCACGAGGGTAGCATTGGCAATTTATGCACGGTAGAAATTAAAGGTATGATGGACCAGGTGCTGGCCCAGTTTAAATTTGAACAGACTAAAGAAGCCATCCATAAATTGTTGGCGTAAATTTTTCACGATATAAATTAAAAAGATGAATGTATCTGTATTAGCTAGCTCATTGATTGGCTCAGAAATCATTAAAATAGGTAACGAGGTTAACGACTTGAAGAGTAAAGGTGCTGAAATCGCTAACCTCACCATTGGTGATTTTAATCCGGCCATTTACCCAATACCAACGGAGTTAAAAGACGAAATTATTGATGCGTACAACCACCATCATACCAATTATCCACCTGCAGATGGCATTTTACCATTACGCGAGGTGGTTAAGGATTTGTTAAAAGACAGGTTCAAACTTGATTATGAAGCCAATGAGATTTTAATCTCCGCAGGTTCACGTCCTTTAATTTATTCTACTTACCTGGCCTTGGTTGATCCTGGCGATAAGGTGATTTTCCCGGCACCATCATGGAACAATAACCATTATTGTCACCTGACTTCTGCTGAAGCGGTAGCTATTGATAGTTTGGAAGAAAACAACTTTATGCCGGTGGCTTCGCAATTGAAACCACATTTAAAAGGGGCTACCTTGTTAGCGTTGTGTTCTCCATTAAACCCTACAGGTACGATGTTTACCGAAGCGCAGCTTGCAGAAATCTGCGACCTGGTGATTGAAGAAAACAAGAGCAGGGCAGCAGGCGAGAAACCGTTGTACATCATGTACGACCAGATTTATTCGCTGCTTACCTTTGGTAAAGAACATGTAGATCCAGTGAGTATCAGACCTGAATTGAGAGATTACACAATTTATATCGATGGCATCTCTAAATGTCTTGCGGCAACAGGCGTGCGTGTAGGCTGGGGTTTCGGTCCGGCAGCTGTAGTGAGTAAAATGAAAGCTATTTTAGGTCACGTAGGCGCCTGGGCACCAAAAGCAGAACAGGTAGCGGTTGCCAAATACTTTAAAAACGCCACACAGGTGGATACTTTTTTAACGGCTTTTAAAGATCAGGTGCAGTTAAGTCTGAATGAGATTTACAATGGTTTCCAGGATTTAAAAAACGAAGGTTTTGCAGTAGATGCCATTGAGCCTATGGGCGCAATCTACCTGACATTGAAAATTGATTATATCGGTAAAACGACACCTGCTGGTGAGGTATTGAAAGACAGTGCGGATGTAAACTTCTACCTGATCAAACATGCAGGAACGGCATTAGTTCCATTCTCTGCTTTCGGTAACGACGAAAACATGGCCTGGTTCAGGGCTTCTGTAGGTGGTTGTTCTTTAGCTGATATTAAAGCCATGATGCCAAGAATCAAAAAGGCATTAAGCGAATTGAAGTAATATTCGAATCAATCATTCACGTTGAGCTTTGTAGGCAAATCAGCTGCTGAGCTCAACGTGTTACATAATCTCTTTTTATTTTAACTTCCAATTAATGTCGGTCCCTTATTTTAGAAATAAAAAGGGATGGGTACCAATAAAGGTAACTTAAAAGTCTATCAGGTGATCAATCGGCGCAAAAGCGTAAGATTGGTGACGGTCAGGGCTGCGGCAGCCATCCTTATCATCACGGCAATTGGCCTTATCCTTTATAAATATTCCTTTGATTTTCAGGTAGTTGTCAGGACAATATCCTGGGTCACTTCTTTCTTTATTTAGGGTAACACTATACTTAAAAAGCCATTTCCTTTTACTGGAAATGGCTTTTTTAAAGGTTCATTAACCTTACATCAACTTAAATTCAGCTGATTTCAGATCTCTGGAATTTGTACCCAAAAACAACTGGAAATCTCCCGGCTCGGCTACATACTGCAACTCCGCATTATAGAATTTTAAGTCTTCTGCACTGATGGTAAAACTTACTTCTTTGCTTTCACCTGGTTTAAGGCTTATCTTCTGAAAACCTTTTAACTCTTTTACCGGACGGGTAAGACTGCCGACTAAGTCGCGGGTATACAATTGAACCACTTCCTTGCCCTCCACTTTGCCTGTATTTGTCACCGTTACCTGAGCGGTAATGGAACCACCGGCTTTGAATGATGGTGCTGATAATTTGATATCACCATAGCTGAAGGTGGTATAACTCAAACCATAGCCAAAAGGATATAAGGGATCGTTACTAACATCCAGGTAGTTGGAGCGGAACTTAGAGAACCATTTTCCCTCTGCCAAAGGACGGCCAGTGCTTTTATGGCTATAATAAATCGGCACCTGACCTACATGTTGAGGGAAGGTAGCCGTAATTTTTCCTGATGGGTTAACATCACCAAAAAGGACGTCTGCAATGGCAGGCGCCGCCTGGGTGCCACCAAACCACACATTCAATATGGCTGGTACATTTTCATGTTCCCAGGTTAATACTAAAGGTCTTCCAGTAAAAAGGACCAAGACTACAGGCTTACCTGTTTTAAGCAAAGCAGCAAGTAAGCGCTTTTGAACAGCAGGTATTTCCAGGTCTGTGCGACTGGAAGCTTCACCACTCATTTCAGAGCTTTCGCCTAATGCAGCAACGATTACATCCGCTTTTTTTGCGTTATCCAGTGCTTCCTGTATAATCACCTCTTCACTGCGGTTATCTCTTGGAATTTCGCGACCAAACATGGTTGCCCTTTCCTGGTAAGCGGCATCTTCGATTAAATTAGAACCCAGGCTGTGAAGGATTTTCACCTTGTCGCCAACCACTGCTTTTAATCCTTGTAGTAATGATGGCGTATTGTTTAATTCCGCATTAACACTCCAGGTACCCGGCATATTACTTCCTGTATTTGCTAAAGGACCTACCAAAGCTATGGTGCCTGCCTTTTTTAGGGGTAATAAGTTGTTTTGGTTTTTTAGCAATACAAAACTCTGGGCCGCTATTTCACGTGCCGTTTGCAGGTTTGCCGGGGTTAAAATCTCGTTTTTGGCGCGTTCGTCATTGCAATAGCGGAACGGGTCTTCAAACAAGCCCAGTTTATATTTAGCCTCCAGCACCAGGCGGCAGGCGTTGTTAATCTGTGCTTCCGTTACTTTCCCTTCTTTAAGTGATTTGCCTAAGGTGTTTAAAAAGCCTTCACTTACCATGTCCATTTCCACACCTGCTTTTAAAGATAAAGCTGACACGGCCTGCAGGTCTCCCAAGCCATGATCTATCAATTCGGAAACGGCTGTATAATCTGTTACAACGAAACCTTTAAATCCCCATTGTTTACGCAAAAGGTCTGTCATTAACCATTTATTAGCAGTGGCAGGTACACCATTGATGTCATTAAAGGCTGTCATAATACTTCCTGCGCCAGCATCAACAGCAGCTTTATAAGGTGGAAGGTATTCATTGTACATTCTATGCATGCTCATGTCAGTGGTATTATAATCCCTGCCAGACTCTGCAGCACCATATAAGGCAAAGTGTTTAACACAAGCCATCAAGGTATTGTATTTAGACAGGTCATCACCCTGATAACCTTTCACCATCACTTTAGCAATTTCAGAACTCAGGTAAGTATCTTCTCCGCTACCTTCAGATATTCTGCCCCAGCGTGCATCTCTGGAAATGTCCACCATAGGGGAGAAGGTCCAATTCAAACCATCTGCACTTGCTTCCGTTGCTGCAATTCTAGCTGTTTTTTCAATCAGAGCGAGATCCCAGGTAGCTGCAAGTCCTAATGGAATAGGGAACACGGTTTTGTAACCATGGATGACGTCCTGTCCAAAAATCAAAGGGATTTTTAACCTCGTTTTATGGACTGCTATTTCCTGTGCCTTGCGGATTCGCTGTGGCGTAGTCATACTGAATATACCACCTACCTGGCCTCGCTGGATTTTACCTTCCACATCAGCACTTACTGCCGATCCTGTAGTGGCTTCACCACCTGTAACCAGGTTCAGCTGTCCAAGCTTTTCTTCAATGGTCATTTTAGCCATCAATCGGCTAATGTAGGTGTCCATGGTTTTATTTGCAGCAGGCACAGCCTTCTTTTGTGCAAATCCGGTGCTGCCGCTGATAAGGGTGGCGGCAATAATCAGGTATATAGATTTTTTCATATTTTATTCTGCTTTAATAATGTCCGATAGGGTGGAACGCCCGTTTTCGTTGAGTGCTTCAATCCTGAAATAATAAGGCTTTTCTTTATCCATGCCTTTATACCAGTATTCGTTCGCACCATAAATCATGATGCAGTTATACAGTTTATCTGGTGAGGTACCGATGTATATGTTATAAGCATAGGCGTCATTATTTGTGCGCCACCTGATCCAGGCGCTGCGCTTATCACCTTCAGTCCGTAGGACAAGGAAATCCTTCACCGCTGTTGGTTTGGCTATGCTAGCTTTACCAAACACCCGCAAGCCGCTAATGGCAAACTTTCCAGTTGGCATATGCTGGTTGATGAGTTTAATATATCGGGCTTTTACTGGTTGGTCAAGCTCAACGTAATCATGTGGTACATCTGTTTTGTTGTTGCTTTTGTCGGCAAGCATCTTCCAGTTCTTCCCATCAGCGCTATACATCAATTGGTATTGATGATAAATGCCTTGTTGTTTTCCTAAAAACGTTGCGTCCTGATCAGCATAGTTAATTTGAACCGCATGTACCGTTGATAACATTCCAAGGTCCGTTTGTATCCATTCGCCTGCTTTTGCTGAAGCCGCACTCCAGTAAGTTCTGATGCTTTCATCCACTGCATTATTTGCCTGGTAGCCGCCTAAAGTACTCGATACCTGTACGGGCTTATTGTAATTCAGCAGCATCCAGCCCGTATATTTACTTTTTAAATGGTCGGTGCTTTCGGTGGGCAGGTAATGTGGGTAATCGCCAAATGCGGTATTGGTGTACATCACATTGTCCTGATCAAAGCCTGTTGGCCAGATGCCAATTCTGCGTTCAAAATTGTTTTTTACGGAAAGTACCACAGTAGATACATGCCAGTAATTCTTCCAGTTATCCTGGAAAGTGGCGCCATGGCCTGCACCTCTTGCAAATCCTCCTGCTTTCCAGGATAGGGGGAGCGACTGGTGCTCAAATGGCCCTAAGGGTGTTTTGCCCACCGCCACACCATCAGCATAACCACTAAATTCGGTCGCCGGAGCTCCATATTGCAGGTAATAGTTGTTGTTATGTTTGGTAACCCAGGCCCCTTCCATAAAAGGGTCCAGGAAGGTGTTATCCAGGTGTTCGCCAAAGCGCTGCCAGCCATAACGTTCCGGCTTCAACAGCAACAATTCTTTCCTTGTTCCTATCGGGTCAAAAGTCTTTGCGTTTAATTCAACCCCATATAAGGGATAAACATTACTGCTGCCATTGTACATATACAGGCGCCCATCGTCATCAACAAAATGTGCAGGATCCCAACCACCAATATCGAAATTGGAAACCACTTCTTTCCATTCATTTCCTTTTGGATTGGTACTCATCCAGATTGGGAAGTTTCTTGCATAAGTAGATCCAAAAACTAACATGGTATCACCCTGAATCCAGACTGAAGGTGCACACAGGTCATCATAAACCTTGTGTTCCGGTCTTAAAAAAGATTTAGAAACAAACTTCCAGTCGGCAAGGTCGCTGCTCCACCAGTAACCCCATTGGTTAGTAGAAAACAGATAATAATCACCTTTGTAGTTGACTATTACGGGGTCGGCCGTTGCACGGTGCCTGCCTTGCTCCGCAAAATTAGGAATAGGGGTATACCCATAATCCAGGTTTATCGGATTACAATAGGTCAGCTGCTTTTTCTGACTATATGCATGGAAAGAAAGCAGCATAAGAATCAAGGCAAATGATACTTTTCTGATCATGTTTATTTTTTTAATGCCGGACTTTTGAAGCCCAGTTTAGTTAAACCATTTTGTACATCGGGGTTACTCATAAATAAATTCCAGATCAGGCCGCTGCGGTAATTTTCAATCATGACGATAATTGGCCCCTGGTCAATCGCCAGATGAGATTTTGCTACCCAGTTATGGTGTTCGCTAAAAGCATCAGCAAAACCATATTCCTTCCAAAGGATTTCACCTTTATCTTCATAGAAATGCCTTAAAGCCTGCATAGAAAATTCAGGTGTATAAGGAAATGACGATAAAGCTGCAGTAGGCGTGATCACACCGAGATCTTCGGTGGGCGAGTGGGCGGCGTAACCTTGCCAGCTATCACTGGCAGTCAGTCCCCAGCTTTTTTCACTGTAACCTTTGTATTTTTTAGGATTATCTATTACATAGGCACGGTTGATCAAAGTATGTGCTTTATTTTGTTCGAAGTAATCTGCTCTGCCATCTGTTAAACCCCTTGGATCAAGCCCCATGAAGGAATAATGTGAAAAGAAAAGCGGTCCACCATAGTCGAAGCCAAGGGGAAGGGTAATGTCAAAATATTTTTTACCATTAAAAAAGGTGCTGGTGTTGGCCCAACCGTTATCATACACACTTTTATTGATGGAATAACGAGGTGAGGCGGCGGCAAGTACATAGGTGATTAAACATTCATTCCAGCCTTTGATAGGATGATTCTGTGCCCAACCATTATTAGGGCTCCAGTGCCAGTATAAAACATCCTGATTTTGTGTAAACCAGTCCCATTCAATGTTTTCCCACATCCAGGTAATCTTATTTCTAATGGCCTGTTCAGTCGGATTATCTGCATTGTAATATTGCTTTGCGGCTAATAAGCCTTGAAACAATAAAGAGGTCTCTACAATATCGGCACCATCATCTTTAAGACTAAAACGGATTACTTTTCCGGTTTCTCCATTTAACCAATGTGGAAAAGCGCCGTGGAACATGTCTGCTTTCCAAAGAAAATCAACAATTTTCTTGGTATGTGCTGCGGCCTGCTCACGGGTAATAAATTTACGTTCCGAAGCCACAATGGTAGCCATGACACCAAAACCGGTACCACCTGTGGTTACCACTTCATCACCATAATCAAAGGACTTGTTACTGCGTTCCCTGGCCATACCACTTACCGGATGGGCATAATCCCAGAAGTAACGGAAAGTTTGTTTTTGTACAAGATCCAGGAGCTGATCATCAGTTAGATTCTTTCTGATTTTAAGATCAGGCTTAATGTGGTTGACGTTTTTTTGTTGTGCTGTTACCTCTTGTATGCTTCCACTAATAAATAGCAGCGCTAGGCTAAACATCGTCAATCGGCATCGCTTAAATTTTAACATAGTCTCTTTTTTGAAAGAGGCTGCCGGATAACCGGCAACCTCTTGAATTCATTGATTATAGTGATAATTAGTAACCTGTATTTTGAGTGAGCAATCCGCCACTCAAGTCTATTTCTGTTTGAGGAACTGGCCAAACCTCATTTTTATTGGCTTTCCATCCTTTAGGACCAAAAACCTCTGTACCTCTTCCCTGGCGGATCACATCGAAATAACGATCGCTTTCCATCGCAAGCTCCACTTGTCTTTCTTTGTAAATGGCAGCTCTTAGTGAAGCCTGGTCAGTAGTTGTTACCGGAGGCAATACGGTTAATGGATTGGTGCCACGTGCTCTGGCCCTTACCCTGTTTAGTGAAGTCAATGCCTGACTGGCATCTCCCAGCTCATTTGCTGCTTCTGCGTTCATTAACAGAATGTCTGCAAAGCGCAACACACGAATGTTTTGTTGTGAACCCTCATTAAAACCAGAAACATATTGGCTAAAAGGCACATACGACTTTTGGTTGTACATTGGGTTAGGACCAGCTGTAGGAATGACATCACCTGACGGTGTTGTTTCTCCCCTGAAAATAATGGTGCCGTCTCTCCTTGGATCATTTGGTTCAAAAGCAGCAGCTAATGCAGCTGAAGGTACATTAAAGCCCCATCCACCGCCAGTTACACCGGCAACGCCCTGCACCTGACTGTACTGAGAATTTGAAGCATCATTATTACCAGGAACAAGTTCGGCTTGAATTTCAAACACCGACTCACTGCTGTTTTCATTATTTGTACGGAACAATCTTTCAAAATCAGGGAATAAATTGTAGCCCGAACCAATCACCTGATTGCTTAGTGTAACCACATCACTCCATTTTTTCTGATATAAGGCCACTTTAGCGTGTAAGCCAAGCGCAGCACCTTTAGTAGCGCGACCAAGGTCTGTTGCGCCATAGGTAACCGGCAAAACAGCTGCTGCATCCGTTAAATCTTGTTCAATCTGTGCCCAAACCTGTTCTTTAGGGGCGCGTGGAATGTTATATTCACTCGCATCTTTTGGTACTGACAAACGTAATGGTACATCACCATAAGCCCTAACCAACCTGAAGTAAGCATAGGCACGAACGAATTTAGCTTCTGCAATGTATCTTGCTTTCAGGGTTTCGTCCATGGTTATGGTTGGAATATTATCTAATACCTGGTTACAGAGATTAATGTTCTGGTATTGTCCAGTCCAGAAACTTTGTAAGGATCCTTCAGTAGAGGTTACCGTGTAGGTATCATATAACAACCAGAAAGTGGCGTCATTGGGTGTACTGCCTTTATCTGCTTCATCAGCGCCAACGCTCTCTATAACTAATGCCGGGAAAGCAACGTTTTCCCAGGTGCGTAGGTTTGCATAAATGGCATTAACGGCTTTAGTGGCATCATCCTGTGTTTTCCAAAACTCCAGTGCTGGCTGTTGCCCTTGCGGATCAACGTCCAGAAAACTTTTCTTGCAGGAGGAAACCAGCAAGACCGTAGAGAGCAGGGCTACACCAAGGCTTTTTATAATAATCGTATTATTAAAGGTTTTCATAGTCTAATCAATTAAAAGGTAACATTTAAACCAAGGTTGTATGTCGCAAAAAGCGGATATACATTTGCATCAACACCTGCATTGGTTGGTGAACCACCAACTTCAGGACTAAAGCCACGATAGCCGAAAAAGTTCAATGCGTTTTGCGCATTAGCGAAAACCCTAAGTTTTCTCATTTTCCATTTGCTAACCAATTCAGTTGGTAATGAATAGCCTAATTGGATATTTCTCAATCTGATATAAGCACCACTTTCTACGAAGAATGAATTCGGAAGGTAGTTCGTCGCTCCACCGATTTTTGCAGATGGATAGGTATTTGTTGATCCCGGACCGGTCCAACGGTTGTCGTAAAACTCCTTGGTGAAGTTTTCGTTACCAAAGCGAAAACCTAAGTTGGCGTTATACACGTCAACACCGGCAACACCTTGAATGTCTACGGTTAAGTCAAAGTTTTTGTAAGCAAAATTGGTGTTGATACCATAATTGTATTTAGGGTTTGGATTACCTAAAGCAATACGGTCTTTTCCATCAATCAAGCCATCTCCATTTTGGTCAATGTACCTGAAATCACCTGCAGTAGTACCTCCTTGTGCGGAAGCTGCTGCTTCTTCATTGGTTTGAAAGATGCCCCCTACTTCATAGCCAAAAAATTCTCCAATTGGACTTCCAGCTACAGTTCTTGTCGATAAAGCCCCACTTACCAGGCCTGCTCCACCCGCATAGATTGGGTTAGCACCTGAAGTTACATTTAACACTTTATTGTTATTGATACCTATGTTACCAGTAACCGAGTAGGTAAAGTCACCTTCTGTTTTATCAGCCCAGGTAGCACTTACCTCAAATCCACGGTTACGGAAATCTGCCTGGTTACCAATCAATCTGCTGTTTGACGTACCTAACGATCCTAAGATTGGGATATCGAAAATAGCCTGCTCCGTGGTTTTGTTGTAATAATCTAATTCAACACTCAGGCGGTTTTCTAAAAAGCCCATTTCTAAACCGATATCCGTACCTGCGCTACGTTCCCAAAACAAGGCTGGTGGAACGATTGTTCTGATGCTTGCGCCTGTATTAGCAATACCGTTATAAAACGCAATCAGCTGTGGAACCTGAGAAACAGTTAAAGTTGTCGGGTTAATTGGTACACCTGCGTTACCTACCTTACCCCAACTTGCACGTAGTTTCAAGTTTGAAAATATGTTTTGATCCTTCATGAAGTCCTCATTGGAAATCACCCAGCCTGCACCGATTGATGGAAAATAACCCCATAAATCGTCACCACCAAAAAATTGAGAGGCACCATCGGCTCTGATAGATGCATTTAACAGGTATCTATTTTTGAAGGAGTAATTAGCCCTTGCAAAATACGAAGCTGCGGTATTCAAAGAACCAGAATCATTGATCACTCTGCTGGCTGCATCGCCAAGGCTTAAATATAAATCAGCGTCACTGTTAAAAGGAACGTTTTGCGCCGAAGCATTTAAATTATAAGTTTTAAAACGTTGGGCAGTTTGTCCTAATAAAACGGTCAGGTTATGATCTTCCCACTTGTTGTCGTAAGTCAGTGTATTTTCAATAATCCAATTCCTGCTTTCTACACGATTAACACCTAACACACTAACATTTGCATTTTGTGTAGGGGTAGCAAAATATTTAGGGGTATACGATCTTACTTCATCCTGGCCAAAATCACCACCAAAACTTGTTTTAAACGTAAACTTCTTCGCGAATTTTAGTTCTGCGAATACATTACCGGTAACACGGTATTTCGTTGATGTATTATTAAAGAAGTCTAAAGTAGCCTGTGGGTTAACGTTACTACCATTACCTAAATTAAATTCATTCGGATCACCATAGGAGCCATCAGCTTTAAATATTGGGACTACTGGCGATGCAGCATACAAATCATGATAAATTGATCCAGGCGCATTGTCTGAAGAACTAGATGTACCTGTAATGTTATAACCAACTTTTAAGGGCTCAAAGATTTGGAAATCGCTTGATAAGCGTGCTGTATATCGTTTATAGTTGTTATTTACGATAATCCCATCTTGATTGAGGTACCCCAGACTTAGGTTATAGGTAGATTTTTCAGACCCACCGTTAACAGATAGCTGATGATTGGTCACCATGGCGTCTCTAAGCGCAACATCATACCAATCAGTACCTTCACCTAAGTTGGTGTTAGCAAATAATGGCTCAGAACCAACCAGGTTATATAGCTCATTCACTGCGGTAGCATATTCTGTGGCATTGGCCATTTCTACAGCATTGGTTACTTTTTGAAGGCCAACATAGCCATTGTAATTTATGGTCGCATCGCCTTTTTTACCGCGAACCGTGGTTACTAAAACTACACCATTTGCAGCACGTATACCATAGATCGACTGACTTGACGCATCTTTTAAAATACTGATGTTTGCAATGTCTGCAGGGTTTAAGAAGCTGATGTCATCATACCAAACGCCATCAACAACATATAACACGCCGGTATTACCATAAATAGTACCTGTACCACGAATAGTAATTTTAGGTGATGAGCCCGGTGCACCATTATTTGTAATTGATACCCCGGCAACTTTACCCTGTAAAGAACTTACGGGGTTTACAGAAGCTTGCTTAGAAATGTCTTCACCTTTCACTGTACTAACGGACCCGGTCACATCAATTTTTCGTTGTGTGCCGTAACCGACTACCACAACCTGTTCTAGGGTTTGTGTAGCACTTTGTAAAGCAGTGTTGATTGTCGTTCTGTTGTTTACCGGAACTTCCATATTGCTATAACCGATATAGGCAAATATCAAAGTGCTATTGGCTGGTGCATTAATGGAATACCTTCCATTTGCGTCTGTTTGTGTTCCTGTAGTTGTACCTTTTACCAAAATGCTAACTGACGGAATTGTAGTTTGATCTGCAGCATCAGTAACGGTACCAGTGATCGTTACATTCTGCGCAAAAGCATTGCTAATAAAGAGTAAACCAAGAAATACCAGAACAGAAATTCTTGTAAAGATTCTTTTCATACTAGTTTATATTTGAAATTATTAATTCAATAAATCTCAGGTACATAAATTAGGATAGCAAAAAATTCACCTATACATCAATACGTCAATACCTGAGTGTGTAGATCATACAATAGCCTTAATTAAAATAATAAGGTGGCAAAAGGTCAGTGTTATAGCTAATTAGGATCAATTATCTTGTAGAGGATAACAATAGTTTTTACGTTTTGTGTAGAAAATTTTAGCACTTGTGTAGTAATGATGTAGTATTAAAGGCTCATTAAGAACTCTGTGAGGTTCATGTCATGTGGGATATTTAGCTTTTTTCGAAGCCTGTAGCGTCTGATTTCAACACCTCGTAAAGAAATATTAAGCAAAGATGCCATTTCCTTACTACTCATGTTCATGTGCAGAAACGCACATAATTTTAAATCATTTGGTACCAGGTCCGGGTGTTTTGCTTTTAGTTTTTTAAAGAAACTTTCATGTGCATCATTAAAACTATTCTCGAATAAAACCCAGTCTCGCTCATCGTTCATACCTTCGGTAATGATGTGCTGTATTTTGCGTTGCTGGTCTTCAGTAATTGTCTTTCCATCACCGTCTTTAAGCTTTGAAATTTCCTGACTTAATTTTTGAAGCAACTCATTTTTATAAACTAAACTCATGGCAGAATTGGCAATTTCACGATTCTTACTGGAAAGTTCTGCCTGTAGTTTTTCACGTTCTAGTCTGGCAATTTGTTTCTCATTAATGTCAGCTTCGCGCTTTAAAATTTCCTCTTTTTCCAGCTGAAGTTTCTCCGTAATCCGCAGTTTGTCCTTTAACAATTTTCGCTCGTAAAGCTTTTTAAACAGGAATAGTAAACCAAGCAACATGAATACGTATAATACAAAGGCAAGTTTAGTGGCGTAAAACGGTGGAAGTACCTCAAACTCAAAAACCGTTATTTTGCTTTGTACTTGCCCACTGCTTCTTGCTTTAACAAGAAAACGGTATTTTCCCCAACCCAAATTTGTAAAATCCTTTTGCGAAGCACTGCTCCAGTCAGACCAGTGCTTTGAATATCCTTCTAATTTAAACTGATATTTAACTTCTGCCTGTCTGTAATAAGGTAATGCATAGGTAATGCGGATGTTGTTACGTTGGTAAGGAATAGTAATGGCCTCACCAGCATTGCCATTTTCACTGATAATTTTATCGGTATCCGTTAAATCGTACACCATTCTTACCAATACCGCAGGTAACGGTTTCTGTTGGCTGGCTGTTTTAACCGGACTTTCATTGTAAACCACAAAACCATCGTCAACACTGATCAGATATATTGATTCGCTTATTTTACTAATGTTTTCGTAATACTGAACCATTCGCCCATCTAAGACACTGAAACGGTTGGTCTCCATCCTTGCTTCTCCGGGAACACTAAAGTCTGCAAGTCCGGTTTTTCCGTGATTGATGAACCAATACTTATGTTGGCCTGCCGGTATAATTTTGTTTGAATTCGCAAAAGAACCCAATTTTTTATTCAACGCCTGATATTTATTGAATCGATTACTTACTTCATCATAGAGGTAAAAGCCATTGTCAGAAGAATACACCAGCTTATTTTCAAAAGGGAATACATGAATATTGTAGCCACTGGGTAAACCATCTTGTTCATCATAATAATTGGTCGATATTACTTTCTTTAGGTCGGAACTGAGGGTTAACCGGTATAAACCTTTATAGGCATGACTTACCCATAGGTCACCTTTACCATCTTGTTCCACATAACGTGAAGGTTCGCCAAAGTTCTCAATTTTGTTAAAGTACCTCCAGGCGCCATTTATATCCTTTTTGAAAAGTACGAGGCCGTTATAGGTGCCTTGAATTAAATAATCAGGATTGCTCTTCAGTTTTTTTAAGGTCCAGCCACCAGCAGCACCCGAAACCTTGTTCATTTTGCCATCTGCCACCCGGAAAGTTCCTTCGTTATGGCCGCAAAATAGCTGTCCATCGATCTCCATGAGTTCCCACACTTGTCCTTGCGACTGTGGAATCAGTTGGAAATTAAATGGTGTGCCGGCGCCAGGAGCCCATTTGCTATAGAACAATCCCTGGTTGGTGCCTAAGTAGATATTACCATTGTAAATTATACTGGAGTAGACAGTACCGAACCGCCCTGCTTTATCAAAATAGAAATATAACGGAGAATTCAATTCTATGCGATCGATTCCATTATCAAGGCCAGCCCATAAGTTCTGCTCCTTGTCTATGTGTAAGCTTAATATGGTATTGTTTTGTAAGCCGCTCGACTTATTAATCTGCTGAATAATACGTCCGTTTTCATCAATAATGATAATCCCATTGAGGATGGTACCGTAAGCATAGTATTTATTTAAAATCCGTGTTCCATTATTAAGCTGAAAAGCTTTTAAAAATGGGCTTGCCGGGGTTTCAAAAGGCCTATAGGTTTTTCCGTCATAAAGGTATAACGCGTTTTTTCTGGTACCTATCAGGAGTTTGCCATTTTTGTATGGCAAAATGGATAAAACGTCAGCAGGAAGTAGGGTGCTTTCATTTTTCAATGCGCTTAACTTATTTCCTTTTAATTCAAACAATCCTTTTCCAAGCACCTCTACAATAAAACGATTATTGACCTGGTGAAGGAAAAGGTAGGAGCCAGGGGCAGTAACCACAGTAATTTTATGGTCTTTATAAATATAAATATCAGAAAAGGACTGAAATAACACGCGGTCGCCATCAGGGTAAATCTTCCACACTTCGCTGCTAAGTGGGTTTTTGCCTGGAAGGAGGTCTTTTAAAGAGGTATAAGATTGCCGGTTATGCTTAATGCTCCAATATCCAAAATCTCCGTAACTGCCGGTATAAACTTTACCAGAATCGTCTGTGGCTACAGCCCGAACAATTTGCCGGTTAGGCATTTCATATTGTTTCCAGTATTTCCCATCAAATATTAATAGTCCCTGCGCATTTCCAAAATGCATAACGCCATTGTTGCTTTTAGCAATAGACCAATTCTGGTTGCCAGATTGATAGGTTCCTTTGGTGTAATTTTCAATATATGGAACGCCTATACTTTTAATATCCTCCCCAAATGTGGGGTTATAAGCTGCAATTAAGCATAATAAGAATAGAAGAAAACGCGGAGCGCCGTTTTTTAGAAATGGCATGATGGCTTTGACTGAATAGTTGCAGATGCGAAGTTAATTTTTTGTCCTGGATATTCATTGTTACATACCCAATACCTTAAACGCTTCACGTTTATATCTTTCCAGGTGTTTATGGTATAATTTATCATCATTGATCATCCCTAGATAATAGTACGCACCGTCGGATATCACAAATATAATATCGGCCGCTTCTTCAGCACTTTCACAATCCAGCAGGTTTTCGTCTATACAAGCTTGGATAAGACTTTCTAGCCATTTCCGAAGTAGCTGATGTAATTCACGGAAACGGCTTAAAATAACATCATTTCTAAAAATCAGTGCATAGCAATTATAAAAAATACTGTCTTCTACATAACTGTTCCATCTACGTGAAAATATATTATTTAACACATCTTTCAATTTTGCCATGGCATCTTCATGGCCTTCTTCTGCTAGATAGATATTCTGGTAACCAGCAATAATAAAATCAATTAGCCCTAACAGCAGCTCTTCTTTATTCGAAAAGTAATGAATAACCAGGCTTTGATGCATATCTAATTCCTTGGCTATTCTTCCAAATGATATGTTTTCAATTCCTTCATGTTTAGCAACTTTGTAAAATGCTTCAACGATCTTTTTCTGCTGATCTTCCTTTAAGCTTTTTCTTCCCATTCTTCCGCTAAAGTAAAAACCTTCTACGAGAAAAACGCTGTTAAGATATAAATTTACTGAATAGTCAGTTTATTTAATAGGCTCTTCATATGTGCTTAATATGCCAACGCTTCTTTTGTTGCAAACAATGAAGACATGAAAAAATTTTACTTATCGTTATTAACCTGTCTTTTACTTTACTCGGCTGATACTTTTGCGCAGCAAAAAGTTACGGGGACTGTAAAAGACGATACTGGAGAAACGCTCATAGGCGTGTCTATTCAGGAGAAAGGTAAACCACAAGGCACACAAACAGATGTTAATGGAAATTACAGCTTTAATGTGACCCACCCTGATGCGGTGTTAGTTTTCACTTACGTGGGGTACATCAAACAGGAGGCCGCCTTGGGCAACCGTAAATCCATAGATGTTATCCTAAAAAATGATGATGCAGCCCTCAGTGAAGTGGTGGTGGTTGGCTATGGTACGCAGAAGAAAGTCAACTTATCAGGAGCTGTTGACCAGGTGAGTGCAAAAACCTTAGCCAGCAGGCCTATTGCCAACGTATCGCAAGGATTACAAGGCTTGGTGCCAAACCTTAACATTAATTTCGGTTCAGGTGAACCTGGTCAGGCTGCGAATATAAACATCCGTGGGATCACCTCCATCAATGGTGGAGACCCGTTAATTTTAGTAGACAACGTACCTTCTGATGCCTCGGAACTAAATCGTTTAGCTACACAAGATGTTGAATCCATTTCGGTCATTAAAGACGCTTCGGCCTCGGCAATTTATGGCGCAAGAGCCGCATTTGGTGTGATCCTGATTACAACAAAAACGGGGTCCCAACAGGGCGTAAATGTAAGTTACAGCAACTTCGTTTCCCTTAACAAACCTACTATGATTCCCGATAAAATCACAGACCCTTATATTTACTCGCGTTTGCTGGAACTCTCCACTAACAACACACCCTGGGATAATGTGAACTACAGCGATCAGTTCTATCAATATGCTAAAGATCGTTCAGATAATCCATCCACCCCAGGGGTACGCATTAATCCCTCAGATGAGAATCTTTGGGAATACATGGGTAACCGCGACTGGACCCGCTATTTTATGAGCGATCAGACATATTCTCATGACCAAGCCATCTCCATCAGTGGTAAATCAGAAAAAGCACAGTATTACATTTCAGGTAATTATAATAAGCAGAATGGTGTGCTTAAAATTGCCGACGATTACTTTAACCGGTATGGCTTCAGGAGTAAAGTAAACTACCAGGTTACGCCATGGTTAAACTTTGGTAATAATACTTACCTAACCACCACACGTAGAGAAAGTCCTAGCCAGTATTCGATAGCGGATATCTATAATCTCTTTCCTACGGATTATGACGTAAATCCAGACGGCACCTGGGCAAATACTGCTGTGGGCCGAACGGCTGCTCAGCTTACCAATGGCGGCAGGGCCACCGGCAAGTACTTTAGTTTGCAAACGCAATTTAATGGTGAAGTGTCCTTGTTTAAAAACATGTTAAAGTTAAATACCGATTTTACCTATAGACGCGGCGCAGGTAATCGTGATGATTACACGCTTCCCTACAAAATTGGTTTCGGTCCAAAGGATGTGCGGGAGGAAGGTAACAGCTCTGTTTTCAAGGGGTCCGATTTCAATGATTATACGATCGTTAATGCTTATGCCACTTTTCATAAAGAATCGAACAAGCATGACTTTACTGCATTAGGCGGATACAACCAGGAATATTTCAGAACAGAACAAAATGAAATAAGCCGGGTTAACCTTATTTCTGCATCATACCCTACCATTGGTTTAGCAACTGGTGTGCCTATAGCAAGCCAGGCTATTGACGACTGGGCAGTACGCGGACTTTTCTATCGCGTAAATTATATTTATAACGAACGGTATATCCTGGAGCTGAATGGTCGCTATGATGGAAGCTCGCGCTTCCCATCTGATAAGCGCTGGGGATTCTTCCCATCTGCTTCGGCAGCATGGCGCCTGGATAAAGAAAATTTTATGCAAGGCCTTCAGCCAGTGATAAGCACTTTCAAACTTCGTGGTTCTTACGGCTCCCTGGGTAACCAGGCGGCATCGAGTTACGGTTATGTTTCCACCTTTGAGCCTGTACAATCAGATTATCTTTTCAATGGTTCACTTCCATTAGCTGTTAAAACACCTGGATTGGTTAGTTCAGACTATACCTGGGAAAAGGTTACCACGGCAAACATTGGTGCTGATATAGGTTTATTTGACAATAAGCTTAACTTAACAATGGATATCTATGAGCGTAATACCACTGGAATGCTGGCAAACGGACGGGATCTTCCTGACGTTTTAGGCGCTTTAGAACCACGTGAAAATGCTGCCGATCTGCGTAACCGTGGTTGGGAACTTTCAGTAGCCTACCAAACGAGCATTAACACAGGTGCTGACCCTCTAAATTTTAACGCCCGGTTTTTATTATCTGACAGCCGTTCTGTGATTACTGATTTCCAAAATCCTAATCAAACCTTAACACAATATCGTAAAGGCATGGAGCTTGGTGAAATATGGGGATTAACCAGCAATGGCTTGTTCCAAAATCAGGAACAAATTGATGCGCTCGATCAGTCGTCTATCATTCCATGGGGCGCTCTATCTATTGTACCTGGATGGCCAACATATATTGATAAAAACGGTGATGGAAAAATTGAAGCAGGGCTGACTGCCGATAACGCAAAAGACTTATCCATCATTGGTAATTCGGCACCACGTTACAACATAGGTCTCGACCTCAATGTCAGTTGGAAAGGGTTTGACGTAAGAGCATTTTTCCAGGGGGTGGCCAAACGTGACTACTATCCCCTTGACTACCTTTATTGGGGTTTCTATCAACAGCCTTATGCTGGAGGGTATTCACACTTGTTAGATTTCTATCGTCCGGGTTCGGATAGCGCGATTGATATCGCCAAGCACTCCCAGGCTTATCTTAACGCAGGACTCGCTGAACAAAATCTAAATGCCAAATATCCTATTCTTCAATCCTGGCTTGCCGATGTCAACCTGGGTACAGCCAACGGGGATGCCAAAGGATTGGCCATTCCGCAGACTGGTTATATGTTAAATGGCGCTTATATGCGATTTAAAAACCTAACCATTGGTTACACCATTCCGGCATCCATGACAAAAAAATGGCACCTCTCTAATGTAAGGTTCTATGTCAGCGGCGAAAATCTTTATGAATGGTCTGCACTGAAGAAACATTACGATCCGGAAGCCATTAATATAAATTCAGTGATTGATCCTTCAAGAAATACGGAGCGAAGTGGGAACGGCTATGCTTATCCTTGGCAAAGACGGTACTCGGTTGGTATGAATGTTAATTTTTAAATCTAAATCCAATGAACTTAAATAAATATATAGCAGGAATTGCGCTGGCAGCAATAAGCCTGAGTGCCTGTAAAAAAGATTTTTTAGACAGGCAACCGCAAACTTCTATCGGTAGCGATAATTTTTTCAATAACGAGCAGGACTTGAAATTGTACGTCACTAATCTCTATGACTTTGATGGTGTAGGCATATTAAATAACGACAGGGCCACAGATAATGCCGCTACCACGGGTAATGCAGAGATAAAAACGATGATGATTGGTAATCCATCTCCATCGAGTATCAATTCGGGTTGGGATTGGGAGCAGTTACGCAGTGTAAACTATTTCCTGGCTAATTTTAAAAAGGCTCCCTTAAGCAATGAAGTACTGAATCACTATGAGGGCATAGCCAGGTTCTTCAGGGCCAAGTTTTATGTTGAAAAGGTAAAACGATACTCAGATGTGCCCTGGTATGACCAACCAATTAGTATGGATAATAATGACCTCTTGATGAAAGGGCGTGATCCGCGCGCAATGGTTGTAGACAAAATTATGGAAGACTTTGCTTTCGCTGCCGAACATGTGAACGAAACAGGGGAGTCGGGTGCAGTAAACCGCTGGATTGTTAAAGCTTATCAGGCAAAATTTGCGCTGTATGAGGGTACAACCAGAAAATACCATAATGAACTTGAACTTGCCGGTACAGCCGAAAAATACCTGCAAATCGCTCGTGATGTATCCAGCGATATCATGAAAAGTGGCAAATTCAGACTCTATACGACAGGTAAACCCGCTGAAGATTACATGAACTTATTTATACAGCCTAGTCTATTAAATAATCCAGAAGTAATTCTTGCTGTCTATAACGAAAGTGGTCTTCGTAACAGCGGCTGGAGTGAAACGATGTTTGGAAACTATGAAGTGTCTCCGGCTAAAGACTTATTGCAAGACTATCTCATGAAAGATGGAACTTATTACAGTAGTCAGGCTGGTTACCCTACCTTCTCTTTTCTGAAAGAATTTGAAAACCGTGACCCGCGGTTAAGTCAAACCTATGCTGCTCCGGGTTTCAACCTCCTTAATACACGTACCTATTCTCAGGGTGGTGGCATTTATGTACAGCAGCTTGCAAAAAATTTCACAGGATACCATCAGGTGAAAGGCTTTGTGAATGACCCTGCGACAGCAGCGATGCAAACGGTCGATGCTCCGATTCTTCGCTACGCAGAAATACTATTAATTTATGCGGAGGCAAGGGCTGAATTGGGAGAACTTACTCAAGGTGATCTTGATCTAAGCATAAACCTATTACGTGAGCGGGTAGGTATGGCTCGTATGCCACTGAATCCTGCTGCTGATCCAGTTCAGATAGCCAAATATCCAACGATTGCGGGTTCACAAATAAATGCGTTGCTGGAGATTCGCCGCGAGCGCCGTATTGAGCTTGCCCTTGAAGGCTACAGGTTTGACGACTTGATGCGTTGGAATGCAGGGAAACTGCTGGAGAAAGAGCAGGAAGGAATATACTTTTCGGGGCTTGGCAAACATGACCTTACCGGAGACGGGGTGGCAGATATCATCCTTTTGGCTAACAATCAATCTATCCCAGCAGTAAAAGAAAAGAATTCAGTAGGCAAAGATTTTATATATTACCGTACAGGGGTGATTGGAGATGATGCTGGGGTGTTTTTGAAGAATGGAACTTCCGGAACTGTGCAGACAATTGCTGATAACGGAACATTTATAACACCTAAGTATTATTATAGGCCTGTTCCACAAAGTCAGGTACAGCTTAACCCTAATCTTAAACAAATATTTAACTGGTAAAGCGTTTACGACAAAAAAACATGAAAAAGATTTTTATCATTACCCTATTTACCTGCTTCTGCATAACGGTAGCTGCCCAAAAGAAAAAGGCTGTGTTTATTATTATAGACGGCGTGTCTAAAGATGTACTTGACAAGTTACCTACGCCAAATATTGATGCTATTGTTAAAGAGGGCGCTTTGTTAAGTGCGTTCCAGGGAGGCGAACGCGGACAGTACAATCAAACGCCCACTATATCTGCTCCGGGATATACGAATGTCATTTCAGGCGTTTGGTACAATAAACATAATGTTCCTGATAATGCGATCAAAGCCCCTAATTATCACTATCCCACTATTTTTAGATTTTTTAAGAATCAATACCCAGAGAAAAAAATAGGTATTTTTTCCAGTTGGGAAGATAACCGTACAAAGCTAGTTGGCGAAAGTTTGGCGCAAACGGGTAAAATCAAATTCGACTATAAATTTGACGGTCTAGAATTGGATACGGTGAAGTTTCCGCAGGACAAGGATAGACTATTTATGGCCAAAATTGATCAGGCTGTTACCGATGAGGCCGCCAGACAAATCAAAGAAAATGCGCCTGATTTATCGTGGGTTTACCTGGAATACACAGATGATATGGGTCATATGTTTGGCGATAGCAAAAAGTATGATGATGCCGTGGTATCTGCCGACAAGCAAATTGGCCAAATCTGGGAAGCAATTAAGCTACGCAAGAAAGAACATGATGAAGACTGGCTAATTGTGATTACCACCGACCATGGTCGCGATCCAAAAACCGGCCATCATCATGGCGGACAGTCTGACCGGGAACGTGCTTCCTGGATCGCAACAAATGCCAGTCCGCTTAACACCTATGCAAAAAAAGGGGAAGTTTCCGTGGTCGATATTCTGCCTACGGTAGCCAGACACCTTAATATTTCTCTTTCTGCAAACCAAATGCGGGAACTGGACGGTGTACCGCTTACCGGAAAAGTGTCTATTTATAAACCAGAAATCATTGCTGATAACGGAAAAACTGTCTTGAAATGGGTGCCTGCTGATGACCAAGGAAAACTTAAGGTATGGGTAGCAAGCGACAATAAATTTAAAGAAAGTGGCCTTGCGGATACTTATAAATTATTAGGCGAGGTACCCATAAAGGATGGTCGCTTTACCTTAGATTTAAGTAAGTTACCATCGTCAGCTATTTACAAAATTGTATTGGAAGCAAAGTACAATACAGTAAACCGTTGGATAGTCAATAAAAAATAAAAAGCTCAATTGTAATGCATCAAACTATTTATAAATTAATCTTCGATTTTGCCGGATGGTTTGGTGCATTGCTTTTTTTTATATCCTACCTGATGCTTATCATAAAAAAATGGTCAGCAACTTCTCTTGTTTTTCACCTCTGTAATCTATTTGGTGGTGTATTGATATTCCTTAGCGCCTTTTATGATCAATCTTATCCTGCGGCATATATCAATCTCGCCTGGGCTTTCATTGCGGCTTATGGTGTTTTTAGTGATCATGTTAAAAAGAGGTAAAATTTAGGGTTTTATTTCCCGAATGCCAGGTGCTTTGTGCAGTGCCTCCTAGTTTATTTATACCGATATGGTGATTATTTAGGAGTTGAAAAAACATGAAGGTCATTACCGTAGTGTATTTCAAAATAGGACGTAAAAAGTGTAACGCTGCGGTCAATTGGTTTTCTACAGTTCTTTTGGATATGCCAAATGCTATGGCAATTTCTTCATTGCTAAGGTGTTTTTTTCTGCTCAGGATAAAAATCTCTCTGCATCTTTTCGGTAGTTGGGTTAGCGAGCGATCTACCACCTCCTCCAAATCCTGACTGATCAACGCGTCAGCACCTTCATTTTTACTTTGTTGCTGATTATGTGCGGTGTAATCGGCAATATAGACGAGTGCATTTGACTTTTTTGCCTTAAGGTATTTATAAACGTGATAACGCGCAGCTGTACATAAGTAATTTCTGAATGAATGGATTTCAAACTCCTTCCTGTTTTGCCACAGCTTCAAAAATATGTCATGTACAATTTCTGACGAAGCATCAGCATCTTTCAGGTATGAAAACGCGGTACTATGGATGGCAGACCAATAGCGATCGAATAAAGTATCAAAAGCTTTGGTGTTATCATCTTTTATGGCTTCCCATAATTGAGCGTCTGAACATTTCTGGAATTGCATACAAATTTATAAATGGTGTTCTAAACATAGGAAAAATATTAACGCCCTACAAATTTTTACTTTTTATGTGTGTGCCAGGTAAAATTTGTCTCTATATAAATATGACCCCCGAAGAATATATTGAATTGTATGAAAAAAATGCCGCAGGGAAGTGTAGTGCCGAGGAGAAAAGGGCTTTAGAAAGTTATCAGGACCAGTTTAGTTTAGTGGACCAGCCATGGACATCAGCGATGGGAGAGAAATCTGACGTCAGAATGCAGATTCTGAGCCGTCTCCACGAACAGGTTAAACCTGCGCATCAATCATTTCTAAGTAGGCGATCGCTGGCGATTGCAGCTGTTGGATTGATGATAGCCACCGGGGGTATACTATTTTTCAGCGGAGAAAGGGATATGAATGAAGTGTCTGCACAACCAAAGGTTCTGGCTATTGTTGATGAAGTGCTTCCCGGAAAAAACCGGGCTACCTTAATCCTGGATGGAAAACCTGCAATTTCACTTGATGAAGTGAAAAACGGATTATTGGTGCAGCAAGGAAACATCTCTATAGCCAAGCTAGCTGACGGACACCTGGTTTATAGCAGCACCGCAAGCGAAAAATCAGCTTTAAAACCTGTATTTAACAAAGTAATGACACCTAGGGGCGGACAATATCAACTGGTGTTAGCTGACGGCACGAAGGTTTGGCTTAATGCAGCATCTTCAATAAGGTTTCCGGTAGCTTTTATAGGCAAATCGCGGATTGTTCAGCTTGAGGGAGAGGCCTATTTTGAAGTTGCCAAAAATGGGAAAATGCCTTTTATTGTTGAGTTGAAAAAAATGAATGTGGACGTGTTAGGAACACATTTTAACGTAAGTGCCTATGATGACGAAGAGGAGGTGAGAACGACACTTTTGGAAGGATCTGTAAGATTAACTACTGCTGCAAAAAAAGCAATGCTTAAACCAGGTGAACAAGCGGTGTATGCAAAAAACCAAAGCCTGAAGGTGACGAAGGCGAATGTGGAAGATGCCATTGCCTGGAAGAATGGGTATTTCGTATTTGACAATGAAAATATTCATAGTATCATGCGAAAGGTATCCCGATGGTATGATGTGTCAGTGGTCTACAAAGGAAATATAGATCAAAAAGAATTCGGTGGAACAGTTTCCCGGTTTACCAGTGTATCCAGTGTACTGAAGTCGCTGGAGTTAACCGGAACGGTTCATTTTAAAAAAGAAGGAAGGAGGATTACAGTGATGCCATAAACTAACCAAACCAGCTTATTTATCATTAACCAAATTTTAAACTTTCATAAAATGAATATCAATAAAAAATTTATCAGGATCGCCAAATTGATGCTGATGTTATTTATCCTGACCATTTTTCAGGTAAATGCCAATACTTATGCGCAAAGCGTAAGCTTAAATGTTAAAGATACCCCACTCAAGGTGGTATTTGAAGAATTGAGGAAACAAACGGGTTATCACTTTCTTTACAAAGAAGAAATGCTGAATGACGCCAAAAAAATAAGTATCAAAGTGGATAATGTGCCATTTTTTAAGGTTCTTGATCAATGTCTGGCTAATCAATCCTTCACCTATGCTATTAATGAGAACACTGTAGTTTTCAGGCTGCGAGATGAGGTGGCACCACTTATAAAGAAAGCCATTACCATTTCTGGAGTGGTAAGCGACGAAAGTGGTCAGGGAATGCCGGGCGTAGGCGTCAAAGTAAAAGAGGCTGCCACCAGTACAGTTACTGATAATCAAGGACGGTACACTGTTACTGCTGAGGAGAATAGTACGTTAGTATTTAGTTATATAGGGTATACTACACAGGAAATTGTTGTAGGTGGACGTACAAGCATTAATGTTAGTTTGAAAGAAGCACAGTCTGATTTAAATGAAGTCGTTGTTATTGGTTACGGAACGGTAAAACGTTCTGATTTAACAGGTTCTGTTGCGTCTGTTAAAGGTGCTGATGTCAGGGCTGAAGGGGTGAGTGATATTACACGCTCCTTACAAGGTAGAATGCCCGGCGTATCGATTGAGTCGGCAGGTGGTGATCCGGGTGCAGGTACTAGAATTCTAATCCGCGGTGTAGGTACCCTTGGAAACGCAACGCCATTGTATATTGTTGATGGGGTACAGGTAGCCAACATCAACAATTTAAATCAGGCAGATATCGAATCTTTTGACGTGTTAAAAGATGCATCTGCGGCTGCGATCTATGGATCGAGAGCGGCAAACGGGGTTGTGTTGGTAACGACAAAATCTGGTAAAATTGGTGCGCCAGTGATACAGTTTAATGCCAATTATGGGCAGCAACGCAAATCAAGCAACGTTGATGTGCTTAATGCAAGAGAGTGGGCAACTGTAAGTAACCTAGCCAATGCAAATGCAGGATTTCCAGGTTTAGCTATTGCGGCAAATCCGGATCAATTAGGTGAAGGAACCAACTGGCAGGACGCTATTTTCAGAACAGGCATTATACAACAATATAATTTATTGGTAAGCGGTGGTAGTGAAGCCACTAAATATAGTGTGTCTGGTGGTTATAATGATCAGGAAGGTATCGTTGATGTAACCAACTATAACAGGTATAACTTAAGAGTAAAAACAGAAACCACTTTTGGGCGATTGAAATTTGGGCAAACCGTATTATTGTCGAGAGAAAAATTTGTCACTATGCCCGGAGGTTGGGGTGGTCAAAGTGGTAATGCAATAGGTTCAGCTTTAAAAATGATCCCTGCATTCGATATTTATGACCCTAGTTTATTAGGTGGTTACGGTGGTGCCACCGGGTCTGTAGTGAATATTGCTAACCCCGTAGCGATGTTAAACCTTGAAGATATCAACAGGGTAAATACAAGCATCCTTGCCAATGCTTTTGCTGAATTAAAATTATTGCCCGGATTGACTTATAAGTTTAACCTTGGTTATACCAATAATTCAAACTCAAATTATGACTACCACAGAAGATACCAGGTTGGTGGTTTATTTACACATCCAACCAACGATATTACTTTAAGTGAAGATCGTAATATCTTAGTCTTGTTGGAAAATACCTTGAATTATACAAAGGAATTCGGAAAACATAGTATTCAGGCTTTAGCCGGTTATACCTATCAAAGCAATAAGTACAAATTTACAGGTGCAGCAAGAACAGATCTTCCTGATGGAATTGACCAGATCGATGCTGGTGCTGGTGTATCTACAGCTGAGGGTAACAGCACAGAGAATAACCTGGTTTCTGTATTGGGCCGTGCCATTTATTCATATGATGACCGTTACTTACTAACCGCAAGTTTCAGACGTGATGGTTCGTCAAGATTTGGTACTGGAAACCGTTATGGTAACTTCCCTTCTGTGGCTGTAGGCTGGAATATTTTTAAAGAAAACTTCTTTGAGCCTTTATCTAACACGATTTCTAACTTAAAGTTGAGAGCAAGTTATGGTATATTGGGTAACCAGGAGATTGGTGATTATCAATATAGTGCTGCCGTAGCATCAAACATTAATTATGTGGTTGGTAATGGGCAGCAGAAATGGTTTGGTGCCATCCAGACAGCCTTTGCATCCCCATTCATCAAGTGGGAAACCACAAAAACATCAAACTTTGGTGTCGACGCAGGTTTTATGAACGGGAAACTGAACTTTACTGCTGATTATTTCATTAAAGAAACCACGGATGTATTGTTAAATGTGCCAATCCCTGGGTCTGCAGGGTCAGTATCTAATCCGGTTGTGAATGCAGGTACTTTACGTAACAAGGGTTTTGAATTTGGGGCAAACTATAATAGCAACATCGGTAAATTCAATTATAATGTATATGGAACCATCAGTGCAGTAAGAAATAAAGTTATTGCATTGGGTACAGGTTCACAACAAATCTTCGGGGGGCAGCCCACTCACCATGGCGCATCAAGTACTTTAACAGAGGCTGGTGGTTCTATCGGATCGTTTTACCTGATTCAGGCTTTAGGAATCTTTAATTCTCAGGAAGAAATTGATGCCTATGCAAAAAACGGACAATTGATACAGCCTAACGCATCTCCGGGTGATGTGAAGTTCTTCGATAAAAATGACGACGGACAAATTACTGATAATGATAAGGTGAATTTGGGTAGCCCGTTCCCTGATTTTGAGTATGGCTTTGGACTTAACGGTTCTTATGACAATTTCGATTTCAGTATGTTCTTTCAGGGATCACAGGGAAACAAGATTTATAATGGCCTGGCGCAAGATCTTCAAAGCACTAACCTTGGAATCAACTATTCCAGAGAAGTGCTTAACGCCTGGACGCCAACTAATCATAGCTCCATTCCACGTGTAATTAGCAGTGATCCGAATACCAATACCAGAACATCGTCCAGATTTTTGGAAGATGGTTCGTATTTGAGAATGAAGACCTTGCAACTTGGCTACACGCTTAGAGACGGGTTTGCAAAAAAAATCAAAATATCTTCATTGCGTGCTTACGTGAGTGCAGATAACGTATTTACCATAACTGATTACAGTGGTTTTAACCCTGATTTAGGACGTTCGGGTAGTATTTTCGATCGTGGGGTTGATTTTGGTCATGTGTCATATCCTTTGGCAAGAACGATCTCCCTTGGTGTTCAATTAACCTTATAATGAAACAGCAAATAAAAGAATCATGAAAAAGATAATTATAATTTTTTGCGTAGCGGCCATGTTAGGTGCTTGTAAAAAAAGTGTATTAGAACTACAGAATCCAAATCAGATTACCACTGAAATTTTTTGGAAGTCTGAAGCCGATGTACAAAGTGCATTGGCCGCTACTTACGGCTTATTAAGAGATGTTGATGGTGGCTTCTACGGCGTGAGAGGGATCGAACTTGGAAATGGACGGGGTGATGATTTTTTCATCAGGAACGACGTTGCCGATTTATATAGACTGTCTACCTTCACCAACAATGCCGATAACGGAACAGCAAACTCCCTTTGGAATACTTCTTACAGAGCAATTTTTAGGGCGAATCAAATTCTGGAAAATGTAGAAAAAGTGACTCTTGAAGGCACAAAATTGCAAGAATATATCGCTGAAGCGAAATTTTTAAGAGGCTTGAATTATTTTATTCTGGCTATCAATTTCGGGGATGTGCCATTGGTTTTAGAAACGGCCAAAGACACGGAGGGTTATTTTAAAGAAAAGTCTCCTGAAGCAGAAATTTGGCAACAAGTTATCGCTGATTTTACCGCTGCGGGAACAGATCTTCCACAAAGCTACCCGGCAACATGGGTAGGTAGGGCTACCAAAGGTGCCGGTCTGGCTTATTTAGGAAAAGCTTACCTATACACTAAGGATTATGCTAAAGCGGAAGAAACTTTAAAACAAGTGACTGCACTTGGCTATCAGCTAATGCCTGAATATGGCGATAACTTTATTGCTACCAGAGAAAATAATGCAGAATCTGTGTTTGAAATTCAATTGGGTGACGTTGGTGGTACCGAAGCATGGGGCGGAGAAAACGCTAGTCAGGCTTTAGGCGTAACTACCGCTCAGGAATTTGCACCATCAGAAGTAGGCGGCTGGTTTGAAGCCGGACCTACGGATAAACTCTTTAATGCGTTTCAGAAAGAGAAGACCGTAAGTGGTGATTTTGATCCTAGAATGTATGCTACTTTAGTCTGGAATTATGAAGGGGCGACCTTTTATAACAGGCCTTTCAGTGATTTTAATTTGGTATTTGGATTTAAATCCCTATTTAAAAAATATCAGAATTATATGCAGGATAACGAGCTGTCTGGTTCCAGTGGTGCATCAAATTATACCTCGAGTAATAATGAAAGAGCATTGCGCTATGCTGATGTGCTGTTAATGTTAGCGGAAGCGCTGACCATGCAGGGAAAAACAGCGGAGGCGTATCCATATGTGAAACAGATCAGAGACCGTGCAAAGTTACCTCAATTGGCTACCGGGCTTAACCAAACTCAAATGATGCAGGAAATTATGCACCAGCGTATGATTGAATTTGCAAGAGAAAACCAACGTTTTTATGATTTGAAACGCTGGGGTACACTGGCTACAGAGCTAGCTAACAGTGATAAAGTAGGAAAGCAGTTTTTTGTTCCTGGTAAACACGAGCTTTTTCCAATTCCTCAGGGTGAAATTAACGCCAATCAGTCGATTACGCAAAATCCTAAATGGTAACACTTTTTTTAAAATTCAAGCCTGGGTCAGTAAGCTGACCCAGGCTTTTTTATTTTACCTCATGCTGATCATAAAAAATGGTCAGCCATTCCGGCGACTTTCGATAATGTAATTTATCAAACTTAACAATATCTTAATGTGCAGAAAAGTTAGGTTAAGTAGTTTAGCGGGGTGAAAAAGAACCTTATCCTTGTACTTGCTACTGGAATACTCCTGTCAGGTACAGCCTTCGGGCAACAGAAAATAGACGTACAGGCCCATCGGGGTGGTATGGCATTAATGCCAGAAAACACAATCGCTGCCATGCTTAATGGTGTTAAACTTGGCGCTAAGACCCTCGAACTTGATGTTGTTATTTCAGGCGACGGGAAGGTCGTCGTGTCCCACGATGCCTATATGTCTTCAGACTTTATGCGTAAGCCAAATGGTGCCGATATAAGTAAAGCGGAGGAGCGGAGTATTGCATTGTATAAAATGACTTATGATAGCATCAGCCGTTTTGACGCTGGCAGCAAACCTCACCCTCGTTTTCCTGAACAGCTGAAAATGAAAACACATAAGCCATTGCTTAGCGATTTGATTGACAGTGTAGAGGCTTATGTAAAGCTAAATAAGCTTAAGCCTGTTTACTACAATATCGAAACAAAAATATCCCCTGCCGGTGATGGAATCTACAACCCGACTCCTAATGTATTCGTACAAACGATGATGGAAGTCATTAATAAAAAGGCGATGAAGAACCGCTTAATTATTCAGTCATTCGACGTACGTACGCTTCAGCTATTAAATAAAACCGAGCCTAAAATTAAACTTGCTCTTTTGACATTAGGTAAAAGTAAGGGTGGATTGGAGGAAGATTTGAAAAAGTTAGGTTTTACACCCGCTATTTATAGTCCCCACTACGCATCAGTAGATCCGCAGATGGTTGCTAAAGTACATGCTCTAAAGATGCAGATTGTACCTTGGACCGTAGATCAAGAAAAAGATATGGCTGCTCTAGGTCAAATGGGGGTTGATGGCATCATTACCAATAGTCCAGATAAATTAGTGAATATGTACGGGAGTTACCAGCACAAGTAAGAAATCACTTCGATTGCGCTCCATTTGAGTGCAATCGAATTCCGCTTCCATCACAGAGAGGTCTGGTTATTAACTGCCTTCTTCTAAAACTACATGTTTGATGTTCTTCCGATCAAAAGTATAAGTGATATGAATTAAGCCATCTTTAGTTTGAATAATTGCAGGATAGCTAAATTCTTCTTTTGTTCCATTTTCTAAAACGGCAACATCATTCCAGGTTTTACCATCTTTAGAACACGCTACCCTGAGTTTTCCCCGCCCCTCAAACCAGTCCTTGCCGGGTACATCAGGGTTGTATACGATGAGCTGTTTTCCACTTTTTAGCGTTACCGCATCTGTTCCTGAATTAGGGTTTAATAATTCCGTCTCAGACAATTTGCTCCACGTATTTCCGCTATCATATGACCATGCCTGAACCACCTTGCCTTGTTTACTTCTACAAAGCACTTGTAGTCTGCCTTCCGGATATTCCAGAATACTTGGCTGAATAATGTCAAATCTTTTATTGGTGTCAAGCTGAATTAAAGACCAGGTCAGACCCCTGTCTACAGATTTCTCCATATGGCCTTTCCATCTTCCATTTTCTTCTTCTATACTGGAGGGAGCTAAAATGACGCCATCGGCTAACTGAATTGGCTTATTCTTAATCGGACCTAAAATTCCCTTCGGTAATTTAACCGATGAAGACCATGTTTTTCCATTGTCATCTGATGTTTTATACATACCCCACCATTCACGTGGATTTGGCCCCACCTTATAAAACAAGAATAATCTACCTTTTGCTTCTTTGAAAAGCACAGGGTTCCAGGTGGGATATCTTAACGTATCGCTAACCACGCCATCCGCTATTTTCGTAGGCGTGCGGTTATCCTTATTACTCAACGAGTATAACCAGATCGATACATCATTTTTACCCTCCTGACTGCCTCCGAAACAGGAAAGCAGGATTTCTCCTGTCTTTGTTTCTACTAAGGTTGAAGCATGGCAGTTATTAAAAGGTGGGTTTTGAAAGACAATTTCTTGTTTAACTTTTTTCCATGTAGATTGTGCGCTCACCATGTATCCTGACAGCCCAGCAAAAAAGAAAATAAGTGTTGATTTAAAACTTAACATATTACAATTGTCTGTAAAGCAATATAGTGAAATTTATAAAACCAACAACCAGTACCGTCAGTCAATGTATAGACTACGGAATTCCATTGTTTTTAAGACAATGATTAATTAATCTTCCAATATGGATTCGGGGTTCTTGCAGACTTAAACATCGTCAAAAACTTAGAAATCAACTTCGGATGCGCGGCAGCCACATTGTGCTGCTCTGACATGTCGGTTTCCAGGTTGTAAAGTTCGATCTCTTTAGATGCTCCATAACGCACCGCTTTCCAGTTGCCAAACCTAATGGCTTGCGCAGGTTGTTTACCTTCGTGGAACTCCCAGTAGAGGTATTTATGATCTTTCTGGCTTTTTTCCTGGCCTGATAGTACCGGAAGCAGAGATATGCCTTCTGTCGTAATGCCGCTTTTCTGCAGGTTCACCCCTGCATAGGCAGCAATGGTTGGTAATATGTCAGGAAAACCAGAGATGTGATCAGAAACCACACCGCTTTTAATACCAGTACCAGATACAATGAATGGTACCCGGATGCCACCTTCGTAAACATCGCGCTTGGCACCCCGTAGTCCACCTGAGCTATTCAGCACAGCAGGATTTGCACCACCCTCTTTATGTGATCCATTATCACTAGAAAACATGATGATTGTGTTTTTATCCAGCCCTTTTTCTTGTAGTTTTTTAATAATTCTAGCAACATCACGGTCCAGTCGTACAACCATCGTTGCATAAGCAGCCATGGGATGTTCCGAAGCGCCATAACCACCAATTGACTTTACAGCATTATAATCTTTCCCTGCATAAGGCTGTTCCTTAAATTTTCCCTTAAAGGATTTAAATAGCTCATCATCAGGCGCAATCATTTCTGCATGCGGCGTAATGTAAGCCAGGTAAAGAAAAAAAGGTTCATGTGCTTGCTGCCTGTCCAAATATCCTAAAGCTTCTGTCGTAAACAGATCACTGGAAAATTTTTTCTGACTTCGGTTGGCATTCTCTGGTATCGTAATTTTGCCTTCATTACGGTACAGGTAATCCGGATAATGGTTATGTGCATGTGCCTGATTTAGGTAACCATAGAAATAGTCGAAGCCTTTTTTATTGGGGTGTCCGGTAGTTCCATCCATTCCTAAACCCCACTTGCCAATAATAGCCGTATGGTAGGCTGCTGTTTTTAGCACTTCCGCAATGGTAATATCTTCAGGCCTGAGGGGCAACCCGGCACCTAATCCCTTTGGCCCCTTTTCATAATTACCCCGCACCCAGCCGTGGCCAATATCCCGGCCCGTCATGAGTGCTGCGCGCGATGGTGCACATACCGGCGCACCGGCATAGTGTTGCGTAAACTTTATGCCATGTGCAGCAAGGCTGTCCAGCGTGGGTGTTTTAAAGTTTATTTGCCCATAGCTACTCAGGTCGCCATAACCCATATCATCTGCAAGAATGTAGATGATATTTGGCTTTGATGGTATACTTTCCTGAGCCATGCCCTGAAAGGTAAACAAACAACATAGGACACAAAGGGCTAAGGCAAATAACTTTTTCAATTTGAAATGATCTTATACTATTTAACAGAATTTACTTTTACATCCGGGGCCTCGTTGTTCAAGATGGTTTCGGTAACAACACTCCTTTTTCCACTTGGCATGATCACAATAGTCTTTAACAAACGTTTTTGTCCTTTAGGAACATTTAATTTTATTGGCTCTTGATAAAGATGCGCATTTTCTGATGGTCGGTAGTTATCAAGCGTATAGTAAATTTTGGCACCCTGTGCTGGCGCTTTTAACGCTATATTGAAATTCTCACCGTTCATCACTTTTTCTTCCTGTCCAATTGGTGTAGGTACCCAATAGTTTGTGCCTGTTTTATCCAGGCGTGACAAATGCGACGGCACACGTTCTTCATAAAAGTTCTTGAAATCTTTACGTTCCTTTTGGCTCCATGCTACCTCTGCTAAGGAGTACAACCTTGGAATAAGGGTATATTCTACTTTTTCTTGGGTTTCAATATATTCTGTCCAAACATTGGCCTGTACACCGATAATATGCTTTTGTTGTTCTGGGGTTAAGGATGCCGGAACGGGTTCATAAGCGTAAATTTTAGTTAAGGGAGAATTTCCACCCATGGTTAAAGGCTCATCTGGTGATGATGATTGCTGATAATCTAAATACAAACCTGCACTATTTGGAGTCATGATCACATCGTGAAACTGTTGTGCTGCAGCAATACCACCTTTTTCACCTCTCCAGGACATCACGGTTGCATTTGGCGCTAAACCACCTTCCAGAATTTCGTCCCAACCAATAATAGAACGGCCTTTACTGTTCAGGTATTTTTCCATACGCTGGATAAAATAGCTTTGCAAGCCATGCTCATCTTTCAAATTGTTCTTTTTAATAAACTCCTGGCAGAAAGCTGATTCTTTCCAGTAGTCTTTCGGACTTTCGTCGCCGCCAATATGGATATATTTCGATGGGAACAATGCAATCACTTCATCTAAAACATCCTCCAGAAAGTTGAATGTGTATTCTGTTGGGGCAAAAACATCCTGGAATACGCCAAAAGTTTGTTGCACCTGTTTTCCTTTTCTTGATCCAGACCATGGGGTCTTATCATCAATAAAGGTATCACGTTCAGGAAATGAACTTAGCTTCGGGTAGGCCGCAATCGCCGCTGAAGCGTGTCCTGGCATTTCAATTTCTGGAACTACGTTGATGTATCTTGAAGTGGCATAAGCAACCACTTCCTTTATTTCATTTTGTGTATAAAAGCCTTTATAAACTTCATTGTCGGTGCCTACACCTGGAAGGCGGCCAATGATGGTTCCGTTACGCGATCCACCTACGCTGGTTAGTTTAGGGTACTTTTTGATTTCAATTCTCCAACCCTGATCTTCAGTTAAGTGCCAGTGAAAGTTGTTTAACTTATATGCGGCCATCATATCAATGTATTTTTTGATAAAGGAAACAGGAAAGAAGTGACGTCCTACGTCCAGATGCAATCCACGATACTTAAATCTTGGATAATCGTTAATTTCTGCAGTTGAAATGGCAATTTTTCCAGCTACCTGCTCCGGCAATAATTGCATGAGGGATTGAACGCCATAGAATAAACCGGCGTCCTTACCAATCACCGTGATTCTGTTTTTAGTGATGGCAATTTTATATCCTTCCGCAGGAAGTTGCTCAGCCCCTTCCGAAGTAAGGATGATGGCATTTTGTGTATTGTCCACACTATTTGATTCGCGAAGTGCAAATCCACCTTTAGTAGTAATAAAGGCATTTAAAAAATCGGAATGTTTTTGATTTTGAGGGTTATTAGAAACAAGTACCACGGTTTTATCGAGTACAAATGATCCATTAGACTTTTGTACAGATACCGGTACAGGAATGATACCCATGTTTGCATCATGCTGTGCAAATGCAGGAACTGCGATAGCAGCGACTAAGATACAGGATAAAAATTTTTTCATAATTATTTTAGCGTGTAATAAGTTTCCAATGTAAATGAAAAAATAAATTGTAAATGGTATTCAACTAGTTGATGGACGATTTTGGATGGAAAACAGATACAATCGAACATAAATCAGACAAACGTGGAAACACATTAATACGCGTTGGGCTAACTTTGATAAGCATCAAGAAATGATGTGAACCAAGAACCAAATCTAAACCTCAACAAAAAGACATGAAAAAAACGAATCTAATGTTCATTTCTCTCTTATTGCTATTCGCTTGTTCTAAAGCGCAACCGGAAATTGAATCCATGGCAAAAGCCCAATCCTTGAAAAAATTAGGTGCAGTAAACAATGCCGCAGCTACTCCTTTAACATGGAGAATGGTCTTTTCGGACGAGTTTAATTCCTCGGGCAGCTTTGATGCCACCAAATGGATGTATGCTCCACGTCAGACTTCGGCCTGGAACAAGTACCTGACATCCTCACCCGACTATGTTTATCAAGATGGTGCCAACCTGGTGTTAAAGATGGATGATGCAGTTATTGCCGGTGATAATGTACCTTATCATTCTGGTGGAATTCAAACTTCTACTAAATTTAGTGTGCGCTATGGTAAAGTAGAAGTCCGCGCAAAATTTAAGCAAGGACAAGGCTCCTGGCCTGCAATCTGGATGATGCCTGAGCTCCCAGTAGCTTATGGAGGATGGCCTAACAGTGGTGAGATTGATATCATGGAACACGTGAATAAGGAGAATGTCATCCATAATACCATTCACAATGGCGCTGTAACTAACGCATCAGGGGGTAGTACCGCTACACGTGCAACGGCTTACAATACTACTGATTATAACTTGTATGGGATCATTTGGAGCCCATCGTCAATTGAGTTTTATGTAAATAATGTACTTCAATATACCTATGCTAAACAAGCTGGTGCAACCTCGGCACAGTGGCCATTTGACAAGCCTTTTTACCTGATTTTAAACCAATCAGGTGGAGCGGGCTGGCCAGGGCCAATCACCAACGCAGATTTGCCTTTTGATATGCAGGTAGACTGGGTTAGGGTATACAAACAAGAGGAGCTGGGTAACCCAGGACTGGAATCTGCTACCATTGCGCCATGGGTTGCAGGACCAACAACAACATTGGTCACCAATAATGCCAGAACGGGTACAAAAGCGATATGTGAGCAGGGTGGAACAACTACCCTGGAGCAGACCGTAACCGGACTTCTCCCTAATACAACTTACACATTTGGGGGTTATGGTAAAGTAATTGCAGCAGGAACAACGGCCATCATCGGCGTCAAAAATTATGGTGGAACGTCAATGGGTAGTCAGATCAACAGCACCAGCTACCAGCACGCCTCTGTTACCTTTACCACCGGGGCAAGCAATACCTCGGCTACAGTATACTACTATAAACCAAATTCGGGCACTGTATACGGTGATGATTTTTATTTGAATAAACAATAAAATACTTACGCTAATCAACAAGGAGGGCTATATATTACTTATAGCCCTCTTTTTTGTACCTCTGCTGCTTGATGGTCATTCCGGTATGCAGTTGGTGTAATCTTGTAAAACTGCTTAAATACCGTGCTGAAATACCGCTGGTTATTAAACCCCAGACTGTCGGCAATCTCCATAATATTTTTATCCGTGTGGGTAAGTAAATAACACGCTCTTTCCAGGCGAAGTTTATTGATATAATCATTCACGCCGATGTCTGCAATTTGCTTCAATTTATTGTAGAGCGTTGCACGGCTCATGGCCATCTTGTCGGTGAGAAAATTGACATGCAAATCCTTGCTATCGATATTATCCCTAATTAATTCGTTTAACTTGATGATGAAAAGCTCATCAGCACTGCTAAATGTTCCTTCTTGAGCAGGAATGGATAAGGGAGAGGTTTTATATTTTAATTTAACTAGTTCACGGTTTTTTAATAAGTTAGCCAGAATGGTTTGGAGGTAATCCAGATCAAAGGGCTTCGCGATATAAGCATCAGCGCCAAGCTTGTAACCCAGATTTCTGCTTTCCGCATCTCCTTGTGTGGTTAAAAGTACAAAGGGAGTGTGACTAACGTAAAGATCTTCCTTTAGTCGCCTGCAGAGCTCAAATCCGTCCATCCCAGGCATCATCACGTCACTCAAAATGATATCTGGTTGTCTTTGATCAATAATCGAGGCAGCTTGTAGTCCGTCTGCCGCTTCTATTATCTCCTTAAAATGGGGCTTCAGACTTTCGGTTAAAAATAACAGGAGCTCGGGCTCGTCTTCTACAATCATCAGGGTATATCCCAGGGTCGGAAATTCCGGCCCCATGTGTTCCGGCGAAATAGGAGCGATAACGGTAGTTGTCGCTGCCTGCAGATCGGCAGGTAATTCGAAAAAGAAAGTAGCTCCTTTATTGAGGTTGTTTTCAGCACAGATAATGCCTCCATGCATTTCTATAAGTGTTTTTGAATAGGAGAGGCCAATTCCGCTTCCATGTTCACTGTGTGTGCCCTGATAAAATGGCTTAAATAATTGTGTGATGTCTACATGTTCAAGGCCTATTCCCTCATCTTTAACAGAAACACGAACAAAGCCCTCCTTAAAAGCAGTACTTACTGTAATTTGGGTATGTGTTGGACTGAATTTAAGCGCATTAGCCATTAAATTTGTTAAGACCAGTGCACACTTTTTTCCATCGAAAGCGATTTCTGGAATCGTGTGGTCAAGCTCATATTTAAGGGTGATGTCCTTTTGATCAAATTCACTTGAGAAATTTTCCACGATGTTGAGTACCCACTCGTTGAGTTCATAGCTTTCAAGCTTCAATTGCTCCTGTGCCAACTCAATTTTTTGCAGGTCAAGCACCATATCTATGATATTTCGCATATTCCCGGCTTGTCGGTAAATGCCTTCCAATATTCTGGCAAGCTCTCCATTAAGGGTTTTTTCCTTTAATAGCCTTCGCAGTGGCGAGTAGATCAGTGTAAGTGGTGTTCGCAGTTCATGGCTAATGTGGATAAGAAAGTTGATCTTAGCCTCATCGGTCTGAAGTTTATGCTCTTTCAGGTCCCATTGAAGTTTTCGTTCCCTTTTAGCAATAGCCATTCTATAAAAAAGAATGATGGTGGCAGAGAGGGCTAATAATAATAAGGATATAAACCAGAAGCCCAGAAACCATGGTGGGCTAACCGTAATGTTTAACACTTCAGTGTAGCTGCTCCATCCCCCATTTTTTAAATTGGAGGCTACCATGATCCGATAATTACCTACAGGGAGTGACCCGATAGGTAAGGAATGGTCATAGGTCTCGATGATCCTGGAGTCAAGACCTGCAATCTGGAAACGATACATCTTTTTACGGAATACATCCTTTTCCCTTGCCATCACCTTGATGCCCAGGGAGCTATGGTTCCACGGTATGGTAGTCCGTCGACCTTGGGGATTTAACGGTACACCATTAACTTCCAGGGCCATGAGTTCTATAACAAAGGACCCGCCTGTATTTGTTGGAATGCTCTTTTTAATTTCCAGCAGGCCATTCACCCCCCCCAGGTAGGTATTCCCGTTTTCTGCAGCAATACAAGCTTTATACAAAAGTTCATTGGGTACTACGCCGTCTGATTCGCCAAATTCAACGAATTTTTTATCACTGGCCTTATAAAGGAAAACCATATTATGCGCCCCAATCCATAGTCGGTCTTGTTTGTCTATGACCAATGCAGAAATTTCATTAAACAATCCGGTTGGAACGCGATGTAGCTTTTTCTCCCCCGGGCGATAATACATCAATCCGTTCCTGTTTCCAATCCAGAATACACCACGACTATCAACCGCTGCAGCAGTAATAGGCGTGCCATTTGCCCGAAGTGCTAACAAAGGTTTGATTTTATTTTGTTCGTGGTTCAATTCAAATAAACCATAAGGACCAAATAGGTAAGTAATCTCTTTATTAGCGTAAACTTTGAGCAACGAGCTGTGGGCGTTTGCAGTGGGTTTGTAATCAACAGGCGCAAAATTTCCTGTACTTATATCATAACGTATAATCTGGTCGGAAAACAAATAGATATAGTCAGGGGAAACCTTGTTCAGGTTTACCGCAATACCAGATGAGCTTTGGATTCCGATTTGCCTACCTGTTTTTCCCATAAACGGCCTAACGCTGCCAGTATATTTGTTGAAAAGGTAAACACCCTTGCTGAAGGCGTAAATAAGCAACTCCTGATCACTAAAGTCTGTAATCGATGCTACCTTAAGGCCATAGGTGGGTAAGTAATGTTTGAAGATTTTGCTTTTCGGATCAAAACGGTTAACTCCGCCACCATCAGTACCTAACCATAAAATACCCGATTTATCCTCATAGGTGCTTAAAACTGTTTTTTGACTTAGCCCATGTGCACCACCCACCGGGGCTTCCCGATAAGTGCTTATAAAGGTCTTCCTGATAGATATAAGTCCCCCGCGAATACTGCCAGCCCAAAGGTTATCTTCATGATCATTGTATAAAGAAAGGATAGATTTTTCAGGTAAGGAAGCTGCATTGCCTGGCACATGGCTTAAATTGGAGAATGTTTTAGCCTGCAAATCAAAAATGTTTATTCCCCCGCCGTCGGTGGCCATCCAGATTTTGTTGTCTTTTTCAAGCATATCCAGCACAACATCAGTATTTAGCCCAGAATTCTCAGTAGTGAAATGGTAGATCATCTTTCCAGATCTATCAAAAGCTTTAACCCCTTTTCCATATGGCGAGATCCAAACCCGATGCTGTTTATCTACATAAAGCCCCATCAAATCCTTGTCCTCGATAAATTTTGCCCGTTTAAGTGTTTTATTTGCCGTATTGTACAACCAGGCGCCGTTTCTTTGGGTCTGAAGCAGTACATTATCTTTCTCCCATACAGCCATTTTGGTAAACATCTCCATGTTTTCTTCACTGCTTACCGTAGGTATTCTTGAAAGAGTTGAACCGTCAGATTTGATTTGATAAAGCATACCCGCGCCTCCAAAGATCATCCCCTGTGGTATCCTTATCGCTGAACGTACAACTAATGGCTTGCCCTGAAACAATATGGTCCTAAACTTATCTGTTTTGCGGTCATATAAGGCCAAGCCCTTTTCCGTGCCGATCCAAATGTTGCCTTTCCGGTCTTCTGATAAAAAAATAATCTGGTTTCCCGGAATAGATCCTGGGTCATTTTTGTCGTGTAAATACCCGTTTAAACTATATCTGTCATAGCGGTTCAAGCCCAACCTGGTTCCTATCCAGATGTATCCTTTATGATCTGTCAAAATACAACGTACGGTCGACTGCGTTAATCCATCGTCTAAAGATATTTGTTTGAAAAAATAACCTTCGTCTGCACGGAGCTGCATAGTTCCACCCCATAGAAAAAGTGGGAATAGAATGACGATGGTTTTATAAATTATAGTTTTCAAACGGTCTCTGATTTGGCTGAACATAAATGTAGAGAAGATGCTGCACAAATGAGCCGATTGAACGATGAATTTTTAGGCTATCATCATTTTTTGCGCTTATTGGACGATTTTGGATGAATTACAGACATCATCGAACACTTGCAGCTTCTATACGCTGCTACATTTGAGTATGAGAACATCCCAAGTCCGGCTATTCATAATCAGTTCACTTTTCTTTTGTGTAGCCTTTCCTCTTTCTATGTTTGCGCAAAAAAAACAAACCGCAAGTAAAGCCACGAATGACACCCATGCTACAAAGCGGCCGAATATTGTAATTATCGTTTCAGATGATCACGCCTATCAGGCCATTAGCGCCTACGGAGGAGGTTTAATGCAAACACCGAATATAGACCGGATAGCGAAAGCGGGTGCCCGCTTTGATAAAGCTTATGTAACAAATTCTATTTGCGGTCCCAGCAGAGCAGTGATACTCACTGGAAAATACAGTCATAAAAACGGATTTAGAGATAATGAAAGCTCTGTTTTTAACGGAAGTCAGGACTCTTTCATCAAACAGTTACGCAGTAGTGGTTATGAAACCGCATGGATTGGTAAATGGCACTTACAAAGTGACCCACAGGGTTTTAATTACTGGCAAATACTTCCTGATCAGGGCGACTACTACAATCCTGATTTTGACATGATGGATGGAACTAAAAAGCGTTTTGACGGCTATGTGACCAATGTTATTAGCGATGTAAGCGAAGAATGGCTGGATAAAAGAGATGAGTCGAAGCCTTTCTGCCTGGTCATTGGCCACAAGGCAACTCATCGGGTGTGGCTGCCTGACACTACCGACCTGGGGAAATTCGATCAGACTACTTTTCCCTTGCCTGCCAATTTCTATGATACTTATCAGACCAGAAAAGGTGCAGAAATGCAGGATATGTCTATTGAAAAAACCATGTTGATGGGCTATGACCTTAAAATGTTCGGTTCAAAGGAGAAAAAAGATCAGGATGGGAACTTTAAGCGGATGAACCCAGCACAGCGCGCCAGGGTCGATGCTTACTATAATCCCATAGAATCGGAGTTAAATGCTTTAAAATTAGAAGGAAAAGCCCTTACAGAGTGGAAATATCAGCGATACATGCGTGATTACCTGAGTACAGCTGCATCGCTCGACAGAAATATTGGTCGTACACTCGACTATCTTGATGAGCATGGACTGAGTGAAAATACAATTGTCATCTATCTATCAGATCAAGGTTTTTACATGGGTGAGCATGGTTGGTTTGACAAAAGATGGATGTATGAAGAATCCTTTCGTACCCCAATGGTTATGCGGTATCCTGGCATGGTTAAACCTGGTACAGTTTCAGATCGCTTAGTCATGAATCTTGATTTGGCGCCAACTTTATTGGATGCTGCAAATGTCCCTATTCCAAAAGACATGCAGGGATTATCGATGCTACCTGCCCTGATGAACAAAGATGATGAGGGACGTGAAGCGATATACTACCATTATTATGAAAACGGTGAACACTCCGTTTCCCCCCACTTTGGTGTCCGCACAAAAAGGTACAAGCTGATCAGGTTATACGAACGTGTAGAAGGTTGGGAATTGTATGATTTGGAAAAAGATCCTTCTGAAATGGCAAATATCTATGGTAAAAAGGGATATGAAAAGATCACTGCCAACTTACGTAAAGAACTAATGCGCCAGATTGTCAAGCTTCAGGATCAGGATGCATTAAAAATTTTAAAACAGAAACTATAGCGGCATATGACGAAGAGAAATTTAATTACCGGTTCACTGCTCTTGTTGGGCCAAGTGGCTTTTGGGCAGACTAACTACGCAATTTTAAAGCCAGGTGAAAGCCATGCGGCCATTATAGCTAAGGCAGCCACAATTACGCCTTCGGCAAAACAGCTGCGGTGGCAGCAACTGGAGCTCACTGCTTTTTTTCATTTCGGCATGAATACCTATACGCATAAAGAGTGGGGAACAGGGAAAGAGGATCCACAGCTGTTCAATCCCGATAAACTAGATGCCGATCAATGGGTTCGTGTAGCCAAGGAAAGTGGCTTTAAGCAGGTCATCCTAACGGCTAAACATCACGACGGATTTTGCCTCTGGCCAACTAAAACAACGGCACACTCTGTAAAAAGCAGTCCATGGAAAAATGGAAATGGCGATGTCGTGGCAGAAGTTGCCGCAGCCTGTAAAAAATATGATATCGGGTTTGGTGTTTACCTTTCTCCATGGGATATGAATTCTCCATTATACGGTACAGAGGCCTACAATGATCTTTTTATTACACAGCTTACCGAGCTTTTAACCCAGTATGGTCAAATTGACGAAGTGTGGTTTGATGGTGCAAATGGCGAAGGCCCTAATGGCAAAAAACAAGAATATGATTTTAGCAGGTGGTATACTCATATTCAAAAGCTCCAGCCTCAGGCGGTAATCGCCGTTATGGGTCCAGATGTGCGCTGGGTGGGCACAGAAACTGGTTATGGTCGCGAAACAGAATGGAGCGTACTTCCGGCTGATAACCTGGATCAGGGCGCAGTTTCCTCAGGTTCTCAAAAAGACATGAATATTAAACCCACAGGTTTTCTGAAAGGACAAGATATTGGTAGCCGAGATAAACTTAAAGGTGCAAAAGGATTAGTCTGGTATCCGGCAGAGACTGATGTATCTATCCGACCGGGCTGGTTTTACCATAAAAAAGAGGACAGCCTGGTGAAAACGCCAGAAAAACTTCTTGACATCTACTATAGTTCGGTGGGTCGGAATGGTGTGCTCTTATTAAATATTCCACCTGACAAACATGGTCTTATTGCTGAAAGTGATATCAAGAGCTTAACAGACTGGACCACGCGGAGAACGAAAACCTTTGAAAAGAACCTTGCTAAAGGGGCAACCATCCTCACAAAAAACGGTAAAAATCCGAAAGCGCTTCTTGATCAGAACTATAAAACAAGCTGGACTACAAAAGAAAAGGATAGTACTGCCATTATTGAGTTTACCCTACCCGAAGCAGAAACTTTTGATGTCCTCTCTTTACAGGAAAATATCAGTATAGGCCAGCGTATAGAAAAATTTGTATTCGAATACTGGGATGGTAAAGTCTGGAAGATGGCCGCTGAAGGCACTACTGTTGGCTATAAGCGCCTGATCAGGTTTGAACCTGTGAAAGCTGCAAAGGTTCGCATACGTATAGAACAATCCCGATTGAACCCTACGCTATCGGAGTTCGGACTTTATAAACAAAGCTAATCCAATTCACTAAACTATAATTAAACCACACCTCATCTAATAACCAAAATCAAAACGTATGAATAAAAACTACTACACAAACTCACCTATTTCTTCATCCAGGTGGAGGAAAACACGTTTAACCATTAAAGTCAGCACACTCCTGATGGCATCAGCCATTATGCCGATAAGTGCTGCAACGTACAGTGAGCATCCGGGTTTAACCTTTATAGAAGGTAAACATACGGCAATGAATGGCTTTACATCATCACAACTAGTAGCCATGACGGTTACGGGAAAAGTGTTAGATGAAAACGGACAGGGGATACCCGGCGCAACTGTTAAAGTTAAAAACACAAGTACCGGTAGTATTACAGATGCAAACGGGCGCTTTACGCTCAGGGATGTTGCCGAAGATGCTACGCTTGTGGTTTCTTATCTGAGTTATGACACCCGGGAGGTTAAAGTGACCAAAGGGGAAATGTCCATTGCATTGACACCTCAAGCCAACACCCTGAATGACGTGGTTGTGGTAGGTTATGGATCACAAAAAAAGGTTAACCTTACCGGGGCCGTATCTACAATAGATGCCAAAGCGCTGGAGTCGAGACCTGTGCAAAATGTAGGACAGGCTTTGCAGGGTTTAATCCCTGGTTTAAACTTCCAGACTGGTGGCCTGGGTGGAGAGCTTAATCAAAATTTAAACTTTAACATTCGTGGTGCCGGTACCATTGGTGCAGGTTCGTCTTCCGCTCCTTTGGTGCTGATTGATGGCATGGAAGGGGATATGAATACCATTAACCCGCAGGATATTGAGACCGTTACCGTGCTGAAAGATGCGGCAGCTTCCTCTATCTATGGTTCACGTGCGCCTTTTGGTGTGGTGCTAATTACCACCAAAAAAGGAAAAGCAGGTACTTCCAGTGTGAATTACAGCAATAACTTCCGCTGGACAAAACCAATGGGACTGCCGACCATGATGGATTCGCATACTTTTGCTAACTATTGGAACGAAGCTGCTGCCAATGGCGGGCAGTCGGCTATCTTTTCTGATGTGGTGATGGACAGGATTGTTAAATACCAAAATGGTGAAATTGACTACTCCACAGTGGCTGATGCCAATGGCGATAAATGGCAGTATTATACAGGATCAAATGCCAATACCGATTGGTTTAAAGAGCAATATAGGGATTATTCATTTTCTCAGGATCACTCTATCAACATCAATGGGGGATCAGAGAAAACACAATATTTTGTATCCGGCGGTTTCCTTGATCAGGGAGGTATTACCACTTACTCCGGCGACGCTTTCAAACGTTACTCTTTGTCCGGTAAAATCAATACGACCCTTAGTAAGTTTGCTAAATTTAACTATACCAGCAGATTCTTGCGTGAGGATTACACCAGGGCCTCTCACCAGAATAACCTATTTTACCACAATATTGCAAGGCGTTGGCCTACAGTGCCTGTAAAAGATCCGAATGGTTATTATAGTGATCCTGCGGAGATTTCGCAAATGGTTGACGGCGGACGTGTGATCCAACAGCGTGACATTCTTTTTCAACAAGGTCAATTGGTGGTAACACCTGCAAAAGGCTGGAATATTGTAGCGGATGGAAATGTAAGAATTACCAATAGAAATAATCATGAGGATATTTTGCCCGCCTATGCTTATAATGTAGCAGGAAACCGCTTTCCTATTCCGGTAGGTGCTTATGCTGCCGATTATAGCTATGTATATGAATTTAATGATAAGGCTAATTATTTTACTACTAATGTTTATACTGACTATGAGTTTAAAATAAATGATGCCCATTATTTTAAAGTGCTTGCTGGTTTCAATTCAGAATTAAACAAGGTGCGTAACCTGGCTGCTTCCCGCAGTGGCTTAATTACACCAGAGTTGCCAACCATCAATACCGCTACCAATGAGAGCAGGGCAATAGAAGGTGGTTACCAGAATTGGGCAACAACAGGATTTTTTAGTCGCTTGAATTACAATTACAAAGAGCGTTACTTATTAGAAATTAATGCCCGTTATGATGGTTCATCAAGGTTTTTAAGAGATCAACGGTGGAATCTTTTCCCTTCATTTTCTGCCGGCTGGAATGTGGCACAGGAAGAATTCTGGGGGATCAAAGATGTTATTCAGACCTTTAAAATCAGAGGTTCTTATGGTGAATTGGGTAATCAAAACACCAATTTATGGTATCCGTTCTATACCACCATGCCGGTTGGTGTAAACAATGGATCCTGGTTACTGAATGGTCAAAAACCAAACACTTCTACTGCTCCAGGCATCGTAAGTACCTTGTTAACCTGGGAGCGTATTGCCAGCTGGAACCTTGGTTTTGATTTAGCGGCCTTAAAAAACCGCCTGAATATAAGTTTCGATTATTATAAACGCAATACTTTTGATATGGTTGGCCCTGCGCCAGAATTGCCGGTTATATTAGGTACCGCTGTACCACAGGTTAATAATGCTGACATGGAGTCGTACGGTTTTGAAATGGAAGCAAAATGGCAGGACCGTATTGGCGACTTTGGCTATTCTGTACGTGCCGTATTATCTGATGACCAGCAACGTGTAACTAATTATCCAAATCCTACAGGAAACGTTGACACCTGGTACAATAATAAAATGAGTAACGAAATCTGGGGATATACCACCGTGGGCATTGCTAAAACACAAGCGGAGATGGATGCGCATTTGGCGACAACCAACCAAAATGCCATGGGCGGAAATTGGACCGCAGGTGATATCATGTATAAGGATATTAACGGCGATGGAAAAGTTGATGGCGGTGCTGGCGTGTTAGGAAATACCGGCGACCGGTCTATTATTGGTAATGCATCTTTACGTTACCGTTATAGCCTTGATCTGGGTATGGATTATAAAGGTTTTGACTTACGTGCATTTTTTCAAGGTGTTGGCAAAAGAGATTACATGCCTAATGGTGCTTATTTCTGGGGTGCAAGTGGCGGTATGTGGCAATCAGCTGGTTTTACCGAACACATGGACTATTTCCGAGATGAATCATCGGTTATGGTGGCTAGTGGTTTAGCGGGTGCAAACCAGGATGCCTATTTTGCCAAACCATATTTTAATACCACAAAAAATCAGGCTACCCAAAGCCGGTACATCCAAAATGGAGCTTACCTCAGGTTGAAAAACTTGCAGTTAGGTTATTCCTTACCGCAAAACCTGATGTCTAGACTAGGTATTGGACGTGCTAGATTCTACTTATCTGGCGACAATCTATTTACGGTTACTAAAATGACTAAAATATTTGATCCTGAAACTGTAGGACTTGCAGGCTATAATGATGGTAAAACTTATCCTTTAGCACAGATTTACTCCCTTGGTCTAAACCTAACTTTCTAATTTAAAGTCATGAAAAAAATTAATAAATATATATACCTACTTCTTGCATGTGTTGGCGCAACTACAATCGTCAGCTGCAACAAACAACTGGATATGGAGCCGCTATCTGCGGTTACCCCAGAAAAATTCTTATTTACTGAAGCAGATCTTGCAGCATATACCATCCAACAATATAGTTTTCCTACACACGATGGCTGGAATCCAGGGACATTTAGTGCCGACAACCATACCGATAACCAGGCCACCACGGGTATATCTAACATTTGGGTGCCGGGAGAATGGCGTGTGCCTCAAGCAGGCGGAAACTGGGACTTTACCCATATCCGCAATGCGAACTATTTTATCGAAACCGTTGTGCCACGCTGGAAAGAAAATAAGCTTACTGGTACAGCTGCAAATATTGCACATTATATTGGCGAAGGATATTTCCTGCGCGCCTATACTTATTTTAATAAAGTTCAGAATTTTGGAGATTTTCCAATTGTTAAAAATACATTACCAGACAAAATGGACGAGTTGGTGCTCGCATCTCAGCGGCGCCCGCGTAATGAAGTTGCCCGTTTTATCTTGTCAGATTTAGATTCGGCAATTACTTTATTGAAAGCGGTTTCTCCTAATGGGACAAACAGAATCTCCAAAAATGCGGCCCTTTTATTTAAATCACGCGTGGCATTGCATGAAGCCAGCTGGTTAACTTACCATAAAAATACGTCTCAGGTTCCTGGTGGACCAGGCTGGCCCGGAACAGGCAAGGTTGCTGGTTTTAATATGAATATCGACACAGAAATCGACTTCTTCTTAACTCAGGCGATGGATGCTGCTGCTCAGGTGGCTGATGCCGTTCCATTGGTGGCAAACACTAAGGACAATGGGTACAACTCTTCGGCAAATCCTTATGCCGCTATGTTTGCTGATGTAGATATGAGTAAATATGGGGAAGTATTGTTATGGCGCAGGTACGATCCTTCGCAAGGCATTTTTCATAATGTGAATCATTACATCAACACCAGTGGGGGTAATACAGGCTATACAAGAGGGTTAGTAGATAATTTCTTAATGAGCAACGGCTTGCCTATTTATGCAAATGGCTCTGGATACGCAGGAGATGATTCTTTGCAACTTGTAAAAGTAAATCGCGACAATCGCTTACAGCTGTTTATGAAAACACCAGGCAATTTAAGGCTTACAGATAAAGTTAATCCTGACGGATCACCGCTGCTTACAGGAAGGCCAGATATTGTTGGGCTTGCAGAAACGCGTGATGTTACAGGTTATCCTGTTAAGAAGGGTTTTTCTTACCTGGCATCTAATACAGAGGGTAGCATGGGCAATACCGGAAGCATTGTATTCCGCGCAGTAGAAGCCTACCTGAATTATATGGAAGCTTCTTATATGAAGGAAGGTACACTTAATGGAAAAGCAACTCAGTATTGGCAGGCCATCCGTAACCGTGCAGGCGTAAACCCTGATTTTAGAAGTACCGTTGATGCTACTGTGATGTCAGAGGAGGCAAAGAATGATTTTGCAGCTTATTCAAAAGGTAATCTGCTGTCAGATAAAACCTTATATAATATTAGAAGGGAACGTCGTTCTGAATTAATAGCGGAGGGTTTCCGCATGTACGACCTAAAAAGATGGAGAGCATTAGATCAATTAAAGACAAAGCCATATATTATTGAAGGTTTTAAAGTTTGGGGGCCTATGGAAAGTTGGTATAAAAACGTTGCAGGTGCAAGTGTGCTTATAGAATCAGGTACACCAGGTAAAACGCCAAACGTTTCTAAAAAATCAGAAAGTTCATACCTACGACCATACCGAATCAATAATACACCTAGTAATTTTGTTTATAATGGTTACAGATGGACAGAAGCCCATTACTTGGAACCCATTGCGATTAAACATTTGATTATTACCTCAACTGCTGGAGACATTAACAGCGCAGCCATTTATCAGAATCCAGGCTGGCCTACAGTGGCAAATTTGGGCGCTCAATAAAACATAACTAAATTGCTAACAAGTCGCTTAATAGGCGACTTGTTAGTTTTTATACATTTCACTAAGTTGCAAGTGGTAGAATGATAAAATCACCGTATATCTATGAGTAAAACTTTCAATAGCGCATGTGTAGCCACCTTTTTCTATGTACTCGCCTTAACAGGCTGCACGCCACAGGAAGAGCTGGTTGATTTTAGTAAAGGGAGCACCTGTGGTCATATGCCGACGGTACGTTTTGCCGCACAACAATTCTCGGAAGCTATTCCGCGTGGCCTGGCAGATACTACCGGTATGGCCTGGATACCAGCGCCCGGTAAAGGTTTTTGGATGGACAAAACTGAAGTGAGTAATGCGCAATTTCAGCAATTTGTGGAGGCCACAGGTTATGTAACCACTGCAGAGAAAATACCAGATTGGGAAATTATGAAACAGCAGTTACCTGTCGGTACTCCTAAACCGCACGACAGTGTTTTTGTTGCCGCATCGCTGGTTTTCACACCTACTGCTCAAGCTGTGCCGCTGGATGACCCATCCCTGTGGTGGACATGGAAAAAAGGCGCTAACTGGAAACACCCGCAAGGCCCGGGCAGCAACCTTAGCGACAAAGAAAACCACCCCGTTATCCACGTATCCTGGGACGATGCAAATGCTTATGCCATCTGGGCAGGAAAGCGGCTGCCTACGGAAGCGGAATGGGAATATGCTGCAAGGGGCGGCAAAAAGGATGCACTTTATCCCTGGGGCAACGAGCCTGTAGAAACCGGACGGCCAAAAGCAAATACCTGGCAGGGTAGCTTTCCGAATCAAAATACAAAGTGGGATAAATCAATAGGGTCAGCTGCGGTCATGTCCTATGCGCCGAATGGTTATGGTCTGTATGATATGGCAGGAAACGTGTGGGAGTGGTGCGGCAGATCAACATCTGTACTCAGAGGAGGCTCCTTCCTGTGTAATTCGTCGTATTGCGAAGGTTACCGTGTCACCTCAAGAATGGAGACATCTCCGGATTCCGGACTGGAACATACGGGTTTCCGCTGCGTGTTGGACTAGAAAAGAACTTTGTTTAAGAACTCACAATGGTGCTCATGAGGTTTTTGGCAACAACCTATCCGCGTGCTGTATGATTTACTATTGACTCCATTATTCTGGGTGTTTTTCCCAGCGAATATAGAGCAGAGCCGGAGCCAGGTATGTCGCATATCAGGTTTAACCAATAACCACACTATAACCAGACCATAAGCACACTGCAGTCTGTAAAATAAACAGGGGCAATTAATCATCTTAATTGCCCCCTGTTTTTTATTTAAACTCAGATGTTTTATGGAATTCAATATCCGGATAATCGCGCATGGTCATGTTGATCATGAAGTCGTTATCAGCTAAAAATACGTTGTTGCCATCTTTATCCTGGCCAATATGTTGTTGTTTACGTTTTAAAAACTCCTCGAGTTTGGTCTTGTCTTTAGATGTCACCCAGTTTGAACGGCCGTAAGTCAAGGTTCTGAAGCTGGCTTTTGCACCATATTCATGTTCCAAACGGAATGCAATCACCTCAAACTGTAATTCACCTACCGCACCAACAATTTTACGGTTACCAGGCTGTTGTGTAAACAACTGTGCAACGCCTTCTTCGGTAAGCTGCTGTATGCCTTTTTCCAGCTGTTTTGTCTTTAAAGGATCTCTGTTCTCTACTTCCTTAAATATCTCAGGAGAGAAGCTCGGAATGCCTTTAAATTTCAACTGTTCCCCTTCTGTAAGGGTATCGCCGATTTTAAAGTTACCACTGTCGTATAAACCAACCACATCACCTGGCCAGGCTTCCTCAACAATGCTTTTTTCATTGGCCATGAAATCCATTGGGTTAGAAAACTTCAGTTTCTTGCCCTGACGGGTATGGAAATAGAATTTATTACGTTCAAATTTGCCAGAGCATACCCTTAAAAAGGCAATGCGGTCGCGGTGTTTAGGGTCTAAGTTGGCATGGATCTTAAATACAAAACCAGTAAAATGTTTCTCACCCACCATCACTTCCCGCTGTTCCGCTTCGCGGCTTCTCGGGCTTGGAGCAATTTTAATAAAAGTATCTAATAATTCTTTAATACCGAAGTTGTTAATGGCACTACCAAAAAACACGGGCGCTAGTAAACCTTCGGTGTACATGCTTGGATCAAGATCGCCATACACGCCGTTAACAAGTTCCAGATCGCTTTTTAAGCCATCCAGTTCCTGTGGTTTTAAGAATTTCTCCAGGTTTTTATCTTCCAGGTCGCTTACCTCAATGACATTGGTGGCAATTTTGGTTTTATCCGGTTCAAAAAGATTAAGGTGACTGTTATAGATGCTGTAAACCCCTTTAAAAGTATGTCCCTGTCCAATTGGCCAGGATAGGGGGCACAAGCTGATGTTTAATTTAGTTTCTATTTCATCAAGCAGGTCAAACGCATCCTTACCTTCCCGGTCCATTTTATTGATAAAGATGATTACCGGGGTGTTACGCATCCGGCAAACAGCCATCAGCTTTTCGGTTTGTTCCTCTACACCTTTCACACAGTCGACCACTAAAATAACACTATCCACAGCAGATAAAGTTCTGTAGGTGTCTTCAGCAAAATCCTTGTGACCAGGTGTATCTAAAATGTTAATGCGTTTACCGCTGTATTCAAAGCCCATTACAGAGGTAGCAACAGAAATACCACGTTGCTTTTCAATCTCCATAAAATCTGAAGTATTGCTTTGGTTGGCTTTATTCCGTTTTACCGCACCTGCGGTATTAATGGCCCCACCAAAAAGTAAGAACTTTTCGGTTAATGTGGTTTTACCAGCATCGGGGTGACTTATAATGGCAAATGTTTTTCGTTTTTCTATTTCCGGGTGAATCATAAAGAGTTAAGCATGTATGCTTGAATGAGGCTGCAAAGATAAATATAATATATAAAAGAAAAACCGGCCATTTACGGCCGGTTTCCCTGTTTTTAATTTTTACTATCCTCGGTTGCTTCTTGAAGAGCGGCTTCCGCCACTTGCTTCTCCACCGCCGCGGCTTTCATTATTTTGTTGCTGAACTTGCGGACGTGGAGCACTTTGTTGTTGCTGACGACTGCGTTCTTGTTGTTGCTGCTGTTGCTGTTGCTGTTGTTGTTGCTGAGCTTGCTGCTGGCGACCGCGTTCCTGTGCCTGCTGTTGTTGCTGAGCTTGTTGTTGACGACTACGTTCTTGCGCTTGTTGCTGTTGTTGAGCTTGCTGCTGACGGCCGCGTTCCTGTGCTTGCTGCTGTTGTTGAACTTCCTGCTGGCGACTCCGTTCCTGTGCTTGTTGTTGCGCTTGAACTTGCTGCTGACGACCACGTTCTTGTGCTTGCTGCTCGGCTTGAACTTGTTGCTGACGACCACGTTCTTGTTGTTGCGCCTGCGACTGCTGTACTCTTTGAGAACGTTCTGTCTGCGCTTGTGTAGTTGCTTGCTGCTGGCGCTGGCGTTCCTGTTGCTGAACCTGCGATTGCTCTACACGTTGTGTACGTTGCGTTCTAGTGGGCACATTACCTTGCTGATCAGTAGTTCTTTGCTGTCCCTGTGGCGTTTGCTGACGGGTACGCTCTGTACGTTGTGCAGCAGAGGTTTCTGTACGGGTGGCGCCACGCTCTACTGATGTACGGTTGGCACGGCTCTCTGTATTGTTACGTGCCTCGGCACTTCCACCACGACTCACTGGAGTTCTGTTTTTGCTATAAGTGCTCTCAGGAACCACAGTTCTTGGTGCAGGGGTACGACCGCTGTTATTGTCGGTATTCCTGTTAGAACGTGGGTTATAGATATTAACCGTATTGTTCGATATGGTAGACCTTCCAGCACGGTTGCTGCGGTTCACATTGTAAACAGGTACATCACGGTTTGTGGCACGTCTGATATCGTCACGTCGTGGACCAGTATAGTAAGTATGTCTGTTACGTTGACCCGTATAATTGATAATCGTAGTTTGCTGATAGATATTAACGTTTCCATAGCCACGGTATCTAGGGAACCTATCGTAATAGATATTACGTTGAGGAACAAATACCCACCATGAATGTGGAATGTCATAGTAACCACCACCGATGTTAACATTTATGTTTATGCCCGGGCCAAGTGGCGCCCAGCCATAATAGCCACCACCGCTTCTCCAGCTAACCCATGCAGGACCCCAAACGGTATCTGGAATCCACACCCATTCGTTATAGCGGTTGTTTACCCATCTTCCGTAATGGAAAGGTGCCCATCCCCAGTCATAATCTGATACCCAGGTATTGCCATATTCGGTCATTACCCAGCGGCCATCGGTATAGTAAGGCCTGAAATCACGTTGGTCTACATCCGGGCGCCATACGTAACCGTATTCCCGGTCTTGTATCCAAGTTCCGTAAGGAGATAGTTCATCGTAGAATGTTTGCAGTGATACATCGTAATCCTGCGCAGTAGCTTTTTGTGTGGTTCCGGCTAGCAGGAGTATAAGTCCTAAAACGAGTACCGGTAGTTTGAACAAGTTTTTCATTGTGTGTGTGTTTAAGTTAACCTACGTTCACTATACCAATTGGAGTTCCAAAAAAGGAAATGGTTTAATTGTGTGTGAAATGTTACATTAGTGAACGCCGGGATTGCCTAACTATATTTGCTTTGTTGACCAAAATACAGTTATATGTTCTTTTGAAAGAAGTTACAATTTACAAAAATTTGAATAAAAAACCAAATGCCTTTCTCTTTCCCCATAATTATTCATTTCTTTTGTAGCATAGGACATGATATCGATCAAATTTATGATCGTGTTGTGACTAATTAAAAATCTTTTCCAATGAAACTACGATAAGCTTTACGCATATAAAGCACGGAAAACGTGCGGATTATCGTTTCATGAGCTATAAAAAACAATAAATAATAATGAAAAAAGGCACCTTATACTTAGTCCCTGTTCCTTTAGCAGAAAATGCAACTGCCAAAACTTTTACGCCTTACCTGGTGGATACGATCAATGAAATAGACACCTATATCGTAGAAAATGAAAAAACAGCGCGTAAGTTTTTAAAAGAAGCAGGATTAAAACGGCCACAAAGTGAATTAGTGATTCACGATTACGGAAAACATAAACGTGCAGCTTCTCTGGTTCCTTATTTTAAGGAGCTGATGACGGGCAAAGATGTAGGTTTGATGAGTGAAGCAGGATGCCCGGGTATAGCTGATCCTGGTGCTGATATCGTTGCTGAGGCACATCGCAGGGGCATTACCGTGGTGCCTTTGGTAGGGCCAAACTCCATATTGCTGGCTTTGATGGCCTCTGGTTTTAACGGACAGAGTTTTACTTTTCACGGTTACCTGCCTATAGATAAAGTGGAACGTGGAAAGCGCATTAAAGAGTTAGAACAAATTGCTGAAAAGCAAAAACAGACACAGCTTTTTATGGAAACACCATTTCGCAATAATTCACTTTTGGAAGATGTATTGAAAAGTGCAGCACCCCAAACGTTATTGTGTATTGCTTGTGACCTGACTGCAGAGACGGAATTTATTAAAACGATGTCTATTGGGCAATGGAGACAGGAGAAAATTGACCTGCATAAAAGACCTTGTATATTTCTGTTATACAGGTTGTTCTAAATTATAGACGGTACATGTTTTTGCCGTCCATGAAGGCAATGACCTGATCAGGCACTAAATACTGTACATTCTTTTTCTGCTGTATCGCTTTGCGAATAAAGGTAGAAGAGATATCCATTTGTGGCGTTTCTGTCATGATTACAGAGGGATGGTTTTTCCATTCCTCTACTTCAACACCTGGTCTGGGATAAACGTAAATTTCATAATTTTTAAGGATCACCTCATAGTTCTTCCATTTTTTGAAGGAACTCAGGTTATCAGCACCCATAATGATGGCGAATTCCCGTTCAGGGTATTTCTCGTGAAGGTGGGTGAGGGTATCGATGGTGTAAGAGGGCTGCGGCAAAGAAAATTCGATATTGCTCACTTTGAGGTTTACGGAGTTCTCTGTAGCCAGACGCGCCATTTCCAATCGATCGTACATGTTAGACAGGCCTTTTTTGTTTTTCAAAGGATTATGCGGCGATACCACCAACCAAACCTCATCGAGTGGGGTATAGTTAGCCATGTAATTGGCAATAACCAGGTGACCGAGGTGCACCGGATTAAATGATCCAAAAAAAAGGCCTGTCTTCATGTATGTGTATTAAAAGGATTAAGGTTTATTGATAAAATCGTTAATCAGTTGTTCCGCTTCTGCGCATGCAGTATCTAGATCATAGTTTTTAAGCACCACGTCGAATTTATCTGCATATTCCAGCTCTTTCTCCGCTTTCACAAAACGCTCTCTCAATTTAGATTCGCTGTCGGTACCGCGACCGGTTAAACGTTCTTTTAAAACTTCCAGTGAAGGGGGTTGTACAAAGATGGCCAGTGCATTTTCTTCATATTTCCGTTTTAAGCGCAGTCCGCCTTCCACATCGATATCAAAAATAACATGTTTGCCTTCATTCCAGATCCTTTGGATTTCTGAACGCAGGGTGCCATAAAAAGTACCATTGTATACCTCTTCAAATTCCACAAATTCCTGGTGGGCAACTTTATGCAGAAAAGCCTCCTTAGAAATGAAATAGTAGTCTTTCTCGTGCATCTCGTCGCCTCTCGACTCACGGGTGGTGGCCGAGATGGAGAAACTCAGGGATGGGAACTTTTTTAATAAGTGTTTTACGATGGTTGTTTTTCCAGCACCGGAGGGTGCTGAAAATATAATCAATTTACCTTGTGTCATTTGTGTATTCATGCTGCTACAATACGTTAAGCAGTTGTTCTTTAATCTTTTCCAATTCTTCCTTCATGCCAACAACCAGCTGCTGTATCTGTGCATCATTTGCTTTTGCACCCATGGTATTAATTTCTCTGCCAATCTCTTGCGAGATAAAGCCTAATTTTTTACCATTCGTATCTGACCCATTTAAGGTTTCTATAAAATAGTCGCAGTGACTTTTTAAGCGGATACGTTCTTCGGTGATGTCCAGTTTGTCGATGTAATAAATCAATTCCTGCTCCAGACGGTTCTGATCGATATTAATTTTTACCTGGCTTTCTTCCAGAAACTGGTTAAGTCGGGCTTTAACCTGAGGGATCCGCAATGGTGCTAATTCCTCTACTTTTTCAAAAAAGCTTAATATATTTTTGATGCGAAGCTCCAGGTCGGCCTTTAATACATTGCCTTCCATCATTCTGAACTGGTTAAAATTAGCCAGCGCTTTTAAGAAAGTATCGTGCAGGATGGTCCAGTCAGACTCTTTGCCGTCCTCTTCCGAATAGCTAATTACTTCAGGTAAAGCTAAAGCAGCCTGTAATAAATTAGTAGAATTGGCCCCTAAAGTTTCGTTAATCGCCGCTAATTGATTGTAGTATTTGGTAAGGAGTTCGGTATTGATTTGGGCACCTTTTAATTGCTCATCGGTACGTTCAACGTTGATCGAAACGTTAACCTTCCCTCTTTCAATGTCCTTACTGCAAAGGTTACGTAAAAATAATTCCTTCTCGTTGTAAGCTTTTGGAAGCTTTAAGCTAAGTTCTAAAAACTTACTGTTTAAAGATTTGATCTCTACAGAAAACTTAACGTTTTCATGATCGGTAGAGGCCAGGCCGTAACCTGTCATTGATTTTATCATGTGCAAAGATATAATTTATTGTTTAATCGTTGAAAGTATGCGTGTTATTCCTTTATTAGATTTAAGAGTTTTTAACATATTCCCTGAATAACATTGTCTATTTTTGTTGTTATATTTTTAAATATGAAGCTTAAACTCACCTATATCGCCCTTTTTTTAGTGTTTACCAGTACTGTTTTCCAAGCTACGGCTCAGGAAACGGGTATAATTAAAGGCGTAATCATGGAAAAAGGCACACAGAGCCGGGTTGCCGCAGCAGAAATTTATAACAAAAAAAATAAGGTAACGGTTCGAAGTAATGATTTTGGCTTATTCCAGATCAGCGCTTATCCGGGTGACACGCTGCTAGTCTATAAACAGAGCTATGCAGATGCACAGCTGGTGATTTCCTCTGTAAAAGACGTAGTTATTTATGTAGATAAGGGAACTACACTAGCCGAAGTAAATATTTACGGAAAGACTAAGAAGCAGGAAATGAATGAAGTGAAGAGAGATTTCAGGGATAAAGGTTCCTTTTATGCCGGGAAACCGCCTGTACTTTCATATATATTTACGCCGCTCACTGCCCTGTATGAATTATTTGGCCGTACGCCTAAAAACGCAAAAAGATTTAACCGCTATTACAACACCGAATTGCAACAGACGGAAATAGATGGTTATTTCAATGAGTCGCTGATTAAACAGCATACCGATTTAAGTGGTAAAGCTTTGGAAGACTTCATGCTAAATTACCGTCCGGATTATGAAACAGCAAAAAACTGGTCGGAATACGACGCGTTAAAATACATTAGGGAGGCTTATAAAAAATACAGCGATACCCTTAAAAAGTAAAGTAATTAGAGGGATAGCGCTTCGCAGGTTTTCTCCGCGGCCTGTTTCTCCGCGTTTTTCTTGTTGTAATCTCTGCCTATACCAAAGCTTTCGCCATCAATGACGGCCTGTATGGTAAAAAGTTTCGGACTATCGCCTTCAATATTCGGTACCAGGTCGAACGTCACATCTTTTCCATGACGTTGACACCATTCGATCAGCTTACTTTTGAAATTGGTTTCTGTAAGCTCTAAAGTGTGTACATCGATGTAAGGCTTAACGATACGCTTTAACAAGAATTCTTTAGTGAAGTTATAACCTTTATCCAGATAAACTGCGCCCACAAGAGCTTCAAAGGCGTCACCAAGCATCGAGTGATTTTTGGTGGATACATTAACCATTTTCTGGTCAAAAACAAGAAGCTGGTCAAATCCCATCTTCCGGGCTAATTGATTTAAGTTAACCCTGTTAACAATTTTAGAACGCATTTCTGTCAGGAAACCCTCTTCTTTATAAGGGTAAGCCTTAAAAAGCAGTTCGGCAATAACAGAACCCAGAATAGCATCGCCTAAAAATTCCAGGCGTTCATTACTGCTTTTACTGCCATTCTTCAAAACTTTAGCCACAGACCGGTGCCTGAATGCCATTTTATACAAAACGGCATTACCAGGCACAAAGCCTAAAATGTTTTTCAGCTTTTTAATAAACTCCCTATCACGCGATAAGTGGAGTTTATAGAAATTTATCAATGGCATTAATTAGTAAAAATCACTACTTCTATTCCTCGTATTTTTTAAAAATTACAGACGCATTGTGGCCACCAAAACCAAAGGTATTGCTTAAAGCAGCACGGATGGTGCGTTTTTCAGCTTTGTTAAAGGTGAAATTCAGTTTAGAATCTAACTGAGGGTCGTCTGTAAAGTGATTTATGGTTGGAGGAACGATATCATTTCTCACTGCAAGAATAGCAGCAATACCTTCAATAACACCTGCAGCACCCAATAAGTGGCCTGTCATTGATTTTGTAGAACTGATATTCAGTTTATAAGCATCTTCCCCGAAAAGGTCTACAATAGCCTGTGTTTCAGAAAAGTCACCAAGTGGTGTCGACGTTCCGTGAACATTGATGTAATCAATATCAGCAGTGGTCATTTGTGCATCTTTTAAGGCATTTGTCATCACCATTCTTGCGCCTAAACCTTGAGGGTGAGGGGCAGTAATGTGATTGGCATCAGCGCTCATTCCGCCACCAACAATTTCAGCATAAATTTTAGCACCACGCTTTTTAGCATGTTCCAATTCTTCAAAAATGATGGTACCAGAGCCTTCGCCTGCAACAAAACCATCACGATCTTTATCGAAAGGTCTGGAAGCGGTAGCTGGATCATCATTACGTGTAGAAAGGGCGTGCATCGCATTAAAACCGCCAATACCAGCTTCATTGATAATCGCTTCAGATCCACCACTGATAATTACATCGGCCATATCCAGGCGAATATAATTATAAGCATCGATCATGGCATTCGTTGAAGAAGCACAGGCAGATACGGTAGCAAAATTCGGACCTCTTAGGCCGTATTTGATGGAGATATGTCCTGAAACGATATCAATAATCAATTTAGGAATGAAGAAAGGATTGAATCTTGGTGTACCATCACCAGAGAAAAAGTTCCTCATTTCTTCCATAAAGGTCTTTATGCCACCAATTCCAGATCCCCAGATTACGCCAACACGGTTGGTGTCTAATTGGGTAAAATCGAATTGGCCATCTTGTACCGCTTCAGCCGTAGAAGCGATTGCATATTGAACAAACTGATCTAATTTGCGTGCTTCTTTTCTATCCATGAAGTCTTCAGGATTGAAATTTTTCAATTCACATGCAAATTTGGTTTTGAACTTTTCGACGTCAAAACTTGTAATAGGCGCAGCGCCGCTCACCCCATTTAACAAACTGTCCCAGAATTCTGGAACAGTATTGCCTATTGGAGTGAGCGCACCTAAACCTGTAACTACTACTCTTCTTAATTCCATTTATACGGATTATACGGAGACCGTATGTTTACTTTACGTTTTTCTCTAGATAAGCAACTGCTTGACCAACTGTACCAATGGTTTCAGCTTGATCATCAGGAATTGCTACATTGAATTCTTTTTCGAATTCCATGATAAGTTCCACAGTATCCAAAGAATCCGCACCCAAGTCGTTCGTGAAAGAAGCTTCCGGGGTCACCTCGCTTTCATCCACACCTAATTTTTCAACGATAATAGCCTTAACTCTTGAAGCAATATCAGACATAATGTTATAATTTAATGGTTAAATAATTCAGTGCAAAGAAAAATAAAAACTAACACATTTCAAATGTTTTTATTTTACTATCAATTTTAATGTTTTTATTTCAAACAGTAAAGTAAAATTACTTTTATAATTTCGCATCTTAAAATAAAGAAACTGTTTTGAATAAAACCTACCTCAAACTCTCCCTGGATCTTGATTTTATCTTACTCGCAATCACCGCATCCTTAAAGGATTATGTGCTTTGCCACAAGATAAATACCGCGCTCCAATTAAATTTAGAAAAGGTGGATGATCATGAAGTATTTTTCAATATTGATGAACCCGCCCTTGCCTTTTCGAAGTATTATTATTTTGTTGAAGAGGGCGAAAATGAGTATTTTATTGTGAATAATCGCAATCGTGAAGGATTTTTAATTCCAGAGCTCGATAAAGTGGATTATTTTATGGTGATTAAACAATACCTACACCAGGAAGATTTAAATTACCTGCTTTCTGGATTGAACAAACTACCTGATATTCAGGTAGCTGCAAAAATTGATCCCTATAAACTGAAGTCAAAAGAAAATTTGATATTGTAATTTTTACATTATAGGTGTATTAAATACACTATATTTGATCTCATAATATATATTAATAACAAAAATTAGCCATTTGTCACTGGAATTTATCTAGTGGCTTCATTACCGGTTAGTTATAACTAATTGCAAAATAAATGAAACCTTTTCATTCAAGAACGAAGATAGTTGCCACGTTAGGTCCGGCATCAGCCAAACCAGAAGTCTTATTTAGTATGTTTAATGCAGGATTAGATGTCTGCAGACTAAACTTTTCCCATGGTTCACAAGCTGATCATCAGGAAACGTTAGACACCATACGTGAACTCAACAAAAAACACGGTTACAATGTCGGCATTCTAGCCGATTTACAAGGGCCTAAAATCCGTATCGGAATGGTTCAGGACGGTGGAATTCACTTGGTAAATGGTGCCAGAACCATTATTACGACCAAGGAATGTATTGGTAATGAAGAGCGTATTTACATCACTTACAACACTTTTCCTAAAGACGTAAAAGCAGGTGAAGTTATCCTTTTGGATGATGGCAAGCTACAGATGCGTGTAATTGAAACCAATTACAATGACGAAGTTGTTTGTGAAATTGTACATGGTGGTATCCTTACTTCCAGAAAAGGAGTTAATTTACCAAACACAAAGGTTTCGATCCCTTCTTTAACACCTGAAGACAGAGATAACCTGGAGTTTGTGCTTCAAAATGATGTAGAGTGGATCGGGCTTTCGTTCGTTCGTAACGCTGCTGACATCGTTGAATTAAAAGAAATCATCAAACAAAGAGGTAAAACAGCAAGGGTAATCGCTAAAATTGAAAAACCTGAAGCTATTGCCAATATCGACGAAATCATTGCCGTTTCTGACGGTATTATGGTTGCCCGTGGTGACCTTGGTGTTGAAATGCCAATGGAAGAAGTTCCTTTGTTGCAGAAAATGATTGTAAACAAATGTAGAGCAGCTTCGAAACCGGTTATCATTGCTACACAGATGTTGGAAAGCATGATCACTACGCCAAGACCAACGCGTGCGGAAGTTAATGACGTAGCAAACTCGGTATTGGATGGTGCAGATGCAGTGATGTTAAGCGGAGAAACTTCTGTTGGAGAGTTTCCACTGATCGTTATTGAAACCATGCAGAAGATCATTCAAAACATTGAAACCAATAACTATCCATTCCACCCTCAAAAGTTCCTTAGAACTAGCGAAGCTAGCTTTTTAAGCGATGCTATCTGTGATACAGCGGCTAACTTATCTAAGCAAACCAATGCTGTTGGTATTGTGTCGATGACCGTAAGTGGTTACACCGCTTTTGAAATCTCAAGTCACCGTCCTAAAGCTTTAACTTACATCTTTACGAGTAATATCAACTTGTTGAATACGCTAAGTTTAGTTTGGGGAGTACAAGGTTTTTATTACGATAAATTCGAAAGTACTGATGAAACTATTCTTGATGTAAACAGGATTTTAAAAGAATTGAAGTTGATCAAAAAAGGTGATATCGTTATTAATACTGCCGCGATTCCAATCGAGCGTAAAGGCAAGACGAATATGGTCAAAATCACTGTAATCGATTAATATAGCTCAGGATTCAAAAATTTTTATACTTTTGCAATCCTGAAAAGGAGAGGTGTCCGAGTGGTTGAAGGAGCACGCCTGGAAAGTGTGTATACCTCAAAAGGGTATCGAGGGTTCGAATCCCTCTCTCTCCGCAGCTGAAATATACAGAAAGCCTTTAGTGTCATGCTAAAGGCTTTTTTGTTTTCATCTTAGAGGGGAATAATTAGGGGCGCTTTTATTTAAATTTGTGAAGTAGCTTTTGAGCACTCATAATGTTGGGTATTACAAATTCTCTAAATTTCTTCAGGTTACAAACTGAAAATTCGTCTTTTGCGACATAATCTTCATAACATGCATTTGCAGTTTACATCTTCCACCCGCTAGCGCTCATTTACATATCATTGTCATTTCGCCACTGGACTGCCAATCCTGGACTTAAACTTTTGGTGGTGGCTTCGCTGAGCCTGCGATGTAGCTGTTTGCCGGCAACCCTAATTCTGGGGCTACCGGTGTAGCTAATTATTGTAATGATCCGCTCTTCCACTATCATTATTCCTGGATGTCTAACCGTGTCTTAAAAGTCGACCGTTTAAATGACGTTAAACCGTACTATTTATTATAGAATAAACCTTTCATAAATACCGTTTGAAAAGTCTTTCGTTAATAAAAAACTTTTAGGCAAATCCAGTAATATTTATTATCTTAAGTCACTGGTTTACTGTCTGAACAGATAAAAAAATTGACCAGTTTAGTGATCATGAGTATCCGTTTACTTACACTAATAGGTATTGTCTTTATTAGTATGATAGGTCAGTCCGAATGGACTTTAGGCCAAGTCAAAACACGCTGGGCAAAACCTAATGTCATCGGATCTGGCAATTCTTATAATGACATTGAAATAAATGAATTTAGTGGCCTTGGCCTGATCGTGGGTGATATGGGCCTGATCAGGAGATCTTCTGACGGGGGAAGAAAGTGGTCAATAATTAAAACCCGAACAACCGCGAATTTAAGGGCTATTTCGATCATTGATGACCATACCAGCATAGCTGTAGGTGATAGCGGGATCGTTATGCGAACTGCCGACAGCGGTTTGACTTGGTCAAGGATAAAAAACACAACTTCTCTTACTTTATACGATGTCGATTTTTCGGCTGACGGACGTGTCGGTATTGCAGCCGGAGCAAAAGGCGCAGGCCTTCGAAGCTTTAACCGCGGCCTAACCTGGGAGGCATACGATACAGGCTGGCAATATGAAGTATGGTCAGTACGAATTACCATTGACAAAAACATCTATGTAGCAGGAGCTGAGTTTTCGCTGTTAACTGAGAAAAAAAAAGAATGGTTTGATCTGTTCAGTGCGACACAATCAGATAAGTTCGGTGGAGGTACATTAACTTCTGTCTTTACGCGAGGAAATGATAATATCTGGATATCTTCAAGCTACGGTGCATTAGTACATACTAAAGATGCGGGTAAGACATGGAAGAAAGTTCAAATAACAGATTATCGAATTCGATCTATTTGGTTTAATAATCAGCTGACGATTGGATGGGTGGTAACAGACCAGGGAGAAATATTTAAAAGTACGGATGGTGGAAATACTTGGGACGTAAATTTTTCCATGCAGGGTGCGCCTATTGTTTTTAAAAAAATTACATTTACTGAAGACGGACGTACAGGCCGGGTCGTTGGATCTAACGGGACTTATTTAGTTACGACCGATGGCGGACTGCATTGGAATTTAACTAAAAATTCAATTGCTACTATTTCTGAATTCTATTTAGAAACAAAAAAGGGAGAGATACATACTGCGGGGGAATATGGTGAAGTGCAATATTCCAAATACAATTCAAATAAATGGAAAAGATTAACTCCTTTAAACTTTAAAACCCATCTGAATACAATAACTTTTAACAATGCAACCGGTCGTCTATTTGTTGCAGGAGACAGTCTTACTATCGGTTCTCTAAGTTACGGTAAAACAGATTTTGTGATCCATCACAAAAAGAAAATGTCTGACCATATATTTTCAGTAGACTTTTTAGGGACGGGTAAAAATGGGATTGCGGTAGGCACATCTGCGAGACTACTCAGAACCACTGATTTCGGAAATACCTGGACAGAAGAAAAAATATCCAAAAAAAATATCGCATTGTCTGATGTGCTTTTAAATAATGATAAAGGGTTTATTGTTGGCAGGAAGGGTCACATCTTTCGGTCTATAGACTCAGGATTGCACTGGAAGCAGATTCCTTTTAAGGACACAACTCAAAATTTTAAAACTATCAGCATGGACGCCAGTTCAACAGAGGGTTTTATTGCTAGTAGTTCCAGTATTTACGATCACCATCTATTTAAAACCGTCAATGGTGGTACAACCTGGGAGACTGTTAGCTCTTTGCCTAAAAATGAAAATTTGCAACATGTTTTTTTTAGTAAACTTACTAAAGAGGTAGTTGTCACTTCTGTTCTTGGAGATATTTATCGTTCGATAAATTCGGGTCAAACTTGGTTTAAAACATCTCCCAAGCTGGCTAATCGCAACATTACTTTCGCTCAGCAAAATACTCTGGGATATTATACCTTTGCCGGATTCAATGGCTTTTTGGTCCAGTTTATTCCTTCCTCAACTAACTTTAATATATCCAAGTTTTCCTTAACAAACACTTCTAGCGGTTACCGTTTAGATTTTGATGTTGAGTTGACCGATTCAACTAACATAGAAAATTATCAATTCCAAATCCGATTGATTCAAGGGGAATTTCGAAAAGGAACTGATAATTCTTTTGCCAATATAATTCTGCCCTTTTCTAAAAGAGATTCAATAATATCCTGGCCCATTGATATTTTTAGCCAAGGTATGAAATATGTGTTTGAAGTAACTGTTTTTGATGGATGGAACATAATTAAGGATACTACCACATTTGTCCATGGTAAAACGGCATTTGAAAGAATCAAAGAGTTCATGCACTGGAATAAAGTCCCGGGAGATATAAAAGATTTATTATCGGTACTAGCAATAAACTTCAGCTTTATTGCAATCATCTATGCTGTCTGTATTGTGATCGTTTTTTTGATTAGCCCGTTGGCATTCGTCCAATGGCACGAAGCGGTATCAAATTCCAGATTGCCATCGGCTGAAAAATTATCCAAATTCTTTGTACTTTATCTTATCGAACACCCCAGAAGTTTAAATGCTTTCGTTACTTATTATAGTCAGATTGCAAATAACCATTTTCATGGGAACGTGGATGTTTCCAGCAGGCCAAATTGGATAGCTTCTCCATTTGAGTTAAATCAGAATAAAATCATTGATTTTTCCAATTCGGCAACTGTTGTCAATTATGTTCCTGGATTAGCTGAAATTAAACATGTTTTGCCAGCAGATCGGGTTATCCTCTCCATTGAAGGTCAGGGAGGAATCGGGAAATCTACCCTGGCTTTTCAGCTTGCTATGTGGGCCAACTCACCTGATACCTCCAGGTTATTGTCCCTTCCGGCATTACCTGTGTTTATTAATAATGTCGATGACAACCTTGATACGATTTGTAAAGTAAAAGTTCAAAGTTTTACGAGGCAATTGTTTGTCTCAGATGTCCTGATCAACGTGCTTTTGAGGAAAAGAAGAATTATTGCAGTGGTAGACGGAATATCAGAGATGCCTTTTATAAAACCGGAACATATTGATCCAGAGAAAGGAGCCAAATTTGCTCATCTTATTGTTTATACGTCACGAACACCATTGCGCCTTTGGGGAAAAATACAAATAATACCTCTGGGTTTACGTATTGAATATATGGATTCTTTGCTTGACGGATTTACAAACATGTACGTAGGTGCGTTTCGATTTGGTAGCCATAGAGAACTAATAAGAAAGAGGCTTAAACATGTTATTAATGAGTTCTACCGCCAAAATAATAATCAGCCTTTACCATTAAGCCTCCTCAGAATAATGGTAGAAAAAGCCTCCACGATATTAGATCAGGGTAATTCACTTGAAACGGATCTCCCCAACTCACTAATTGATTTATTGGAGCTTTATTTAGCAGACCTTTTTCGAAAAGATGAGAATATGAGTCAGTCAATCATTAGCCTCAGGCAATGCGCTATTATTTCAACCAACTTGCTCTCTATTATTAAAGATTTAACAGGCAATCATGGGGTTAACCAGATTTCACCTAAATGGACGCCTGAAAAAAACTTTTTCATTTTTGTCGGGAATCTTGCTATAGAGCATTTTATTCATAGCGGCATCCTAGTTGTTTCCGGCACTATTGATGATCGGTTACTTAAATTCAGTCATGATCTGATTGCTGAATATTTGTCTTGTAAAGAAGTTATAATCCTTTATAGAGATAGAGAAATTGATACACTTAAAATGAGCGTCATTATTGAAACAATGATGACGAATCCAAATATGTATATTTTACTGTGTAGATTAGCCGAAAAAAAGGATGTTGTTTTACCAGTAATTGCGGATAAATTAGGTGGTTCATTTATAACTCCTTCTTAGACATAATATTTTTTCTTATTTCCGCCGGTTGCCTCTCCCTTCTCGTGAATGCCGCGATCTCCTTAGGAGAAAATATCGGTAAAGAGACGGAACAAGCATTAAATAACTTTAAGAAGACCACAGAAAAAAGCATTAGAAGATGTAACCAATACAACTGGAAAGGCTGTATCAGATGTTTAACGTGAAACAGATAAGGCATTTGACTGATGCAAGAGAGGCAACAGGCAAGGCAGTTCAGGATCTCACAAGGAATTTGGGAAAAATTATTCCAACGAAAATAAAAAGATTAAATTTCCGTTGTGAAAATAGAAAAGAATTTTCTTTTTTTATTTAATTCTTGTGCTTACACTAATCTAAAAATCGATAATTTAGTTGATAAATCAATATATCGAAAAATTAGTCCTTATAAGTTTTTATAAGTCTTTTAATTAAGGTTTATGTAGAAGTTGGGTAAGTAAAAATCGGTTAATACTGGCATTATACCTTATTAGAGCTACTACTATCTTCTTCTATTAAACTTCGTTTTTCCATATCTATTATTATGGCATCAATGCAGGCATCAGCAATAGCACCTTTCGCAGATAGCTTTCCTAAAAAAATGTACACTTTGATTAGATTATTTTTTATTAACTTATCAAAGTTCCTTTTCAGCCAAGATTTCTTTCGAATACGAGGCAGTATTTCGCTTTTCCAAGCTAAAGTTAACGGTGATTTATCATCTGCTACATTTTGTACATTATCTAGAATACATTTAATTCGCTTTTTAAGCTTGTTTCTTAATCCAAGGATGTAACTTAGTTTTATTTTAGGGTAGGGATATTCTTTCTCTTCTAAAGCCGGTACGATTTTAAAGCCAACCACTTCATTTCCATCTACCCTAAAATCTGGAATAATTGGAAGATATTTTACATTATTAGATATATAGCCATAGTTGCTAAGGCTTTCATAACCGAATTTTAAAATTGGGTTATCTGCTTTTTCCGGAACAGTTAAATGATGCTGTAAAAATTTTTGACAATTCCGCCTTCCTAAATAAAAATCATGTTTTCTAAATTGCTTAGAGAAAAACCCTCCAAATCCACCAAGTGAGCCTGAAGCAATAGAATATGATTGCACGATACAATTATGGGTCCGCACTGGCGAAATGAGAAAACGAGTATAATCGTCGCTTAAGTAAGCTCGCTTTATCTGATCGCCCTTCATCATTAATTGTCCGCGCATCGCTGAAATAATTGATGGTACAACATTTTTCCATGCTTTTTTTATAATAAAATTAGCCGGTTCTGGTTCATTATCATTAGGAAAGGGATCTATCATTAATACAAAGCTGTCAAAGTCGGTAGACGAAGTTTTTGGGCTGTACTGAATCGCTTCATTTTCGTCAGAACATGTATTTCTTCTGCGATCATCCAATAATTGTTGTGTTATCTCAAAAGGTTCATTATTAATCAGGCCGCCATCAACATTCAGGGATAAGTATTTCTCATCTGGTAAAAACTCATAGCTAACATTATTTTGATTTGCCGCTTGTCCTGCCAGTAAGAGGTTTAAATATTTGTTCTTTTCAATGTAAGCTCTATCTCGACTTAAATCTCGACTTTCTAAGCCAATAGGAAACGCCCCCGTTGACATGGCTGCTTGTTTTAATATTTCGGTGTTCAAGCCATTTGGAGCGTTAAAGTTGATAGGGATTCGCCCATCATTTTCTGAGATCTCTTTACTTAAAAAGGTCGTATTTAAATCTTGTGTCGGTGACTGACTTCGATTATCGTCATCCTGGTCACTTAATTTGAAAAAGGCATAATCATTATGCATTTTCATACGGTGTTCCCGAACTCCTGTAGTAGTTTCAAATTTCACATTGTAAGAAAAACCTCTAAGATTTGTTATAGTAGTAAATACATCAAGATCTGTAGCTATATAAGGACGATTATACTTTGATTTGACCCGTACATCTAAAGCAAAATCAGCAATATCTTTGATAAATGTTGAATTAAATGCAGCTCTTACTTCTTTACTACTATTCAATAAACCATCCATTTCAATATCATCAGTAGATAGCATAAGATCCATCATGTCCATGCCATCTGTTTCTTTTAGGTTCACCCAACAGTTATATAAAGGATTTTTTTCGGTAATTGCCGGATTATTTTCATCTTTTCGGTGAATTGGTTCGAAAGACTCTTGAGTGGCTGCGGCTGTAATGGCCGCGGTCATTCCACCTGCTGAAGCACCTCCTAGCACTTCTATAACAAAGTTATGCCTTGGTACTCCTTCAAGTTTTCCGGCATCCTGTAGCTTCTTAGCTTTTTCCCAATGTTCAAGGACTTCAATAAGGTAATCTATAACTCCTGCTGTGTAAGCTCCAGCTGATATTGCCCCTGCCATGCATATTCCAGCATGGAAAGTGTTTTCTTGTGAAACGGTATTATCCATATTATAAATAATTATTAAACATTCCAAAAAAATAACAATTTTGATTTTTAGCTTCTCTCAAAAGATCAACTAGCCCACATCCTAACAACGTGAAAATATTATATAATTTAGCATTTTAATGTTGCATTTCGACCAAATAATTTAGTCACACATGTCTAGGTGAGAATTGTGTTTAGATAAAATTAACAACCAAATGTTTTTAAGATACTCATTGGCAGTTATTCAAAGCAAATGCCCCTCCCGTTCTCATCGCCTGGGAAAATTTGTATCTATCCCATTATCAAGAACTCATTCCACTATTCAAATAGGATTCTTAGTTTTTGATGATGTGTAAATGATAAAGATTCAAAGCACTAAAAACAGTCTTTCAAAACAATTCTTTACTCGTAGAAAAAGTTATCCGTGCGTTGCTTTTGCTTGAGGGCCTGGTCAAGGCAGAGGTTAAGTTTGTCTTCAATGGAGGCACGGCGCTGATGTTGTTAATTGGAAGTACCAAGAGACTATCGATTGACATTGATATCATATTAAGTACTCCCCAAGAACTCGAAAGCCTATTTAAGACTTTTATGGAAGCACAAGGCTTCAACCGTTTCGAACTTCACGAAAGAAGCACGGAAACAAATATCAAAAAAGCACACTATAAATTCTTTTATACCCCAGTCCACAAATACAATAAAACTGAAGACTATATTTTATTAGACATACTTTTTGAAGAGCCGCATTATGCGAAAGTGATCAGCTGGCCAATAGATTCCACTTTTTTGCAACAGGATGGGGATCCCATCAATGTAAACGTTCCAAGCTATGAAGATATTCTAGGAGACAAGCTTACCGCTTTTGCGCCCAACACCACTGGCATTCCTTACTATAAAGGAGAAGATCTTCGCGCAATGGAAATAATGAAGCAACTCTACGATATTGGTAGTTTGCTAGATCCTGCAGAAGATGTTGCTATCATAGCCAAAACATTCGATATTTTTGCAAATACAGAGATAGGTTACCGTAAGTGTGATACAGATGCAAACGGAGTTCTTGACGACATCTATGATACAGCGTTACATATCTGTAGCAGAGGTACCGATGGCAAAGGTGACTTTAAGGCATTAAGTCAGGGAATTCTTTCTGTCAAGAATTTTATCTTTTCAGAAAGCTATCACATTGAACGGGCAATCGTTGACGCTTCAAAAGCGGCCTATATCGCCACCGTTCTGAAGTATCGCATAAGAAAGTTTGAAAAATATATAGGGATTGATCAGATAAAAGACTTTGCAATTGATCAGGGTTTCAACCAAAAATTAAATAAACTAAAGAAAAGTAGTCCTGAGGCATTCTATTACTGGTACCAGATTTCCATAATCAAAATGGCCTGATTATTCCAACAATCGGCAAATACAATCAATTACTGCCGAATTTTTGCCTAAAAATTGGTATTTAGTTTGCATCGCCTCAAAGGTGATTTACATTCGTGAAATTATTATATAATAATTTATCACTACTAATGTGCTCTGTTGAGTACTAATGTCTTTGCCGTATACCTATCAAACCTAAATTTCACTACAAAATAAAATAACTTACAAGGTGCTAACTTCTGAAACATTGTGGAAAGACCCATCTTGCACAGTCCTTATCGAGAATCAAGCTGTCGAAGAAACGTACCGATGGATCGAACCGATGATAAAGGAGGAGCTACACTACATGGCTTCACAAAAAAGGTTCGTCTGATCTTGCCAGTAAGTTGGTAAATGCGACCTGTATAACCATTGTGGATCCTTTATCTAACAAATTTTAGGATCAACAAATAAGATCCATCTGCTAAACGATAACCAGGGAAATATTTTTTCAAATAAATTTTGTACTGTCAGGAATATTTTTTATGTTTGTATCATAGTTCTTTGAAAGGTTTTAAAACTAATGTAATTGATTCAAATCGTAAAGTGTAGCAATACACAGCCTATATAGGTACTTAAGATGATCAACACTTTTCACCTCGACACCTCACCGCCAGGACAGCCCTGAAGTTGAGAATGCCGTTTAGCTCGCTGCCAGTCAGTTGATGCCCTTTTCGTCGAATTGCCGCCATGCCGCTTTGTCGCTAAGCCGTAATGCCCCGAACCGTATTGAGAATGTTGGACTTAATCGGATTTATCCGTAATAATCATCACTGTTTTTTGATAATAAATGAAGCAGGATTCTGTAGGAGTGAATAACGAACAACGTTTGTGAATTTAATTACAGCATAATTGGAAGAAGCAGGCAATAATGCCTACTAATTAAATTCAATAATTATGCAAAAACATAGTTTCAAAAACAGTGAAGATCTGATACTGGGTATCAAGGTCATCCTTTCAAAGCACCGTTGTTCGTTTTCAGACGAAGAGCAAGTTCTTTTAAATGATTGTATTAACATGCTGGAGCAATCCAGGACAGCACAGGACATTCAAAGCCGTATGTTGACATCTGTTAAAGTGTTGGGAACGATAGTACGTATCTTTTCAATTTATGATCATCTTAAGGACTTATTTTAATCTGGCACTCCTACTTTTATCAAACCATAGTTATGGACATAGGAAACACAATTAAACAGATAAGAATTAGAAAGGGGCTAAAGCAAAATGAATTTGCCCAGCGTTGTCAGCTTACACAGGCCTACGTTTCAAAGATTGAAAGCAATCAAAAGGAACCTGCCTTGGGCGTACTCAAAACGATTGCTGACGTGCTTGAAACACCACTACCAGTGCTTTTTTTCCACTCGTTAACAGCGGAGGACATTGATCCAAAAAAAAGGGAGGCCTTTCAGATCATTCTTCCTTCGATTAAAGGCATGATAGAATCATTTTTTTGATATGCTGGACGTTCCCAAACTTTTAAAGATCCTACATATTACCCAGAAAGAGCTAGATCATCTTTTTGAAAACATAGATAAATTCTACTACCTGATCAGCAATCCCAAACTGGATAAGAAAGGTATACAATTGATCGACAAGAATGGTAAGCCCAGAACGCGGGATCTCTATCCCAGTCTTAGGCTCATGAAAACAGTACAGAAGCGTATACACGTACAGCTTCTTAAAACTATGAAACTTCCAGATTACGCTTTTGGCGGTATTGCGAAGAGAGACAACATTCTGAATGCTAAAATGCATCAAGGAAACAAGTTCTTTTTCAATACCGACTTGAGAAATTTCTACCCAGGCATTACACATCATCAGGTATTTGAAATGTTTGTAAAAAGGAATTTTTCGCCGACAGCATCAAGAATCCTGACTAAGCTCACGACCTATAAAGGGATGTTGCCCCAAGGAACACCAACTTCTCCGTATTTAGCAAATCTCGTTTTTGTAACTGCCGGCCTAGAATTGGAAGCATTGGCAAAAAAAAACGGATTAATGCTTACCACTTTCGTTGATGATATTACCATCTCCTCAAAAACAGATTTTAAGCCCTTAGTTAACGACATATTAGCCATTATCACCTCCAAGGGATTTAAGATAAGCCACAACAAAACATTTTATCAAACAAAGCAGCCTAAGGTAACCAACGTCATTGTCAACAATAACAATATCAGACTTCCAGACGCCTATAAAAAGAAGATTGAAGAATTTGAAGATAAAGAAACACCTCATGCAAAGGGCACCATTAACTATTATAGGCGCGTTCATAAAATAAGTAAGATAAAAGCTTCCAAAATCAAGGTAAAGACAATCAGCAATCCAGAAAAGTAGATCAGCGGTAAGGTGTCGAAGTCGAAAATTTTGGAATCAAAAACTTAGCTGCAACAGAAGAAACTTTGGTCTCAATAAACGAAGATTAGCAAGATTAAGAATTTTTTTATATATGCTCAAAACATTAATGAATTGATTAACTTTCAAATTCTTATATATTAAAAAAACCTAATACGCATGGAATTATTACGCTCTCAACTTAATGAACTTTACACTTTAATAACTGATTCTGAGTACTTTTCTCCTACTCAATTTAGTAAGTCTGCAGCCGGAACAGACTTTCAATTAATAGGTACGAATTTTTATTTTAGGATATTTGATGATAGTGGATATGCTAATTCCTTGATTGTTAATTTTTCCCCTGGAGAAACACTTTATAGAGATGCATCCTCCTCTATTGGTTGGAAAGAGGTAATAGATTATTTTAAAAAATGGCTAAATTATTTAAAGAGAGAAGTTTCATCTCCGGACAAATGGGGACGTGTATTTGATGAAGCTCGGTATCTGATAGGAACAACCATTAATCAAAATGTGAACTTTACCCATGACGAATACTTATTAATATCTAGACAAATAAACACTATAAAATCATCGTTAGACCGAATTCCTTTATTACAAGAACAAAATTCTGCCATTAAGAATCAACTTGATCACTTACTAGAGTTAACAAGTGAACTTAATAAATTTGACTGGCAAAACTTAATGATAGGTACTATTATTAGTATCGTAATTCAGCTTGGTGTGACACAGGATAATGCAAAACTTCTTTACGAATTAATTAAGGACACTTTCCAAAAGATCTTTCTTAAATAATTCTATTTTTTACTCTAGTTGTCCTCTGGAACATTTAAACACCTACTCGCAGATAACGGAAATACCAATATTATTTTCTTTTTATTATAAAATTTAGCCTTATAAAATGAATGTATTTAAGCGTAACCAGTCCTGATTACGATCAATGAAACTTAAACCTACAACTCAAGATGAACATGATGCAATCATGCATTGTATTTTTGATAAGTTGAAACAAGGCGGGAAGCCAAATCCATTTGAAGTCGAGATATTCTGTACCAGTATTACCAGGGACATTAGGCACCAATTTAGGTTTTGCGACGAATACAGATTTCGCGATTACTATTTTAGAAACCTAGATTATCAACCTGTACCAAAACATTTGAAGATGTCCAAAGGTGACTATGAGGAATTAGATCGATTTGCTGAAGTCTGGTATGCACGGGTTGTTTTAGTGACTAACCATTCCTCCCAAACCCTACAGCATATTGCTAAAGAGGCAAGAGATGAAATTAAAAAAATGCTTCCTGAATTTTTGCAGAACGGATTCCTAGTAAAGAATAGGAGGTACGAGCATAAACTTAAAAAGATTATGCTGATGTCTAGGTATATCCATTTTAAAATAGTTTATGATTATTTTCTTGGGATGAAACGTACTGAGATTATCATACCTTCAAAATTTGGCGAGGTAGTATTTAACGACGTTTCGCTTTCTCATATTTATACTCGGCACTATGCAGCAGGCGAAAAACAGTACATGCCTGACCAATCTTTTTTTTGCCCAGACGTTCATTTCAACTCTGTTCATAGGATAATTGTCTTGGTTCTGGGTTGGATTACTAAAAAAAATATTAACATCACAGAGCCCATTAATAAAGCCATATCATTCAGGTTTAAAAAGGAATATTATCAACTATACCTCGATCGGACTTATACCCAACGAAAAGGCCTTAAAGAGAATCTCCAAATTTTGAGAGTCGCCTCACTATTTCCAGTTAATAACGAGGCCATTCTAGGCGACATCGCTACCCTTGTGCCACATGAAGTCTCAAAGAACTTGATTGTATATGAACAAAAATATTAACTACATTAAAGGTCAAGACATTATATTGTCTCAAAAAAGGAAGCCTTAATTATTAGCCTTAATCACTGGTTAGGGCGCCATGTGCTTATATGAGGATGCCATTATACTATTCCGACTTGAGTTGAGCCTAAGTTCATGAGTTTACATTTAGGTATTTGGTAGAATATGAACGATAACTACCATTCTTACGGAAAGCAGTAAAAGAAATCAGTATTTTATTGCTTGTTTTGTATCTCATACATCAAAATTTATCAGGAATAATGGCAAAAGCTAAAGAAACAAAGGCAACTAAATCCGTAATATTAAGTGAAGAAGAAGAGGCAATAGCTACAATGCCTAATCCGCGATTAGTAAAACTTATCGTTAAGAATTTCAGATGCATTGGGGAAAGACCCGTACATATAGATTTGAATGATATAGTTGTACTCGTTGGTTCGAATAATGCCGGAAAAAGCTCATTATTGAGAGCATATGAACTCGTAATGTCCGAAGGATCCAACGATGGATTGATTAAACAGGATGACTTTCCAAATAATATAATTGACCCCAACAAATTTCCAGAGATTGAGCTCCATACTATTGTTTACGAGGAAAGGGTAGGTAAAAACTGGATTGAAAAAACCGAAAAAAATGAACTTTTGGTAAAGGAAAGATGGATATGGAGGGCAATCGGTAAGCCTGAGCGGCGTGGTTGGGATGTCACGTTAAATGATTGGCATCCATCAAAAGCTCCATTCGGGCCTGCTGGTGTTGCGAATTCACGACGGCCAGAACCTCATAAGGTAGATGCTTTTAGTAAGCCTGAGGAGCAAGCAGAAGCGATAAAAAAACTACTTTTAGCAGGCATTCAGGAGAAAGTAAACCAGATGAAAAGTGATGAGGAAAAAAATGATTATCATTTAATGTTGGAGTCTGTAAGAGGAGTGCAAATGAAAATTATTGAAGAGACTAGGGACCAAATTGACTCCGCTAATACCGAGTTAAGTAAGCTAATTGACAAGGTGTTTCCAAATTATAAAATCAATTTCGATGCGCAGCCTGATAACAAGGCTGAGTCAGTCTTGTTTAAGTGGACTTCAGAGCTATTAATGGGACCTGTGAATGGATTTATGAGCACTATTGACAAACAGGGTAGTGGGGCAAGAAGGACATTGCTTTGGACGGCATTGAAATTCATTTCTGAAACAACAAGACCATCGGCGGATGGAGATTCGCCTACCCGGCCTCACATACTTTTAATTGATGAGCCCGAAATATGCCTTCATCCGAATGCTATTCGTGAAGCCTGTAAAGTCCTCTATGACCTCCCAACTCTCGGGAATTGGCAAGTAATGGTTACGACGCATTCACCAATATTCATCGATTTTTCAAGAGATAATACCACCATCGTCCGAGTTGAAAGAAATCTGAAAGGAGATGTAGAAGGATCTACGATATTCAGACCAGATAAGGCCAATTTAGATGATGATGATAAGACTAATCTTAAACTGCTTAATATTTGTGATCCCTATGTTGCGGAATTTCTTTTTGGTGGTAAAGTTATAATTGTGGAGGGTGACACTGAATACACTGCTTTTAACTATGTCAGATCAAGATTTCCTGAAGAATATAAAGACTTGCACATTATCAGGGCGAGAGGAAAAGCAACAATTGTTTCATTGATTAAGATTCTTAATCATTTTGGCTCTAGCTATTCCGTTCTGCATGATAGCGATATGCCAATGACCAAGGGCGGAGATAAAAAAAATCCAGCATGGGGGAACAATCCGAATATCCTGGAATCTATATCTGCAAAGCCAGGAGATACAAAGGTCCGCTTGCTCGCATCACTCCCAAATTTTGAGCAGGCTTACTTTGACATGGAGGTAACGAAGGAAAAGCCATATAATGCTATTATAACACTTTCTCAGGACGAAGGAAAATTTGATGTAGTTAGACAGCTATTAGATGCCTTGCTGAACCATGATAAGCCAGTGCCGAAAAATTGCGTTGAATGGAAACACATCGAAGAATTGGAAATTGAGTTGAATAAAGCTCTTGCTTAATTAATTATATTTGGTTAGAACTGGGATCTTATAATAGCATACAGTTTTTAACCATAAACTTTGGGATTGATCACTTAAAAAAAATAACATCTTATAAATGAACAAACAGTAATAGCCGCTTCCCAAAAGGTGGCTATTACTGTTACTTTGAAAATTAAGTTAGGAAATGCCTTTGGGGCTTAACAATTTAGCATCACCTGATGTTAAGGCAAACGGCAACAGCTCCATAACCTTCGGCATCTGCTTCGACACTCCCCAGTGTTCTAAAACTGATAAGCAGGCTTCATGCGTTTTAGCGTTCCCGTAATAGGGTGCGGTAGCATCATCGTAATAAAAAACTGTTTCCGTATGCGTAACACGTGTGGCAGGATTTATGCTTTCGGCACTTTCATTTGTTTTACGCGTCCAAATTGGAGTATAATCTCGGTTAAACAATACCTCCAGACCCCCATCGCCTGTCCATTTACCATAAGGAAGCGTTAATCGCATTGGCCTAAAATCATTTAATAATAACTGCTTTCTAAGCACACGCACTTCATTCCGTCCCACATGAAAACTTCCTCCATCAGCATATCCGACAACCGAATCATCGCCATACGGATGTTTGAATACTACCCCAATCTGATTTTTTCCTATTAAGCGAACGAATGTCCCTGGAGAAAGCTTTCTCCGGCGGCGAAGCGATGTTGGAACCGGCAGCTTCTTTGGCCATTTATCCAATGCTTTAGCTGCCATTTCAAACCGCTCATGCAACTTTTGCAAAGGTTTGCAGTCATGGTAGTTTTCATTAATGAGTTCCTTTGCTTTACGCAGCCAACGCTTGTATCTTTGCTGCTGCCTTTGTGTTGGCCTAACTTCCAAGTACTCCTTCTCTTTATTGTAGTACATAGAGTTGAATTCTTCATTTTGCATTTCAGCCTCAGTATATTCACATCCTAGCCAAGTGTCTAGAATATAAATGATTTCCCTAATTACTCTTTTAGCTACTTTATGATATTCAACTGCTCCCTGTAGATCCTGTAGCAAGTAACCAACTTGTTTATGTCCTCTTTTAGACATTTTCACATTGGGATGCTGTCCAATAACAGCACCAGTCCAAATGTTATGATAGTCAAGAACTAAAGGATGTGGAGCTTGGGGCCGACTAAAAACCTTCTTTACAACTGGGATTATAATACTGTGTTCATAGTAGTCATTCCAAGATTTAAATCCATATTGTTTGGAAACAAGATCCAATGAAGTAACATGGGTGATTCCCAATGTTTTCTTTAAAAATTTAGCTTTACGCTTTAAAAATGCCGCACTTGGGCCAGGTGTTTTGATTTTCATCGTTACTCTAAACTCCCGTAGAAAAACGTCATTCGTCTACCGCCTTTCGAAACGAGAATTGAGTTTCGATAAGTAATTAATTGCTAACGGTGCGTGGAGTGCTTTACTGAGACGAATGGCAAGCTTCCGTTTAAAGCTTGCCACAAAACAAATAAAAAATATCCATTAATCAAATTTAAATTTATTCAAGGCCGAAATAATTGGCTGAATTGAGGGATAGGATAAGAAACAGATCTATTTTTCTCAAAAATGAAGGTGTCAATCCATATGGGTATTTTTCTTTAAGCGGTAAATTCTAAATCCATCAAGTACGGCAAAAAGAAAGTAGGCATTTCAGATACGAATATTTTTTTTCCGCCATTTTTTCATTCATACACTTCAATTCGATCAACTTACGTATTTTGCTTAAGTATCATATAAACAAAAAAAACCAAGCGTTGGAAGAACCAAAAAGTATATACATCATCGGGTTTGAAGAAATATCCGTAAAGGAAGATCCAGGAAACGGTCGATGCATCTGGTGCAACAAAACACGCAAATTTAATACCGCGCACATTTTATCCAAAAAAATCATTAGAAACAATCACCCGTCAAATGTTCTCAAACGGTCAGTATGTACAGAGTGCAACAGTTATTTAGGGAACAAGATAGAAGACTGGTTTTATAAATATTCTCCCTTAGGTACCTGGGCCAATCATTTGAACCGACCAGCAGGCAAGATATTAAGCAACTTAAAATATGTACCTAACTTTCTTTGGAACGATCAGATAAAAGAATGGATTGTAATTCATCATGACAAGGTGGAAGACATACTCGCTACGCAGCTTCTGCTTAACGCTGAAAATAAGTTATTGACGTTCCACTATGATCACAGTGGGGCGAAACAAGTTAAGGATGTTGTTAAAATCAACCTATCAATTAAGGACAGGATGATTAACGGCGAATTTTCGGACTATCTGGACCATAAGCTTCCCGCGAATTTTAGCCCCCGGTTTTTAATCTACAAAGATAAACTCATCTTGACTACCCGTACTCTTGATGACAAAGCACGGTTAGTCAGCAAGCTAGCCGAAGATGATGCGGAATCGCCCGACTTCCAGCTTACGCATCTTAATCCCAATGTTCTTGAAAAAATGTCAATACAATATAGCTGGTCGCTTCAAAGGTATTTCATACTATGCGCTAAGATCGGTTTTGAATTTCTTAGCCAGATAATTGGTCAGGAATTCAGCCAACACCGTCGTTTTGACGATTTTAAGAACGGAATTCAGAATGCCAAATTTGATAAGATTATCGTTCCGTTTATTGAGGGAAAAGGCTATTTGGTAAATCGGCTGACACCACCCGGATGGGTCTGTTATGTAAAACCAGCAAAGAACATTTCAGGATTTCCGATAATGACAGGCCAAAATAAAAATTGCCATAGCATTTTTATTTACAGTGTTAAAGGTTATCTACTTTTCGATGTTAAACTTTTTGCTCTCGAACCATGCCAGCTCGTAATAGCTCAAAATTGTAATTTAGAGGAAGTATATCATATCGAATATGATCTAACGGAACAAACCTTAAGATTCTTTAAAATGGAAAAAAACAGGGTAAATCTTAACGACAAATTAGACTTCGAAAAGACAATTGACTCCATTCGCAACAATCAGCACTTAACAATGGTTACATTAAGGGATTTGTCGCCTCCGTCACTTTTGCAATAATACACGTATATGAATCAATATATTGTCCAAAATTACAGGCTTCCAAAAAAGACCGAAGCTTTAAAAAGCGTATTTGTAGCTAAAAAATATCTATGCTACACAAAGCAGCAATTACTATATTACCCGAAACTATATTGCAATGAGATCAGATTATATTAAAATAAATGAAGCTACAGACCATTATCAACATTGCCTAAATTTTACGAGTAACGAATCGTCTGTGGCTGTATATCTTAACGGTTTAAGATTATTCCTTGATGAAGATTATGTAATCTCTGATAGGATGATAACGTTAAACGTCACTGTTGAATCAAATAGTCGAATCATTGTCTCTCACAGTTAGCTCAAGTAAGCCAGGCTGCTTATTTAAAGATCTTTCAGATGTGGAATTGAAATATCAGTTATCTTCATTAACTGCGAAAAGAACAATTTGTCTCAAAAAACGAAGGATCCACGTATTCATATTTTTCTTTAGTTTGATAGACTTCCGAACTCCTACACACTGTGTATCAAATGGACTTTCAAGAATAGTGAGCGGCTGTAGAAAGAAATTGTCAGTTTAGAAAAGTAGTATTTATCTCAAAAAAGGTAGTTTACCTGTTACCTTCATATTAAGCCGTCTCATTGAAGCTAACCTTCATTTAGAATGTTTCAAAGAGTTCCCTATTCTCTTTACACATCCTAAAGCATTCTTGTTCATATCCAACTGCAGCTGTAAAGGTTACATCAAAAACTTTTTTGGTGTGACTGTTTATTATCACCTTAGCTTGTTGGCAACATTAGCCATTATCAAGTTTTCTCAAATAAATTATTATGCCAAAGTATTACTTTACTCCATCCGGAAACCGCCAAATTGCAGTAGCTCTATCAAACAAACAACATGAAGATTTTAAATTCCAACATGATCACAAATCAGAAGTTCCCGATGATATAATCTTCATACCTTATTTAGACAACGATAATGACACTCCCAATGAGATATATGGTAAAACTAAATATTTAGCAATGCTGATTGGCGGCAGTTTTAACATTGCATCGCACGAAAAAGCGATCGCAGCTGAGCTTACCTTAGATTGGATGATAGATTGGGAAAAAGAACAGCGTGTAAATATCGATCATCCCGAATTAATCCTTCCAGAAAATCCATTTCAAACGTTATGCGAAATCTATAACGCGGACAAAGCAAAACAAATTAGGGAGAGAAATTTTATAGACTATGCAATCTACCTATCAAAATATGATCGCTTTATAAGGTCTTTACTGCTACTAAGTAGCCAGAAATACTCCTTTATCTCCCTCTACTCGATACTTGATACTATCGAAACAAAGTTACGGTTTCCAAAAATCGATGATAGAAAATTAGCCAAGTCAACCAGGAATAAAAAAAAGACTTATCTTTTACAAAAGTCTAATATAACCGAAAGGCAAATTGATGCATTTACAGGAACGGCAAATAATTTCGGTTTGCTCGGCCTTCAAAGTAGACACGGCGACTTAGACTGGGAGCTGCCGCAAAACACCATTAATCTGGAAGAATCAACAAAACTGATACTTAAACTAACTTATTACACCATTTATCACCATATTGACATTGAAGAGAATACACAGAGCAATTCTTAAGGTATTGTTCCTTGAATTACAGTTCACTTCCAGACTTAAAAGAACATAAACGCCAAAGTATCGATAGCGATTACCGCAATATACCTTGACAAAATATGTGTACGTCGACTACTGTTATCACCTCAAAAGAAGAATGGAGAACGAGGCAGCGAAAGGATACGAAAATGGAGGTAGGCGAAAATTAGATTAAATTAATGATACTACTTGAAAAACAACAAACAGGAATTGCCTGCGAATATTATGTAGCCGGAGAATTATCAAGATTGGGCTACAATGTGTCCCTGACATTTGGTAATACAAAAAGCATAGATCTCTTGATTGAGAAAGACGACAAAACTTTGGCTATTCAAGTAAAAGGTATACAAAGAACTAAATCTATATGCTGGAACATAGACAAAACTAAAATTAAACCTAATATTATGTACGTATTGGTAAACCTTCACGTAGATAGAATAGAAGATAAGCCTGAATTTTTCATTTTGACTTCTCAGGAGGTTTTAGAACGCTTTATCAACAGTCCAAAGCAAGGCGAAAAAAGAACCTATCTGGATTATAATCGAGTGAGAAATGACACTACTGCAAAAAATAACTGGCTGAAAATAGAAAAAACACTCGAAAGTTTTAGTTCCATTTGAAAACCGCTTGGTATCTGATCATTCCACATTCAAAAGTTTTCCCATTTATTTTTTTTACAAGATGCATGGCATCGAGAAAATCGTCTCATAAAACGAACAAACACAACTATCATAGTTATGAACAATAACAATTTACACGAAATCTTTAACATGAAATTATTACCCATCCTACTCCAGTTCAAACGCAGCTCCATAGTTGGTGAGATATTTAATTTCAAGGAATTTCTTTTTGATATAAATCACTTAGCTAAAGCAGAAAAGCAGAAACTTGAAAAAATGGTAGAGGAAATGGTAAAAGAAAGTCCAGAAAATTCCCAGGATATATACGAGAACTATATTGATCAATATCATACTTATGATTCGAAATATGTTGAGTTGGCGAATAACGGACTACTGGTAACCGCCTACTCTTTTTTCGAGCATCAACTAAAGGATCTTAATAATACATTATTTCGATTTATTATCAATATTAGAGGCACTTTCCGTAAAAATTCAAGTTTGAGTTACGCCGAAAATTTAAAAAATAATATTTATGCAATGACCGATCTAGATTTTAGCTCAATAGAAAATACCTGGGAAGCGATAGATGAATTTAGGAAGATTAGAAATCTTATAGTTCATAATGGCGCTAATTTGATTGAGAATGATGTTTTACCAATAGCATCACAATCAAAATATATGTTGATTTCACTTAAGCCGGAAATAAAATTGAATGAGGAAAGTGGAGATTTCTATATTATTGACAAGGAACTAGTTTTTAGATTTTTAGATCTAACGCAAAAATATTTGCTTGAGTTAGTTGAAATATTGTCTTTAATTGATAAAAATGATATTAAATAAAATGTATACGCCTAAGGGTTTGCTGTTTTTGGCGGCGCATACAAGCTGAGTGTTGCATTTGCAATTCTCTTATCATTTAATCTTGTAATTTCAAGAAGGCTTTCAAAGCTAACGTCAGATAGCTCATCTCCTAATTTGTCTCAAAAAACGAAGTTTTGTCTTATGCCGTTGACCCGTGGCCAGTTCATTAATAAAAGTCTTAAGACAAGTGATATAAGCGAGAATACAATAACAGTACCTATTTGCAATCTTGCTGACCTTTCAGCAATGTAGTCTTGTCGTACCAAATCTTATATCTTTTCGGTGTCGAACTGTTAATGAATTCAATCGCTAACCCAATATCTTTTTGATAGAAATTGCTTAATTGGATTGTTTTATTTTTATAATCTTTATCGAATTCGACAATTATTTGGGAACCGTCTCTAATACATGGATTTTCATAGTATTCCTGTAAACTACTAACATTAATATTAGACAATTTGTGCAAAGCATAACTTGGCTTCAAGGCAACTGTGAAAAGAGTTGAATCTTTTTCACCTGCTATTTCTCCTTTAAAGGTTATTTGAAGGTCGCGGTCTGTCAATACGTACTTAAGAGTATATGCTAAAGAATAATCAGAGTTGTAGATTGTCAACTTAAATGGCTTTATAGCTGTTCTCTGCCCGCAGGATGCAAATATGAATAATGTCAGGATAGTAATTAATTTCTTCATTAGAGGTGTAGTGCCAATTAAGTTCAATCCGTTGATGTCCAGTTCTACAACAGGCCGTTTGAATCTCCGGAAAATAAGTATAATTTGAGGAGTACACAAGTTGATACTCATTTCGAAAAACGTATTATATTTACACGACCAAAAGCAGTTAGAGAATAAAGTAAAGCAATTAATCAATAGTAGCTAAATTGCTAAATCGAATTACAGCTTTTATTGGCTTTAAATACTAACTCTTGATAACTATTACATCAGCCTCGTTAAGAACGAGAATTCCTATTATTCGATATCAACGAACATATCGTTAGTAAGTTTAATACTTAAAGATTTGTACCGGACAAATCCGGTCATAACCTCACGCCGCCTAGGTTTCTTCAATGCCATCTATTACCTTCGAATGCTAATCTAAAAAGAAAACGGAAAATTGATGCTGAATAGGACTTGGCTACGGCTTATAAAATATGCCGTCCACAGAGCTACCTGCCCTGCACCTCCTTCGCACCTTGTTTCACAAAACCGAACCGAGGTGCATACGAGGCCGGGTCCAGCACCGGACACCAATGCCAATCACAATAAGATCTGGTTAAGGTACAGAAGAGCTACACCACAAATAAAATTAAGTCACTTAAAACTGACTATGATGGCAATTTTAAAACATCCAAACATGAAAATATCAGTTTCAAAACTGTAGTACTGCCCACTGAATGGGGCATGTATACACATTGATAGTGAGACGGCTTCCTTTTTGTTTTAATACCAGAGCGAACGATACTTATCTATTTAGCATATATTCACCGATTTCGGTCACTTCCTCAGCCGCGTTAGAGAGAATCACTACACCAATCTGTCGGTGCTTATCGAATCCTACAAATGACCTGAAACCACCTGTGCCACCAGAGTGATGTAAATAGGATGATGTTTCATTTTTATTGATGCGCCAACCTAAACCCATATCTTGTTCTATGCTGCTAAACGTTTTTTTATGGGTTAATTCAATCGCTTTGCTCAATGGGTTTTCCTGCCCCAATTGGGCTTGTATAAATATCACCATATCATTTAGGGTGGAGCGTATGGCTCCGGAACCTTTTAAAGAGGCTAAATCCCATGGTGCTGTAGCTTGCCCTCGCTCATTATGACCCTGAGCAAATTTGTTTTCATCCATCTTGGTTAACTCAATTTTAGTATCGAACATTCCCAGCGGATGCGCGATTTCCTCAACGATCAAGTGGTTGAAACTTTTTCCACTTGTATGTTCAAGAATCATCCCCAGCAATCCAGCACCTAAATTAGAATAAGAAAATTTAGTACCCGGGGTTTCTTTTACCTGATACGTTTTCATAAAATGATAAAGAGAATCAGAAAGGTAGTGCTTGTAAGGATCTTTGGGGTTTACCTTCTCATTGAATATATTCGCAGGTAATCTTGGTAAACCAGACGTATGATTTGCTAAATGCTTTAGTGTTAATGGTGTATCGCCAATTGTTAATGCTGGTATAGAGTCTGGAAGGTATTTATTAATTGGGTCTTCAAGCTTCATTTTTCCAACTATAACTTGTTTAGCCAACAGAAGAGAAGTGAAGGTTTTTGTCACTGAGCCAATTTCGAAAAAGGTGTTGGCAGGGTCTGGAAGCACTTCTTGAGTCTTACTAATACTGCCGTAACTATATCGTCGCACGCGCCCGCCTTCAATTAAGGCGACCAACAGCCCTGAAGTATTTCCTTTCTGAATGTAAGGCCGCACCAGCTTTTCAACTAACATGTCAGTAGAATCTTTCAAAGGGTTATTGGATCTTACCTGGTAATCCTTGTTCTTGATAACAACTTGAACAGCTGCAAAATTGAGCCTGCTAATTCTTCCATCGGAATCCATCTTTATAGAAAAAATCTGATTCCCATTTGCAAACTCACATAGATAATCCACGTCCTTGTCATTGCTTAGCTGATAAGTCAAACTATGCCATTCACCAGACTTTGCTTTGAATTTACTCATGCCCTGAACAAATTGATCAACAGTCATTTTCTTCTTAAACACTTCAGCAGTCATGGCATAAATATCCTGAGCTTGCCCATCGTTATATTTGGTACGGATCAAGTCTGCAACTTTATGATATTGCTTTTGGTCTGATTGGGCTAGGCATATTTGCGTAATAAAAACGGTTAAGCAAAAAAAGATCACCGTTCTAAACATTAAGGAATGTACTTTCATTTGGGCTGATTAATTAAAAACTTGGAAGGTGGTTATTACCTGATGTTACTCCGTAATGAGGTCCCCTATATTTCAAAGTTAATTACTTGAGGGTGATTACCTATAAGCCATAGAACATTACAGCAAGTAAGTATGCCACCGTCGTTTAACTGTGCTTTCACCTAATTCTTAACCCGCCGCTCTTCAGTGTCCGAACTTTTCGACCGTTCACGTACAGATTTGATCTGTTTACTTCCAAAACGGTAAGAAAGCCCAAGGCGAAAAATTTGTGTTTCATATTTTTGATAAATTCGGTAGTCCTGACCGGGGATTACACTTTTGATCCGTTCTTTATAGGTGTTGAAAAGATCATTTGCCGCAAGGGAGATGGTTAACTTCTTATCCGCAATGGTCTTTTTAATGCCCAGGTCTGTGCTATACATAGGCCTGATAAAATAAGTACCGTGTACATTTGCCGAACGGTAATTGAAGGATAAGTCAGCTGTAGTGGAGGTGCTTATGTTGAAAGATTGATTGATATTAAAATTGTATGCGGTTTTGCCACTTTCAAAAGGAAATCCCATCAGGTTTGGCGTGCTGAACTTGTTTATTGAAACGTTAACGCTATTATTCATCGTCCACCATTCGCTAACTTTCAATGGAAAGCTCATGCTCATGTAAATGACCTTCTGTTTGGCAAGGTTCTGTTCCCCTACAGTCAGCGTCTTGTCTTCTGAGTTTAGTAACGTTACTTCAGTGATCGCGTCGTTGGTCGAACTATGGCCAAGCGTGATATATAGCTTGCTTTTATAAACATAAGATGATTCCACGACATTTGTAAATTGAGGCCTTAAATATGGATTTCCTCTGGAAAAGGTATAGAGGTCAATGTTGTATACAAATGGATTTAAGGTCACGTAGTTAGGGCGATCGATCCGTCTGGAATAAGACAGTCCGACATTATGGTTCTCCGATAGCTTTTTCCTAATAAAAATCGTCGGAAACAAATTGATATAGTCCCTATGAACAACCTCATTTAAAGTAATAGAATTCCCTTTTGAGTTCGTCTGTTCAGCACGTAGACCTACCTGTATTTCCACGATTTTCAGTTTCATCTGTAAATTGAGATAAGCTGCATTGATGTTTTCCGTGTATTGAAATTGATTACTCCTGTTCGGGTCATTTTCCCAACGATCTACATTATAATTTTCAAACACAATATCATTTTCTGTTTTTACATAACTGCTTTTTATACCAGCCGATAATTTGGAATCTTCGCTTAGTGGGTAGGTATAATCTGCTTTCGCAGACAGGATGTTAACCTTTACAGGCGCATTACTCCTAAAGATCAATGGTGATTTATATTCATTGCCTACGGGATCCAGAAAATGATTATCGTAATCATTTTGGATACCGTTGTCATACGATGCATAGTCTAGATCAATATTCAGGTCCTGGCCTAACGTGTCGATAGTCGACTTATAATTCAGGTTAAAAGCAGCGTAATGGTAGCTCCGGTGCGTGGGGTTATCTGCGGTAACTAAAGAATCCAACCCAATCCCATCACTAGATATCCGGGTGTGATTTACGGTTCGATCATCTCCCGAATTGGTGTGGCCGTTAAATAAAAACCCAATCACATTATTGTCGTTGATGTAATAATCCAATCCAGCTTTATAATAATGGTTCCTGTCATCTATAACAGCTTCTGTATGTTGATCAAAAAAAGTGTTACCTGTGTTGGACGGACTAACACGGTTTATGTTGAGATCCCGAAGCCGATTATTGTAGTTCAGGTAAAAATCTCCATAGACGTTTAGTTTAGTCGCCCTATAGTTTAAATTGGTACCAGCACTAGATTTGAAACTTTTGCCGTACCCTGCAGCAAGGTTAACATTGCCGTTTAAGCCGTAAGCGTTGTTTTTCTTTAAGCGGATGTTGATGATTCCTCCGGACCCGGCAGCATCATACTTTGCCGATGGATTTGTAATCAATTCTATGTTACGCACAGCGGAACTTTGCATGGACCTAAGGAAAGCGATCAGCTGATCTCCGGCAAGATAGGTAGGTTTACCATCAATGAGAATACTTGCGCCGGATTTTCCTTTCAAATCTATTTTGCCATAATTAGCAACATACACGCCTGGTGCACGCTGTAGTACGTCTAATACCGAGTTTCCCACGGCGAGGCTGCTGTTCTCTACATGGAGTACGGTCATATCAATTCGCTGTTCTATATAGTCCTTCTTCCCGACCACCTTAACCTCATTTAGGTTCCTGGAAGTTGCTTTTAGGGTAATGTCACCAAGCTCCATCGGCTGTTTAGTAGCTAAAGTGATATTCAGCGTGGTCGTGTCAGATTCTACCGAGCTAAGACGGATCTGATAATTTCCTTGCTGGTTAATCAAAAACTCAAAAAGGCCGTTGCTATCCGTCAGCTTTGCCTGCTTTGAAGCACGAGGTGGAGTAGAGGTGATGCTAACCGTAACAAGGGGTATAGGGCGACCGTCCAGGCCTAATACCCGTCCCTTTACCTGGTAAGTGGTGTTTCCCACCTGTTGAGCGCAAAGAGCTTTAGGGACGAAAAAAAGGATAGCAATCATTAGATTTAACTTGAGTATCAGTTTGCTAGCTTTTTTCATACGAAGTGGATTAAATGAGGGGAGGTTATTAATAAGACTCAATATCTTTTCCTGAGTTACACTTATGGCTTAATCGTCTTATTTATACAATTTATCCCTTGTGCTATAATTACTCAAAGACGAAGTATTACAATATCTTTGGCCATATAAATAATCACACGGCATTGAAAATAAACCTGATTAACGAGTTGAGCACCCTGGAAAAGTTGATCTTCGATGCTACAAGAATCGAATTGGACAACATAAATGAAGACAAAGAATGTCGTGAATATTTTGGTTTTAACTTTCAACTCAAAAGCCAACCTATTAAATTTCGAAAAGCCAAGAAAACTCCCAAAAAAGTGGGACAATTTGTGACCTTGTGGAAGAGGAACCTTACCGGTCAAACCATTCCTTTTGACATAGAAGATGATTTTGATTTCTATATCATCATGACCTCCGATGCGCATCTAACGGGTATATTTATTTTCCCAAAAGCGGTATTAGCAACAATGGGAATACTATCATCATGTCATGGCGCGGGTAAACGAGGTTTTAGACTCTATCCTGCATGGGATATTCCTGTAAGCAGCCAAGCGTTGAAGACACAAAAATGGCAGAACGAATATTTTATCGATATCACCAAGGAGCGGTTGCTAACCAAGGGGGAAGCGGAAATGCTTTCTGCAGGTTATTGGAAACCAAAGGATTGCCGGAAATAATATTTATAATTGCATATGTGCATTAAAAAAATCCTGCGACCTGTATTATTGTGTTTAGTTTTGACATTTGTCTTGTTTGATGTGAAAGCATCGGAACAGTTAAAAATGGTATTCACTATAGCTATGGATAACCCGGCATCAGGGATTTATCAGGCCGAACTTCGATGTGAGGGGCTTAAAGAAGGGCAAAATGATTTCAAAATGCCGGTATGGATGCCCGGTTATTATCAGATCATGAACTATGCTGATGATGTCCAAAACATGACGATTAAAGACCTGAAGGGCAATACTATACCATGGGAGCGAGCAAACCACAATACCTGGAGGGTTTATAATAAACAGCAATCCACGCTCTTGATTACCTATCATGTTAAAACTTCCCGGTCATTCGTGGCTACTAATTATTTAAATGCTGATCGTGGTTTTATTGCTCCGACCGGCATGTTTTTGCATGTAGCGGATAGGCTAAATGTTCCAGTTACCGTCAACTTAAAGCTTTCTCCCGGCTGGGGAAAAGTAGCCACCGGACTGGAAAAAATTAAAGGAAAAGCGTTTTCTTTTTATGCCCCCGATTTTGATGTTTTGTACGATAGCCCCATGCTCATGGGGAATATTGAAGAATTTCCATCTTTTTCTGTCCGCGGGGTGCCCCATTATTTTATAGCATACAAACCTGGTGATTTTGATAAAGTAGAATTTATGCAATCGCTTAAAAAAGTGATTGAAGCTGCAGTTGATGTGATTGGAGAGATACCTTTTAAGGATTACACCTTTATTGGAATTGGTCCTGGCGGTGGTGGAATTGAACACCTGAATTCGACCGCTGTTGCTTTTTCCGGAAGCAAAGCGTTAAATACGCCAGAGGGACGGAAAACAGTCCTTAGCTTTTTAGGTCATGAATATTTTCACCATTACAATGCAAAAAGAATAAGGCCTATTGAGCTTGGGCCTTTTGATTACGATAACGGTAGCCGTACCAATATGCTTTGGGTGGCGGAGGGCGTTACAACTTACTACGATGAAATGCTTCTTAGAAGGGCAGGCCTGGAAAGCAGTGAAGATATTTTAAAAAACTTTCAGTTTTCTATAAAAGCATATGAGTCCTCTCCCGGCAGGTTCTTCCAATCCGTTAGTCAGGCCAGCTATGATACCTGGTCTGACGGGCCATTCGGCAGAACGGGAGATGAAGTCAATAAAACTATTTCCTATTATCAAAAAGGACCTGTTTTAGCCATGATGCTGGATTTTAAGATCAGGCATGAAACACTTAACAAAAAGACATTAGATGATGTGATGCGTGCATTATATTTTAATTTTTATAAAAAATTAAATAGGGGTTATACAGAGGCGGAATTCAAAACTGTTTGTGAGCAAGTAGCAGGAGTGAAGCTGGATGAATTTTTTAGTTATGTGTATACGGTAGGTACGCCCGATTACAAGAAGTATCTCGCTTATGCAGGTCTTGATATTGACTTGACCCCTAAGATTGTGCCAGGGGCATGGTTGGGTGTGAAAGCTGCAGTTAAAAATGGTGCCTTGAGTATAACAGAGGTAGAGTGGGAGTCTCCTGCATGGAAAGAAGGTATTAGAAGAAATAGTGTAATTGTTGCAATTAATGGAGCGCCAGCGAGCCTAGAGAAGTTGGATTCAATTTCAAAATCATATAAGGCAGGAGATATTGTTAGACTAGGTATTTTAACTGATGGTAAGAAAACGGACCGCCCTGTTATTTTGCAAACTAAAAGTGAGACATCCTTTGAGATGAGTAGAATGGAGGAAACTGATCAGCTTCAACAACAAATTTTAAAGAGTTGGCTGGGTGAGGATTAGTTTTAGGCTACCTCAGCATTTTGTGCCAAATTAAACCCCACTTAAATATGTCAATAGACTAAAAAACTTGTATTTTAGTTAGCACATCTGTTTCTTAGGTGCTTACCAAATATTTAGCGAATGAAACTTGACCTAATTGCTATTGCCGATTTATGTATTGATATCCTCATTGATGCACAGGTAAAACCCGAATATGGGCAGGTTGAACAATTAGCAGATCAGTACGCTATTGACCTGGGAGGTTCAGTTGGCATCTTTGCATCGCAGATCGCTAAACTTGGTGGTTCCATCGGTCTGATCAGTAAAATAGGGGATGATCCACAAGGTAGAATCATCCTGCAAACCCTGGAACAAGCTGGAGTAGACCTCTCTTTAGTCGAAATTATTCCTGATGAACAAACGCCTATGGGCCTGAACTTATCGTGTAAGGGCGACCGGGCCATGCTCACTTATCTCGGTACCCTTAAACTCATCGAACCTTCAGTATTTAAACCAGATTTAGTCAATCAGGCTGCTCACTGGCACATTGGAAGTTATTTCTTGTTAAACAACCTTATCCCGGCCTGGCCAGACTGGATTAAAAAATTAAAAGAGGCTGGGATTACGGTGTCACTGGATACCAACTGGGATCCTGAGGAGAATTGGGAGCGCGTGCATCAAATTTTGCCGCTGATCGATGTTTTTCTGCCTAACGAGGCCGAGGCGCTCGCCATTAGCGGAAAAGACAATCTTATGGAGGCAGGTCAATTTTTAGTTTCTCAATGCCCTTTGGTTGTCATTAAAAATGGCGCTGATGGTGCTTTATTATTTACAAGGAATGAGGTGATTGAATATAAAATCCCGGCAGATTTGCTGGTGGATTTACATATTGTCGATACCACGGGTGCTGGTGACAATTTTGATGCGGGCTTTATATTCGAATGGTTAGCTGGACAAGATTTCAACACCTGCTTGTATCGTGGTGTGCAATGTGGAACAGAAAGCCTTAAAGCCTTGGGTGGCGTTAAATCACAGATTTTATTGAAAAGGATATAAATTGCTTAGTGATGAAGATAGAATACCTCGATGATTATGATGCTATGAGTGTCATAGCGGCAGATATGATTCATGCCGAACTCATAGCCAAAAAAGATTTGTTGTTTTGTGCGGCAACGGGTTCATCTCCGCTGGGCACCTATACCAAACTGGTAGAAAAGTATCAAACCGATGCTTTTGCTTTTGAAAAATTCAGGATGATCAAGTTGGATGAATGGGGTGGTATCGCTTTAGATCACCCACAATCCTGTCAAACCTTCTTAAATGAAAAGCTATTAGGTCCATTAAACATGGAGGCATCGCGGTTTATTTCATTAGATAGTTGGCCTGTTGATCAAGCAGAAGAATGTAAAAAGGCAAGTGCCTACCTGGAAACTGAAGGGCCGATTGACCTTTGTGTATTAGGATTAGGGTTAAACGGTCACATTGCATTTAATGAACCAGCTCCTTTCCTGCAGGCGAAATGTCATGTTACCGCCCTTACCTCAACTTCTATGCAGCATTCCATGGCCGAGGGCATGGAGCAGAAGCCAACTTTCGGATTAACGTTAGGCATGGCAGAGATCCTTCAATCAAAAAAAATCATCTTGCTCATCAGTGGGGCAGGGAAGCAGCACATCATACAAGAATTTCTTTCCGCAAAGATTACCACCAGTTTACCTGCTTCCTTTTTATGGTTGCATCCGGCAGTAACCTGTTTAATTGATCAAACTTCAACTTAAGCATTAACACTAACCAAATAGCTAATGACTGCGAATAAAAATCAAAACAGCGAAGCTAACACCTTTGATGCCATCGTGATCGGGTCTGGAATAAGTGGTGGTTGGGCCGCCAAGGAGCTTTGCGAACAAGGGTTAAAAACCCTGGTGTTGGAACGGGGCCGTAACATAGAACATAATAAAGATTATCCGACCGCAACCCTGGATCCCTGGGATTTTAAATACCGGGGCCGGATGAGCAAAGCGTTTTATAAAGAAAATCCGTTGATCACCAAATCTGCAGGGTATGGTGAAGATTGTGCGCATTTTTTTATCAAGGATGAAGATCATCCGTATGTACAGGAAAAACCTTTTGATTGGATCCGTGGCTATCAGGTAGGAGGCAAATCACTTACCTGGGGCAGGGCTACGCAGCGCTGGAGTGAATTTGAATTTACCGCTCCTGAGCGCTTTGGTTATGGCATAGCCTGGCCCATAGGCTATGATGATGTTGCACCCTGGTACAGTCATGTAGAAAAGTTTATAGGCATTTGTGGCCATAAAGATAATTTGCCTGCGATGCCCGACGGTGAATTTTTACCGCCTTTTGAAATGAACTGTGTCTTGCAGGACATCAAACAAAAATGGAAAGCAAATTATACGGACCGACACCTTGTTCATGCACGCTGGGCACACCTTACAGAAACCCGTGATACCCATTTGAAACAAGGGCGTGGTAAATGCCAGGCCCGTAATTTGTGTATGCGGGGCTGTCCTTTTGGTGGGTATTTTAGCTCCGTGAGTTCTACATTGCCCTGGGCACAAAAAACCGGAAACTTAACCATCCGGCCTTTTTCCGTTGTTCATTCCATTATATACGATGAGAAAATGGGAAAAGCAGCTGGCGTGCGGGTAATTGACACCAATACCAAGGAAGTGACTGATTATTTTGCCCGTATCATATTCTTAAATGCCTCCGCACTCAACAGCAATTTAATCTTATTGAATTCCACATCAACCCGTTTTCCCAATGGCCTGGGTAATGATAGTGGTTTACTCGGTAAGTATATTGCATTTCATAATTACCGGGCGTCCCTCAGTGCAACCATTGATGGTTACCTGGATCAATATTATTACGGCCGGAACCCTACAGATCTTATTCTTGTCAATTACCGGAACCTGGAAAAACAGGAAACAGATTATTATGGGGGATTTACCACTTTTATGAATGCTTACCGCAATCAGCATCCCGCTGAAACCGCTGAAGGACAAATTGGTGCAGCTTATAAAGATAGTCTATCGGAGCCGGGTGGATGGCATGTTTACATGTACCTGCAGGGGGAGACGGTGCCAAAGGAATCCAATCATGTACGTTTGAGTAAAACAGAAAAAGATCAATGGGGAATACCCCTATTAGTCACATCCGTGGAATATGATGAGAATGACGAACGGATGATTAAGGACTTTTTAACTCAAAGTAAGGAAATGTTAGAAAAATCTGGTTGCAAAAATATCATCCCGTACAATAATAAACAGGCTCCTGGTTTGGATATTCATGAAATGGGAGGTGTTCGCATGGGTAAAGATCCCAAAACCTCCCTCCTTAATGAATGGAACCAGTTACATCATTGCAAAAATGTATTTGTTACCGATGGAGCATGCATGACCTCCACCGGCAATCAAAGCCCCTCTTTGCTTTATATGGCACTTACCGCCAGGGCAGCTACATATGCCGTTCAGGAAATGAAAGAAGGCAACTTATAAATAACCATTAATTCAATAAAATATGAATAGGAGAGAGGTGATAGGGAGGTTGGGCTTAATGCTTGGCGGATCTATAATTGGCGCAGAATTCTTTTTGTCGGGATGTAAATCTGACCCTACAAAAATAAACAACCTTATTACTGAAGATGATATGGCGCTATTTAATGAAATAGGAGAAACGATTCTGCCAGAAACCGCTACCCCAGGAGCAAAAATGGTTAATGTTGGGGCGTTTATGGCGTTGATGGTCAATGATTGTTATACGACTGAAGAGCAGAAAATATTTACCAATGGCGTTACCGCACTTAATGATCGGAGTAAAGAACAATATGGCAAAGACTTTATGGGGATTACTGCCAAACAAAGGACGGAGCTTTTAACAGTTCTTGATCAGGAACAAAAGAAAGAAGCAAAAAATAACCAGCATGCAGTTCACTATTTTAGAATGATGAAAGAACTCACTTTGCTTGGCTATTTTACTTCTGAAGTGGGTTGTACAAAAGCGTTGCGGTATATTCCAGTGCCTGGCAAGTATGTAGGCTGCATCCCATATCGCACAGGAGAAAAGGCCTGGGCAACATAACATCGGGTATTATTTCTGATCAAGCCAAAGATCGATTGGTTTTTTTACAACAGGGTTAAAAGGCAGGTTGATCTTCTTTCCCGTTCCAGTCGACGCATAGGCAGCATAAATGATCTCTAAAACCGCTCTGCCGTCTTCACCAGTTAAAAGTGGTGTTGTATTTTCCCGAACACAGCCTATAAAATGCTTCAGTTCATGAGGATAACCCTGGTTAAATACTTCTTCAAAGATCGGGAAACTCCATCCCTGGGTCGTATCGGCCTTTTCGGCAGCATAACCATAGCCACTTTTACTATAAGCTAATGCTGCATTGCCCATAAACAAGTCTGCATAGATTACGCCATCTGTACCGTAAATTTCGCACCGGTCGTCCATTCCGCCTTGTTTTGCCCAGCTATTTTCTGCTACACCAATGACACCATTTTCAAATTCTACAATAATAACCGAATTGTCCTCTCCCTTTGTTCTTTCCTGGTGTAAAAAAGTGTTCATCGTTCCCATAACGCTTTTAACCTTCGCATTGCCAAGCATCCACCTGAACCAACCAAAAGCATGGCAACCCATATCCATTAATACGCCGCCACCTGCCAGATCAATGTCGTAGAACCAATCTGAATGAGGACCTGAATGTTTCTCAGCCTGCTTTAGCATATATATATTGCCTACAGCGCCCTCTTTAACCATTTGTCGGGCACGCTCATATTTAGGAGCAAAACAAAGTTCTTCTGCATACATGAGTTTGACCTGGTTAGCTTTACAAGCCTCAATCATTTCATCAGCTTCTTCTAAAGTAACCGCCAAAGGTTTTTCTATAATTACATGTTTTTGATTTTTTGCAGCAATAAGGGTTGCTTTGCAATGCAAAAAGTTAGGAAGACATATGTCCACTACATCACATGAAGTCTCCGTAATTGCTTTTTCCATGTCCGTATACCAATTCGGAATGTGATGTTTTTCTGCAAAGGCTTTCGCTTTTTTGGCATCACGCGCATAAACGGCAACTATTTCTGCTTCTGGAATAAAGCGGGTATAACTTTCTACATGAATATCAGAAATAAACCCTGCACCCAGGATAGTAACTCTTGTCTTTTTCATTCGTGTCTATTGTTTTTAATTGCTTGTAAAGCCATAGATTCAATGGAGTTAACCGGAATGGATTCCTTACAAATTGAGCATAAAAAATTTCTTAAAAAAGGAATTTAAAAACATTCTTTATCTTGTCGGAAATTAACTCTCTTATGAAATACTTTGTATTCTTATTATTTTCCAGCCTCTTATTCGTGGGGCTGCATGTTTCCGCCCAAAAGAAAAATGTTTATCTCCTGAAAAATAATGGCGATTATGTGAAAAATGCCGATAGCGCAGATTTTATCCGAAGTGTGGAAGAACCCGAGAAAGGCTCAAATCTGTATCCAACAAAAGAATTCTATATGAATGGAACGCGGAAAAGTTATGGGTATTCCAGTAAGATAGATCCACCTCTTTATGAAGGGACATTTCTTTCCTTTTTTGAGAATGGAAAGAAAAAGCAGTATAAAAACTATGTTAAAGGTAAAATAATCGATACTGCATTTAACTATTTCCCGAATGGGAAGGTATATAGTACGCTACTTTACAAACCAAGTGGGGACAGTAGTATTGTTTATGTTAAAGGTGTCAACGATTCTACAGGGGCCGCCATGGTAACCGATGGAAATGGTTATGCGGTGCTTTACGACGAAGATTTCAAATACATTACTGGAAAAGGAAATGTGAAAAATGGCAAATACGATGGCGAGTGGACAGGTGAATTGAGGACAAAGGATACCCTACATTATAAAGAAGTCTATGCCGAAGGTAAAATGATTTCGGGAACCAGTAATGATGGGAAAGGGAATGTGTACCATTATACCACCTCAGACGTAAAACCAAACTTCAAAGGGGGCATGAAATTATTTTATCGGCAGGTATTACAGGGATTTCGGTCTCGAGAGCTGGTAAGACAACGCATTCAGGGTGTCGCTCAGGTCAATTTTGTAATTCTTACTAGCGGTGAAATAAGTGATGTTCATGTTATAAATGACGTCCACACTGCATTAGCATCAGAAGCTATCCGGGTAATAAAGGCACAAAAAGGTTGGCAACCAGCTCGTCAAAAGGGAAGGGCAGTAAAAATGATGCAGACTTTTCCAATATCCCTAAACATAAGCAATTAGGCTAAATGGGCTGCAATGAATTTAACCATTAGGTATTCCCGTTAAATTCCAAAACCTACATTTGTGTCGCCAGATCTTAACTACATGCCTGAAAAAGTAAAAACCATTCCTGTAAACTCCATTGCTGATGAATTTGGTGCAGGTGTTTCGATCCTAAAAGCATCAATTGAGGATTCAAGCAGCATTGAAGGCCTGGAGCATGCACACCGCCATGATGCTCACTTGTTCTTTTTGCTGGAAAGGGGCTCCATTACTATGGAAATTGACTTTCAAGCCTATCAAATAAATTCACCCTCCATAATATATATGCACCCTAGCCAGGTACATCGTATGCGTGGTGCTTTCAAAAAGGTGACGGCCTGCGGTTGGACGATTACCAACGAATGCCTGAATCCAGAATATTTAAAGTTATTGGAAGACATTGTGCCTGCAAAACCTTTGCTTTTAAATGACGAAACCTATGCTGTTTTTGCCGAAGCGACTTCACTGTGCATCAAGCTTTCAGAGAGAAGACACGAAAAGTTATATCAGGCTTTATTAAAGGGCAGTTGTAATACCCTGGTGGGCTTAATTCTGTCGCAGTACTTACAACATTCCAAATCGGCAGATACGCTTTCAAGGTTTGAGACCATCAATAAATCCTTCAAGGTCATTCTGGAACAAAGCTTTATTAAGGTCAAAACCCCGGCGGCTTACGCACAAGTCCTTAATATATCAACCCCTTATTTGAACGAGTGTGTTAAAAATGCCACAGGCCATTCTGTCTCCTATCATATCCAGCAACGGATTATTTTAGAAGCAAAACGTTTGTTATATCATTCTGATAAATCTGTAAAGGAAATTGCCAGTGAATTGGGCTACGACGATTATCCTTATTTCTCCCGGCTGTTTACGAAAGTCAGTGGCATGTCTGCATTATCCTTCCGAAATAAAAACCTCGATTAGTCCAATACTTACAGCCTTCAAGCCATTGTTTGCCGTGGCTATTCCTCGTTCCTTTGGAATATATTAAATCGGCAAATATGATATCAACCATACCAAAGTGGATAGGGAATTTACTTGAAGGGGCACTTCGGCCAAATGCCAGGGTTTTAAAAATTTCCCTCCTTAGCCCACAGGTAAAGAAAATACGTTTTCAGGGAGTGTTGTCAAAAATGAATTACCAGATTGGCTATGCTAACGTCATCCGGGTGAGTGAAACCGAATACAGAAATTATACTGTGGCTCATTATGATGCAAAAGAGGGAATAGCAGATATCGTATTTCATGTACACAGCAACGGTGTGGGAAGTGACTTTATTGATACGTTGACCATAGGTGATGAAATTTACATCAGCAGTGCGAGAGGGCGCAAAGTATACGATCCAAACGTAAAGACCCAGCTTATTTTCGGCGACGAAACTTCTTTAGGGCTTGCCTGTTCGTTTTATGAGGTGTTAAAAAGTAATCATCATCAGTTCCAATTCTATTTTGAATTACACGACAAAAATAAAGCTGTGCCTGAGCTGTTGGGATTAGAAAACTACACCGTATTTTCCAAAAATGGCACTTTTATAAACGAAGAATGGGTCCATGATTTGCCCATTTTCAAAACCGCTGACTGGCAAGCCGCCAATTATATTTTAACAGGAAATGTAAAATCTGTCCAGACCTTTAGAAGCGTATTAAAAAATACCACCAGTGGGAAGGTATTTTCTCAAGGTTATTGGCTTGAAGGTAAAAATGGATTGTAATTTAAAAAACTTGAGAAGATGATTTATGTATTTAAAACTTCAGTGGAAACTGAACAAGACATTTGGAAATTAAAGATAGGCTTAGATAACCTCTTGCCGCAGGCAAAATGGAACTTTGACCTCGACGATTGTGATCGCATCTTACGAATCGACAGCCAGACGGAAAATACACATGCTGTGATCAAGCTGTTAGATGACAGAGGTTACGACTGTGAAGAGTTACCATATTAATAAAGGAAAAAAGGCGAACCAACTTATACTGTTATATATCATTAATTTATTTAGCTTAGTATTAACTAATAACCTAACCTAATGGAAGCCATATTAGAAGTATTATTCGCGATCATAACAGGTGTCCCTGGGCGTGAACGGTTAAAAAAAATGAAGCCGATTGGTATTGCTTACGGCGTCCTGGCAATTTCATTTGTTACCTGGTTAGCTTTCGATAAATATTTGATATAAAATTAAATGTCGTCTGCTGTTATCGCCCTTAATACCTTACAGGGGTTCCCAACGGCAACCACATTTGCAGGGATGTCTTTAGTAACCACACTACCCGCACCAATCACGGAATTTTCGCCGATGGTAACCCCCGGCAGGATAACCGTATGACCACCCACCCATACATTGTTTCCAATGGTAACCGGATGCGCATGCTCCAGGCCTGTTTTTCTGCGTTCTGAGTTTAGCGGATGGTTCACGGTATAAATGCCCACATTCGGACCAAACATTACATGATCGCCTATGGTTACTTTAGCCACATCCAGAATGGTACAATTGTAGTTCGCAAAGAAAAAGGCCCCAATATGAATGTTATACCCATAATCACAGAAAAAAGGTTGTTCGATCTGGTACTGTTTCCCTACAGTCCCAAAAAGCGCTTTAATCTGCTTTTTCTGTTCCTTCGCATCAGCAGGCCCTAGCTTATTATAAGCATGTAACGCTTGTTTAGCATGGTACCTGTCTTTACTTAATTCGCTGTCAAATGGATTGTAAAGCTCACCACCCAACATTTTTTCTTTTTCTGTACTCATAAATCACCATTAATCCGTTCCCGCAATGATAACCAATTGTACCTTATTTGTTAGAATTTGTTTAGGCACCACATAATTTCTATCTTTTCATCATGAACCTGAAAAACCTATTAGTGCTTGCTATAATCTGCACCTGTTTTATTCAAAATGCCTCAGCACAAGTTTTATCTTCTATTAGCCCAGGGCAGATCTGGCCAGACCAGCAGGGTAAACACATTAATGCGCATGGCGGTGGTGTTTTGTTCCATGAAGGAAAATACTATTGGTTTGGCGAACATAAAACTGAAGGTAAATCAGGTAACCGCGCCAATGTAGGTGTTGGAGTATACTCCTCTGCAGATCTTTATAACTGGAATAATGAAGGCATTGCATTAAAAGTCGCAAAAGAAAACTCCGGATCAGAAATCGAAAAAGGCAGTATTATAGAACGACCAAAGGTGATCTATAACGCTAAGACAAAGAAATTTGTGATGTGGTTTCACCTGGAGTTAAAAAATCAAAGTTATAATGCCGCGCGTACAGGCGTTGCAACAAGCGATAAGGTGACAGGCCCATATACATATGTCAAATCATTCAGGCCCAATGCAGGAATATGGCCAATGAACTTTAACGATGCCTGGAAAAACAAAACTGTTAAAGAAGCGGATTTAAAAGCCTGGACAGATGAATGGCGCAAAGAAGTTGCAGAAGGTTTGTTTGTTAAGCGCGACTTGCAAAAGGGGCAGATGGCACGCGACATGACCCTCTTTGTAGATGATGACGGTAAAGCATACCATATTTATTCATCAGAAGAAAACCTGACCCTGCACCTGGCAGAACTTACAGCAGATTACCTGGCTTTTACTGGTAAATACATCACCATTGAACCCGGAGGTCACAATGAAGCTCCGGCCATCATAAAACATCAGGGAAAATATTACCTGGTTACCTCAGGGTGCACAGGTTGGGATCCAAATGCTGCCCGCTCTTTTGTTGCCGATTCCATCTGGGGGCCCTGGAAATCCTTAGGAAATCCATGTGTAGGGGAGGGTGCTGACCTGACCTTCAAATCGCAAAGCACCTTTATTTTACCCGTTGCCGGAAAAAAAGATACTTATATTTTCATGGCTGATCGCTGGACACCTGAAAACGCCATTGATGGGCGGTATATATGGCTGCCAATGACCATAGAAGATGGAAAACCGGTCATCAAATGGCAAGATAACTGGAAGCTCACAAAAGAATAAACACCGGTTTTTAATACGTATAAATCGCCCTTAGAAACAAATAGAGGTTTCTAGGGGCGAATTTGTTGTTGTGTACCTGTAGCCAGTCAAATTGCCCTTATAATTACCAAATTAATTGCTTAATTTAATTGTATTAAAAATATGATTAGGAAGTAATTAAAACTTTCTATTTTAGAGATTCTAATTGATGAAACAAGGCGTGGCTCTCCAGCAGGATTTTACAAAGCGGCTAGCGAAGCTCAAGCTTGTCGCCGATCAACTTCCTGCTGCAATTATAGTCCACCGTGCGGCTGATTTACATGTGGTATACATGAATCAGCCTGCATTGGATGCCCTGGGCATAGAAAGCAACCAAATTCGCGAGCTTAATGGCGATACCCATCAATCCAGTTTCTATATGGCTGCAGAACGATTGGATTACCTGCAACAAATCAGATGTTTAATAAAAAATAATACGGACGACTTAGTATGTTATTTTCAGCAGATTAGAAACCAGCGTTCAAAGACCTGGGTGCTGTTTGTGAGTAATACCAAAGTGTTTTGCAGGAATGCGTCTGGTGAGGTGAGCCATATCATTACCACTTCCAATAACCTGGAACAGGTGCAGCATTTTAGCCCCAAAATAATACGTATGGTTGATGAGATGAGCTTTTTACAAGCCAATAACCCCTTATTTCTTAAATTAACCAAACGCGAAAAAGAAGTGTTACGGTGTATTGCACTAGGCATGAACTCCGGTGAAATATCAAGCCGCCTGTTTATATCTCCTGCTACAGTGGATACCCACCGCAGAAACCTGAGAAGTAAATTATGCCTGAAAAATAACTATGATACCGTGCGGTTTGCACAAGCCTATAACCTGGTATAAGGTATTAGAAAAGCCCAACCCCATTTATAACACAGAGGTTAGGCCGTTCTCCATCACCACACACTAAAATGATAGATTTAATTTCAGCTGCAAGGTGCTTACCGGAACACTTTCTTTTCCAGCTATTTGTCCATTGCTTCCGCTGATCGTTTCAAAATAAGTTTTGACATCGCCCCAGATATAATCGGCCGATAAACCTAAGGTATTGCGGCGTAAAGTCACGCCCAGGCTTTTGGCTACACTAAAGTTAACCCTGTCTTTTATGCCATCAAAGTCAAAGCTCTCGTTAAAATATCTTTTTCCATTTCTAATGAAAGAAATAAAACGTTCATCAGGCTGGCCTTCGTTTTCGTAATAATTGAGGTCTATATACCTGAATGTAGGTGCCAGCTGGAATCGTGCGTCAATCACTACTTTTTCGATGAGGTTGAGTGATAGTACAGGCCCAAGTTTAGAAGAAGCGCTGGCCATTACTTTTGTTCCATCTATCATGACGTTTTGAGCACCTGAATGCTGTCCATAGGCTTTCCACTCATTTAATTGGTTGTATGTTAATGAGAGCACCGTCCAATCAAGGCCCAAATTCAGGAAGCTTTCACTGTGTTTTCCGCCAAAATAATAGATCCTTCCGGCATCCAATACAAAGCCATTTACACTTCCGTACCGGCCATCAAGAATATTCTCTCTGGGCGAAAGAATTTCATCAAGCTGATTGCCTACGGCATTAACGCCAAGGCGTAAGTAACTGGGGCGATACGTTGGCCGGTCTTGTGCCTGCAGGAGACCGGTTACTGTTAACAATATAACAGCTAAACATAATTTTAATTTCATAATTCAAAATTTAAGTGTGAGGTTGGGTGTTTTTTATAGGTTCTATTACAAAGATATTGTGCTGTTTTTGTGACATCAATACTCAATGTTGAGTAATTTTTAGGTAGTCATTTTTGAGGTTAACTTGTTGAACAACAAGATATTTGTTTACGTTAGATTAGCTGAGATGTAACCTGATAATTTTATATATTTACATATGAAAATTTATGCTGCTTTCCTTGCTATTTTACTCAGTTTTGGCACGTTTACTTTAAGTGCACAATCCACCAATCCGGCTTATGATAAGAACCTGGCTACATCCTTGGGTGCTGATGATTATGGCATGAAAGAATACGTGCTGGTGATTTTAAAAACCGGGACGGCTAAGATCCCTGAAAAAGCTACAGTGGATAGTTTATTTAAGGGGCATATGCAAAACATTGACCGCCTTGCTACAGAAGGTAAACTGCTGGTTGCCGGACCGATTGGAAAAAACGAAAGTGCTTACCGTGGCATTTTTATTCTGAATGTAAAAACAGTGGAAGAGGCGCAGGCACTGGTGAATACCGATCCTGCGATTAGTGCAAATTTATTAGCCGTAGACTTATACAAGTGGTATGGCCCTGCAGCATTACCCCTATACCTGAAGGAACAGGAAAAAGTAAACAGACTTAATTTTTAATAACCGAAAAATCAGGGACAAAAAAAAGCACCATTCCGTAAGAATGGTGCTTTTTCAATATTTAAACGCTTTGGTTAGAATTTGTAACCAAAACCGATAGAAAATACCTGGTTTTTAAATTCAGGTGTTTGCTCAGTTCCATTTTCATTGTTTTTCTGGAAATCAAGTGCATAACGTCCGTGTAAATCAATGTTGCTGGTTACATCATACCTGAAACCTACTACACCACCGAATAAACTTTTCTTGAATCTGTCTGAATCATCTTCAACAATTTCTTGCTCAACACTTCCAAAACCATTTTCAAACTTGTTTTTAGTCGACATTAAAAACGACACTTGCGGACCAGCAACTAAATTTAAACCACTACCAGCAATTTTGAAACTCGCTAAAATTGGAATATCAATAAAATTAGTGGTTTGTGTAAATTCGCCTGCTCCTGAAGTTAATTTATAACCTTTAGTTGCATATAAAGCTTCCGGTGTGAAAGCTATACCTGATGTTAAAGGAATATCAACAGTAACACCCACGTTAAAACCTGGATTGATCTTCGTATCAAAATCACTATTGTCGCTTTGAACAATGTTAGGCAAGTTTAAACCACCTTTAATTCCGAAACGAACTGGGCTCTGTGCATAAATAGAACCTGTAAATAATAAGCCAGCGGCTAATAAGAATATCTTTTTCATAATTTCATCTAATTGTTATCATCCCCTTTGAAATAAATGTGCCATTAACGGAAAGTAAGCGTTTTAACCCCTGCTTATTTAGTTGATCTGTTGGTATACAGCACTTTCCATATTTCTCTCCACACAGCAGCTCATTATGGTTTTAATTTAAACAGCATATTAAAACTGTATTAAATTTGATACATTATCACTTAAAAGGTAGCTTTTACTCCGCTGCTCCGCCTTAAACGATTAAGCTGCGGGCTTTCTAGTCGCAGAACACCCTGTAGCACCAGCAAACCTCTTAAAGCCGGAAATTATAATTTAGTTAAAGACTCTTTTGACTAACTTTGCGCCGACACCAAAAGAAATAAGCCGTTAAACGAACACACTAAGAATGAACATTAAATTATTAGCTATCGCTACGCTTACCGCCGTAGCTTCCTTCACTACTGTAAATGCTCAACAAAAATCTTATATCGAAAGCTTGTCTGAACCCAATGAATGGGTAGACTCAGTTTTTAATAAATTAAGCAGACGTGGCAAAATTGCGCAGATGTTCTTTGTTAGGGGACTAACAAACTCGACAAAAGCGTATGAAGATTCTATCGGGCGGGTGATCCAGAAAGAAAGAATCGGTGGAATTGTATTTTTTCAAGGAGGCCCAGGCCGTCAGGCAATCCTCACCAACAAATACCAAAACTTGTCCAGAGTACCTTTACTGATGACCAGCGATGGCGAATGGGGACTGGGCATGCGTTTAGATAGCACCATTTCTTACCCATACCAAATGGCCTTAGGTGCTATTCAGGGAACAGATCTTATCTATAAAATGGGATTGGAAGTAGCTAAAGACTACAAACGGATTGGCATGCACATGAACCTTGCGCCAGATGTTGACGTAAATAACAATGCAAAGAACCCGGTAATCAATTACCGCTCTTTTGGCGAAAATAAATATAACGTAGCCACCAAAGGTGCTGCTTACATGAAGGGCATGCAAGACGGTGGTTTATTGGTAAGTATTAAGCATTTTCCCGGTCATGGTGATACGGACGTAGATTCTCACTACGATTTGCCACAGCTAACCTTCACAAAAGAACGCCTGGATAGCTTGGAAATCTTCCCATTCCGCGAGTTGATTATGCAGGGTGCGTCAGGTGTTATGATTGCCCACATGAATATCCCTTCCTTAGATGCTACGCCTAACATGCCATCTACTTTGTCTAAACCCATTGTAACTGGTCTTTTAAAAGAAGAGTTAGGTTTTAGGGGGCTGATTATCTCTGATGCCATGGAAATGAAAGGTGTGGTGAAACACTTTAAAGATGGTGAAGCTGATGTGATGGGTATTATTGCTGGCAACGACATTTTGGAGTTATCAGAAAATAGTGAACGTGCCATTCGTTTAGTGCGTAGGGCTGTTCGTTCAGGAAGAATCAGCATGGAGCAAATTGACCATAGCGTTAAAAAAATCCTGATGGCCAAATATTATGCGGGTTTACACCAAAGGGGTACACTTGATGAAAGAAATGTAGCGGCAGAAGTTAACCGACCGGAGAGCCATGCCTTAGTGCAGCAACTTGCCGATGCCTCTATGACCATGCTGAAAGGAAGAGAATACATCAAAACCTTAGCAAAAGGTAAAAGAACGGCTATCATTAGCATAGGCACCCCTAAAGCCACTACTTTTCAAAAGGAATTAGGTGCTTATTATAAAAACTCGGTATTTTTCACGCTTGATAAAAACGCCAACGCCAATGCTGTTGCCAAGGTATTAAGAGAGCTTAATTTATTCGATCAAGTAATTATTGGTATACACGATTCTCGTACACGCCCTGGAAATGGTATGGTACTTAGTGCAGACCTGAAAATGTTTATTAAGGACATGTCTAAGAAAAATGCTGCCTTCGCGGTATTTGCTAATCCATATAACTTGTCGCAATGGGCAGGTCTGGAAAACAGCAAAGCACTTTTAGTGGCTTACCAAAAAGAAGATTTTATGCAGAAAGCTGCAGCAAAGGTTTTTACAAATGAACTGATTGCAACTGGCAGACTTCCAATTTCTGTAAATGGATTTTATAAATATGGTGATGGCCTATAACCATCAATAACCATAGCAAAAAAGGCCAGCTTTACATCAAGCTGGTCTTTTTTGCGTTTAGGACTATAGGTTCTGTTTAATCTTTGTAGGTATAGCATTAGTTTAAATATATAAATACCTTTATTGCAACCATTAAAAATGCTTAAAAAGGGTAATCTATAAGCTTTATATAGCCAATTGCCCATAAGTTGGATATTTATCCTGTTAACTTGACGCTCATGCTAAAACCTTTAAAAATACTTCAAGCTTCTGCTGGCTCCGGAAAAACCTTCAGTTTAACCGTACATTATTTGATCCTGCTGTTTAGTGGCGAAACCAAATACCGGGAAATTCTGGCGGTTACCTTTACCAATAAGGCTACCGAAGAAATGAAAACCAGAATACTGGAAGTGTTAAGGGGTTTAGCTACTGGAGATGAAAGCAATAAAATCAACGACTATAGGAAGCTGGTGCTGCAGGCACACCCTCAACTAAACGCCCAACAACTCAAACAACAGGCTGATGTGATCTATCGTAAAATTTTACATGATTACAGTCGCTTTTCAGTAAGTACCATTGATGGTTTCGTGCAAAAGGTAATCCGGGGTTTCGCTTTCGAATTGGGTTTAGATGCAGGATACGGCCTGGAAATGAATTACGACAAAGTTAAAAATGAGCTTGCCGATAAACTGGACAAGGCTTTGGACGATCAGCCACAGTTGTTACAATGGATCATTAACCTGGCAAAAGACCGCATACAAAATAATGTAAGCTGGAACTACCGTAGGGAGTTGCTTGAATTAACAAGTGAGATTTTTAAGGAACGCTATCAGCCCTTTGAAATGGCCATGGAAACTTTAAGTCAGTCAGTTAACCTCGATGATTTATTCAATGATTACAAAGTACTTACCCGCCAGCAAATTGATTTATTTGAAAGTACCTTATTGCAGCAAGCAAAAGATGCCTGGGAGATTTACCAGGTTCTTGATATTGATCCGGCAATTTTAAAAGGGAAATCACGATCACCATTAAATAACCTGCAAAAAGTGGTTAATGGCGACTTCTCAGTCATTCCTAAATTTGGGAAGTTAATTGATGAACCTGAAGAGTGGCTGCAGAAAGGGAAAAGCAGTACCCTGTATGAGGAGCTAAATCCGGTATTAAAAGATCTGATCACTTTTTATCAGGATGGTCTTGCAGCATATGTGTTGGCGCAAGGGTTTAACAAAAACCTTTATTACTTACGCCTTATGCAGGAAATGGCCGCCCTGCTAAAAAGCTACCGTGAGGAGAGTCCGAATTTGCTAATTAGCGACGCACAGAACATTCTTAAAGGCATTACCGATGACGCCGATGATAACCCTTCCTTTATTTGGGAAAAAATGGGGAGTTTTTACAAGAACTTTCTGTTTGATGAATTTCAGGATACCTCGGCCAACCAGTGGGGTAGTTTCAAGTCCTTACTCAGTAATGCCATGGCGGCACCAAGTGAGCAGCTGATTGATCATTTAATTGTAGGCGATACCAAACAGTCGATCTACCGCTGGCGTAACGGCGATTGGAACATCCTGCACCAGCAGGCGAAAACTGATTTGGGTGCACACCATATTATGGACGACAGCCTGGAAGAAAACTATCGCAGTACCGAAAACATTATAGATTTTAACAATAACTTATATAAAGAATTGCCAGCCTTGCTGCAAATGCAGTTAAACCAAACCATAGCGGCCCAGGAAACCAGCAATGATATTCAGGGTTGGTGGACGGACCAAGGTTTTGACCATATTATTAATGATGTATATAGCGGTGCCACACAAAAGTCAACACCTAAAACATTAAAAGGTGGAACGATTAAATGCCTGGTGCTTAAAAATGAAGAGGGGGAGAGCAAGCTGACTTTTACCGAACTGGCCATTCAGAAGATGATGGAAGAAATTACCTGGTTGCTGGAGGTGAAAAAATACAAACGTAAAGACATTTGTGTCTTGGTTCGTAAAAACTCGGAGGCCATTGCTGCGGTGAAATCCCTGTTAGAAAATGGCATCAACGTGATTTCTGGCGAAGCCTTGCTTATTGCCAATAACAGTGCGGTGAAGTTAATTTTAAATACCATGCAGGTGCTGGCTGGCTTGCCTGAAAATACCGCTTTATATAAAGCCAATGCCATAAGCTTATATAACCGCTTACAACAAAGGGAAGTAGCCACCCATCATTATTTCGGCTTAAAGTTTAAAAAGCTTTCGCAGCTGACTGCAGTGTTGCCTCCTGATTTATGCCTTAACTGGCAGCACTGGATGCAACAGCCCCTGCCTGAGCTGCTCGAGAAAATTATGGAAGCTTATGGCTTGAACGTCATGAAAGCACATTTGCCTTATCTGTTTGCTTTGCGCGACTTTGCCGGTAACTTCGCCCGTCAGGGGGAGAAGGGGATTACGGCTTTCTTACGTTACTGGGAAGAAGAAGGCGTTAAAAAAACCTTGCCTTCATCAGACAGTGCCGATGCCGTGCAAGTGGTGACCATTCATAAATCAAAGGGCCTTGCCTTTAAAGCGGTTATGGTACCCTTTTGCAATTGGGACATCAATGGTAAAACAAACAGTATATTCTGGGTACCTGCAGCAGGCACACCTTATCACCATTTAAACAGCATTCCTTTAAAATACAATAAAGAACTTGGCAACTCTACCGTAGCGAAGTCGTATTTCGAAGAGCTCCTGTATAATAATATGGATGCCTTGAACATGTTATATGTGGCCACCACCCGTTCTAAAGAATACCTATATATCAGTGCACCCTGGAAAAAGGCTGACTCCATGACCAATATCGGTGATCTGCTGATCAGGTCGCTTGGCGAACAGATCAGTCATGAGGAAGAGTATGTGTTAGATGAACCGGTGTTAACAAAAGAATCGACAGCAGAACAAGAGCGTATTATCGAATTGCAGGAATATCCGGTGTCTAACCGCCTCACTAAAATATTTGATGCAGGTTTAAAACGTCAGAACCTGGAATTGCTGATTGGTCCCGATGCTGGCCGTACGGGTAGTATTTTGCACGAAGTTCTGGCCAGGGCTACCTATAAGGAAGAAGTTGACCAGGTATTAAGCGATATGCAGGCTGAAGGTTTATTCCAACAGGATGAAATTGCAGCCTTAAAAAAACGCGCATTGGCGGTATTGGAAAACGAAGACTTGCAAAATGTGTTGCGCGATACCAAATACAGTTTAATCGAACAAACCATTATTGATACTAAGGGCAAAAGTTATCGCCCGGATAAGGTATTGGTGAAGGAAGAGGGGGTGATCATCATCGACTATAAGTTTACTTTGGAGGAAAGCGATAAACATATGGAGCAGGTAGACCATTACAAAAGTCTGTTGCTGGCCATGGGCTATCCGCAGGTCACCCCCTATTTGTTTTATGCCGTAACCGGTAAATTAAAAGCAGTTTAATCCGCAATACGCTATCTATACCCTATATGAAACCATTTTTAAAAGAAGTAGCTGAAGATTTAGTGACGCGGTTTGACGGTCAATTACAACAGTCGGCCATTATATTTAACAATAAAAGACCAGCCGCCTATTTGCAAAGTCACCTGGCCAACATTATCCAGAAACCTTTTTGGAGCCCTTCCTTTTTTACCATCCAGGAGTTTTTTGGCCGTTCTACCAATTTAAAGATTGCCGATCCCTATACCCAGTTCTTTACCTTGTTCCAGCAATACAATAAATTGCTGCTAGAAGAGGGTGGTTCCGGGATGGCACTACATCAGTTTTATCCCATTGCCAGAATTATATTAGGCGACTTCTCGCAAATTGATAACGACTTGGTGAACGCAGAAAAGTTGTTTCAGGAGTTGAAAGACATCGCAGAGATCGATTTCCAGTTCGACTACCTGACCGATGAGCAGCAGCAGTTTTTAAAAGATTTCTGGAAATCGTATAACGAGGGGCAGCAAAAGAAACAGCAGGAACAGTTTATCAAAATGTGGCGCCGTATGCCCACCCTTTACTATCGTTACCATGCCGCCTTGCAAGAAAAGGGGATGATTACCATGGGGCAGGTGTATCGCCAGCTGGCAGAAGGAACGGCCTCACAACCTGATTTTACGAATGCTTTTGCACAAGGTAAATTGGTGTTTGTAGGTTTTAATGCTTTAACTCAGGCCGAAGCCAGGGTATTTAAACGTTGGCAGGAAGAAGATAAGGCCTTATTCTATTTTGATACTGATACTTATTATATAGACGATAAAACCCAGGAAGCAGGTTTGTTCTTACGTAAAAACCTTGAGAAAACGGGTTTAATAAATGCTTTGGGTGCCAGCAGGCCGCTGATCAAAAGCGCTGTTAAAACTATTGATGTGTACCAGACACAGGGGCAAACAGCGCAAGCCAAGATTCTGGAGTCTGCATTGGCTGCCGATTATCCACAGTTGAGTGCGGCTGATGAACCCGGTAAAATGGCCATTATCCTTGCCGACGAGAGTTTGCTGTTGCCGGTTTTGCAAACCATCCCCACTCAATATCAGGATGGGGGAACCACTTTTCCTATAGACCTCAACGTCACCATGGGTTATCCACTGGTGGCCAGTTCTATTTTTGGCCTATCGGATTTATGGTTATCCGTGCAGGCGCAGCTTAGCGAAGGAGAGAAAGAAACCGTTAGTTTTAAAGAAGTGGAAGCTTTCCTTTCTCATCCCCTCACAGGCATCGGAGAAAAGACCCGCGATAAAATACAGCAAAAGCTGGTAGAGGAGCAACTGGTAGAAGTGCCACTTTCGCGCCTGCAGGGACAAAAGAAATTATTTGAACTGTTTTTTGCCAAAGTAACTGATGCCGGTGAAGCTATAAATGCCTTACAGCGTGTATTAAAATATGTACTGGAGCAGCAATTGGCAGAAAAAACACTTAAACAGACTGAAACAGATTTATTTGTGGCCGTGATCAAAGAGCTGAACCAGCTGCATGATGCATTAGAAGATCACCTTCAAAGTGGTGCCGTCAATAAAGAATTGACGTTTGTATTGTCTTTAATTCAGCGGGCTGTGCAGGGAATTGCGGTGCCTTTGTCTGGCGAGCCTTTGCAAGGTGTACAAGTGATGGGTTTACTGGAAAGCAGGAACCTTGATTTTGAGACCGTTTATATTTTAGGGGTAAATGAAGGGATCTTGCCACAGGTGAGTATTTCGCCAAGTTTTATTCCCGATAGCATCCGCAGAGCACATGGTTTACCGGTGTTGGAAAACCAGGATGCCATTTCGGCCTATATGTTTTACCGCCTGCTTCAACGTGCCGAAAAAATCAGTTTGGTGTATAACGCACAGGCCGATGATACCAATACCGGCGAACCTAGTCGCTTTTTAAGGCAGCTGGAATATGAAAGTGGTTACCAGTTTAACTACCTGGAGCACCAGCAGAATATATCGACTGAAAGTAAAGTGACCGTAGAGATTGTTAAAGACGAACAGGTGATGAGCCTGCTCAATAAATACCTTAGTGGGGAGGCACGGCTTTCGGCGTCAGCCATCACTACCTATATCAACTGCCCCCTCCAGTTCTTTTACCGCTATGTGGCCAAAATTGAAGAGCCTAAAGAGGTGATCGAAAATGTGGAAGCCAATATCATCGGTTTGATGTTGCACTGGGTGCTGGAAACCTTTTACCAGGAGCTGCGGAAAGTGGATCCGGAGATGACGAAGGACCGGATTGCAACGCACCGTAAAACCCTCGATACTTTAGCTGAACGTGCTTTTGCGCAAGTGGTGTTTAAAGACCAGCACCATGCGCTGGCCCATAACGGCATGCAGAAAGTGGTATTGGCCATTGTACAGGAATATGCAGGTATTATTTTAGATTATGATGAGGCCCATGCTCCTTTTGAAATTCTTGCTTTAGAGCAGAAAGACCATATTCCTTTTAAATTTACGGTAAATGGCGTAGAGAAAACCATTTACCTGCATGGCATTATTGATAGGATTGACCAGAAAGGCGGGGTCATTCGCATTGTCGATTATAAAACGGGTAGTGATGATTTGCGTTACAGCTGTCTTGATGATGTTTTTGATACCGATGGTAAAAAACAAAATAAAGCCCTGGTACAAACGCTCTTTTATACCCATGTTTATGAAACCGCCAATGCTAAAGATTGGGTAGAACCCAATATATACAGCGTGCGTAACATGCGTAAAGATGGTGCCCTGTTTATGGAAGGTAAGGAGAAAACTAAGCTGACCGGCATGCACCTACACCAGGTAAAACAGGAGTTTTTACAGCTGCTTCGCCTTAAACTGTCGCAGTTATATGACCAAAATGTGCCCTTCAAGGCCACTACAGTGGAAAGTAGCTTCACTTACTCCCCATATGTTACTTTATGTGGTATGTAATTAAAACACTACTTTTTAATTAGATTACAATACTTATATTTGCCACAGTTAACATTTGAATATACAATGAGAGAGATTCAATTTAGAGAAGCCCTGCGTGAAGCCTTAAGTGAAGAAATGCGTAAAAATGAAAACGTATTTTTAATGGGTGAAGAAGTTGCCCAATATAACGGTGCTTACAAGGTTAGTCAGGGAATGTTGGATGAGTTTGGCGACAAACGCATTATTGATACCCCTATTGCTGAGCTTGGTTTTACTGGTATCGGTATCGGTGCTGCAATGAACGGATTAATTCCAATCGTAGAATTTATGACCTTTAACTTCTCTTTAGTTGCTATTGATCAGATAATTAACGGTGCAGCAAAAATGTTGTCTATGAGTGGTGGACAATTTTCTATTCCTATTGTTTTCCGTGGCCCAACTGGTAACGCCGGACAATTAGGTGCACAACACTCCCAAAACTTTGAAAACTGGTACGCTAACTGTCCTGGTTTAAAAGTAGTGGTTCCTTCTACGCCTTATGAGGCTAAAGGTTTATTAAAACAATCAATCATTGATCCGGATCCAGTTATTTTCATGGAATCTGAGGTAATGTACGGTGATAAAGGTGAAGTTCCTGAAGAAGAATATTACATCCCTCTTGGAAAAGCTAGAATTACTAAAGAAGGTACTGATGTAACCATCGTTACTTTTGGTAAAATGTTAACCCGTGTCGTTAATCCTGCTGTTGAAGAATTAACAAAAGAAGGAATTAATGTGGAAGTTATCGATTTACGTACGGTTCGTCCTATCGATTATGCAACCATCATCGAGTCGGTAAAGAAAACCAACCGTTTAGTCATTGTTGAAGAAGCATGGCCATTGGCTTCTATTTCTTCAGAGATTGCTTTCAATGTACAGAAAAATGCTTTCGATCACCTTGATGCGCCGGTATTGCGTATTACTTGTGCCGATGTGCCGCTTCCATATGCACCAACGCTAATTGCAGCGAGTTTGCCAAATGCAGAACGTGTAGTGAAAGCTGTTAAAGAAGTAATGTACGTAGCAAAATAGTTATTGTCATAAACTGAAATATGAATCCCGAAGGCTACTGTCGTTCGGGATTTTTTTATTTTAAAAGATATCAATATGAGTCAACACTCAAAAACCATTGCCCTGGAACTAGGGACTACCGAGAAACAGGTTTTAGCTACCATCGGATTATTAGACGAGGGGGCTACAGTTCCTTTTATTTCCCGCTACCGCAAGGAAGTGACCGGAAGTTTAGATGAAGTGCAGGTCGCTGCGATCCGTGATCGTTTCCAGCAATTACGTGATTTGGACAAAAGACGTGAGGCTATTTTAAAGGCTTTAACGGCCTTGTCTAAATTAACACCTGAACTCGAAGCTCAAATTAATGCTGCGGTGACCATCCAGGCCATCGAGGATATTTACCTTCCTTATAAACCGAAACGTAAAACCAGGGCTTCCGAAGCCAGGAAAAAAGGTTTGGAGCCTTTGGCCTTAACTATTTTAGATCAGGGCAATGCCGATCCGGAAACGGAAGCTGCTAAATACCTGAATACGGAGCTTGGTGTAGCTTCAGCAACTGAGGCGCTGGCAGGCGCACGTGATATTATTGCCGAAATGGTAAATGAAAATGCGGAAACCAGAACTGCCATGCGGAAGTATTTCCAGCAACAAGCCAGCTTTAAGGCAGCGGTGGTTGCAGGTAAAGAAGATGAAGGCATCAAGTATAAAGATTATTTCAACTGGGAAGAGCCTGTAAAATCGACACCATCGCACCGCGTTTTAGCCATGCGACGTGCAGAAAATGAATCGATATTAAAATTAGAAGTCTTGCCTCCTGAAGAAGCGGCACTGGTTTTACTCGAAAAGCAGTTTATTAAAAAGCAGAACGCACAAGGTAAACAAGTGCAACTGGCCATACAGGATGGGTATAAACGTTTGCTTGCACCATCCATGTCTAACGAGCTGCGGGTATTGGCAAAGGAAAAAGCCGATGAAGAGGCCATTCGTGTGTTTGCAGAAAATGCCCGCCAGTTGCTACTGGCTGCTCCAATGGGACAAAAAAATGTGATGGCCATTGACCCGGGTTTCCGTACCGGCTGTAAAGTGGTATGCCTGGATAAACAAGGTAAACTTTTAGAAAACACGACCATTTACCCTCATACCGGACAAGGAAATGTAAAAAAAGCCAGCGAAATCATTCAGAAACTTTGTGAAGCCCATCAGGTAGAAGCGATTGCCATTGGCAATGGTACGGCCGGCAGGGAAACAGAACTTTTTATTCGTGGTTTATCCATTCCAGAAGTAACCATCGTGATGGTGAATGAAAATGGGGCTTCCATTTATTCTGCCTCTGATGTGGCGCGTGAAGAGTTTCCTGATCATGACATTACCGTAAGGGGTGCTGTATCTATCGGACGCCGTTTAATGGATCCTTTAGCGGAACTGGTAAAAATTGACCCTAAATCCATTGGGGTAGGGCAGTACCAGCATGATGTTGATCAAAATAAATTACAGCAATCGTTGGATGACACCGTGATGAGTTGTGTAAATGCGGTAGGTGTAGAATTAAATACTGCCTCAAAAGAGGTATTAGCCTATGTTTCTGGCCTGGGTCCGCAACTGGCGCAAAACATTGTGACCTATAGAAATACCAATGGAGCTTTCAAAAACAGGGAGAGTTTGAAGAAGGTACCTCGTTTAGGAGATAAAGCTTTTGAACAGGCGGCTGGTTTCCTCCGCATTCGCGATGCTGCACATGTATTAGATGCGAGTGGGGTGCACCCGGAACGTTATCCTTTAATCAACAAAATGGCGGAAGATCTTGGATGTAGCCTGGCCGAGTTAATTAAAGATGTAGAAAAACAGAAACAAATTAAATTACAGCAATATGTAAGCGAGCAGGTGGGTTTACCTACGCTTACAGATATTATGCAGGAATTGGCTAAACCAGGTCGCGATCCACGGGAGCAGTTTGAAGTCTTTAGCTTTACAGATGGGGTAAATGAAATTGCAGATTTGAAACTAGGCATGAAACTACCTGGAATTGTAACCAATATTACCAATTTTGGTGCTTTTGTAGATATTGGTGTTCATCAGGACGGTCTGGTACATACCAGCCAGCTAGCGGATAAATTTGTGGCTAACCCCAATGATGTGGTTAAAGTACATCAAAAGGTTGAGGTTACCGTGATGGAAGTGGATGTTGCCCGCAAGCGTATTTCCTTATCGATGAAAACTGGAAAAACAGAGCCAAGGGCAAAGTCAGCGCAGCCATCCAAGCAGTCATTTAATAAACCTGCGGCTAAAGCTGCACCTTCGGTAAAGCCTTTAGCCAAATCTTCGCGCCCTCCTGCAAAACCTGAACGTGCTAAAGCAAATGCAGAAGGTGATTTGCAATTAAAGCTGGAAGCATTAAAAAATAAATTCAAATAACCCATTTATAGGGTCTGGCACAGAACGGCAGGTGGAATTATAATTCTATCTGCCGTTTTATGCTTTCTTCAAGAGAGATCAGCGTTTCTGTGCGTTGTATACCTGGCACTGCCTGGATCTCTTCATTTAATACATGACGCAGGTGACTAGTGTCTCTACAGATGATTTTAGCAAACATGCTATACGATCCTGTGGTATAATGTAACTCTACAACTTCCTTTATTTTACTCAATTGGGCAACGGCATCCTTATACTGTATCCCTTTTTCCAGGTAGATACCCAGGAAAGCGCAAATGTCATAACCGGCTTTCTGTGGGTCGATGATTAAATGCGAACCTTTGATGATACCCATTTCCTGCAATTTCTTCATCCTAACGTGAATAGTGCCTCCTGAAACGATCAGGTCTTTTGCAATTTCGGTATAGGGCTTTGTGGCATCCACCATCAGTTGCTTTAAGATGTCAATATCCAGGTTATCAATTTCTGAATTTTGGGTTTCTTTTTTAATCATGATTTGAATATATAATAATGAATTGCTAATTTAATTATAAAATTACTAATAATAAAATTAATTGTTTAATATATTTGCAACGTATTGGAGTTTCGATTACATTTGTATCAAGCAAACGGAAAAAAAGTAAGTTCTTTAACGTAGCTTAACAATGTAGGGTGGTGGAACTGGCAGACGCACCTCCTTGTCTCGGTGGTGGAGATTATAGAAAACCCGTAAGGGCTAACTACTCCTTGAAGGTTCGACTCCTTCCCCTACAGCTAAAGAGTGAGTTCTTTATTTAATGTTGGGTGGTGAAATTGGCAGACACACCTTCTTGTCTCGGTGGTGGGGATCATGGGATAAACACAGTTTATGGGTTGACCACAAATTAATTTTGAACTGCGGCTAACTTCCCCTTGAAGGTTCGACTCCTTCCCCAACAGCCAGTTTTTTTATGAATAATAAGTTAGTTAAAAATGAGCGTTCCAGGATTGGCCGCTCTTTTTTTTGTTTAAAAATTAGGATCAGGTTTCTCTATAGTGCGGATCCGCGACTTGTTAGAGACACCTTTTGCACACTTTTCATCCGGCAACTCCCGTAAGATATGCGTGTTTAATGTCTCTTTAACCTGGCTTTTCTAAAAAGCATATAAAAATCCTTATGGGATATAAATGTGTTGATTTATATATAGTATGGGTTATTGACAAGCCTGTTGTAGAAGGCCAGTATATTATAAAGGTATACGTTATTATAAGTAAGTCAATTGCCTATTATTTTTTACTTATTAATACAGTTATATATAAAGGTTGGCTATCACCTGGTAGTGATTTACTTTATTCATCTACGATAGGCAGTTATAAGAATGTAAAACCGTAATTCTTTTATCAGTAACAGAGCGACTTAGCTAGTCTATACAAATATAAGCTACAATTGTTTTGCAGGGATAGATTATTTTCCTACTTTTGCATCCCGCTTCGGAGGAAGGGAAACAGGGAAAAGGATAGAGAGAAGGTTGATTTGAAGAGCTAAA